>CBDUYM010000001.1:0-357113 GCA_965371465.1 uncultured Alphaproteobacteria bacterium
GGCGGATCCACAGGCGGGGGATTGGCCCCACCACCGCCACCACATGCATTGAACGTCAATGCCAGGAACAACATTGCGAAAGCTGACAGAACAGACCGCATTAATACCCTCCCTGTAGCCTCGTCAGCCCTGGCGAAGCCGCCGCTTCAGATAATTCCAGTCGGTACTCAAGCTATCTGAAGAGGGGATGAGCTGACGTTGACGTCCACCTGGTCTAAAACCAAATCGCCAAGTGTGCAGCGGGCCCCTCGGTCTGCAGATTGGATCGCTCGAAATGTATATGGACTGAAAGAGGCAACGTACAACGAAAAACTCTAGCTCAGCACCTGAAGGTTGTCACCCCATGTTATTGCATTTTAAGCGGCTGACAACCCAATGGCTGCATTGTTCTCTGATCTGTAAAATTCTGCTTCAACCGTATCGCTCAATCTTTGGAAGTTGGGGCCCGATGTCCGCATTGGGTCACAAGCAGACTCTTTACGGCTATTCTGAATTCGTCAGCTTTCAGACGGAGAGCGGAATGCGGCTCAAGTGAGATGCGCGCGTTGCCCGCGGTTGGCGGCTTGATCAACAGGAAGAGATCAGATCATGCATAAGGGATCATGCCTCTGTGGGGCGGTAACGTTTGAAGTCGAAGGTGAATTCGCGCACGCGCCGGAAGCCTGTCACTGTACGCAGTGCCGGAAGCAATCCGGGCATTTTCTGGCGGGGATCAATGTCCTCATCTCGGACTTGGCGCTCAAGGGCGAGGACAAGGTAGCCTGGTATCAGTCTTCGGAAAAGGTCCGACGCGGTTTCTGTTCGATTTGTGGCTCAACACTTTTCTGGGCGCCGCAGATGGAAGGCTATGAGCATATCAGTGTTGCCATGGGGGCATTTGACACGCCAACGGGCGTCACCATTGCCAAGCACACTTTTGTTGGTAACAAGGGTGATTACTACGTCATCAATGATGGCGCCGAGCAGAGCGAGGGCTATTAGCGGCCTGCCTAGTCATCCATATTGATGTCGGCGTCGCTGTGGCGCTCAGGCGCCCTTCGGGTGTTGACGCGACGGCCACGTTTGACCGCCGGGCGTTCCTCGATCTCCTCGGCCCAGCGGATGACGTTCTTGTAGGACGATGCCTCGATGAACTCGCCGCCGTCATAGCTGTTGTGCAGGACGAGCTGGCCGTACCAGGAATAGACCGCCATATCAGAGATATTGTAGTCGTCGCCACAGAGAAACTGCCGCTCCGCGAGATCGCGGTCAAGGACATCAAGCTGGCGCTTTACTTCCATGGTGTAACGATTGATCGGGTATTCGTATTTTTCAGGCGCATAGGCATAGAAATGCCCGAAACCGCCGCCGAGATAGGGCGCGCTGCCCATCTGCCAGAAAAGCCAGGACATGCACTCTGCCCGTGCTGATGGTTCCGTCGGCAGGAACGCTTCAAACTTCTCGGCCAGGTAGACGAGGATTGCGCCTGACTCAAAAACGCGGGTGTGGGGTGTCGTGCCTCTGTCCAGAAGCGCCGGGATCTTGGAATTGGGATTGATCTCGACAAAGCCGCTGCCAAACTGATCGCCCTCGCCGATGTTGATCATGTAAGCGTCATATTCAGCGTCCTTGCCTAGTGCCAGGAGCTCTTCCAGCAGGATCGTCACTTTGACGCCATTCGGGGTGCCAAGTGAATGAAGCTGCAGGGGATGCTTGCCAACCGGCAGTTCTTTGTCATGTGTCGCGCCGGCGATCGGACGATTGATGCTGGCAAATCTTCCGCCGCTCTCTTTGTCCCATGTCCAGACTTTTGGCGGTGTATAGGTGTCGCTCATTGCTGTTACTTTCCTGAATTCTGTTTTGCGCCGCTTACCTTATGGCACGCGGCTGTAGATGAATAGTTGTCGCCTCAAATTGGCGCTCAGATTGCCCAGTCGGCCCAGAGGTCCGCCCCTGGCAGACACGTCTGATAGATCAGCGCCGCTGGTCGCGCATTTGCCATACCCAGGCTTTCTCCTTGTTGCCAGAATTCCCATCCTATGCTGCCGATCAACGCCGTTCAAATCCGATCAAGGTACAATAGGCCCTGTGAAATGCCGGATGAGGGGAGCCTTTCTATGACCGTATCCGTCAGACCCTATGTGCGAGCGACTGACTATGATCGGGTCAGCGCGTTTCTTGTCCGAACCTATGGGCAGGCGAGCGGCTACCTGAACTGGCTCCAGCCCATATGGGCTTACATGCACTTTCACACGGGCTTTGATGAGGCAAGCCTTGGCACGTTCGGCGTCTGGGAAGACGAAGGTGAAATTGTTGCCGTGGCCCATGCGGAACATGAGCGGGGTGAAGTGTTTTTCCAGATTGCTGAGAGTTACCTCCATCTGAAAGAAGAGCTGGTGATCTATGCCGAGGAAAATCTGGCGAAGGCTGAAGACGGCCAGCGCACTCTCCGTTTCCATATTGATGAAACCGACACTGACTTTGAAGCCTTGGCACTTGCCAGGGGATATCACCGGTTCCCAGAAGTCCGGCGCGACATGACCTGTCTCAGAATTACGGGAAAGGAAATCCGGCCGCAGTTGCCCGAGGGCTTCGCTTTGAGCGATATGGCTGAAGATGACGACATCAGGAAACGTCAGCGCATCCTTCATCGCGGATTCAACCATTCCGGAGAGCCGCCGGCCGAGGAACTTGCCGGCCAGATCCTGATGCAGTCTGCACCAACATACCGCCGTGAGCTGAACGTCGTCGTCAAGGCGCCTGACGGTACCTTCGTTGCCTATTGCGGAATGTGGTACGAGCCTGAAAACAGGTTCGGCTACATCGAACCGGTCGCCACGGATCCCGATTTCCGCCGCCTCGGTCTCGCTCAGGCTGCGGTACTGGAGGCGGTTCGCCGGGTGGGCGAGCTCGGTGCGACCGTGGCATACGTCGGCACAGGCATGCCGTTTTACCGGTCCATGGGATTTCTGGATGTTGCGATGGCTGCTATGTGGTCGAAATCGTGGAGGGCCGCCAGTGGTATTCCACATCCGGGACCGATTCAGGTGGTGGGCTGATGCCGAGCTTGAAAACAGTGAAGCCATGCTTTTCGTAAAAAGCGCAGGCCGGCAGATTTTCCTGATGGGTGTGAAGCTCCAACCCATTCGGGTGTAGATCTTTCGCCATGGCGATGAAATGACTTCCCAGGCCTGCGCGCTGGCAGTCAGGGCTGATGTAGAGCCGGTCAATGTAGGAACCATTGAGGGCGAGATAGCCGGTAACTTCACCTTCGTCGATACCGACCCAGATGTCGCAGCTCTTCACAATCCTGTTCCGGAAAAACCTGGTGTGGTCTTCCAGCGTATAGGCTTGCCATGTCGGCAGGAACTGGTAAGCCGCATCACCCGAACGGCGCCACACATCGACAACAGCGGCTTGATCGCCGGGCTCATAGGGGCGGGTGATGTGAATCGTTTTGTCCAAGAGGCTCATGCCCGTCTCCGTGTGGATCAGATCAGGCGCAAGATAACCAATTGAATGTGCTCTGGTACAGGGCATATTCTCGCTGTCTGATCACAGCAAGGGCACTCTATGCACAGGTTTCTTTCAGCGCTGGAAGGGTACGACCACATCATCTGGGACTGGAACGGGACGCTCCTTGATGATGTGGCGATCTGTATTGATGTGGTCAGTATTTTTCTGCGCGAAGAGGGGTTGCCCATACCCGACCAGGATCGTTACCGGGAGATTTTCGGGTTCCCGATCAAGGAATATTACAAGCGCCTCGGGTTCAGATTCGAGCATTCATCGTTTGAAGAGCTGGCTGATCGCTATATGGCGATCTATGACCAGCGGGCCCGAGGTGCGGCGCTCCATGACGGCGTTATCGACGTTTTGAGTGCAGTTGCCGCAAATGGCCAGGACCAGTCGATCCTGACGGCAGCGGCAGAGTGGCATGTGCTCGAAATGCTGGATCATTTCGACATCGCGAGCAGTTTCCGCCATGTCTTTGGCGTAGCAAATAACATGGCGGCGTCGAAGGAGGACCGGGGCAAGGAACTTGTTGCGGCCTCCACACATGAGGCCCAATCGACATTGCTGATCGGCGATACAGATCATGATCTGGAAGTGGGCCGGGAACTGGGCGTTGATGTTCTTCTTGTCGCACACGGTCATCAGTCACATGAGCGGCTTCTTCGTATCCACGACAATGTTGTCGAAGGATTCCGCCTGGCCGGGGATTGAGAGCTCGATCCTGGGCCTGTAGGCTGCAGGGAACAGAAACGCGACAGGGAGAGGGCCATGAGCCGCGTAGAATCACACGGAGCATCCATTTACTATGAAGTGACGGGCGAGGGGCCGGCCATCGTGTTTGCCCATGGCGCCGGCGGCAATGCGGCAAGCTGGTGGCAACAGGTTCCCGAGTTTTCAAAAAATCACAAGGTCATTACCTTTGATCATCGCCTGTTCGGTCGTTCCACTTGCCCGCCTGAGGATTTTCAGCCGAGGCTTTTTGGCGAAGACCTGATCGCGATTCTGGACGCTGAGGGCATTCAGCAATGTGCTCTGGTCTGTCAGTCCATGGGCGGCTGGACCGGGATGCGTATGGCACTTGATCATCCCGATCGCGTGTCATGTATCGTCTATTCGCACACCACGGCGACGATCGCGTCCGAGGCATCTCAGAAGCTTGCCGCAGAGCTTGCCGATGAGCGGTCGTCATTGCCGCTGGAGACGCGTGCCGTCGCATATGACTATCCCGCCAAGAATCCGAACGGCAATTATCTCTACAACAGAATTTCAGGCTTTAATGTCAACATGGACCGCTCGTTGCTGGTGCGGATGCGAGAAACTGACGTTGTGACGTCGCCTGAGCAGCTTCAGTCCTACAATGTACCGACGCTTTTCATCACCGGTGACAAGGACGCGATCTTTCCGCCACAGATTATCGAGCTGGTGGCGTCCTATGTGCCGGGCGCCGAGGTCCAGAATCTTGGCGATACAGGTCATTCGTCTTATTTCGAGATTCCGGAAGAATTCAACAAGGCAGTCGGCGCATTCATCGCCGGGCATCCAACTGAAGGAACCTAGATACCTGTTCCGATGTCGAGGTGATCCATGTTGAACGCAGGCTGATCTTCCTTGGGCTCGCCGACGATTTTGGCGGGCACACCGGCCACTGTCACATGTTCCGGTACATCATTCAGCACGACGCTGCCGGCACCAACTTTGGCGGCACGGCCGATCGTTACATTACCGAGGATTTTTGCGCCGGCACCGATCAGGACGCCCTCTTTGATCTTGGGATGGCGCTGACCGGATTCCTTGCCTGTCCCACCCAGGGTTACACCCTGCAGAAGTGACACATTGTCGCCGATGACAGCGGTCTCGCCAATGACAATGCCGGTGCCATGGTCGATCATAATGCCGGATCCGATGGAAGCTGCGGGATGAACATCCATGCTAAGCCTTGTGGAAACCTGATACTGGATAAACATGGCAAACTCCGCCCGGCCATCAATCC
The DNA here is from genome assembly GCA_965371465.1 of uncultured Alphaproteobacteria bacterium. GTDB lineage: Bacteria > Pseudomonadota > Alphaproteobacteria > CBDUYM01 > CBDUYM01 > CBDUYM01. The sequence continues at coordinate 5,486 of CBDUYM010000001.1, forward strand.
AGAGCTGATGGGCAATGCGATGAAGCTCGATGCCGTGGAAACCCTTGTAAAAGAGAAAAGGAATGCAAAAGGCGTCGCAGGCCGGATCGCGATCAAGGATAGCTTTAAGATCCCGATGAACGGCCAGAACAATGCCTGGATGTTCTGCAAGGATCGCTGCGAATTCCGCCGTCAGCGTCTCCGTTGCCACAACATCGGTCTGAATGATGCTGGCGAGCTGATGAGCCAGTGCATCGGCCAGATTATCATGATCAAGAATAGCTGCTTTCACATGAGCATTCAGCACAGGCTCATTTTGCGCCTTTGCCAGGACTTCATCCCTGATGGTCTGCCACAGGAGATGTACAGTGTTTGTCTCTTCTGTCGACAGCTCTTCATCGAATTTCAATTGATTAGCCATTTCACGTCACTTTTTGGTCTTCTTGCTGCGCGCCACTATAGCAAAGTTCACATCGATGCACAGTAAAGGGCCCGAGTCGCTCCTATCGAAGGCTTTTCGCTCAATAGCGATGCCGAGGCGTGAACCCTAAGGTAGGCAGGAATTTGCCAGTTTAAAGCCCGCCCGGTCAAATCAGCGGCGCAATTGCGGTATGGGCTCAGAATTCTGTTAGATTGGGCCGTACATTCAACTTTGCAAAGGCACGGGAAATCATGAAGTGGATAGCGATTGCTGTCAGCCTGATCATGTCAGTTGATATGGCACAGGCTCAGGAGGCAACTGAATCAGTGCCTGTCACTGAACAGGGCGCCGTTAATGAGTATGAGCCCAGCACGGAGCTTGCTGCGGCCCTCGGTTATGTATTGCCCGAGTATGAGTGCGAGGCGCCGAACCAGTCTGCCATCAGTTCAAGCCCGATAAGCCGGCAACGCTATGAACGTCGCTGGGAAAATTTCAACATATGCCGCGGCCGATACATTGAAGTGCTGCAAAGTGATTTTGTTGCCCTTCAGGCAGCTGGCGAGGACGCCTGGTTTGAGGCTCAGCAGATCACCCTCAACGAGCATCTCACTTCCATAAATGATCGGGCGGGCGAGATCATGGAGGACCCCTACATGTCCGACGAAGATCAGGGGCCAATAGCCATTGAAGCGCCCCGCGATATGCCCCAAGGCGAGATGGGTACAGGCTACCCCTACTAGGGGCAGTACGATAATCAGCTAAATCCAGGCGGGAATTCTGCACCGAGGAGTGTGGGCAGGGGAGACAGATGCGCTCGAAGGTCAAAGAAATTCAAATGTCGTTAGCTTCAGGATGCCGCCTGCTTTCACAGTTTACGGTATTCTGCGTGACAATCTTCGGATTTATTGCCTCCGGCACATTTGCAGTCGCGCAGGAGAGGACCATCCTGTCGTCACGCGACATTGTCCATCCAGTTGTCGGATGGAAGGGCATGGTGGCGAGCCAGGAAGCCGAGGCGACACGCATTGGCGTCGAAATTCTGAAGCAGGGCGGCAATGCCGTGGATGCAGCGGTCGCCGTGGGATTTGCACTTGCTGTGACCCTGCCGCGGGCCGGAAACCTGGGCGGCGGCGGGTTCATGATCATACATTTGGCGGAAGCTGGCGAAACTGTTGCGCTCGACTATCGCGAAATGGCGCCAGCGGCCGCCAGCCGCGACATGTACCTCGATGATGAAGACAATGTGGATCGCGTGGCTGCAACGAACACGCGCAAAGCGGTGGCGGTGCCGGGCACAGTTGCTGGCCTGACGCTGGCGCTTCGGCAGTATGGGACCATGAGCCTTCAGGATGTCATTGAGCCGGCCATCGAGCTCGCGCTGAATGGTGTCCGTGTGACAGAGGATCTGGCGATCTCACTGACGTCAGCGCGACCGCGGCTTGGTTCGGAGCCCTACGCTGCAGGGATTTTCTACTCTGGCGAAGATTTCTATAGGAGCGGTGACACCCTGCACCAACCCGATCTTGCATGGTCATTGCAGCAGATATCGGACCATGGCGCAGATGCATTCTATCGGGGCGAGATCGCTGAACGGCTGGTTCGCGACATGAAAGAGGGCGCCGGTCTGATCACGGCCGATGACCTTGCGAATTACGCTCCTGAAATCAGGGAACCGGTGCGGGGAAACTACCGCGGCTATGACATCGTCTCGATGCCGCCGCCAAGCTCCGGTGGTATCCATGTGATCCAGATCCTGAACATACTGGAAGGCTGGGATATTGGCGCCACCGGCCACAACAGCGCCGCAACTATTCATCGTGTCGCCGAAGCAAGTAAGCTTGCCTATGCGGACCGGGCCCAGCATCTTGGCGATCCGGCGTTTTGGCCTGTGCCGGTCTCTGGGCTGATCTCCAAAGCGTATGCGGCCAGCTTGCGCGAGAAGATCGATCTTGATCGCGCGACACCGTCAGATGAGATTCGCTTTGCCGACCCATTGCCCTATGAAAGCAATGAGACGACTCATTTCTCTGTCATGGACAGCGCGGGCAACGTTGTCTCAAACACGTACACGCTGAACTTCAGCTACGGCACCGCTCTGGTTGCCGCGGGCACCGGCATCATTCTCAATAATCAGATGGACAACCTGTCGGCAAAATCAGGCGTGCCGAATGCCTATGGCCTCCTGGGTGGCGATGCCAACGCCATAGAGCCTGGGAAACGGCCGCTCAGCTCGATGTCACCAACGATCCTGTTCAAGGACGGCGAGGCTTTCATGGCGGTGGGCAGCCCTGGCGGCAGCACCATCATCACGACAGTGCTGCAGATGATCATGAATGTTGTCGATCATCAGATGAATATTGCGGAGGCAACATACGCGCCGCGCTTTCAGCATCGATTGCACCCCGATACGATCAGGGCGGAGGAAGGGCTTAACCGCGACACGATTGCGATCCTGGAGGCCAAGGGACATACAGTCACCTGGATCGGCACCATGGGCAGTACGCAGTCAATCCTGCGCGAAGATGGCCTCTTCCTTGGTGCATCAGATCCAAGGCGGCCTTCCGCCATGACGCTGGGATACTGAACGGTTACTCGCTTGCCGGGATCAGACGGATGATTTTATCGGCGGCCTCATCAATTGCCTCTCTCGAAAACAGAAGCGGCAGGCTTTGATCGGTCGCCCAATATGGCAGCAAATCCTGATAATGGGGATCCGCCGGATTGCCTGACTGGCCTGGCGTATTTGTCATAATGGAATTGTCCCACTCACCCACATCGATCACCATTCGATATGAAGCGCCACCGCCAACGTCGAATGAAGGTCCAAAACCCGTGTTGTTGACCGTGTAACCACTGCCACCCCTCGGAAGATCCGGCGTTCGAAGCATTTCAGCCTCGCTCTCATTGGCAATTGCCAAAAGCGGATGACGATAGCGAATCTTGTGAAGGTCACCCCACTTCCACTGGCTCCAATCTTCACCAAGTGCCGCCTCGGTCTGGGCAATAGCGGCCGCCAGGGACCGGTTGACCAGAGAATCGCGCGCGGCAACAGGATCAGCACCCAGCCTTTGATCCGGCGCCTCAATGAGCGCAACCGTCAATGTTGTGTCAGCGGCGCCGACGATGCTGGCCGCGGCCTCAGGCACAAGAGCGGCGGTGACGGCCTGCCGCAGGTGCTGACTGAACCAGACCTGGAAGAGGGCCGCGGCATCGGAATCGGCTGTGACCTCCGCATTCCAATTTCCAATTAGCGTAAGTGCTGCAGCGACTTTGGATTCTTGTGATCTGATTTCAGGAAGCACGGCCGCGATCCGACGCGCCGGCAGGGATGTAAAATCTGTCTGCAGGGCAAAAGAATCCGCCACCGTAGAAGCGTTATTTGCGCTCAGCACTTCGGCGATGCGGTCGTGACGCCATTGTGGCGTCCACTCAAAGCCGACCCGAACATCGTCGATTGGGAAGTCTTCCGGCAGGCCCATGGAATTGGCCGTTGCCGCCCAGCCGCGCTCCGGGTTTTCTTCCAGATAGATGTCACTCATGGGGTGGAACCCTTCCCACTCGAAACTGCCATCACCAGGGACAGGCATCAGGCCATCAAAATTCCGCCTCCTTGGCAGAAATCCCGCTGGCCTCATACCAATGTTGCCGTCAACGTCGGCATAGACCTGGTTTTCAGAAGGCGCGCCCCAGTATTCCAACGCAGTTACAAACTCCTCCCAGTTGCTGGCTCTCATGTAGCCGATGCTGCCAAAATAGGGCGCCATTCCCGGTTCCAGCCATGCCGCCCGAATGGCGAAAGCACGATTGTTTTCGAGATCTTCATAGATGATTGGGCCGTGGCGTGTGTACTTCAGGGTTACAGTTTCGACTTCGCCACCCTTGATGGCGATCTCCTCCTGAGCGCTGGTCATCGCCTCCCAGGCGCCGTTATAGACGTATTCATCAGCGTTTTCGGGATTTGTCTCATAGACATAGAGATCTTCCTGATCCATGCCAAAAATTGTCAGACCAAATGCAATCCGCTCGTTGTGACCGATGGAAATTCCGGGCAAGCCGGGCTCACCTGCGCCGATGACGTTCAGGCCGGGTGCGTTCAGATGGGCGATATAGCGTAGCGACGGCAGGCTGTGGCCGCGGTGGGGATCATTGGCCAGAATGGGGCGCCCGGTTGCCGTTCGCGACGGCGCGATGGTCCAGTTGTTGCTGCCTTCCCCTGGAAGGTGTTCTTCATCAAGTAACGTGACGCTGATCGGAGTTGTGCCACTCTCACTGTCGGCTCTCATGTCTTCTGTGAAAGTGAGGTTCGCACGGGCAAGCAAATAGGTGCGCAGAACATCGCTCGGAATGTCGCAAGGGTCGAGGCCGGCGGGCACAGCTGTAGTCCAGTCGGGTTCCAGAATCTGCCTTATATTATGTGTTTCTACGCCTGCGACACAGGCGACGCGAGCGCGTCTGACTTCACTTGTCACGTTGCGCCATAATCCGTTTGATCGAATACGGACAATGTCGTCGGCCTGCCAGCGCTCAGGCTCATAGCCCAGCATGGCAAACTCCATCGGCAGCAGATCAGGATTTGCATCTGTGAGCTCGATAAAGGCGTTGATGCCGGCGGCAAAGGAAGTGGCAATCTTCTCAGAGTCCCGACCATAGACCGCCCATTCTGCGGCCATAGGGCCTGTATAGTTGAACAGCCTTGCGGCCCGGTCCTTTTCGACCAGCTCAGGGCCAAATACCTCCGCCAGCTCGCCAAGCCCTTTTCTGCGCCAGAAATCGATCTGCCAGAGACGATCCCTTGCAGCGTTGAAGCCCTGGACGAAAAACGCATCGAAATGTTCGGAAGCATAGATGTGCGGAATGCCCCAGCGATCGACAACGATTTCGGCAGGCGCACTGAGCCCCCGGACTTCAAAGGTCTCCGTCGCGACTTCGGATGCCTGCTCGCAGCCGGCAAGGGACAGCAGAACCAATAGTCCTGACGTCAGGCTGAGCACGGTTTGCTTGCTGAAATGGCCCGCCATCGAAGGCTGACGGCTACGGTTCCCCACTGATTATCTCCTTACATTCACCGAACTACTGTTCGTGAAAGCCTAGAGGCCGCGACCAAAGGGATCAAGTTGGGCAAAAAAAAGCGGCCCCCGATTTCTCAAAGGGGGCCGCCAGTTTTTGAAAGGGAGTTCTCAGGAACTCGCTTCCAAAGGTTGGCATCACCGGCGCTGTCTCAGGGGGGGGGAGGGAGGGACGGGCGCCAGCGATGCCTTAAACTTTTTTAGATGCCGCCGAGGCCAGAGACGACGACCGGCAGAAGTGCGACACTGAATCCAAGTGCGATAAGAGTGATTACGCTGCCTTCAAAAACCTTAAACATCATCTTTTCCTTTTTTCTGTTCCGCGCCTCAATGCCCGGCGTCCGCTCATTAGCCATTGAAATAGTTGTGGTTGCTGTAGGGGAACTGCGCCATGCCCCAGAGGGCGAGAAGCTGGCTCAGATTCTTGCCAGTGACATCTGCGTGCCAGGTCATCCGACCGATCTGATTTAGAAGTGTGTCCAAGCCCATTTTCGTTTCCTTTAAATTCTGTCTATTGAAGCATCGGTTCTTTGCTTCGTTCTCTGTGGATTTTATATAGGTACTATTCCCACTTCTGCAATGAATAAAGTGGGAAATATTCATTACAATATTGCAATATAGCTATGCAATAAACGCATACCTTAATTGCAATAAGAAGTTAACTGATTGTAAAATAACCAGTTTTTGTCACATCAGTATCTGAAATCATGCTGACGTTAATTGGGTCTCTTCTAAAGTGCGAGACAAATTCTCAGAGATCTGTTCATTTTGAGAAGAGATGCCGTTCAGCAGGAGGTCCATCAGACCGTCCAGTTCATCTTCGAGAACGGACAGGGGCTGTTTTGAAAAGAGCTGGGGATAACGGTATTTCGTGGTGCCCGTCTGGATGGCACGGGCGGTGGCTAGCACGTCGTTAATCTGAAACTCGTTGCTGGCGATGCCCTGGGCCAGGATTTCGACCAGCAAAGAGCGCGACATCCTGAGCTGCGCTTCCTTCACCTGCGGCCGCCTGGCGATCAGATCTTCTGCCATTTCGACCAGGCGTGGCAGCTCATCCAGCCTCTGATAGCTGAGCCTGAGTTCGCCCTGGACAAAGTCCCACAGCCGCTTTGCTGCAGGCTCACCTGTATCCTTGGCACCTACGCTAAGCTGGTCATAAATGCCTGTGCAGGCCTCTCGGCAGAGCGCCTCGGCAATGTCGAGCTTGCTTGCAAAATAGCGATAAAGATTGCCCGCTGACATGCCCGCGTCCGAGGCTATTTTGGCCATGCCGGTCTTGCAGTAGCCGTTCTCAGCAAAGCGCTTTCGGGCGATTGCCAGAATTTTGTCACGAATGTCGTTGCTGGTTTGCATCTTCTAAACATGGGGTTCAGATGCCGGGGTTCAAGAAAAGGCGCTGACTTCGAAATCAGGCAATGGACGCAAAACCGTTGATGCCGATAGGATGTGCCCTGAAAAAAACGGATGGAAGGGCGACATGAGCGAACTGCGAGAAGTAACGGCGGGGCTGAGATTCCCGGAGGGGCCAATCGCCATGCCGGATGGCAGCGTGATTCTGGTTGAAATAAAGGGTCAGGCGCTGACGCGTGTCAATCCGGACGGCAGCAAAGACGTCATTGCGGAACTCGGCGGTGGCCCGAACGGCGCGGCAATGGGCCCGGACGGCAAATGCTATGTCTGCAACAATGGTGGCTTTCAGTGGACCGACCGTGATGGCCTCGTTTTCCCTGGCATGCAGGCAGAAGACTACATCACCGGCCGAATAGAGCGGGTGGATGTTGAAACCGGCGACTTTGAGGTGCTCTACGACGCTTGCAATGGCGAGCCCCTCAAAGGACCCAATGACATCGTTTTTGATGCTACCGGTGGCTTCTGGTTTACTGATCTTGGCAAGACGCGAGCTCGGGATCGTGATCGTACAGGCATCTATTATGCCAGTGCGGATGGCTCGTCCATTGAAGAAAAAGTCTTCCCCCTTGAGACTCCAAACGGTATTGGGCTGTCGCCGGAGGAGGATCGGGTTTATGTGGCCGAGACGTCAATGTGCCGGCTCTGGGCGTTTGAGCTGAAAGGGCCCGGCGAGATTGATCCATCCAAAGGTACGCATGGACCCGGGCGGAGCCTGGTTGCCGATCTGCCAATCGGTCAGGCGTTCGACAGTCTGGCCGTGGACGCCGAAGGAAATATCTGTGTAGCCACGCTCGGCAATGGCGGTGTCACGGTGATCTCGCCTGATGGCGCCGATATCCACCATGTGCCCATGCCGGATGCCATGACCACCAACATCTGCTTTGGCGGCGACGGGCTCAGGACAGCGTTCATGACATTGTCGTCAACCGGCAAGCTGGTGGCTACTGAATGGGAGACTGCCGGATTGGCCCTGAATTTTCTCAATAAGTGACACTGGAAGGGCTCTCGAAGTACTTGAAATCGGGCCACAAAGGGCCATCTAAAGGCTTAGAAAGCGGTGCCACATCTGGGCCGTTTCAAAAGCTCGCTCATCAGAGGAGTGGATAGATGGCACGCGTATCGGTGTTCAACAGCCCTTTCCTATTGGGTTTTGATCATATTGAGCGGCTGCTGGAGGATATCTCCAGAGCAGGTGCTGGTGGCTACCCTCCCTATAACATCGAACGACGGGGTGCCGACTGCCTCCGTATCACCGTCGCAGTGGCTGGCTTCGGGCCATCGGAGTTGAGTGTCACGATTGAACAGGATCAGCTTGATATCAGCGGCCGACAGGTCGAAGGCAATAAGCCGCTCTTCGTCCATCGCGGAATCGCAAACCGCCAGTTTCGCCGCAGCTTCGTGCTGGCTGACGGGATGGAAGTGAAGGAAGCATCGCTTGCCAACGGGCTTCTCAATATCGATCTCATCAGAGTCCAACCGGAACCCAAAGTACGAAACATCGAAATCAACGCGGCAGAAGAAAACACGACAACGGAAATTCCTGTAGAAGCCGCAAATCAAGGCGTGAAAAGCAAAGGAGCGAAGGATGTTTGACACAGACAAAATCGCTGACGCAGGTGCAGCACGAGATGTTCATGAGTTTGAACTCTCCAATGCCGACTTTGCGCGCCTTGGCATGCCCCAGATCGTCTATGTGAAGGCGTTCAAAGAAGATGGCGTCGAAGGATTTCAGGTCTGTTCAGCGGATGGACAGATCGTGGGTCTCTTTGAAAGTCGGGATCGGGCAATTGGCACTGCGTTGCAGCAGGATCTGACACCTCTCAGCGTGCACTAGACCCGATACCATTTTCATGTGGCGCTTCTGGCCCTGGCCATTTCGAATTCGAAAATGGTCTGGCGCGGTCGGAGCGGCAATCAGGTGAGTTATTTTGAGGATGCGAGCGAGGTCGGGCTGTGTTCCCGGCCAGCGATGATGTCGAACAGATGTTCGCCACCCGGTGACTGCCTCATTTGAGCGCAGGCCTTTTTGTCCCTGAACAATCTTGAGACTTTCGCAAGCGCTTTCAGATGATCTGCGCCGGCCGATTCAGGTGCCAGAAGCAGGAAGATGAGATCCACTTGCTCGCCGTCCAAAGAATCAAATTCAATGGGCTTGTTCAGCCTGGCAAAGATTCCGTGGATGCGGTTGAGTTCGCCCATGCGGCCATGGGGAATTGCAATCCCCTGACCCACGCCGGTCGAACCCAGCTTTTCACGTTCGAGCAGAACGTCAAATATCTGGCGTTCCGTCAGTCCCGTAAGTTTGGCCGCCTCCGCGGATAGTGCCTGCAGCGCATGCTTCTTGCTGCTGGCGTTCAGATCCGAGATGACAAATTTGGGATCAAGAATGTCTGTAATCTCCATCAGATCAAATGTCCTTCACTCGGTTCCGGCCAATTTCCAAAGCACAGCATTTGAGTTCACTCAGCAATTTGCGGATCTAGCCAGGCAACGTTGCCATCGGGCCGTCGGTACACCATGTTCAGGCGGCCATGGGATTTGTTCCTGAACATGAACGCAGGCATATCCTCCAGGTCCATACGCATGACGGCTTCACCAACCGTCAGGGTCGAGATTTGCTTGTTGGTTTCGGCAATGATTGCCGGTTCCATCGGCTCATCACTTTCTTCGGCACCTTCCGGCTCAGCCGCCAAGACATAATTCTGTGCAATCAGGTCTTCGGAGCGAAGCGAACGCTGTGATTTGTGATGGTTTTTCAGTCGCCGTTTGTAGCGCCGGAGCTGGGTTTGAAGCCGGTCGACAGCATTGTCAAAGGCGACGTAGGGGTCATTGGCGTCGAAATGGCTTTGCACGTTAATGCCGGCACCAATATGAACCGAGCATTGAACGTGGAAAGTATTTTTTTGCCGGGAAAAATATACGTTCGCTTCAAACGGGCGATCAAAGTACTTGGTAACACTGGCTCCAAGGCTTTCTTCAACATGTTCGCGCAGGGCATCGCCTACGTCTAACTGATTTCCATGGACTTGAATCTGCATTCAGTTGTAGCTCGGTAAACTGTTTCAACATGGCCTTTGACTTTGGCCCTGAGGGCCGGATCGCTTCGATCAGTCTTTAGCCAAACTCCCCTGACAGGGCACCCATCTGGGACCTGGCCCGGGCAAGGCGGCGGAAAATAGTCGCGACCGAGCCCAGTGTCAACAACCTCACTGAGATAATAATAGGTACTGGCCGTTCCGCTTTAAAGCGGCAGCAATGCCACAAAAAGTGGCTTCTCAGGCACTCATCAGGCACTAAGCGCGCGCTCGCGCTCAGCTTGCCGTTTCGCACGACGGCGCTCCACACTTGACGGAATATCCATAGCCTCGCGATATTTTGCCACAGTGCGCCGCGCGATATCGACGCCCGACTCGCGCAAAATGGATACGATTTTGTCGTCTGACAGAACTTTGTCCAGGCTTTCGCCTTCAATGCAGTTTCTGATCCGCGCCCGTACTGCTTCGGCCGAATGGGCGTCCGCACCAGATACGGCCTGGATGGCGGGTGTGAAAAAATACTTCATCTCAAAAGTGCCGCGTGGCGTCGCGATGTACTTGTTTGATGTCACGCGACTGACAGTGCTTTCATGCATATCGATCATTTCGGCGATGTTGCGCAGGGTCAGGGGCTTCAGATGCTGTACGCCAAGGTTCAGAAAGCCGCTCTGCTGGCGCACCAGTTCTTCTGACACCCGAAGAATGGTCATTGCCCGCTGATCAAGAGATTTAACAAGCCAGTTTGCGTTGCTAAATTTCTCCGCCAGATATTGCCGGTCTTCGTCCTTCTTCACCGCATCCTTGACGACCGCATAGTATTCGTTGTTGACGATGACCCTGGGCAGCGTTGCGTCATTGAGTTCGACCGTCCATTGGCCCTCAGCATTTTTGCGGACAAAGACATCCGGGATCATGGGTTCAATATTGACGGGATCAAATATGAGGCCCGGTTTTGGATCAAGCGCCTTGATGTCAGCGATCAGCTCTGCCAGATCATCGTCGTCAACATGACAGACGGATTTGATTTCTTTGAGATCGCCGGAGGCCATGAGATGGAGGTTTGCAAGGAAGGTCTGCATTACCGGATCGAGCCGGTCCTTCTCTTCAAGCTGGAGCGAGAGGCATTCCATCAAATCCCTGGCACCGACGCCGGTCGGATCAAATGTCTGGACAGTTTTCAGGACCTGTTCAACGGCTTGGTCGCTGGCGCCGAGATCGGCGGCAATCTCAGGGAGGCTTTCCGTGAAGTAGCCGGCTTCATCAATGCCATCGACAATAAAGCGCCCAATCAGCTTCTGATCGACATTCAAATCTGCCGACGAAAGCTGGTCCAGAAGATGGGCCTGTAGGCTTAGCTCTGCCGTCATCGTGGCTTCGCGGTCAGGCAGATCGCTGTCCGGTGAAACTTTCGATTCAGATATCTGAACGTTCTGATGATCGCCCTCGCTCTGCGGAGGGTCCGGTCGTATGTCGGGTTCATCAGCGTCAAAGGCGTCGTCAGGATTCATGTCAAGGGGGCTTTCAGCGGCTTTGGGTATCTCGCCACTGTCTGCCTGGGCGCCAACGTCGGCTTCGGTCAATTCGCTCAGATCATCGCCGACATTGCCGTCGCCAAAACCTTCCTCATTCAGGACCTGGTCGTCGATCCTTGCCTGTTCATCGGGTTCGAGGTTGTCAGTGTCATCCGGCTGTTCTGCTGTTCCCGCCGCCACCTGATCCTCAGATGCAGCGTCATCGTCCGGGCCTGGCACGGGCTCCGCGCTTTCACCTTCTTCTTCCAGTATGGGATTACTGAGGAGTTCTTCCTGAACAAATTCGTTCAGTTCGATGTTGGAGAGCTGCAAGAGTTTGATCGCCTGCTGCAGCTGCGGCGTCATCACCAGGGCTTGGCTCTGTCTGAATTCAAGCTTGGGGCCGATCGCCATCAGACTTCACATCAATCAGCCTTCAGAGGCTGAATTGATCCCCCAAATAGACGCGGCGGACATCTTCGTTTGCAACGATCTCATCGGGCGTGCCATGCATCAGCACACGACCGTCATAGAGAATGTAGGCGCGATCAATGATCTCCAGTGTCTCGCGGACATTGTGATCAGTAATCAAAACGCCAATGCCCCGGTCGCGCAGCTGGCCGGTCAGCAGGCGAATTTCATGGACTGCAATCGGGTCAATGCCCGCAAGGGGTTCATCGAGAAGCATGAAGACCGGCTTGGAGGCAATAGCGCGGGCAATTTCAACGCGGCGCCGTTCGCCACCCGAAAGAGCCAGGGCGGGGGCGCCCCGGAGATGCGAAATGGCAAATTCTTCCAGCAGGTCATTGAGCGCAGCTTCCCGGGCATCCTCGTCAGGCTCAATGATCTCAAGGACAGCCCGGATGTTCTGTTCGACCGTCAGGCCACGGAAGATAGAGGCCTCCTGAGGCAGATAGCCGATACCCATGCGCGCTCTTCGGTACATCGGAAGATCTGTGATGTCTTCGCCGTCAAGCTCGACCGTGCCGGTGTCTGGCGCAATCAGGCCGGTGGCAATGTAGAAACAGGTTGTTTTGCCGGCACCGTTCGGACCGAGGAGGCCCACAGCCTCGCCGCGCTGAACGTCTAGCGAGATGTCGACAAGAACAGGGCGCTTCCTGAACGTCTTGCCGATATGGTGCACGGACAGGCCGCCAAGCGCATCTGTTGCTGGCCCGGTGCCGCTCTCGGTCTTGCTTTCTGTGCCTGTTTTTGTCGCCATGCCGATCATCCTCAACTGAGCGGTAGCATTAGGTTTGCCCAGTTGGCACGATCTTTGCTTATTCCTGGGATCGAAGTAAAGGCAAAAGAGGCAGCTGCAGGTCGCTGTCGGCTCCGCCTCAGTTACCAGGGGACAGGCTCCGGCGGCTATTGGGGGCTGGTTTCCGCCGCGCTGGGGGGCTGGAAAACACCGCGCACACGGCCTGAGCCTGCCGCCGTGCCAGCCTCCAGTCGCGTATTGCCGGTGGCCATATTTATGGTCAGACGATCACCAACCAGCACATTGCCATCACTCTGCAGACGAACCAGACCGCCCAGCGTTACAAGGTCAGATGTAACTTCATAGATCGCCCAATCACCTGTTGCTTCAGTTTTTTCGGATACAATTGAGACATTCCCATTGGCTTCAATTCTGCTGATTGAGCCGGTCAGGCTGGTACTTTCCGAACTGTCCTGGGCTGGCTCATAGATGACACGCAGGGAATCGGATTGGATAAACAGCGTGCCCTGAACAACTTCCACGCTGCCCTGAAAATCCGCGACGTTGAGATCTCTGTCATATGAGAGGGAGTCTGCTGTAATCTCAATCGGCGCATCAGTATCAAGACTGTTTTCCCCCAGTAGCTGAGGAAATGCGTTCTCGGCGCTGAGCATGATCAGCATGGGGAAAAGCAGAGCCGCCGGGATCCGCAAACCTTCTAGCATGTCTAGTCGCCCCCTGCCATTTCGACCGGATAGACGACGATTTTGACGCCACCACCGAATTCTATCCAATCGCCATTTCTGGTCACATCCATTCTGTTGGCGACAATTGTCCCGCCAGGCCCCTGACCAGTAATTTCACTTGCCGTTTGTGCAAGTCCGTCCTTCAGATTGACCGAAAGGTCGCCAGTCTGAAACTCATAGCCAAGATCTGTAAAAATCTGAATTGGACCGTCAAGATGAAGACGCTCATTGTTTTGCGTGAGTTCACCAGAAGATGCGGACAAAGTTACCCATATACCGCTCCTGAGCTCAATGTCTGCGGTGATGTCGGTCAGTCTTGTCTGACTTTCTTCCTGGCGTTCCTGCACAGCGCGCGCCGCTGAAACAGAATAGGGGCGCCCCAGTCGGTCGGTGCCAACAAATCGCGGGTTGATCATCTGGACCACCCCGTCTTCGCTGACCGCATCTTCGAAGGACAAGGTGAAGCCGGTGTCTTCTGACTCCAGGTTCGGGTAAATCAGCATGGCGATGATGAGCAGGGCTGCGAAGGCCGGCAAAAAGACTTTAAGGCCGCTTCGGATTTTCGAATACTGCAGGTTGTCTGAGGTTGTGCTCATCGGCCAAAAACCTAAATGGATAAGAAGCCGAAAAAAAGGCAGAGCCGCCTTCGTCCGGAGAGGGGCTTAATGGTGGAAAATGTCTTCTTCAGCGAACCCTGCCAGATCGAGGCGGACCCGGGTTTCCAGGAAACGAAAGCAGTGCGCCGCAAGCTCGGTCCGGCCTTCGCGCTCCAGCATGGTATTCAGTCGGTCTCTGAGCTTGTGCAGATGCAAAACGTCGGAAGCTGCATAGTCAAGCTGTGCCCGGGTCAGTGTATCGGCACCCCAGTCTGAGCTTTGCTGTGCTTTCGATAGATCGACACTGAGCAGTTCACGGCAAAGATCCTTGAGGCCATGCCGGTCGGTGTAAGTTCTGACCAGTTTTGAAGCGATTTTTGTGCAGTAAACAGGCGTTGTCATCGCGCCGAGATATTGCTGCAGCATGCCAAGGTCAAAACGGCCGAAGTGAAAAAGCTTGGTCACTTCCGGATCAACCAGCAGCGCTTTCAGGTTTGGTGCGTTGTATTCGCGGTCTTTCAGCTGAACAATGTGCGCTGTGCCGTCGCCTGCAGAGAGCTGAACGACGCAAAGCCGGTCTCTTTCCGGTGAGAGGCCCATGGTCTCTGTATCGATGGCGACACTTGATCCAAAATCGACATCCGCGGGCAAGTCGCCAACATGTAGTTCAACGCTCATGATTGTGCCTGGCTTTCATTGTTTCCGGCGCAGCATAGACCTTCGGCGTCACTCGCCGGAAGGGCTAATCAGAACCGGACTGCGGGCAAATTTCTGAATTCGCCGCAAATCTGAGGAAAAAGTGGTGCCCAGGAGAAGACTCGAACTTCCACGACCATAAAGATCACTAGCACCTGAAGCTAGCGCGTCTACCAATTCCGCCACCTGGGCTCAGAGTATCATGAGCTGGCATCTCTGAAGTGAGCCGTGGTTACCTTCAGCTGCCCTCTGTTGTCAAGCTGATCGCTATTCATCAACGCATTGCGGCTCAGCAATTGATCTCCGGCGATTGCTGCGTATGATGGCGCCCGAATGCGGTACGGCGTTTTTTTTCGGCGGCAGGGCAAACGAGCCAGAATGACTTAAGGGCCAGTAAGACAACAGAAATGACAAACAAACTCGTGACGGTTTTTGGCGGCTCCGGATTTGCCGGTCGCTACCTTGTGAAAAGACTTGCATCTACGGGTGCCCGCATTCGGATTGCCGTGCGCAGGCCCGATGATGCGATGTTCCTGAAGCCAATGGGCAAGGTCGGACAGATCATGCCGATCCAGGCGAATTTGCGCGATGATGGATCAGTAGAGGCGGCTATTGCGGGCGCCGACGATGTCGTCAATCTGGTTGGCATCCTTGCTCAGAAAGGGCGCCAGAAGTTTGACGCGTTGCATGTGGATGGTGCCGCAAGGATCGCCCGATTTGCCAAAGCAGAGGGCGTTGATCGCGTCGTACATGTCTCTTCTCTCGGTGCTTCAGAAGATGGACCTTCGCGCTATCTGCGCTCAAAAGCGGCCGGGGAAAAGGAACTGCTGAAGGCTTTCCCATCGGCGACGATCGTCCGCTCAAGTGTCATGTTTGGCCAGGAAGACCAGTTCTTTAACCGCTTTGCCTTTCTCTTGCGCATGATGCCGGTTTTCCCGCTTTTGAACGGGGGGCAGTCGAAACTGCAGCCGGTCTATGTCGGTGATGTGGCTGATGTCATAATGGCAGTGCTTGATGATACTTCGACACGGGGACAGGTTCTCGAAGTCGGCGGCCCGCAGGTTATGACACTTCAGGAAATTCTGCAGTTCGTGGCAGACACAATCGATCGTTCCCGTCTCTTCGTGCCGCAGCCCTACGTGTTTTCCCTGATGACGGGTGCGTTGCTCGGTCTGTTGCCGGCAGCGCTCGTAACCGCCGATCAGGTGCGCTCTCTGACCGTTGACAATGTGGTCGTAGGTGAAAATGCGCTCGATACTTTTGGCATTCAGGCGCAGACCATCGGCGCCATCGTGCCGACCTATCTTGCGCGCTACCGGCGTTCCGGCGAATTCGCCACGGGTTAGTGGGGTCGCTTAGGCACCCAGGTAGACCCAGGCCAAAATGACGCTGCCAAGAACCAGACGGTAAAGAACAAAAGGCAGAAGCGTCGCCCGTTCGAGCCATGCCATCAGCACCTTAATGGCCAAAAATGCGGTGAGCGCGGCGAGCGCGGCGGCAAGCAGGGCATCAATGCCGAGCTCCACATTTCCTTCTTCGATCAGCCCGTAGGTAATCGCTGATCCGGCAGCAAGGATCGCCGGGATCGACAACAGCATCGAATATCTTGCCGCGTCGGTGCGCTTGAAACCCAGTTGCCGCGCCAGTGTGATCGTGACGCCCGACCGGCTGGTGCCGGGCACGAGCGCCAGGCATTGGGCCAGTCCCATGTAGAGACCGTTTTTCCAGTCAGCATTTTCAAGAACTTTTTCATGCGACCCATATTTGTCGGCGAAATAGAGCGGCAAGGCAAAAAGAAGGGTCATCCAGCCGACGACTTCAGCCGTCCGCAAAAGGTCAGCCCAGTCCAGCAGGACAATGAGGGCGCCGAAGACCGCCAGTGGCAGCGTGCCGATAATGAGCGCCAGCAAGAGGCCTTTATCTGCCTCGGATGGGCCTCGCACCTCGCCCTTTGTGAATGTAAAGAGTGTGACAATGAGGCGCCTTACCTCGGCGCGGAGATAAAAGATAACTGCAAACAGCGTGCCGACGTGAACAGCCACATCAATTTCCGGCCCCTGATCTGGCCAGCCAAGGGGCAGATGCAATATGGCCAGATGACCAGATGAGCTGATCGGCAGAAATTCGGTGATCCCCTGGACGATCGAAACAAGTGAGAGCTGAAATGGCGACATTGCAATGATCCTGGCGAAGAGTAAGTCCGATGGAGCTTACATTTTCATCCGCCGAAAACAAGAAACCTCAGAAAACCGCAACTTGGGTAACAAGAGGGCCGTAATCAGTGACTTCACGCTTTTGGCGACTTTCTGTACACTTGTTCAGATGCGCACCCTCTATCATCTCCCACTGTCTCCCTATTGCCGCAAAGTCCGAATTGTTCTTGCAGAGAAATCGGCGGCCTTCGAATTGCACGAGGAAAATATCTGGGAACGGAGCGACAGCTTTGTGGCGCTCAATCCGGCGTGTGAAGTACCGGTGCTGATTGACGGTGATTTTGTCATCGCTGACAGCGCCGCGATCTGCGAGTACCTTGATGAGACGCTTCCGGATCGATCAATCTTTGGATTTGACCCACCAAGCCGGGCCGAAACAAGACGGCTGGTGGCCTGGTTTGATCAAAAAATGGGGTTAGACGTTACGCGCGGAATCATTTACGAAAAAGTCTATCGCCGGCTCCAGGGCGAGGGCGCACCTGACAGCCGTGTGCTCCACACCAGCCTCAGAAATCTGCGGCATCATCTCGATTACATTGGTGAGCTGGTAGAAAGCCGAAACTGGCTCGCGGGCGATGAAATCAGCCTTGCCGACATGGCCGCGGCTGCACATGTGTCCTGTCTCGACTATCTGGGTGACATTCCCTGGGAAGACTACGGCCAGGTCAAAGACTGGTATGTGCGCGTGAAATCACGGCCAAGTTTTCGCCCTTTGCTGGGCGACTATATCAGTGGTATGCCGCCGCCCAGGCATTATGCTGATCTCGATTTCTAACCAAATGGGATGGGAATTGTTCCTTGGACGCCGAACCTCACCAGAAGCTGGCAGCCGAAGCCCTGATCAAAGGAGAGATCGAAGCGCGCGCGCTTGCCCTGGGATTTGATGTGGTCGGCATTACGTCTCCCGATCAGCTCGGCCTGGCTGGTGAGAGATTTCGCGCTTTCATTGAAAAAGATCAGATCGGCGACATGGCCTGGCTTGGCGAAAGAGCGGATTGGCGTGCCGATCCGAAGGCGCTTTGGTCCGATTGCCGGAGCATCATCATGCTCGGGACAAATTACGGTCCGGCCAGTGAACCGCTGGCGCTGCAGAAACGGGCCTCCCGCGGTCAAATTTCAGTTTATGCCCAGAACAGAGACTACCATGACCTTATCAAGGGCCGGCTGAAGCAGCTGGGCGGCTGGCTAATTGCGAAACACGACGTAGCCATCAAGGTGTTTGTCGACACAGCGCCAGTTCTCGAGAAACCTCTGGCGCAAAAAGCCGGCCTCGGCTGGCAGGGGAAGCATACCAACCTCGTCTCCACTGAATTTGGGTCATGGCTCTTTCTGGGCGCAATTTATACCGATATGGATCTCAGCGCAGACGCCGAGCATGAGGGGGTTTGCGGCACCTGCACCGCGTGCCTGGAAATCTGCCCGACCAAGGCTTTTCCGGCGCCCTATCAGCTCGATCCAACCCGATGCATTTCCTATCTGACGATTGAACACAAGGGCCATATCGCAAGGGAGTTTCGCGAAGCCATGGCCAACCGTATTTATGGCTGCGATGACTGTCTTGCCGTTTGCCCCTGGAACAAATATGCGTCGCTGTCGAAGGAAGCCCAGTTCCACCCAAGGATGGAGCTTTCGGCGCCGCTACTGACGCATCTGGCGGCCCTTGATGATCCAGATTTCCGCCAGGTGTTTTCCGGAAGCCCGATTAAGCGGATTGGCCGCGATCGCTTTGTCAGAAACGTCCTGATCGCGCTTGGCAACACTGAGGACGAAACCGTCACCGAATGCGTGCGGGCACGCCTGAGCGATAACTCGCCGCTGGTGCGCGCCATGGCCGTATGGGCGCTGACCCGGCTTCTGGAACCCGCAGCGTTCAACGAACTTCGCCGCAACCACATAGCGGGCGAAACAGATGCAGACGTTCTGGCAGAATGGGATGCCTATTCGTAAAGCAGTGGCTCAAGGGTCTCGCGAGCAATTCTGGCAAGAGACGTATCGGGTGCCAACCGGATGACCATCAACAGATCTCTTTGTGCGGCGTCACGTTCGCCCCGGATCAAAAACAGATTGGCGCGCTCCAGAAGCGCTGCCGGATGATCTGGCTGAAGTTGAAGTGCAGTTTCCACATCCTGAAGGGCGAGGTCGTGAAACTCGAGAACCCGCCTGGCACTTGATCTGAAAACATAAGCGTCCGGGTTTCCCGGATCAATGTCGAGAGACGAGTTCAGGTCGAAAATGGCTGTATCGAAATGGCCAAGGTCGGCATTGGCCCTCGCGCGATCGAGCAGAAGTTCAGGATCATTGGGCAGAAACTGCAAGGCTTCATCGAATATCCTTAAGGCTTCTTCTGAATCATCAGCCAGAATCCAGGCATTTCCAGCCTGGGCAAACAGCGATCCCTTTATGATCCAGTTGTCGGGTTGTGCATTATAGGCGAGTTCAGACAGCAGCACCGCCGCGTCTGTGTATTGACTGAGCGCGATCAGTGCTTTCGCTTCACAATGTCGCGCCGCATCGGTACGTTCGGCGATGAACCAGGCGCGGGCATCAAGCACCGCGCTTTGAGGGTCAATGAAAGTTTTCGCGATGCATGTCTCATAGCGGACGCGTGCAGAGCCGGCCGGCGGCGACCATGACCCGTCGATTGACGATGCCTCCCCGACGGCGCGAGCTGACGGCGCTATGACCATCAGAGAAATCAGCAGGGCACAGCACGACAGAAATTCCGCAACTCTCCTCATCGACCAAGATGCTTTCTTACATTGGCAAACATGAACTCAAGATCGGGCTCCGTTGACAGCCGATGATCTCCCTTGCCGCGTACATGAACGGTTACATCAGTGGATCGTAACTTTGTGGCCGTTTTAAGTGAATTCTGCCAGGGAATGGTCGCGTCATTTCGACCATGAATCAAGGTGACGGGGCAGGAAACCTCGATCATCGCATCGAGCAGGAGGTGGTTGGCACCACTTTCTATGAAGCCCTTTGGAAAGCCTGACCCGATGTCAGGGTCAGCATCGAGCTTTTGGCGCATGGGCTCTGTGAAGTCAGCAGCACAGGCGATCAGAACCAGGGACTGTATTTTTGCCGGTCTCGCCAGTGCCGCAAGAAGTGCGATCCAGGCGCCCATGCTGGAGCCCACAATAATCACCTGTCTCTCGACCAACTGATCAATCACCGAGATCGCATCATCGCGCCAGAGTGTAATCGTGCCAGGCGTATCATCATCGCCCGATGCGCCGATCCCCTGATAGTCAAACCGGACCAGGGGAATGCCTTCCCTGTCAGCAAAGCCCGCCAGCGCTGCAGCCTTGTTTCCTTCCATGGTGGCACCGAAGCCCGGAAAATATATGAGCGGCGTGCCCCTACCCTTGAGGCTGCGCGTGCCGATTCTGGGCACGTCGCCGGTCTGTTCCGGTCGTGCCGGGATGTATTTGAAGCTGTCGGACATTTGGCCCTATCTTTTCAACCCTGCTGCCTGTTGCCAAGCTATGCTTCATGCCATGTCTGTGGCACAGAACATTTTGATCATTGCACCTGATACCATTTTCGGCCTTGTTGAAGCGCTGCCGGCGCTTTCGGCCATTCAAAAACGTCACAGAACAGACAGCCTCTGGCTGGTCGCAGAGGACGAGCACGCTGCCGTCGTCGACGAGGTCATTTCCTGTGAGCGGCGAGTTCCAGCTCGTGACCTGAGATGGTCTTTGGCTGGACTAAAGCTGGTTGCAGAGTTGTTGCGGACGAAGTTCAGCCAGGTCTATGAATTCAATTCCTCGGCGCGGCTTCACTGGTTTGCTGTCGTGCCGGCTGGCGGCGAGCACATTTATTCTGTGCGCGGGCGGCGGCATCCCGGATTTCGCGCGCTCCGTCTTCAGGATCAATTGAGCGAGCTTCTGGGCAGCGCCGGGCTTGGCGATCTGGGCCAGCCTTCTCTGCCAAGGCGCGAAGGGAGCGGCGGCGCAGCTGCCCTGACAATCGTATTTCCCGAAATCTCCGAAGATGTTTTTTCGAACAACGACTGGGTGGGCATCGGAAAATTCCTTGAGAACATGGCGCGGCGCGGTCTCGAACCTCAGTTGCTGGTCTCAGGCGATGAGATGGCGGCGTTGCCGAAATCCTTTGCCGCCATCGGCCAGGTTCGTGCCAGCCGCCTGACCGACTCCGCAGAGATTTTTCAGAATTCGCGACTTGTCCTGACCACCGATCAGGGCGCAGCGGCCCTTGCAGCTGCCTACGGCGTTGCCACCCTGATGTTGGTGCCCAATGGCATCAATCGCTTGCGTGAGGTTCCCCGCGGAGATCATGTTGCTGTGGCCGAGTACGGCTATCCTTTTGAAATTAAGTCGGAAAATCTGGTGGCAGCGACTCTCCGCCTGTTTTCATAGGTTTTTCCACTCCGAGAGACTGTTGTCGCGTCTGAGGGCCCGCTTCAGTGTGAAATCCATTGATCGGGCGTCAGAAATGGCCCTATTCTTGAATGTGTCTTCGTCATTCTGCGCTGGAAGTGCTAATAATGACGGGATACATAGACGCGAAATTTGCCGGGAACGGCTGACGCAGTCACTTTGGAAGGAGACAGGTAAATAGCCAGACGACCAATGAGAGCCGCACCGCCCACTCGGGACGGACCGCGGGCAAATGAGTTTATCGAAGCATCAGAAGTGCGGCTGATAGATGAGACAGGCGACAATGTCGGTGTTGTAAAGACCCAAGCGGCCATTGAGTTGGCGAAAAAAGCTGGACTGGACCTTGTTGAAGTGTCCCCCAATGCCGATCCCCCTGTAGCCAAGATTCTGGACTACGGAAAATTCAAGTTCGAAGCCCAGAAAAAGGCCAACGCCGCCAAGAAGAAGCAAAAGACGCAGGACGTCAAAGAAATCAAGATGCGTCCCAATATCGATATTCATGACTATGACGTGAAGATGCGCTCGGTGCGAAAATTCATCGACCAGGGCGACAAGGTCAAGGTCACGCTTCGTTTCCGCGGCGCCGAAATGCGTCATCAGGAACTGGGCGTCGATATTCTGAACCGCGTGCGGGATGACACCAAGGAAATCGCCAAGATCGAAATGTTGCCGAAGCTTGAAGGCCGGCAAATGACCATGGTGATGTGCCCGGTCTAGAATTTGCGATTTCGGCACGCGCGGCCGAGACATCGGATATTTCCCAACTTGCATTATCGAGGATGCGCGGCTATAAGCCTGCCACCGCGCCGTCCGGCTGAAAAAGGGCATGCCGAGGCGGTGCAATTACCATCCAGAGCGCCAGTTCTCAGAGAAGATTTGGGGCTCTTACCTGAAGGGATCGGAAATGCCCAAAATGAAGACCAAGAGCGGCGCCAAAAAGCGCTTCAGACTGACTGCCAATGGCAAAGTGCGCCGTGGCCAGGTTGGCAAAAACCACAACATGATCAAACGGTCCAACAAGACCCGCAGGAACCGTCGCGGCAGTACGCTTGCCTCGGCGGCGGATGCGAAGATCATCAAAAAGTTTTTGCCGTACGGTTAGGGGGCCAGAATGTCACGTGTCAAAAGGGGCGTCACCAAGCATGCCCGTCACCGCAAAGTCATCAAAGCCGCGAAGGGCTACAACGGCCGCAGGAAGAATACGTTCCGGGCTGCGGTCCAGGCCGTCGAAAAGGCCGGCCAGTACTCCTATCGCGATCGCAAAGTCAGAAAGCGCAATTTCCGCGCCCTGTGGATCCAACGCATCAACGCCGGCGTGCGCGAGCATGGCCTGATCTATGGGCGATTTATCCACGGCCTCAAGCTCTCGGGCATAGAGGTTGATCGGAAAGTACTCGCTGATCTCGCTGTCCAGGAACCTGAGGCCTTCAAGGCCCTTGTTGATCAGGCGACAGCAGCACTCGATCAGGCTGCTTGATCTGACGGGGCCCGAGCCGAGGGCCCCTCATCCAATCGTGACTAATAGGAATTGGGACCCTTCGAGTGGGAGGTGCCTGTTACTTACGGATTCTCCCTGTGATATGCAGATGAGCGGAGAAGGTCATGGCAATAAAGCCTGAAGAAATCGACAAAATCGAAGCTGAACAGCTGGCCGCAGTAAATGCCGCTGCTGATCAAGCTTCACTGGAAGAAATACGCGTCAATGTGCTTGGCAAGAAAGGCAGCGTCAGCCTGCTGATGCGCGAGCTTGGCAACATGAGCCCTGAGGAGCGTCAGGTCATGGGCCCCAAGCTGAATGGCCTGAAGGACAGCATCGCCGACGCCATTGAGGTCCGCCACCAGTTCCTGTTCGATGCGGCGATGGATGAGCGTCTGGCATCAGAAGCCATTGACATCACTTTGCCTGCGCGCGCCAGGACTGCGGGTCACATTCATCCCATCAGCCAGGTCATGGACGAATGCGTCGCGATCTTCGCGGATATGGGATTTGCCCTCAGGGAAGGGCCGGACATAGAAGACGACTTTCATAATTTCACTGCCCTCAACATCCCGCCGGAGCATCCAGCGCGCCAGATGCACGATACTTTCTACCTGAGTGGCAGCGGCGACAAGGATTCAAATCGCGCGAAGCCGGTTCTCCGGACCCATACTTCTCCGGTTCAGGTCAGGATTATGCTGGCGGAAAAGCCGCCCTACCGCTTCATTGCACCGGGGCGGACCTATCGGAAAGAATCTGACGCAACGCACACGCCGATGTTTCACCAGATTGAAGGTCTGGTGATCGACCATGACATCCACATGGGGCACCTGAAGGGTTGCATCGAAGAATTTGTCAAAGCGTTCTTCGAAGTTGACGAAGTCACGATGCGCTTCCGGCCGAGCTTCTTCCCCTTCACGGAACCGTCCGCCGAGGTCGATATTGGCTGCCGCCACGAAGCCGGCGAGATTGTCATCGGAGAAGGCGACGACTGGCTGGAGATAGCGGGTTGCGGCATGGTCCATCCCAAGGTCCTTGAGAATGTCAATCTCGACCCTGAGGAATGGCAGGGCTTCGCTTTCGGTATGGGCGTGGATCGGCCCGCCATGCTGAAATACGGGATTCCCGATCTTCGGGCGATGTTCGAGTCCGATGTGCGCTGGCTGGATCATTATGGTTTTTCGCCGTTCGACGTGCCGAGCCTTCTGGGCGGGCTCAGCCGATGAAGTTCACCATCTCATGGCTGAAGGAGCATCTGGAGACGGATGCATCCCTTGACGAAATCTCCGAAAAGCTGACATCCCTTGGTCTGGAAGTGGAAGACATCAAGGATCCAGCGGCCATCTTTTCGCCTTTTGTCGTGGCTGAAGTGCTCGAGGCGAAGCCCCACCCGGATGCCGACAAACTGCAAATCTGTACCGTGACAACGGGCAGCGAGACGCTGGATGTTGTCTGCGGCGCACCCAACGCGAGGACGGGCCTCAAGGGCATTTTTGCGCCCGCCGGCAGCACTGTGCCAGGCACCGGCATGGAACTCAGGAAAGTGAAGATCAGGGGTGTCGAAAGCTCCGGCATGCTCTGTTCGGAAAGCGAAATGGGTCTGTCGGAAGAGCATGAAGGCATCATCGAGCTGCCCGCCTCTGCCGAAGTGGGCATGCCGATGGCTGAAGCCATGGGCCTTGATGATCCGGTGATTGAAATCCAGATCACGCCGGACCGCCAGGATTGCCTGGGCGTCGACGGTATCGCCCGTGATCTGGCCGCGGATGGCCTTGGCAAGGTGCTGACCAAGGCGCCAAAGGCCATCAAAGGCACATTCAAGAGCCCCATAGACCTGACCCTTGAATTTGACCAAGGCACTGAAGATGCCTGCCCGCTGTTCGTTGGCCGTTATATCAAAGGTGTAAAGAACGGGCCGAGCCCGACCTGGCTTCAGAAGAAACTGACGGCGATCGGGCTTCGTCCGATCTCAGCTCTGGTGGACATCACTAATCTTCTGACTTTTGATCGCGGTCGGCCGCTCCATGTGTTTGATGCCGACAAGGTGTCCGGCCCGATCACTGCCAGGCTTGGCCGGGATGGCGAGATACTTCGGGCGCTAGACGACAACGAGTACGTTATTGACCCCGAAATGTGTGTCATCGCCGATACCAAAGAGGCGCTCGGTCTTGCCGGCGTCATCGGTGGAGAACCTTCAGGGGTTACAGAAGATACCGTAAACGTCTTCATTGAGGCGGCTTATTTCGATCCCATCCGCACAGCGATGACAGGCCGCAAACTTGGCATTCTGAGCGATGCGCGTTACCGGTTTGAGCGCGGCGTTGACCCTGAATTTGTCGGCCCGGGGATGGAGCTTGCGACAAAATTCATTCTTGAACTTTGCGGCGGCGAGGCCAGCGAAACAGTGATCGCCGGATCCGTGCCCGAATGGCAACGGGAAATTACGTTCCGATTTGATCGAGTAAGGTCGCTGACCGGACTTGAGATCAAAAGTGCCGCCATGACGCGCATCCTCAAGAGCCTTGAATTCGGCACCCGGCCGCTGAAAGACAAAAGCGGTCTGACGGTGACGCCCCCTTCGTGGCGGCGCGACATCGAAGGCGAAGCTGATCTTGTGGAGGAAGTGGCGCGAATACACGGATATGGGGACCTGCCATCGACAGCGTTGCCGAGAACGGAAGTGGTGAGCGCGCGCGTCTTATCGAAAGAGCAGGCTCGTGTGAGCATCTTGCGCCGCAGTCTTGCAGCAATCGGCTATTCCGAATGTATCAGTTACTCGTTCATTCCTGCCGGAGACGCTGAAATTTTCGGCGGTGGTTCGTTGGAGCTGACGGTTGAAAACCCGATTTCCATGGACATGAATACGATGCGCCCAGGCCTGATGCCGGGTCTGCTTGCGGCCGTCCGCCGGAACGTAGCCAGAGGCCACCACGACCTCGCTCTTTTCGAACTTGGCCCACAGTTTGAGGATGATACGCCGGAGGGCCAGACACTGATCGCCGCGGGTATTCGGCGGGGCGACACCATGGCACGGCATTGGTCCGGAACGGCAGCTCAGGTCGACGCCTATGCGGTCAAGGCAGACGTATTGACGGCCTTGTCCGAAATTGGCGCCCCGGTAGACAATCTGCAGATCGCCACAGATGCAGCGCCCTGGTATCACCCGGGCCGGAGCGCCGTTTTGCGTCTTGGGCCAAAGAATACTCTGGCCCAGTTTGGCGAACTTCATCCGCGTATCCTGGCCAGCATGGATGTTGAAGGTCCGGCTGCCGGGTTCGAGATTTTTGTCGCCAGCGTTCCGTTGCCGCGATCAAAGGGCGGGCAATCGAAGGGTAGCGCCGAAATGTCGGACTACCAGTCCGTTGAACGGGATTTTGCCTTCCTGGTGGATCACAATGTTCTGGCGAGTGACATCCTGCGGGCGGCAAAGGGCGCTGAAAAAGCCCTGATCACTGAAGCCGCAATATTTGATGTCTATGAAGGCGAGCACATTGGTGAGGGCAAGAAGTCTATCGCCTTTTCAGTAAGGCTGCAGGCAGACGACCGGACGCTGACAGAGGCCGAGATCGAAGGCGTCAGCGCAAGAATAATTGCCGCGGTTGAACAAGCAACCGGCGGCACATTGCGAAGCTAGAACTAAGAGCATCCGTTCGTCCTGAGCTTGTCGAAGGATGGCAAAAGGCTGAGCTTGTGGCCATACTTCGACAAGCTCAGCACGAACGGTGGTAGGTGTAGCGAACATCGAAGAGGACTACGCTATGGGACGATTGGACGGACAGGTCGCCGTTATCACCGGCGGCGGCAGCGGCATCGGCAGGGATACGGCCCTTACTTTTCTGAAAGAGGGCGCGTCGGTTGTCATTGGCGATCTCAATGAGACGACCCTTGACGAGACCGTTCAGCTCGCCGGTCAGCTTGGTGCTCGGGACCAGATCGCGGCGCTTCCGGGCAATGTCACATCTGAACCGGACATCGAAGCGCTCATCAATCTGGCGGTCGAAAAATTCGGCAGGCTTGACTGCATCTTCAACAATGCCGGTGTCGGTGGCGCCATGGGCTCGGTCACAGAGACGCTTGAAAGCGAATATGACATCACCATGGACATTCTGGTGAAGGGCGTTTTTTTCGGCATGAAGCATGCTGCCAGAGCGATGAAAAAGCAGGGTGAGGGCGGCTCCATCATTTCGACGTCATCGGTTGCCGGCATGGGTGGCGGCGCCGGGCCACACATCTATTCCGCCGCCAAGGCAGCCGTTGCCAATCTGACGAAGTCCGTGGCCATTGAACTGGCCGCCGACCGGATAAGAGTCAATGCCATTGCGCCAGGCGGCATCTTGACCCCGCTTCTGGGCTCGAATGATCCGGCGAGCCGCGAAATGATGCGGAACCATCTCATTTCAGTGCAGCCCTGGCCCGAAGCCGGCGAAGCGCAGGACATAGCCAATGTGGCGCTGTTTCTTGCCTCCAGCGATGCGAACTTCGTCACGGGACAGACGATCATTGCAGACGGCGGGCTCCTGGCGAAGGGCCCGGCACTCTTCAGCGGCATCACCGATGTTTCCGGCGGCGGCGTTGCCGGCGTTAGCCTGGGTAATACCGGCCTTGAGGGCACATCAAGAACCATTGAGCCGGATTGATGGTTCTTGGCGTGGCCTGCCAAGGGTGATAAAACCCGCGGCCATGACCGATCTCGCCCACATCAGAAATTTTTCGATCATTGCCCATATTGATCACGGCAAGTCGACCCTTGCGGATCGTCTGATTCAGATCTGTGGCGGCCTCGAAGATCGCGAAATGAGCGAACAGGTCCTCGACAGCATGGACATCGAGCGTGAGCGCGGCATCACCATCAAGGCGCAGACGGTAAGGCTCAACTACACGGCCGATAACGGTGAGGACTATGTCCTCAATCTCATGGATACGCCCGGCCATGTCGACTTTGCCTATGAGGTGAGCCGGTCGCTCTCAGCCTGCGAAGGATCCTTGCTTATCGTCGATTCAAGCCAGGGCGTCGAAGCGCAGACGCTGGCGAACGTCTATCAGGCTCTCGACCATGATCACGAGATCGTGACGGTCCTCAACAAGATTGATCTGCCGGCCTCTGAGCCCGAGCAGGTTGCCCAGCAAATTGAAGATGTCATCGGCCTTGATGCCTCGGACGCGATCCCTGTGTCGGCCAAGACAGGGGAAGGCATCCACGATGTCCTCGAAGCGCTTGTAAATCGTCTCGGCCCTCCCACCGGCGAACTTGAGTCCGAGCTCAAGGCTCTCTTGGTGGACAGCTGGTACGATTCCTATCTCGGCGTGGTCATTCTGGTTCGCGTCAAGGACGGCACGATCAGAAAAGGCCAGCAGATCCGCATGATGGCCGGCGGCACATCGCATCTCGTCGACCGGGTCGGGATTTTCACGCCGAAACAGGTGGAAGTGGATAGCCTGGGCCCGGGCGATGTGGGTTACATCACCGCCGCCATCAAGGAAGTTGCTGATACGCAAGTTGGTGACACCATTACGGATGCGAAAAAGCCGGCCCTGGTCGCGTTGCCAGGGTTCAAGGAAAGCCTGCCGGTGGTTTTCTGTGGCCTCTACCCGGTCGACAATTCTGATTTCGTGCATTTGAAAGAATCTTTGGCGAAACTGCGATTGAACGACGCCAGCTTTCATTTTGAAATGGAAACGTCCGCCGCCCTTGGATTTGGTTTCCGCTGCGGCTTTCTCGGGCTTTTGCATCTTGAGATTATCCAGGAACGGCTGGAGCGCGAGTTTGATCTCGATCTGATCACTACAGCACCGAGTGTAATCTATGAGGTCTACAAGAACGACGGCACCATGGTGGAATTACATAATCCTGCCGACATGCCCGACCAGGTTTACATCGATCACGTAAGAGAGCCCTGGATCAAAGGCACGATCCTTGTGCCGGACGAACATCTCGGTGGCATCCTCAAGCTCTGCGAAGAACGGCGCGGCGTTCAGGTTGATCTGACCTATGCCGGCGACCGGGCCATGCTGGTCTACCGGCTGCCGCTGAATGAGGTAGTGTTTGACTTCTATGACCGCCTGAAGTCGGTCAGCCGGGGTTATGCAAGCTTTGACTATCACATCGACAGCTATGAAGAAGGCGATCTGGTCAAGCTCAGTGTTCTTGTAAATGCCGAACCGGTGGACGCACTTTCCATGCTGGTCCATCGCTCGCGCGCCGAGGCCCGGGGACGCGCACTTTGCAAAAGCCTCAAAAAACTGATCCCCAGGCAGCTGTTCAAAATCGCCATTCAGGCGGCCATCGGCGGCAACATCATTGCGCGCGAAACCGTCAGCGCCATGCGGAAAGACGTCACTGCGAAATGCTATGGTGGCGATGTCACGCGGAAGAAAAAGCTTCTCGAAAAGCAGAAGCGCGGCAAAAAACGCATGCGCGAAATCGGCAATGTGGAAATTCCGCAGGAAGCCTTCATCGCCGCACTCAGGATGGACGACGACTAGGTCGGAGGTCCTTCGGAATCGATTCTTGAAGCGAACGACTCAATCTGTCTAGTCGTAGCAAAGCTCGAGCGCCATCTCGACGACAGCATCCATATTCACCAGCGGCAAAGGCGCGCCCATTTCTGCGGCGGCATCGCCGAACCTGTCTGCGAGGTCGGGGCGGACGAGGCGAATCGGTTTGATGTCGGCGAGGCCCTGCATGGTGCCGCCCATGGTGAGCCCATAAGTCACGCCATTGGCCGTCAGGGCCGGATAACGGTTGGGGCAGGAAAGCTCAGCTTCAGATACAGAAAAGGGCCAGTCTTCGCCATAACTCGCCGCGTCAACATCTCGTGTAGCGGCAGCAATTGAGCCTGAGTCGCAGGCCGCCAGGAAGGCCGTGGCAGCAAACAGGCACGCAAACAACTTCATACTCTTCCCCTTTGTCCGCAGATTTCTTTGGTCTAGGCTAGCTGTCAAAGACCTGAAGGAAAAGGGGAGAGACATGTTCAAAGACGGCCTGATGAAGGGCAAACGCATTCTGGTGACTGGTGGCGGCACCGGGCTCGGCGAGGTTATGGCAACCAAGTATCTCGAACTGGGTGCCGATATCATCATATGCGGTCGCCGGGGTGGAATCCTCAAAGACACGGCCAAGCGCATGATGGACAAACATGGTGGCAGGGTCGCGACCTATGCGCTTGATATCCGTGTGCCTGCCGCCATCGAAGAAGTGGTGGAGGAAGTCTGGCAATCCGGTCCCCTCGACGGGCTTTTGAACAATGCCGCCGGCAATTTCATTTCCCGATCCGAGGATCTGAGCCCGCGCGGCTTTGATGCCATTACCAACATCGTGCTCCACGGCACTTTCTATATGAGCAGTGCGGTCGGCCGTCGCTGGATCGAAGGCGGGCACAAGGGCAGCATCCTCAACATCGTCGCCACCTATGCCTGGACCGGCAGTCCCTATGTCGTGCCATCGGCGAGCGCGAAAGCCGGTGTCGTCACCATGACCAAGTCGCTCGGTGTTGAATGGGCGCCCTACGGCATTCGCGTGAACGGAATTGCACCGGGCGCATTTCCGACCGAAGGCGCATCGGCGCGGCTGTCACCACAGGCGGCGCGCCGTGAAGGCAGCCAGACCAACGATGGATCCCGCGCCGGCAATCCCATGGGCCGGATCGGCGATATGGAGGAGCTTGCCAATCTTGCCGTCTTCCTGATGGCCGATGGCTGTGACTATATCAACGGTGAAACCATCTCGATTACAGGTGGTGGGCACCATGGTCAGGGCTCAGCGGCGCTCAGAAGCCGCACGGACGAGGAATGGGAAGAAATCCGCAATCAGATCAAAGCCGTAAACGAGCGCGACAAAGCGCAACGTTCGGCCTGAAGGGTGAGACGATATGACCAATGCGATGGACTACAGCCACAATCTGACAGTCTCGGATGGGATCAATATTCACTTCTATGATGTGAACGACGGATCTGGTGCTGGCGCGCCCGTGATGCTGATCCACGGGTATACGTCACATGGTGAGTACAAATGGTTCAACACCGGCGTTGTTGATGCCCTGAAAGACAATCATCGGGTCATCTGCATAGACTGCCGTGGCCATGGACGTTCTGACAAACCCCATGACGGGGCGCAATACGGGCCGCAAATGGCCGAGGATGTGATCGAGGTGCTGGATCATCTTGGCATCGAGAAAGCGCATTTGCATGGCTATTCCATGGGCGGCTTTATTGTAACGCAGCTTCTGGAACGGCATCCGGATCGCTGGATCACGGCGGCCTGGGGTGGCTCCGGTGTCCAGGAAACAGATCCAGAATGGATCGCCAAAGTGCCGGCCGATGAAGAAGGTCAGGATCCGGCCGAAAAGGAAATGGCAGGGGCGTTGCAAAACGATCCTCTTCGCGACCCCGAAGCACTGAAAGCTGTGCGGGCTTATCCCTGGCCGGACGGATCGCGGAGCAGCATTGACTTGCCTCGCGTTACAATCCCGACAATGGGAATCAATGGTGGCTTTGACAAACCCAATGCAAAAACTCATCGCCTGGCGCGTGAGCTGCCGAACTTTACGAACGTCGTGATACCGGGCAAGTCCCATGCGACAGTAGTGGTGCCGGAATATATTGATGCGTTGACATCGTTTATTGACCGGAACGATGCCGGGCTTGGCAAGGTTGCTGCCGAATAGTCAGCCACTTTCGTTGCCGTGGATGTCCATGCGGCCTTCGACATAGTCGAGCATTTTGGTGCGGGCGTCCTCTGTCGCCATGGTTTTCATGAAACTGATCTGTTCGGCAATGAGGCCTTCATCCAGCGTCACGTTGGCAGTATTCAGAATATTCTCCTTGGCGAGTGCAAGGGACAGCTGCGGTCGTGACGCCAGATTTTGGGCGAAGGCCATGACGTCACGATCAAATGTGTCTTCGGGGAAGACGCGCTGGACGATGCCGAGCGTCAGAGCTTCCTTTGGGCCGACGAGGATGCCGTTCAAAATCATATCCATGGCGCGCGCCGACCCAATAAGGCGGGCGAGCCTCTGGGTGCCGCCGGCGCCGGGCAGAATGCCAAGCGTAGTTTCGGGCAGGCCGACCTCATAGGGACCATCCGCCATCAGACGAAAATCGCAGGCGAGCGAGATTTCGAATGCGCCGCCCGCTGCACTGCCGTTAAGGGCGGCAATGCCGATCCAGGGCGCGGCTTCGATGCGCATGCCGACACGGTTGGTGCCGTGGAACTGTTTGCCGGCGTTTTCAATGAACTGCT
This sequence comes from uncultured Alphaproteobacteria bacterium, assembly GCA_965371465.1. Taxonomy (GTDB): domain Bacteria; phylum Pseudomonadota; class Alphaproteobacteria; order CBDUYM01; family CBDUYM01; genus CBDUYM01. The sequence continues at coordinate 37,478 of CBDUYM010000001.1, forward strand.
CAGCGCCGTTCTTTTCGATAGCCCCAGCAAGGCCGACCAGCTCACCGACATCGTAATGGCGCGCGAAGAAGCCTTCGCCGCAGCCCCGGAAAATGACAACGCGCACTTCGTCGTCGCCTTCCAGCGTGTCAAGGAAGGCCAATAGCTCCTCGATCGCCGGTGCAGTCAGAGTGTGAAGCGGCGGGCTCGAATAGGTGGCTGTGACGATCCCTCCGGTTCGCTCGATTGTCAGATATTCATAGCTCATGAACGTTCCTTCGCTGCGTGTAATTCATTAGGCTCGTGCCATGTTAGAAAGCGACAGGACAAAGGGCAAAGGAGAACTGTAATGAGGCTTCAGGGCAAAGTGGCCATCGTGACGGGTGGGGCATCAGGCTTTGGCGAGGGCATAGCCCATACATTTGCGCGCGAAGGGGCGTCCGTGGTCGTCAATGACATTCAGGCGGAACTCGGTGAGAGCGTCGTCGCAGCGATCGAGGAAAACGGCGGCACCGCCAAATTTGTCGAGGCGGACATCTCCACAGATGCGGGCATGGCAGCACTACTTGGTGCGACGACGGAAACATATGGCCGGCTGGATGTCATGGTCGCCAATGCCGGCGTTACCCATAGCGCACAGCCGCTGGCAGAAGTGTCCGAGGCGGAATTCGACCGTGTTTTCAATGTAAATGTGAAGGGCATCTATCACGCAGCAAAACATTCAATTCCGCAGTTCCAGAGGCAAGGTGCGGGTGGATCATTCATCATCACAGCGTCCACCGCAGGTCTTCGGCCAAGGCCCGGTCTGGTCTGGTATGCGGCCAGCAAGGGCGCTGCGATCTCCATTGCAAAGGCTATGGCCATAGAGCTTGCACCCGACAACATCCGGGTGAACGCGATCTGTCCTGTGGCCGGCGATACGCCCCTGCTGCCCCAGTTCCTGGGCGGCGATAGCGATGAGCTGCGTGAGCGGACCATCAGATCGATCCCGCTCGGGCGCTTGAGCATGCCGGATGATGTCGCCAACGCCGCCCTCTATCTGGCATCGGATGAAGGAAGTTTCATCACCGGCACCGCCATGGAGGTTGATGGCGGGCGCTGTATCTAGGCGGGGCTTAGCTTTTCAAAATTGCCTGATAGGCGCGCACCGCTTCGGCAAATCCCATTTTCAATGCATCAGCCGTGATGGCGTGCCCGATGGAGACTTCGGCGACATCCGGCACAGCGTTTACAAACGTCCCGAGATTGTCGAGGTTCAGATCATGGCCGGCATTGAGACCAATGTTCAGGGATGCAGCCCGTTCGCCGCAGGCAGTGTAGCGGCCGAGGACAGGGGCCTCGTCATCAGTACCGAAGGCATCAGCCCAGGGTCCTGTGTAGAGTTCGATCCGATCCGGCCCAAGATTGTGGATGCGGGAGACAAAGTCCGGTTCAGAATTCAGAAAGAGCGATGTCCTGATCCCCAGGCCGGAAAGCTCTTCCAGTATGGGGGCGAGAGCCGAGGTCTCATTTTCGTCCGGGTCCCAGCCATGGTCTGAGGTCCGCTGATCGGGCTCGTCAGGTACCAGCGTTGCCTGATCCGGCACGATGTCGCGAACGATATTCATGTAGTCTTCAGTCGGCTTGCCTTCGATGTTGTATTCGACGCGGCCGCCGAATTCATCGCGGATCAATTGGGCCAGCGCATAGGTATCGGCGCGGGTGATGTGCCGCTCATCCGGCCGAGGGTGCACCGTGATACCATCGGCGCCGGCAGCAATCACAATTCGAGCGAATTCAAGAACATCGGGGTAGCCGATATCTCTCTGGTTACGCAGAAGTGCGACTTTGTTGAGATTTACGCTGAGCTTGGTCATTCCGAGGGGTTCTCTCTAGGGCGCAAAGCTGGATCGTGCTTTTATGCCCCAATGGCCATCCTGCAGCGTCACGATGTAGAGCGAGCGATAGGCGGCCAGCACGCTGCCATCTTCTCTGAATCGGGTGAATTCAACATCGAGATGAACTTTTTCGTCACCGGCATAGATGACGTCGATGAAATTCCAGGCTGAATGATGCCAACCCGTGGCAGCAAGCTGGTCGAAAAGTGTCGGTGAGCGCATGCCGGCGGCCTCCAGAACAGTGGCCTGACCGCTGGCAATTCGGACATGGGGAAAGTGGAAGGTCGCCTCCCATGCTTCAAGGTCACGGGCATTGAAGGCGGCCAGGAAATTTTCCATGACATCTATTGCGGCGTCGCGAGTGGCGTCGCTTGCGCGAACCTCTGATCCGCCAAACATCAGAGCGCAGGCAAAAGCAAAAAGCGCCAGCTTTCCAAGCTTCATGGAATTTCCCTTCCTTTGGACGCGAGAGCCAAGTCTGATCGACCTTATAGCGGAAAAATGATGTCTTTCATCTTCCTATTGCGTGTCAGGTTCTTCACTATATCGGCAAGAAATTCAACAGTTCAGGGAGAGCATCATGGAAGTGACAATGGATGGACGGACTGCCCTCATAACCGGGGGCAGTCTTGGCCTTGGCCGTGCAACCGCTATCGAGTTTGCGAGGTCGGGCGCCAACGTTGCAATTGTGGCACGCCGGGAAGAGGTTCTTAAGGAGGCCAAAGCGGAAATTGAAGCTGTTGCCAAGGGTAACGTGAGCATTCATCCATGTGATGTGACTGATGCTGATGCGCTCAAGAAACTCTATTCCGATGTCGTGGCTGAGCACGGTCAGGTGGATATCCTGATGAACAATGCGGGTCGCTCGGATGCGCGTCCCTTTGAGGAGGTCACTGATGAACAGTGGATGGAGGACCTTAACCTGAAGCTTTTCGCGAACATCCGATTGTCCAGGCTCGCCTTCCCTCAGATGAAGGCGCGTAACTGGGGCCGTATCATCAATGTGCTGGCTGTCTCCGGCAAGACACCCGGCGCCAGATCAACGCCGACTTCTGTCTCGCGGGCGGCGGGCATGGCGCTCACCAAGGTTCTCGCCCATGAAGGCGCACCCCACAATGTTTTGGTAAATGCCCTGATGATCGGCGTGATCGTCAGTGATCAGCTAAAGCGGGGCTATGACGCTGCCAAGCCCAATGTTACCTTTGAAGAGTTCGTGACGGAGCGTGGCAAGAACATGCCCATGGGGCGATTTGGCCGCGCTGAAGAGTTTGCAAACCTCGCCTGCCTGCTGGCATCTGACAAGGGCTCCTACATCAACGGCACGGCGATCAACGTTGATGGCGGCATGGCTTCGGTGGTCTAAACGAAGCGCTAGAATCTGGCCGGGGGACGCAAACGGTTTTCCGTGTGCATTGAGATGTCGAAGAAGATGCGCCAGTCGTCATCGCCCTTTGAAGTCACAGGCCCGGCGAGGGGTTTGGCCAGCGTGAGGTCGGCGGTCAAGGTTTCGGTCACCGCAAAGCGCAGGCCGCCACCCGCTGACTCAACTCTCCCCGCTGGCAGATCGTTTTCGTTCCAGAGTTTGGCGATGTCATAGAAACCATAGATCTCGTAGCGGTGGATCATAGGGATTTTCAGTTTCGGCGAGATTTGCAGTTCGACAGACATGCCCGCACCCCGGTCGCCTGAAACTTCACCGAAGTCATAGGCCCGGCCAAAGGCGCGACCGCCGGCGACAAATTCTTCCGTGATCGGCAAGTCATCGCCGGTCCACTGGGCACCCGCCTGGATAAAGAGTTTGGCAAAGTCAGTAAGCTTTTGTGCGCGCGAAGCTTCAACTGTGATTTTTGTGAACCCGGCGCTGGCCTCGGGCTGGTCAATTTCCTGAACTGAAGCGCCGAGAAAGTTCAATCCCTGGCTTATGCGGAGAGCACCAGCAGACTGCCCACCATACCTGTCATTCAGATAGCTTACGACGGCGGCTCTCAGGACTCTGAGGTCATCGTTGACCAAACTCACATCCATTTGCTCGACATCCGCATTCTGTGCGTAGAGGCCACCCACGACATAGATGTTCAGATTGCCGGATCGTTTTATCGGATGACTGACTTCGATGCTTGCCATGTCGTTTTCGATGCGGGTGTCCACGGGAATCGGCTCTTCACCTTCCATGGCAGGGTCGAGGGAGCGGAATTCTTCGCCTGGTCTCATTCGGCTGCCACTTAGCGCCGCTGTCACGACCGTCCCCTCGGCGTTGATCGTTTCTTCATGGCGAACAGATATGAATCTGAGGCGGCCTTCTTCAGCAAGGAACTGGCTCGTGGCGAGGGCGACTTCGCTGCGCCCGTACTTCGAAACAATGCCATTGAAACCGATATTCGCGAAAAGCTGCATGGGGCCCTGGACGCGCGTTCCCCGATTGCCCACGCGCAAGACAACGTCGACGGGCTTCTGGACGATTTCCAGGATCAGTTCAGCCGCATCCTCAGTGGACTGTGATGGTTGCAGAACCGAATTGATGCTGACACCAGCAAGATCGCCGGCCAATCGCAGGTAGCGCTGGAGCACAGAAGCATGAAGCGGTCGGGAGCCTATAATTTTCTCCGAAAATTCGCGAAAACGCTCGTCCCGACCGAGTAGCTGACCGGTTAGCAAAATACGATCGATATATCCTTCGATTACATGAATGGTCAGAATGCCGTCATCCAGTTCCTGAAACGGGACAACAGCACGGCCAAGCAGAAAGCCGTCGCTTTCATATCTTGCCGTGATCGCGTCAGCGACCACGAAAATGTCAGCCAATGTGACTTCCCGCCCTATGATATTGCCATAGTATGCGCTCAGATCAGCAAGCTCGTAAATCGTCACACCTTCGATTTCAATTCGATGTAACTGAAAGTTGATGCTGTCAGCGCCTTCGCGCGGAATCTCTGTCAAATCTCTGAGATTTGAAATGACGTCTGGTGTCGGCCCTCTCGGCACGACCGGAAGTGGGCCAATCTGCTGTTCAAATCGCCCAGGCGCCATGAATGAAGGAATGTTCTGGGCCGCTGTATCAATGGCCCAAAACGCGGCAAGAATTATGAGGGAAGTCAGAAGGCCAGTTGTATGGGTACGCAACAAGAACATGGCGGTTAACACCCCAATGTTATTCGGACGGGCAAATGGGTTGTTTGAACTGGAGAATGGTACGCCCGGAGAGATTCGAACTCCCGACCCCCAGATTCGTAGTCTGGTGCTCTATCCAGCTGAGCTACGGGCGCGCACGCTATTTTCCCTTTAAACATCATCCGCAAGCCTCACTTCGATTCTTGTTTGCCTGCTTCCGGTCATTCAGGGCCAAAGGCGTGGCGAACCTACTCAAGACAGGCCTGCTTGGCAAGGTGCACCATGGCTTGAGAGTACCATGCCTGCGCCTCCTTCGCATCATTACAGTGCCAAGGGCCGAGGCGACAACTGAAACGGCAGGAAGGCGCTTGAGGGTACCGGGGGCTTTAGCTAAACTCGTTTGTCAGTGGCTGACAATTTGAGAGCTTAAGGTGATCCCCATTTGTTTGTGACGGCAAGGGCGGGGTCTCGCGACGCTGGTGCTGAAGTGCTCAACATCGGCAAACTATGGATTTGCACAGACGTTCAGATCTGGTGGCAGATTCAATTGGTCACTTGCCGAAGCGGGGAGTATATCTCGTTATGAAGATGACAGTTGAGAGAAAACCGGGGGGTCAGCCAGTGACTGTTTCCTACTTTGAGACCATTTTTGGCGCAGAGACTTTGAAGCTCGCTGCCACAGGATCGCGATTGAGACATGGCATGAAAAGCACAGCCATTGCCGCGGCGCTGGGGTTGTTGGTGAGCGCATGTTCTTTTGACGCTGACTCCATGTTCGATCTCGGCTCCCTGTGGCCAGGCGGTGACGATATTGAAGCAGAATCAGAAGGTGGCCTTCTACCGCCTCCATCGGATCCGAGCGGCAGCCAGCCTGTCGGCAGCACATTCGCAGGTCCAGTGACACCGGGCGATCTTGATGCATCTGACAGCTTCGGCATCGGAGCGCCAGTGGGAACGGGGTACAATACTTCAGTTGCCGTGACGTCCAGATCAACGTCATTTCAACAGACTGGAACCTCCATTGGTCAGCGTGTCAGTGCTCTGCAAGCTCAAATTTTGCAGGTCACGTCAAATATCACTTCGAGGTCAACCGAGCTTGAAGTGATATCCGAAACTGTGACGCAAAGTGCGCAGCGCTATCATACCGCCGTGGCCGCGATCAGCGCCCGACTGCAGCTTGGTACGACCCGGGGCAATCCTGTGCTGGTCAACCAGTGGAACGAGGCACAGGCCGATCTTGATCGGGTCAGTGATGCAGTGAACGCTTTGAACACTCTGGCCAATCGGGTCGCAGAAGACTCATCGTCGGCCAATTTTGTTCTTGAAAGCGCCAGGGCAACCTACGCATTAAGCGGCGCTGTGGACGAGGATCACCGTCAGCTTGCAATTGTCGAAGACGAAACCAGCCGGACGATTGTTCTCATTGATCGGCTGTTGACTGAACTTGCCGGCGACATTGCGCGTCAGGCTGCCTATGTCAGCAATGAACGCCGCAATCTCGCAATGCTCTCAAATGCCATCAAGAATGGCTCTTTGATGGGAATCGCTCTGGGCGCCACGACAGCGCCGGGACCTGCGCCTCTGGCGGGCGGATCAAACGTAACTGTGGCCGGCCGGGAGCCGCTTGTGGTCATACGCTTTGACCGTCCTGGGATCGCCTATGAGGAGGCACTTTATACGGCTGTGAACAATGCCGTCGGGCAGTTCCCAACGGTCCGCTTTGATGTCGTTGGCGTTTCGCCTGACGCTGGTAATCCAGCTCAGATTCAGATCGCCAGGAATGATACACGGGAAAGCGCCCAGGCCGTGTTCAGGAGTTTGCTCGACATGGGCCTGACACCGGACCGCATCAGCCTTTCATCCACCACTCAGCGCGGCATTTCCGCAAACGAAGTTCGGCTGTACGTCCAGTAGAGTACCTTCGGGCAGTAACGGACACTCGGGTCCAGGGCCGCCTCAGGGCGCCCAGTACAGGCCTGCGAGATTATTCACCGACATTGGAGCGTTTCGCCACAGGCCCTTTAGCGCCTTCTTCTTTATGACGACCTGGGCCAGCTGGAACAGGAAGCCATTGACCGCATCCTCGCTCAGCTTCCGTTGTGCCTGAACAAGCTTCTCATGGCGGTCTTCAGGCGTCCTGGCACTGATGGCTGACGCCCAGATTTCGCGAAAAGCGGCGCTATCGTACTGGAAGTAATAATCGGGATTTGCATAGATCTCGATATCGAGAGGCTCTACATGCGCGACAATGGAAAGATCGTAGGCACGCTGGCGATAGACCGTTTCCAGCCAATTGGCAAATTCAAGCGGCTCAATGCTTGCAATAATGCCAACTTTTGAAAGCTGGGATGCGATAATTTCAGCGCTACGCCGCGTATAGGCGAACGTCGGCACCTTCAGGGTCAGCTCAATCTCTTCATAGCCTGCTTCATCAAGCAGCTGGCGGGCCGCGACCGGATCAAACGGGTACACGCCAGTCAGATCAATGTGATCCGGATGGTGAGGCGCAAAGTGGCTACCGATCGGGATGCCGTAGCCGAATTCGGCGCCGTCAATCACTGCCTGGCGATCAATGGCAAGGGAAATAGCCCGCCGGACCCGGACGTCATCAAGAGGCGGGCGCGCGTTGTTCATGGCGAGAATGGTTTCGCCTTCGGTTGTGCCGATGATCATGTCGAAGCGATCATCATTTTCGAACTGGGAAACCGCTTCCTTTGCTTCCATGTAGAGAATGGCGTCGATTTCCTCAGCCAGCATCGCGGCGATCTGGCTGGCCGGATCTTCAATGAAGCGAAATTCGACGTTCGGGATCTGCACCTGATCGGGCCGACGGTAGAGGGGGTTTGCAACAAGCTGCACCCGGGAACCCTGTTGCCACCTGGCCAGCATGTAGGGGCCGGTACCGACTGGAGCGATCCGGTTGGTGGCGGCGCTTTCAGGTGCGACGATGGCGGAGACAGGCTCAGCCAGATTGAACAGAAAGAAGGCGTTTGGCTGCGCAATGGTGATTTCGACGGTAAAGGGATCCGGTATCTCGATGGCCGTCATCTGCGTGAAGTAGGCTTTTCGTTTGCTCGTGCTGTCGGCGCCGGCGTTTCTGGTGAAGGTGAATTTGACGTCACCCGCATCAAAGGCAGTGCCGTCAGAGAAGACGACATTTTCCTCAAGGTGGAATGTGTATTGCGTGGCGTCGTCGCTGATTGTCCAATCTCGTGCAAGGCCTGGCAGGACGTCACCCGCTTCATTGACACGGGTCAGGCCTTCAAAGATGCTGGTGACAGTAATGGATCCGATTGCTGCCGCGGAGCCGGTGGTCGGATCAAGGCCCGGCGGCTCAGGTCGGATGGCGAGGACAACGCTGTCTCTTGGCGCTTCAACCTCCTCGTCGCCGCTACTCCCATCGCATGACACAAGAGCTGACGCTGATCCGATGCTGACAACAATACCAATCAGATTCAGATAACCTTTGATGCTCATTTCAGGGCGCATTCCTAAAACCATTGGCGTGAACATCGCGATAGGCAGGTCGGTCACCTATCTTTTTTGCTGCAAAGACTGCGCGGCCAATGGACCGGGCAACACAGTCGGCGGCAGCCGCCCCGATCCGCATCAGGGTTCTGGGTGCAGGATCTGCCAAAGGGATCGTACCGGTGCCGATGGCAAATACGATATCGCCGTCAAAAGGCGTGTGGATCGGGCGTATGGCGCGGGCAAACCCGTCCTGCGCCATGCTGGCAATGCGTTCCCCCTGGGCCGGGGTTATCTTTGCGTTGGTCGCAACAACCCCAAGGGTGGTGTTCAGCCGTGACGTGAGATTGCCGGGATAGTCAGCGGCCAAATTGAGCTCACCGTCAGCGGGTGGCCGTTGGCCGCCCATTTCGTTGTCGAGCTCAAAGGGCCAGGCCCAAAGTGTGTCGGTTCCGGGCATGACAACAGACCCACCCGGATTGACAGCGACAATGGCCCCGACCTGGATTCCGTCTTCAAAGAAAATCGACGCACTGCCCAGGCCACCTTTCAATCTGCCCGCCGATGCGCCAAGGCCAGCGCCTGAATTTCCCAGATCGAATTCTTCGGCGGCATTGTTGCAGGCCTCATAGCCAAGCTCGCGGTAGGGCGGATAACGACCCCAATCCTTGTTGCCGCCGTTGCTCATATCAGAGAGGATCGCCGCCGGGACAATCGGTATGATGCTGTCGCCAAAGCTGAAACCACGCTTGCGCTCTGCAAGCCAGGCCATGGCGCCGGCGCCTGCATCAAGGCCAAAAGCCGAGCCGCCGCTCAAGACCACCGCGTGACAGTCATCAACAAGGTTTCCCGGATCCAGCACATCGGTTTCCCTCGTGCCGGGGGCGCCGCCGCGCACATCTACCGCTGCGGTGGCCGGATTGTCCGGCAAAACGACGGTCGTCCCGGTGCGCGCTGCGTGGTTTTCGGCATTTCCAATAAGAATGCCATCCACATCAGTAATCAGATTTCGGGGGCCTGGTTCCATGTTCTCGCCCAAGTCTGCCTTTACTTCGTTCAAATGCATTTGCCGCTGATGCACAAGGCTATAGTATCCGCGCATCAAACCTGAACGTCTTTGTCTGCATAAAACGGAAAAAACCAGTGGTGAAGAGAAATTTTGGATTACTGGCACGGTTCCTGTGTCCGGTTTCCCTGCTTGTTGCGATCAATTTTGCCCTGCCGGCAGCGGCCGAAAGTGCTGAAGCGGTAAGTGCTGAGAATTACATGGTCACGGCTGCCAACCCCTATGCTGGTCAAGCCGGCCTCGAGATTTTGCAGGCAGGCGGCAGTGCGGTGGATGCGGCGATCGCTGTGCAGCTTGTTTTGTCCATGGTCGAGCCCCAGTCGTCCGGCATCGGCGGCGGTGCCTTTCTTATGACCTACGACAGCGAATCAGGTGCTCTTGAAGGCTATGACGGGCGCGAGACCGCACCTTCCGGGGCCGACGAAAACCTGTTCCTGGACGAAAAGGGGAAGCCGATCGGTTTTTTCCAGGCCATGGTCGGGGGTCGTTCGGTCGGTGCGCCAGGCATCTTCAGGCTCTTTGAGCTTGCGCATAAGGACCATGGAACGCTGCCTTGGGCAGATCTCTTTGGGCCTGCAATCAGGCTGGCGGAAAGCGGATTTGAGCTGTCACCCCGGCTCTTTATGCTTCTCGATCGTGATCCGGCGCTTGCCAATGATCCTGAAGCAGGCCCACTGCTCTATGACGGTGACGACCCGAAGCCCATCGGCACCAAAATAACAAACCAGCCCTATGCAGACCTGCTGCGTGTCATCGCGGCGGAGGGGCCGGATGCTTACTACGAAGGTCCCATAGCCGAGAGAATCGTCGAAGCGGTTTCCGGCCATCAGAACCCTGGCCTTCTCAGCCTTGAAGACCTTGCAGGTTACAGGGCGATCAAGCGAACGCCGATCTGCGGCGCCTATCGTGCCTATAGGGTCTGCGGCATGCCGCCGCCTACATCGGGCGGCACGACAGTCCTTTCGATCCTGGGGACGCTGAACTTTCTTGATCTTGGGTCGCGACCGGTCAACTCGGCCCCGGCCCTCCACCTGATCATCGAGGCAACTCGTCTCGCATTCGCTGATCGCGGTCTCTACCTCGGCGATGCTGATTTTGTTGATGTCCCTGTCCAGGGCTTGATTGATCCGGCATATCTTGAAGGTCGGGCACGTCTCATTGACCCCACTTATACAGCTTGGCCCAACGGCGAAGCACCGCCCGCAGGATATCCTTACGGCGTCGCGGTTGCTGATCGATCCGCGGGTCTAACCTTTGACACGCCATCGACTTCGCACTGGAATGTGGTTGACGGTGAGGGCAACATTGCAGCGATTACTTCCAGCGTGCAGACCGCCTTCGGCAGTCACATCATGATCGATGGTTACATCCTGAACAATCAGCTGACGGACTTTGCATTCAGATCTGAAAGCGATGGATTGCCCGCTGCAAACCGTGTGCAGGCTGAAAAACGGCCGCTAAGTTCCATGTCGCCGACGATTGTTTTTGATGCCCGGCGAAGGCCGTTCTTTGTCGTCGGTTCGCCGGGCGGCCGGTCAATCATCGGTTTCGTTGTCAAAACAATCACAGCTGTCATTGACTGGGATCTGAATGCCCAGGATGCAGTGTCCATGCCGAATTATACAGGTCGGGGTGCAGGTCTGACTCTGGAACAGGGCACATCGATCTCAGATCTGGATGGTCCATTGGCGGCATTGGGCCATGATGTCAGTGTCAGATCCATCAACAGCGGGTTGCACGCTATCCGGTTTCATTGGGATGACGATGATTACACCTTAACCGGCGGCGCGGATCACCGTCGCGAAGGCGTTGTTCTGGGTGAGTGAGACGGAATCAGTCGGTCGGGAAACAGAGCTCGAAGACAGTCCCTGTCGGTCCTGTGGATTTCAGCATAATGGTTCCACCGTTCGCACGCATCAGCTCATGGGCTATGGGCAGGCCAAGGCCGGTGCCATCTTCCCCGGTGCTGCCCTTGAACGGCATGAACAGATTGTCATTTGCAAAGTCCGTCATGCCCGGGCCTGTATCGCTGATCTGAATGAGCAGGAGATGGTCCTGTTCCTCAGCTCTAACAGTGATATCGCCGGCCCTGTCACTTGAACGTTCAATCGCCTGTTCAGCATTTCTGCCGAGGTTCAAAAGGATTCTGTACAGGTGATCGGCGTCGACCAGCAATTCAAGATCCTCCGGCCCGTCATATGACCAGCTTATGACGGCAGTGCTCTGTTCAACGACGAGGTCACCGACTTCGCGGGCAAGCGGGGCAAGTCTGACGTTCGTTTTCTGCGTGCTCAGTTCGTCGGCACGGCCAAACCTGAGAGTGTCTGTGGCAAGTGTTATCGCACGATCAATAGCCTCGGTAAGTTTTGCGGTTTGACGCGCAACCTCGGGGTCCTCAGTCTCTGACAGGCGATCGGTTACGAGCTGCGCGCTTGCCAATGTATTGCGAAGATCGTGGCTGATTTTGGTTATCGCGGCGCCGAGGGCAGCCAGGTTGGATCGCTGATGAAGGGCCTGGCGCAGATCATGCTGCATGCTGGCAAGCTCCGTTCGTGCCTGGCCGATTTCGTCCGTCCGTCCGGTTTGTGCAATTACGTTTGCCGCATCTTCAGGCGCTTTTCTGAAGCGCAGCATCGCTGCCGTCAATGCGCGGATCGGGCGTACCATAAGAAGGTGAAGGCTTAGAAAAACGAGCAGTGCGACGATCAGAGACATTACAATTGAGAGAATGAAAATACGTAAGGAGTAATCGATCATGGCCAGCCGCAGTGGCCCCAGGGAGAGAATGACAGCAACCGTGTGATCCGCTCTGAAATCGTGCAGGCTGGTTCCAGGATCCTGAAAACCACCTCTGACTCTGGCATAGGTGTTGGCGGCTTCGCTTTGTGGAACCAGAAGAATTTCAAGCGCGTCAAAAATCAGCGTCGATGGCGTAGCCCTGGACAGGTCGATGGATCCGATATTGCTGATTTGCTCCTGACTGCCAAGGGTAACGAGAAGTCCTGATGGCAGGTCCTCCTGAATATAGAGGACGCCGGCCTCTGTCAGCATCTCCGCCTCCGCCTTGTCCGACAGAATCAGCTCAGGCATGGCTCTGGCGGGCGCCGTCGCAAGGTGCGCGGCATCTACTTTGTCTTGCAGGTAGACAGCCCTGAAGCGCGCAATGGAAGGGATGTAAATCAACACTTCGCCTAACAGCACGAAAAAGACGGTGAGAAAAATCAGCTTTGCCGATAGCCCCTTCATGGGCTGCGGAACCAGGGCGCTAAGCGTTCTGAGAATTGACATGCATTAGCCTCGCTCTAGCCAAACCTGGACAAAAACCGAACGAGCTTTTGCGTTCTGGGCGCGAACAGATTCCCTGAAAAGTATTTGCCGGCAACGCGTTTGGAAATTTCGCCAAGTGTGGGATAGGGCGCGATGTGTGACGCCATGTCCCGCATCTTAAGCCCGCTGTTTATAGCGAGAATCCAGGGTTGGATAAGCAATCCTGCATTCTCACAAACTATGCAAACGCCGAGAATTTTTCCGCGCTTTGAAGTAACGACTTTAATCAGTCCCTCTGTCTTCAGTTCGGCGCGGGCCCGATCATTTTCCAGCAACGGCCATCGCGTGACTGTAATGTTCCTGTACTGAGCTCTGGCGTCCTGCTCCGAGAGCCCAACGTTTGCAAGTTCCGGATCGGTATAGGTTACCCAGGGAATGGCATTGGTCCTGGCTCGTGCCGGCAGCCGAAAAAGGGCATTGCGGATGACGATGCCGGCATGTTCGTTTGCCACATGGGTGAACTGGTAGCCGCCGGTAACATCGCCGATTGCAAAAATATGTTTGTTGGTGGTGCGCAGCCGGCTGTCAACCGAGATGCCTCTGGGTGTCGCCTGGATACCGGCTGCTTGCAGGTCAAGATCCGCAATGCTGGGTGCACGGCCAGCGGCGACCAGCAAATGCGTGCCGTGGACGACTTCATGCAAGCCTCCCATATCAAGGACAACCTCTATGTTGCCCGTGCTGCCCCTTACTTCGGCAACCGGGCAGCCCTGGCGAATGATTACGCCTTCCTTCTCCTGCTGTTCAATCAGGACAGCGGTCATTTCCGGATCGTCGCGGCCAAGCACGGACTGGCCCTCAATGATCGTAACTTCTGCGCCCAGGCGGCGATGGGCCTGTGCCATTTCCATACCGATAGGGCCGCCGCCAATGATGAGCAGCTGCTCCGGCAGGTCACGGTTTGAGAAAATTGTCTCGTTAGTAAAGAAAGGCACACCGTCAAGGCCAAGAATGGGCGGTGTCGCAGGGGACGAACCAGTGGCAATGACAAACCTTCGCGCCGTCACTCTATGTTCGCCGGCAACCAACTCGGTGGGTGAAACAAATCGCGCACTTTCACGAATGACAAGGCAGCCGAGCTCTTCGAACCTCACCTGGCTGTCCATTGGTCGGATGGCGGCGATCACTGCCATGACGTGGTCGTTAACACCGGCGAAGTCAACTTCAGGTTCCACCGGGGCGATACCAAAGGGCGAACCACCGCGCATTCGTTCCGCCTGTTTTGCCGCAGCCAACAGCGCTTTCGAAGGTATACAACCGAAATTTAAGCAGTCGCCGCCCATTTCGGCCCGTTCAATCAGCACCGTTTTTACACCAAGCTGGGCGGCACCAGAAGCCACGGAGAGGCCACCGGAGCCCGCACCAATTATGCAGATGTCCGCTTCAATCAGTGCCGGCATTTTCAGGCGCCTTCTTCTTGAAACGACGATAGATGATCGGCAGCGCGGCAAGCACCGCGAGGCCAATGAGCGGTATGAGAACCGCAGGATCTGTGATCAGACCGATGTCGGGCTCTTCGCCACGGTCAAGCACTGCGCCAAGTCCGCTGCCAATGCTGGCGTAGACAAAAGTTCCGGGTGCGACGCCAATGAAGGTTGCCAGGAAGAAAGTTCTCAGCCGAACGCCCAAAAAGGCGGGCGCCAGATTGACGATGAAAAACGGAAAGAGCGGAATCAAACGCAGCACGATCAGATACGAGAAGGCATTTTCCTGAAAACCGGCTTCAAATTTCTTGATCTGCGGGCCGGCACGGGATCGAAGAGAATCGCCAAGCGCCGTCTTGGCCGCCATGAAAAGTATGCAGGCGCCCGCAGTCGCCGTAACCACGATCAGAACAGTTGCAGTTGGCAGGCTGAAGAGGAAGCCACCCGCCACCGACATGAACAGGCCGCCAGGCACTGAAAGCGCCACCATTATGATATAGGCGATGCCATATACGAGCATGACGATCCATGGCCGTTCCGCCACCTCGCTTACAAGCCAGGCACGGTTTTCCTGGAGGGCGTCAAACGTCAAAAAGCGACCGAGGTCGAGCCAGAAGAACAGTGCAATCCCGATGACCAGAAGCCCGACGAGGCCGAAGCGTTTCACATAGTTCTGAGCCATCATTTTTTATCAACATCCCCGGGGCGGCTTATGTCAGCCTAGGGACACTAGCAAAGTAATTCCGCTCCTTGGTAATTTATGGAGATCAGGTGAGACCTCAGGTTTGACTTGCTGGATGCGAGACCCTATAAAGCCGCCTCGCGCCCACTGAGTTTGGCACTTCGCCGCACTTTTGAGCGACAGATTGAATGACGGAGAGCCGCCGTGAAACGTACTTTTCAGCCCAGTGTCCTTGTTCGCAAGCGTCGCCATGGCTTTCGTTCGCGTATGGCCACAAAGGCGGGACGCCGGGTGCTGAATGCAAGGCGCGCCAAGGGCCGGAAAAAGCTCTCTGCCTAACGGAATTGGGCCGAACAGTCCCTCGATTTGGCCTGAAGAATGGCCGCTGAGCCCTGATGACCAGAGAATCATCCCTTCAGACACTGAAAAAGCGATCTGATTTTGTCCAGATTGCGGCTTCAGGCCGCAAATTTGCCGCGCGGACTCTGGTTGTTCAGGTCCGCGAGACACCGCGGGACAGTGCCGGGCAAAGTGAGGGGCCAGGTGCCATCCGCGTTGGCTATACAGCCAGTCGCCGCGTTGGTAACGCGGTCACACGGAATCGGGCCAAACGTCGACTGAGGGCAGCTGTGCGTGAGGTTTTGGGCCCGAAAGGCGCCCCTGGCTATGACTATGTGTTGATCGCAAGGCAGGGAATTTCCGAGCGGCCCTTCCCTAATGTCGTTGCCGACCTTACCTATGCACTTGAGAAGCTTGACCTCTTGATAGACGCTTAGACGCTTAATCAATGCGTAAAGACACATCTAGTTGTTGACGAAGGCTGGTCAAGTCCAGATAACCACGCTGATCTCAACAAAAGCTGTTCGGCGGGGACATAAGAGGTTTTCAGGACGTGAGCCCATTGGCACATCTGTTTTCATTGTTCATCAAACTGTATCGGTTTGTCGTATCGCCCCTGTTTCCGGGCGCGTGCCGATACGTACCGAGCTGTTCTGAGTACACGCTGGAAGCGGTTCAGGTTCATGGTGCGTGCAAGGGCAGCTATCTTGGCATCAGGCGTATCCTGCGTTGTCATCCCATTACATTTCTGGGCGGCGGATCCGGTCATGACCCCGTGCCGCTGAAAGATTTCGCATCGGGCGACGAAGACTGTGGGCATGACCATGCCGCATAGAGGCTCGAAGAGGGCCCACAGAGGAAAGTACTGAATGTCCGATCAACGTAATATGATTATTGCCATCGCCGTGAGTGCTGCGATCCTGTTCGGCTGGCAGTTCTTCTTCGAAGGGCCACGCCAGGAGAGAATCCGCGCTGAGCAGGAGCTGATCCAGGCGCAGCAGCGTCCCACTGAAAGTGGCGTGATCCCGGATGTGGCCAGCGGTCAGGGCATTCCGGCACCCGGCAGAGAGCCATCGCTTTCCGCCGACGGCCTCGCGGTACCGCAACCAGACAGTCTCGCCGGTGGCATCGGTAGTGTGCCTGCATCCGGGCGCGGTGTTGTGGTGCGGGAAAGCACGCTTAACGCTAATCCTCGCGTTCAGATAGACGGCCCCCGGATCCGCGGTTCAATCAACCTGACCGGCGGCTTGATCGACGATCTGATTCTCAGGGATTACCAGGAGGAGCTTGGCGACGACAGTCCCGAGATTGTGCTTCTGTCGCCGACCGGAACAGATCGCGCCTATATCGCCAGCTTTGGATTCACGGGCCTCAATGCACCTCTCGGCATGTTCCCCGATACAACCACCGTCTGGGAATCGGATCGCGCCAGCCTGGCGCCCGGCACACCGGCCATCCTCAGCTGGGAAAACGGCTATGGACAAACCTTCCGGCTGATCTATGAAGTGGATGAAGACTTCCTGATCACCGTCCGCCAGGAAGTCGAAAATTTTTCAAGCAATTCGATTGATGCTTACACATACGGCTACATCAAGCGCACCGGGGTGCCTGAAATCACAGGATTTTACATTCTCCATGAAGGTCTGGTGGGTGTGCTTGATGATAGCCTTGAAGAAATCGACTACGACGATGGTGATCTCATCGACACCGGACGGATCAGGTACACAACTACCGGCGGCTGGATCGGCATCACCGACAAATACTGGCTGACCGCACTTATTCCGGATCAACAGACACCGATCAACGCTTCGTTCACTCGCGCAGTTTCAAACTCTGTGGAGAGTTTCCAGAGCGAATTCCTCTCAAACGCAGTCCTGATTTCGCCGCGAGAGACCTATAGCATTACACATCATCTGTTTGCTGGCGCTAAGGAGGTCGAAATTCTGGACGCCTATGAACAGAATTACGGTGTTGGCAAATTCGACCTTGCCATCGACTGGGGCTGGTTCTACTTCCTCACCAAACCGCTTTTCTGGCTGATCGCGTTCTTCTATGACCTGACGGGGAATTTCGGTATTGCCATTTTCCTTCTGACCGTGGTTATCAAGCTTGCGTTTTTCCCGCTGGCCAACAAATCCTATACCGCCATGGGCAAGATGCGGAAGCTGCAGCCCGAGATGGAGAAGATCAAAGAGACCTACAAGGAAGACAGGGTCAAACAGCAAGAACAGATCATGGCACTTTACAAGAAAGAGGGTGCCAATCCCGCGGCCGGCTGTCTGCCCATGCTGGTCCAGATTCCGGTGTTTTTTGCGCTCTACAAAGTGCTGTTTGTCACTATAGAAATGAGACATGAGCCTTTCTTCGGCTGGATTCAGGATCTGGCGGCCCCCGATCCCAGCAATCTGTTTACAGCCTTTGGCCTGATCCCCTGGGATCCGCCAAGCTTCCTGGCGCTGGGTGTCTGGCCCTTGATCATGGGGGTTTCCATGTGGCTGCAGATGCGGTTGAACCCGCAGCCAGCTGACCCCATTCAGGCAAAAATGTTCATGCTTATGCCGTTTGTCTTCACCTTTATCCTGGCCGGTTTTCCTGCCGGGCTTGTGATCTACTGGACCTGCAACAACGTGCTGACTATGGCGCAGCAGTGGCTGATCATGCGGCGGGCAGAAAAGGCGGATCAGCCCAGTGCGGCGACCTGAGCGACCGGATCGACGAGAGGTGACATGGCCGATCCCGATAAAGACAAGCTGGAAGCTGGCGACAGGCTGTTCAAAGGCAACTGGACTTTCGTAAAGGGTGTTGCCGATCTTGCCGGCCTGCCTGCGGGCGATATCCCCGAAGTCGCCTTCGCTGGCCGATCAAATGTCGGGAAGTCCAGTCTTCTGAACGCGCTCACCAGCCGGAAGTCGCTTGCCAGAACGTCGAATACACCGGGGCGGACCCAGCAGCTCAATTTTTTCGCAGCCGAACGTGGACGCATCAATCTGGTCGATTTGCCCGGCTACGGATATGCCAAGGCATCAAGGGAAATTGTCGAAGCCTGGACCGATCTGGTTATTGACTATTTGCGCGGGCGTTCAAAGCTCCAGCGCGTGCTGCTGCTGATTGATGCCAGGCGCGGCATTACAAGCATAGATCAGGAAGTCATGAACATTCTTGATTCTGCCGCGGTCTCCTATCTGGTTGTGCTGACCAAGATCGACAAACTCAAGAGAACTGAAATTGAGCCCCTGCAAGCGGCGACGGACGCTTTGCTTCAAAAGCACGCGGCGGCTTATCCAGAGGTGCTGGCGACAAGTGCTGTCAAGGGGCTCGGACTTCAGGAAGTCCGCGCAGAAGTGGCGTTTCACGCCCTGCCCGGCTAGTCATTCAATGCAATGCCCGAAGAGCGATTGGCAGGTCGCTCGCGGCTTGTGCTACACCTCTTCGGGGCTTTAACAGGATTTTACGGGCAACAGCATGGCGGCAAAAAAAGAAAAAGCCAAAGCTGGATCGGTTTCCAGTGCAGATACAGAGGCATTTTTCGAGAAAGCATCGACGCTTTCCGAAGCGCTGCCCTATATGCGCAAATTTGCCGGCAAGACCTTCGTAATCAAGTATGGCGGCCACGCTATGGGTGACGACGACCTTGCCACCAAGTTCGCGCGTGATGTTGTTCTCCTGAAGCAGGTCGGCATCAATCCAGTGGTCGTCCATGGCGGCGGCCCGCAGATTGGCCAGATGCTGGACAGGCTGAGCATTGAAAGCAAGTTTGTTGACGGCCTTCGGGTGACAGATGCCGAGACCATGGAAGTCGCCGAGATGGTGCTTGCCGGCTCCATCAACAAGAAAATTGTTGGCGCCATCAACAAGGCAGGTGGCAGAGCGGTCGGCATTTCCGGCAAGGATGCCGATCTTATCATCGCCAAACAGCTCACTCGGACGACGCGCGATCCCGGTTCCAACATCGAGAGCGTCATTGATCTTGGCTTCGTCGGTGAGCCGACGAAAATAAATGCCGAGGTCCTTGAGACGTTTGCGCATTCGAATCTGATTCCCGTCGTCGCACCGCTTGGTGTTGGCGAAGATGGTCAGAGTTACAACATCAATGCAGATACGGCCGCAGGTGCGATTGCAGGCGCCATGCAATCAGAGCGGCTTTACCTGCTGACAGATGTCAGTGGCGTGCTTGACGGGCACGGCAATCTGCTGACCGAGCTGACCGTCAATGACGTCAAGATGCTGATCAAGGACGGCACGATCAATGGCGGCATGATACCGAAAATAAACACTTGCCTTGATGCCCTTAACCAGGGCGTTCATGCCTCCGTCATTCTTGATGGCAGAGTGCCGCACGCGCTGCTCCTGGAAATATTCACCGAACATGGAGTCGGCACACTGGTGGGAACACGCTGAAGCTCTCGCTTGCCGAGGCCATCGAGCGCGGTTATGTTCCGCCGGCATTCTATGAAGACAGGACAGATAATGGACGTGAGCCAACTCAGAACCGTGATTGAAGCCGCCTGGGAAGACCGTGCGGCCATCAGTCTTGAGACCAAAGGCGAGGTCCGTGACGCCGTGGAAGAGGCGTTGAACGCTCTCGACCAGGGCCGCTTGCGGGTATGCGAAAAGTTTGAGGGTGAGTGGCTGGTCCATCAATGGCTCAAGCAAGGCGTGCTCTTGTCATTCCTTTTGAACGACATGGCTGCCATTTCCGGCGGACCGGGCAAGGATACGAACTGGTTCGACAAGGTGCCGTCGAAATTTGCCGGCTGGAAGGCAGCGGACTTCAGGGAAGCCGGTTTCCGGGCTGTGCCCGGCGCCATCGTTCGCCATTCCGCCTACATTGCACCTGACGTCGTTCTGATGCCGAGTTTTGTAAACATGGGTGCTTATGTGGACAGTGGAACCATGGTGGATACATGGACCACTGTTGGTTCCTGCGCCCAGATCGGCAAGAACTGTCATTTGTCCGGCGGCGTCGGTATTGGCGGCGTATTGGAGCCACTGCAGGCGACGCCTACGATTGTCGAAGACAATTGCTTCATCGGCGCCAGAAGCGAAGTCGCCGAAGGCGTTGTCGTCGAAGAGGGCGCCGTGCTTTCCATGGGCTGCTTCATCAGCGGATCAACAAAGATCATTGATCGCAGCACAGGCGAGGTCCACATGGGCCGCGTGCCGGCCTATTCGGTGGTCATCCCGGGGACTATCCCGGGTGCAGCGCTCGGTGATGGCACGCCGACGCCAAACCTGGCCTGTGTGGTGATCGTCAAGACCGTGGATGAACGCACAAGATCAAAAACCTCCATCAATGATCTCCTCCGGATCAACTAGAGGCGGCACATGGCCAGGATTGACGCTGTTGAATTTGCCCGTTCGCTGATCCGATGTCCGAGCATTACGCCGGCGGATGCCGGCGCGCTTGACTGTCTCGAGAACGCGCTTGGAAGCGTTGGCTTCAGGACCCATCGCCTGCCCTTCGAAGACGCCGGCGCCGCCCGCATCGACAATCTTTATGCCCGCATCGGGGAGAACTCACCGAACTTCTGTTTCGCCGGTCATACCGACGTCGTGCCTATCGGCCGGCAAGAGGACTGGTCATGCGATCCTTTTGCCGCTGAAATCAAGGAAGGGCGGCTTTATGGCCGGGGGGCTGCAGATATGAAAGGTGCGATTGCCGCCTTTGTCGCCGCTGCCAGCAGATACCTGGATGGAAACGGCGGTTCTTTCGATGGCTCTATCAGTCTCCTGATCACCGGCGATGAAGAGGCCGATGCCGTCAACGGCACGGTCAAAATGCTGGATTGGCTGAGCTCGGAAGGCGAGGTCCTGGATCACTGTCTGGTCGGCGAGCCGACCAATCCCGATACCCTCGGGGACATGATCAAAATTGGCCGAAGGGGCAGCATGAATTCAGTGCTGAGCGTTCACGGCAGCCAGGGCCATGTGGCTTATCCTGATCTTGCCAGAAATCCGGTGCCCATACTGATTGCCATGCTCGAACGGCTGCTCAGGGATCCGCTTGATCAGGGTAACGCGCATTTTCAGCCGTCCAACCTTGAAGTCACGTCGATTGATGTTGGCAACCCGACGACCAATGTTATTCCCGGAGAGGCCACAGCAAGGTTCAACATCCGCTTCAACACCGAACAGACAGCGGCCAGGCTCGAGAGCTGGATACGGAGCGAGCTTGATCAGGTGTCGGGGGATTATGATCTGGATGTCAAAGTTTCGGGCGATGCTTTTCTCACCGAGCCCGGCGAATTCATCAACACTCTTAGCGAATCCGTCCGGGCCGTGGCTGGCAAAAAGCCTGCGCTCAGCACATCGGGCGGCACGTCGGATGCGCGATTTATCAAGAATGTCTGTGAGGTTGCCGAGTTCGGCCTGCCGAGCCAGACCACGCACAAAGTGGACGAGTATGCGCTTGTGAAAGATATTGAAGCCCTGAGCGAGATTTACGAGAGCATCCTCAAGAGCTACTTCACGGCCTGAGACGATCAGTGTCTGTCCTTGATCATATGTTCCGATCTCTATTCGCCGCCTGGCGTCTTTTGCTGGGCGATGACACGGCCATCGATCAGTTCGATGTAACCTTTGAGGGGTTTTTGAAATCCTTCCTGGCTGCACTCCTTTGTGCTCCGTTCTTCGCCATCCTGGTCTATCTGGTCGGGCCGATCAAAGAGGCGGATGCCTACGCGCTCTTTTTCGTGCTGAGCTGGCTTGCGACCCCGTCTGTGATGTATCCGCTTCTGCGGTTGCTGGCGCTCGGTGATCGGTTCTTTGTGTTGATCGTCGCCATTAACTGGGCGCAGGTTTTGATTCTGGGCATGTTTCTGGTGGCGTTCCTGATCATGAGCGCCCTGCCGGAATCAAATGCGCTGAGGGCCGGTGGCGGCCTGCTCACGTTCGCTGTGTCGCTCTTCTACAGCTGGTTTGTGGTGCGATCGGCCCTTGGTGCAAGTGGCGCCCTGGCGTTTGGCATCATCTTCATCGACGCCATGGTCAGCACGGCGTTGCGCTGGGCGACCCTGCTTTCCTAGATCTCAGGATAATCCACGTGTACAAGAAACAGACCCTCTGCCGGGGCGACGGGCCCGCACAGGGTACGGTCAGCGGCTTCGAGGATGGTTTGAAGCTGCAGGGCGGGCCAATGTCCTTCCCCGACTTTCACCAGGCTTCCGACCATGGAACGTATCTGATTGTGCAGATAGGATCTGGCACTTGCACGAACGAAAATCCGGTCGCCATCTTTTGATACCTCAAGGGTATCGAGAGTTTTGACCGGCGACTTGGCCTGACAGCGGATCGATCTGAACGTTGTGAAGTCGTGCTTGCCGATCAGATACCCGGCCGCAGCCGCCATGGCATCAATATCAAGGGAGCGCGGCAGCAGCCAGGCATGGCCATGTTCATGGGTCAGAGGCGCACGGCGATTGATGATCCTGTATTCATAGTGACGCTGAACCGCCGAGAAACGGACGCTGAAGTCATCCGGCACCTCGCGTGCACTGATCGCGCTGATCAGGTGATCGCCAAGATGAAAGTTGATGGCCTTGCGGACCGTCTCCGGCTGATACTGGCCGTCCAGGTCGAAGTGGACCGCCTGGCCAAGCGCATGAACTCCCGAATCTGTGCGACCCGCGCCATGGGCCGTGACTTCCTGGCCGCAAAATCTACTGATCGCGCTCTCAATGGCTTCCTGGACCGAAATACCGTTTTTCTGCCGCTGCCAGCCAATGAAGCCGCCGCCGTCATATTCGACCGTGAGGTGAAATCGCATGGCCGACCCTTAAACCGCAACAAGCCCGGCGGCAAGAGGGAAGCCGCGCAGAAAGTCTGCTGCCGCCATTGGCCCTTTGCCGGCGCGTTGAAGCTCGAGAATTTGCACTGCGCCATTGCCGCAGGCAATGGTCAGATCTCCGCTGAGCAATGTGCCGGGAGCGGCGGCGTGGTCGCTTGCAACGACCCTGCTGTTCAGTGCCTTCAGACGGATGCCTTCAATCGTGAACCAGGCACCTGGAAAGGGTGAAAGCCCCCTGATCAGGCAGTCAACGCTGTCAGCGGGTTCATGCCAGTCAATCAGCCCTTCAGCCTTTTCGATTTTATCGGCATAGGTGGCACCTTCATCAGACTGCGCTGTGGCGCTTAAGGTCCCGTTCTCAAGGCCCTGAAGTGCTTGCAGCAGCAGCTTCGATCCCATCTCTGCCAATTGGTCATGAAGTACTTCTGCGGTGGTCTCCGGCGCAATCGGCACACGATCCATGAGAAGCACGGGTCCGGTATCAAGGCCCTTTTCCATTTTCATGATCGACACACCTGTTTCAGTGTCACCGGCCATGATTGCCCGATTGAGCGGCGCCGCACCACGCCATCTGGGCAAAAGCGATGCATGAACATTGATGCAGCCAAGCCTCGGGTGGGCCAGCACCCGGCTTGGCAGAATGAGGCCGTAGGCAACGACAACACAGGCATCAAGGCTGAGCGCGCAGAACTCATCAATGACCTCTGTCTTGCGCACGGATTTGGGTGTTCGCACCTCAATGTCATGCTTTTCAGCAAATTCCTGAACGGGCGAGGGGCGCAATCGTTTTCCGCGCCCGGCAGGCTTTGGCGCCTGGGTGTAGACGGCTCTCAGCTCGTGGGAACTCGCGGCCAGCGCTTCAAGCGTCGGCAGAGCAAACTCCGGTGTTCCCATGAATGCTAGGCGCATGCCCCTGGGCCCTTCCTGTTCAAGCGGATTCTTTCAGCTCCTGGCGCTTCAGCTTGGCAAGTTTGCGCAAGATCATCTGGCGCTTCATCTTGGATATGTGATCGACAAACAGGATACCATCGAGATGATCCATCTCGTGCTGGATACAGGTTGCATGCAGGCCTTCTGCCTCGGTAATGACTTCGTTGCCGTCATAGTCGAGATAGCGATAGCTGATGCGATCGGGCCGTTCGACATCGGCGTACATGTCGGGCAGTGACAGGCACCCTTCCTCGAAGGTCACCGAGGTCTCGCTTGCTTCCAGAATTTCCGGATTGATGAGGTAAAGCGGTTCCGGATCATCGCCGTTTCTGGCGATGTCCATGACGATGACCCGCGTCGCCACGCCGATCTGTATGGCCGCAAGGCCGATGCCTGGCGCTGCATACATGGTTTCCAGCATGTCATCCATCAGAACACGCGTCTCGTCCGTCACTTCGCCAACCGGGCTCGAGATGATTTTCAGGCGCGCGTCAGGTGCCGTTATGATCGGTAAAATGGCCATTTCAGGCCTTAGGTAGGCGAGGCGGGCTTGCCCGTCAAGTCGGGTAGCTGTCGGGCCCGCGTGCTATACCCGTGTTATAGTTGGGGCAAGGAGAGCTCAATTGGACGAATGGGTCTTGGCCGCCACCATTCTGGCGGTTGCAATCATAACTGTTGGCGCGATGCTGCTGTTTCGCGGCAGGAGCGGATCGGCGAGCGATGCCGTGACTGAGCTGTCCAGACGGTTGCAGGAGATGACGGCGGCCCATGCCGAACTTGCCGGAAGACTGGCGCAATTCGGCGAGACCAGTGCAACGTCCCAGGAAGCGCTGACCCGGCTTCTCAACGAACGGCTTGATCTGGTGACCGAAACCGTGGGCCAGAATCTCAAAAAATCCGCCACCACCACGGCTGAATCCCTGGGCGAGCTGAAAAACCGCCTCAAGGTCATCGACAAGGCCCAGACCAGCATTAAGGAGCTCTCCGATCAGGTGGTCAGCCTGCAGGATATCCTGTCGAACAAGCAGGCGCGGGGCGCCTTCGGCGAAGTTCAGCTCGAAAATCTTGTCCGCAGCGCCCTGCCACCCTCGGCCTACAAGTTCCAGGCGCAACTCGGCAACGGCCGCCGCGCTGACTGTCTTCTGGCCCTGCCCAACCCACCGGGCGCCATCGTCATCGACGCCAAGTTCCCTCTTGAAGGCTATCGTATGATGCAGGCTGCGCCGGATGAAGCGGCCCTGATTCACGCGAAACGTGCGTTCGCGGCATCAATCGAAAAACATGTGAAGGACATTGCCGAGCGCTACATCATCGGCGGCGAAACCGCGGAGTCGGCGCTAATGTTTCTGCCATCGGAGGCGATCTATGCCGAACTTCACGCCAATTTCGGCGACACCGTGGACAAGTCCTATCGGGCAAGAGTCTGGATCGTCTCGCCGACAACCCTGATGGCGACGCTTCACACCATCCGCGCAGTGCTGAAAGATGCCGCCATGCGTGAACAGGCCCATGTCATTCAGTCCGAAGTCATGACGTTGCTCGAAGATGTCACCCGATTGGGCGACCGGGTTGACAAGCTTGGTACTCATTTCGATCAGGCGGCCAGAGACATCGGCGACATCAAAATCTCCACCGGCAAAATCAAAAACCGCGGCGATCGCATCGGCGACATCCAGCTTGACGCATCAGAGCCAGACGCCGAACAGATCATGCCACCAAATGCGGGACGCGAGGCGGAGCTTTAGCTAAGCGCCCGCCGCGCCTTCAGCGCCTCTGTCAGTGTGCCGTCATCGAGGTAGTCGAGTTCGCCGCCGACGGGGACGCCGTGGGCGAGGCGGGTGACGGTGATGTCGGTGTCTTTGAGGCGTTCGGCGATGTAGTGGGATGTGGTCTGGCCATCGACGGTGGCAGAGGTCGCCAGGATGACTTCGGTGACGCTGCCATCTGCCGTCCGGGCCAGGAGATCCGGAATACGTATGTCCTCAGGGCCTACATCATCAAGCGCCGAGAGCGTGCCACCGAGCACATGATAGAGGCCTTTGAAAGCGCCTGAGCGCTCCAGCGCCCAGAGGTCGGCGACATCCTCGACGATGCAAATGATGGCCTGGTTGCGGCGCTGATCGGTGCACACAGCGCAAGGGTCCCGGACATCAAGATTGCCACAGATGCCGCAGACGCTGACCGCTTCGGCGGCGCGGGTCATGGCGGCGGCGAGGGGTGCGAGATGGCTTTCTTTCCGCTTCAGAAGCTCAAGCGTCGCCCGTCTGGCGGACCTCGGTCCAAGGCCAGGCAGCTTGGCCAGAAGCTGGATCAGCTGATCTATTTCGGGGCTGGAAAGGGCGTTGACCATCGGCGTCAGAAGGGCAGTTTGAAACCGGGCGGCAGAGATATCCCTCCGGTTACCTTTGACATTTCCTCTTCAGCGTAGCGGGCGACTTTGGCATTGCCATCGGCATGGGCGGCAACGATCAGATCTTCGAGAATTTCGGTATCATTCGGGTCCATCAGGGATGGATCAATCTTCATGGCCTTCAGCGCCCCTTTGCCATTCAATGTCACACGGACGAGGCCACCGCCTGACTCACCGGTGATCACCGCCATCTCAAGCCGGTCTTGCACATCGGCCATCCTGTCCTGGATTTCCTGGGCCTGTTTCATCATCTGGCTTAGGTTTTTCATAAGCGTCCCATTCTCACTTGCTGTCTTTTCTGCAGGTTATTCGTGGTCATCACTATCAAGATCACGAATCCCGGTGACCTCGGCGCCCGGGAATACATCGAGGACGGACCTGATCGCCGGGTCTTCGCCGGCTGCGGCAATTTTTTCAGCATTTTCGCGGGCCCGGGTTTCGACCACCGTCTCGCCGCCCGGCTCCTTCGAGATCGCGACAATCCAGCGTGAACCGGTCTCGTCGGCGAGGAATTTGGACAGCCGGTTGAGCATGGTCTTTGGTGCGCCGGTTTCCAGACGAAGCTCGAGCCGGCCTGTCTCAAAGGCGACAGGGTGGGCATAGTTCTCAAGTTCGAGCTTCAGCCGGCCTTCCCGTTTCGAGCCGATATAGTCGATGACATCCTGGAATGACCCAAGTGCAGGCCCCTCGTTCGCGGTTTCGGCCAGCGGCGTCACTTCCATTGGCATATCGATTGCCAGCGCCGCTTCAATCGGCGCATCTACGGCCGCATCCGAAGGGGCAGAGACTTCGGGCCGGATCGGAGCTTTGGATACCGCCTCTGTGGACGGGGAAGCGGATGGTGATGGGGATGGCGAAGCGGATGCTGAAGCAGGAGCAGGGGCGCTGGCAGCTGGTTTTTCCGCCGGTGTTTTGGCAGGTTTTTCAGCAGGCTCTTCTTTTTCGAGGGTTGCGATCATTTCGGCAGGGGTTGGCAGATCGGCGACGTAGGAAAGCCGGATCAGCACCATTTCAGCGGCGGCAAGGGGCTGGGGCGCGCGACCGACTTCATCAAGTCCCTTCAAAAGCATCTGCCAGGCGCGGCTCAAGGTTGGCATGGGCAGCTTTGATGCCATTGTCTTGAGCCGGGCCTCTTCCTCAACCGCGAGGTTGGCATCAGATACAGCGCCGATCACTTTCGCCGTCGTCAGGGCATGGGTCAGCTCCAGCATATCGCGGATGATCACAGAAGCGTCCGCGCCCCAGTCATAGAGATCGCGAAGATCCAGAAGGCCTTTCTTGATGTCGCCATCCATAACCGCTTCGAGAAGATCGAGCACACGGCCCCGGTCGGCAAGACCGAGCATGTCCCGTATCTGTTCTTCCGTGACCTTATGGCTGTCATCTTCTGTATGAGAATGGGCGAAGGCCTGATCAAGCAGGGACTGCCCGTCGCGAACCGAGCCTTCTGCGGCGCGGGTCAGGAGACGAATGGCTGCTTCGTCAACCTGAACGCCTTCCTTTTCAGCGATCTGGGCGAGATGCGCGCCAAGGACGTCACCTTCGACGCGGCGGAGATCGAACCGCTGACAGCGGCTCAGAACCGTGACCGGGACTTTTCGGATTTCGGTCGTGGCGAAAATAAACTTCACATGGTCCGGCGGTTCTTCCAGCGTCTTCAGAAGCCCGTTGAAGGCCGCTGTTGAGAGCATATGGACTTCATCAATGATGTAGACCTTGTAGCGCGCCGAAATGGGCGTGTAGCGCACTGAATCGATGATTTCGCGGACGTCGCCGATGCCGGTGCGGCTGGCGGCGTCCATCTCGAGGACATCGACATGGCGGGACTGGGCGATGGCGATGCAGGGCTCACATTCGCCGCAGGGCTCGAAAGTTTCGTTGCCGGTGCCATCGGGGCCGATGCAGTTCAATGCCTTGGCCAGGAGCCTGGCGGTGGTGGTTTTGCCGACCCCGCGCACACCGGTGAGAATAAAGGCATGGGCCACGCGGCCGGTCGCGAAAGCATTCCTGAGAGTTCTGACCAGGGCGTCCTGGCCGATCACATCGGCGAAAGTCTTGGGCCGGTATTTTCGCGCCAGCACCTGATATTCGCCGAGCGGCGCGGCGTTTACATCTGTATCAGTTTCGCTCTGCTCGCTCATGGGGGTAATTGGCCCAAAATAAGTTTGACCCAAAGTCATTGGGATAGGTGGAAGGTTGGTTATCGTGACCCGGGCGAAACTCGTTACGGCTGCTTCCTTCCGGATCTGACCGGGTTGGCGAGGTGTCCGTCCACGGCCAACCTTCCGGGATCACTATATCAGGAAGGTGGCTGTCGGGTGCAAGGGTTATGGGTCAAATGAGGCGGCCAATTGCAATCTCCCGCACTTGCCTTTACCGTGCGCGCGAAATAACGAAAAATCCATTCCCAGGGGACAAACTATGGAATTCAACCGGCTCGGCAATACAGGGCTTCAGGTCTCGGCCGTCGGCCTTGGCTGCAACAATTTTGGCATGCGCTGCGATCAGGCGGCGACCACAGCGGTGGTCAACCAGTGCTTTGACGACGGCATCAACTTTTTCGACACTGCCGATATCTATGGTGGGCGCGGCAAATCTGAAGAAATGCTCGGTGTCGCGGTCGGCAACAAACGCCAGGAAGTGATCATCGCGACCAAGTTCGCCGGCCCCATGGGCGACAACATCCTCGATAAGGGCGGCTCGCGCGGCTATATCAACAAGGCGGTGGAGCGCAGCCTGGCCAGGCTCAACACCGATTACATCGATCTCTATCAGATCCATTTCCCGGATGCCGATACGCCGATCCTCGAAACCCTGGAAGCGCTCAGTGATCTGGTGACGGCGGGCAAGGTGCGTTACATCGGCTGCTCAAACTTCTCGGGCTGGCAGCTGGTCGAGGCCGACTGGACGGCGGAACATCACGGTCTGCAGAAGTTTGTCACCGCGCAGAACAACTATTCCCTCCTCGACCGAAGGGTGGAGCCCGAAGTGATCCCGGCCTGCGAAGAATACGGTCTCGGCATGCTGCCCTATTTCCCGCTTGCCTCGGGCATGCTCACCGGCAAATACCAGCGCGGCAAAGACGCCCCTGAAGGCACCCGCATTGGCGCCATGGGTGAACGCGCCGCCAACGCGCTCTCAGACAGAGTGTTCGACATCATCGAGCCGCTGGAAGCCTATGCCAAAGACCACGGCCACACTCTGTTGGACCTCGCCTTCAGCTACCTGGCGACCCAAGACTGCGTCCCCAGCGTCATCGCGGGTGCCACAAAACCCGAGCAGGTGACAAGCAACGCCAACGCCGCGGGCTGGAAGCTGACGCCGGATGAAATGGGCGAAGTGAAGGTGCTGAGTAAGCGGTAGTCAGCCAGCACCAACCATTTTCGTCACCCCGGACTTGATCCGGCATCCAACTTCGATCCGGATTCTGTGCCACTACGCAGAGAGTGCGACCCCGGATCAAGTCCGGGGTGACGAAGGCCGCAGGCCATGGGATATAGCGTCCCCGCATGTGCAGCTGGCGCAATTGAGTAGCGAGCAAGAGAATGACAAAAATGCGTGAAGGTCCGATGCGGCTGCCGTTGGCGGGTGGCAAGGGCCATTTGCCCCCAAGCTCCCCCCCGCGCTATAACTCCCTCCCATGAGCATTATTACGACGTTTTCGAACTCGCCGATGGATCGGGTGGGGCATTTGCGGAAGGACAAGGAGTGGCTGGCGAAGGCCCTCAATGATCCGACCACCATGATTGTGCCGTTCTGGCAGCAGAAACCCTTTGTCCTGCCGGGTGAGCCGACGGATATCGGCTGGATCAGGCCCGGGCTTATTAAAATCGAACGCGAGGTTGAGCGCGGTGCGGTGCTGCTATTCCTCGGTCAGTTCCAAGGGGCGGCGCATTTTGCCATTGATGTTTCGCGGATGCGGGATCCGGAGAATTCGGGGCCGCTGGCAGGCTTTGGCATGTTTGAGGATTTGCGGCCGCTGGCCATGCGGGCGAAGAATGAGGAAGTGGCGATTTTGGCCCAGGCCAAGGCGTTGTTTCACTGGCATGAGACGCATCTTTTCTGCGGCAAATGTGGCGACAAGACCGAGATCAGGGATGCCGGGCACGTGCGGCATTGTTCGGGCTGCGGCACGGATCATTTCCCGCGCACTGATCCCGTGGTGATCATGCTGGCTGTCCGGGACGAGAGAGCCCTGATCGGCCGGGGCAAAGTTTTCCGCGCCGGCAGCTATTCGGCTCTCGCGGGCTTTGTCGAACATGGTGAGACCATCGAAGAAGCGGTGAGGCGCGAGGTTTTTGAAGAAACTGCCGTCCGTGTCGGCGATGTGCGCTACGTCACGTCGCAGCCATGGCCATTTCCCCTGTCTTTGATGATCGGCTGTATTGGCGAAGCCGAAACCGAAGAGATTACAATCGATACAACCGAAATCCAGGAAGCGATCTGGGTGACACGGGAGCAGCTGCAAAAGGCACTCAATGGCGATGCCGACAAGGATTTCGATGTGCCGGGCCCGATCGCCATCGCGCACCACATTATGAAGGCATGGGCGTTCGATAACGCATGACTATGGGTCGAACGGGCCTCTGGCGCCCTCTATGTGGTGTTGTTGCACTTCTCATTATACTGGTCGTTCTGCTGGCCATGGTCAGTCCGGCAATGGTCAGTCCGGCAATGGCCAAGCCATCACATGGCATAGCGCTTTTCGATGATCTCAAATATCCGGCGGATTTCGAACATTTTGAGTACGCCAATCCCGACGCGCCAAAGGGCGGCATTGTCCGCGTCGAAGGCTTCGGCAGCTTTGACACGTTGCATGACTTTACGCTGAGGGGGCGGGCGGCTTCGGGATCGACCCTTGGCTGGCAGCTGACCTTTGATCAGTTCATGGTCAAATCCGAGGATGAACCCGATTCCTGGTATGGCCTTCTGGCCCAAAGCGCTGAAATCGCTGACGACAATAGCTGGATTGAAATGCGTATCCGGCCCGAGGCGCGCTGGAACGATGGTATGCCGGTGACTGCCGATGACGCGGTCTTCACATTCAACGCCATCAAGGAAGACGGCAAGCCGCTGTTGAAACAGGACTATTCACGCATCGTATCGGTGACCAAAACCGGGCGATTGTCTGTCCGCTATGACTTTTCGGGGCCTGACCGGGATCTCGCTTTCATTGTCGCGCGCATGACAGTGCTGCCAAAGCATTATTGGGAAACCCGTGATTTCTCGAAGACGACGATGGACCCGCCGCTTGGCAGTGGACCGTACCGGGTTACAAGGGTGGATCCGGGACGTGCGGTTGTCTACAGTCGTGTGGAAGATTACTGGGGTCGCGACATTCCTGTGAACAACGGGCGTCACAATTTCGATCAGATCAGGATCGAATATTTTCGCGATCTTCACATAGCCAGAGAAGCCTTTCGCGCCAACGTGACCGATTACAGGGGGGAAGGTGTCGCCAAATTCTGGGCGCTTGGTTATGACGGCAAGAACAAGGACGACGGCTGGATTGTTCGTAATCTCTTTCCCGTTGAGCGACCGGCGTCGGTCAGAAACATTGTCTTCAACACGCGGCTGGAAAAGTTCCAGGATATAAGGGTGCGCGAAGCTATTTCCCTGGCCTTCGAATTTGAATGGAAGAACCGGGTTCTTTTCTATTACGTCTATGAACGGGGACGCAGCTTTTTCCAGCGATCCGACCTTGAACATAAAGGATCGCCATCCGAGGCAGAACTTCTGCTGCTGGAACCCTTTCGCAATCAGTTGCCGCCGCGCGTATTCACTGAACCTTACATACCGCAGGAAAATGCCGGCATTGGCATTGCGCGGGAACCGCTGCTGCGCGCTTCAAAGCTGATGGAAGAGGCCGGCTGGATACTGAACGAAGATGGTTTGCGGGTTCACAGGGAAACCGGTGAACCTTTTTTCATCGAATTTCTGCTGGGTGTGCCTGCGGATGAAAAGGGCGTCGTTACCATGTATCCCGAGCTGATCAAGATCGGTATTCCTTCACGGGTGCGGACTGTCGACGTCGCCCAGTTTCAGCAACGTGTCGGCAATTTCGATTTTGACATGCGATTCCGGCAATACACGGCTTCGCTGACGCCCGGCACGGAACTCAGGGACTGGTTTGGTTCGCGAGCCGCTGACACGCCATTCAGCCGCAATTCTCCAGGCATCAAGAACCCTGCGGTCGACGCTCTGATCGACCATGCTTTGGCGGCGACCAACCGCGCGGAGCTGCTCACAGCCATCCATGCCCTGGATCGCGTGCTCCTTTGGAACCACTACATGATCACCGGGTATCTCAGCCCCGGTGACCGGATCGTCTACTGGAACCGCTTTGGCCTGCCGGATCCTGGATCGAGATTCAGAAGCGGTTTCCCCGATCTGTGGTGGCTTGATGTTGAACTGGATGCGGCGTTGCAGGCCAGATAGCCCGGGCGTCCGCGACAATCTGGCTCACTTGCTTCGAATTCCCGATCGTTTCAGACTATTTCCATGATTCCCAGATTGACGAGGGTCCGATGGCCGGTGGGCGTTGTCGTTGCACTGATGTGCCTGCTGATGGGTACGTCGGCCATCAATGCTGACGAACGCCACGGCTACTCGATTTTTGGCGATCTTCTCTATGAGGCCGGGTTTGAACATTACGACTACGTCTGGGCGCAGGCGCCGAAGGGCGGCACCATGCGTTTCCCGGGTGGCGGCACATTCGACAATCTCAATCCCTACATCCGCAAAGGCCGTGCTGCGACCGGCATGACCATCACATTTGATACGCTGATGACGCAAAGCTGGGACGAGCCGTCGGCGCAATACGGCCTGGTCGCTGAAACAGTCGATGTTGCAGAGGACTGGAGTTCCGCCACTTTCAAAATTCGCAATGAGGCCCGTTTCCATGACGGTAGCCCGATTACGGCGGCTGATGTTCTGTTCAGCTTTGAAACCATGCGCGATCACGGTGCACCGCGCTTTAAGGTAAATTATCGGAACATCACATCGGCTGAGATCACCGGGCCGAGATCAGTCACTTTCCATGCGGCCAGCAAGGGGGCGGCTGAGCCCTTGCTGATCATCGGGCAGATGCCGATCTTTTCAAAAGCCTGGTGGGCCGGGCGTGACTTTGAAGGCACTACGCTCGAGCCGGTGCTTTCAAGTGGGCCCTATCAGGTGGTCTACGTCGATGCCGGGCGGATTGTGGAACTTCACCGCGTGGAGGACTATTGGGCCAGGGATCTCAATGTGAACGTTGGGCGTTACAACTTTGATGTCATTCGCTATGACTATTTCCGCGATTTCACGATATCGCTCGAGGCCCTGAAAGCGGACGTCCTTGACTTCCGGCCGGAAGGTGTCTCCAAAGACTGGGCAACCGCTTACGATTTTCCAGCCAGAGATGCGGGCTTTTTCATCCTGGAGATTTTCAGGACCGATCGGCCGCGTGGCCAGCGGGGATCTTTCTTTAATATGCGAATGCCGCTGTTTTCTGACATTGCCGTGCGTGAGGCGATTGCTTCGGTGTTTGATTTTGAGTGGGAAAACCGGGTTCTCTTCTATAGTTTTTACAAGCGCACCAACAGTTACTTCGCCGAATCCGAGCTTGAAGCCACAGGCAGGCCGGAGGGGCAGGAGCTTGAGTTTCTCGAAATGTTTCGCGACACCCTGCCCGCCGGCGTGTTCGGCGCACCGTTCAAAGCGCCATCAACAAGCGGCTGGGGCTGCAATTGCGATTTGCAGAGGCAAGCCTCAAGACGGCTCGAGCAGCTCGGCTGGACTGTTGCCGATGGCAGGCGCGTCAACCGGGAGACTGGTGAACCCTTCGAGTTCGATATCCTGCTTGCGACCCCGGCATATGAACGCGTGATGCTGCCGTTTGTCGGTAATCTGAGACGAATGGGCATTACTGCGAACCTTCGTGTCGTCGATGTCTCCCAGTATCTCAATCGCCGCGGTGCCCGGGACTATGGCATGGTCATACAGACCAACAGCCACACTCTGTCACCGGGTACAGAGCTTCTCGACTATTATGGCTCACAGTCGGCTGATGAAGAATTCAGCCGTAACTATGCAGGTATCAAGTCGGAAGCCGTCGATTTCTTGATTGATCGGATAATCAATGCCGAAAGCAGGGCCGGGTTACTGGCGGCTGCGCGCGCTCTCGATCGGGTCCTGATGTGGTCTCACTATGCGATTCCCGGTTATCATAGCCCCGGCGCGCGCTTTGCCTTCTGGGACCGGTTTGCAAGACCCGCACAGCGACCGCGCTTCGAGACCGGTTTTCCCCATACCTGGTGGTTTGACGAAGCGAAAGCGCGGCGAATTGAAGAAGGTGGTGCCGACTTCGAAGATTGAACTGCCGCACGCTTTATGAAGACACGGGGCTATGAAGACACGAGTGTTTTTCTGAAATCCGCCTTTGGATAGGTGCCCAGGACCTTGACCATGTCGGTGTAGAAATCAAGCTCCTCCATGGCGAGGCGCACACGTTCTTCCGAAGGGTGGCCTTCGATGTCAGCAAAAAACTGGGTGGCGTTGAAGCTGCCTTCAAGCTGATAGCTTTCAAGTTTCACCATATTGATGCCGTTTGTCGCGAAGCCGCCCAGAGCCTTATAGAGAGCGGAAGGCACATTTCGGACCGCGAACACGAAACTTATCATCGTGTTGTTGTCATGCATTGGTGGATCAACCGGGTCGCGCGCCAGGACGACGAACCTCGTGGTGTTGTGATCGGCATCTTCGATATTGCTGGCGAGAATTTCCAGGCCGTAGATTTCGGCGGCCAATGTTGTGGCGATCGCGGCAATGGACGGATCCTTTCCTTCGGCGATTTCTCTGGCCGAACCGGCAGTGTCGGCTGCGACAATGGGTGTGAGGCTGGCTGATCTTATGAAATTGCGGCATTGACCCAGAGCATGAACATGGCTCTGCACTTGGCGCAGGTCTTCAAGTTTGGTCCCGGGCAGCACCAAAAGCTGATGTTCGATCCGCTCAAAATGTTCGCCCACTATGTGAAGCCCGGAATCAGGCAGCAGGTGGTGGATATCGGCCACGCGACCGGCGACAGAATTCTCGATGGGAATCATGGCGAGCATCGCCGTGCTGTCTTCGACCGCCAGAAAGGCATCTTCGAAGGCAGGGCACGGCATGGGCTCCATATCAGGATATGCATTCACACAGGCGACATGTGAGTTAGCTCCCTTTTCGCCCTGAAAGCAGATCAATCGGACGCTTTCGCTGTTCATTTTGCCTTAACCCATTTGCCTTTAAGTGATTCCCGGAAGACTGCCGGAACATGGCTTCACACAGCCTGGTGCCTTGATGGCGGCGAGTATTGGGAAGGCGCTCTGGTCTGTCAATGTTGTCGGAGAAGGTCACAGAACAGCGCCTTGGACCTTGAAAGGTCACGGGCAATATGGCACATGGAATTCCGCCGTCCGGGCATGACCTCTCAGGGAATCAGATATGACGAGCTCTTTTCTTCTCAAATTCACCGGCGCGCTCATTGGCGTCATCATCTTCGTCGTTGCCATTGACATGCTCGGGGACATGCTGATGCAGCCAAGAGCCATAGCCGATCATGCCGGGGAGCTCGACCCTGATCGAGCCGACCAGGTAGATGAAGTGGCGGCAGACGACAGCCTTCTGGTCCCCACTGAGGATGAAACAGATTCAGCCACCGGCGAAGTGCGTGACGTGGTGGAAGAAGATGACGATGATGATGCTGGTGGGGATGCTGGCGATGACGAGGTTGTAGACATTCCGGAGATTGTTCCCTCGGCGGACGACGAAAACATGCAGGCACTCGTCGCCAATGCGGATGCAACAAAGGGTGCTCGTTCGGCCCGAAAGTGTACGACGTGCCACACATTCGCACCCGGTGGTGCAAACAAAATCGGCCCGGCTCTGGCTGGGGTCATCGGTCGAGAAGTCGCCAGTGTTGACGGATTTAGATATTCCGACGCTATGGCCTCCAGGGGCGGCGTCTGGACGCTTCTGGCACTGGA
The DNA here is from genome assembly GCA_965371465.1 of uncultured Alphaproteobacteria bacterium. GTDB lineage: Bacteria > Pseudomonadota > Alphaproteobacteria > CBDUYM01 > CBDUYM01 > CBDUYM01. Next base: position 73,881 of record CBDUYM010000001.1, read on the forward strand.
CGATTACCTGCGCGATCCGCCTGGTGTCGTTCAAGGCACAAATATGGCGTTCGGCGGCATCCGCAAAGCAGAAGAGCGTCTGGATCTGCTCAAATACATTGTGGAGTCCAGCAGGCCAGATTAGGCAGCCGCCACATTCCTGTCTAAGATGAAGACCATAAAAAGGGGCAGGCTCCGAAAGATCGGACTTGAGCGATCTGCCGGCCGAAACAGGAGAGAGCCAATGAAACATCTGGCGTCTGTATTTTGTCTGGCGGCATTGACGTTAGCTCTCACAGCAACACTCACTGCGAGCGTCACGGCGATGGCGGGAGAACCCCGTCACGGCATGTCGCTATTCGGCGAATTGCGCCATGATGAGGACTTCGATCATTTTGACTATGCCGACCCGGATGCCTTCAAAGGCGGCACACTTCGGATTTCCGGCGGACAGACTTTCGACAATCTCAATCCCTACATTACAAAAGGTGCGGAACCAGGTGAAATCAACCAGCTCTATGACACACTGATGGTGCGAGGGTTCGATGAACCCTCGGCTCAATATGGACTTGTGGCTGAGACCATTGAAGTTGCAGACGATTTCACCTGGGCTGCCTATACACTGCGCAAGGAAGCCAGATTTCATGACGGCTACCCAATTACGGCAGATGATGTGGTCTTTACTTTCAACATGCTGAAGGACGTCGGCTCTCCTCAGTGGCGACAGCGATATGCAAGCGTTGCCAGAATCGAAAAGACCGGATCCCACAGTGTCACCTTCCATTTTTCCGGCACGCTAAGCATGGAGCCTGTTTTGATGACAGGAGAGCTTCCCGTACTGCCGGCGCATTATTGGGCGGATCGCGAATTTGACAAGACGACGCTCGAGCCGCCGCTTGCAAGTGGACCCTATGTTGTAAAAAGCCTCAACGCCGGGCGTTACATCGAATATGAGCGGGCCAAAGACTATTGGGCTGAGGACCTGGCGGTGACGCGAGGCCACAACAACTTCGACATCGTCCGGATTGAGACGTTTCGCGATCTGACAGTTGCTCGAGAGGCATTCAAAAGCGGCGATCTGCATTTCTTTGGTGAGGGTGTGTCCAAAGACTGGGCGACTTCCTACGAGTTTGATGCCGTGAAAGAAGGGCGCGTCATCAAAGAAACCTATGTCATGGGCAATCCGAAAACCGCGGACAGTTATCTGATAAATTTGCGAAAACCGATTTTTTCGGATGTTCGCGTTCGTGAAGCAATGAGTTATGCCTTTGACTTCGAGTGGATTAACGCACAACTCTACTACGGCCTCTATTCTCGCTCAGACAGCTTTTTCTCAGGCTCTGACCTTGCTCATCAAGGGACGCCGACGCCTCAGGAGCTTGAACTACTGGAGCCCCTGCGGGACCTATTGCCGAACCGCGTTTTTGGTGAGGCATATGCGTCACCGGTGACCCGCGGCGATGGCAACAACCGCAGTCAGTTGCTCTATGCAGCGCAGCTTCTCGAAGACGCTGGCTATCACGTTAACCCGGCGACTGGAATTCGTGAACATGAGGAGACAGGAGACCAGTTGGATTTTGAAATTCTGGTGGTTACAGCTCCCTGGGAGCGAGTGTCTCTTGCATATATCGTTTCGCTGGAAAAAATTGGTATCCAGGCCCGCGTCAGGCTTGTAGATCAGAGCCAGTATATTCTGCGTCTTGCGACACGGGATTTTGACCTGACCATTCTTCGCATCCCAAGATCGATTACGCCGGGCAACGAAATCCGGCGCGGGCTCAGTTCCGAATACGCAGATATTCCCTATAGCTCCAATGTGCTTGGCGTCAAGGATCGCGCCATAGACAGCCTGATTGAGTCCCTCATCGGCGCTGAAAGCCGGGACGAACTGATGTATGCATCTCGCGCCCTTGATCGCGCGCTGATGTGGAACTTCTTCTCTGTGCCCGGATATTTCTCGCCTGGTTCAAGAATTGTCTACTGGGACCGATTTGGCCGAGCTGAGCGCGGACCGAAGTATGCCCTGGAGTTCCCCGAGATCTGGTGGTACGACGCCGAACGCGATGCACAGCTTGGCGGATAGCGGCAAGCTCAGGCCAGTTAGCCGCAGCCTATTCCAGGAGAACTTGATCGATGAAACTTGCTCCGGCCTTGATGCTTGCCGCATTGATCACTGCGGTCTCTCTGTCCGGCACCGATGCTGCCGAACGCCGTCACGGCATTTCGGCTTTTGGCGACCTGAAATACGGACCGGATTTTGCGCATTTTGACTACGTAAATCCAGATGCACCCAAGGGGGGCGAGTTCAGCAGCTATGGCGGATCAAGCACTTTTGACAGTCTGAACCCCTTTATCATCCGGGGCGTGCCAGCGATTGGAGTCACGCTCACATTCGATTCTCTGATGGTGTCAGCCGCTGACGAAATTGATGGCATGTACGGACTGATCGCTGAGACGTCCACGATTGCAGAAGACGGTTCCTGGATAACATTCTATCTGCGGCAAGCTGCCAGATTTCATGATGGCACACCGTTGCGGGCAAAGGATGTCGTCTTTACGTTTGACACTTTGATGACCGAAGGTCATCCCCAATACAGGGTCATTCTGCGAGACATAGAAGATGTTGAAGCAATCGATCCCCTGACAGTGAAATTCCACTTCACGCCTGGCGAGGGTCTCAGGGATTTACCGCTGATGGTGGCGAGTATTTCAATCCTTTCGAAGACCTATTTCGAGACTCATGAATTTGCGAAGACGACCTGGGAGCCAATATTGGCCAGCGGACCCTATAGAATTGGCAGGATAAATCAGGGCCAGAACATCACTTATGACCGGGTTGACGACTATTGGGCTGCTGATTTGCCGGTGAACAGGGGGCGTTACAACTTTGACCGGATTAAATTCGAATATTTCAGAGAGCGCGCGATCGCTCTTGAGGCGTTCAAAGCTGGCACCTATAATTTTCGCGAGGAATTCACGTCGAGAAGCTGGAACACTGCCTACGATATTGACCAGGTCCGGGACGGGCGCATCATAATGGAATCCATTCCAGATGAAACGGCGTCAGGCCTGCAGGGGTTTTTCATGAACACCCGCAGAGACAAGTTCAAGGACATCCGGGTGCGCAAGGCCGTGGCGCTTGTCTATGATTTTGAATGGGCAAATGCGACGACTTTCTATGGCATGTACACACGCACGAATTCCATATTCGAGAATTCTGACCTGGCCGCTTTTGAGATGCCATCGCCGGGCGAGCTTGAATTGCTGGAACCCTATCGGGATCAGCTTCGTCAAGAAGTTTTCGACATGCCCTTTCAGTCGCCTGTGACAACGGGGAAGGGAAACATCCGATTGCAGTTGCGTGAGGCTTCGGCACTTCTGGATGATGCCGGCTGGACGATAGAGGATGGCCGCCGCACAAATTCCGCCGGCGAAGTCCTGACTTTTGAATTCATTGATGACCAACCCAGCATGAACAACGTGGTTGCTCCGTTTCTTCAGAATCTGGAACGGCTTGGCATCAAAGCCAGTTTCAGGCCGATGGATAGCACTGCCTATCAGAACAGGCTTGAGCAATATGACTATGATGTGGTTATGGCGCGGCTGCCGCAATCGTTGACGCCGGGGACTGAGCAACGGAGTTTCTGGAGTTCAGCGTTTGCAGATGTACCGGGGGGCCGAAATCGGGCCGGCGTTCGCAGCCTGGTGGTCGATGCTCTGGTCGAAGCGGTCATAAATGCCGGCTCCCGGGAGGAACTGACGACTGCGGCGCGGGCATTGGATCGGGTGATCATGTGGGATTATTATTTCGTGCCGAACTGGTACAAAGGCTCGCACAGCATTGCATACTGGAACCAGTTCAGCCGGCCGGCGCTGAAGCCTCGATATGACCGTGGCGTGATTGATCTGTGGTGGTATGACGCAGAGAAGGCAGCGCGCTTGCAAAGCGCTGGTTCGGCACTAGAATGAACGCGAACTCGGGTGGGGGCCTGATTCTATGAAATTGAGGGAGCAGCCGGTGCAGCGGTCAAAAAGTATGCCAGAGGAGCCAAGATAGAACATGGGGGCCTATGTTGTTCGCCGTCTACTCCTGATCATACCGACGCTGCTCGGTATTATGACTATCAATTTCATGGTGGTTCAGCTGGCGCCCGGCGGGCCAGTCGAACAGATCATTGCACAGCTGACCGGCGACGATGTCTCGGCGACGGCGCGCATCACAGGTGATGCCGGCGGCGAAATCGGCTCAGCAGACCTTGATTCGGCGATCAGCGGTGATGCCGGCCAGTATAAGGGTGCCCGGGGCCTCGATCCTGAATTCATCAAAGAGCTTGAAGCGCAGTTTGGTTTCGACAAGCCGTTGCATGAGCGGTATTTCAAGATGCTCGTTGATTATGCCCAGTTTGATTTCGGCACAAGTTTTTATCGGGACATCGGCGTTGTTGAGCTGGTGCTCGACCGATTGCCAGTTTCCCTTTCGCTTGGCGGCTGGACGCTCCTGATCGTCTATTCGATTTCCATCCCGCTGGGAATTCTCAAAGCAGTGAGGGATGGAACGAAATTCGATGTCTGGTCAAGCGGCGTCATTTTCGTCGGCTATGCCGTGCCCGGATTTCTGTTTGCCATTCTGCTGATTGTCCTCTTTGCCGGCGGGTCCTTCTGGAATTTCTTCCCATTGCGCGGGCTCTATTCAGAGGGATTTGACGCGATGACCTGGTATCAGCAGGTCGCGGACTATATGTGGCATATAACTTTGCCGATTGCCGCCATGGTTATCGGCGGCTTTGCAACCCTGACCATGCTGACCAAGAATTCATTCCTTGAGGAAATCAACAAACAGTTTGTGCTGACAGCGCGTTCCAAAGGGTTGAAGGAACGCCGGGTCCTTTTGGGCCATGTGTTCAGAAATGCAATGCTGATTGTAATCGCTGGCTTCCCCGCCGCTTTCGTCGGCATTCTCTTTACGGGCTCGCTGCTCATCGAAGTTATCTTTTCTCTGGAAGGGATCGGCCTTCTCGGGTTTGAGGCCGCAATGCAGCGCGACTATCCGGTAATGTTCGGCACTTTGTTCTGCTTCACACTTCTGGGCCTTATTATGAATCTGGTGGGCGATCTTATGTACGTCGCAGTCGATCCCAGAATCGATTTTGAAACGCGAGAGGTTTAATCATGGCCGCCGCAACAGATGTTGTAGATGTAGGCGCTGGCAAAAAGCCTAAGCGGCCGACCCGGCTGGCTCCTCTGACGATCCGCCGGATTGAAAATTTCAAGGCAAACCGGCGCGGCTATTGGTCGCTCTGGATATTCGGAACGCTGTTCTTGATGTCTTTGCTTGCGGAAGTTATTGCGAATGATAAGCCACTGATCCTGGAATATGACGGTGGCATCTATTTCCCTGTGCTTGCGTATTACACCGAAACCGAATTCGGGGGCGAATTTGAAACGGAAGCTGACTACACTGATCTTTATGTCCAGGATCTGATCATCGACAGTGGCGGCTGGATGGTCTGGCCCATCATTCCGTTCAGCTATCAAACAATAGATCACTATCTGGATACGCCGGCGCCGGCGGCACCGTCTGCGCGACATTGGCTTGGTACAGATGATCTTGGCCGGGATGTCGTCGCCCGGGTTCTCTATGGCTTCCGCTTAAGTGTCCTCTTTGGCCTGACGCTGACTTTCTTCAGCACAATCATCGGGGTCACCGCCGGCGCGGTTCAGGGCTATTTTGGTGGCTGGATTGATCTTCTGTTTCAGCGCTTTATTGAAATCTGGGCGGGGCTGCCGGTTCTTTACCTTCTGATCATCATGGCCAGCATTGTTGAGCCAAGTTTTGGCTGGCTTCTGGGCCTGCTGCTGATCTTCATGTGGATGTCACTGGTCGGTGTTGTGCGGGCTGAATTTCTGCGCGCGCGGAACTTTGATTATGTGAAAGCTGCGCGTGCCCTTGGGGTCAGCAATCGAACAATCATGCGCAAGCACGTGTTGCCGAATGCGATGGTGGCAACCCTCACATTCCTGCCGTTCATTCTAAGCGGCAGCATCACACTGTTGACGTCACTTGATTTTCTTGGCCTTGGCCTGCCACCTGGATCGGCCTCCCTTGGCGATCTGTTGAGGCAGGGTAAAAACAATTTGCAGGCCCCCTGGCTTGGCATGTCAGGCTTTGTCACATTGGCGACCATGCTGACGCTGATCATATTTGTCAGTGAAGCCGTGCGTGACGCGTTCGACCCACGAAAAGCCGTTGAAGCGGGGTCATCCGAGGCATGAGTCCTGCTTTTCTCGAGATTGAAAATCTCTCGGTTTCTTTCCGGGGGGTGCCAGCCGTCAAGGGCATCTCACTGACAATCGACAAGGGTGAGACGGTCGCACTGGTCGGCGAATCAGGCTCAGGGAAGTCTGTAACCGCGCTTTCAATTCTGCAGTTATTGCCCTATCCGGCGGCATCACATCCCTCGGGCTCAATCAAAGTCGACGGCCAGGAAATGGTTGGCGCGTCCAACAGTGAACTGCAAACGGTCCGCGGCGCCAAGGTATCGATGGTGTTCCAGGAGCCGATGACATCCTTGAACCCTTTGCATTCCATCGAAAAGCAAATTGGTGAGACGCTCTTATTGCATCGCGGAATTGACAAAGCGTTGGCGCGCCCGCGGATCATTGAACTTCTGAAACTGGTCGGCCTCGAAGAAGCCGAAGGCAGATTGAAGTCTTTCCCGCATCAACTTTCCGGCGGCCAGCGCCAACGCGTCATGATCGCCATGGCACTGGCCAATGAGCCCGATCTTCTGATTGCAGATGAGCCCACAACCGCTCTTGATGTGACCATTCAGGCCCAGATTCTTGATCTTCTGCGGGATTTGCAGGCGCGTCTTGGAATGGCACTGTTGCTGATCACACATGATCTCGGCATTGTCCGGAATATGGCGCGAAATGTCTGCGTCATGACGGAGGGCGAGATCGTAGAGCGGGGCCCAACTGAGGACATTTTCACCAATCCGCAGCACCCCTACACACAGCATCTGTTGGGGTCAGAGCCCAAAGGCAGTCCGCCTGACGCGCCGGCGGATGCGCCGATCATCATGGAAGCACGGGACGTGAAAGTGCATTTCGGCAAGACGGGCTTTCTCTCGCGAGGTCGCGTGATCAAGGCGGTCGACGGAATCTCGGTCAAAATCAGGGCCGGGCACACGCTTGGCATCGTTGGCGAGTCCGGATCGGGCAAGACGACACTGGGCATGGCCATGATGCGCCTGCAAAGCTGCAAGGGCGACATTGTGTTCCATGGCAACAGCATTCAGGGCCTCAAGCACAAGGATCTGCGGCCCTTACGCAAAGAAATGCAGATCGTTTTTCAGGATCCCTATGGCAGCCTGTCACCAAGGCTCTCGGTCAAACAGATTGTTGAAGAGGGCCTTCTCATTCACGAACCGTCCCTCAGCTTTGATGATCGCCGCGAGATCGTTGCAGACATTGTCGAAGAAGTCGGCATGGATCGCGACGTTCTGGATCGTTATCCTCATGAATTTTCAGGCGGACAGCGTCAGCGTATTGCCATAGCCCGTGCCATGGTTTTGAACCCGAAATTTGTTGTTCTGGATGAGCCGACTTCCGCCCTTGATATGTCGGTTCAGGCGCAAATCGTCGATCTCCTGAGGGATCTTCAGATCAGGCACAATCTGGCCTATATGTTTATCAGTCATGACTTGCGTGTTGTCCGTGCCTTGTCCGATGAAGTTGTCGTCATGCGCTATGGTAATATTGTCGAACAGGGCCCGGCGGATCAGATATTTGATGATCCGCAGACTGAATACACCAAGGCTCTGATGGCTGCGGCGTTTGATTTCCGCGTCGTCCCGGGGGCCGTCCGCCAATAGTCCTGGCTCTAGCTGAGCCGCTTCATGCATGTAACCGGCCCGGTATCCCCGTCGGCCAACCTCTGTTCCAGGATCGCAAAGGGCTCCTCAACGACCAGCATGTCTGTCGCGCTGGCATGAATAACAGTGGTGGCATCGCACATGATGGCAACATGGCCTTGCCAGAACACAAGATCGCCGCGTGCAAGTGGCATGTCGGACATTGAACCAACTTCTGCTTCCTGCATATCGGTGTCTCTTGGCGCTTCAACGCCGGCGGCGCCAAGGCTGATCTGCACAAGGCCTGAACAGTCTATGCCCAGAGCACTTCGTCCGCCCCACAGATAAGGTGCGCCTGTAAATCGTTCCGCGGTCGCGACGAAATCCGGTTCACGGTCCTGGAGAGGGGCTAGATGGCGGGCGGATATCCAGGCGTCTCCATCAATCCTGGCGAACGCTCCCTCGGTCTCAAGGACGTTGACCCGGGCACCAAGGGTCAGGGCATCAAGCGGCGGCATCTTCATATCGGGTTCTGGATACAGGAATGTCCTGAGGGCAGCGCACTTGTGAGTCGGCCTGAAAACCGAAGGGCGCAACATGGACGACGGGACATAGCCGACATAGCCGTCGACGGCTGACTGGCCCCATGCCCAGCCATCGATATCGTCATAGACAGAGAATACTTCGCCAAACAGAAGTTCGGTTGCAAGCAGGGCATCGGCCCGAGGACCGGTTCGCAACGGCGCGACGCCCGCCAGAACCTGATGCATGATGCCGGTGGCGTAGCGATCAGCTTCGACGCTGCCGCGCAAATGATCGGCTGCCAGATCAGCTCTTGCCGGTGTCAGACGCGGATCGCTGCCGATGGTGTTGCTCATTGATCTGAATAGCGCTCGGACAGAAATTGGTGTAGCGCCCTGATGCTCATGACGTCGCCGCCAATAGGGCGACCTGGCCGGTCGGTGAAGTTCCAGCCACTGATGTCAAGATGAATCCAGGCGTCTGCGTGAGATACGAATTTACGCAAGAAGAGAGCTGCGGTGATGCAGCCGGCGAAGGGTCCGGAGGAGATATTGTTCGTGTCGGCAACGCGGCTCGAGAGATTGTTCTCATAGGCATCCCAAAGCGGCAGACGCCAGAGAGGATCATCAAATTCCGTCGCCGCGCGCGCGACCTGATGGGCCACGGCGTTGCTGCCGGTGAACATTGCGGGCAGCTCCGGGCCAAGAGCTGTGCGCGCGGCACCGGTCAGCGTCGCAATGTCGATAATCAGATCAGGATTTTCTTCATCCGCCAGAGCGAGGGCGTCCGCCAGCACCAGGCGGCCTTCAGCATCTGTATTTCCGATTTCGACGGTAATTCCCTTGCGGGTGTCGAGGATGTCGCCCGGGCGGTACGCGTTCGCTGACACATTGTTGTCGACGGCGGGAATCAGCAGGCGAAGCCGTATCGGCATCTCGCTGGCCATGATCATTTGGGCGAGAGCCAAAGTGTTTGCTGCCCCGCCCATATCCTTTTTCATCAAAAGCATGCCGGCGGAGGGTTTGAGATCAAGACCGCCGGTGTCAAAACAGACGCCCTTGCCGACAAGTGTCACTTTGGGATGGTCAGGGTTGCCCCAGGTCAAATCAATCAGGGCTGGCGGCCGGTCGCTGGCGCGGCCAACAGCATGGATCATGGGGAGTCGCTCACTCAGGAGATCATCGCCGGCAATGACCCGGCAGGCCGCTCCGAACCCATTGGCTACGGCGATGACCTGATCGGCAAGCTCCATCGGCCCGAGGTCGGATGCAGGCGTGTTGATCAGATCACGGGCAAGCCAGGTGGCATCCGCCCATCTGATCGCTGTTTCAGCCATTGCCATGTCTGAAAGCAACAGTCTTCTGTTGGTGGTTCCCGGAACCCGCTTGTAGCGATCAAATTTGTAACCCGCGATCGCCCATCCATTGAACGCCAGATCCATTTCGCTTGTCTCAAGGCCGCTGGCAATCTCATAGACGCCGCTTGCCAATGCCTGGCGCAATGAGGCCAGACGCCAGAGGTCACTTTTTTCACGGCGACCAAGGCCAAACGCAATGCGCCCAATATCACCAGTTCGGTTGGGCAGCCGCAAAATGCGCCCTGCCTGACCCTTAAAACCGGACGCATCGCACCAACGCCCCGCAGTTGCACCAAGCCCTGCCCGCCAGGATTTGAAACTCCGCTGGTCGACAATGTCCACGGGGGTCGCAGTGTCGCGCGTTTTGGCGATCAGTCCGAATTCGCGTCTGGCCATTTTCGTTGCCCCCTGTTCCTGATATCTTTGGTCCTTCAGTTTCTGGGCCGCTTGAAGTCTAGCGCGAGGGCGTTTCACTGCGCCAGTCAGAAGCAGTCTTATTCAGGGGGCCTCACGTGGGTACAACAGATTTTGAACTCGTCATTGGCACCAAGAGCTGGTCATCCTGGTCTCTGCGCGCCTGGCTCGCGCTGAGGATGGCAGAGATTCCGTTTCGAGAAGTTCCGATCATGCTGCGGCGTGACGGTACGAGCCCTGAAATCCATGAGCACTCGCCGGCCGGGCAGGTGCCCATTTTGAAGACGCAGGATGGCATCATATGGGAGTCCATGGCCATTTTGGAATTTGCCGCAGAGGCCCTCCCCAAGGCTGGGCTGTGGCCGGAAGGCCCGGCTGAACGGGCCCATGCGCGGTCCGTGGCCGCCGAGATGCATGCCGGCTTTCTGCCGCTTCGACAGCTTCTGCCAATGGATTTCAATGGACGTCTGGAACTGCCTGAACTGTCCGATGATGTAAGCGCCAACATTGATCGCATCCAGGCAATCTGGCAGGACTGCCGGGAGAGGTTTGGCGATGGTGGTCCGTTCCTCTATGGCCACTTCACGAATGCCGATGCCATGTATGCGCCCGTGGTTTCAAGATTCAGGACCTATGGCGTGGCCGTAGGTGAGGTGTCGGCGACTTATATGGCGGCGATTGTTGCCCTTCCGGCAATGCAGGAATGGAGCGAAGCGGCAGCTGCTGAGAATCTCGACGCCGATTAGGCCTTTCGTTCACGTGAACCGATCAGCCAGCGCCAGAATATTGTAACGGCTGCCGCTGCTGCCAGTTCAGCCACTATGAACGCCGGCGCATCAACCGGTCGGATGCCGGTGAACGTATCGGTCAGCGTTCGGCCAATGGTGACAGCGGGGTTGGCAAATGAAGTGGAGGCGGTAAACCAGAATGCCGAGAAAATGAAAAGTCCGACCGCGTAGGGCACGGCATCCGGCCGGTATTTTATCGTGGCCAGGATGGTCAGAACCAGCCCCATTGTGGCAATGCCTTCAGAGATCCACATGCCCGAACCGGTTCGTATGTTTGGTGACGCAACTACCAAAGGTAGCTCGAACATAAGGTGGGCAATCATGACGCCCAGAATTGCGCCGACCACCTGCACCGCCACATAAAGCACTGCATGGCCGAACTTCATCTTACGGTTTATCAGGAATGCGAGGGTCACTGCCGGATTGAAGTGAGCGCCTGAACTGGGTCCGAATATCAGAATCAGCACAGTCAGGGCCGCCCCGACAGAGAGAGAATTGGCGAGCAGCGCGAGACCTTCGGAACCGCCGGACAGATTGTCGCCCATGATGCCTGAGCCGACGATGGCCGCCAGAAGCAAGGCCGTGCCCATAGCTTCGCAGATCAATTTCCTGCCCAGGCTGAATTCCACCATTTCCTGCATCACTGAAGATTTTACCTGATTCTGGATAGACATTTGTTCGGACGATCTCACAACAAGTTTATTCTATATTTCCAGGCAGTCTGCTAGCCTTTGCTTCTTCTTGAAGGAGAAAACATGTCTGAAAAGCTAAATGCAGGCGATACGCTGCCCGAAGTGGTGCTCAGTCGCATCGGCGGAGCTGAGCTGAGCCTGCCTACGGATATTGATGCAGACTTCGGCATCGTCCTCTTCTACCGGGGTCATTGGTGACCATTCTGTCGCGCGCAGTTGGCGGGCTTCGAAGAACAGAAAGATAAAGTTGCCGAAATGGGTATCAAGGTCTTCGCGGCCAGCGTCGACCCTGATGACAAGGCTCAGGAAGTGCAGGACGGTGTACCCTCGGTAAACGTCCTGAACGGTGTCACGGAAGATACGGCGTCGAGTTTGGGATCCTGGTGGGAAGGAAACCGGAACTTCATTCAACCCTCGGAGTTCATTGTCAATCGGGAAGGCCGGATTTTGAATTCGACCTACAGTTCCGGTCCCGTGGGCCGGCTGACGGCGGATGATGCCCTTCGTATTATCGGATTTATGAAGAGCCGGGGCTGATTGTTCCAGCGGGACTGAGCTTCAGCGGAACGATGTGAGGACGGCTTTCGTGTCATGGTCCAGCATGGCCGTGGTGTAACGCCTGACGATCAGATTTCCTATGGCGAGATGGCGCGGATCGTCTTTGAGAATTTCACCATTCGCCAGAATGACGGCAAGCATTGAAGCAAGCGCCATCCTGTAGTCCAGCATCAGTTCATCCATGGCATAGGCCCGGACACCCGAGGCGATCAATTCATCGTAGTAGGCGCTGATCAGGGCGGGCTCTATTCTTCGCCTGAGGTCGATCTCGAGCGAACCGACGATAAAGTACATCAGATCATAGGCTGCAGGCCCTTTGGCGGCGATCTGCCAGTCAAACAGCCGGATGCGATCAACTCCACTGCCCTCTTCAAAGGCAATGTTGTCGAGCCGCGTATCCATGTGAATTATGGTGCGGGCTTCATGGCCATACTTTTCAATGAAACGCGGCAACAGCTCAATGGCTTCCGGTTGCTGCGCCGCGGTGTCGCCGGCCATGACATCGCCGAACCGTTCCCTGAATGCCGCCTGTGCGCCAACCAGGATGGGCAGCGCCATCTCCAGCACCTCGGTCAGGTCAGGCATCCACGGAATTTCATTCAGCTTCTCAGATTGCCAATAGTGCGCGTGCAGCCGGGCAAGCATCCGGACGACATCGAATGCGTCGGCTTCACTTCCGCCCGCGACCTGATCGCCTATCTCGGCCTCAGCCATGTCCTCAATGCCCAGAACGAATCGGCCGGCTTCCAGGTCCATGGCGCTGAAAAGGTGTACTGGCGGACGGCATGGCACATCGGTTGCCAGTTCCCGGTAAAACATGACCTCGCGCTCGTATGCGCGCATGAAATTGGCAATCGCGCGAACGCTTTCGTCGCTGGATGCAAATTTAACGATCAGACTTTTCGGCCCCGGTGATCCTCCATAGGTCGGTGTCACGCGTGCCAGGGCGCCCAGAAAGCCTGTATCACCGCCAATGGTTTCCGCAGAGAAACTCTCTACACGGCTACCGCCAAGTGCCGCCGTAAGCCATTCGGGCGTCAGATCCTGGGCAGTGAGGGGGACCGATAATTCTGTCATGCACTTGCCGGCCATTCCTTGACGTGCAGGTCACGCTGGGGAAAGGGAATTTGAATGCCTGCTTCCCTGAAGGCGCGCCAGACTTCCAGCAGCACGTTGCTGATGACGCTTGAGCGCCCCTCTTGCGGGTCGTTAATCCAGATTCGGATTTCAAGTTCAATGGCGCTGTCGCCAAAGGCGGTCACCAGGCACTTGGTCACCGGGTTCTTCAAAACGCGCGTCACTCTGTTTGCGGCTTCGACGCAAATGGCGATCGCGGAATCGAGATCCGTGTCATAGGCGACGCCAACCGGAACTCTGAGGCGCGCCAGATTATTGCTGTGCGACCAGTTTTCGACGCGCGTCGTAATCAGTTCTTCGTTTGGGATGAGATGTTCTGTGCCATCACGGGTTACAACGGCAACATACCGTGCGCCGAGAGAATCTACCCAGCCATAGGTGTTACCGACCGCGATGAAGTCTCCGGGTTTGACGGAGCGATCAAGCAACAGGATGACACCGCTGACCAGGTTTGAAACGATGCGCTGCATGCCAAAACCGAGACCAAGCCCGAGCGCCCCGCCAAAAAAGGCAAAGACAGACAGATCAAGCCCGGTGGCGCTGATAGCGGCAAAAATGGCCAGCGCCACCAACACCATTTTCGTGGTTTTGGTCAGAAGAACCTGAATGGAAGGCGTCAGGTTCGGCATGGCATGGATGCGTCGTTCCATCATGCCGGAGGTCGCCGCCGCAAGCCACAAAAGGACAATCAGAATGAGGATGCCCTGGATGATGGTCAGGACAGAAATGCGCAGATCACCAAAGCCCATGGCAAAACTGTCGAGGATGATGGTCAGTGGCCCCAGAAGGTCGGTAATGCTGAGGGCCGCAATCGTCCAGGCAAGGGCCGCGATAAATCGTGACCACATGGGATTGGTGATAACCGACGAGGCAATACGGATAACCACCCACACGGTCAGCAGGCTGACGACAATTTCCATCAGCCGCGATGGCCAGAGCGCTGCTTCCGCCACCAGGACGCCGAACCATTGCAGGATCATCCACAGGATATAGGTGGTCAGCGAAAGCGCGACGGTGACGAACCTTGGTGCAAACTTGACGTCAGCAACAATGGCCTGAAGCCGCGGGCGGACCGCTTTCGCAACGGACCAGGCGACAACAAAGGTCACGACAATTGCTGCCGCCTCGCCGATGGCGCTATAGCTCAACACTTCCTGCTCGATCCAGGCTTTCAGGCCCTCCCAGATGGCCTCGAAGTCAAACACAGAAACGGATGGATCGGTGCCTTCCATTGATGGTCCTATTCTTTAGCTGCCTCTTTGGCACCGGCAAGCGCTCTCTTCTTTGGCGCGGATTCCCGCTCGCCGCGAAAATCGCCGAACGGCCCGTCGCGCCACTCAAGGGCGGCCTTCAGGCCATCCTCACGGACATGGCGGCCCCACTCGGATGCGGCCGGGCGATGCTTGGACAGCGCTTCCACGTCGGTGCCAGACATCAAACCTGTACGAATGCCCATGATCTCGTACTGGCGGTTCACCGCACGTTTGTTGTAGTTCAGAAGATCGTTGTCGATATGCCCCATTCGGGTGGCGAACTTCATTGTGAAATCATCTATGTCATCGGCATCGACGGCATAATTGGCCCAGCCGTAGCTGACCATTTCTTCGCCTGAAAACCAGTCCCCGGTGTAGGCAAATTCGCGGGCCTTTGCCGGTGGCATGAACCATGGCGCCCACATCATGTCCATCGTGCCCATGGCCCGAACCGGTGGATAGCCGACGCGGGCATCCGGCGTGACGATCCGCATGTCGCACATGCTGGCAAGCTCTGTGCCGCCGGCCAGGCAATAGCCGTGAATCTGCGCGATAACGGGCTTGGCCAGCTCCCAGATGGTCCAGTGCCCCATCAAGGCGTGCCGCGACCAGTCATAATGCTGGGGATGGGTGCTACCGGTATCGGGCATGCCGGAGCGCTTTGACACATAAGGATTTTCCTCTGGCTCAGGTGCCAGATCATATCCCGCACAAAACGCACGGCCATTGGCCTTCAGGATAATGACGCCAATGTCGCGGTCAAACTCGGCTTCCTTCATGGCGTCATAGATGTCGCCACGATGGGCGTTGGAAAGCGCGTTCAGCTTGTTTGGCCGGTTCATGGTAATGATCGCGACGCGGCCATCTGTCTCGTAAGTCACATTGTCATAGGTCATCTGAGATTGTCCCCCTGGGTCTTCGTTTTCGGTCTTCTTTGATCAAATCGTAGTCAGGCTTTCCCCGCAGGGCCAGCCTTTCTTCAAGGATTGCCGCTTGCATATCTTCGCCTGACCCATAACAATTCCGTAGCAATAACCAGAAAAGCAGGAGAGACGCTGATGTCGTTTGCAGGAAGCTGGACACTGAACATAAGTTCACCCATGGGCGCGCAAAGCGTCACTGTGGCAATGGAAGAAGCTGACGATGGTGCGCTCAGCGGTAAAGCTCAGGGCCCGACCGGTGAGCTTGACATGACGGGTAAGCGGGATGGCGACAATATTTCATTTGGCGGCACTGCCGATAGCCCGATGGGCGCGCTCGAGCTCAAGTTTACGGGCACGCAGAATGGTGATGAAGCCTCAGGCGATGCCTCCTTCGGCTCCTTCGGCAGCGGTACCTGGACGGCCACCAGATCCTGACAGAAAAAGAGGGCGGCCCTTGGCGAGCCGCCCTCCCGATTACATTTTCCTGTGACTTAGTCGGCTGCAGTTGACGCGATTTCCTCATCCTGGCGGTCGTCATCCCCAGTGTCGTCGATAAAGCCCAGGGTCTGCATCTCGTAGAGCCCGCGGTAGGTGCCATCGGTCTTTGCCATCAGCTCCCGATGCGTGCCTTCCTCGACGATCCGGCCCCTGTCAAAGACCAGAATACGGCCCACCTGGCGGATGGTTGACAGCCGATGGGCGATCAGGATTGCCGTGCGGCCTTCGATCAGGTTGGCAATGCCTTCCTGGATGAGGTGCTCGGTAATTGAATCGAGGCTTGATGTCGCTTCATCCAGAATGAGGATGGGCGCATCGGCCAGGATCGCTCTGGCGATGGCGACGCGCTGGCGCTCACCACCTGAAAGCTTGATGCCGCGTTCGCCGACCAGGGTCTGATAGCCGTCGGTAAGCTGGGAAATGAAATCATGGGCATGGGCGCGCTTGGCCGCCTCAATGACTTCTTCTTCCGTCGCCTCAGGTTTTCCATAGCAGATGTTCTCATACAGCGTGCGATGGAACAGGATTGGTTCCTGCGGCACCAGGGAAATTTCCTTTCGGAGACTTTCCTGTGTGACCACCGAAATGTCCTGACCGTCGATGATGACTTCGCCTTCGTCGACATCATAAAGACGCTGGATCAGTTTGACGAAAGTGCTCTTGCCACTGCCGCTTTCGCCGACCAGCGCGATCTTTTCTCCTGGCGTAATGTTGACATCAAGATCCTCATAAAGCGCGTCAGGCTGATTGTCGTACTTAAACTTCACATCTCTGACAATGATGCTGCCGGCGCCGGGCACGAAATCCTTGGCGCCCTCAACATCTGCAACCTGGGGCTCAAGCTTCGAGAACTGGACCAGATCATCAAGCTCGTTGACTGATTTTTGAAGATTGCGGACCTGCCAGCCAATGTTGCGCAGGTATCCGTTGACGACGAAGTAGGCAGTCAGCACAAAGATTATGTCGGCGGCCCCCATTTCGCCCGAAGGCACCATGGAAAGGACAATGAGCAGTAATCCACCAAGTAAAGTCAGAATCATTACTGACTGCATGGCGCCCGCATCCATGCTGCGCATCCAGGATCGGCGGGCCCGGATCCGCCAGCGGCCGGTGACATCGTAAAGTGCGGCGTCTTCCCGGGCTTCCGATCCAAATGACTTGACGACCACATTGCAGGTCACGGCATCGGCCAGGGCACCGCCAAGCTCTGTATCGGCTTCATTGGAGAGCCGGTTGGCCGGCGCTACATAAAGGAGCGACATGGTGATGCTGACGGCAAGGAAGATAACCACCGAAACAGCAAAATAAATGCCGAGCACAGGATTTCGCATATACATGGTGAACGCCATGCCGATCAGGAGGCCGGCGCCGGGACCCAGATCCATGACAACGGTGTCGGCATATTCGTCGTAAGCCCACATGCCGCGACTGATTTTCCTGACAGTGGAGCCCGCAAAGCTGTTCGCATGCCAGTCGGAACTGAAGCGCTGAACCCGGCGGAACGCGTCATAAACGATGTTATGCATGACTTCGGACGCGAAATACATCCAGACGCGGAAGTATCCCTGCTGGATTATTGAGACGGCGGCAAACAGGCCGATCAGCGTGGCGCCAGCCCACCAGGCACTATCAAAGTCAGCGGTGCCATTTGCATAGCCTTCGAATGCGGTAAACAGATCGCTCGATAAAACGGGGATTCGTGTCTCAAGAGCGATACCGATGGTCGCGCCGGCAATGATTATGGCGAACCGATAGGGGATTTTGATCCAATATCGGCCAACAAATCTGACGACTTCAAGAAATGATACTTGCTGGTTCATTTTTTTATCTCTGACTTCTCTTTCCAGGCTCTGTCGTTAGAGACCGGCCACTGCAAATCTTTGTCTCAAACCGGACCGAGATTCACTGGTAGAAAGAGTGGGTCGCAGGGGGTACGTGAATGCCCGGGCTACACCCCAGGCGCCAAATCTCTAGCTAGATGCCAGGGGCATGGGGTGTGCGCTGATTTTGATGCTGCTACTCATCCGCTTCATGCCTTTCCTGGTTAGAGTTTCGGATCCGACGATCCCTCGTCGTTCTT
Source organism: uncultured Alphaproteobacteria bacterium (assembly GCA_965371465.1). Lineage (GTDB taxonomy): Bacteria > Pseudomonadota > Alphaproteobacteria > CBDUYM01 > CBDUYM01 > CBDUYM01. The sequence continues at coordinate 91,938 of CBDUYM010000001.1, forward strand.
CCTGAAAGGAAGGTGCGTTTTCTACACCTCGTCGTGGATTCCTGTCAACGAGTAGATGCCTTGAAAACGCTGCAAGCTGAGCCTTTGCAGGTTATTTGGGGAGCCGTTACAATATTGCTGCACTTAGGACAATCATATTGACCTGTGTACGCAGATGATGACGGGGGAGGCGCTTCCATATGGCTGACAGTTCTACGCGTGAAGCTCAGGGACGTGAAACCTCTGGCTTCGCACGTTATGCAGCATTTTCAGAGATTTGCCTCGTCCTCCTGCTTGGAAATCTGATCCCGATCCTGATCATTCAGCTGAGCATGTCAGCGGAATTCGTAGCCCTTGCCGATGATTTTGAAGCAGCGGATCTGTATCCGGGTTCGCTTTCATCGGCGATCCAGCTGACGGTCAAGTTTGGTACAATGATGGCCATGGGTTTCGCCCTGTTGTGGTGGCGCAGACGGCTGTCGCCAAGGGCTGCCGGCATCACAAGGAATGGCTGGCCACTCTGGAAACTCATCCTTGGCGGTGTTGTCCTCTATGCGGTATCTGCGCTGCCACTCAATGCTTTGAATGTGGTGAATGAGTTCATGCCTTTCGGCGAGGGCCTTGGGCTCTGGGCCAGGATTGATGCGGGCCTTGGCCGCCTCGATTTCTGGCTCTGGCTTCTGGTTGGTGCCGTCATTTTGCCACCGATCTATGAAGAAATTGTCATGCGCGGCTACATGCGGGCGCGGCTTCAGGAAAACTTCGGGCCGATGGGCGCGGTTATTGTTACCTCCTTCGTCTTCATGCTGGCCCATGGGCACTTCTATGCCCTGGACGCACTTTTGATCCTCTCCATGGCCTGCGGCCTGCTGGCGGCAATTTGCTGGGCCTATGTCGTCCTGCGAACCGGATCTGTCATTCCGGCAATTGTCGCGCATGCATTGTTCAACATGCCAAGACCAGGCCAGGTGGAACTCTTTGGCTCTGAAATCTCAGTTGCTTCGCTGGTCACTGTTGCATCGATTGTGGTTTTGTTGCTTGCCGGAAAAACTTTGAAGGAATATGCGGGCGCTTTCATCGCCGACTGGCGGACATCGGATAAGGCCGGCATTCTATTCGGGGTCCTCTTTTCGATTGCCTTCCTTGTGCCACTCATGACATTCAGCGCGGCCGGTATTGGTCAGGCCGTTGTAATCATCGGTCTTCTATGGCTCATGTCCTTTATTATCTTCACTGGCATTTCGTTAAACCGGATACGCGTCTCGCGCAGGCAGGCCGCATAACATCACCGAGAAATAAGGACTATTGAAATGGCGATGACGACATCATCCATGCCGGTCACAGCGGACTTCAGGGGCAACAGGTTGCTGCAGGTCCTGGCCGTGCTCTACGTTCTGATCTGGATTGCCCTGGCCGTAAACCCTCTGTTTCCAGCGGACTGGCTGCTTGAGAATTTGTTGGTTGTGGCGTTCGTCGGCCTTCTGATTTTGACCTACAGAAGAAGGCCATATTCAGATCTGTCCTACATGTTGATGTTTGCCTTTATGATTTTACATGCCGAAGGAGCTCACTACACCTATGCACATCATCCTTTTGGGTTCTGGCTTCAGGACGCTTTGGGATTTGAACGTAACCACTATGATCGCATCGTCCATTTTTCGTTCGGCCTGCTGCTCGTCTACCCGATTAGAGAGTGGTTTGTGCGATCCGCCCGGCCGAGCGGACGCTGGGCCACATTCTTCAGCATCATCGCTGTTATCGCGTTCAGCACGGTATATGAACTGATCGAATGGGCGGTCGCAATGATTGTGGACCCTGTCGCAGGCCAGGCTTTCCTGGGCACCCAGGGCGATGTCTGGGATGCGCAGCGCGATACGGGCCTCGCCTCTATCGGCGGGGTTGTCGGGCTTGCATTCAGGGGTGCCGTAAACCGGCTGAGGTCAGCCTAGTCTGCGGCGATTGGTAATCCGGTAACGAGCTTCAGCTTTTCGGCAACCGCCGCAACGGATTCGTCAAAGGCGCTGTAGACATCGCCGGCGGCCGTCATATCGCCTTCACCAATGGCAATGTGCCGATCACCAAGATCAAGGTCGATGCCGATGCGATAGCCTTCATCATTCGCGGCCTCATTCGCGACAACGACGATTTCACAATTGTTGATGCGGCCCGGGGCCAGGTCTTCAAGTTCCGCAACTTTCTTTTTGGCGCGCGATACCATTGCTGCCAGAGGGCGCATGTGGCGGAAGCCAAGCTTGAGGTGGGTGTCCATATTTTCGTTCTCCAGTACTGATGTGCCAAGTGCAACGGCGTAGACTGGGCGCATCGTCCCGTGACAACATTGATCAAAATCAACAGGGCCGATACAGGACTTTTGGCCAGTACAATTTGAAATGGGAACAGAACTATGGGAGATCGCCTGAAGGACAAGGTGGCCCTTATCACGGGTGGCACCTCAGGTATTGGTGAGGCCACGGTTGACCGGTTCATTGAAGAAGGGGCCAAGGTCGTTTTCACCGGTCGTTCGGCCGACGCCGGCAAGATCATTGAAGAACGCCATAACGGTGCTGCGGTCTTTTGCAAAGCGGATGTGCTTTTGGAATCTGATATCAAGGCATCGGTGGAGCGGACGGTTGAAACATTCGGGCGGATCGATTGTCTGTTCAACAATGCAGGTGGGCCCACGGGCGGCACTTTGGAAACGGTAACCAAAGAACAGTTCGATCACGGCATGATGCTGCTTCTGGGCAGCGTCATCTTCGCGACAAAATACGCAGCACCGGTGATGAAGGCACAAAACGAAACTGACCGGCGCCATTGTTCCATTATCAACAATTCGTCACTGGCAGCGTTGCGTACTGACATGGGGGGCTATCTCTACAGTGCCGCCAAGGCCGCTGTGACTCAGCTGACCCACGTTCAGGGCATAGAGCTTGCACCCTTTGGCATTACCGTGAACGCAATTTCCCCCGGCAGCATTGCGACGCCGATCTTTTATGGTGGCTCGTCGGAAGGCCGGAAGCTGGAGCCGGCACATGACAAAGCAAAAATGGCGAAACTTGAGCGCAATCTCTCAGCTGTTGTGCCGCTCGGCCGCTCAGGCATGCCGGCTGACATCGCAAGTGCCGCGCTTTACCTCGCCAGCGATGAAGGGTCATACGTGACCTGCCTCGATATGGTTGTCGATGGCGGTGTCATCTGGAAATCGGTTTTCTGAGGGGAGACGGCAATGAGCATTGCCAGGCTTGAGAACGCGATAAAGGGGAGTAGGGCAGCCGAGGTCGCGGCGCTTTTGGCGGCTCGACCCGATCTGGTTCACCGTCACGACAAAAGCGGGCGGAGCTGGCTTCACTATGCCTGTGGCATTCCCCTGAAAGGCGGAGCGGCAGGGGCCAAGAAGTCCATCGCCACTGTGCAGGCACTTCTGGGCGCAGGTCTCGACAAGGATGAGATCAACGCGATGGATGAAGGCGAGGAGATCTTTGAAGCACGGCCGATCTGGTACGCGGTCGCCCGTGGCGTGAACCTGCCTCTGGTGAAATTTCTGATCAAGCTCGGCGCTGTTCCCGAGGGTGCGCTGTGGGCGGCATCCTACCGCCGCAGAACCGAAATGATGATCGCACTTCTGGAAGCCGGCGCGGACCCGGACCCAATGTTCTTCGGTGGCACGCCTTTGATGGACGTGATCAAAAGTAAAAAGTTCGACATGGTGCCAATTCTGCAAAAGTATGGCGCCGACATCAATCGCCTGAACGGAGACGGCCAGACGCCACTCCATCGCGCCATCAAGGTCGGTTTCAGGATGGCCGAAGTAGAAGAAATCCTCAAACTGGGTGCGGACCCCAGAACCAAAAACAAACAGGGGCAGACGGCCATGGATCTCTGCGCGGCCCTCGGCAAGAAACGCTTCGGCGAACTCTGTGCGGGCTACGCCTGAGCTCACGTGCAGGCGTTGGAAATCAGAACGGGCGGTCGCCTTCCAGCATCAGGCGGTGCATTTCGCGGCGGTGGCCATGGTAGTCGTTCAGGGCATAGTGCTGCGTGCAGCGGTTGTCCCAGAAGATGACAGTGTCGGGCTCCCAGCGGACGCGGGCGACGTACTCGGGCTTTTGCATCAGATCATAGAGATATCTGAGGATGGGCGCGGACTCAACCACCGTCATGCCTTTCAGGTACATGGTGAAACTCGGATTGACAAACAGTGCCTTACGCCCGGTCTCGGGATGGGTGCGGACCACGGGATGTTCCTGAAGCCGGGTCGCCTTTTTTGATTTCGCAGCTTCCTGCCGGAATTTGCCTTGTTTCGCTGTGGCGGCTGCCCCGTGGATACGATCCGCGCAATGCAGGGCAATCATGCCATCCAGCATGTCCTGCATGCCCGGCGACAGCGCCTCGTAACTTCGATAGTTATTGGTGAACAGGGTGTCACCCAGTGCTTCGGGCACTTCGACAGCGCGCAGGATCGTGCCCAGTGGCGGGCACTCTTCAAACGTCATGTCCGTATGCCATCCACCGCCAACGTTATGGGTCTCGTCCGCTTCCTTGGAGATCGGCACAATCTCCGGATGCCCGTCGAGAGACGGCCGGAAAGGGTGTGAAATGAACCTGCCGAAATGGGCACCAAAGGCTTTCTGTTCATCAGGCCCGATGCGAGCCTCGCGAAAAACCAGAACGATGTGTTCAAGAAACGCCTCATGAATGGCCGCCGCTTCCGCGTCCGTGACGCCAGCGCCGAGATCAACACCCGAAACCTCCACGCCAAAGGCCGTGGGCAGCGGCGTGAGCGTGATGTTCTGTAGGCCCATAGATGTTCCGTCTGTGCAGATTCCAAGCGTCATACTAGACCAATCTGATTGCCCGGCACAATCAGCTGGCCTGGCTGGAATTTGTTCGGATAGACTGTGTCAAACAGATTTGCAATTCCAGGGAGCCATACCATGCCGACAATTGATCGCGATGGCGTTTCAATCGCCTATGAAGATGAGGGGCCGAAGGATGCGGCTGGCCCGGTGATACTTCTCAGCCACGGATATACATCCACGCTTGGTATGTGGGATGGCCAGGTGGCGGCGCTTGGGGATCGCCATCGCATCATCCGGTGGGACATGCGGGGTCACGGCGCGTCGGACTATCCGGAAGATGAGGCGCTTTATTCAGAAGCGCATACTGTGGACGATATGGCCGCCATTCTTGATGCCTGCGGCGTTGAAAAGGCGGTAATCGGCGGGCTTTCCCTCGGCGGCTTTATGTCGCTTGCCTTCCACGTCAAATATCCTGAGCGGACGGCGGCACTGGCGCTGTTTGATACGGGGCCAGGCTACCGGAATGACAAGGCGCGGGACGACTGGAACGAAACGGCAAGGGCGCAGGGCCGCAATTTCGATGAAAAGGGTCTTGATGGTCTTGGCGGCGGTGCGGAAGTCAAGCGCGACCGGCATCGGTCGGCCGAGGGTCTGGCGCGCGCCGCGCGCGGCATGCTGGCGCAGGTCGACGCCCGCATAATCGATTCACTGCCCAACATCGCGGTCAGCACGCTGGTGCTGGTGGGCGCAAAGGACCGTGCCTATCTGGGCGCCACGGACTATATGGCGAACAAAATCCCAGGGGCGAAGAAAGTCGTCATTGAGGACGCCGGCCACGCGTCGAACATCCATCAGCCGGAAGTCTTCAACGAAGAATTCGCGAAGTGGCTGACATCACTGGCTTGAGCTCGCCTGAGTGCCTACCTCTGCTTGAACACCGGCGTGCGCTTTTCGACGAAGGCGGTGGCGGCTTCGCGCATATCTGCGGTCTGGCCCGATCTCAGGTGATGGGTGATCTCCTGATCCATCAGCTCCGACAGCGACTGGTGGTTCTGCGTGTTCAGGTTCCGCTTCATGTAACCAAGGGTGATCCCCGGACCATGGGCGAGCTGTGAGGCGAGCGCCATGGTCTCTTCTTCAAGCTTGTCGTCGGGGACAATCCTGTTGGCTATGCCGAGCCTGAGCGCCTCGTCGGCCTCGACCATGGCGGCGGTGAAATAGAGCTCGCGCGCTTTACCGTCGCCGACGATCCTTGGCAGGAAGTACGTACCACCGAAATCTCCGGCAAGGCCAACACGGGCAAAGGCTGTGGTCATTCGCGCACTCTCACCGCAAATGCGAATATCACAGGCGAGAGCCAGCGAAAGGCCGGCGCCGGCCGCCGGGCCTTTGACCATGGCGATGGTCGGCTTGGTCATTTCATGGAGATCGATGGACGCCTGCATATGACGGCGCAGCTTCCGATGGTTCATTTCCATGGTCGAAGGCGGTGCTACCGAATTGCCGGTGCCGCCGGCCATGCCTTTCACGTCACCGCCCGAACAGAAGCCGCGCCCGGCGCCGGTGAGCACAATGCAGCCGACGTCATCATCATTCTTCAGCCGGTTGGTGGCCTCTGAAAGGGCATCCATCATTTCATCGGAAAGAGCGTTCAGCGCTTCCGGCCGGTTCATGGTCAGAACTGCGACGCGGTCTTCGATTTTCTCAAGAAGCTGGTCAGTCATTTCTCTTCTCCCCAAATTTCTCTTTTTTCGCCGTCAGTATGGGACGCTGACCGGCTGCGGGCAACGCTGATTGCTGAGAAGGAGCCGATATCCGGGCGGACAGGGTCATATGCAGATGCTATGAAGCCCCCTGAAGCCCACAGAACAGTCCGTAACGACGACCGAGCAGGAGAGTTTTCTTGAGCGAATTTGACGACGAGTTAGAAGCGTCGAGCTGGCGTCGCCCGCTGGTAACAGTCCTTTTAGGGCTCGGTGTGCTGCTCGCCATTCTGTTCTATTTTCTGCGCGCGCCGTCATATGACGAGACAGGGGACGCTTTCATAGACGCTGCCTGCGCCCTTGGCGATGAAGCCATGGCAGGCCATCTCTGCCTGGCGGCACGCGCTGACGCAAATGCAGAGCGTGCCGGAGCGCCTGTCTGGTATAGCCGAATCACAACGGTTCCAGCCCATGTGGGCAACGTCGGATATAACGCAGCCGTCAATTCAGCGATCGATCTTTCAGCCGGCTTCGAAGCTGACGGTGAGCCCGTCGAAGCCGCCAAGGCACGGCTCTATGCAGCCCTGGTTGCCATGGAAATCGGTGAAATCGGGGGTGCTCGGGGGCAACTGGAAGATGTCCAGACATTGCTGCAGGGAATTGATGAAGGCGACGGTCGCACCATCCGTCACCTGACCGGGCTCTATCTGGCCCAGATCAGCTGGCGTCTTGGTGACTTTGAAGACGGTCACGACGAAATCCGGGCGTTTGCGTCGCGCGCAATTGATCTGGAACCCTATCTGCAGGCATCGGCAGCACGCGAATTTGCCGGATTCATAAGATCGGAAGAACTTTCCGAGGTGTACGAATGGGTGATCGAGGATTATCGATTGATCAGGGAGATCTATGAGGCGGCGCAGGACTGGCGCCGGTTTGGCGTTGCCTGGTATCTGCAGGGCGGGGCCGAGGCGGCCACCGGCGACTATCGCCGGGCATCGCTGACCTACACAACGGCGGCAGAAGTGTTTGCCCGCACCGGATTCAAGGAATTGCAGGCCGAATCACATCTCAGGCATGCCGAAATGATGCGAGAACATGTGCCCTCCCTGGCCGCATCGCTTGAGCGTGAGGCGGCAAAGATTTTTACCGGCATCGGTGTCGATCCCCGGGCCGCCAAGATGGATCCCCTCAATCTCGTGCTCTATGGACCTGATCAAGCCCTGAACCAGTAGATCGGCCATCGTTTCGCTGGCTCCCCGCTTCAGACCAGGGCCTGGAGGTCCTTGGTGCCGATGAGATGAATATCTGTGCCTGCGATGTAATCATGCAGATCATCGCTCATGAATGTCTCATAGTCCGCGACACGGGCGCGCCAATCCGGGCTGATTGCGCGGATTTCCGGCGTGTCCACCGCCGGATGCAAAATCAAATAAGCAAGCTGCCCCGGCCGGATCGCTTCGAACAGAGCTTTTGTCTCGCCAAGCTTGTCTTCATGGTTTTGAAGGCTGGCGGCGAACAGCCGGTCAGGCAGCGGCGCACCTGCAGCCAGCATTTTCTGCATTTCAGCATAGAGCCGCTCTGAGGTCTCCGGATCGCGTCCGGTCTTGCCAATCTGATCCTCATTCAGCCGCAGGCCGAAGGCGAAGAGGCCGTGCGCTTCAGCGACTTCGGCAAATCCCTGATAGAGGTCACCGCCAAAGGGCGAGCCCATATGCGTGTCGATATGGGTCGGCTTCAGGCCTGTGGCCTTCAGCGCGGCAACCTGAGCATCAAGCTCAGTTTTTGCCGGCCCGGCTTTGGCCTGTGCCCAGAGCTCAAATTCTGATTTTGGAAAGAAGCCTTCATGGTCCATCAGGCCTGACGCCGGATCGCGGGTGGATATAGGGCCCCATCGATAGCTGTCCCACTCCGATGTGAGAGTGGCGTGGATGCCGATGTCACAGTGGCCAAGGTCAGCTTCGATCTGTCGGCAGGTTTCCGCGGCATGGAGAAACCAGGGGCAGGGCACCATAATAGCGCCGCAGGTGACACGCCCATTGCGATAGAGATTGTCAAAGGCTGTCACGGTGGCCTCGCACATGCCGACATCATCGACGTGGATGAGGGCGACGCGATCCGTATCACTGAAGCCGAGCCGCTCGAGGGCCGGGTTAACATCTGGCATAGGTCCTGCACTCCCTACTGACTTGCATCTCACGCTGGCCATGGATCATAATCGTCCGGACAAACAGAACTCAAGGCTTGGCATCATGGCGTTAGAGATTTCAGTTCGGCCGATGAAGGCCGCCGACGCCCCCGACGTATCAAGGCTCATTCTGACGGTCTTTGCGGCGTTTAATTCAAATGACTATTCAGACACGAGCCGTTTTACCGACAACGTAACGCCTGAACACCTCGTCCGCCTTTCCGAAGACGCTCTGTCTCTCATTGCTGAGTGGGACGGGATCATTGTCGGTGTCATCGTTGTTATTGACGGGTGTCATCTAGAGCTCATGTTTGTTGATCCGAACTATCACCGGCAAGGCATCGCGACCAGGCTCTGGAATGTCATGCTGAAAAATCTGCTGGCTGAAAGCGATCAGCTCAAAGAGATGACGGTCAACGCCTCAACCTATGGCACGCCCTTTTATGAGAGCATTGGCTTCCATCAGGTCCATGGCGTTTACAGTGAAAGTACCGGCGTCGAAATCAACAGAATGGTCAGGCCGGGTCACTTCACTGTTGAGCGAATAAAGCGCTGATAAACCGCCGCAATCCGATCAGGAATTTGTGCATTCGGGAAATGATCGATGCCATGGATGACATGCAGGTGCCGCTTGTCCGCCGGCAGCTTCGGATACATCTGCAGGCTCATTTCAAGTGGCACAACACTGTCACTGTCGCCGCTGACAATCAGGACCGGAAATTCAATGTTTCCCAAAAACTCCGTCATGTCTTTCCTGGCGCCAAGCCCCTGACCCACTAAACGTTCCAGGGGGTTGTTCTGAATGTCGCTCCAAAGCTTGTCGCGCACATCCTCCGGCAGGCCGAGATGAATGGGCAACCAGGCTTCTTTGCGCTTTTCGGCGGTCGCCGGGTCGGGCAGCTTCACGCGCTTCCGCAGGGCGTCGACCTGTTCAGCGGCGGGCTCGGCGCGTCCGCCACCCGCACCGCCGGCCATCAGGATAAGCGCAACCACCTCACAGCCTTCACCATGGTCGGCTGCAAAATTGAGAGCATTGCTGACCCCCAGGGAATGCCCGACGAGCACACATTTCGCGATGTCCAGCGCTTTCAGCGCGGCTGCAATATCCCGAGCATAACCTGCAGGGTTATAGTCCGCTTCATCCGGCGTATGGTCTGAGGCACCGGCACCACGCATGGATAGAGCGATGGTCCGCATGCCCGCTGCGGCCAGCTTTTCCTGCACCACATGCCAGATGCGGGCCGATGACGAAGCGCCGTGAATGAGAACAACTGTAGGGTCGCCGTCGCCCTCTTCAAAGTATTCGAGCGATACATCGCCTGCCTGGACCATGGCCATGATTGATGTCCTACTGCAACTCAATGGGCACAGAGCCGCGTTCGTCGATCGGCCCTTCAGGAATGGCACCGACAGATTTGAATCGCTCAATATCTGCTTCTGAAAAGCCGTAGGCAAGCAGCACTTCGTCTGTATGTTCGCCGATACCGGGGGCCAGCTCGGGCTTTTTCTTTTCCATATCATCGAACCAGATTGGGCTGTCAATGATCCGGTCGGTATTGGCACGCACATCTTCCATCGGCAGGAAATGACCGCCAAGCAGGGCTTGCTCATCGTCAACAATGTCTTCTGCGCGAGCTACGGCTGTGTAACCAATGCCGTTCTCTTCAAGAATAGGCATCCAGTCGGCCCAATCCCTCTTGGCGAAAGCATCATCGAAAATTCCGACGATTTCACGCGAATGCTCCAGCCGGCCTTCCATTTCCTGAAAGCGTTCATCATCTGCGATGTCGATACGATCAATGGCGGTACACAGTGAGCGCCAGGGATCATCGGTCTCCATGCGCGCGAATGAGAACCAGCGGTCATCCTTGGTCTCATACTGATTGGCAAACGGGTTTCTCGCGTTTTCGCGGGACGGGCGATGATTGTAAGTCGCACCGCAGAGCATTGCCTGGAGGAAAAACGCGTTCGACCACATGCCATTGCCCATAAGGGAAGTGCGAACCTTTGAACCTTCGCCAGTGATTGCACGGCGATAGAGCGCCAGCACGATGACCGCGAATAGAGACATGGCGGTTGGATGATCGCCCATGCCAGGCAGGCTCATTGAAGGCGGCTTGTCACCAGGCCGTACCAGATCCATGAGGCCCGAGCGATGCCAGTAAGCAGTTGTATCAAAGGCGCGCCGGTCCGCTTCCGGACCCTTCTCGCCATATCCATTGACCGAGGCATAAATAAGCTTTGGGTTGAGCTTTTTCAGATCTTCATAAGTAGTCTTGAGACGCCGCCGCACATCTGGCGGCTGGTTGGTGACCACGACATCGGCTTCAGACACCAGCTTGTAAAGAATCTCGAGTGCTTCTTTGGTTTTCAGGTTGAGGGCGACGCCTTTTTTATTCCGATTATCGACGATCCAGCCGTAGTTGACATCGGCTGTCGGGCTCGTAGGCCCCCATGCCAGCTGGCGGTACATATCACCGCCGCCAGGATTTTCGACCTTGATCACTTCGGCGCCGAAATCCGACATGATGGTCGTCGATACAGGCCCGGCGATCCAGGTCCCCATGTCGACGACCTTGATTCCCTCGAGCAACAGTTTTGGCTCAGCCATGCCATTTCCTTCCAATTTCGATTTGGCGCCTATTTTTGTGGCTCAGGGCCTTTCCCGCAAGGGCCGAATGACATATTTCTCTGGATTAGCTGCATCTCGGTCGAGATTCCGGGCATCCAATGGTTAAAGGCCCAAAATCTGCAAGGAGTCAGCTTATGGCAGTTACTGAAATGCTGGGATTGATATCGGTGGTGCTCGGTTTTGCTGGCGTAGCGGGAGGGCTGATATTTGCCTTCTACAAGATCCGCGTCAGCATGCATCAGACCATCCGAAAAATTGTTGAGGAGGGGGCCACGGTTTCAGGCGAACTAGTTCATACACTGACGAATTTCGGCCGTTCGAAACCGGTCTACCTGAGGCGCGGCGTGCTGCTTGTCTCTCTTGGTCTGGCCATTTTGTTTTCAATGATGTTTATCAATGCGCCTGATTCTGATGCGCCGGCCATCATGGCGCTCTCTGCCTTCCCTTTCTTTGTCGGGGCGGGATATCTTTTATTGTGGTGGGTGACGCCTGAGGCAGATTGAAGCCCTTGACCTGAGGGAGGCCGAAGTCTGAATGGCACGGACAAGCGAGATCCAGTCCAGCGAATTGGTCAGGCGGTTTCAGGAAACTGGCGACGCCGCGGATTTTGCCTGCCTCGTACGCTTGCACCAGGGCCCTCTGCGGGGGCTTCTCCTGAGACTTACCAAGGGGGACAAAGAGCTTGCCGACGATCTGGCGCAGGATACGTTTTTGTCGGCATACAGGGCTTTGCGCCGGTTTCGGCAGGATGCAGCCTTCGGCACCTGGCTCTATAGAATTGGCTGGAATGCATACCTGCAGTATCAGAGAAAAGCGAAAGTCCCGGTTGCAGAGGACCTGGAGCCCGAAGATTTCGCAAGCGCGATTGAACCGGCAGGTGATATCAGGATTGACCTGGAGCGCGCCATGTATCAGTTGAGGCCCGAAGTCCGAGTTGCCCTGACACTGCATCTGTCCCTTGGGTTTAGTCACGAGGAGACGGCTGAATTGCTTGGGTTGCCACTTGGGACCGTAAAGTCGCATATTCTGAGGGGCCGGGAAAAACTGCGGCATGCATTGAGCGCCTGGGAATGGGAGGCGGATTTATGACCGAAAAACGGGATATCAGGCAAGTGGAAAGTCTGCTTCGCGATAGCCTGGCGGGCAAGCCCGACGAAGAATTTGTGCAGCAGGTAATGCAGGCAGTTATGGTCGACGAGGCAGCCAGCAATCGGCGGCGGGCACAGCTTCGGTTCCTGCCCGGCGTTCTCGGTCTGGCCGGATTTTGTCTTTCAAGCTGGGTGTTCTTCGACTACAGCCTGCTGCCATTGATCAGTACTGATTTGTCGGGGCTGATCGCAATGATTATGGATGCAAACACGGCTGCCTGGACACTTGCGGCAGTTCTACTGGGCTCCGGGCTATGGGTCTTTACGGAACTCGAGTGAACGCGCGCGGCTCAGGCTACAGTGTAGCCCGCTTCTGTGATGGCATGGCTGATGGCGGCGATGCTGGCCAGGTCGGGGTTATGGGTTAGTTCGACGCTGTCGCCTTCATGATCTGCCTTCGCCTTTGACACACCTTTGACGGACCTTGCTGCCTTTTCGACCTTGGCGGCGCAATGTTCACAGTCCATGCCTGTAACGGCTAATGTTATGCTTTCACTCATGAATTGCTCCTCAGTTAAATCGGTTTGTCACCCTCAATGACGACGCGATGCATTACACGGCGTTCACCGGGGTAGTCGTTCAGGGCATAGTGCTGCGTTGTCCGATTGTCCCAGAATGCGAGGGTGCCGGTTTCCCAATGCAGCCTCGCACAGAACTCTGCCTTTGTCGCATGATCGCACAGGAACTTCAAAAGAGCGGATGCTTCATCTTGACGCATGCTCTTGATGCCGAGAGTGAAGGCTGAGTTGACGTAGAGGCTCTTTTCCCCGGTGACAGGATGGCGCCGTACCAGGGGGTGCTCAACACGGCGATTGGCCGCCTCAGACATGATCACGCCGGTGCCGGAATCCTTGTTGTCGGCGCGCGGCTGGTAAGCTCCGCCTGGGCCGTAGACCCGTTCGGCAGAATGGATAGCAACGAGCCCGTCAAGCATCCCCTGCATGGTCGGTGAGAGCGAGTTCCAGGCAGCAGCGCCATCTGCCATCAGCGTGTCGCCCCTGCCGCTTGGCGGCACTTCCAGCGCATAGAGCATGGTACCCATGGCCGGCTTCTCGTAGAAGCTGACCTCTGAATGCCAGCCGCCGCCAAAGTTGCCGCGTTCCTCGGGCTCTTTAATAATAGGCAGGACCTCCGGATAGCCCGGCAGCGCCTTGATATGCGGATGAATGTCCAGGCTGCCGAAGTGTCGGCCCAGTCTGATCAAGCTCTCTGGAGTGAGGGACTGATCGCGAAAAATGAGCAACTTATGCGCCAGGAGCGCCTCCTCCATCTCGCTGAGTTGCTGCCCGTTTCCTGTCCTGGAAAGATCGATTTCAGAAACCTCTGCGCCGAACGCCGCTTTCAGAGGCGTTACTGCAATGGAATCATAGTTCCCCATGTGAGTCTTTCCTGCTTTCGCTGCCAAGCTGTTCAATTGCGAATCTGGCATGATTGAGGGTCTCTGGGCAACTTCAAGCCGATGAACCGTGCCACTTGACCCAGCGCAATGCCTGAAGACAACATTCCCTAATAACTGGCTTCTACAGCAGATATGGGATTGGGGAGAACACAATGGCTGTCCGAAGAATGAAATACTGGGGCTGGGGCTATGAGGATGAGGCCGGCCCGGATGATATGAAGGCAAAACAGCAGCTCGCCGACAATCTGGCGAGCCAGCATGATGTCGGCAAAATCACGCCATTCACCAGGCCGGGCGTTGAAGAATTCGACATCGGCGCAGCCAGAGTGAAGCCGCCAAAAAGCCTGGAACGCATTTTCTCGGCTGATCCAACCGACAGGCTGGCCCACAGCGTTGGCAAGTCATTCGCGGATTGCGCCCGCATTCATTTGCGCACGATTAAAGATATCGCAGATCAAGTGGCGTTCCCGGAGACAGAACAGGATGTCGTCGACATTCTGGACTGGGCCAACGGTGCAAACGTCGCCGTTATTCCCTACGGTGGCGGCTCCAGCGTCTGTGGTGGCGTCGAACCCGCCGTCGGCGACAGCTACTCGGGCACGGTAAGCCTTGATATGGGTGAACTGAACCAGGTCCTCGAAATCGACCGGACGAGCCGGGCGGCGCGCATTCAGGGCGGTGTTTTGGGCCCGCATCTTGAAGATCAGCTTCGGCCCCACGGGCTCACGCTCAGGCATTTCCCACAGTCCTTTGAATTTTCGTCTCTGGGCGGCTGGATCGCGACGCGTTCTGGCGGCCATTACGCCAGCCTTCTGACGCACATCGACGACATGGTCGAAGGAATGCGGGTGGTTACCCCGAAAGGTATTATCGAAACGCGTCGGTTGCCAGGATCAGGGGCAGGGCCCAGCCCGGACCGTATGTTCCTTGGTTCCGAGGGCATCCTCGGTGTGATCACCGAAGGATGGATGCGCCTTCAGGACCGGCCAACACATCGGGCGTCGGCAGTGGTCGAGTTCGAAGATTTTTATCAGGGTGCAGAAGCGTTGAGGGCGATAAGCCAGTCCTGGCTGTTTCCGGCGAACTGCCGGCTGATTGACGCGAATGAGGCGGCTGGGATTTCCGACGGCAAACATGCCGTGATGATTCTGGGATTCGAATCCGCCGATCACCCGGTTGAAACCTGGATGAACCGGGCCCTTGAGCTGGTTCAGGACCATGGCGGCATATACAATGATGAAGGCATGGCGCGCGAAGGGGCGAACAAGGAGGGCGCGGCAGGCCAATGGCGAAATTCATTCATGGCAGCGGGTTATGGCCGCGAGATCAGCGTCCCGACAGGCAGTGTCGGGGACACGTTCGAGACGTCCATCACATGGGACCGGTTCCCGGATTTCCATGCCGAGATTATGGTCGAGGCAAGACAAGTGATTGAAAAGGTTACGGGACATTCCGCGCGAGTGACCTGCCGCTTTACCCATGTCTATCCGGATGGGCCTGCACCCTATTTCAGCTGGGGCAGTCTGGGCCGTCAGGAAGACATGGTCGACCAGTTCGAAGAAATAAAGAAAGCGACGATGGACATTGTCGCCAGTAAGGGTGGCACCGTTACACATCATCATGCCGTGGGCCGCGACCACCGGCCGGGGTATGAGAGCCAGACATCTGAATTGATGAGATCAGCGATCCGCGGGGCAAAATCAAGCCTGGATCCATCCGGCATCATGAACCCAGGTGTTCTGATTGATCCGGAAGGCCGGGACGTTGGCCAGCAGGGCGTAATAAAAGGATAAACAGATGGCAATGATCAATGGCGGCGAAATGATCGTCCGCGCACTTGAGCAGGTTGGTGTAAAGCAGGCGTTCGCGCTTTCAGGCGGGCATATTGATCCGATCTTTCAGGCTTGTGCCGATCATGGCATCAACATAATTGATGTCCGTCATGAGGCTGCTGCGGCGCATGCGGCGGATGGTTATGCGCGGGTGACCGGCAAGCCCGGCGTCTGTTTTGTGACGGCCGGACCAGGTGTGACCAATGCGATTACGGGCGTCGCCAATGCATGGATGGATGCCGTCCCGATGATCTGTTTTGGTGGCCGCAGCCCGATCAGGGATGAGGATCGGCTTTCGCTGCAGACTATGGATCAGCTCGGATTGATGGAGCCGATTACCAAATTTTCACGCACCATTTTGCATGCTGAGCGCATTCCTGAATATGTGGCGATGGCCTGGCGGCACGCAGTTTCGGGACGGCCGGGTCCGGTGTTCCTCGAAATTCCAATCGACATCATCTATACGCCGGTGGAAGAAGATGAGCTATTGACGTTCAAGCATTACGAGCCTGAGGGCAAGCCAGCTGCAAGCCCGGCATCTATCGATCAGGCGCTCGACGCTCTGGCGGCAGCGGAACGGCCAGTGATTGTTGCCGGCGGTGGCGTCAATTTCTCTGATGCTTCGGCAGCGCTGCGAGAGTTTGCGGAACTTTCGCGCGTCCCTGTCTGCCTGTCTCCCAAGGCACGTGGCGCCGTCGCGGAAAGTTCGGACCTGGGCTTTGGCAGTGTGCAAATTCTCGGTGCTCATGAAGTGGTCGAAAATGGTGGAGGCCCGGCCGACGTCGTCATGCTTCTTGGTGCCCGTGTGGGGATGTTCACCGGCGGTGGTGCCTTGGGCGGCGCGCCCGTTTTCCCCAAGGATGCAACTCTCATCCAACTGGACATAGAAGCTGAAGAAATTGGCCGCACCCGTGATGTGGACATCGGCCTTGTCGGAGACTTGAACGAAACACTGAACCAAATGATCGAGCGATCGCGCAATCGAAAGTTCAAGGATCATGAACGCTGGATCGGCGCCATGAATGCTGTCAATGACGCGGCGCACACCATGTGGGAGGCAGAATCAACTGCGTCTGAGCCGATCCACCAGGCGCGGCTGATGCGCGACATCTGTGACTTCCTTGATGATGACGCCATTCTTTCCAATGATGGCGGGGAGACGCAGCTCTGGATGGCCGGCACGGTTCAGGTGGAAAACCTGAGGAACTACCTCGGCATGGGATATCTGGGCTGTCTTGGCGTTGGCATTCCGTTTGCCATGGCCGCGAAAATTGCCCACCCCGACAGACAGGTGCTGTGCATCACCGGTGACGGCTCGGCAGGCCTCAATTTCAGTGAGTTTGACACGCTTGTGCGGCACAACATCCCGGTTGTTGTCGTGGTCAACAATGATCAGGGCTGGGGCATGATCCGGCATGGTCATATCCGCCAGTATGAACGCGTGGTTGGGGCCGAACTCGGCGAAACCCGCTATGACCTCGTGGCAGAAGGCTGGGGCGCTCATGGCGAGTTGGTTACGCGCGCCGAAGACATCAAACCGGCACTGGAACGTGCCTTCAAGAGCGGCAAGCCGGCCTGCATAAATGTCATGACTGACCCGAACCAGCCCTTTGGCGCCAAACATGATCCTGAACTTGCAAAAAGAGCACGGGAAGAAGCCCTTGAAAAGAAAGAGTTTGATCTGCCCTACTATGGCAAACGGAAACTGGGGGCAAGCAGCTAGGCCATTTTCGATGTTCAAATGGTCAGAGCCGCAAGCGTGGTTCCGGCGCCAGTGCGCCGCCCCTGTGGAGCTATGCGTGCCTGCATGCATTGGCGTGAACGACCGGAACCTGGGCCCGATTCCATGAATATGGAATCGGGTGTAGGCGACAATCTCGACCCCTGTCCTTAAATCTGGCAGCATGCGTGAAAGCTGAACGCTGCCGGATAAGGGAAAGACATGGCCCAGGACGAAATATGGTTTGAAACGCTGCTTGGTACGGCCGAAAAGGTTCAGGCTGCGGAAATTTCATCTGTTGCACTGACGAACATTATGCTTGAGCGGATCGAAGCGCTTGAGCCCAGGCTAAGAGCATATGTGACCGTGACGCCTGAACTTGCAAAAGCGCAGGCTGTTCGTGCCGATGCTGACATTGCTTCAGGCAACATTCGTTCCCCACTGCACGGCGTGCCCATCGCCGTCAAGGATCTCTGTAACACCAAGGATATCGTAACTACCGCTGGCATGGCGATTTTTTCAAACCGCACACCGGCAACTGATTCAACAGTGGTGCAGCGCCTGGCTGAGGCCGGAACAGTTCTCCTCGGCAAATTGAAAATGACGGAGGGGGCGTATTCGGCTCACCACCCTGACGTGGAGCCGCCGCGTAATCCATGGAACGAGGGCCATTGGGCTGGCGTGTCATCAAGCGGTTCGGGTGTTGCGACGGCAGCGGGCCTCTGTTTCGGTTCGCTCGGTTCCGATACGGGTGGCTCGATCCGGTTCCCTTCGGCCTCGAACGGCATTGTCGGGCTGAAACCGACCTGGGGGCGGGTGAGCCGGGCCGGCGTCTTCCCGCTTGCCGACACACTTGATCACATCGGGCCGATGACACGGTCGGTCGCCGACGCTGCCGCGATACTCGGCATAATCGCCGGCCAGGACCCTGATGATCCGACGGCGAGTTCCGAACCGGTTCCCGATTACCTTGCAGAGATTGGCGAGAGCATTGCCGGTGCCCGTGTCGGTTTTGACGAGACCTATTGCACCAAATACGTGGACGAGCAGGTGAGCGCAGCCATCCTCTCGGCGCTGGAAACACTGAAATCCCTTGGCGCTGAAATTCTGCCTGTGACAGTGCCTGAAGTGGGCCAGTTAGAGGCCGGTTGGGCGGTCACCTGCGGTGTCGAAGTCGCCATGGCACATGCAGAGACCTATCCAGCTCAGGCGGATCGCTATGGCGATGCACTGAAGGGAATTATCGATATCGGCCGCGCCGCCACTGCCGAGCAATATGCTACCCAGGAAATTCGCCGACGTGAATTCAAGGGCGGCTTTGATGCATTGTTCGACGAAGTTGACCTTGTCATCTGTCCTTCCATGCCGGGTCCGGCACCGGCAGCTGACCCCTTGGGCGGCCGCGCCGTCGAGGGTGATGAACCGATGCGGGCTCTCCGCTTCACCGCGCCCTTTGATTACGCCGGCAATCCCACATTATCGCTCCCCTGGGGGTTTGCTGAAAACGGACTGCCTCTCAGTGTGCAGCTTGTGGCCCCTGATTTTGGCGAAGCGACGCTCATTCGCATTGGTCACGCGCTTGAGCAGGCAGCGCCTTGGCATACACAACATCCCCCCGTGTGACTTTCCGGCTGATCTGACGTATCGCCGGATGTTCTTGTATTCCGGGCGTCTTCTGGCAAGAATGGCCGACAGTTTACGTATGGCGTCAAGACGGCAGGAGATCGAAGCTATGGGAAGAAAAGTCCACGATTACAATGTGGCGGATCCAGCGTTCTGGGGCGACAACGCCGCCATGCACGAGACGCTGAAGGAAATGCGCCACAAGGCGCCCATCGCATGGGTGGAACCAGAAGGTTTTCGGCCCTTCTATGCTCTGACACGGCATGCCGATGTTGTCGAAATCGAAAAACTGAACAATCAGTTCCTCAATGGGCCGCGCGCCATTCTTATTGACGCTGACTTTGAGGCTGTGCCGCCTGAAGAAGGTGGGCCTGGCATGGTGCGGACGCTGGTCCACATGGATGAACCTGAACACCATAAATTTCGCGGCCTGACCCAGTCCTGGTTTCAGCCCGGCAATCTGCGCCAGCACGAAGATACATTCAGGGGCATCGCCAAAATGTTTGTCGATCGGATGGCAGATATGAAAGGTGAGTGCGATTTCGCCGCCGACATCGCCATGCACTATCCTTTGAGAATTATCATGTCGATTCTGGGTGTGCCTGAAAGCGATGAACCCCGTATGTTACAGCTGACCCAGCAATTGTTTGGCGGGGCTGACCCTGACATGCAGCGTGATGAGGAAAAAGACGAAGATGAGCAGACCAATGTGCTGATCGACTTTTTCAACTATTTTACGGAAATGACGGAAGACCGGCGCAAGAATCCGAAAGGTGATGTGGCCACGGTGATTGCAAACGCTGAAGTTGACGGCGAACTGATTGGTCACTTTGAGGCAATGTCCTATTACCTGATCGTTGCAACAGCGGGACATGACACGACGAGCTCGTCAACCGCGGGTGGGCTTCAAGCGTTGGCAGAAAACCCGGGCGAGCTTGACAAGCTTCGCCAGAATCCCCTGCTGGTGCGATCTGCCGTCGAAGAAATGATCCGCTGGACGAGCCCGGTGCGCCATTTCATGCGGACAGCCACTGAAGACTATGATCTGCAGGGCACGACCATCGGCAAGGATGAGAGCGTCATGATGCTCTATCCCTCGGCCAATCGTGATGAAACCGTGTTTGACGATCCCTATACTTTCAAAGTTGACCGTTCACCCAATCGTCATGTCGCATTCGGCTATGGCGCTCATTTCTGCCTTGGCGCTCATCTTGCCAGGCTTGAGATGAAGCTCTTCTATGAGGAGCTGATTCCGCGGCTGAAATCAGTCGAACTGGCCGGCACGCCAGAATATCTCGACGCCACTCTCGTCGGCGGTCACAAAAAACTGCCGATCAGGTTCGAGCTCGACTGACCATCACTCAAACAGTTTCGAAACGCTGGTGCCGTCATGTATTGCCTGGATTGCATCGGCAAACAGATGAGCCACGGAAGTTATTTCCAGCTTGTCAAACTTCTTCTGGTCGGGCACCGGTACAGTGTCTGTGATAATCACAGACTTGATGTCAGCGCCGCTCAGGCGCTCTGTCGCCCTGCCGGACAGCACGCCGTGAATGACGGCGACCTCAACTGAAGTTGCCCCCGATTTGACCAGAAATTCGGCGGCGCTGACAACAGTGCCGCCTGATGTGATTTCGTCGTCAACAATCAAGGCCTTCTTGCCGGCGACATCGCCGATCAGGCTGGTGGCGACTGCGTTCTCGTCGTCGCCGTCGCGGCGTTTGTCTATGATGGCAACCGGCAGGTTTAGTTTGTTGGCATAGGCGCCGACCTCTTTCGCTTCACCGACATCGGCAGCTACCAGGACTGTGTCTGAAAGATCGCGTGTTTCCTTAAGGTAGTTTGCCACATGGGTGGTGCCCGTCAGCTGGTCTACGGGAATGTGAAAAAACCCCTGCACCTGCGGCGAATGCAGGTTCATGGTGAGGACACGATTAGCGCCCGCAGTTTCGAGGAGGTCGGCAACAAGGCGCGCGGTGATAGAAATTCGCGGCCGATCTTTCTTATCGGACCTGGCATAGGGAAAGTTTGGCAACACCGCGGTGATTCTGCCAGCCGACGCATGGCGCAGCGCATCAATGATGATCAAAAGCTCCAGAATACTGTCCGAAAGATCCGTCGCTGCAGTCTGGATGACAAATACGTCTGATTCGCGAACATTCTCGTCAATCTGGACGAGAATGTTTTCATTGGAAAATGTCACACGTTCCATTGCAGAGAGCGAGATTCCCATGTGATCAACGATGGCCTGGGCAAATTCGGGGTGGGTGCTGCCAGCGAAAACCTTAAGGTCTGACATCATGATGAGGAGCCCTCTGACAAGGAGTTTCAGATGTGAACTGGATGCGCCGTCCCCATAGCCTGTTCGCCGGTTCATGGCAAGGCGGCGGATCAGCCAATATTGACAAAACGCGGCTTGTGGCGTTATGTCCACACACGAGCCATGAGGCTCGCCATCTCAGGCGCCTGAAACACCGGCATAAGGAGATGACTGATGACTGTGAGAAAAATTTCATAAACTGAACCTGCGCTTTGGCGCGTTCGTTTTCTTCTCGTCGCCCTATGGGGCAGCACTCTGAACTATCCCAAATCGTAAGGTTCGCCCAATCGGGCGAATGGCAAACGCTTTTCGCTTCGGTGGCGGCGTGCGTGCACAGCCGCGCGCCGCCCAATGCCAACGTTGGCCTTACGATGGATGATCAAAATTGGAAAATTTGAGACGCTGGGGCTGGACCCCGGAACTGGAGGCAGCCGCAGAAGCCTCGACGCTTGAAAACGTCGAGCCAGCTCGTGTCGTCAGACATGATCTGGGACGTTACAGGATACAGACAGAGATCGGCGAGAAGGTAGCAGAGCTGCCCGGCCGGTTTCTAAACGCGTTTAATGAAGAGCTTACACCGGCTGTGGGCGATTGGGTCCTGGCAACCCGGACTGAATCTGCAGGTGACGTGACGCTTGTTCAATGCGTACTGCCTCGCAGCTCCCGGTTTTCACGGAAGGCGGCTGGTCAGATACGGAAAGAACAGGTCGTTGCGGCCAATATCAATACGCTCTTTCTGGTCATGGGCCTTGAGATGAACTTCAACCTGAACCGGCTTGAGCGATATCTGAGCGTGGCCTGGGAGTCGGGGGCGGAGCCTGTGGTGCTGCTGAACAAGTCAGATCTCTGCGATGATGTTGATGCCATGATCATCAGGGCGGTCCAGGCCGCGCCCGGCGTCCAGGTTGTGGCCACATCAGCGCTCAACAATGCGGGGCTTGCAAACATCGAACCCTGGCTTCTGCCGGGCAAGACGCTGGCTTTTCTGGGCTCTTCGGGCGTTGGCAAGTCAACCGTGGTCAACACGCTGCTGGGTCAACAGCATATGGTGGTGAAGGAAGTCAGCGCCGAAGACGGGCTCGGTCAGCATACGACCACGCACCGCGAACTCATCATGCTGCGCAATGGAGCCATGGTCATCGACACACCGGGCATGCGCGAGATGCAACTTTTCGCCGGCGCTGCGGATACAGGCTCTGCCTTTAGCGATGTCGAAGAGCTGGCCGAGAGCTGCAGGTTCCGGGACTGCACCCATACATCGGAGCCCGGCTGTGCGGTCAAGGAGGCCATTGAGATGGGCGCGCTCGGTGGCGATCGGCTCAAGAACAAGCGCAAGCTTGATCGGGAGATTGCCCGCGACGAGAGACTTGCAGCCTCAGCTGATCGCCGGGCGCAGAAAGAGCGTGGCAGGAAGATGACCCGCATAACACGCGCCCGAATTCGCAACCAATGGGATGTCTAGGGAACAGGAATCACTTGGAATAGCTGGCTCAACACAGGATACTCCCGGAAACGAATTCTCAAGGGGAGATAGTGTATGGCCGGTCCATTGGACGGGATAAAGGTTCTTGATCTGTCAGCTGTGGTATCCGGGCCCTTCACGGGCGCCATGCTTGCGGACCAGGGAGCTGACGTGATCAAAGTGGAACGCCTTGAGATGGGTGATATTCAGCGTGGCTTTGGTACTTCAAAGAACGGTGTCACCGGCACTTTTCATGTGCTTAATCGGGGCAAGCGATCCATTGCCATCGATCTCGCGACAGAAAAGGGCGTCGAGATTGTCCTGAAGCTTGCCGAAAAATCGGATGTCTGCATCCAGAACTTCCGGCCCGGTGTGGTCGATCGGCTGGGCATTGGCTACGATGCCATGCATGCGCGCAACCCTTCAGTTATCTATCTTTCCATATCAGGCTTCGGACTGACGGGACCGGCTGCAGACCGCGGCGCCTATGACCCGATCATCCAGGCCTATTCAGGCCTGACACGCGCACAAGGCGGGCCTGAGGGACCACCGGTTCAGGTGAACCAGCTGATCATGGACAAGTTGACGGCTGTAAACTCGGTGAGCGCCATTGCTTCCGCCCTCTATGCCAGAGAGAAGACGGGCAAGGGACAGCATGTTGCCGTTTCCATGCTTGATTCAGCGCTTCACTTCATGTGGCCCGACATCGGTTCAGACAAGATTCTGCTCGACGAAGACAGAATTCAGCGTCCGGCGATGGGGGCTGCAGGCCAGATCGTCGAGTTCAAGGATGGTTACGCCACCATGATGGCGATCAACCCGCGGGAGATTGCGGCAACGCTCAAAGTCTTTGACGTGGAGTTCCTTCTGGATGACGCGCGCTTTGCCACCCTTGAGGCGCGCATGCAAAATCTGGAAGCCTGGATGGAGACGAGAGCGCGTGAAATTGACAGCCGGGCACTGAAGATTACGCTTGATGACATGGAGCAGCGTTGCATCGAACACAAGGTTCCCTTCGGCAGGGCAAACGTCATCGCTGACGCGCCCTTTGACAGGCATATTGAAGCCATAGACATGTTTGTCGAAGATGAACATCCCGTTGCAGGCCGATTGCGGCAAACGAGGCCCGCCGCTATTTTCAGCGAAACGCCGCCGAAGGCCGCGGGACCGGCGCCGACCTGTGGGCAACATACGCGCGAAATTCTGGCCGAGCTTGGCCTTGAAGACGAAATCGAGAAACTGATTGCAGACGAAATTGTGGGCGACAAGGACGCCCGCGTTGAAGCGGCGATAGCCGCCAAGCTGAACGGAGAGGGAGACTGAATATGGCAAAGGAAGTGAAAGATCAATATGGAGACGTGGGTGTAACCGTTAAGGACTTTGTAGCTGTTGTCGAAATTCAAAGGCCACCACATAATTTCTTCGACGATCAGCTGATAAACGACATTGGCGAGGCTTTCGACGCCCTTGATGAATCTGATGATTGCCGCGCCATTGTTCTGGCCGCCGACGGGAAGTCATTTTGTGCAGGTGCGAATTTTCAGGCGCCCGCCGATACTGAAGACACTCAGATGCTGACCAGGGATGGTCGCGAAAACAATTCAGGTGAGCTCTATCGCCAGGCAGTGCGGCTATTCTCGGCGAAAAAGCCGATTGTCGGCGCGATACATGGTGCGGCCATTGGTGGGGGGCTTGGCCTCGCATTGGTGCCTGATTTCCGGGTGACCTGCCCCGAAGCGAGATTTGCCGCGAATTTTGTGAAGCTTGGATTTCATCCGGGTTTCGGTCTGACGACAACTTTACCAAGGCTGGTGGGTCAGCAGACCGCCAATCTCATTTGCTATACCGGTCGTCGCTTCAAGGGAGACGAAGCGGTTGAAATGGGTCTTGCCGACATTCTGACGACCCAGGACAAGGTCCGCGAGGAAGCAATCAGGCTTGCTGCCGAGATTGCCGAGAATGCCCCCCTGGCGGTCGAAAGCACCCGCGCAACCATGCGCGACGGGCTTGCCGAAGCGGTCCGAATCCAGACGGATCATGAGCTTGATGAGCAGAACCGGTTGCGCAGCACTGAAGATTTCCGTGAAGGTATTCGTTCCGTTGCGGAACGCCGCCCTGGCAATTTCGTCAGGCGCTAGGAGACTTCGCCGTGAGCGACTTCAATGGCCTTGGCATGAACCTTGGTAATCTCTCACGTCTCTCAAGCGCGAAGAGCCGATCCATCACGGCGGAAAATCCGACTGGTGCGGTTGGCGCAGGCGGTATGGCGGCAGCTGATCCGGAAGGTCCGGCCAGAGATCTGGGGCAGGGATGGAAAACCAAGCCCTATGAACTTGTCGGGCCTGGCGAAGTTTACACGCTTGCCGAGATTGAGGGACCCGGTGCGCTGCAAAGTTTCTGGTTCGCAGGCGGTGCGATGCGGGACTGCATCCTGCGCATCTACTGGGACGGACAGGAAAATCCTTCTGTCGAGTGTCCCATCAGCGATTTCTTCGCCATTCCATGGGCGAAACGCCAGACCACGCGGGCTCAGGAAGGGCCGCTGATGACAGTCAATTCCGTGCCTGTGGCCGTGAACCCCAATCGCGGGCTCAATTGCTTCTGGGAGATGCCATTTCGGAAGTCTGCCCGGGTCACCGTCGAAAACCGCCACCCGGTTCGTGACTATGTCTGCTTCTATCAGATCAACTACACGCTGACGCCGCTGCCTGATGACTGCGCGTACTTTCACGCGCAGTTCCGGCGTGAAAACCCGGTGGCCTACGCTGTGCCCTACACCATCGTCGATGCGATAAAGGGACGCGGTCAGTATGTCGGCACATCCATGGGCTGGGGCATCAACAACACCGGCTGGTGGGGCGAAGGCGAGATCAAGTTCTTTATGGACGGCGATGATGAATTCCCGACCATTTGCGGCACGGGCACAGAAGACTATTTCGGTGGAGCCTATGACTGGGAAGTGGACGGCGAGTACGTCGAATACTCAACAGCCTTCATGGGCATGCACCAGGTTATTCGCCCGGATGGAATGTATGATTCCCAACATCGGCATGCCATGTATCGCTGGCACGTCATGGATCCCATTCGATTTGAAGATGATTTGCGCGTTACAATCCAGTCATTGGGCTGGCGTGGCGAGCGGCGATATCTGCCAATGATGAACGATGTCTGTTCCGTAGCCTATTGGTATCAGACATTGCCCCATCAACCGTTTCCGATGCTCGGCGACCGGGACTCTCTTGAGATCATCTAATAATTTACTGTCATGAGGTAAGTGCCGGTGTAGGTGCCGGTCGGCTGGTCAGGACCAACAACCAGATCGCCACCGTAGCCATAGGTTGCTGTGCCGTCAGCGCCAAGGGTCCCGGAACTGCCTCCTACGAGCGCCAAGCTCATGGTGTCGGAGCCGTTCGACAACAGGACCGGCGGCCCGGGCGAGATGGAGAAAGCGCGAAACGGGTCGCCGCTAACCAGGAAAGTCGCGCTCTTCTGACCATTGCCCACGAGATCAACGCTGCCGCTTGTAACCGACCGCAGACTACCGTTTAGCACTCGCACTGTGCCGCCTTCTGCGGTCGCTGAAAGTTGACCGAAATCCAGGGCATCTATTTCTGAAATTGCGATCAGTGCGATTACATTTGCTCCGGCATCTGCGTTCAGATCTGCAGCTGCTGCGGAGTTGGTAAATAGCATTGCCAATGCGGCCATGACCGCGATGCATTGGCTGCTCGTTCCTGAAACCTCAGACATTGGTTACTCACAACAGACGGAGCCCAGCGAATCACTGCCCTCTCAGCAAGCCACCATAGGTGACTGGTTCGAAATGTCAATTTTACTTTCCATTTGGCGGTGCGAAAGCCCAGAGCCGCCATGACATTCGTCCCGTTGGCGACTGCCTAGGGCTCTGGTGTGTGGTTCTCGCGCAGTTCTCGTTTCAGAACCTTTCCGGTGGCGTTGTGGGGGATTTCATCAATGAATCGCACGGACTTTGGCAGCTTGTAGCGCGCAAGGTTCTGATCGCAATGCTTCAAAACAGTTTCCTCGCTCAGACTCTGACCGGCCTTGACGACGATCACAGCCTGGCCGACTTCACCCCATTTTTCGTCCGGCAGGCCAATGACAGCGACTTCGGAGATTTCCGGCAGCTGATAGATGACGTTTTCGATCTCGGCGGGGTAGACGTTTTCGCCGCCTGAAATGTACATGTCTTTCCAGCGATCAACGATGTAGTAGTAACCCTCTGCATCACGGGTCGCCGCATCGCCCGTGTGTAGCCAACCATCAGTGAAACTCTCTTCGTTGGCTTCCGGCCTGTTCCAGTACCCCGGTGTGATATTTGGACCGCGGACCCAAAGTTCGCCAATGGTGTCCGGCGTCGTGATTTCGTTGCCGTCCTCATCAACCAGCTTGGTCTCTGTATGAAGGACTGGAAGGCCGGTTGAGCCGACCTTTGAAAGGGCGTCTTCGGCGGTCAGCGCGGCGACGGCCGGGCTCGTCTCGGTCATACCGAATCCTTGTTGCAGGGCCTTGCCTTTGGCGGCGTAAATGTTGAGCAGCTCGACCGGCGTTGGTGCACCACCGATGCCAAAGACTCTGATGTGGCGGAGATCAGCGGCTTCGAAATCGTCGTGCTGGCTCATGAACAGGAAATTTGTCGGGATCGCCAGCATATGGGTGACGCCCAGATCCCTGTCCTGGAGAAGCCTGAGCGTTTCGCCGGGATCAAATGTTCTCATCACAACCACCGTACCGCCCATGTGGATCGCCGGGTTGGAGTAGCAATTGAGACCGCCGGAGTGGAACAGCGGCAAAACACAGAGATTGACCATGTCTGCGGATAACTGCATCGCCGGCATGAAATTGACGACGTTCCAGAATGTCATGCCATAGGTGATCATCGCCCCCTTCGGATTTCCTGTCGTGCCGGACGTGTACATGATCATCCAAAGGTCATCATGGGTTACGTCAGCAAAGTCCGCAATAGGTTCGCATGAGCCGATGGCAAGCTCATAGGCACTGTCCTTGCCCGAAGCGGTCATTTCGATCAATGTCTCAACGCCTGCCGACTTCACCATTGCGGCGGCGGTTTCAGCGAAAACATCCTCATGCAGCAGAACCTTTGGCCCAGCATCGCCAACAATGAACTCAAGCTCAGGCACGGTCAGTCGCCAGTTCAGAGGCACAAAGACTGCACCGAGGCGGGCACAGGCGAACTCAACTTCAAGAAAATCGGTGGTGTTGTTGGCGAGGAGTCCGACACGATCGCCGGCAACGATGCCAGCGCGCTCCCTGAGGGCTGTCGCCAGTCTGCCCGCGCGCTCATCAAATTCATGCCAGCTCAGCCGGCGCTCCGAGTGAAGATCGATAAGAGCAATCTTGTTGGGCGTCAGCTGCGCATTATGCGCGACCCAATCATAGAATTTAACGGCCATATTCAGGTTTCTCCATGCCACCAGTTTTTTTCGAATTCGATTTTTTCAGCGCCTACGAATCGGCGCTTTCGCTCAAGCTCCGCTTCAAATGCGGCTTGTCTGCCCTTGCCCCATTTGACGCCGGGCTCGGGCCAGGCGCCTTTCACAATGAGGGCGTCCTTTTTTTTGTCGTACTTCATGTCAGCACGGCCAACAATCTTGTCGCCCTGAAGTAATGGGAATACGTAATAGCCGTATTGTCGCTTGGCCGCAGGCACAAAGACTTCGATGCGATAGTCACAATTGAACAGACGCTCAAGCCGGTCGCGGTCACGAATGACCGGATCGAAGGGAGAGAGCGCGCGCATGCGCCTGGGCGCGTCCGGCAGGTCACCAAGCGTCACCAACGTGTCTGGCATTGTCAGCACAGTGTGGCTCTCTTTTTTCACAGGACAGCGAAGCTCCACTTCAATCAGCTCGCCCTTGGCCAATCCGTCATTACACCAGGCTTTTGCCTCTGCTGGTGTTACATGAAACCAGTAATCGCGAACATCTTTCGGTGTGCCAAATCCGATTCTGTCGAAGGCTGCACTACAGGCCCAGTCAATATAGCTCTCAGTATCCGGCTTCTCGCCGAGATGTTTGGCCGGTATGACATTTTCTGTCAGGTCATAAACCTTCTGGAAATTCTCGCGGCGTGTAATGGACAGGGTGCCCGCCCGCCAAAGGTATTCAAGGGTCGTTTTGGCCGGATGCCAGTCCCACCAGCCTCTGGTCTTGCCAGTGTCTTCTCGCTTGAAGTCCCGCGCCATCACCGGCCCTTCATCGCGAATGCGCGCGATAATGTCTTCCGCATGGTCTTCGGGATCAAATCCACGGCGCTTCTTGTAGCGCTCCCGCATGGTCTTGAGGCTGCGGTCAAATCGAACACGCCACCAGGGGAAGAACTCGGTCGGGATCAGGCTCGCATCGTGGGTCCAGCCTTCGAAAAGCGTGCGATCTTTTACGTGAAGATCGTCCAGCATTCGCGGTCGATACGTTTCGTTCCGCGTGTGGAGGATCATGTGGTGTGCACGATCAACCATGGATATGGAATCAAGCTGCACGAAGCCCAGACGATCGATCAGATCCTGAAGGCCCGCATGGTCAATCTTCTGTTGCGGCGAATCCATCAGCCCCTGACGCGCCATAAGCATACGACGGGCATCTGTGACTGAAACTACCGGTAGGCTCATATTCTCTCCCCCATTCGCTCGCCATTATGGGTAAACTCAGCCAAACAGGCGAATCGAATTCAGAGGACGTGGCATGAACGAGGCGGTAATTGATCGGCCAGTAGTTGAAATAACGAGTGGCAAACTGAAAGGCGAGCGTGAGGGCAACCTGCATCTCTTCCGCGGCGTGCCTTACGGCGCGTCGACGGCAAACAGTGGCCGTTTCCTGCCACCAAAGCCGCCCAGGCCCTGGAGCGGTGTTCGCGATGCCACTGGTTTTGGGCCGATCTGCTGGCAGTCCGGTTCTCTGGTAGATCGCGCTCAGTCTGATGAGCGCACCGTTGGTAAGATGATCTATCTGCCGCAATCGGAAGATTGCCTCGTTCTCAATGTCTGGACGCCGGGTTTGAGTGATGATGC
This sequence comes from uncultured Alphaproteobacteria bacterium, assembly GCA_965371465.1. Lineage (GTDB taxonomy): Bacteria > Pseudomonadota > Alphaproteobacteria > CBDUYM01 > CBDUYM01 > CBDUYM01. The sequence goes on from CBDUYM010000001.1 coordinate 121,785, forward strand.
GAAGCGGCCCGTCATGGTCTGGCTCCACGGCCGCGGCTACGCTTCAGGATCAGGATCTGAAACCATGTACAACGGTGCGCGGCTCAGTGACCGCGGCGATGTTGTTGTCATCACCATCAATCACCGGCTGAACGTATTTGGTTACCTTCACCTTGCCGACCTCTGCGGCGCCGAATTCGCAGGATCCGGCGTGGCCGGGCTGCTTGATGTGGTGCTCGCGCTCGAGTGGGTGCGGGACAATGCGTCAGCCTTTGGCGGCGACCCTGACAACGTCACGATTTTCGGCGAGAGCGGCGGCGGCAGCAAAGTCAGTACCATGCTGGCCATGCCTTCCGCCGAAGGGCTGTTCCATCGCGCCATTGTCCAAAGTGGCCCAAGCCTTCGGAGCGTTGAGGCGGCGGATGCCAGTAAACTGGCCGAACAGGTGATGGGCGAGCTCAGCCTCAAACCCACCGAGGGCGACAAACTGCAGCAGGTCAGCCCCGAGGAACTGCAGGCGGCGCTCGGTCGCCTGTCGGGCGGTGGCCGGGCCGGTCTTGGCCCGAGGCGCGGCGCCCCAGCGATGCGCCTGGCGCCGGTCATGGATGGCAATTATCTGCCCGCCCACCCGTTTGATCCCGTGGCTGCGCTGCCGGCCGCCAATGTCCCTCTGATGATCGGCAGCAACCTTCACGAAGCGGCGCTTTTCATGGCTGGCGACAAGCGGCGCCGCAAACTGACCGAAGATGAGCTGACGGAACGCCTGAAACCGATGCTGGGCGATCGCATGGACGAAATCCTGTCGGTCTATCGTCGGACCCGGCCCCAGGCGACGCCCTGGGATCTGCTTATCGCCATATCAAGCGAGCGCACTCATCGCGCCTCCATGACGCTTGCAGACAGGAAAGTTGAGGGCGGGCCGGCTCCAGTCTTTCTCTATAGCTTCAACTGGGAATCAGATTTCATGGGCGGTCTGTTCAAGGCCTGCCATGCCCTTGAAATTCCCTTTGTCTTCGACATCGTGGACGATGTGCCGTTGACCGGTGAGCGGCCGGACCGACATGAACTCGCCGGCAAAGTTGCCGACACCTGGATCGCGTTTGCCAGAAACGGCGACCCCAATCATGCCGGAATTCCCCAATGGACGCCCTGGTCGGTGGAAGGCCGCGACGCCATGGTCCTGGATACGCCCTTTGAAGCGGTCAGTGATCCGCGTCACGACGAGATTCAGGCCTGGAAAGGCATGTCGTCTCAAAGATAATCACTCAAAATACCGCCCACCAGATCAGCTCTGCAGGGCTGGGCGCTCGAATAGACAGATGGCGTCAGGACGGCAAGCATTATGGAACTGAAGTCGCTCCCGGTGACGGACATGGATCGCATCGGCGAGATTGACCGTTCGGAGCACATCGATCTTACGTATGCGGTGATCGACGGCGAAATCATTGCGAGCGAAGCTGACATCGATTCGCCGCGCTGGCTTGAAGAGGGAACTGGTGAACATTCGGTTGGCGAAATGATCGGTTTCTGCCGAGCACATCTGGCTGCCGGCGCAGAGGCAATTGGGGCGTTCGACGGAGATGCGCTCGTCGGCATCGGCATCATACAGTATGAAGTCAGACCACAGGTGGCTCAGTTCGCGCTTCTTCATGTCAGCAAAGAGCAGCGCCGAAACGGCATCGCCTCGCTGATTGCCACCAAGATAGAGGAAGCTGCGATCAGGGCGGGGGCGCATAAGCTTTACGTTTCCGCAACACCAACCAGATCAGCGGTGAGTTTCTATCGCTCGCGTGATTTCCAGCTGAGCGATGATCCGATTCCAGAACTTCTGGAACTGGAGCCTGAGGACATTCACATGGTGAAAGAACTTATCTGACCAGCATCGCAAGATTGCTGTTGCGGCGGGATTCTCGCTTCACTGCAGATTGCAATGCTTGGAACAAAATCCGTCTGGCGGCTGTGATTAAGAAGGAGGCCAGCTGTAGAGCGTTGTTTCTCTTTGACTCTGCGGCACGACCCAAGCGAACCTATCGGTTCTCAACTTCAATCAGGGAGATAGCAATGAAGACGCATAGTTTGATCTTGAGTCTGTTCGCATCGCTTGTGTTTATCTTACCTCTGCAGGCAAGTGCAGAGGAAGTGGGCGGTGTATCGTTCGCAAGAGTTGGCGTAGGGCAGGGTCCCGGTGCCATTCCCTTCGCCATTCAAGTTGCTGACTACCTCAACGCCAGTTATGACATCAATCTCACAGTATCAACGCCCGTCGGCGGTGTGGTTGGAACCATAGTCTGGCGTGCCGAGTTCGCAAGCCTTGCTGCGATGGAAACATTCAATCAGCAGATCCTTGCTGACGAGGGCTACCAGGCACTTATTGCAGCTGGACCTGAGCACTTCGCTCCAGGGGCATTGCAGGACTACATAGCCACTCGCATACATTAGTAAATTCAAGAAATTGAGTGACCAACTGGCCCCGTCTAGGCGGGGCTCTTTCTTTCCGGCGACGGCGGCCCCAAAAATAACGAAATTCTGTGTCTGCTCGTGAGCCAAAGCTGACATTGCATTCCGCGTCGGCTGGGCTAGTTGACATTAAACAGATTGCCTACGTAGTACACAGCCACCGCGAAACCAATGACGACGATCGCAGCCACCAAAATTGCTGCTCGATACTTCTTCATCATCGTTCCAATCGTCTGCAAGGATTTCGCTCCGGCAACACTGCTTTGAGCGAATCGGTGCAGGACAGATTCAGTCCCCTGCATCATCTTCGTGTTGAGCGGAGGTGCCCGTAACTTGAAGCGAGGAACCGTTCATCGCTGGCAATGATGAACGGCCCGGAACGCAAATTAGCAGGTAGCTGTATTCGAGATGCAGGTGCCTGCAGTATTCATGGCGCCACTGATCGAGTTGCCAAGTGCCAGAGAGGCAGCCGCAATACCCGCGCCGATAATTGCGAGTATGAGAGCGTATTCAGCGGCGGAAGCGCCGCTTTCGTCTTGCGATAGCCTTGAAATGAAGTGTAAGAGGCTTTTCATGATCTTTATCCTTTAGTGGGTTTGATCGATACTGGCCATCATGCTGCCGCCCCGTCATCTGTGCGTCACAAGTCGCCGGCAGGTAGCAAGGGAGCGTCATAAATTGCTTTGGACCCGGCTCGAACGGGCCCGAAGCCCAGCTTTCATGCGCCTTTCCACAGATTGCTGCGAAAAGGTCGACGGGAGTGCAAATGATGATGCGTGACGACAAGTAATGTCCGCTATTGGCTAGAAGCAGCCATAGAAATTCACTAAAGTCAGTGTCCGCTTCTGACCCAAAGCAGACATTCTGTGAGCCTACATGAAACTTCATAGTTTGAGGCCCGTCCTGGTCAGCAATCGTTGTCCCAGCCAACCTGGGTGGCAGGTTCAGAGGTGTTGACCATCTGCACCTCGACCCAGGCGACCACCCGCCAAACCCCGGCGACCCATCAGATCTTGCGGCGGCGGAGCTCTGAGAACAATGTGCCGATCCTGCTCATGCCGTGTCGTCCCATAATTCATCAATGGTCGCCAGCAACGGAGCATGCAGTACTTCAGGGACATTCGTGTGAATTGTGTCTTCAACGGCAGCGCGCTTCAGGTGTGGCCAGGTTACATGAGCTTGCCTGGCAGCGCTTCGGGCTTCATCGTCTTTACCGGCCATATTGTAGTATCCTGCCAGCATCCATCCCCGATAGCCGGGCTCTTTGACGGCCCGCAGGGATTCGAGGCAGTCGTCGATGGCCTGGTCGAAATTGCCAAGTGCTGCTTCGCCTTCGGACTTGTTTTGCCAGAAAAGACCCAGTCCGACGCCCGGGATTGCGTGCTGGTCGCGTGCCATGGCCTCCCTGATCATGGCGACACCTTCTGCGAAAGCACCGGTTCTGACGCGAGCACCGCCAAGGGCTAGCGTTGCAAGAACGTTATTCGGCGCAAGTTCAAGGGAGCGTTCCAGCAGTCGGATGGCCTCCCCCACAGCACTTGTTTGGCTCATGGCGCCGCCTGCAAAGTAAAGCACTGATGCATCGTTGCCCGCGCGGCGTGCCGCGTCCCGCGCCATGGAAATAGCCTGTTCTTCCAATAGATCCGCAGCCTGGCTGTCTGCAGCAACAATCCGCCCGACCGACTTGCAAAGCGCCGCTATGGCCAGCAGTTCAGGATTATTCTCGGCACGTGGCAGGGCGATCTCCAGCAGGCGGTCATATTCCGTCATATCCTCACCCTGGCGGACAGCACCTGGATAGCGACGAAGCCGGTTGATCAAGGTGGCATCATCCAGTTCATCAAGGGGCGTATCACTGGCGCGGGCCACTTCCGCTTCCCTGACAAGGGCGCCCAACGCGTCCGTGATGGCATTCACCACGCCGTCCTGTGCCTCGAATATTTCGTCAAGAGGATGATCATAGCTCTCTGACCAGAGATGCGTGCCCGTCGCGGCTTCGTTAAGCTGAGCTGTAATGCGAACGTTCCCACCCATTTTCCGCAGGCTGCCTTCCAGCACATAGTGCACATCCAGATCTCGACCGACTTGCCGAATGTCAGGGTTCTGTCCCTTATAGGCAAATGTCGAATTTCTTGCGACAACAGCAAGCCTTGGCAATCTTGAAGCATGTGTGATGATATCTTCTACGATGCCATCCGCCAGATGATCCTGTTCGGCGTCGTCAGAAAGATTGTCAAAGGGCAGGACTGCAAGCCTCGCCTCGCCGCCACCCTTGATCGAAGGGTCCGCTGTCACGGGATCGTTCTGATCGCCCGCCGCCTGCGTCTCCTGCGCCCAGGCGACAATGATGACCAGCGGAAATCCGAGCACCACCAGGACAATTGCAAGGGCATCGGCCCAATCCGGCAAACCAAGTTCCGGAAAGACGCCTATGGCAATCTGGATGACCAGCCAGCCGGCAACAAGGTAGCCAAGGCTGAACTGAACGACTTTCCTGCGCCAAAGCTCCGTGAAAAAGCGGCCCATGACCGCTGGCCCTCCCCATCAATTGCAGTACGACCCAACCGTGCAATTCAAAAAGTATACTGGAGACGCAGGTCATTTGGGAGTCAAGTGATGCCGGCCATCAATCAGCCTTTCCATGCGGATGTCCGCTTTTGGCTAGAAGCAGACCCTTCCTGGAATCTGTGATTCTGTCCGCTTATAGCCACAAGCGGACATTTGGCTCCTTAGGTGGCCTGGACAAGAACAAGCGGGTGCCGTTCGGGTTTCAGGTCGTCGTCAGCGTAGCCGTGCCCGGTAGTGCCTTCCCAGGCCAGAGAAAATCCCGCCCGTCTAAGCAGCTCTAATGTTTCATCCTTGGAGAAATTGCTCCAGTACATGGAGGTACCCGGAGCATTCCGCAACAGATCCACCATGCGCGCAATGCTGTGCATGACATAGTTGTTCAATGGTCCACCGCCAAACGTGAGGCCCCCGGTCACTGTGAGAGGCTGTTCAAGAGAGAGACCCAGTTCTTTCGCCGCCACCTGTACGGCAGACGGGAAGCAGCTATAGACGTCAACCAGATCCAGATCACTCACGCCCAGGCCTGCGAGTTCAAGAGCACGACTGCCGGCAATCCTGATCGCGGGGGATGTGTAAAGGTTGTCTCGTTCAGAAACATGGTAGGTGTCATGCGCATCCGTGCCAGCCCAGGGGTAAACCACCTGTCTTCACGAATGCCCAGCGATTTTGCTTTCCGGGCGCTGCAGATGATGATTGCCGCTGCCATATCAACGGCGTTGTTGGAGTTCATCAACTTCGGATAGGGGAAGCTCACCATCCGGTTCGATGGTCCAGCTGTCCTGATGGTTTCCGCATCGACCGCATCCCTCAGCCAGGCATCAGGGTTGCCAGCTGCCACCTGACTGAAGCGGGACCAAAGCTCTGAAACCCGCTTCAGATGCTGTTCAATTGTCTCTCCGTTGGCATGACGAATGGCATTCTCAAAGATTGGATACATCTGGATAGGCATGAAGATTTCTCGCGCCATCTCCGCCTCACAGGGCATCACTTTGTCTGTGCCGGCACAGCCTACCAGTTCTGCCACATAGCCCGCTGGTTGCTTGTAGCGCCACATTCCGCTGACGACACGAACTGAATCGACCCTGCTCAATAGCCCGGGATTCCCGGCATCCACCGCTGCTGCACGGACGGCATCGACCATCTGATCAATTGGCTCCTTGCCTTCGAGTGGATCAGTGACGCGTTGCTGGATCTGTGAGACCCCGATTATGACCGGAGTGTCGGGATTCATGGATGCTTCCTCTTCTTTCAAGCGCGCCAGATTCTGCTATGCCTCGAAGCATATCTTGCTCTCTGTGTTCGTTTCCGGGGGTAATTCAAGATGCGTTGATCATGTCACCTGGCAGGGCACGACCCTGGCCTGCCAGAATACTCTGGAACCGGGCCCAGAGTTCCAGGCGTCCGTTCCGGCTGCAGCAGCTACCTATTGATAGGCGAATTCGTCTGCGTCCAGGTCAATGGCGGGAATTTCATCTTTCTCTTGCCAGTAGTCCTGGGTGTGCTGCCATTCGGGTTTGTCCAGCCTTTTTGGCATCAGGTGCATGGAACGCATCAGGTAGCTTGGATTGAAATTGTCGGGATCCATCCAGTCAAGATGGGGCATATCTGCCGCTTCCGCGGTCAGCTCCGGGGTCACCGACTTGTAACCCTGCTCGTCCATGTGCTTCAACAGCCGGCAGACAAAGTCGCTCAAGAGATCTACCCGCAATGTCCAGCTGGCCCGGAAATAGCCAAAGATCCACAGCATGTTAGGCACATCGGTGAACATCATGCCCCGATAGGTAACAGTTTCACCAAAGTCCACCGGATTGCCATCCACACTGAAGTCAATATCTCCCAGCACACAGAGATTGAAGCCTGTTGCCGTGAGAATGATGTCAGCTTCCAGCTCTTCTCCTGACTGCATCCGCAGCCCTTTTTCCGTGAATCGCTCGATCTCTCCCGTTACCACGCTGGCCTTGCCGGCCGAAATTCCCTTGAATATGTCGCCGTCCGGGACAAAGGCGATGCGCTGCTGCCAGGGACGGTAGGTGGGCGTGAAGTTCTTCTTTACTTCCTCTTCCGGCAGGTACCCATGCACAGCACCAAGGAGTTCTTTCTTGACGACCTCTGGCTCCTCAAAGGAGCGTCTGGTGAATTCCCGCTGGTTAAAGAGGATTTCCCTGCGAACTATTTCGTGAACCCACTCTTCTTCTATCTCCAGCTCGCGCAGGTGATCTGCCATGAGGTTCACATTCTGCCCCGGTATAAAGTAGGTGGGTGAGCGCTGCACAACCGTCACATGTTCGCAGTCCGCAGCGATGGCAGGCACCACTGTGGCTGTGGTCGCGCCCGAACCGATGCAGATGACCTTCTTGCCCTTGTAGTCCAGATCTTCAGGCCAGGTCTGGGGATGAATGATGCTCCCCTGATAATCACCCATACCCTCCCATTCGGGGGTGTAGCCTTCAGAATGTTTGTAGTAGCCCTGACACATCCAGAGAAAGTTGCAGGTAAACCGGACCGGTTCGCCGGTTTCTTTCTTCTTACCTTCTACGGTCCAGAGTTTTTCTTCACTGTCCCAGTTGGCATTGGTGATCCAGTGGTTGTAGCGGATATGCTGATCGAGATCATTCTCATCGATTACCTCGCCCATGTATTTCAGGATTTCATCAGCGGTCGCAATGGGTGTGCCTGTCCAGGGCTTGAACCGATAGCCGAATGTGTAGAGATCACTGTCAGAGCGGACGCCAGGATATCGATGCATCCACCAGGTGCCGCCAAAACTGTCCAGGCCTTCAAGGATCACGAAGCTCTTGTCCGGACACTGTTCCTGCAAGTGGTAACCTGCACCGACACCTGAAATGCCGGCACCGACTATAAGGACGTCAAAGTGTTCTGCGTCTGTTGCTTGATCCAAGGGTCCACTCCTGCGATTGAGCCTCCGGGTAGCGGGCCGAGGACTTTCTGATTTGAAGAGATTTCCAGTCTAATTATGTTTCCGGTGTAAAATTTGATTTCAATCAACACTTGGATGTGGATGTGGGATCTGCCTCAACTACTTCACAAAGCACTGATCGAAGATGGTTTGGAAGAAAATACTAGCGATCTTCTTTGGCGACGGGACTAGGGGCAATGTCCGCTTTGGGTCAGAAGCAGACATAGATTCTCGTTATTTTGAGGTCCGCTTTTAGCCAATAGCGGACATTCAGATCGGGTCGGCATGGCCCTTGAATCTGGTCATCTTTCGCCATTCCCTATGCAATGTGGGGGCCTCGCCACTCTCATGTTTTCGCAGGACCATATCAGCCCACTCAGAGCGATCAGCCATACAACCTCTCACGAGATACAGAGAGTGGAGGATCATACAAGCCTCCCAGCCGTGATAAACGCCATGGAAATTCTTCGCAGACACGAACGCTGTATCCTTGAATCCGATGGTGAGATTCGAGCCATCATCAACCTGGCTTTCTCCTACGGCGATCAGCGAACCTGGGCCCTCCGCCACAAGGGGGCCGACGGCGCACCTTTCCGCCAGGAACACCCGTGTCCACAGGGCCTTTCCAGGGCTCGGCGAGCGCACCGAATACATCCTTAAAGACATTCCCGGATTGAACGATACCGCGATCGACCGCTACTGCGAGGCAGGCGCGCTGATCTGAACCGTAGGCGTCTGGCGTGCGACATCGGGGCGGCTTGTGGGCATGCGGGCGATGGGGCACTCTGCAGCGCGATGGCAGACCTCAGGGAACGAACGATACCGGCTTTAGTCGCGGCGCGCGGCGAACCAGACTCACCGGCCATCGTCAGCGCCGATGGTGCGGTATTGCGCTATGGCGAGCTTGGCGCGCTCGTGGGCAGAACGCGTAGTGAGCTCAGTACGCTCGGCATCGGGCGCAGCAGCTGTGTGGCCCTCGTTGCAGCGAACGGCCCGGTGGCAGCAACGGGTTTCCTTGCCCTCGCTTCCGCCGCAACCTGCGCGCCCCTCAATCCGGGATTCATTGAGGACGATTTCCGCTTCTACCTCGAAGACCTTAGGGCAGCCGCCCTCGTTGTTGAGGCAGGCGGCCACGGGGCTGCAATCGCCGCGGCGCAATCGCTTCAGATACCCGTCATCCGCCTCGTTCCCGAAGGCGGTGCGGGAAACTTCCGCATCGAAGGTAGCAGTGAGGGCGACGGGACGGCTGAAGCAACTCAACTGGAAGAAATTGCCGCCGATGACATCGCCCTTGTCCTTCATACATCGGGGACCACGGGGCGGCCCAAGATCGTCCCCATCCGGCACGATTCCATCGTCCTTTCGGCCGAACAGACCGCCGCGTCGCTTGCGCTCACACCAGTGGACCACAATCTCAACATGATGCCGCTCTTTCATGTTCACGGCCTCATCGGTGTCCTGATGAGCTCCATCGCAACAGGAGCTGCGACGATCGCAACGCCGGGCTTTGATGCGGCCAGCTTCGCACACTGGGTGCGTGAGCTGGACCCGAGCTGGATGAGCGCAGTGCCGACCATCCATCAGGCGGTGCTGCGGGTAGCGGACGGCGATCGGGAACTCGGTGGCGATGCCGGATTCCGGCTGATCCGGTCCTGCTCCGCCGCCCTGCCGCCCTCGGTGATGGCGGGGCTCGAAGCAGTGTTCGGCTGTCCGGTGATCGAAGCCTACGGCATGACTGAGGCCGCACATCAGATCTCCACCAACGCCTTGCCGCCTGGGGCGCGGAAGCCCGGCACGGTCGGGCGCGCTGCAGGCCCCGAGATCGCCATCATGAACGAGGGCGGCGATCTTCTGGGCGAGGGCGATGAGGGTGAGATCGTGCTCAAGGGCGATCAGATCATGCGCGGTTACGAGAACAATCCGGAAGCAAATTCAAGCGCTCTCTCGAACGGATGGTTCCGCACCGGCGATCTGGGCCGCATTGATGCCGACGGTTATGTGACCATCACCGGCCGCATCAAAGAGGTGATCAACCGGGGAGGGGAAAAGATCATGCCGCGCGAGATCGATGAGGCGATTCTCACGCATCCCGACGTCGCCCAGGCCGTCACGTTCCCGATGTCCCACCCCACACTCGGCGAAGTGCCCGTGGCTGCTATCGTCCTCAAGAAGGAAGCAGCAGCTACACGCGCCGACATATCGGCGCATGCCGCGGCCCGGCTTTCTGCCTTCAAAGTGCCGCACCGGATCGTCTTCGTCGATGAAATACCCAAAGGACCTACGGGAAAAGTGCAACGCCTGGGCCTTGCTGAAGCGCTCGACCTCCATGAAGGCTCTGCAACCGAATACGTTGCACCGGCGACTCTCACCGAAGAGGTGATGGTGGGGATCTGGGCCGACGTTCTCGGGCTCGAGCGCGTCGGCGTGGCGGACGAGTTTCTCGATCTCGGCGGCGACTCGCTGCTCGCGACCCATATACTGGTTGAGGTCGAGAAGCTGATCGGTCTTGACCTCGATATGGCTGACATTCTCGACACTCCCACTGTCGCCGCCATGGCCGCCATCATCGACGATCGCCTTCTCAGCGAGGCGGGCGAGTAGCGTCCGATGGGCAGCGGCGCGGGGCCGGACCCGAGAAGTGCCGAGGTCCGCACGCGCATCGATCAAGCTCTGCGCGAGCGGATGGCGGCCCGCAGTAGCGCTTCAACCACGATCGAACCCCAAAGTACGCGCGCGCGTTACCCTTTGAGCTTCACGCAAGACTGGATGTGGCGGATGCAGGCGGTCCGCCCCGGCAATGCTGCCTGGAACCGGCCGTCATCCCTCAAGCTCAAGGGCAGGCTGGATCCTGGCTGGCTCGAGCGCGCCCTTCAAGCAGTCGTTGCCCGGCATCAGCCGCTCGCGATGCGTGTTCACGACGAAGGCGATTCGCCCGAATTCAGCGTAACCGCATCGCTCCCCCTGCTGCGCGTAACGGATCTTTCGCGCGACGCCGGACCCTTTGCCGAAGCCCTCTATCATCTTGATCAAGACGTCCGCGATCCCATCGATCTTCTGAGCGAAGGGCCGCTCCGTGCCCAGCTCGTAACGCTCGGAGACGAAGAACATATCCTCGGCCTCACCATCCATCACATGGCCTTCGACGGTTTCTCCGCTGGCGTCTTCGTCGAGGAACTTTCGGCCTGTTACGAATCTTTCGCCAAAGGCACCGAACTGGATTTGAAACCCCTCGCATTTCAGTTCGGGGATTATGCCCTGTGGCAGCAGAGGCAGCTGGAGACAGGGGCCTTCGATGCAGATCTCGACTGGTGGGCAGGAAAGCTCGGAGATATTCCGGCGGAAGAGGAAGCGGCCGGGCGCGAATTTGCGGCGTCGAGTATCGCGCAGATGATGGATCCGTCACTGGCCGGTGCGATCAACGATCTCGCACGCAGGGAGCGGGCGACCCTCTTCATGGTGCTCTTGACGGCACATGCGCTGGCCCGCCGGCAGAAGACGGGCCGTGACAAACTCACGCTTGGCGTTCTCGTCGCCGGTCGGACGATGCCGGGAACGGAGGACCTCATCGGTCTCTTTTTCAATCCCCTCGTGCTCGCCCTCGACCTCGAAAGCGCCACAACGTTCCGCGAGGCACTTGGCCGCGTGCGAGAGACGATGCTCGATGCCTTCCGGCATCAAAGGGCCCCATTCGGCGAAGTGCTGAAGCGGCTTGGCAGGCCCGCAGCGGATCTCGCAGTGCCCCTCATCCCCGAGATCGTTCAGCTCAGGAATTTCCCAAGGCCGCTCCACGCCGAAGGCTCGATCGCGATCGAGGCACTCCATCTCGCAAGCCCCCTCGGGCGATTCGACCTGACCCTCGATTTCACCGAAACTGAGACGGGCATTGAGGCTGCCGCCGCCTTCGCCACTGAGGTCCATGATAGCGGCGCCATCGCCGCCCACCTCGCCGACATCAAACGCATCTTGGCCGCTACGGTGAGGTAAAGCCCCTCAATGTCCGCTTTGGGTCAAGAGCGGACATTGAAGTTGGCCATTTTCGTGTCCGGTTCTAGCCAAGAGCGGACCTGTCGTACTCGGTGTTGTTTGTGATGCAGTGAGCCAATAGACTTGATGGCAGCTCAAAACCAGAAGTGGGTCAGGACCAGGAATCTCTTGTCTGAGATGGTAACATTGCCGGCATGGAAACTCGCCGATCGCCGGTACGAGCGGGATACCTCGACCCTCTGGGCTCGACTGCAGGCGTTGCCCGAGGGTGTAATGGCCAGGGATCGGTTACCGCAGCTCTCCTCGGTCGCCTACGCGGGCGAAAGACTGATAGGCGTGGCGACTGTGGAGATTCGCTTCTTTGAACAAGTGCAGGAAAAGTTCGCCTTCTACCGAGTGCTTCTGGATCCTGAATTCCGGGGCCGGAACATGATGTCGCCACTCGCCGAGGAGACCTGGAATGCGCTTGAAAAGTGGTCGATCGAGAATCCGACGACACGCCTTGCGGGCGTTGCTTCGGTCCGCGAATCCAGGCACTTGATAGATACCTACAAGAGTCCGATTTCACGCGCTCTTCACCTCACGCTGGTCGCGTATACAACCACTGGACTGCCTGTGCGGATCGGATGGTTCGAACACTTCAGGCTCGATCAGTAGCACCTGGTCTCGCCTGAACAGGATTTCCGCTTTGGGCCAGGAGCCGACCTCAATTTTCGTTATTTTTGGGTCTGCCAATAGCCATAAGCAGACGTCAACCATCTGACTGCTCGGATGATTGCGGCATTGGCAGGACTAAGCAGTGGCCTGCACGCTGGCAGTTCCCCGTGCCGAGGCCAGCACTTCAACGTCAATCAGGTCAATGGAGCTTTCCTGCGGATGATCACCATGGCACGCCGATGCTGTTGTTCGGATGTAGATCGTGCTCCAGACTGGCAATGCAGGACGCAACTGAACCGCTTAACTCTGGACTTCTCGCGCGCAGGCTGAAGAACGCTGAACGCGCAATCGCAATCATCATCCGGATGACCCCATCGGCAGCGCAGGAACTTCGATTGACCCGAGCGCCTTGAAGCTGCCGCCAAAAGGATGGAGGATGGGCTTGGAAACTACAGTGACGAGGCCCCGGGGCGCACTCGACAACGCGGCCCCATTGAGCTGATGAAATCAGAATCTCTCCTCAATATTGGTGCTGAGATTGAGAGCAGCCCATTGCATTGCGACACACTTGCTTGAAGGAACGCTCTGGAGAGACCAGATGAACGACTCAGAAATTTTGTATGATGTTCTTGTCTTTCTGGTGGCAGCCGTGGTCGTGGTGCCCATATTTCGGCGGCTGCGGGCCAGTGCAGTGCTTGGTTACCTTGCCGCAGGCATCCTTGTGGGCCCCCATGCGCTGGCGATCATAAGAGACTCTGAGAGCGCGCATACTCTGGCGGAGTTTGGCGTAGTTTTTCTTCTGTTTATGATCGGACTGGATTTGTCCCTGGAGCGTCTGCGCTCGCTGGCCCGCTATGTGTTCGGACTTGGCACATTGCAGGTAACAGTCACCGGATGCCTCATCGGCACCATTGCCTGGGCTTTTGGAGCGACTGTGGAGGCGGCCATAATCATCGGCGGCGGTTTGGCACTGTCGTCTACTGCATTTGTTCTTCAACTTCTGATCGAGCGCGGCGAACGCGCCACGCAATTCGGCAACATCTCATTCGCCATACTGTTGTTTCAGGATCTCGCCATCGTACCTCTCCTGATGCTCGTTACTCTTCTTGGCGAAGGAGGCGGCACGTTCCTGGGCACGATGGGGTTTGCAGTCGCAAAAGCGGCTGGGGCGATAGTGCTGGTTTTCGGCGTCGGGCGACTGGTGTTGCGGCCCATCTTTCGCATCATCGCCCAGACTCAGAGCTCTGAACTATTTGTGGCAACCGCCTTGCTTGTGATTCTCGGCACGGGCTGGCTGATGCTGTTCGCCGGCATTTCAATGGTGCTGGGTGCGTTTCTGGCTGGGTTACTCTTGTCCGGGAGCGAATACAGACATCAAGTGGAAGCCGACATCCGACCGTTCCGTGGAATACTCGTCGGCCTGTTTTTCATGACCGTCGGCATGTCCATCGACATCACCTTAATCCTGAACGAGCTGCTTTTGATTACATCGCTTGTTGTTGGTCTTCTGGTCATCAAAAGCATCGTGACAGCTGTTCTGGCCCGGGCGTTCGGACTTCCGGCAGGCGCTTCTGTGCGAGTTGGACTGCTCCTGTCTCAAGGCGGAGAGTTCGGATTTATCCTTTTTCTGAGTGCGAGCGCATTGGGACTTCTGGATATGGAAACCACGCAGATACTTCTTGCCGGTGTCACTCTTACGATGGTGGCGACGCCGCTCATGGCCTATCTGGGCAAGCAGTCATCCGCATTCCTTTCAAGGCGTGAGACGATCTCAATTACGGGCGTCGAGCAAATTGAAGAGTGGTTGCAAGACCATGTCTTGATCGCAGGCTTCGGTCGTGTCGGCCAAACTGTGGCGAAGATGCTTTCAACCTCGGGCATCGCCTATGTGGCTCTTGACCTGGATGCACGGCGTATTGAGGCGTGCCGGACCAAGGGCATGAACGTGTTTTTTGGCGATGCGTCACAGCTTGAAATACTGAACGCCGCAGGAACAAGTCGTGCAAGGGGGGCGGTAATTACGATCGATCAGCCAGCAACTGCAGACCATATTGTCACGACTCTCCAGGAGTTTTTCCCGGAATTGCCGACTTTCTTTCGCGCGCGGGATTTGCCCCACAGCCGCCGCCTGGAAACAGAGGGCGCAACCCGGGCTATTCCGGAAACGCTGGAGGCAAGTCTTCAATTGGGTGGAATAGCCATGACTTTTATGGGCGCAAGCGCAGACGCGGTTGCCGAAGTAATTGAAGAGCTTCGGGAGGATGACTATGCAATCCTGGATGACATCGTTGACGGCTAGACCGGTAACCTGGAGGTCTGTCAGCGCATTGCGCAACATTTGATTGAAGGAATGCCATGACAGAAAAACTGCGGTACGGCTTGCTTGGTTGCGGGATGATGGGGCGGGAACACATCCACAATCTGCAGCTGATCGGGACAGAGATAACCGTCATCGCTGAACCTGATGATGCGATGAGAAAGAAGGCGAGCGAACTTGCGCCGCAGGCTCGGTTGGTGGGCTCGGTGGATGAGTTACTGGCCTCGACAGATATTGATGCCCTTGTCATCGCGACGCCCAATTACCAGCATGCGGATCAACTGCTCCAGATACTTGCCGCAACCAAACTCCCGGTGCTGGTGGAAAAGCCACTGGTGACAAGAATCGAGGATGTCTCTCTGCTGAAGGAAGCTGCGGCGGCACATCCTGCGCCAATCTGGGTTGGCATGGAATATCGCTTCATGCCGCCAATGAGCAACTTCCGCAAACAACTGGAAGAGGGTGCGATTGGTGAGCTCGCCATGCTCAGCATTCGTGAACACCGCTACCCGTTTTTGAAGAAAGTTGGCGACTGGAACAGATTCAACAGAAACACCGGCGGCACACTGGTCGAAAAGTGCTGCCACTTTTTTGACCTGATGCGTCTTTTGGTGGCGGATGAGCCCGTCCGGGTCATGGCATCGGCCGGTCAGGACCGAAATCACCTCAAGGAAGAGTACGACGGGGAACGCCCGGACATTCTGGACAATGCCTTTGTGATCGTGGATTTCAAATCCGGCAAAAGAGCGATGTTGGACCTCTGCATGTTTGCCCAGGGTTCACACTACGAGCAGGAAGTATGTGCTATCGGCAATCGCGGCAAACTCGAGTGCCTGATTCCGGGGCCGGCGGCAATCTGGCAGGATCAGCAGGCAATTCCCCGGGTCGTCCTGAGCCCAAGGCTTCCAGTTGGGCCCATAGATGCGGAGATAGAGATTGATGCCAAAGTCCTGGCCGCGGGCTCACATACGGGTGCGACATACTACGAACACATCGGCTTTCAGGATGCAATATTGGGCAACGGGCCAGTGGCGGTTGGCGTTGAGGATGGCCTGAAGGCTGTGGTTATGGCGATGGCCGCTCAGGCATCAGCGCTTGGCGGCCAGGTGATGGATATCACTGAGGATGGTTACAGTTTTGCAGCCCGGCCCTGACGAATTTCCGGTTTGTGCAGCTATTGAGACGAGAGAAGAGATGTGCCGATACTAACTAACGTTTGAACTCTTGTGGTCAAAACCGAGCCCCTCACAAGGCCGGCATGCTGTGGTTTCAATCAAATCCTCTCCCACGCACCATCGAAAAAGGTTCGGCGAGGGGACCTCATTTGCTGGCGGTGTGTGTAGTCATACTCGCACCTTTCTCTCAAGGAGTTCCCTGTTATCAGGGAAGATACAGGGAAGTCGAAAAGTCGAGGGGCCGACCTCGGCTGCCCATTCAAGGAATCAGCTTTTGGGCTGGAGCAGATCAACGGCGTTTGACTTGATCGAGTGGAGTAGTTCCAAAAGTTTTTCGACATCTTCGGATGGAATGCCTTCCAGAAAATCGCCCCGCACCGCTGTCGCAATCCTGGTCAGCTCCTGGCCCAGCGGTTCGAAGTTTTCGGTAAGATAGACGCGCTTCGCCCGGCTGTCGGTTGAGTCAACTTCGCGCCGAACCCAGGCAGCCTCTTCCAATCGACGAAGCACGCTTCCAAGTGAGACTTTTCCCACGCCCAGTTGATCCGAAAGGTCTGTCTGCGTCATACCGTCATTGCGATTCAAATGAACAAGGACACGCCATTGCGTGCGTGTAAGCCCGAAACCCTTCATCCGTCGGTCGATCTCGTTGGTCCAAAGGCGTGCTGTGTCGTAGAGCGCGAAACCGAGGCTTCGGTCACTGACATCTTCAATGTCCAACTTTCGCTGCATCTCTTTCATCAGGATGAACCATTCTCGAATTCAAGGCTGTGATTGATCTTACGGCCTAAATGTATTGCTGATCGATTTGTTTGATTTCAGTTGGTAAGTACGCTTACTGTAAGCATACTAATTAATTGCCGAAACGTCTAATATAGGCGCGGAAACCTTAGAGACTGCGCAGGCGATGAGAAGAAAGTATGCAAACAGACGATAGAAGCTGGCTTGGCCTGAGGGAAGTAACCCACAGCAGGCAGCAGAATTTCTGGCAAGCACATAAACGGCCAAATTTGTTTGCAGGCATAGAGCAGGTATTGCGGATATTTCGCACCGTGGCTCTACTGATCGCCGGATCATTTTCTGTTTCGGTAGCAGCCCATGCGGCGACGGAAACTACAGGGCCCCAACCAGATCAAGTGTCTGGCTCGACGATTGTCTACGAGGCTGAGTTTTTTCACGAGTTCAATCCGGTCAATGTGGCTGACATGCTGTTGCGAATTCCAGGCCTCACATCTGCGCTTGCGACGACAAGATCATTTGGTCAGGAGCAGCGCAAAGAGCGTGGGCTCGGCGCCGGTGAAGACCAGATCCTGATCAACGGCAAGCGGGTCGCTGGTAAGGAAAATGAAGGCAGGGATGCACTTGCCCGCATCCCCGCCGCAAGCGTCGAAAGAATTGAGATCATTCGTGGCACATCAGGTGACCTTGATGTTCAAAGCGGTGGCAACATCATCAACATTGTTCTGAGGGCGGACGCGGATACGGCGGCGGGCTCTTGGCGCCTGTCGGCGACGCGATACCAGACGGGCAATGTCGATCCCGGCGGTAGCCTTAGCTATGGCGACACAATCGGTAAGCTGGGATACCTCTTTTCGGTAGAGCTCAAGCCGTCTGATTTTGTCTTCCGGACAACCATCGATTCAAGCATGCTCGACGGCACGTTGATTGACTTCCGCGAAGAGAGACAGGATTTTGACCAGGATTTTCTCACTCTGAACGGCAACTTTACATACAGTTTCAGCGATGCTGCCGATGCCAGACTCAATCTGCTTTACGAAGACAACGACTCCGCCTCTGACCGATTTCGCGACATATTTGTCGAAGATCAATTTGGCGAGCTCACTCTGGATAGGCTGATCCTCGATTCAACTGGGGTCACACAACATCGCTGGGAAATCGGCGGCGACCTTGAAAAGCGCTTTGGAAATTCCGGCCGATTCAAAATTCTCGGCATCGTCAACGAAGCAACCAACAATTCTCTGCGCGAGGTCTTTGACATCACCACTGATGATGATGGTGTGTTGACAAACTTTGAGACAAGAGATCGCACGACGCAGGAACGCATTGTTCGAAGCTCGCTGACCTGGGGCATTGCCAAGAACCAGGACCTGGAAATTGGAGCGGAGGGCTCCCAGACTATCCTTAACTCAAGTTTGCAGATATTTGCACTTATGGATGACGAACTGAGCGAGGTCGAAATATTCAACCCAGATTCCAGGGTGGAGGAGCTGCGCCTTGAGCCGTTTCTAGTTCATAACTGGAAGCCAGCTGAGAAACTCTCAGTGGAAACCGGGCTCACGCTCGAGTGGTCCGAGATTGATCAGGTGGGTAGTGATGTTGCCGAGACGCGCAGCTTTTTCTTCGCACGACCGACTGTTGATATCCGTTATGACGCTTCACAATCGCTGCAACTGAAAGCGAGCATTAAGCGCGATATCAGCCAGCTTAGTTTTCAGGACTTTGTGGCAGCAATTGACGTTAACGATGTTGACAATGCGGTGAACGCAGGCAACCCGGATCTCGCCCAGGAAAAAGCCTGGAAATATGAAGCTGCGGTTGAATACAGGCTGCCAAGCGACGGTGGTGTCCTCTCACTGCGCGTTTTCTATGATGACATCGAAGACATCATCGATTTTGTCGAAGTAGCGCCGCTTGTCTCAGCGCGTGGAAACATAGGCGATGGCTGGGCCTATGGGATCGAGGCTCAATCGAGCCTCCGCATGGGCTTTCTGGGCCTGCCGGGCATCTTGGTATCAGGATCGTTTGCATACACCAAAAGCCAGGTCACTGATCCCTTTCTTGGCACGAGAAAAAGTATTCGCTCGCTGCCTGAGAAGGACTGGTCCGCAAGCTATCGCCATGATCTCCCGGCCTGGAAGGCAAGCTATGGCTTCGATGTCTCCAATCGAACAGTCAGCCCGGGCTTTGACATCGATGAAACGACAGATTTCAAGTCAGGCGTTATGACTAACGCATTTGTTGAAGTACGCACTTTTGGTGACCTGACGCTTCGCCTGGACGCCCGAAACGTACTGAACACGACCAATCATTTTCAGCGAACCCGCTTCCTTGGCAGCATCGTGGATGATTTGATCGAGGAGATCGAGGTGCAGCCGTTCACCCGAGGTGCAGAGTGGGAGCTGAGCATACGCGGGAACTTCTAGGTACTCCAGACCGCCACGTTGCCAGGCTCTTATGGCCGCTCTGGTTCAGGAGCAGACACTCTCAGCAGGCAGAAAAAAAGGTCTGCTTACAGCCGACGAGCAGAGACCGCCGGTGAGCGCATATGTCTTGCTTAAGAACGCATCAATTGGCGCGGACAACGCTAAGGAATCGGCTTGTGGCTGGCCTTCCGAACCCAAGAAATTGCTCCAATCGACGGCGCGGCTGCATGGAAAATCCAGCTTGTATCTCTGTCAGGAAGTGGGGCCGACGGACGGTCCCTATACAATAAGTTGTTTTATATCAATTAGTTGGGAGTGTCTTATGGCGGAGAGAGAGGGATTCGAACCCTCGGAAGGCTTGCACCTTCACACGCTTTCCAAGCGTGCGCCTTAAGCCACTCGGCCACCTCTCCTGACGATCTGTATCTGGCGGCGCACTATAGGCGGCAGGGCGGCCCTTGCAAGTGCGTCATCGACGCCGATCCCTTTTACGTGGATCCCGCTACGCTGATCTTTGCGCCTTGTCCTTTTCGTTGGTCGTCTGAATCTGGCCGCGGATTTCAGCCCATTGTTCGTCGGTCATGTCGCGCAAACCCGCGAAACCTGAACCGTGGCTGGAGCCGCCGTCGATCGAGATGGTTTCGCCATTGATATAGTCAACGCCGGGCGCCATCAGGAAGACCGCGAGGTTGGCAAGTTCACTCATCTCGCCGACCCGGCCCATGGGATTGCCAGCGCCCATATTGCCAGATGTGTCACGGCGCGATGCTTCGGGGGCAAGGCGCGCTGACATGCCTTCAGTGGGGAAGGCACCCGGGGCAATACCGTTCAGGCGAATGCCGTAATGGCCCCATTCAACGGCAAGGGACTTGGTCATCGTGACGACGCCGGCCTTGGCGCTGGCCGACGGCACAAGATAGGGCGCGCCCTGCCAGGCATATGGGGTGGTGATGCTCAATACATTCCCCTTGTCACCGCGTTCAATCCAGCGTCTTCCGACCGAGCTGGTCACATAAAATGTGCCGTGCAGCACGATGTTGGCGATGGCGTCAAATCCGCGCGGGCTCAGGTCTTCGCTTCTGGAAATGAAATTTCCAGCGGCATTGTTGACAAGGCCACTGAGGCCACCAGCCGTGAAGATCTCCTCGACCATTTCGTCAACCGCTTCGGCCACCCGAATGTCAACAGCATAAGCCGCCACAGTGCCGCCATGGGCGTCCATCAATTCCCTGGCTGTGTCATCCAGAATGCCTTTGCGACGGCCACAGATGACAATGTCAGAGCCAAGCTTGAGAAATTCCTCGGACATGACTTTGCCGAGACCGGTGCCGCCGCCTGTGACCAGTATGCGCTGGCCCTTCATTAAATCCTTTTGAAACATCTGTCCCCCTGATATCGAACGTTGTAGGTGTGTCTTTTCTTCTTAGATTTGGCACAGATCAGGCCTAATATAAAGGCAAATGTAGGATTAAGGGCGTGCACCAGACTGAAACGGAATATCGATCATTGACACTTTGTAATCATATATGTCCCAGAGCTCAGTAGACACTTCGCCAGAGGAGTACGGCTGGACGCCGGACTTTGCTGCCGCTCTCAATGCACTTGAGATTGAGGGGGCGGAAGCAGCACGCATCATTCGCCGTGACCAGCTCGGTTTCGCATTGGTGACAGCGCGGGGCGAAGCCTATGGCCTGCCTTCGGGCGCACTCCGTGAACAGCAGGACCAAGGCATTGTCGCGGCGGTCGGGGACTGGGTCGCCATCACCTGGGAGGGTGAAGACGAAAACGCCATCATTCATGCCGTTCTGCCCAGGTTCAGCAAATTTTCAAGGCGCGAGGCCGGCGAGGCCGGTCGGGAACAGGTTTTGGCGGCAAACATCAATACCGTGTTTCTGATGATGGGTCTTGATGCCGACTTCAATCTGCGGCGTCTCGAGCGCTACCTGATCCTGGCGACCGACAGCGGGGCGGCCCCGGTGATCGTGCTTAACAAGACAGATCTGGACGAAGAGGCGGATGCGAAAATTGCCAGCGTTGAGGCCATTGCCGGCTCTATTCCTGTAGTTGCAATAAGCGCGACAACCGGTGACGGCCTGGAGAATTTGGGCCGTTTTTTAAAGCCGGGTGAGACGGTTGCTTTTCTGGGATCCTCCGGCGTGGGCAAGTCAACGCTCGTAAACATCCTTGCCGGCGAAGAAGTGATGCCCACCGCCGCTGTCCGCGAGACCGACAGTCGCGGGCGTCACACGACGGTCCATCGCGTGCTGATACGCCTGCCATCAGGCGCCATTGTCATGGATACGCCAGGCATGCGTGAGCTGCAGCTTTGGGGATCCTATGAAGCCATTATGGGGGCGTTCGAGGATCTGGAAGAGCTGGGCACGACCTGCCGGTTTCGGAACTGCACGCATAGGGACGAGCCCGGATGTGCGCTGAAGGCGGGCGTTGAATCCGGTGAGGTTGATACTGATCGTTTTGAAAGTTTTTTGAAAATTCGCGACGAACTGGCCGAAGAGGAAGAGCGTCAGGAAGATCTGGTACGCGCCCGCAGCCGCCAGCGCGGTCAGCGCCGCAGAACCTCGCGCCGTGATCGGACGAAGGAAGCGGATGAGCTGACGGATACCGAAGAGGACGATGAAGATACGGGAGATGATTGATGGCAGACAGTGAGATCACGACAGCCACTATCAAGGCTGCTGGATCGGTGCTGGGCATTGACTACACACTTTCCGAGCGGAAGCTGATGGTCGAGAGCCTGGTTCAACAGCGCACAGTAGCGGAGAGCCTGCGAGCCGTCGAACTGGCGCACAACGATGCCCCGGCCAGCGGGTTCGATCCGCGCACGGCCACAGATCAGGACTTTTCGGGACCATCCAGAATCGCCCTTCGATCCAGCGAAGTGCCGCCACTGCCCGAAAACGACACCGATATCGCGTTCGCACCACTTATCTGGCTTTCTGACTGGATCAAGACCCGACAGATTACATCGCTGCGGCTGACATCAATTTATCTTGATCGGCTGCGAAAGCATGGTCCGCGTCTTGAATGTGTCGTAACGCTGACCGACGAGCTTGCCCTTGGCCAGGCGAAGGCGGCTGACGCTGAAATCGACGCCGGGCAGTATCGCGGGCCGCTTCATGGCATTCCCTGGGGCGCCAAGGACCTGTTGGACACCGCCGGCATCGAAACCAGCTGGGGTGCAAAACCTTACGCAGGCCGGGTGCCCGATCAGGACGCTGAGGTGGTCAGCCGATTGCATGATGCGGGCGCGGTATTGGTGGCCAAGCTTGCCCTTGGCGCCCTGGCCCAGGGCGATGTCTGGTTCGGCGGCATCGCGCGCAATCCATGGAACCCGCTTGAGGGTGCGTCAGGCTCGTCGGCAGGGCCAGGCTCTGCCGTTGCGGCGGGGCTTGTCGCGTTTGCTCTCGGCACTGAAACACTGGGCTCCATCGTGTCACCATCAATGAGGAACGGTGTTGCCGGGCTGCGGCCGACCTTTGGCCGCGTGCCAAGGACAGGGGCGATGGCACTTTGCTGGTCGATGGACAAGATCGGGCCGATGACGCGCCGTGTCGAAGATACAATTCTGGTGCTTGACGTGTTGAATGGACCGCATGCAGGGGACACCGACTGCATTGATGCGACGCTTAATTTTGATGGAAACGCGGGAACCGGTGACCTGAAAGTTGGCATCGATCCGGCCTGGTTCGAAGGTGACGAGGTCCATGATCTGGATCGCCAGGCGCTGCAAAAGATCAGGGATATGGGCATCGAAATCCAGGAAATCACGCTGCCGGATCTTCCTTACCGGAGCCTGAACGCGATCCTGCGCACCGAAGCGGCGACAGCATTTGAGACACTGGTTGTTTCAGGGCGCGACGATGAACTGGTGCGCCAGGACAAGGATGCCTGGCCCAACCTGTTCCGGGCTTCGCGGTTCATATCGGCTGTTGACTATCTGAAAGCGGAGCGGCTTCGCCGGCGGACGATGCTGATCATGGACGAGGTGTTCGCATCTGTTGATGTGCTTTTGGCACCAAGCTTCGGCAATCCGCTTCTGACCATAACCAATTTCACCGGCCATCCTTCACTGACGCTCAAAACCGGATTCAGAAAATCGACGATTCGCCTCCATGGCCACACGGCGGATGACACAGACGAGAAATACATGGTGCCCCACGGCATCACGATATGGGGCCGCCTCTTTGACGAGGGAACGCTGGTCCAGCTTGGTAATCTTCTGGAAGACGAATTCGGCGTCTGGGAAATGCGGCCACCGTCTGTGTTGTAACGTCTCTGTCGTAACGTCTGGGTCTAGAGACCCAGGACGTTCTTTGCCATCACGTTTCTTTGCACTTCGGAGGAGCCGCCGAAAATAGTTGTGGCACGGCCACCCAGGTAGCCGGCCATGATGCCGCGCGACCAGCCAGGGCCTACAGCACCAATATTGTCCTTCTGTCGCGCCATTTCACGCGCATTTGGGGCGCCGTATTGAGCCGCCATTTCAATCCGGATTTCGGAAAGCTTCTGACCAATTTCAGTGCCTTTGCATTTGAGATAAGACGAGCCCGGGCCCGGCAAACGGCCAGCTGCCGCATCTGCTAGAGTTTTCATTTCTGAGTAATAAAGCGCTTCGACCTCAATATCGAGACCGTTGACCCGATCCCTGAAACCTGGATCGTCCCACAAATTTCCACCATCGCCATCGACTTCCTCACGGGCAAGGGTTCGGATCTGCCTGATCGAGGCCTTGGAGTTCCTCACGCCGGCCTGACCGGTGCGTTCATGCTGTAAGAGCACTTTGGCGTAGGTCCAACCCTTATTCTCTTCGCCGATGCGGTTTTCCACCGGCACCTTCACATCTTCAAAGAAGCATTCGTTGAAGCCGTGATTGCCGGTCATGTTGTAGATCGGCTTGATGGTAACGCCTGGTGTCTTCAGATCGAACAGCAGGAACGTGATGCCTTCCTGCTTCTTGCCTTCACTTGATGTGCGGGTCAGACAAAAGATCCAGTCCGCAAGATGGGCGCCCGATGTCCAGATCTTGTGACCATTGAGAAGGTAGTGATCGCCCTTAAGCTCCGCCTTGAGCTGGAGATTGGCAAGGTCAGAACCAGCACCGCGCTCGGAATATCCCTGGCACCAGCGGGTGCGGCCATGCAGGATATCGGGAATGAACCTTTCCTTCTGCTCATCATTGCCGTAAGTGCCGATGATCGGGCCAATCATGGAAATGCCCATGCCGCCGCCCCTCGGCAGGCGGGAGGCGGCAAATTCCTCATCGAAAATATAGCGCTGGGTGGCGGTCCAGCCGGGGCCACCGAAATCCTTGTGCCACTTGGGCGCAGCCCATCCCTTGTCGGCCAGAATGCTCTGCCAGCGTCGATTGTCTTCAGCGGTCAGTGGCTCGCCGTTCTTCCTTTTTTCGCGCAGCTCGGCGGGATACTCGTCTGCAAAAAAGTCTCTTACTTCCTGCCTGAAGGTTTCGTCTTCAGCACTGAAATTCAAATCCATGATCTGTCCCTGATCTCATCGGTCAAAATCGCAAAATTGCTTGTTTGGAGCAAACCTAGCATGCTCAATTGGCCACTGTCATATGTGAAGGTGACATCCGCCAGGGAGGCTTCAGAGTTGGCTGACAATCGTAAAGAGCGCCGGGCGAAGGCGAAGTCGTCAAAGGATCCGAATTTTCATCTCGGTCGTGCCAACGAGCTTGTGGCAAAGGGGAAGATGAAGCCCGCAATCCATGCCTATCGGGCTGCCCTCAAGCTCGACCCTGATCTGCCTGAAGCATTGACCAACATGGCCATCGTGTTGGGGCGCACCGGCAACTACGACGAGGCCATCCAAGTGCTGAAAGGCGTTGTCGCGGACCATCCGGATTTCATTCACGGCGTCACCAACCTTGGCGTTGCCTATGCCCAGACGGACCGGAACGAAGAAGCCATGGAAATGTTCCGGCAATGTATTGAAATTGAACCGGATCACGCCTGGGCCCATTCGGATCTTGGTCGGATCCTGGCCAATTCCGGTCGATTTGATGAGGGGCTGCCGCATCTGGAGAAGGGCTATTATCTTCGCCGCCGCGACCTGCCGGTAATCCCTGAACAGGCGACCTATCGCTTTGCGACGAAGTCTAAGCTCCTCCATGACGTCGAACAGTTCCGCTATCTGGCGGGCCTCGGCATAGAGAGCGAGATCATGGAAGATCATGCAGACATCTATCAGGGCATTGTTGACCTGATGGCCGATGATATCGCCATAGATCGCGTGATTGAATTACCCGAGCCAATGCGTGCTCGTATCGCCGACAGTTACAATCGGGCGGTTCGACACAAGCCGCCTGACCGGCTCGAAGGACCGGCGGTAAATCCTGACCTTGATGTGGAAGCGATCGCCGCCGCCTATTTTGATACGGCACCGGGTATCACATTCTTTGACGACTTCCTGGTCGAAGAAGCCCTGCTGGATGTGCGGAAATTCCTGCTTGAAAGCACGTTCTGGTATGACTTCAATCATACCGGCGGCTATCTCGGTGCCTATATTCAGGAAGGATTCATTGCTCCATTGCTGATTCAGGTCGCGGATGAACTGAGCAGCATGTTCCCGACCGTCTTTCGGGGCGCTAATCTCAGGCACCTCTGGTCATATAAGTACAATTCCGACCTCAACGGCATCGGCCCTCATGCAGACGAGGCTTTTGTGAACCTGAATTTCTGGCTGACACCGGATGAGGCCAATCTCGATCCCGACCGTGGCGGGCTGATCGTGTACAAGACCGAAGCACCGCTTGACTGGGATCTTGAAAAATTCAATGCCGAAGATTCAAAGCTGATGGATTATCAGCGCGAACACGACAGGGGCAGCGTCACAGTTCCGCACAAACAGAACCGCGCCGTGATGTTCAATTCAAATATCATCCATGAAACCGACCGCATTCACTTTCGTGAAGGATATGAGAATCGGCGGATGAATGTCACGATGCTGTTCGGTGATCGTGGTCGGCATGACTGGGACGACGCATCCGATCACTAGTGGGGTGATCGGATTTCATGTCACGCTCAAAGATGATTGAGACCATCACGCGAGGGGCATCTGTCCTGTTGATCTGAACGCGATGCCAAGCTCGCGGATCACGAATGACCA
Source organism: uncultured Alphaproteobacteria bacterium (assembly GCA_965371465.1). Classification (GTDB taxonomy): domain Bacteria; phylum Pseudomonadota; class Alphaproteobacteria; order CBDUYM01; family CBDUYM01; genus CBDUYM01. The sequence continues at coordinate 148,149 of CBDUYM010000001.1, forward strand.
GAGATCCTTTTGGAGCCGTGATGGTGCTTGAGCGATGTTCAGCGGCTCGCTCTGCGGTTCTCTTGACGTCTTCAATTGAGCGATCCGGAACCAAATGGGATCCGGGCCATATCTCCGTGCCACCATTTTCGGCCGAATAATCGGTCAGTAAGAGGTCGGTTGAAATCTGGTCGGGACTGGGCCCCTCATCGGCCCCCAGGAATGTCCCATCCCTGTGGATCGACTGGGTTCGGCCATCCGGAGGCGCACTTCTGATCCAGCACTCCTTTACCCGCAATCTGGCGCCCAGGATCGGCTCGATGACTGGACCTACGGCTTCTCGCACAATCTTGTGAACATCCGACATCGGTTGGCGGCGATGCTGTTGCATTGGCAACCAGGTGCGGGCTTTGTGCTTGCGCTCAAGAGTGCTGAGGCAGATGGCCAACAAGTCGGATGCAAGCTGATCGCCTACAACATCCGGCAGGACAACATAACCGTCCTCGCTGAAGGCATCAGAGGCCGAGGACGTTCTTCGCGATGACATTCCTTTGAACCTCGCTTGATCCACCGGCAATGGTGCCGGCGCGACGACCAAGATATGTCGGCACAGCATTTCGATATTCGCGGGGGCCCACACCTTCGATGTTGGAGCCGAGCTCGCGGATCATTCTGCTCGAGGGCTGGGCATAGTGGCCGGCCGTATCCATCATCATTTCGGTCAGTTTCTGGGCGGTCTCTGAACCCTTGGCCTTGAGATAGGACGATCCAGGTCCTGGCAGGCGACCAGCTGCCGCATCCGCCAGCGTCTGGAACTCCGAATAACGCAGCGCCTCATAGTCGATTTCGAGATCGTGCAGGCGATCGCGGTAACCAGGATCATCCCACAGGAAGCCGCCATCACCATCAGGCTCTTCTTTTGCAAGCCGCTTTATCGTGCGAATGGTTGCGGTCGACGCCGCAACACCCGACTGGCCAGTCCGCTCATGCTGAAGGAGCACTTTCGCATAAGTCCAGCCTTTGTTTTCTTCACCGATGCGATTTTCCACAGGGACTTTTACGTCCGTGAAAAAGCACTCATTGAAAGGTGAATCACCGGCAATGTTTTTGATCGGATTGATCTCAACGCCTTCCGAGCGGAGATCAAAGAGCAGGAACGTTATGCCTTCCTGCTTTTTGCCCTGGTCGGATGTGCGCGTCAGACAGAAAATCCAGTCGGCGACATGGGCGCCCGAAGTCCATATTTTGTGACCGTTGACGATGTAATGATCCCCGTCTCTCACGGCGCGCGTCTGCAGGCCCGCAAGATCGGAACCGGCGCCACGCTCGGAATAACCCTGGCACCAGCGCGTACGGCCGTAGAGGATGTCATCGATGAAGCGTTCTTTCTGTTCGTCGTTGCCATAGGTGCCGATGATTGGCCCGATCATGGAAATGCCCATGCCACCGGGTCGCGGGCGACCAGACTTGTTGAACTCTTCCTCATAGATATAGCGCTGGGTCGGCGTCCAGCCGGGGCCGCCAAACTCCTTGTGCCACTTCGGCGCGACCCAGCCTCTGTCGGCAAGCTTTGCCTGCCATTCTGACATATCAGCGCCAAGGCCAAGTTCGCCCCGCTGCTGCTTTTCCTCAAGATCCTTTGGAAATTCGTCTTTCAGAAATGTCCGTACCTCTTCCCGAAAGGTTTCGTCCTCTGCGCCAAAATCCAGATCCATTTTCTGACCCCCACTGATTCCCCTGAAATTTTGCAAAATGCTAGCATAGGGCGGGGTGCAGGCGAAATGTGGAGGATCAATGACCAGCTGGACTGTTGATCAGGTGTATGACGAACTCGCAAAGCTGCCGCACAAACGTGAGGATGAGCCCTATCTGACAGAAGTTGTAAAGATGGTCCGGCGCATGGAGTCTGATCATGAACTGGCTCTGGCGCTATGGGCGACCGGGCGCTATACGGCGAGAGAAGTCGCATTGCGTATCATGGATGTTGAACAGGCCGACAATGCTCTTCTGGAGTCCTGGGTCCGTGATCTGGATCGCTGGGACTTAACGGATGGATTTGCCGGCATGCTGGTCTGCTTCACGCCGTACGCAAAGAGAAAGGTCACCAAATGGGCCAAACGAAAGCCGGAGTTCGAACGCCGCGCGGCATTTGCCCTGCTTGCCCATATGACGTTAAGGAAAGTGGATTTTTCGGATGGCGACCTTCTGGAACTGATGCCCTTGATTGAAGAATACGCGACGGATGATCGGCTTTACGTGAAGAAGGCTGTCAACTGGGCTCTCAGAAACATCGGCAAAAGAAACATGCATCTGCAGGATCATGCGCAGATGATGGCAGAAAAGCTCATGGCATCAGATGACAAGACAGCCCGCTGGGTGGGATCGCACCGGATGAAGGAAATCGGGCTTTAGAAAGTTCGACAGCATCAGCCTGCAAGGGGAGAGCATGTCCCCATTGCTGTCGTCATGCCTTAGGCTGCATTCTCATACAGCGGGAGGCCCCTCATGGCCGTTCATGATCGGTACAACATTCGTCGGGCGAAAAGCAGCGACATTCCCTGTCTCTCTTCACGGTACTTCTGCTACACGGTGACCATCACGCAAACGTGTGTTGCTGGTAAAACGGATAGCCTGTCAGCTGCATGCTGAGCGGTCATAGCAGCGACATTCAGGGAGTGTGGATCCATGATACATCAGTGCTATCTGTGTAGCCCCGATAACCCTGATCGGGTATTTGAGGGGTCAACAGCAACGTTCGGCGATCGCTTCGACGCAGGGGACGGTCGGGTTCATGGGGGTATGGCTGCTGCGGCGCTCACATGTCCTGCCCTTGAGCGGGCTGCACAATCCGGCATCGAAAATCCCGTTGTTGATTATGTATCCGGCCGCCTCAATCTGGCAGTCCCACTGAAAACGCCGCTTGAAGCAAAGGCGCGGTCAGGTAACGATTTCAGCGTTGAGCTGTTCGCAGGCGATACGCCGATGGTTTCAGGAACGGCCAGCGTTATCGATTCACCGAGTTCGCCCGGATCCATCATCAAGGAAATACCTGCTGAACTCGCCGAAGATGTCGCCGGGATGTCCTTACTGGTGAATGCAAATCTGGAGGGACCTACTCTGGTCGAACAGACTGTTGATCTCTACGCAGCTGAGGGATCGGCCTACGACGTCTATTGCTACGGATGTTCGGAAAAACCGCCTGCGTTGAAGATCTATATGCGCAGTTCCGAAAATGGTGATCTATGGTCATGCTGGGAGCCGGACCCGGAATGCATTGACGAGCCGGATCGCCTGGCGACGGCAACTGTTGTGGCGGCTCTGGATTGCTCCAATCTCTGGGCAGTAAACGCGCAAGAACGGGACCTTGGCGTTCCCATGCGCTTGCACGACAAAAAATCATGGATAACAGGCACCCACGCCGTTCATTTCCTGCGCGTGCCAAATGTCTCTCGCGACTATCGAATCGTGACGCGTTACCTGCGGCAGGAAGGACGCAAGGCGTTCACTATGGCGGCGCTCTTTGATCTTGAAGGCGAAATTTATGCAGTCGCCGAGGCGATATCGATCTTCATTGACCTTCCCCCGGAGACCACGTGATCCGATTTAAGCAGGACGCGTTTCGCGGACAATGCGCGCACCTTCCGGTTTTTTGCGGATCGCGGCTCTCCTGACAGCCGGCGGCTGTTCTTACTCAGCCTGGCTGGGCTGCGCCGCTTGTTTCTGATCGTGGCGCTCATCCAGCTCGCGGCGGATTTCACTGTGCAACTCCCGTGTCAGGCGGTAGCGGCTGTAGATCCAGATCGGCAGCAGATGCATCAACGGAATCGCAATGCCGACGGTCAGGCCGAGGCTGAAAACAATGTCCGGGTCAATTTCCGATGGCTTGATGCCTCTGGGGAAAGCGAGTGCGTCAAGGATCAGGCCGCCGATTAAAACGCCAAATCCCGAAATGGCTTTGGTGGAGAAAGAGAGAGCGGAGAAGAACATGCCTTCCTGGCGCTCACCGGTTTTCAGTTCCTGCTGATCGAGAATGTCGGCGACAATGGATGGGCCGACCATACCGGACACGGTGCCGATGATTACGGCTATGGTGACGCCAAAGATCAGAATTGGCAGCAGCAGAGGATCGCCGTTTGCCGGCAGGACATCCAGAAAACGCAGGTTGATAAACAGGATACCTTCGAAAAGCGTGAACAGGCTTGAGAAAACAATGATGGTTTTCTTGTCATATCGACGCTGGACCGGGCGCACCAATACGAAGGCCAGAAGTGCTCCAATACCCGCGACGCCGAACCAGGCCATTTCAGATGGCCGTAATCCCCAGAAATAAGTGTTCATGTAGATGCCGAGGGCGCCGGTGGTACCGCCTATTGCGCCAGAGAACAAAAGTCCGGTGAAGATGAGCCGGAACCAGCGGTTGGTGAGGGCGAGGCGGATTTCCCGAAATACATTGCTGAATGAAAAGTGTTTTCGTTCCACTGGCGGCGCCGGCATGAAGGGAATCTGGTTTCTGGAAAAATGTGTGGTGACCAGAATGGCGACAAAAATTGTGATTGCCGCCCAGAAGGCAAAAGTGGCGTAACCCGCCGGGTTCAGATGTCCGGGGTCAAACTCCTCTGTTGTCGGGAAGACCAGACCCATGGTGAGAACGCCGGTCAGAATGCCGGTAATCCAGCCGAAGAGGAAGCGGTAGCTGACAATCGAGGTTCGTTCTTCATAGTTCTGGCTCAGTTCAGCCAGCAGCGCAGTCCAGGGCACAAGGAACAAGGTCATGGAGCTTCGGACGAGCACTGCAAATATCGCGAGCCAAAGGAAAAGCTCAAACTCCACGAGGCCTTCAGGCGGCACAAACAGCAGATAGATGGACAGGGGGAGCGGCACGGCCGCGGCATACATGAAAGGATGGCGGCGGCCGAGGCGGGATCGAAGATTGTCCGACAGAGAGCCGACAAGAGGATCTGTAATGGCGTCAAAGCCCATGGCGATCATCAGGGCAAGGCCGGAGTAGTAACCTGATACGCCCAGGACCTGATTATAGTAAAACAGGAGGAGGGTCCCGAACGCATAGTTCTTCACGTTGTCGGGAATGGCGCCAAGGCCCTGGATGATCTTGGCGCTGACCGAAATGCGGCGGTCGCTCAGCTTAACGGGCGCGATTGGATCGCTCATTTCAGGCAGCCCCCATAGGCATGTGTCCTGCTAATCGGCCTTCAGGCTTGTCTCAACAACACGCGCATAAAAGCTTGCCCCGTAGACAAGCGCCTCGTCATTGAAGTCGTAATCGTGATTGTGAAGCGGATGGCTGGCCTCACCGTTGCCGAGGATCAGGTAGCAGGACGGGACGACTTCTGACATGAAAGAGAAATCCTCGGATCCTGTGCCGGCGGGCGTGCTTCTGGCGACATTTTCTTCGCCGACAAGATCAGCACAGACATCGCCGGCAATCCCAGCGGTTTCTTCGTCATTGATAACGGGGTGGAAAAGAATGCGAAAATCGAGCTTTGCCTTGGCGCCATGTGCGGCAGCAATGCCGGTCACCAGCTCTTCAATGCGGATTTCGATTTTTTTCATCAGGTCAAGCGACAGGGTACGCACAGTACCGCCGAGCCGTGCGCTCCCCGGGATTACATTGTAGGCGTCACCGGCATGGATCTGAGTGACACTGACGACCGCGGTTTCCGTGGGCCGCGTCGAGCGCGAGACAACGGTCTGCAGGCTTGAGATCACATGCGCCGCAATGACCACAGGGTCAATCCCCTGATCGGGAAATGCGCCGTGGGATCCTTTGCCTTCGATATCAATATCGAAAAAAGCGCCGGCGGCGGTCCGGATGCCGGGCGATGCACCGAACTTGCCGACCGGCACGCCGGGGGCATTGTGCATGCCGTAAAGATTGTCGCATGGGAACTGCTCAAAGAGGCCGTCCTCAATCATCGCCGTGGCCCCACCGATGCCTTCTTCGGCAGGCTGGAAGATAAAATTGACCTGGCCGCGAAAGTCCTTCGTCGCCGCCAGATGCTTGGCTGCAGCCAGCAACATAGTTGTATGCCCATCATGGCCGCAGGCATGCATGACACCGTCATGGGTGGAGTGATGATCGAAGGTGTTGCGCTCGAGGATGGGCAATGCGTCCATGTCGGCGCGCAGACCTATGGACTTTGTTTCATTGCCGACTTTCAGAACGCCAACGACGCCGGTTTTGCCAATGCCGCGGTGAACCTGAATGCCGAACTCTTCCAGTTTTTCGGCGACAAATTCGGCGGTGCGGTTCTCCTGGAAGCCAAGTTCAGGATGGGCATGGATGTCACGCCGCCATTCCTGAAGCTCGCCTTCCATGGCGACGATCTCATCCACAAGCGCCATTGAGTTACCCCTTTAAAGCCCGAGAACGTTCTTGGCGATGACGTTCCTTTGGACTTCGCTGGAACCGCCGGCAATGGTCGAAGCGCGGGCGCCCAGATACCAGGGGACGGATCCATTGAAGACGGCCGGGCCGATCTGGCCGGCGTTTGAGCCGAGCTCATTCATCAGATGCCGGGATGGCTGTGTGTAGTGACCGGCCGCTTCAATCATCAGCTCGGTCAGGCGCTGGCCGAGCTCGGAGCCGAAGCCCTTCAGATACGATGAACCGGGGCCGGGCAGGCGACCGGCGGCAGCATCGGCAAGGGTCTGCAGTTCTGAATAGTTGAGCGCTGTGACATCAATTTCCGCCTCGTGCACGCGGTCCCGGAAACCGGCATCATCCCAGAGCGAGCCGCCGTCGCCATCCGGTTCTTCCTTCGCGAGCTTCTTCAGATTGGCAATCTGGGATTTGGAGCTCTCGACACCGGATTGGCCGGTGCGTTCGTGTTGCAGCAGCACCTTGGCATAGGTCCAGCCCTTGTTTTCTTCACCGATGCGGTTCGCGACCGGCACTTTCACATCCGTGAAGAAGCACTCGTTAAAGGGCGAGTCGCCGGCGATATTCTTGATTGGATTAATTTCCACACCTTCTGATCGGAGGTCGAAGAGAAGGAACGAAATACCTTCCTGTTTCTTGCCTTCATCCGATGTGCGGGTCAGACAGAAAATCCAGTCGGCGACCTGGGCGCCAGAGGTCCAGATCTTGTGGCCATTGACGATGTAATTATCCCCGTCACGGACGGCACGGGTCTGCAGGCCAGCCAGATCAGAGCCTGCGCCGCGCTCGGAATAGCCCTGACACCAGGTCGTTGTGCCGTTCATGATGCCCGGCATGAAGCGCTCTTTCTGCTCGTCATTGCCATAGGTGCCGATGATCGGGCCGATCATGGAAATGCCGAAGCCCTGCGGCGTTGGCCGACCGGAGCGGCGAAGCTCCAGATCGTAAATGAAGCGCTGCGTCGGCGTCCAGCCGGGGCCGCCGAACTCCTTGTGCCACTTGGGCGCGACCCAACCTTTTTCGTTCAGGATTTTGGTCCATTCCTGCATGTCTCCGCTCTCGGGAAATTCGTTTTCCAGGAAATCCCTGACTTCCTGCCGAAACGCTTCGTCTTCTCTGCTGAAACTGAGATCCATGATCTTTCCTTGTTTTTCTTGTTGTTTTCTAGGCTGCCCAGCCCTGGGCGACGGCAGCTTCATGGCGAAGCCTTTCGGGCGCACCCAAAAGCTGGCGATTGAAGCCGATACGCTTGAACCAGTAGTGAACGCCCATAAGGTCGGTAAATCCCATGCCGCCATGAACTTCTGTTGCTGTTCTGGCAATGAACTTTCCGACTTCGCTCAGATGGGCTTTGGCCTGCGCCGCCATCATCCGGGCTTCCTCCGGCACCGCGTCAAAGGTGTGAGCGGTGTACCAGACCAGGGAAATGGACGGCTCAATTTCGGCCGTCATTTCGGCACAAAGATGCTTCACGGCCTGAAACGAGCCGATGGGGCGCTCAAACTGATAGCGTTCCTTGGCGTAGGAGACCGCCTTTTCAATCATCATCTGTGCTGCCCCCAGCGTATCGGCAGCCAAGGCGATGCGTCCCGCATCAATGGTTCGGGCGATGGCTTCGCCAGCGGCGCCTTCTTTGCCGAGGATTGTACACTCGACATTTTCAAACAGCAGCTCTGCCACGTTGCGCGTCCGATCTATGATTTTGAGACCGTTCACTGTGAGACCTGTTGCATCGCGGGCGACAAGCGCCAGTGTATCGGTGCCGATCGCGACCAGGAACTGATCAGCAGCATGAGCGTCAATGACGAACATGGCTTTGCCGGAAAGCTTGCCGCCTTTCAGAGTAACGCCGGCGCCTTCGCGCGAACCGATGACTTCGGTCATGGCGATGCCGGTTTTCACCTCGCCTGCGGCCATTGCGGGCAACAGGCTTTGCTTCTGGGTCGTTGTTCCGGCTTCCAAAACTGCCACCGGTCCCATAATGGCTGAGCCCAGGAACGGTGCGGGCGTTACGTTCCGGCCCAGGGCTTCGATGACAAGTGCCGCATCAAACATCGTCAGGCCGGAGCCGCCGTATTCGACCGGTACGATCAGGCCGATGATGCCAAGCTCTGAGAGGCCGTTCCATATCTTTTCGTCATAGCCAGTGATGGTCTCAGCGATGACGCGTACGTCATCAAGCTTGGAATTGTCTTCCAGAAAACGATTGATCATGTTCTGGAGGAGCGTCTGTTCTTCTGATGGTCCGAATTCCATTTTTCTTGCTCCTACCAGGTCTGCTCTATGACTTTCGGTTCGCGCGGCATGCCGAGGCCACGCTCCGAAATGATGTTCTTCTGAATCTGTGATGTGCCGCCGCCGATGATCAGGCCCAGCGCCATCATGAAACCGCCCTGCCATCCGCCGCCAGCGCGCAGATACTTCGATCCATCATAAAGGATGCCAAGTTCGCCAAGGCAATCAATGGCGAGCTCATTGATCTCATGATTGAGGATCGTACCGGTCAGTTTGACGACCATGCCAGCGACACCCGGGTTTTCATTGTTGAGCTGATGGGTGAGCAAACGCATCCCGTGGTAGCGGTTTGCAAGGGCACGGCCATGGAGCTTCATCAGACGATCCCGAAGCACAGGGTTGTCCATCAGCTTCTCGCCGTCGACAGTCTCGTTATTCATCAGATCAACCACACGCTTGATCAATGAACCCGCCTGATCAGGATCACCCAGGCTGCCCCGCTCATATTTCAATGTTGCGTTGGCCACGCTCCAGCCTTCACCGCGCTTGCCGACGATATTGGTGGCGGGTGTGCGAACGTCCGTGAAGAAGACTTCGTTGAAGGTCGCGTCGCCCGTCATCGTCATCAGGGGGCGGACTTCGATGCCAGGTGTCTTCATGTCCAGGATGAGATAGGAAATGCCGGCATGCTTTTTCGCGTCGGGCTCAGTTCTGGTCAGAATGAACATCATGTCGGCCTGCATCGCCGTCGACGTCCAGATTTTCTGGCCATTGATGACCCATTCGTCGCCGTCGAGTTCCGCTTTGGTCTGCAGGCTGGCCAAATCCGAGCCTGAGCCTGGTTCTGAGTAACCCTGGCACCAGATCATTTCGCCTTCCAGCGTCGGCTTGATGAATTCGAGTTTTTGGCCTTCGTTGCCCATTTCAAGAAGCGTCGGCACGAACATGGAAATGCCTTGTCCGCCCATCGGGCCCGGCAAACCGGAATTGCGAATTTCGTCAGCAATGATGCGGGATTTCAAAATGTCAGGATCGGCACCAAAGCCGCCGTACGCTTGCGGGATGGTTCTGGCGGCCAAGCCGTTCTTGATCAACAGCTTTTGCCAGTTGCCGCGGCCTTCGCGCGTGTTGTTGTCCGGGTTCGCACCCGGCGCCTTGGCCTTGTTGTCTTGCAGAAATGCCGCAATCTCCTCGCGGAAATCTTCGTATTCCTTTGCGTAGGTAAGGTCCATTGACCCTGTCCCCCCTCAAAAATTCTTATTGGTTCTTTTTCGATTCAACAGGAAGAATAGCAGGATTAGGGGGCGGTACTTCAAGTAAGAAGTGGCCAGCCTTTGCGAGGGCCTCGCAAGCCTCAAGGATTCTGACTATCTCTGGCGGCGTCGCACTCTGAGCCAGAGAACGATGCCGGTGGTCGAGAGCGACAGCAGCAGGAGGGCAATCAGATCAAAGAAGAAGGGCCCGAGGGAGCCGAATATACGCCCGGTATGCAGATCGCTCAAAAAGCGCTGCCACGATACGGCTCTGGTCTGATCAATCTCGGTGAGGAAATCGGCAAGGGAGCTCGGCGTGTCTTCAAGGGGCTGGGAATGAGCCATTTCGCCTTCAAATTCTGAAAAGATCGTCAGGCCGGCTGACGCCTCGAAAGCGCTGGCGTTGCTGCTTAGAACAAGGCGGCCCTCGGATGACATTCCGAGGCCAGATAACTCGCCGGGCAGAAACGAAGCGCCGATCCGCTCGGCGACCTGTCCATCCGGTGTAATCAGGACGATTTCGCTTGCGCTTGCAATGACAAGTTCGCCATTTAGCCGCACCGAGCCGATCAGCGCGCCGTCGAGGCTGCCGACAAGAGTTCGATGCCAATAGACACGACCATTGGTCCAGATGACGTAATCGTCGTCGGTGGCGGCGCCGTCGTCGGAGGTGGCGGCGAATACGATGACCTCCGACTCTTCGGCGCTATAAATCACAGCCGCCAGGCTTTCTGGAATATAGGATCTGTCCAGATCCAGTTCCAATGCGTGGTTGAGAACAATGCCGGTTACCGTCAGCAAGACAAGAAACAGCGCCATCAAAATACCCATCTGACGGTGATAGAGCCGTTCCCGCGAGGGCGGAATCGCAGGGCCAGGCGCAATCGGTTCATCTGCAGCTTGTTTGTCTGCAGCGTGTTCGTCTACGCCTTCAGTCATGGTCCTGTTCCATGACCCGATCATGCAGGTAAAGCGCGAGCCGCGCCATGTTTGTAACCGCACGGACGGAAAGCGTCGCACCGGAGATTCCGTTTATGGTCTGGTTGGCGTCGAGATCCGCCTCCAGCTCAAGCCCGACAAACTGATCTGTGAACCATGAATAGCGAACCTCGTAGCCGCGATTTTCCCGATAGATGAGAATGCGGGCCTGTTCGATGGCATTATCGTTGATGGCGAATCCCGCCGTTATCGGTTCCTCCTTGCCGGTTTCATTCAAGACCCAGGCGGTTTTGGTGCCGTCGCGCCAATAGCGCATGCGAAGAAGACCGAGGGGGTGACCCATGATGTTACTAATGGGATCCCTGATATCGCTGTCCAGCCAAAGAACCTGAATTTCAGGGCTCTCGCCGCCGAAAACTTCCGCCACGAAGTCAGCCGGGTCCTGATAGGTCTCAGCTGATGCCAAAACGGGCAGCATGCATGCAGCGAGGCCTGCCAACGCGAAGCGGCTGACGATTTTTCCCGACTTTGCCATGCGGAACCTCCCGCTAGAACTGATAGCCAACGCCCAGGTTGATGCGATCATCTTCGCTTTCACCTTCCGGCGCGTCATCAAACTGGTAGTCCATCTTTATGACGACATCTGGATGCGGCCAATAATTGAAGCCTAGCCTGACCTGGTCAAACTCCCGATCAACTCCTTTGAGACCGGCTTCATTGTCCCACCGCGCGTAACGCCCGAACACACCAAGTTCACCGTCCCCGACTTGAAATCGCCAGGATGGCTCAATGTACCAGCCAAACTGCTTGTCACGTCCGATTGCCTCTGGTTCAGGGCCGCCCAGATCCCATCTGGCATAGAGCGCCCGCAAGCCAAAGGGGCCTCTTCTGATGTCTGCATGAGCTTCAAAGAGCCAGGCGTCAACATCCAGTGCTCCTTGTGTCACATCGACCTGGTACTGTGTGGATACGCCCAGTTCCACGCCCGGCATGCCAGCCCAGATGAGCCTTGCAGTGATGGCAGGATCTTCTGCAGGGGCCTTTGCCACTTTCTTGCGGCCGTTTCTGATCTTGAAGGCATTGCCGCCATCGATGGGCGTCTCGAGACCTGAGTGATAGGCGAGATTGTAACGGAAGCCATTACCGAAATTGCCATTGATGTTCACGCCAGCTTCCCACCAGGTCGTGGGGATGATGTTGGCCTCGACTTCATTTCGTTCGACCCCAAAGAAAGTGGGCGGCTCGTGAGTGCTGTTGAGGATTCCTGTCGGCACCAGGAATAGCCCGGCGTCAATGGAGTGGCGGTCAGTCTCGCCAAACCTGAGGCCAGCACCCTCTGTCAGATCGAAGGACAGAAAGGCCTGTTCAATCTCGACTTCGCCAGGCTTGCCGTCACCCGCAAGGACGTGCTCGATTTCAATTTCGGAAGCCAGGCTGATCCAGTCGTTGAAACGATGGCCGACAAACAGCACGAAGCGGTGAAAATCGATTTCGTCCTTTTTGCCGCCGTTGTAGTGAAGTTCGCCGTAGCCGCCAAGAGATGTGCGCTGCCACCAGCCGTCGCCTAATCCTTCCTGCGATGCCGCGGACGCCTCAATCATTCCGGCTGTGGCATCGATGCGCTGATTGGCGACATCAAGGTCGGCGCGCAACCTTTCAATCTCGTTCGCCTGACGATTGACCGTTAACGGCGACGACGGGCTGGCAAGCACTGTAGCTGCAGGGCTGTTGTTCGGGCTTGCGGTTTCCGATCGCAACTCATCAACGATCCCGCGCAGCTCAGCGATCTCGGCCTGCTGCGTCTGAATGATCTGCCACATCTGCGCCGCCGTGGGTGGCGGCAAATCCTGAGCCGCGGTCGCCGAGGTGAGGCCAAAAATTCCGGCCAGGACCAGCGCGCTGAAACGCCAACGCAATGGACCGGCAGGACGATGTGAAACTACATGGCCAATGTTCATCCAAATTCTCCCTGATGTTCGCCAACAGCTGAAAGTCACTGCTTAGAATGGCTCTAATCTGTCTTTTAGTTGCGAACGATTTGCAAATACCGTGTTGAGCTCTATCCCAGCAAAGTGCCCCAGGCAATGCGATAGAGGCTTGAAACCTACGATTGCGTCAATATGACGCGAGCATTGGCCGGAGCTATCCGTAATCCCCGGCCAGCTTGAAATATTGCGAAATAAGTCGTGACCAACTTAGCTCACTACTGGTGATCTTTGGGTCGAAGTGCCTAATTGACTGTTTTTAAGGCGGAATCGCCCGGAAATTCCTTGAAGAATGCGCTCCAATCAACTATCTCGCGCTCTATGGCAAACCCGACACCGACGACTGATTCAAAGCTGGCCCGCAGGCACAGTGATTTCTCGACGCTGCTTGAGGCATGTTATTACGCCAAAGACGCGTCCACCGGTTCGAACTTCTATACCGGCAGAGGCGAGCTGATTGAGAGCGTGACCCATGGGGAAAACGTCGAACGCGGCATGGAAATTGGTCGCAGGATGATCAATCTGGGCATTGGTTCCCAGGATCGCGTTGCCCTCATCGCCGAGACAAACGCTGACTTCACCGCACATTTTACCGGCTGTCAGTTTGCCGGCGCCCTGCCTGTACCCATGCCGATGCCGGTCATTTTTGGCGGCAAGGATGCGTATCTCGATCTGATCCGTCGCCAGGTGGAGACCTCCGGGTCCAGAATGCTTGTCGCATCGGAAGATATGATTGGCCTGGCGCGGGAAGCCATCGCCGGCCTCGATCTCATATTCGTTGGCACTCCAGCTGAATTTGCAAGCCTGCCGGTTGGCGAGGCAGACCCGATAAAGGAAGTCCATCCGGATCAGCTCGCCTACCTCCAGTATTCATCCGGCAGTACGCGGTTCCCCCATGGTGTGGCCGTCACCCATCGGGCGTTGATGTTCAACTGCAATCAGATGGCGTTCCATGGCTGGAACATCGGTGATGGTGATCGGCTGACGACCTGGCTGCCTTTCTATCATGACATGGGGCTTGTCGGGTTCTTCCTGGTGTCACTGGCCTGTCAGGTGACAAGTGACTATCTCTCGCCTGACGATTTCGCCAGACGACCGATGCAGTGGCTGTCGCTGATTTCCAAAAATGGCGGCACGCTGACCTACAGCCCAAGCTTCGGCTATGAACTGACGGCGCGCAGGGCAAGCGAAAGCGTCATCCAGTCCCTGGATTTGCGACACTTCCGGGGCGCCGGCATCGGCGGTGATATGATCAAGGCTGATGTGCTGGCGAATTTCGCCGAGACATTTGCGCCGGCGGGCTTTTCGCCAAAGGCCTTCGTCCCGAGCTACGGCCTTGCCGAACACACACTGGCCGTCAGCTTTTCAGAGTATGGCACCGGCGTGCAGATCGATTACGTGGACGAAGACAGCACCACCAACGATCACTACGCAGCGCCGATCATCAATGGTGAAGCGAAGCACGGCGTTCGTGTTCGCGGCTATGTGAACTGCGGCAGGCCGCTGCGCGGCACGACTGTCGAAATCAGAGATGCCGAAGACAATGTCCTTGAGGATCGCCAGGTCGGGCGTGTTGTACTCGACAGCGAGGCCCTGATGGAGGGCTACTTTGGAGACGATGAAGCAACAGCGGAATGCATGTCCGACGGCTGGCTTGACACGGGCGATATGGGTTACATGCTGGATGGAAGCCTTTACATTGTCGGTCGTTTCAAGGACATGATGATCGTTCGCGGCCGGAATATCTGGCCACAGGATATTGAATGGGCGGTTGAACGCTTGCCGAATATCCGCAGCGGCGACGTTGCAGCGTTTTCGGTGACTGATAGCAACGGCAATGATGATGCAAAGATTCTCATTCAATGCCGCAGTCGTGATGATGAGGCACGCAGGTTACTTGCCAATGAAGTGAGCAGCATTGTGCAGAAAACAGTTGGCATCGGTGCAGATGTTCTGCTGGTGCCGCACCGATCTTTGCCCAAAACATCGTCCGGGAAATTGAGCCGGTCGAAGTCGAAAGCCCTGTTTCTTGAAGGGATGTTTGAAAGCGCGGTGGCTGAGGCTGCTTCGCTCTAGCCGAGCGACTTGATGCATATTGCCGTTACTGGCGGGACTGGCTTCGTGGGCCAGCATCTGATCCGTGCATTGGTGCGTGAAGGGCATGAAGTGTCGGCACTGACACGACGGACAGCCCCCCAGCCATCAGACAACGTCAACTGGGTGGCAGGCACGCTTGATGATCCTGAAAGCCTGACAACACTTGTCGCTGATGCCGACGCTGTCTTGCATCTGGCAGGGCTGACCAAAGCAATCAGCCGGTCGCAGTTTTTCAATGTCAATCAGCTTGGGGTCAGAGCGCTCTGCTCGGCAATTGCCGAAGCTGGGGTCACGCCACACTTCATCCTGGTGTCTACGCTGGCCGCTTCTCAGCCTCTGCTCTCGGCCTATGCCGCCAGCAAGGCGGCGGGGGAAGCGGAACTCACCGACAATTCCAGTGATTTTGACTGGACGATTGTAAGGCCCCCCGTTGTCTATGGACCTGGCGACGAAGAGTTCCTGAAGATCATAAAAGCTGCAGAGTTTGGCCTGGCGGCATCAGCTGCACCCAGAGGCAGCAGAATTTCGATGATACATGTCAGCGATCTTGTCGACGCTCTGCTCGCGATTACTCGGGCACGTGGTCCGATGAACCAGATTGTTGAACCAGATGATGGTACTGAGGGCGGTTACACGATTGATGAGCTGATGGAGCTGTTGTCAAGAGTATTGGGCCGGAGGTCAAGATCGATGCGTGTGCCCAAAGCCTTGCTTATCGCCATTGGTGCCGCCAATCAATCCCTGGCCTTCATAACCCGGAAGCCTGTGATGTTGAGCGTCGGCAAGGCAAAAGAACTGTCCAGAGGCGACTGGCTATGCCATGATCAGGCCTTGATACACAGCACAGGCTGGATGCCGGAAGTCAGCCTGGAAGAAGGTCTGAGCGAGACCGTGGAGTGGTACAGAAACGAAGGTCATCTCCGATAATGGGGACTTGCCAGATAAAAGGCCAGGGAACCGATCAGATTACCTCTTGAAATACGAAGCAGAGATCAGAGCAGGATATGAGCGATACATTTGAGACCATCAGCACATTGCTGGCGCCGTTTAACACCGGTGGTGTGGCGATAACGGAAACCACAGAGTTCGCTTCAGATCTGGAACTTGACAGCCTGGCGGTCATGGATCTGGTCGCGGCCATTGAAGACAGCTTCGATATCACGATTCCCATCAATATCCTGCCAGAGCTCGAAACCGTCGGCCAGGTCGCTGTCGCCGTGGACGGCATTCGTCAGGGCTGAGCACGTGGATCTGTTTGACAAATTTCTGCCTCTCAAGGACGCGCGGGCCAGCATTGCTACGCTGGAGACAGACCCGTTTGGTGTCCAGATCGAAAAGATCATTTCGCCCACAGAGGCCATCATTAACGGCAAGAAAACCATTCTGATTGGCACGCATAACTATCTTGGTCTCACGTTCGATCCTGATTGCATGAAAGCCGCCAGTGATGCCAGCCTCAGTGAAGGGACCGGAACCACAGGCTCACGCGTGGCGAATGGTACCTACCCGGCACATGCCGCCGTCGAAGCAGAGCTTCGTGACTTCTTTAACTGCTCAGGGGCCATGCTGTTCAGCACGGGCTATCAGGCTAATCTGGGCATTCTGGCCGCTCTCATCGGGCCGAAGGACTACGTCCTGATTGATGCGGACTGTCACGCCAGCATTTACGATGGCTGCATGATGGGATCAGGATCCGTGATCCGCTTTCGCCACAATGATGCGGCGGATCTTGAGAAGAAGCTCAGGCGCCTTGATGCGGAAGATTCCAACAAACTGATTGTTGTCGAAGGCATCTACTCCATTTTTGGTGATACGGCACCCCTGGCAGAAATCGTCGCGCTCAAGGAAAAGTACAACGCTTATCTGTTGGTTGACGAAGCCCATAGCGTCGGTGTTCTCGGCGAACATGGGCGCGGCCTTGCCGAAAAACTGGGACTTGAAGACAAGATCGATTTCATCACCGGAACATTCAGCAAAAGCCTGGGCGCGGTTGGCGGGTTTTGTGTGTCCAATCATCCGGAGTTCGATGTGATGCGCTGGGCGACACGATCTTACATTTTCACAGCATCACTACCGCCAAGTGTGGTGGCTTCCAGTCTTCAGGCGCTGAAAACCATGCGCGCACGACCAGATCTGAAAGATGATCTCTGGCGAAATGTGGATCGGCTCTATAGCGGGCTCTCGGATCTTGGTTTTGAACTGGGTGACGAACCGAGCCCGGTGGTCGCAGTGATTATGCCGGATCGCGACACGGCGGCTCAGTTCTGGCAGGCGCTTTTGAGCGCCGGGGTCTATGCGAACCTCGCTATTCCGCCGGGCACGGCCAACAATGTGTTTCTGCTCAGGTGCAGCCTATGCGCGCGCCATACCGAAGAACAACTTCGAGAAGTCTGTGCGGCATTCGCGGAGATCGGGCACGAGCTCGAAGTTCTACCGACCAATTAGGCCATTTTCGAGTTCGAAATGGTCAGGGCCTCAAGCGTGGGCCCGGCGCTGGTGCGCCGCCCCCGTGGAGCCGTGCGTGCTTGCACGCATCGACGTGAACGACCGGAACCCGAGCCCGATTCCATGAATATGGAATCGGGTAGAGGCGTTCAGCGAAAAGCCTGTTCACGCCACAGTCGCCAGGTCAGGGTCAGGCTGGCAAGCAGCGGGTGCTTCCGTTGCCATTCAGTGGCCTCAACATGCACACCTGAATGACGCTCAACTTTCCAGAGAATATAGTCGACCCCATTGGCAAACGTGAACGTCGCTTTGGCAAGCTTCAACACGCTTAGGGTCTTCCCTTGGACACGCCGCCAGAACCACTTTGTCCTGGCAGAAAAGGGGATCGTGCCATGCGCTTCAATTCCAAGCTCACTAAGCGCAATCGGAGAAAGGGCGTCGTAAAAGTCCTGATTCTTTTCATAAATTTCGACGCCCTTTCCGGGGCCTTCGGATCGGAGCTCGGTGCGGTAAGTCGCATTGAAGCCGGCCGACCAAAGCACCGCAGGCGTCAGGGGGCCGGTCACCAGGGGCGCGCTTGCTTCGAGCATCGTACAGACTGCCGTGGCTACCGCCGCCACAACATCATCAGTCGACGAACCGTCGCTGAGGTCAACGAGTTGTGCGGGCTGCGAGAAGCGAGCCCAGATGTACGGAGAAAAGGTCTTTCTACCGCACATTCTGGCAAACTGTCTGATCGTCAGGACGGCGTATTTGGATCGGTAGGTTTGGCCATCTATCAATGTTTCGGCGTAGTAGACATTTGGCGGCAACAGCCGGTTGAACAGGGCTGAGACCCGGTTTCCATGGGCGACCGAATAGCTGTCCACGAGCAAGTAGAAATCCAGAATCCGATCTTCGAAGACATTGTCCCGAAGGCAGGAGCCATAGAACAGGGCGGCCCTGGCGGCATTGCGGTGGCGTGCGGACAAGTCATGTGCGATGCGGGTCACAACAGGCAATGGTGTGCTGGTCAGCTGCTGTCTGATAAATGTTTCAAGATCCGGCATGGTTCATTTACAGTTTTACAAAGGTCAGCTCTGCGCCCGCTTCCAGCGTGACCGGAATATCTGGTTCAGGATGATAGAACTCGCCGTCTATGGTGTAGGGGTCGTCAGTCAGGATCTCGACTTTGTCGGCCAGCCGGCTGAAAAAGTAACTATCCGGATAACTTCCCGGCATGCCAAGTCCGAGCAATTTCGGAACCGCCCTTATCACATTCAGCGGCCCTTTTTCCAGCGCCGAAAATTTGACCGAACCCTCGCCCTGGTCTGAAAAAGGATGAAGGTTCAGGAGTAGTCTGTCCATGGTCGTCGCGATGACGCCGAAGTATGCCTTGTCGGATAACTGGTAGCCATCGACATGGATGCGCGCGGTTGTCGGCTTCAGGTCGCTGGGTCCAATGGCGCCGCCTGAAAGTGCCGAGCTCAGCAACAGACTTACGACCGCGGCGTGGGCTGCAAACATTGGTATGTTGAGGGGGTAAATATGTTCACGGCAGAATTCGATGCCGCTGATGATGGCGGCGGTACCGAAAAAGAAGCCAAAGAGCGGCGCCTCATCAGGCGATCGCTGGATTCTGAGAATTTTCCGTTTTACGAGAGTGGCCTCGCCCCTTTGCCAACTTCCAATGATTTCCTGGAGAACATCGATGGGACTGGCCTTCACGCCCAAGTCGCCGGCAAGCATGTTTGTCTGGCCACCTGGCATCACGGCAAGCGTTGGCTGCACCGGAAACGGCTGAGCCAGAAGAATGTCGCTCACGACCTGTCGAATGGTGCCGTCACCGCCATTGATAATGAGAAGATCTGTGTTTGCAGCGGCGGCGTGGCGCAACTGGTTTTCAATGTCACCCCAATCGGACAGCTCGCCGTGCAGAACATTCGGCATGTCATCCAGAAACACCCGGACTTCGCTCAGGGATTTTTGGTTGCTGGTGCTTCCGGGGTTCGAAAGGACAAATATTTGCGGCATGCAGAGGCTGTTCCGCTGCTGATAAGGATTGGGTTTTCGAAGTGGTCAGTAGTGAAGGACTATCTCGATATCCGTTTCATCTTCGGCTACAGCAAACTTAACATCTTTGTGCCGGGGGAGGGGAAATCTAATCCTTGGGTTATTGGAGAATCCATAGCCTTCCTTTGGGAAGCCGAGAAAGTTCCGGTCAAAATCGCGATCAGCATCTTCATCATGGTAGACGGTGACGGCGAACTCGCCGGGCTCGGGCGCACGAATACAGACCACAGTCTCAATTTCCATGGCTGGCGCATGGAGTTTTTTGAGGTAGGTCCTGTATTTCATGAAGGTCTTCGGATTGTCATCGTAGAGGCTGAACATCAGATTGCCATCGGAGTTCTCCACATTGACGACGGTGATGCGGATAAGCGGCAAAGCGTCGCCAACGTCTGGTTCGCCCGCCTTGTTCACTGGAATCACGCATTCATGATCCTCAGTGACTTCGGTCTCAGCAAAAGCCTGTGGTCCGCCAACACAAAGCCCCAACAAGGCCAGAAGCGTGCCTGCAAACACCCTGAAGCTCTTTGGCTGAGCGGCATACCGGGGCTGCCGGACCCCGATATCATGCAATTTCAGCAAACTCATAGTCGCCACAATGTCAGTAAATTATGGCAGAAACTTGCGGTATTTCGTAAACAGGGAGGGACGACGGCGTTTCGGGGGCATTTCGCTGTGGACTGCCAAAAGTTACAGGTTCCAGAGGCCGAGAATGATCAGGCGCATCGATAGCTATATATTGAAGTTGATGGCAGTACCTCTGGGCCTTGTCCTTGGGATCGCCGCCATGCTGCTTCTTCTGGAACGCATGCTCAGGCTGTTCGATCTTGTGGTCAACCAGGGCGGCCCTTTTACGGTGGTATGGCGCATGCTCATGAATCTGGTGCCCCATTACATGGGGCTTGCCCTGCCGATCGCATTCTTTCTCGGTATCCTGATAGCTTTTCGGGGCCTGAGCACTTCAAGTGAACTTGACGCCCTGCAATCGAGCGGCGTGGGGCTTAGTAGACTTTCGGTTCCTGTATTCTATGTCGCCGGGCTTCTGCTGATCTTCAATCTGATTCTGGTCGGCTATCTTCAGCCTTATGGCCGCTACGCCTATCGCAGCCTCAGGTTCGACCTTTCAAGCGGCGCGCTGGGTGCAAGCGTCAGGGAGGGCGAATACACAAGAATATCTGAAGAGCTGACGCTGAAAGTCGGGAACATTTCTGACGGGGGCGACACTTTGTCGAATATTCTTGTCTACAGCGATGATGGCGAGGGCAACATTGCCACGCTCACGGCTGAGGAAGGCTCGTTCCGCGTTGTCGGTCAAAACCGGGATCTTGTCCTGTCGCTCAAAAACGGTGTGCAGCTTACCAAACGGGCCGATGGCGGCGGCCGCACAATCCTGAGATTTGACAGCCATGATCTGCTTGTGGAGCTGGATGAGATCGAGGCGTTTCGCGATCGCGGCGACAGTGAACGGGAACTCACTTTACCGGAATTGTGGCAGGCCGGATCGGCAGGCGTTGCCTCAACCGAGACGGGCGAAGTTGTCTCAAGCCGTACGATCTTCTCTGAATTGAATGGGCGCATCGTGCGTTCGCTGTCCATTCTGATCCTGCCTCTGATTGCAATTCCGCTTGCCATTGTCCGGCGGCGCAGCGACGGCTCCTTTGGCACGGGTTTTGGTATCCTCATTCTGCTCCTCTACCACAAGGCGCTCGAATTCGGCGAAGCCATGTCGTCTGAAGCGTTGCTGCCGGTCTGGGCCGGCGCATGGGTGCCGTTTGTCCTTTTGCTGGGTGCCGGCGCCTATATGTTCCAGCGGGCCGCTTATGAGGTTGAAGCGGGCCTACTGCCGTGGCTTGCCGAAAAGTGGGATGAGGCCGAAGAACTCTTGCGCGCATTGATACCGGCGAGATTCCGCGGCGAAGATCAGTGGGTGGCGCAAGAGGAGCAGGCGGCCGAATGAACACTGTTTTCAGGTACCTGTTCAGATCGTTCCTGACGCGCTTTATTTTCCTTCTCTTCATGCTCGGCGCGGTGCTGCAGCTGCTGGATCTTCTGGCAAACACCAGCGAGGTCCTGGCGGGCGAGGGCAACGGTATTGGCAGTCTCTATCGCTATGTGCTTCTGCGTTCGCCGCAGATCATTACAACGATCATTCCATTCACCGTCCTGCTGGCAGCGCTGGTGGTTTTTGCCGCATTCGCCCAGCATAGCGAAATTATCGTGATGAAAGCATCCGGTGTGTCACCGGTCGCGATCCTTTTGCCGATGATTGTCGGTGGCTCAATCATTGGTGTTCTGCATTTTGCATTCAATGAGACGGTTGTGATTTCATCAACGGTTGATCTTCGAGTGTGGGAAAATCAGGGCTATGCAGCGAATGCGAGTTTTGAGGAAAGC
Organism: uncultured Alphaproteobacteria bacterium; assembly: GCA_965371465.1. Taxonomy (GTDB): domain Bacteria; phylum Pseudomonadota; class Alphaproteobacteria; order CBDUYM01; family CBDUYM01; genus CBDUYM01. The sequence goes on from CBDUYM010000001.1 coordinate 169,925, forward strand.
AGCTCGGCCGTCTGGATGGATGATGTGCAGGCAAGTGTGCGGGCGAAAACTGTCAGCGACAACGGCGCACGGCTGAGCGAAGTCAGAATCATGCGCTACGATGAAATTGGCAACGTTACGTCGCTTTTGACGGCCGATGCCGCCGAGTGGGAGAGTGGCCAATGGACCCTGCTGAACGCCGAACTTTGGGCTGCGGAGGATAATTCGATCCAGGCGTTTGAGCGGTTGCAATGGGACAGCGATGCGACGCCTGAACAGTTTCTGTTTCTTGCTGTCCGGCCCGACGAAGTTTCATTTGCCCAGCTGCAGACCCATGTCGGCGAGCTTGAAGCCAAGGGCGCGCCGGTCGACTATTTCAAAACCTGGCTGCATCAGAAAGTGTCCGGACCGATGGGCGCACTGATCATGCCCCTGTTTGGAACGCTTGTCGGCTTTGGTGTCTATCGAGGCGGCGGCCTGACGCTTAGATTCATTGCCGGCCTCGGCCTCGGCTTCGGATTTTTCGTTGTTGTGAACCTGATGATTGCTTTGGGAACCTATGGGGCGGTTCCCCCGATTGTCGCCGCCTGGTTTCCTGCCCTTCTCTTCTTCTCAATTGGCACAGGTTTGATCATCTACCGCGAGGCTTAAGAAAAATGGCAGAGAGCGGACCAGCGCCTGATCCATCTGAACCATCAGATTCACTTTCCGAAGTTGCTCGCGGCGCAGGTATTGCTTTTCTCGGGCGCTTTGGAGCTGTTCTGGAGGCGGTTGGGTTCTTTCTCTTCGCAGCGCTCTATGGGCCGGTTGCGTTTGGTCTGTTTGAAACACTGGCGGCTTACGCGCGCAATATGCACGAAGTTGCAAAGCTTGGCATGCATAACGCCCTGCAACGCTTCGTGCCGCAGGAATCGACATTGGCCGGGAAACATATTGTTGTCAGGCGGGCCATACTTGTCGCGGTCAGCATCGGTGTCTGCATTGCGATTCTAATGAATGTTCTGGCAGACATTCTGCAGGGCTATATCAACGTTGATGATGCCACCCGGCTGGTTCTGACCCGGATTGTTAAAATTTACGCATGGGCTATTCCATTGTGGGCATTCATGGAGGTATCCATGGCTGCCATTCGAGCACTGAAAGTCTTTGGCCCGGATATTCGGGTGCGAATATTCTATGAAAACGGGCTTCGCGTGGTGGCGGGTCTGCTGTTTTTTGCTCTGGGCTGGCTCGAATACGGGCTCATGCTTGCTCATCTTTCTTCGCTCCTGGCGGCCTGTCTGATTGCGTCTCGCCTTCTGCTGAAGCATTACAGCTTCAGAATGTTTCTGGTCCCCGATGGTCAGGCGGATGTCAGCTTCGGAGAAATGATGCGCTTCGCCCTTGCCATTGCACCTTCCAACATCGGCAAGGATCTGCAATCCAACTTGCCAATCATGATCCTGAACGCTTTCATTCCCGGCGCCAATGGTGCCGTGGCCGCAGGCGTTTATTCTGTTTCCCGGCGAATTGTCAGTTCGCTTCAGGCCTTTAGGATGTCCATTTCCTATGTCATGGCTCCGATTGCATCTGAACTGAATCAGCATGCGACGCCAGGACCGCTGAAAGAAGCTTCAAGATTTGCCACCAGGCTTCTCTGGGCATTCTTTGTGCCCGTGGCCGGCGCCCTGCTGGTGTTTGACGAGAACATTCTGTCCCTGCTCCCGCCAGCCTATATGGCGGGGACTTCCGTCATCGTCGGGCTGGTCATCGGGCGAGCGTTTGAGGCTGGCACCGGACCCTCCAGCACCATCATCGAGATGATTGGTCGCTACCGGCTGCTCATTTTGAATGCCTTTGTCGGTTTGATGGTAACCGGCAGTCTGCTGGCCTGGCTTGTGCCATTATACGGGTTGCCTGGCGCTGCGGCAGCCGCGGCTGCGGGCCTCGCCACAGTGCATCTCATGGCGCTGGTGCAGGTGATCTGGCTCTATAAGGTGCCGCCCTATGACCTCCAGGTTCTGCGGACCATGCTGGTGTCCATTGGTCTGACCGCTGTCTTTGCTGCCCTCACTCTCGCGGCAGGCGAAGTCTCGGTGGTGGTGAAGATAGGTGTCGGCATTCCGTTAATGTTCATTACGATGGCGTTGAATGTGCGAATCGGACTTTCGCCGGATGATCTTGTGGTGATTGATCCGAAAGGCCGGTTCAAGTGGCTATGGCGGGGCCGCCATAGTGGCGATTCTCCAAGCTGACAAAGGCCCTTGGGTTGGGCTGCCAGCGCTTGCCCGATGCCCCCGGCTGTGGCATTAAAAACCGATACAGCCCGAAAAAAAAGGACATGTTTGTGCGGCTCATCGGATTTTGGCACGACAAGCGTTATTATCTGGATCAGATGGGTCTGAAAGATCTGTCTGAAGCCTACTTCCAGTATTATGCGATTCAGGTCTATCTGGTGCTTGGCGCGGTCGCTTCAGTTCTTGCGCTGATCTGGACGGAGAGTGCCCTGCTGGTCATTTTGGCGGCAGCCGTCAGCGTCGCAATGTATCCGCTTCTTTGGTACCTCATTCACCGGTTTCTCCTGCATTCGTCTCTTTACAGGGTGGCCAGCTTAGCCAAGGTATGGAAGCGGGTTCATTACGACCATCATCGTGATCCCAATGACCTGAAGATTCTGTTTGGTGCGCTCTACACCACGCTTCCTACCGTCGCCCTGGCGACGCTGCCGATTGGATATGCGATTGCAGCAGAATCAGGTGCGCTGGCGGCGCTCGCTGCCGGCGTGTTCACAACGTGCTTTTACGAATACTGTCATTGTGTTCAGCATCTTGGATATCAGCCGCGCTCAGCCTATCTGAAGAAGATCAAGGCAGCTCATCTGGCCCATCACTTCTACAATGAAAATGGGAACTACGGGATTACAAATCTCGCCTGGGACAGAATTTTTGGCACCTATTATGGCGCCTCAAGGGAAGTGCCGAAGAGCCCGACTGTCCTTAATCTCGGCTACACCAAGGAAATGGCAGATCAATATCCCTGGGTTGCCGAACTGGATGCAAACGAGCCTGAAAAAGACACAGATCAGGCAATGCAGCCGGAGCGCTGAGGTTGTTGGATGAATGAACAAAGTGGCATCCGCACTGAGATCGTCACGGACAAAAGCGGGCTTGACGAGTTTATAGAGGTTCCGTTTTCTATCTATGCAACCGACCCTAACTGGGTTGCCCCCCTGATCATCGAGCGGCGCGAGGCTTTCAGCAAAAAAGACAATCCGTACTTTGAACATGCCAGGGCGGTGTTCTGGATCGCCTACAAAGGTGATGAGGCTGTGGGCCGCATTTCAGCTCAGATCGACGAAATGTATCTTCAGAAATTCGGTACCCGGACCGGACACTTCGGTTTGATTGAGGCCACGGATGATCCGGCGGTGTTTGAGGCATTGTTTGGCACAGCAGAAGCCTGGCTCAAAGAGCAGGGGATGACTGAAATTCTGGGCCCGCTCAACTTTTCTACGAATGAAGAGTGTGGGCTGCTGGTAGATGGGTTTGATACGCCGCCGAGCCTGATGATGGGCCATGCGATGACCTACTATGATGGGCAGATCAAAGGCCTTGGCTTTTCAAAGGCGAAGGATCTTTTCGCCTACCAATGCAGCGTCGCCGACGATCTTCCACGGGGCGTGAGATCCCTCGCAGCAAAAATTGACGCGGAAGAAAACATCAATATCCGTCACTTGCGCATGAGATCCCTGAAAGATGAAGTCGCCATCATTGTCGACATTTTCAACGATGCCTGGGCCGACAATTGGGGCATGGTGCCGTTCACGGAAGCGGAAGCAGGCGCGCTCGCATCAACGCTTCGACCGATCATCGTGCCCGACATGGTCGGCATTGCCGAAATAGATGGAAAACCCATGGGCATGTTCATCGCCTTACCCAACCTGAATGAGGCAATACATGATCTGAACGGCAGGCTGCTGCCCTTCGGCTGGGCAAAACTCCTTTGGCGTCTGAAAGTTGCCGGCGTGAAGACCGCTCGTGTGCCGCTTATGGGCATTCGCAAGGAATTTCAGGGCACGATGATGGGATCTGCCATCACTTTCGGACTGATCAAGGTTATTTTCGACAATGCCGCCAGACGCGGCATTGAAGGCGGCGAGCTTAGCTGGATCCTGGAAGACAATGCGCCGATGCGCCGCGTCATAGAGGGTGTCGGCGCGAAGGTCTACAAAACCTATCGGCTGTACCAAAAGCAGATCGCCTGACCAATGACTGGCGCGGCTCGACAGTTCGTGGCGGTGGTCCTGGCAGGCGGGCAGGGACGGGACGACAGAATTTCAGCTGCAACGGGCATTGCCCACAAAGCGCTGACACCAATTCTTGAAAAACCAATGATCGGCTGGGTCATCGACGCGCTCAATGAGGCAGACAGCGTCGCCGCTATTCATCTCTCGACAGACGCCTGGCTCATGGACCAGTGGCCGGCAGAATTCAGAGCGCTACCGGTCATCGAAGCTGATCTGGGGCCGAGCCGGTCTGTGCTTGGTGCGCTGACCGTGCTTGAGCGATCATATCCTATTTTGCTTGTCACTTCGGACCATCCCCTGCTGACAGGTGAAATGATTGACCGGTTCTGTGCGGACGCCCTGTCCGCTGCCGGTGAAGGCGCAGATCTTGTTGTTGGCCTGGTCTCAAAGCAGACCGTCATGGCAGCCTATCCGGAGACCAAGCGGACCTGGCTCAAATTCGCCGAGGATGGATTTACGGGAGCCAATCTGTTCGCTTTCATGGGCCCCGAGGCAAGGTCGGCCATCGAATTCTGGGTGAGGGTGGAACAGGAACGTAAAAAGCCCTGGCGGCTCGCATTGGCATTCGGTCTTGGGCTTCTCGTTCGCTATCTGAGCGGTCGCCTCTCGCTCTCGGTTGCATTGGGCAGAATTTCTGAAGTTGTCGAGACGGATGTGCAGGCTGTCAGCCTGCCGTTTGCAGAGGCTGCAATTGATGCCGACAAGCCAGACGATCTGCAGCTTGTTACGGAAATTCTTGAAAAACGCCTGGGCTAAAAGCTGTCTTTCAGCTTTCGTGTTTCGGCGAAGACTTCGACGATATCGGCGCCTTCTTTGCCAATTGCCTTTTGCAGTCCTTCGCTCATGGGCCGCAAAAACGGATTGGTCGCACGTTCAAGGCCCATGGTTGATGGAATCGTCGGTTCGCCATTGGCTCGCAGGCGGTCTATTTCAGCCGCCCGTGCGATCAGAGCCTGGTTGTCCGGCTCGACAGTGACGGCGAACCGGGCATTTGACTGCGTATATTCATGACCGCAATAGATGCGGGTTTCATCCGGCAGATCGGACAGTTTCTTGAGAGAGTTCCAGAATTGAGGCGGGTTCCCTTCGAACATTCTGCCGCAACCGAGGGCAAACAGGGTGTCGCCGGTGAAAACTGCCTGGCTGCTTTTGAACCAGAACGCGATGTGGCCCTTGGTGTGGCCTGGGACATCCAGAACCATGCCGGTCTCTGTACCCAGTTGCAGTGTCTCACCGTCTGCAAGAGCGATGTCGAGAAGCGGAATGCGCTCTTCGTCTGCCTTTGGGCCGATCACGGTTGCGCCGAACTCGGCCTTCAGGACCTCGTTGCCACCGATGTGATCGAAATGGTGATGGGTGTTCAGAATGTGTGTGAGCTTGAGGTTCCTGGCCTTAAGGGCGGCCAGCACGGGTCCGGGTTCAGAAGGATCGACAATTGCCGTGACACCTTCATCAGGTTCATGCAGCAGATAGGCGTAGTTGTCGCTGAGGCAGGGCACCAGATCGATCTGAAGTTTACTCACGATTGTCTCCATCAAGGTCGAAGATTTCAGGAACCATAGCGGAAGTGCTGGATCACGTCATCCTAGACGCTTTCTCAATGGACCGGCAGTAGCCTATAATGGCGTCACGAGAGTTCACAGGGGAGCAGTTTGGTGCGGGCGGATGTGCGGGATCTTGCAGCCTTTTATGAAAGCCCTCTGGGCTTAGTCGCAAGGCGCACGCTTTCGCAGAAAGTCAGGTCCATGTGGGACGATGTACATGGTCTGACTATGCTTGGCACCGGGTATGCAACGCCCTATATGCGCCCGTTTTTGCGCGAGGCGGATCGTGTCCTGGCACTGATGCCAGGTGGCCAGGGTGCACAGTACTGGCCCCGGCATGCCGAGAATCTGGTCCTGCTTTCAGAAGCCGATGAGATTCCGCTGCCTGATGTGTCGGTGGATCGCGTCCTGGTGGTTCATGATATTGAAGCCAGTGATTCAGCGCCGGCCTCGCTCCGGGAAATCTGGCGTGTGCTGACCGGCGAGGGCAAAGTGATCCTGGTGGTTCCCAATCGCGCGGGCATCTGGGCACGGGTCGATGAGACACCGTTCGGTCACGGCAATCCCTACAGCGGATCGCAGTTGAGCGTTTTACTTCTGGAGAGCATGTTCCGCCTGGAGAGATGGGAGCACGCGCTCTACATGCCGCCGAGCCAGCGACGTTTTCTGCTGAAATCCGGTCGCCTGTGGGAGCGGGCGGGAAGCGTGATCGCGAAACGGCTTTCCGGCGTTTTGATTGTCGAAGCTTCAAAAGAAGTCTTCGGTGCCCAGCCAGTTCAGAATGTACGCGCTCGGCGACGGGCCGTTACCATTCCGGCGCGGCGCATGATCGAGCCTTAGGTTACTTCGTCAGCAGAAACAGTGCCTGACTGCCAAGAAAGTTCCCGAGCCACGGAATGCCAGAGAAGCGTGATCGCCGCCCCTGTTTGTCGAGGGTCAGGGCCTCTGTGACAGAAACATCCAGCGTCTCACAAAGGGCGTAGAAGTCCCTGATCGTACAGAGATGAATGTTCGGCGTCTCATACCAGGGATTGTGGAGCGCACCGGTTACCGGCATTTTACCCAGGAACAGAAGCTGAAATCTGACACGCCAATGGGCGAAATTTGGAAACGAAACGATTGCGTTTTTTCCGATTCGCAGCATTTGGCGGATCACTTCGTGAGGTTGGACGTTCTCCTGCAGGGTCTGGCTCAGAATGACAGTATCAAAACTGTCATCAGGATAATCAACCAGGTCAGTATCTGCGTCGCCCTGAACCACGGACAGTCCCCTTGTTACGCAGGAGTTCACGCCATCTCGCCCTAATTCCATGCCGCGGGCGTCAACATTTTTTCTATTGGCCAGATAATAAAGAAGGGTGCCATCTCCGCAGCCAACATCGAGAACGCGGGAGCCGGGTTCGATCATGTCTGCAATGATCTGCAGATCACTACGGAGCGTGGCTTCCGTGTCTGTTCTCAGCTCTTCACTCTTGATTTCTGGCATGGTCCGTCGCCGCTTAGGTGAGTTCAATGCCGCGGGCGCGGGCGGCGCTCGACAGGAAGCCGTGCAAAGTTACATACAGTTCAGGTTCTTCCAGCAAAAACGCGTCATGGCCTTTGTCGCTCTCGATTTCAACGAAGCTCACGTTCGCCGCTGCCGCATTTAAAGCACGCACAATCTGCCGGCTTTCGCTGGTTGGAAAGAGCCAGTCACCGGTGAAGGAAATGACACAGAAGCGTGTTGAAGTATCTCTGAACGCGTTTGCCAGCACACCATCATGGTCGGCGACCAGATCGAAATAGTCCATGGCGCGTGTGGTGAAAAGGTAAGAGTTCGCATCAAAGCGATCGACAAACGTAATGCCCTGGTGCCGCAAATAGCTTTCAACCTGGAAGTCCGCATCAAATGCATAGCTCAAAGCCTGACGGTCCTGAAGGTTGCGGCCAAATTTGCTCTGAAGTGCGGCTTCAGAAAGATAGGTGATATGGGCCGTCATGCGCGCCACCGCCAGACCGGCACGTGGCTTCACGCCAAACTTTTCATAGGCGCCGCCATGCCAGTTCGGGTCCGCCATAACGGCCTGGCGGCCGACCTCGTGGAAGGCAATGTTCTGCGCCGTATGCCTTGCTGCCGCCGCCAGTGGAATGGCCGAGAATACCTTCTCTGGATAGGATGCTGCCCATTCCAGGACCTGCATCCCGCCCATGGAACCACCGATGACACAAAAGAGATCTTCGATCCCAAGATGCTCAAGCAGCATGGCTTGCGCACGCACCATATCGGCGATAGTGATCACAGGAAAAGAAAGGCCGTGCGGCTCTCCCGTCTCTGGATTGATCGAGGTCGGCCCTGAACTGCCCATGCAGCCACTGAGCACGTTCGGGCAGATCACAAAATATGTGTCGGTGTCGATGGTGCGGCCCGGGCCAACCATGTGATCCCACCAGCCCGGCTTGCCGGAGATTGGGTTCGGCGAGGCGACATGCTGATCTGCGGTCAGTGCGTGGCAAATCAGAACAGCATTCGATTCACTTTCGTTCAGTGTGCCATAGGTCTGATATGCAATCTCGAACGGGCCGAGACGCGTGCCGGAATCCAGGCGCAAGGGCTGATCAGCGCCGAGAACTGCCAGATGTCCCAGCTCATCTGCACCCCGGCCGGGACCGTAGTCAGCCACCGCTGCAATATGTTTCTCTGAACTTCCCATACCAAAGAACCGCTTAGGACCTCTTATGCTGTTGGACGCGCCCGTGGGCTACCCTGTGGGCTGCCCCGTGGGGCTACAATGACGCAAAATTGGCGGCAATAGGTATGTTTTCACCATAGGTGCTGTCAATGATTACTTGCAGGCAGTCCATTTGATTTCATGCTGATGGGCCATTCTCAGACAAATCCGGTGTTTCCTTTGATTTTGTGGTTGGGGCAGACTAAAACCCACACTTTGCCGCCAATAGCAGAAGATAATCTGGAATTTTACAATGTCAGGGTCAGGATCACTTGAGGACGCGCGCGCGCGCATCGATGCCATCGATGCCGAGATGCATGATCTTCTGATGACGCGGACCGAGATCGTCCGGGACGTGGCTGCCGCAAAGGCAAATGCCGGCGCCACCGGGCTGTCGATCCGGCCTGGCCGCGAGGCTGAAGTCGTGCGGCGGCTTCTGAACCGACACAAGGGCGCGCTGCCAAAGGCCGTCATTTTCAGGCTGTGGCGCGAGATCATCACAGCCAAGGCACAGATTCAGACACCCTTTTCTGTTGTTGTCGCAGCGGGCGGTGCAGATGCCGACTTGCGTGACATGTGTCGCGCCCATTTTGGTTCAAACACGGAAATGCTGTCGCTGCCAACCGAAAAGGCAGTGCTTGACGCCGTCCTCGAGGATCCGGGCAGCAAGGTCGGTGTTGTGTCGCTGACCGGGGCGGCTCCGGCACCCTGGTGGATTACGCTCGCCGCGTGGCAGGACGACAAAAGGCGCACTGGAAAAGCCGTGCCCACAATTGTGGCGCGGCTTCCTTTTTGCCACATGGAAGACGGATCAGGCGGCGGACAGGGCGAAGCGTTTTCCGTAGCCGCCGTGCTGAACGAAGAGACCGGCAATGATCGCACGGTTGTTGTGGTTCGCCAAAATTCTGAAGGACTTCAGAAAAAGCCAGCTGTTTCAATTCTGGCGCGCGATGCGGAAGCCGATGGTGCAACGCTTTTGGAAGTGCCCGGATTTTTCAGCGACCTGAAAGACGTGTCATCGTTTCTTGCCGGCGACGGAAATTGCACGATTGTTGGAACCTATGCTGTTCCATTCACTGTGGATTGATTGGAATACCGATGGCACTTCCCGAGCCCAAGCCCGGTGTCCTGGATATTGCGCCTTACGTGGGCGGTCGATCCAAAAGTGATGACGGAACGCCGGCTATCAAGATGTCGTCAAATGAATCTGCGCTCGGCCCCAGCCCGCTGGCGATAGCGGCTTACGAAGCGGCGGTGACGGAGCTTCATCGCTATCCTGATGGCGCTGCCGACACCCTGCGCCGGGCCATCGCTGATCGCTTTGATCTCGAGATGGATTGTATTGTCTGCGGCAATGGATCAGATGAACTGCTGAGCCTGCTGGCTGAGCTGTATGCCGGTCCGGGGGACGAGGTCCTGTTCACAGAGCACAGTTTTTCGATGTACAAAATTGTCGCCAAAACCATGGGGGCTGACGCGGTTGCGGCGCCGTTGGATGGCTTCCGGACGGATGCAGATGCGCTGATTAAGGCGGCGAACGAGCGGACCCGGATCGTTTACATTGCCAATCCGGGCAATCCTACCGGGACTTACCTCTCCGGCGACGAACTTGAAAGATTACGTGAAGGGTTGCCAGAGGCATGCCTCCTTGTACTGGACAGCGCCTACGGTGACTTTGCCATTCAGGATGACTATGACATTGGCATCAAGCTTTGCCGGCGGCACGACAATGTGGTCATGACGCGCACTTTTTCAAAAATCTACGGGCTCGCCGGGCTTCGCATCGGCTGGGCATATTGTGCTGCCGAAGTGGCGGACCTGATGCACCGGATCCGTATGCCGTTCAACGTAAGCATCCCCGCTGAGAGGGCCGCTTGTGCGGCGCTCGCCGATCAGGAATTTCTTGAACAGGCCATTGCACATAATACGAAGTGGCGCAGTTACTTTGAAAAGGCTCTGGGCAAACTTGGCCTCGATGTTGTGCCAAGTGCTGCCAACTTTGTGCTGATCGGCTTCGGTGCAAATGATTCGTCGAAGTCTGCCGCGGCAGCCGATAAGTATCTGACTGACCGCGGTTATCTTCTGCGGCGGATGGAAGGCTATGGGTTTCCCGATCATCTTCGCTTGTCGGTTGGCAAGGCGGAAGATAATGAAGGGGTCTTGGCAAGTCTGAGGGAGTTTCTGAAGGCGCCTTAAAAAGGGTAACCGACAAAAAAGACGATCGATATGACAGGTGCAACACAGATTTTTGAGCGGATTGCCATTATCGGGCTTGGCCTGATTGGTGGGTCAATTGGTTATGCGGCGAAACGGGCCGGGCTTGCGGGGCGGGTTGTTGGCACGGCGCGCACGCCTCAGTCGCGGGCAAAAGCTCTCGAGCTTGGTTTCATTGATGAAGCATTCGAAACTGCGGAAGAAGCGGTTGTGAATGCAGACTTCGTGATCCTCTGCTCCCCACTTGGCACTTTCGAAGCCCTGGCGAAAGCCATGGCTCCGCATCTGAGCGCGGGCGCGATCATATCAGATGTGGGTTCTGCGAAAAAATGCGTGATCCGGGATATTGCGCCTCATCTGCCGAGCGGTGTTCATCTGGTGCCGGGCCACCCGGTCGCCGGGACTGAGCTATCCGGACCGGAGGCCGGCTTCGCGGAACTGTTTGAACAGCGCTGGTGCATTTTGACACCGGAAGAGGGCACTGATGCTGCAGCTGTCGAGAAGGTGAAGTCGTTCTGGTTGGGCTGCGGCGCCATGGTCGATGTGATGGACGCAACACATCATGACCTTGTTCTTGCGATAACCTCTCACGTTCCACATATGATTGCTTACAATATTGTCGGTACGGCCGCCCACCTTGAAGAAGTAACATCGTCCGAAGTGATCAAATACAGTGCTGGTGGATTTCGTGACTTCACCCGGATCGCGGCATCGGACCCGATAATGTGGCGCGACATTTTCCTTGCCAACCGAGAGGCTATAATAGAGATGCTCAATCATTTTCTGGATGATCTGAGTGTCCTGAAGCGTGCCACCAAATCCGGCGATGCCGAGGCACTGTTTGACCTCTTCACGACGACAAGAGACATCCGGCGCAACATCGTTGACGCCGGCCAGGAAATTGATGCGCCTGACTTCGGCAGGCCCCATGGCAGCGAGCCGGAGGCAGGCGAATAAGGTGCTATATATACACTCGCCATAGTAGAAACGCGCATCTAACTCTTGTACTCCAGGGTGAAATCCCTATCTAATAGTTGAGACTATTCCTGAAGCAGGTTCTGTTCAGAAGCCCGGCTTCCTGCAATGATCACCACAACAGGGAAGGATACATTTATGGAAACCTTTGGCGTGTTCGCGGTCATATTCGTTCTCGTCTCAATCGTCATTGTCTTTGCCGGAGTCAAACGGATCTCGCAGGGCTATCAATACACGGTTGAACGATTTGGCCGATATACAAGATCGCTGCAGCCGGGCCTCCATCTGATTGTCCCGTTTATGGATACCATTGGCGCGAAGCTGAACATGATGGAACAGGTGCTGGATGTGCCGACACAGGAGGTCATTACCCGCGATAACGCGATGGTGCAGACCGATGGCGTTGTCTTCTACCAGATTCTGGATGCGGCGCGTGCGGCGTATGAGGTCAACAATCTTGAATATGCGATCCACAATCTTGTGATTACCAACATCAGAACAGTGTTGGGATCACTCGATCTTGACGAGATTCTTTCAAAGCGGGACGACATTAATTCCAGGCTTTTGGTCGTGGTCGATGAAGCAACTAATCCCTGGGGTGTCAAGGTCACGCGCATTGAGATCAAGGACATTACACCGCCCCGCGATCTGGTTGACGCCATGGCCCGGCAGATGAAAGCGGAACGCGAAAAGCGCGCAGTCATTCTGGAAGCTGAAGGCGAACGTCAGGCAGAAATCTTACGGGCTGAAGGCCAGAAACAGGCCACCATTCTGGAGGCCGAAGGTGACCGGGAAGCTGCGTTCCGGGAGGCAGAAGCGCGGGAACGTGCGGCCGAGGCTGAAGCCAACGCGACTAGAGTGGTTTCAGAGGCGATCGCGTCAGGGAATGTGCAGGCGATCAACTATTTTGTTGCCCAGAAATATATTGATGCCCTCGGTCAAATTGCATCGGCGCCAAACCAGAAAGTCATACTGATGCCGCTTGAGGCTTCTGGCGTCATCGGCGCAATTGAAGGCATCACAGAGATCGCGCGGGAAGCCTTCGGACGCGATGAGTAGATGAAAGGAGCATGTCGATGAGTGAGTGGGCCACTGATATCACGTTCTGGCACTGGTTTATTCTTGCAGGCGTTCTGATCGTCGTTGAGATCGCCGCACCCGGCGTCATCTTTTTGTGGATCGGAATCGCCGCCGCTGCCGTTGGCCTGGTGATCCTGGTATTCCCCGCTCTGGGATGGGAACTGCAGTTTGTCCTCTTTGGTGTCCTGTCAACGCTTGCAGCGATTGGCGGCCGGCGTTTTATCAAGAGAAAGCCCATTCAGACCGATCACCCAAATCTCAACCTTCGCGGCCAGCAGTATGTCGGGCGGAGTCTGAAGCTGGATGAAGCCATTACAAATGGCACAGGCCGAACCAAGGTGGACGATTCCACCTGGCGTGTTGAGGGGCCCGATCTCAAGAAAGGAGCCCAGGTCACTGTTACGGGTGTCAGGGGCAACGCCCTTCAGGTCGAGGCGGCCGATGATTAGCTACACTTTGAATAGCCGCAGCTGAGGCAGAGGTCGCATCCTTCCTGGCGGATCAGGCTTGGCGCATAGCATTGCGGACAACTTTTCATGGCTGTGGTTGACCCGGTCACCGACGGATGTTCGAAACCACGGGACGTGCTGACTTGCGGCGTCTCTCCTGCCGCAATTGGCTCGGCAAGAACAGCGGGCTCATCGTCTCTGCTTACCGGAATGAACCCTATTTCCTTCATATGCGTTTCAATGACGCCACCAATGGCCGCCAGGATCGAGGGCACATACTTCCCCTCAATCCAGTAGCCGCCGCGCGGATCGAAAACAGCCTTCAGCTCTTCCACGACAAACGACACGTCACCGCCACGGCGGAACACGGCGCTTATCATCCGTGTGATAGCCACAGTCCAGGCGTAATGCTCGGTGTTCTTGGAGTTGATGAAGATCTCGAAAGGCCGCCGTCTTGAATCCTGGATAATATCGTTCAGCGTGATGTAAATGGCGTGGTCGCTCTCCGGCCAACGCAGTTTGTAGGTAGTGCCCGGCAATGCCCCGGGCCGATCAAGCGGCTGGGTCATGTAGACAATGCCGCCAGCTTCATACATGTCTGAAGGACGTGGGTTGGGCTCTTCAAATGGCAGTGTGCCCTGGTCAATGTTTTCTTCGCGCGGTTTTGCCTCCAGAACAGAGCCGGTTATTTCGTTCGGGCGGTAAGTGGTCAGGCCTTTGCAGTCAAGGTCATAGGCCTGAAGGTAGATGCCTTTGAAAGCGCTGAAGCTCAGTTCTTCAGGGCAGTTGATTGTCTTGGAGATAGAGCTGTCGACATACTTCTGAGCCGCTGCCTGCATCGCCACGTGATCTTCCGGGGCCAGGCTCATGGCGTCGACGAAATAGTCCGGCAAAGGTCGGTCTGGGCCAAACTTCTGCTTATACAGCCGATAGGCATAGTCGCTGATCTGTTCTTCCGTTATCGATCCATCAGGCTGCGTCACCTTGCGGGTATAGGAAAAGCTGAAGACAGGTTCCAGACCTGAAGAAACATTGTTGGCAAACAGGGAAATTGTGCCGGTCGGCGCGATCGAGGTTACCAATGCGTTGCGCACGCCATGCTGCTCAATCTCGGCAATGACGTCTTTGTCGAGAGCCTGAATCGTCTCGCCTTTGATGTATTGATCCCTGTCATAGAGAGGAAAAACGCCTTTCTCTGAGCCAAGAGCCGCAGAAGCCAGATAGGCTTCTCGCTGAATCTCTTTAAGCCAGCTCTCGGTCAGCTTCAGGCCTTCCTTGCTGCCGTAGCGCTTGCCGCACATGATCAAGGCATCGGCCAGGCCCGTGATGCCAAGCCCGATACGCCGCTTTGCTTTGGCTTCATGTTCCTGCTGGCTCAAAGGGAAGTTTGAAATGTCGATGACGTTATCCATCATACGAACGGCGGTATGGACAAGATCGGCAAGCTCGCTCGCATCTATGTGCGGGGCTTCGCCAAACGGGTCTTTCACCAGCGCGACAAGATTCACCGAGCCAAGCAGGCAGGCGCCATAGGGCGGCAGGGGCTGCTCGCCACAAGGATTGGTGGAGAATATGGTTTCGCAGTAATTCAGATTGTTGCGTCGGTTAATGCGATCAATGAAAATGACACCCGGTTCGGCAAACGCATAGGTCGATGCCATGATCCTGTCCCACAGACTGCGCGCAGGCACAGTGCGGAAAACCCGGCCATCGAATTTCAACTCCCATGGCGCGTCATGCCTGACCGCATCCATGAAGTCGTCTGTCACCAGGACCGACAGGTTAAACATGCGGAGCCGGCCGGGCTCTTTCTTGGCTTCGATGAAGTCCTCAATGTCGGGGTGGTCGCAGCGCAGCGTCGCCATCATCGCGCCGCGGCGATGACCTGCGCTCATGATGGTGCGGCACATGGCATCCCAGGCGTCCATGAAGGGAAGCGGACCCGAGGCATCAGCGCCCACACGCTTTACTGCCGCACCTTTGGGCCGGAGCGTGGAAAAGTCATATCCGATGCCGCCGCCCTGCTGCATCGTCAACGCGGCTTCTTTCAGGTTCTCGAAAATGCCGCCCATGTCATCAGGAATTTCTCCCATGACGAAACAGTTGAACAGTGTAACCAGGCGATCCGTGCCGGCGCCGGCCAGGATGCGGCCGGCGGGCAGAAACCTGAAGCCGGACATGGCGTCAAAGAATTGATCAGACCACTTCTCGCGGACCCCAGCTTCCTCGTTCTTCGCCACGGCATCGGACACACGACGAAAAGTGTCGTCGATCGAATTGTCGATCGGCGTCCCATCCGGTGCTTTCATCCGGTATTTCATGTCCCATATCTGGTGAGATATCGGTTCAATCGTTGCCATGCGGCAGGTCCCGGTTCTGTGGCAGGGTTATGAGAGCGAAGCCGCCCTATCAGGCACCCCGCTTGGACAGTACAGTCTATTTGTGCCCAGGGAAGAGGTCAAGGTTCCCTTTTTGTTCCTATTTCTAAAGGGCTGAATCGGCTGACGGTTTCGGACTTATCCCCATGATTCACAGGTTGAACCAGACGGTTTACCCACATGCCACAACGACCGCGCCAGCCCATCAGCGGGTTTGCCTACATAATTGTCCCCAAAGTTCTCAGGACCGTGATCCTGGCAGTGATGGTTGTCAGCGCGCTGGCCAAAATCGGCAGGCCCGAGAGAAACAGGATTTGCACCACAGAAAGGCGAATCGATGGCAGAAGGCTGCCCTCCAGCTGCGGCAGATAAAGAAGGAGCCCGAAGATGGTCAGGCCGCCCAAGAGGACACCGATAATGCCGCCCCGGATGCCGACGCTCATATAGTGATTCTGGAACGTGCGGGCGATGAAATTGTCTCTGGCGCCGATGAGATGCAGGAGCTCGACCACATCATGATGAGTGGCAAGGCTGCCGCGGGTCGCCAGCACTACCAGCGATATTGTGCTGAGGATCAGCATGGCAATGACCACGGCCGCTATGAGCTGGATGGAACGGGCGAATTTTACCAGATCTGCCAACCATTCCTGATGGGTGTCTACGCTGGCTCCTTCGACTTCCTCCTGAATGATTCTTGTGATGTCATCGAGCAGTTCTACGCCCTGTCCATTGAGGGTGACATCAATCAACCGTGGCACGTTCAGCTCCGCCACAAGATCGCCGGTTCCGAACCAGGGCTCAAGAAGCGTGCCAATATCCTCAGCATCAATGATTGTGGCATCGGTGACACCGGCCGTGGTCCGCAGCAGCGTTACAAGTGTCGCTGCACGCTGATCGGCGCTGGTCTCAAATTCCGGGGACGGTGAAACTTCCACCGTGATCGTATTGGCAACATCCTGACGCCAGCTGGCGACCGAGTTATTCAGCGAGAGGCCGAAGGACAGCGCCATGAAGACAAGATAGACCATCACACCGATAACCCAGGGCAGGGATCCGGCAGTGGAAAGGTCCCTTGGAACAATGTCAGAACGGCTGGTTCGCCTTGATGCCATTATTGGCTTCCCACTTTAAACCACTGGAACCTGGTCCGGGCGAAGTGTGCCCGCAGCTTCCAGGCGGCCATCGTTCAGGCGAATTATACCCGCCGGGATCTGCTCAATCATCTGCTGATCGTGGGTTGCTATGACCACTGTTGTACCGATTTTGTTCAGTTCGGCAAACAGTTGCAGAAGCCTGGCGCCCATGTCGGGATCGACGTTCCCGGTGGGCTCATCGGCAAGAAGCAGGCTTGGCCGCGCGATCACCGCGCGAGCAATGGCAACGCACTGTTTTTCACCGCCTGACAAAGTCGACGGTCTGGCGCCCAGCCGATCTGCCAGTCCGACCCATTCCAAAAGCTCCTTCGCATGATCTCTCAGTTCATCTTCATTGCCTTCGGCGACACGGACCGGAAGTGCGACGTTTTCAAGTGTCGACAAGTGATCCAAAAGGCGGAAGTCCTGGAAGACGACGCCAATACGGCGTCGCAGCATCGGCAATTGCTGGCGCGAAACACTCGACAGGTCCCGGCCAAACAGGGAAATGATGCCGCGTGAAGGGCGCTCAGCTAGATACAGAAGCTTGAGAAGGGAAGTCTTTCCGGCGCCGCTGCGGCCGGTGAGGAAGTGAAAAGAGCCCTGCTCCAGTTCGAGGCTGATGTCCGTCAGAATTTCCGGGCCTGTGCCATAGCGCATACCGACATGATCTAAAGAAACAAACATTGTGGCCTTTTTTGTCCTCGGTTCGATCCGCTTGATCGCGCTATCCGCACCCTGATCTTTCATGTATTCTATGCGCAGATCAATGGACAGTAACTTTCAATTTTCCCCTACCCATGATTATTAATTGCCCGGCCTGTGATGCACGCTATCTGGTGACCGAAGAACAGATCGGCCCGACCGGTCGTTCGGTAAAATGCGGTAAATGTGCAACGAAGTGGTTCCAGGAACCAGCACCTGAAGAGGTCGTTGTTGTCGTTAAACGCACTTACGAACCACCACCCATTGCGCCGCCGCAGCATGTGGCAAGCCGCGGAGTCCAGCCGCCACAAACGCCAAAGCGGCGGGGGGCCGTCGTGCTGACAGGTTCGGTCGCCATCCTGGCAGTCATCATTGGAGTCTCGTTTATGTTTGCCAGGAACTTCGGCGCGGAGTGGAGTTTCATGAGGGACTTCTATGAGAGCGCGGGTACGCCGGTGGATCTTCCCGAGCTCACCATTCAGGTGACAGAATTTCGGCGGCATGAAGAACTGAACGGCTTCAGCCTGTCAATCACCGGTATCATCAGAAATCCGGCGACAGTTCGCCAAAAAGTGCCTGAACTTCGGGTAAGGCTTCTCGCTGAGGATTACACGCCGCTCCGCGAGGAGACGAGACCGCCGCCAACAGAGTACCTGCAACCTGGCGATACGGCCCCTTTTTCCACCATAGTACAAAACATCCCTGAAGGTGCCGCCCGCGTGGAAGTTGCTTTGCCCGGGCCCAACTAAACCTCGAGCGCTGTCGAGAACTCGGTTCCATGGAAGATATATTCAGCGCCGAAGAGATCAGAGCGGCTGTCAAAGCCCTGGCTCTGAAGGTGGACGACTGGCTTATGGCTCAGGAAAACGCCGAACCACTGCTGATCGTCGCCATTCTGGAAGGGGCGCTGCGTTTTGCCACTGATCTGAGAACTGCCCTGCAGTCTGGCGGCCGGACCACCGAATTGACTACGCTTGGCCTGTCCAGCTATGGTTCCGGCAAGATCCCGGATGATATATCTGTAACCTCTGAGATACCTATGGACGTCAATGGCCGGACGATCCTGCTGGTTGATGACATAGCGGACACCGGTAACACACTCTTGTACGCACGTAGCTACCTGAGCAGTCGCGGCGCTGGCGGCATCGTTACGGCGGTTCTACTGGACAAGTACAAGCTGGAAGAAGGGACCCGCAAGTCCCTTGAGCCAATGTTCTCCGGCCTCAATTGTCCTGACAGATTTGTCGTTGGCTACGGGATGGATCTTGATGGCGCCCATCGGGAACTGGATGTCATTGCCTCAGTCGATTAGCGGAGCCAGCTTGGCAGAACGTCCGCGGCAATGATGTCATCATAGGTCGGCCGCGGTCGCACAACCTCAAATCTGTCACCATTCACCATGACTTCAGGGACGAGGGGGCGGGTGTTGTAACCCGAGGCCTGAACAGCGCCGTAAGCACCTGCCGAACGAATGGCCACCAGATCACCTGCTGACAGTGATGGCATCGGACGGCCTTTGGCAAATCGGTCAGCGGTTTCGCAGACCGGGCCGACCACATCAACGATGATGGTGTCTGTTTCATTGTCTGGCTCGATGACAGGCACGATGTGATGATGGGCGTCATAAAGGGCCGGGCGGATCAGATCGTTCATGGCAGCGTCCAGTACCATGAATGTCGTGGCGTCCCCCTCTTTGACGTAGATCAGCTCGGCGACAAGAATGCCTGCATTGCCGGCGATGAGGCGGCCGGGTTCAAGCTGAATCTCGCAATCGAGGTGGCCGAGTGTTTCTTTGACCAGCTGGCCATATTCAGTCGGCAGGGGCGGCGGCGCATCTTCATTGTCGCCCAGTTCTGCATAAGGGATGCCAAGACCGCCGCCAATATCGACCCGCTCAATGTTGTGCCCGGAGTTGCGCAATTCAGGCACCAGTTCAGCGACAAGCCGAAAGGCCTCCTCAAATGGTGCAAGCTCCGTCAGCTGGGAACCTATGTGCACATCAACACCGACAATTTCGATCCCCTCAAGACGGGCGGCAGTATTGTAGGCTGCGGCGACCTGATTCCAGGGAATGCCGAATTTGTTTTCCTTAAGCCCGGTCGAAATGTGGCGATGGGTCTTCGGATCTACATCCGGATTGACGCGGAACGAGACTGGCGCCTGCTTTCCTCTGCTCACAGCAATTTCATTAAGAGCTTCCAGTTCAGGCATGGACTCGACATTGAACTGACGAATGCCTGCGGCGAGCGCGAATTCGAGTTCCGGTCGACGTTTGCCGATGCCGGAGAAGACAATCTT
Source organism: uncultured Alphaproteobacteria bacterium (assembly GCA_965371465.1). Lineage (GTDB taxonomy): Bacteria > Pseudomonadota > Alphaproteobacteria > CBDUYM01 > CBDUYM01 > CBDUYM01. The sequence continues at coordinate 189,673 of CBDUYM010000001.1, forward strand.
GTCGGCTGGAATGCCTGCGGCCAATGCCCGGCGAAGTTCGCCTTCAGAGACCACGTCCGCGCCCGCACCCAGATTGGCAAGCGTGCGGATGACGGCCTGATTGGAATTGGCCTTTAAGGAATAGCAGATCAGATGTTCAAGCCCGTCGAACGCAGAATCAAAGATCTGATAATGGCGTTCAAAGGTTGCTGTGGAATAACAATAGAACGGCGTGCCAACAGCTGCAGCGATGTCCGCCACATCAACATCTTCGGCATGGAGACTGCCGTTCCTGTAATCAAAATGGTCCATTTTTTTGTTCAGGCGCCCGGTTACTGGCCCTGCCTGTCACTTTCATCAGACGGCGGCGGGCTCAGATTGCCGCGCCTGCCACAGGCATCGAGAGTGACTGCGCTGATGACCAGAAAGCCGATCAAAAGGAATTTCACAAGTCTCATAGGAAACGCTCCTTCGCCCTTTTGATGGCCTGGCGTACCTGGTCGGGGGCTGTGCCGCCATAGCTCTGCCGGCTGGCAACTGAATTTTCAATGCTCAAAAGCTCAAATACATCTGAAGTGATGCCATCATGAACCGACTGCATATCGGCAAGCGGCAGCTCTGCCAGCGAGACGCCCTTGTCTTCGGCCATGCGGACAATGGTGCCGGTCACATGATGAGCTTCCCTGAAGGGCAGACCAAGCGCTCGCACCAGCCAGTCGGCCAGATCGGTTGCAACGGCGAAGCGCTCCCCCGCTGCAGCCTTCATGTTCTCTTCGTTCACGCTCAGATCAGAAATCATGCCCGTCATCGCCGCCAGCATCAGGGCCAACGTGTCGGCAGTATCGAACACCGGTTCCTTGTCCTCCTGCATATCCTTGGAATAGGCAAGCGACAGGCCTTTCATGACGGTCAGTAATGTCATCAGAGCACCCGAGATGCGCCCGGATTTGCCACGCACCAGTTCGGCGGCATCCGGGTTCCTCTTTTGCGGCATGATTGAGGAGCCGGTTGAGAACTGATCGCTCAATTGAACGAAGTCGAAAGCGGCGCTTGACCAGATGACGATCTCTTCTGCAAGCCTTGAAAGATGGGTCGCGGCAATAGCTGCCGATGACAGGAACTCAAGCGCAAAATCACGGTCCGAAACCGCGTCCAGACTGTTTTCTGTTGGGCCGTCAAAGCCAAGCGTTGCCGCCGTCATGTCCCGGTCAATGGGAAAAGAGGTCCCTGCAAGGGCTGCAGAGCCCAGCGGTGAGAGATTGAGCCGGGCGCGTGCATCTGTGAAACGCTGCCGGTCACGGCCCAGCATTTCCACATAGGCCAGCATATGGTGGCCGAAAGTCACCGGCTGGGCTGTCTGCAGATGCGTAAAGCCAGGCATAATCGTGTCGGCATGTGCCTCTGCTTTTGTAATCAATGCCGCCTGCAATTCCTGAAGTCCGTGGTCCAGAGCATCGATCGCGTTTCGCACCCAGAGTTTCAGATCAGTTGCGACCTGATCGTTTCGTGAGCGCGCCGTATGCAGTCTGCCAGCGGCATCGCCGATCAGCTCGGCGAGCCGGGCCTCGACATGCATGTGAATGTCTTCAAGTTTGGGGTCAAAGGCAAGAGAGCCCGCCTCTATTTCGGCCAGCACAGTGTCGAGGCCAGCAAGAATAGCGGTGCCATCCTCAGCGCTTAGAATTCCGGTGGCCACCAGCATCTCTGCATGCGCTTTTGAACCTGCAATGTCTTCGGCGGCAAGACGTTGGTCAAATCCGATGGATGCGTTGATTTCTTCCATAACAGCAGCCGGGCCGCCGGCGAACCGGCCACCCCACATCGTGTTTGAATTTTGATCATTCTTTTCAGACATGACCGCATCCACCTCCAGTGATGGACCAGAGCCCAAAATCGTTGCTGACAAGGGTAACTGTTCCGCTTCGGGTTGTCTCGCATGCGTGACAAAGTGAGCGGAGCTTATAGAGGGGAAGTGCTTCCGGTTAAAGCACAAAAATCGGCAGCAATCAGCCGATGCCGCTGCCGATGGCTTCTGAGACAGTTGCAAATCCGTCATTCAATAGCCGAACCGCCATTTCAGAAAGGATCGTCGCGATCAGGTCAGGCCCTTCAAAGGCGAGCGCTGTATAGAGCTGGATGAGGGAGGCACCCTGGCGGATTTTCTCATAAGCGTCGTCGCCCGATGAGATGCCGCCAACGCCGATCAGCGGTACTTTGCCGCCGAGCAGGCCATGCATAGTGGACAGAATCGCGGTCGAGGGCTTGAACAAAGGTGCACCCGAAAGGCCACCCTGCTCGTTGGCATGGCGGCTTTGCAGGGCATCGCGATACGCGATGGTCGTGTTGCTTATGATCAGCCCATCCAGCTGATGCGCGAGCGCGGCATCGGCTATATCCTCCAGATCCTGTTCTTCAAGATCAGGTGCAATTTTGACCAGCAGAGGCGGCTGGGCTGATTGTGATGCCCGGCATTCCATGACCCGCGTCAGAAGCTCGTTGAGCTCAGCCTTGCCCTGCAGGTTGCGCAGCCCAGGCGTATTTGGCGAAGAGACATTGATGACAAAATAGCCTGCGAGGTCCGAGAGGGCGGCGATGCCTGTGACATAATCCTCTGTGCGGTCCATGCTTGCCTTGTTGGCACCGAGATTTACGCCGACGATGCCCGGCTTGCCGGCCCTGGTTTCAAGGCGCGCTCTGAACGCGTCGAGGCCCGCGTTGTTAAAGCCCATCCGATTGATGACCGCCCTGTCCTGTGGCAGCCGAAACAGGCGGGGCTTTGGATTTCCGGCCTGTGGCTCAGGCGTGACGCTGCCGCATTCGACAAAGCCAAGACCAAGACCCAGCATGGCATCGGGGACGCGCGCGTCCTTATCAAAGCCTGCCGCCAGTCCAAGTGGGGATGGAAAATTGAGGCCAAAGACGGTGGTCGCGAGGCTTGCTTCGGGCTGAAAGCGGGCTTTTCCGGCCAGGCCCAGTTCAAGAGATTTTATTGTCGCGCCATGGGCGGCCTCGGCAGGCAGAAGGCGTAAAGCCATAGTGCCAAGGCGATTGATCATTCCGTGCCCTCAAAAGGCAAAATGTGCTCGCCATCCCGACCAAGCTTCAGTGCGAATGTTCTGGAAGCAAATTTCGTTGGCAGGTCGCCATAGATATGAGGGTAAAGTTGACCATCAGAGGCTTCTTCAAAACGCACATGGTCCTCAATCAGCTTAAGTGGAATTTCGATGACCAACAGATCCGATTGACCTTGGAAAAATTTCTTCAGTACCCGCGCGACCTGAGGGGCGGTCGAAAGATGAATGAAGCCGTCCCTCGCATCGTCTTCGTTACCTTTGAACAGACCAGCTTCTTCGGCCCTTTGCCAGCTGGCGCTATCAATGACTTTGTAGACATTGTCGGTCATCACGGGGCGTCCGCAGCGAGATCCTCGCCCTGAAGCACGCGTGAAATTAGGGCGACTGTCTCCTCCACGCCATAGAGCGCAATGAACCCACCCATGCGCGGGCCCTGGCTTTGACCCAAAAGGATTTCGTAAAGCGCCCTGAACCAGTCACGCAGGTTCTCAAAATCATGGGCGTTGCCGACATCAAAAACCAGGGTCTGAATGTCCTCGGCGCTGCTCTCGCCTTTGATCTTCTGAAGGCGCTTGGAGAGATCATCCAGCGCTGCACGCTCCTTGTCGTCGGGCATGCGGTAGCTTTTGCCGGGCTTCACGAAGTCATGATAATAGGCAACAGCATAGTCTACGAGCTTGGTAAGCAGTGGATTCCTGGTTTCCTTCGCATCTGACAGGTAGCGGCCAATGAAGGCCTGCAATGTCTCTGCATCCGACGCGTTTGCGGCGCTTACCAGGTTCAGGAGCATGGCAAAACTGATCGGTGATGTCTCAGCCGGCACCTCACCGCCGTGAATGTACCAGGCAGCGTTGTTGAGCTGCGCACCTGTGTCCTGATCCGGGAACTTCTTCAGACAATCGATGTAATCGTCTACGCACTTCGGGATGACATCGAAATAGAGCCGCTTCGCCTTGTTCGGATTTTGGTACATGAAGAACGCGAGGCTCTCGGGCGATGCGTAAGTCATCCATTCATCGATAGTCAGACCATTTCCTTTGGTCTTGGAGATTTTCTGGCCATTTTCATCTGTAAAGAGTTCGTAGTGGAATGAGGCAGGTGTCGTCCCGCCTATCAGGCGCACAATCTGATGAGCGGGTCTGGCAGAGTCAATCAGATCCTTGCCGTACATTTCGAAATCTACATCAAAGGCCGCCCAGCGAAGTGCCCAATCGACCTTCCACTGAAGCTTGCATTTGCCACCGGTGAAGGCCTGCTCTTTCTTCTTGCCATCTTCATCTTCGAAAACGATGGTTTTGTTTTCTGGACTGATTTCGAGAATTGGAACCTCAAGCACGCGGCCCGTGGTCGGTGAAATGGGCAAGAACGGGCTATAGGTGGCTTGGCGTTCTTCACGCAGTTCGCCGAGCATAATGGCCATGATCTCGTCATAGGCTTCGGCGACCTTTACAAGGGTCGCGTCAAAACGGCCGCTTTCATAGCAGGTGCTGGAACTTTCAAATTCGTACTCAAAGCCGTAAGCGTCCAGAAATTCCTGCAGCATATCCGTGTTGTGCTTCGCAAAACTCCGGTTCGACCCGAAGGGATCGGGAATTTTGCTCAACGGCATGCCCATGTGACGCTTCAGCATTTCCTGCTGGGGCAGATTGGGCGCGATCTTGCGCATGCCATCCATGTCATCGGCGAAAGCAATGACACGCACGGGAAGGTCGCTCAGGACATTCAGGGCGTGGCGCACCATTGTCGTGCGGGCGACTTCACCGAATGTACCAATGTGGGGCAGGCCTGTCGGACCGTAGCCTGTCTGCAGCAGGATGTGGTCTTTCTCAGGCCGGAACTTGGCCTGGCGCTTCAGGATTTTCTGGGCTTCCTTGAACGGCCATGCTTTTGAAGTTGCTGCTATTTCTGCAAGATCATTCACGAAATTGCCTCTCTAAAATGTGGGGCGACACTATGCGCAGGGCCCGATCAGGTCAACACTGGTCGTCAACTCTGGCGACACCTATACTGAAGCCATGTCTTCCGCCGGGTTTGATACAACAACCGAGATTGTTCTGCCCGACAGGGCTGCATTCGCTGTCCATGCAGGGGGCGCGGTTGCTGTGACCCCGGACGGCGAAATCAATGAAATGACACTTGATGCGGGACTTTTGTTCCTCCAGTCCGAGAAGCCGATTGTCTGCTACCGGGCCGGTGTTGAGCGACGTGTTCAGCGCGGTGGGCGTATGGGCGCGAACGTAACGCCTGGGCTTACCTCCAGGGACGTGTTCGACGTGATGGAGCTGTACGCTTTCGTGCGGCCAGCGGAATTCGCCCTGCCGACGCCACGGGGTCTTGCCACCGCACTCGGCCTTCGCGAGCCCGCTGACCTGACTGACGAGGCCGTCTGTCTTCATCAGGCCGTCGAAATGCTTGCTCGTGAAATCGCCGGTGACGAAAATCGGCAGCGGACCGCAGCCATCGTTGCCGTCATGGGCCAGGGCGGCTGGCCCTGGGCGCCGGTGTTGTTGTCCGCACTTGGCGTGAGCGGCGCTGCTGACGCCCCTTCGAAGGCGCTTGGCATCTGGAATTTCCTGCCGGAATGGGAAACCGGTGGACCGGTGCCGCCGCCCGACAGCAAGTCCGTGTCGGTGGCCGCTGCACGCGAAAGGCTTGCCGCCCTTGTTGGCGAAAACGCCGAACCGCGCCCGACGCAAGTTCTCTATACCGATGCCGTCACCAAAGCATTTGGCCCCCGCACCGATGAAGGGATGCCAAATCTGGTGCTGGCGGAGGCCGGGACCGGCACCGGCAAGACCTTGGGCTATATTGCGCCCGCCAGCCTCTGGGCCGAACAGAACGGTGGTGCGGTCTGGATATCGACCTACACAAAGAACCTGCAACGCCAGATCGATCAGGAACTGGACCGGCTCTATCCTGACGCCAAAACGAAGGCCGAAAAGGCTGTGGTCAGAAAGGGCCGGGAAAACTATCTCTGTCTTTTGAACCTGGAGGACGCGACCAGGCGGGTCACCGTCAGTCCTGCAGACGCTATTCCATTGGGCCTGATGGCGCGTTGGGCATTGGCGTCCCGCGATGGTGACATGGTCGGCGGCGATTTCCCAAGCTGGCTTGAGCCGCTCCTCGGCCAGGGCCTGACGCGCGGCCTTCGCGACCGGCGGGGGGAGTGTATTTTTTCCGCCTGCCCGCACTACCGGAAGTGCTTTATCGAAGGCGTCTACCATCGCGCCCGCCACGCCGACATCGTGATCTCCAATCACGCGCTGTCGTTGATCCGCGCGGAACATGGCGACAATGACCGGGACATGGTCGGTCACATTGTCTTTGATGAGGGGCATCATCTGTTTGATGCCGCCGACAGCACATTTTCGGCGCATCTGACCGGGCAGGAAGGGCGGGAACTTCATACCTGGATCAGTGGTGCGGGGCGTCGACGCGGCAGCAGCGCTGTGCGCGATCCCATGCGCGGCCTTGGCCGGCGTATCGGCGATCTTATAGGCGGATCGGAAGAGGGGGCTCAGGCGCTCGACGCCACGCTTACCGCCGCTCAAATTCTGCCGGGCGAAGGCTGGCTCAATCGCATCTCTTCGGGCGCGCCGTCGGGCCATGTGGAGGCATTCCTTACGGAAGTGCGGAGCCACGTGAGAAACCGAAGCCATGGCCAGGATGGTCCTTACAGCCTGGAGACCGATGTCGTGGAGCCATCGGCGGAGCTGCTGGCGAGTGCCCGAGAGCTTGCCCTTCTCATGCATGATCTGGAACGCCCCATGTTGCGCCTCGCGCTCATATTGAAGACCAGACTGGATGAGGAAGCCGACAGCCTGGATACAGCCGACCGTGGCCGTATTGAAGCCGCAATGCGCGGTTTGACCACGCGCGCCGAGGGAATGGTGCGGATGTGGCGCCAGATGTTGCTGGCGCTCGGCGCTGATACGCCCGTGGAGTTTGTCGACTGGTTCAGCATATCGCGCGCCGGTGGCCGCGAATTTGATGTTGGCTTTCATCGCCACTGGGTTGATCCAACGATTCCGCTCGCTGAGGCGGCCTTTGAGCCGGCGCAAGGTGTGCTGATCACGTCGGCCACCATTCGGGATTCTGCCCCCGACGATGTCGAGGACTGGACCAGGGCCGAGATGCGCACCGGTGCGCGGCATATGGTATTGCCGCCCGAGCGGGTCAGCCTGGCGTCGCCATTTGACTATGTGGCCGGGACAAAGGTGCTGATTGTGAACGATGTGAACCGCAACGATTCAGATCAGGTGGCAGCGGCGTATCGCGAGCTGTTTTTGGCTTCCGGCGGCGGTGCGCTCGGCATATTCACCGCCATCGCACGCCTTCGGGCGGTCTATCAGCACATTGCTGAAGATATCGAAGATGCTGGCCATTCCATTTACGCCCAGCATGTTGATCCCCTAGACACAGGCACGCTGGTTGACATTTTCAGGGCGGAGCGGGACGCCTGCCTCCTCGGCACTGATGCTGTCCGTGATGGTATCGATGTCCCTGGCGAGGCGCTTCGGCTCATTGTCTTTGACCGCGTCCCCTGGCCGCGCCCTGACATTCTTCACAAACGCCGCCGCGATGCCTTCGGTGGCAGCGCCTATGACGACATGCTGACCAGGCTCCGGCTGAAACAAGCCTATGGCCGGTTGATCCGCCGCGCCGGTGACAGGGGCCTGTTCGTCATGCTTGACGGAAGAACCCCATCAAGGCTACTCACCGCGTTCCCCGAAGGCGTAGAGGTGATCCGCACCGGGCTCGCGGATGCGATCGCAGAGGCGCGCGAATTTTTCGCGTTGGAAAACGTCTGATGCCGGGAGAAACGAATTGTCTGGAGATGAGAGCAAAGCCTTTGTAGATAGGGCACGTGAAGCCTGGAATGAAATTGCCGCATCCTGGGATGCAGGTATGGGTGAAGGTAATGACTGGCAAAATCTGCTGATCTGGCCAGCTACAGAGCGGTTGATTGGCGCGGAGCCAGGCATGAAGATTCTTGAGATTGCCTGCGGAAACGGCGTTGTTACGCGAAAGCTGGCGCGACTTGGTGCCCATGTAACTGCCTTCGACCTTGCTGAGAACAACATCCTGCGTGCGCGGGCATACGCCAATCCAGAGCAAGGCAGAATCAAGTACCAAGTCATGGATGCCACCGATGAGGGCGTGATCAGGGAGCTCGGCAGACAGAGATTTGATGCTGCCGTCTCGTCCATGGCATTTCATGACATGCCGGACCTTGTGCCGCTTGCAAAGGCCCTGACACATGTATTGAAGCCTGGCGCTCCATTTGTATTCTCCATGGTGCACCCCTGCTTCAACAGTGCGCCGTTTGAAATTCACGATGCTGATGATGACGCGGCCAAAGCGGCGAGTATCGAGATCCGGGGATACAAGACCGGGACCATCCATGAAGATTTTGCAATGGCAAATTCGCCTCGCAAACATCCGATGTATCACCGGCCCCTTGAGAGCCTGTTTGCCGACTTTCTTAACCAGGGATTTTCAGTCGATGGCCTTGAAGAGCCCGCGTTTGATGCAGCTGATTCTACCGGTAAATCTGGATGGCGAGGTGCCACCGAGTTTCCGCCTGTGCTGGTCGTGCGCGTAAGACAGCGATAGCAAAAAAGAAGACCCCGCAAGGCTGCGCCTGCGAGGCCTGAAACACTCTATCTGGAACTTCTGCCTAAAGAGCGGCTTCGAACTCCGGCATGGCGGTGAACAGATCGGCGACAAGGCCGTAATCGGCGACCTCGAAGATCGGCGCTTCGGGGTCCTTGTTGATGGCGACGATGACCTTGGAATCCTTCATGCCGGCGAGATGCTGGATCGCGCCGGAGATGCCGACCGCGATGTAGAGATCGGGGGCGACGATCTTGCCGGTCTGGCCGACCTGCATGTCCGAGGGGACGAAGCCACTGTCCACAGCCGCGCGGGAAGCACCGATGGCGGCGCCAAGCTTGTCGGCAACTTTTTCGAGAAGCTCGAAATTTTCGCCGGACTGCATGCCGCGCCCACCTGAAATGATGACCCGCGCAGTGGTCAGTTCGGGGCGCTCTGAGTCCGAAGCCTCGTGGCTGACGAATTCGGAGAGGCCTGCACCTTCGGCAGCATCAACCGCTTCGATAGTGGCGGAACCGCCTTCGGCGGCGGCCTTGTCGAAGCCTGTTGTGCGAACCGTGATGATCTTCTTCGCATCCGTTGACTGGACCTTAGCGTTGGCGTTGCCGGCATAGATCGGCCGGACGAATGTGTCTTCGGAGATCACTTCAGTGATTTCGGAAATCTGCGCCACGTCCAGTAGCGCGGCCACACGGGGCATATAGTTTTTGCCCGATGTTGTCGCTGCCGCCAGAACGGCATCATAGTCTGCGGCAAGGCCTGCGATGAGAAGTGCGGTGTCTTCGGCGATCAGATGGGCATAGGCCGCATTATCGGCGACCAGCACTTTACGAACACCCATGATCTTGGCGGCGGCATCTGCAACAGCGCTGCAGCCTTCACCGGCGACCAGCACATCGACATCACCCAGCTGAGAGCCGGCGGTGACACAGTTGAGCGTGGCGTCCTTCAGCTCCGCATTATCGTGTTCTGCGATTACAAGTACATTAGCCATTTAGATGACCCCCGCTTCGTCTCTAAGTTTGCTGACCAGTTCGGCGATGTCTTCGACAATGATGCCGGCCTCGCGCTTGGCAGGCTCGGTCACTTCCAGGACTTTAAGCCTGGGTGTTGTGTCCGTGCCGTAATCCGCTGGCGCCTTTATATCGATGGTCTTCTTCTTGGCCTTCATGATGTTGGGCAGCGATGCGTAACGCGGCTCGTTCAGGCGAAGATCCACCGTCACCACGGCCGGCATATTGATCAGAACCGTCTCCAGACCATCATCGACTTCGCGGACAACCTTCAGCTTGTCGCCTTCAATGGTGATTTCAGAAGCGAATGTGCCCTGGGGCCAGCCCAGCAGTGTCGCCAGCATCTGGCCGGTTTGATTGCTGTCATCATCAATCGCCTGTTTGCCGAGAATGACGAGATCAATGCCTTCCGCCTCGACAATGCCCTTGAGAATTTTGGCCACGGCGAGGGGTTCCACATCGTCATCGGTCTGAACCAGAATGCCTCGGTCAGCACCCATGGCGAGTGCGGTGCGGATGGTTTCGCCGCATTTTTCGGGCCCAATGGAAGTGGCAATGACTTCTTCAGCTGTGCCGGCTTCGTTCATGCGAACCGCTTCTTCGATGGCGATTTCGTCAAAGGGGTTCATGGACATCTTCACATTGGCCAGTTCAACGCCGGTGCCATCGGATTTGACCCGAATTTTAACGTTGTAGTCGACCACCCGCTTTACGGGGACGAGTACTTTCATTTGGCTGATTCTCTCTGAATTGCTGGCAGCCCCCCGATGGGACGCCAAATAACAAACTGATGATCACGCGCAGAATTTACGCGTGAGGCGGCGCCAAATTATCTCCGGTACCAAAAAGAGTCAATGAACGGTGGCTGGGCCAAGGTGCGGCACAAAGTCCCGGTTTTGCGGGGCTGTAAGTTGCTGTCGTTCACACCAATGCGCGAGATGCGCATGGCTCCACGGGTGCGGCGCGACTGCGCCGGGGCCACGCTTGTGGCCCTGACCATTTCGAATTCGAAATGCCCTAGCGGTTGGCGCCAGGCTGCCACAGGACATCGGCCTTGCCACCGTCGTTCATATGGCGCGCGGTGACGAACAGATGATCGGACAGCCGGTTGATGTATTTGAGCGCCGCAGCACCAACATCTTCCACTTCAGCCAGCGCCGTCATGTCACGTTCGGCGCGCCTGACAATGGTTCTGGCCATGTGAAGTGTGGCAGCTGCAGCAGTGCCGCCCGGCAGAATGAATGAGGCGAGCTCTGAGAGTTTCTCGTTCATCGTGTCAATTTCTGATTCCAGATGGGCGACCTGGCCTTCGGTGATACGCAGGCGCTCTTTTTTGTCATCCGGCAGATGTGGCGTGGACAGATCGGCGCCGAGATCAAAGAGATCGTTCTGAATACGGCCCAGCATATGATCGACAGCGGTATCATCTGATGTATGGATTCGGGCGAGACCAATGGCTGCATTTGCCTCATCTACAGCGCCATAGGCGGCGACACGAAGATCGTGCTTGGCAACCCGGCCACCGGCGGCGAGCGACGTCTTCCCCTTGTCCCCGCCACGCGTGTAGATTTTTGTAAGCTTGACCATGGGCGACCGCCTTTCTTTTGATGGCAAGGTTAACTGACTGGCCAGCGTGTGCCACCATAGCACGCCCTTGAATTTGAGACGGTAATCTGGTCCAGTCCTTTGGTTGTCAGTTGCGTTATCCCGGCCCGGGAGGGTCCGGTCCCTTTAGGAGTTGCTTGCCATGATCCAGAAATTTTTTATCTGCCTGTTCGCCACTGCCCTGATGGTTTCAGCCTGCGGCGAATCCAATGACAGCCGTGCCGCCGATCAGGGATTTCATCCGGTGGAGAGCTACACCGTCGTCTACAAGCTTGAAGGAACCCAGAACGGCACTGTTACCGAAATCAGCCGCAATCACGGTGGTGCGGTGGTCCAAATCAGGAAAGTGACGACAAAAGTATTTGGCATGACGACAACAGAAGACAGTCGATCCATCACGCGGGCCGCCCAGATCATCAATATTGATTTGCAGATGCAAACCGCCACATCCACTGAAAACCCGATGTATGACCTGGTCGCCGCTGCAGTGGAGCGGGAAGGTGCTGAAGAGGCCGCCAAGAGTTTTATCAGGGCACTCGGTCACAAGGAAACCGCTGAGATCCGCTCAATCGCCGGAGAGAGCTGTACTGTCTGGATCAATGCCGGCTTCGGTCAGGAAATCTGCCTGACGGATGATGCGATCCCGCTGATGGTTGATACGACTATGCTCGGCATGAATATCACCCAGACCGCCACCGAAATCAGGCGTGGCGACGGGGGCCCTGACGAAATGTTTGAAGTGCCGGCCGGCATCGAAGTGACAGAGACGCCCAGCCTTGAAGATCTTCAGAATATGTTCAGGCGTTAGGGTGCTGGATGGCGGGAGACTTTTCGAAAGAAGATATCCTGCAGCTCAGGCTTCGTGCCCAGCGGCTTAACAAATCCAATTGCGAAGTCCGCGGACTATTTGCGGCTTTTCAGTGAACTCAGCCCTTTGGAGCCGAAGTGGGCGACCCGGCCGGGCAATCCGCCGGTTCTGAGCCAGAGCAGGATAGCTCATAGAAAGGCTTGTGGTCACGGCCTGGTTGGCTGTTTTCAGAGCAATTTGCAAGTTGATTTGACTTATGAATTCTGCTGAACTGCGTGCGTTCTGGTCGTACATGGCTGTCCAAATTGAGTGAGTTCGAGGAGCTTGAAGAGTGCGAAAGTTTGTTTTGAAAGTCGGTGGCTGCCCGATAGTATTTGGAATGGCCTGCGTTTTCATGTCGGCTGGTTCACATGCCGGTCCTGTAACGCCCGACGTTGAGAGCTACATGGCCGTCTATGAATTCAGCCACTTTGGATCCAGGGCCACTTACAAAGAAATGCATATAGATCGAGGCAGGGTATTTGTGCGTGAGATGCGAGTTGAAGGAGCCTGGCCGAATGAAGCGGAACTGATCAAGCATGTGCGAACCATATACAACGGTGACAATGCCACGCGAATTGACCTGATGAACAATTCGGCTGTCCTTGGTATCAACCTTCACTTCATTGATCTTTTCGAGGGAGATCATGAGGGACGGGAAACGGCTATGGAGAGCTTTGAGAAGACTGAGAATACCTGGACCGTCAATGGTGCGAAATGCAATGTTTGGCAAGACACATTGAATCGCAATGTCTGTGTCACTGAAGATGGCATCCTGCTGAAGATTACGGGCATGAGCGGCAGCCTTGAGGCCACCAAAGTCACGAGAGGCTACGGCGGACCTTCAGAAATGTATCAAGTGCCTGCAGATATTCCCTTTGAGGATCGGCGCGTAGAGCAAAGAGCATACCGTGACCGGTTGCGGGAGGGCATGAGGAAGGCTCTGGACCAATAGAAATCCATTCAGCAGGCAATGGCTCGCAGCAGTGGCTCCTGACAAGTTTGGGTCAGTCTGGAACTGCTCTGCTTCACCTGATCTTGCCTTCTGAGATGTCCTTCGTGCTTTCTCAGGCACGTTTGTGAGAATTGCAGTTACCCTGTGTCCTGAATCAACCGGGCTATTGGATTGGAATGGCAAGGCTTCGTCACGCAGAGGAAATTCTGGCCTTACGGCTTCAGGCCCAGGGGCTTCTGTCGCCTATTACGAAGTCGGCTGAATATCTGGATCTTTTCAGTGAGCTCAGTCCTTTGGCGCCAAAGTGGGCGACCCGACCGGGCAATCCGCCAGTTCTGCAACATCGCACCCTGTTTGATGACGAACTGGTCGGCGATGTCATGCGGAGTGACCGCAAGATCGTCAAAGGCAGGTTTTGCTCGGGCGGCGTTTCCTACGTCACAGCGGATGACCTGGCCATGCACGCGACGACATTCGCGAAACCGATGACAAAGCCCAATGAGATTGATGAGCAGGTGCTGGAAGCGATCTGTACGGAAGGTCCGTTTTCGCCGCGCCAGATCAAAGAGCAGACCGGCATACTGGTGAAAGATATCTCAAAATCCCTGAACAAACTGAGCCGGGCTTTTCTGGTTTATGAAGATCAGGTCGATGACGAATGGTCGCGGGGCTTTCACGATTTCTCCGCTGAATGGCCAGATGTCGAGATCGCTGACTACGCCAGGGATGCTGAGAGGTGGCTTGACGTGGCCGCCGAAGTGATCGGGCGTTTCTGCCGGTCCCGCGTCTTCGCTACATTCGACCAGATCCGTGACTGGTCCGGGCTTCCTGTGAAGCGGCTGAAGGAAATTGTCGGGTTGCTCGAACGGACGGAGCGCATTGCACCTATCCAGGTTACAGGACTGGGCGAAGGCTGGATCGTTCCTGACACCCCTGACGCATCAGCGAATCACGAGGCCAGCCTGTTCATCATGCATCGCGGCGATCCCCTGGTCCGGGCTGAGGCCGGCACCCTGAAGGAGCTGTTCAAAGGCCATGATGTGCTGCAGTACATTTTGCGGGACGGTGTCTTTGACGGCGCTGTGATCGGCCGCTGGGGGATCAACCCCTATGATGTTGATGACGTCATATTCCTGCCCCATGTGCCGGCCAATGATATTGCCCGACGAAAAGACGAGGTCATCGAAAAAGTACGTGAGGAGTATCCCGAGCCGCGCCATAATGTGCGCAGGTTCGGAGGCAAAAGAATATGAAATTGACTAACTGTGCGAGGGCATCGGTGAGGATAGTCGTCTTGCTGGCGGCCACAACTTTCAGCATCGCCCCTGCGATGGCTGAGGACGATGATGTGGCCACAGCCGGCATCCGTGACGGCTTCCGGCCCGTCGCGGCTTATACAGCCGTCTATGAGCTTGACGGCAACGTCTCGGGCACCATCACGGAGATGAGCCGGTATCACGGCGGCCAGGTGGCGCAGATCAATGACAGCCAGATGAAATATCTCTGGCGGAAGCAGACGACTAAAAACCGCATCATCATCGCGTCAGGCGAAGTGACCATCATAGACGAGCTTGAGGGTACGCTCGCCAGAACCATCGATCCGAATTACTCCGACGGCATGAAAGCGGCAGGCGCCGAGGGCGTCACCGATCCGTTCCGTGCCTATATGGAAGGGCTCGGTTATGTTGATACGGGAGAGGCCGACACGGTTCTGGGCGAGGATTGCGTCATCTGGGAAAATGATGATCCCGATGTCGAGTTATGCATGTCCGACGATGGCATCATGCTCCGCGTCGAAGCGTCGAGGTTCGGCTTCGATTACATCCAGAGGGCGACCGAAATCAGGCGCGGTGACCCCGGCCCCGATGAGATGTTCGAGGTTCCAATGGGCCTCAGGGAAGTCGACCCGCCGGAGAGAGGCGCGTTCTAGGCGGGTAGGGGCCTCATCGTCACCCCGGACTTGATCCGGGGTCCAACTTCTTGAATTGCCTGAAGTGCCGCGAAGACAGTTGGATCCCGGATCAAGTCCGGGATGACGAACAGGATGCTGTCACCTATTAGTAATCAATCTGGTAACATTGGTAATAGCCGTAATGATCCGTGTAACAGCGCATGCGGTTGGCCGGGCCGAATTCATAATTGCAGAAGTCGTAGCAGGAATATTGCTGTTGTTCGGCATCGGCGATGCAATAGGGATTGGTCAGACAGTATTGCTGCGAGCTCTGATAGCTTGAGTCGCAATTGTTCAGGCACTGATTGGCCGCCTCACCAGCCTGAACGCTGTTGATCATACCGCCTGCGAACATGATCGCCAGCGCCAGGCGCCAAAAATATCTCATCAGACAGGCTCCTTTCATTAACGGGCAGGAAGCCTAGACAATTCCCGAATGCACCGCGATCAACTTGGCGCCGGTTTTTTAATGTGGGTGCGGTGCGCAAAACGGCAGTCACCGGCACCATTGGGGCCGGGCACCTCTGCCGTTCCAGCTGCGCGCAAGCCCCGCCGCCAGCAAGGCGCCCGCCACATCAACGCCATTCGCTGTCGTGACATCAGCCACCAGCCGCCCGGCATATTTGCCGTAGCCGATCTGGCTGAGAAGAACCTCACCAGCGCGAATAAGCACCACCAGCCTGTCCCGCGCCGCCAGCGCAGGCAGGTCGCATCTCCGGCGCCATTCAGGCGAGTTTGCCGAAGGATCGGTGCCAAAAGCCTTAAGTCTCTATGTCTTTACTTCTATACATAAAGCTGGCTATATTTATGTACATAGTTGTAGTGTTGAGGTTGAGTTGATAGATGGAATTCGAGTGGGATGAGGCGAAGCGGCGCTCGAATGTTTTGAAACACAAGGTGGACTTTGTCGATGTTCAGGACGCCTTTGATGATCCGCAACGGCAGGCATGGCTGGATGGCAGGCACGACTATGGCGAAGCCAGGTTTTCGTTGCTTGCCTAGTCGTCAAGCCTTGAGCGCATCGTCTCGGTCGCCTTCACATGGCGAAGTGTTGATCTGATCCGTATTATTTCAGCACGTAACGCGAACCGAAGGGAGCGAAGATCCTATGGGTGAAATTACGAGACATGTTCTTGTTGATGGCAAGTCCTATCAGAAGATGGCGGATGGTACTTTGAGGCCTGACAAGGGGGAATCGGACAGGGCGGCCCTTGATGCCATGACCGATGAGGACATTGACCGGGCGATTGCTGATGATCCGGATGCGTCACCAATCTGGACGGATGAAATGTTTGCGGAAGCCACGCGCGGTGGGCCGCTCAGGAAGGGGTATGTGCATATCGGGATTGATCAGGATGTGCTGAATTTCTTCAAGAAGGATGGCAAGGGGTATCAGACGCGGATCAACAAGGTGCTGCGGGCGTTTATGGAGCATGATCGGAAGGTAGGGTGAGGGTTCGGCGCTCGGGTTCGGGGACACCATAGTCCACGGGCTGTGATCTTCATCAGGGGCTGTGCAGGATGATGTCTCCGGAGTATGTATAGGGCAGCTCAGTTCGTTTCTTCGAGTAACCTTCGCGATATCACCTGGGCCTGAATTTCTCCCGCACCTTCGAAGATGTTCAGAATCCTTGCGTCCTGCAAGACGCGGCTGATGGGGAATTCCATGGCGAAGCCGTTGCCGCCGTGGATCTGGAGCGCATTGTCGGCGTTGGCCCAGGCGACCCGGGCGGCCAGGAGCTTGGCCATGCCGGCTTCGAGGTCGCAGCGGCGGCCTTCGTCTTTTTCGCGGGCGGCGTAGTGGGTGAGCTGGCGGGCGGCCATGATCTCGACGGCCATCCAGGCGAGCTTGCCGGAAACGCGGGGGAACTCATAAATTGGCTTTTTGAACTGGGTGCGGTCTTTGGCGTAACTGAGCCCGAGCTCCATGGCGGATTGAGCGACGCCTAAAGCCCTGGCGGCGGTCTGGATGCGCGCGCTTTCGAAGGTGACCATGAGCTGATAGAAGCCCTGGCCTTCTTTTTCGCCGAGGAGGTTGTCGGCGCTGACCGCAAAGCCGTCAAAGGCGATATCGAATTCTTTCATGCCGCGATAGCCGAGCACCTCGATCTCGCTGCCGTCCATGCCGTCGGCCGGGAAGGGGGTCTCGTCGTCGCCCGCCGGCTTTTCGGCAATAAACATGGAAAGCCCGCGATGGGTGAGGTCGTCCGGGTTTGTGCGGACCAGCAGCGTCATGATGTCAGCGCGGGCGGCGTGGGTGATCCAGGTCTTGTTGCCGGTAACCCGGTAGGTATCACCATCTTTCGCTGCCCGTGTCGTGAGGGAGGCGAGGTCAGAGCCGGTGCCCGGTTCGGTGAAGACGGCGGTCGGCAGGATTTCGCCCGACGCGATGCCCGGCAGGAATTTCTGCTTTTGGGCCTCGGTGCCGCCGCCCAGTATCAGTTCCGCCGCGATCTCTGATCGGGTGCCCAGCGAGCCGACGCCGATGTAGGCGCGCGACAGTTCTTCCGAGACCACGCACATGGCAGTCTTCGAGAGGCCGAGCCCGCCATATTCCTCCGGAATGGTCAGGCCGAAGACGCCGAGTTCGCCCATTTGCCTGATGATCTCCATGGGGATGTATTGATCTTTCAGGTGCCATTCGTGGGCATGGGGTGCGACTTCCGCTTCGGCAAACCTTCTGAACTCGTTGCGCATCATCATGCGGGTCTCGGTCAGGCCCATGTTGCCGAAATAGCCACTTTCGAGCCCCTCGGAGATGAGTTCCGCAATCCGGGCGCGGACGGCGGGAGAGTTGCCGTGACGTTTGAGCCCGCGCACGGCATCGGTCTCGTAGGCATCGAGGGCGTCATCAGCACTTCTGTTTCTGGGCCAAAAGTCGGCGGCGCGGACGATTTCGACCTGGCTCATGGCGATGCCGCCGGTGAGCTGGGTCAGATACTCGCCAAAAAGCGCCTGGAGGAGGAGCTGTTCAAGCTCGCCGTATTCGCCATGTTCGCCGGTGGTCTCAAGGCGTCGCGCCCAGTCGAGCATCTGGCGCATGGTCTCGACATAGGTCTTGAACCAGGCGAGGCCATGGACAACGAACTGGTTGGCTTCCGACAGGGCCTGATCCTCGCGGCCGTCGCGGACCACGAGATCGGCGACGGCGCCGCGCGCGGCCCCGTAAAGCCGGTCAGCGGCGTCAAGGGCATCGGCGCAGCGGCTGTCAAGATTATCGATGATTACAGAAGTGCTCATATCAATTCCGTCTACACATCGTCACCCCGGGCTTGACCCGGGGTCCAGCTTTGACAGGTTCCGTCACGTTTCAAGTTGGATCCCGGGTCAAGCCCGGGATGACGGATGTGAGAATTGCCCTCGCTACCCTGCTTTGACCTCATCAAACGTCTTCAGTCCCGGCTTCTGCGCTGTGATCAGCACGGCCATGTTGCCGGGAAGATGTTCGTTGTTGTTCATCTTGGTGTGGGCTTTGGCGATGTCTGCCCAGACGAAGCATTCGCTCATGCCGGGGTCGATTTTGCCGGTCAGGACGAGGCGGTTGGCTTCGTTGGCCTGCTTGGCATTGGCGAAATGGCTGCCCTGGATGCGTTTCTGGCGCATCCAGACGTATCTGGCATCGAATGTCATGTTGTAGCCGGTGGTGCCGGCGCAGTAGACGATCATGCCGCCGGTTTTGCAGACGAATGTGCTGACCGGGAAGGTGCTCTCGCCGGGATGCTCAAACACGATATCAACATCGTTGCCTTTGCCGGTAATGGCCCAGATCGCCGCGCCAAATTCACGGACCTTGCGATTATAGGCACCGTAGGCTTCTGCATCCTCCACGCTCGGCAGCTGGCCCCAACAGTCAAAGTTCTTCCGGTTGATGACGCCAACAGCGCCAAGACCCATGACGTAATCGATCTTTGCATCATCCGAGACGACGCCGATGGCATTTGCGCCGACATTGCGGCAAAGCTGCACTGCAAAACTGCCGAGACCGCCTGATGCGCCCCAGACCAGCACATTGTCGCCTGGCTTGATGGTGTGCGGCGCATGGCCATAAAGCATCCGATAGGACGTCGCCAGGGTCAGCGTGTAGCAGGCACTTTCCTCCCAGCTGTAGTTCTGTGGCCGCGGCATACACTGCTGCGCCTGAACTCTGGTGAACTGCGCGAACGAGCCGTCAGGCGTCTCATAGCCCCAGATCTTGAAGCTTGGCGAAAACATCGGGTCGCCGCCATTGCATTCTTCGTCATTGCCGGACCATGATCCGCAATGCACCACGACCTCGTCGCCGACTTCCCAATTGGTTACGCCATCGCCGAGCGCCCAGATAATGCCTGAGGCGTCAGATCCGGCGATGTGATATTCCGCCTTATGAAAGCGAAAGACGCTGACCGGAGTGCCGAGACCGGCCCAGACGCCATTGAAATTGACACCCGCTGCCATCACGAGGATGGTGACTTCGCCCGGACCGGGCTTTGGCGTGTCCATGACTTCGACCAGCATGGATTCTTCCGGTACGCCGTGGCGGTCGGGACGAATGGTCCAGGCATACATCTGCTTCGGCAAATGGCCCAACGGCGGCACTTCACCAATTTCATACAGGTCTTTCAGATCGCCTTCAGCTTCAACGGCTGCGGACATGGTAATCTCCCCTAAATGACGCTTTTGTTCTGAGTTCCTTTTAGAAGGGCCGGGCGCTTCCAGCAAGCGAGAAGTATGCGGTCTCATGCGTCACCCCGGACTTGATCCGGGGTCCAACTTGAAGTGTGACGAGGTCCTGACAAAGTTGGACCCCGGGTCTTCGCCCGGGGTGACGGCGAGGTTCGGAGGATAATGCTAGCCGCTCGCATCTTGAAATCAGCATGATATAGTCCGCTCGAATCAAGAACTTACGGCATTTGAGGCGTTGAATGGCTGACACAGAAAAGGAAGTAAAGAAGGATCGGCCCTGGCTGATCCGGACCTATTCGGGTCATTCGTCGGCGCGGGCGTCGAACGAGCTTTATCGTTCGAACCTGAAAAAAGGTCAGACCGGTCTTTCGGTGGCCTTCGATCTGCCGACCCAGACGGGCTACGATTCGGATCATCCGCTGGCCAAAGGGGAAGTCGGCAAGGTCGGTGTGCCGATCTGTCACCTCGGTGACATGCGTGCGCTGTTTGACGGCATTCCGCTCGGCACCATGAACACCTCGATGACGATTAACGCAACGGCGCCCTGGCTGCTCGCCCTGTATGTGGCGCTGGCTGAAGAGGAAGGCGTCGCGCGCGCCGATCTCGCCGGGACGGTGCAGAACGACATCATCAAAGAGTACCTCTCGCGCGGCACGTATATTTTCCCGCCGGATCCTTCCATGCGGCTGACCACCGATGTGGTGAGCTTTACCTATCGGGAAATTCCCAAATGGAACCCGATGAATGTGTGTTCGTATCATCTGCAGGAAGCGGGGGCGACGCCAGTGCAGGAGCTTGCGTTTGCACTCGCCATCGCCATTTCCATTCTCGATCGCGTGCGGGCATCGGGTCAGGTGCCGGAAGATGATTTCCCGACGGTCGTCGGGCGGATCAGCTATTTCGTCAACGCTGGCCTCAAGTTCATCACCGAGCTCTCCAAGATGCGCGCTTTCACCGAGCTCTGGGACGAGATCACACGGGATCGCTACGGGGTTGAAGATCCCAAACTTCGCCGTTTTCGCTACGGCGTGCAGGTGAACTCTCTGGGTCTCACGGAACAGCAGCCTGAGAACAACGTTTACCGCATTTTAATCGAAATGCTGGCCGTCGTCCTGTCGAAGGATGCGCGGGCGCGCTCCGTGCAGTTGCCGGCCTGGAACGAGGCGCTGGGTTTGCCGAGGCCCTGGGATCAGCAATGGAGTCTGAGGCTGCAACAGGTTGTTGCCTTTGAGACAGACATCCTCGAATACGCTGATATTTTCAATGGGTCCGAGGTGATTACAGCCAAGGTTGACGAGCTTAAGGCTGAAGCCCGGGCAGAGCTCAGGCGGATTGAAGATATGGGCGGGGCGGTTGCCGCTGTTGAAACCGCCTATATGAAGTCAGCTCTGGTGGCCTCAAATGCGGCACGGGTGCAGGCCATTGAAGATGGCAGCCAGACGGTTGTCGGCGTGAACGCTTTTCAGGAAACCGAACCGTCACCTCTTTCGGTTGGCGACGGCAGTTTTCTGAAAGTAAACGACGGTGCGGAGGCAGATCAGATTGCCGGGCTGAATGCCTGGCGCAAAGAACGCGATCAAAAGAAAGTCGATGAAGCCCTGAAGGCTTTGTCGGCTGCTGCGAAGTCCGGTGCCAACATCATGGAGCCCTCCATCGATGCAGCGAAAGCAGGTGTGACGACCGGTGAATGGGGCCAGACCCTGCGTGACAGCTTTGGCGAATATCGTGCGCCGACCGGCGTGTCCGGCGCCCAGTCAAACGCCAACGCTGCCGGTCTTGAGGCTGTGCGCAAGAAAGTGGAAGCGGTTTCCAAAAAGCTTGGCCGGCGTATCAAATTCCTGGTTGGCAAGCCCGGTCTGGATGGTCACTCGAACGGGGCGGAGCAGATCGCGGTGAAGGCCAGGGATTCCGGCATGGAAGTGGTCTATGAGGGGATCAGGCTGACGCCGGCGCAGATCGTCAATGCGGCCCTGGAAGAAAGCGTGCATGCCATCGGCCTGTCCATTCTGTCAGGCAGTCATGTGGCGCTGGTTCGAGAGGTGCTAGAACGCATGAAAGACGCCGGCATCGGGGATGTGCCGGTGATCGTTGGCGGCATTATTCCGCCGGAAGACGAAGCCACACTGAAAGCCGCCGGTGTCGCCGCGGTCTATACGCCGAAGGACTATCAGATCACGGATATCATGGATGGCATCGTCGATATCATCGACGCCAGGGCGCCTGTCCCCGCCTAAAATCTCTCGGCAAGCCAGATCGCGGTGCGCGCGCCACGTTTTATGAGGCCGGTCAGAAGGCCATAGAACGGCGCTTCTTCGGCGCCATTTTCAAGGCCGATATCCCGATGGCCCTGCTCATCAGCGCGGAACTTGTCAATAATGTCGCGAAGCTCGCTCTCGTCGTCGTCCAGAAGCTCGGACTGTGAGGCGTAGTGCTGGTCGATGACTTCTTCGACTGCAACCGTGCAGGCCATTGCCGCTTTCTCGCCGAGAAGAGCCGTGCCTGCACCCAGTGCGAACCCTGATATACGCCACAAAGGATCAAGAATGCTGGGCCGCACGTGCCGTTCAGCCGCAAGGCGGCTAAAGGTATCAAGATGCGCCTGCTCCTGGTCGGCCATTTCAGCCACCTTGCGCCGGCCGGGCGATTTTTGCAGCACCGCCAGCTGGCCATCGTAGATATATTTGGCGCCAAGCTCGCCCGCCTGGTCGACACGGATTATTCTGGCGATCAGCGCGTCACCTGAAAGGTCTCCTGGCTGACGGTTTCTGACACTCATTATCGACGCGGCCTTGCCGCCCGACGCCAGGCGGTGAAAGAAAATATTGCCATGCCAGTTGCGGCGACACCATTCCAGCCTGCCATTGAAATGCTCATCATCTCCCAGGGCACTTCATCACAGCGCGGCGCGATCAGCGAAGACACCTGATCACGGAACTCTTCAAAGGAATTAAAACTGACGGAAGGAGCGGTACAGCTGTCAGGTCCCGGCCACCACCTGAGCTCAATACCGGCATGGTAACCGGCAACTGCGGCATCTGTCAGAAACAAAAGCATGGCCACAAGCATGAGGGCCGCGATGAAGGAGCGTGAGTTTCGGCTGCCCCGGCTGGCAACAACCACCCAGGTGCCGATGAGACCGATAAAGATCGTCGCCATGTAGGGGTAACGCTGGTAATAGCAAAGATCGCAGGGTGCCAGGCCGCCAATATATTCAAAACCATAAGCCGTGCCCAAAAGAGCCATGCTTGCGGTCAGTACAATCAAAGGTGCAATGCGGTCCATTCCCGACATGGCGTGCCCTCCGAGTCCAAAATCGTTATCAAAGAAGATATTCCATTGCCACGAATCCGCCAACCAGTAAGGTGGCTGCCGCGAGGACAACTTTGGCCAGATTGTTTTCAATAAATGCCTGAATGGGCTCGCCGTATTTCCAGATGAGGGCGGCTTCAAGATAAAATCGAACTGATCGGGCGCCGATGCTTGCCAGCGTGAAAACAATCAGATCAAGGCCGGTAGCGCCACTGGCGAGCGTGATAACCTTGAAAGGGAACGGTGTCACGCCGAAGAAGGCGACGATCCAGGCCCCGTTCTCCAGATAGAGTTTTTGAAATTCGGCGAATTCAGCCTCAAATCCATAGAATTCAATCAGCGGCAGCGCAAGCGCATCAAACAGGAAAAAACCGATCATGTATCCCGCCAGGCCACCTGCAACCGACGCCCCGGTGGCGATGCCGGCCAACAACCAGGCCTGCCGGCGCTTGGCCAGAAGCATTGGGATCAGGAGCGTGTCAGGCGGGATCGGAAAGAACGAACTTTCCACAAACGCGACCAGGCCCAGCCACCATCTCGCATGCGGGCGCGCGGCAAGGGAAAACGTCCAGTCATACAGCTTTCTCAACATAGAGTGCCCTAAGGATTGGCGCGGGGTAAAACCGGTTGCAGAGGTTCATACAGCTATATGGCGAAATGAGGTCGCCAAAGCGGTTAGGCACAGTCTGTCTTTTTGGGCGTTGCATCAAGGGATGAATTGACGCAGTCGCCGCTCCCAGTAGTATGCTGCCGAGAAACGACTACCTGACCACATCAAGCATTTGAGAGCCCCGGTGGCGGAATTGGTAGACGCGCCAGATTCAAAATCTGGTGTCCTTAGGGCGTGCCGGTTCGACTCCGGCCCGGGGTACCAGCAAGAAATTCGAGAACAATCCTGACCACCTGTTCAGGCTGTTCCTGCTGCACCCAGTGACCGGCACCGTCCACCAGGTGGCAGCCGACCATGTTGCTGCAGGCTGTACTCTGCATGCGCTCAAACACACCTGGCGACTGGTAAACACCCCAGTCGCTGGCCCCGGCAATGAAGCAGGCCGGGACATTGATGGTCTGACCAGCAAAGGTCTGGAACCATTCGGCTGCCTCAGCGGAACCTAATGCGCGATACCATTGAAGGCCGCCCTGAAAGCCGGTTTCAGTAAAAGCCTCGCTGTAGACCTGCAGCTCTGCATCAGTTAGCCAGGTCGCCGCCGAAATCTCCGCGGCTGACGGCATCTCGACAGCGACTGTTTCAGCCATCCCCATGTTTCGCGGCATTACATAATAGGTGGGCAACTCTGCGAATGCGGCCGCTGAGCGTTCTTCCAGCGGATGCGGTGCGTTGCCCGGCCAGTCAGCACTTTTCATGTGGTAGTAGGCCCTCAGGAAGTCATGTACCCCTTGCGGGCAGTGCCACATGTTGTCGGCGGCTTCCTGTAGTCCATAGTAATGCTGATAGTGGCGCCGCGGCGGTTCGAGCTTTGCCAGTTCAGCATCCATACTGGATCGGCCGGGCGTTGCAGCTGCTGCCCGGACCGGTGTGCCGCCGAAAGGTGCACTCATAAGAACCACAGAGCTGAAAATATCGGGCCGGCTGACGGCGCACCAGGCAGCGACAGGAGAGCCGAAATCATGGCCTATGACGCAGCCGACTTTGTCCCGCCCAAGAGCGCTGAGAAGTTGAACTGCGTCTGCGACCAGATTGGGCATGGCGAAGGCGGCGAGGTCGCCGTCGTACCGAGAATCCCAGCCTGTGGTCTGGCCGTAACCCCGTTGGTCCGGTGCGACAACGTGATAGCCGGCTTCGACCAATGGCAACATGATTTTTCGCCAGCTGTAGGCAAGTTCCGGGGCGCCATGAAGGAGCAACAGGCAAGGGCGGCTCCCTTGATCATGACCCGCCTCTAGAAAATGCATGGTCAGGCCATTCAGGTTTTCGATCTTGCGGGAGCGTATGCCGTTGGGCAAATTAAGATCAGTCATGGCTATCCTGTCAGTAGAACTGTTCTCGTACCTTGCCAGCGCTGGCGACTTCCTTACAAGATGATGATCTGAAACCAACCGGGGTGGCAATTACAAATGAATTTGGACGCCGAAACCGAGGCAAACGATCCAGCCCTCCATCTGTCCCTCTTACCGCTCATGTTTCTTATCCCGTTGTTGGGGCTCGCGGTCTATCTCTTCGGTGACGATGCGTCCTTTGGGCCGGCCCAGATTGCCCTGATGCTGTCCGGCGTTGTCGCCGGTGTGATCGGGATGATCGGAGGTCAGGGCTGGCGCGAAATCGAAAAGTCAGCGGCCCGGTCGGTGGCAGACGCGGTTCCGGCGATCCTTATTCTGCTGGCCGTGGGGTCACTCATCGGCACATGGTTGCTCGCCGGCATTATTCCGGCCCTTATCTATTACGGCACCGCACTGTTTGCACCGGAGATTTTCTATCTGGCTGCCCTCCTGGTGTCGGCCGCAACTTCCCTCGTCATTGGCAGTTCATGGACCACCGCAGGGACAATCGGTGTCGCCGTGATAGGCATTGCCGGTATTACCGGACTTTCCATCGAGATTACCGCGGGAGCGATCATTTCGGGGGCCTATTTCGGTGACAAGCTGTCGCCTCTTTCCGACACGACGAATTTGGCTGCCGCAACAGCATCGGTCGATCTCTTTCGTCATATTCAGTTTCTCATGTGGTCGACCCTGCCGGCTTTCATCATCGCGATGATTGCGTTCGCCAGCTTCAGCTATTTCGCCGAAGCGACAGCATCGGCAGACGAAATTGCATTGTTCCGCGAAATGCTTGCTCAGAAATTCACCATCAACTCGGCGCTCTTACTGCCGCCACTTGTCGTCATCGTTCTGGCCATAAGAAGGATGCCGCCATTCCCGGCCATTCTCATCGGCGCATTGCTGGGGGGTGTCTTCGCAATCCTGTTTCAGCCAGATGTCGTCATGGGCTTTGTCGGCGGTGATGGATCATCACTGATGATGGTCAAGGGCGTCTGGACAGCCCTGTTCGGGGGATTTAGCGCCACGACCGGGCAACCCGCACTTGACGAGTTGCTGACCGGGGGAGGCATGGCCAACATGCTTTCAACCGTCTGGCTGATCATATCAGCCATGTTCTTCGGCGGTATGATGGAACATACAGGGTGCCTTCGAACCATTCTTGGCGCTTCTCTGAGATTTGCAACTACGTCCCGTTCTTTGCTGGTCAGCGCGGGTATGACTGCTTTCGTGGCAAATATTGTGGCCTCTGATCAGTATCTGGCCATTGTCCTTCCGGGCCGCATGTATCGTGTTGAATTCGAGCGCCGGGGACTGAGCGGCCGGAACCTGTCACGCCTGCTTGAAGACTATGGGACGGTGACGTCGCCCCTGGTGCCGTGGAACACCTGTGGTGCATTTATGGCAGCCACACTTGGCGTGCCAACGTTGATGTATCTGCCGTTCTGTGTGTTCAACATCGCGAGCCCGCTGGTGTCGCTGCTTTATGCCATGACGCACTTCAAAATCGAGCTGATCGGAGAATCTACTGGATCCGCGTGACCTGAATATGGCCAGGAACCCCGTCGGCATGGAGGCGATAGTCAGAACCCCAAGTGGTCGAACGTATGGATACTTCCTGGCCTTTCCGCAAGTGATATTCCTGGGCTGATGTCTGCTTCCAGACCTGGCCACTTTCAAGTGTAACCACGTAATCCCCAAAGCCGCTCTTTTCCAGCTCAGCAATTCGGTCATGCAGAACTGCGTCATCGCCGAGGCCATCGACACGAGCGCCGGGCAGGCCAAATGTCACGACCCGGTCATCGCCCGTATCTGCTGAACTGGCGATTGGCTGGGTGCTGGAAGCGACCGGCGCCTGTGTTTCTGCATATAGGGGGGGTGCCTGATAGAGAGGGGGCAGCGGCGCCTGGCCATTCAGGGCTCGTGCCACGTTGTCGTAGCATCTGATCCGGGCCGCATCTTCGGCGATATCGGCGCAGCGGCGAATGTCTGTTGATGCGACCTGCGCGTTTAGTGGTGCCACACTCAGGACCAGCGCTGCCATGATGACGCTGGCGAGTGTCGCAGCATCAGATAGATGCTGTTCAGTTGACCGGGCTCTCATGACAAAATTATCCTGCCGTCTTCAATGAATGCAGGATCATGCCACAAAACGGCTGATGCCTGAACCGCCTAGTTCACGGGCTGAAAGCGAGGCAAACTCAGGCTTTGCGCTTGGTTCCCGGAATAATCATCGGCACTTCTTTCTTGTACTGGCTGTAGTCCTCTCCCAAAGCGTTCTCCAGATCGTGCTCTTCAATCAGCAGCGCGACCAGGATGTAGCATGTTGTCATGACCGCGAAAAGAAGATGCCCCAGTGTCATGCTCGGCGTTGCCCAAAAGGCGATGATGAAGCCGACCATCATGGGATGGCGCACAAAATTGTAGAGATGCTTCTTCTTGAAGGTGATTTCAGCCGCCTCGCGTTTCTGAAGATTGAGCCATATCTGCTGCAGGCCGAAAAGTTCGAAGTGATTGAACGTAAATGTGCTGAACACCAGTATGCCCCAGCCGAGCAGCGACAGGACGACGAGGCCCGTCGCGAGCGTCTCATTCTGCACCTGCCAGATCGCCATTGTCAGTGGCTGCCAGTAATAAAAGAGGCCAATCAGGATCAGACTTGTAATCAGCACGTAGGTGCTTCGCTCAACCGACTTCGGCACCAATTTTGTCCACTGCTCTTTGAATGCAGGGCGCGCCATAACGCTGTGCTGAACTGCGAACAGACCCAGCAGGCCGGCATTGATTATGAGGGACATTACAAGAGGCCCTTCGACACCGCTGTCGATTGACTTCGGCACGTAGAAATTCCCGACAAAGCCGATTGCGTAAAGAAGTGTCGGGAAAAAGATCACGTAACAGATCACGCCATAAGCCGCAGCGATAACTCTACCCATAATAATACTCCTCGAGTTTCGGTCCAGACTCTCGTGAGCCACTCGTAGAACCGTTCGAGCTTCACACGATTGTGACCACCGATCAAATCATGTCTCGCGCCGGTCTCACTTGACAGGCGCGGCATCGGCCATGCACGGTTCGGCTCAGTATCGAGCGTGGCGAGCCAGATATTGGTTCGCGGAAAGTACGGAGGCAGTGATTTGGAACGTGTGCCGTGGGGTATCCTGATCAGCTACAGCATTGGTCGCGCAGCAGAAGCGATCAAAAGCAGGGCGTTCGAGACCTTTCTGTTTTTTTACTATGTGCAGGTGATGGAACTGCCAGGCACTCTCTCAGGTGCGGCGATTGCCATAGCACTGATGTTTGATGGCTTCACCGACCCGGTCATGGGGTCCGTTTCGGACCGATTCCGTTCCCGATGGGGGCGCCGGCATCCGTTCTTTCTGATGGCAGCTCCGCCATTGGCGGTCGCGTTTGTTCTCCTGTTTATGCCGCCAGAATCCATACAGAGCGGCGGGCTGTCCGCGCCCGACTGGATGTCGCTGGGCTATGAACCCCAGCAAATGGCGCTGTTCTTGTGGCTGACTGTTTTTGCAGTTCTGACGCGGGCATCGATGACCCTCTTCCATGTGCCGCATCTGGCAGTTGGTGCGGAGCTGAGCCCAAATTACATCGAGCGGACACGCATTGTTGTCGTCCGGGTACCCTTTGGTGTGATCGGGTCAGCTGCGGCTTTCTTCTATGGCTTCCTCTACACCTTCCGCTCAACGGCAGAGTTCGAGACAGGCCAGCTCAATCCTGAAGGCTATCCGATCTATGCAGTGGGCTGCGCAATCGCCATGATTCTCTGCATCATGGTCACCTTTCAGGGCACCAAAAAGGTGATTCCGTTTCTGCCCAAAGGTGAAGATGTCGGCAAGTTTCGCATCGGCGATATCTTCAAGGACCTGCGATCCGCGCTGACAAATTATTCGTTCCGCATGTTGTTCTTTGGCGGGTTGATTTTTGCTGTCTATGGCGGCGCCCAATCGACGCTCGGCCTTCACATGCTGACCTATTTCTGGGGCGTATCGACGTTCAGGATCAATTTCTATGCCATCGCGCTCATTACGGGTGCCATCCTGCCGATTTTCTTTCTGCAATGGTGTCATCGAAGGTTTGACAAGAAGCCGACCTATATTTTCGGTATCACCATGTCGACCATCATTCAGACCGGGATGGTTTTTCTGCACCTTGCCGGATGGTTTCCGACCGGCACGAATGACATAGCCTTTGCCCTATTTCTCTTTGGCTCTTTCCTCGGCACATTTTTTGGCATCCTGGGTGGCACCGGATCCTCCTCCATGATGGCGGATGTTGTCGATGAGCATGAGCTGAACACGGGCCGGCGTCAGGAGGGCGCTTTCTTCGGCGCTATCTCGTTCATCGGGAAGTCGCTGTCCGCCGGCGGCCATCTGATTGGCGGCATCATCATCGATGTGATCGAATGGCCGCTGGGATCTGACATCACGCCCGACAAGGTACCTCCGGAAAAGATCTGGGAGCTGGGCTTTGCCTATGGGCCGCTGATGGCGATCCTGCCTGTCCTTGCTATTATAATCCTGTCGAGATACAACATCAGCCGCGAACGCCATGCGGCGATCCGCGAGGAGCTTGAAGTCAGACGAAACTCGGCAAGTGCAGACTAAATCTGCTGACCTGAATAAAAAGGCAGAGGCTGAACAAAAAAAAGGGCCGCGAAGGGGTTTATGCGGCCCTGACCAAGTATGGTCATAGTTGAGAGAGATAGAACTAGAATTTGACGCGAACTCCGCCGCCCACATAGTGGGAATCGCGGTTGTTCTGGAACAGCCCTTCATAATCCAAGTAGACATAGACGTTATCTGTGAGCCTGCCTGTGATGCCGAGACCGGCGACCAACTGGTCGTCGCCGCCTGTCGCACCGATCAGCTGATGGGTGGACGCTGCCGAGCCTTCAAACTGCGCTGTCATGACGCGATCACTGTTGCCAAGCAAAGTGCGATAGGCGAGATGCGCGCTCGGCACGAATGTCGCGCCACTGGCCGTTGTTACGGTCCTTTCGACCTGAACTCCAATTGAACCGTGAAGCTCGTTGTCGTCCAGTTCGCTGACCACGAGGTTCAGACTGTCGGCACCGGCTTCTGTGAAGCCATTGATGTCAACATCGCTGTAATCAAGGGCCACATAGGGTCTGATGGTCGCGATGCGGCCGACGTCAAAGTTGCCGCCGACTTTTACTTTGGCAGCGAACTGATCGCCATCGAAGCTCGACCTTGCAACTCTGTCTACGCCAGGAAACGAAATTACACGATCGAAGGAATTGTCAGTGTCGATATAGGCTATCGAGGATTCGACAAACACGTGTTCGAAGTTTGCAGTGATGTAGGCACCAAACTGCAGGCTGTCCTGATCGCCGTCGTTGCCGGGACGCTCTGAAATGTCGATGTCGGTCTCTGAGTAACCAATCGCGATACCGCCGACGACGCCCTTCGTAATCTGGGCGTCAAAGCCAGCCGCAAATCCGAAGCTGTCTGTTTCAAAACCGTCGAGCGCGTCTTTGCCATTGAGATCTGTCATGCCGCCATAGGCTCGGGCCCATGCCTGCAGGCCGGACTTCTCTTCAGCCGGGTCAAATGCGCGGAAATCGTACATGCGTTCATCGATCTGGCGCAGGAACTGCCGGCCCGTATCATGACCGACCTGGACAAAGGCATTGTAGTTTTCGCCATTCACCGCGTCGAAGATGTCGCGAGCGGCTGCTGGATCCGCTGTATGGTCAAGCAGGATCAGGATGGCTTCAAAATCACTGCCGGGGGTGATGCCTGCTGCTGTTGCGGTGTCAAGACCACCGGCTATTGCCATCTGGTTTGTCGTCAGCGCGACAGTGTCATAGTCCGTGCGATTGACTGTGATCGTGTCTTCACTGGTTTCAAGTTCGATGAACTGATTTACCGTTGTGCCGGTTACTGTGTCGTAGTCGCCGACTATGGTGCCCGCATCGAGGAACAGGAATGTGCTGTTGTCGACATAGAAAACATCGGTTTCGGCGATAAGCGCCAATGTGCCGTCAATTGTCGCCGTTCCCGATACGTTGAGAACGTCCGCGACTGTCGGGTTGAGCTCAATTTCGAGCGTCGAAATATCATCCATGGTCCAGTCGCCGACAATGGTCAGCTCGCCGATGGAATTACCGGGGGCAGTTGTGGCGCCATTCGAAATAACGTCTGAAGTGATCGTGCCGGTGCCGCCGAGCGCTGTCCCAATGTTCAACGTGACAACGCCCATGCCACCGTTGTCGAGCGTGCCGTCAACATCCAGACGACCGCCGTTGACCGTGGTGTCGTTGGTATGCAAGAGGTCGCCTGTCGTGGTCAGCGTCCCCGCACCTTCCTTGAAAAGCTGACCAAAGCCTGTCAGGTCGCCGGAATAGGTGCCGTTAAAGTCCTGATTGAAGGTCACGGAAGCGTCGCCAGCCGCGTCGCTCATGAAGATGTCGCCCTGGAGGCTGAAGGTGTCGCCAATAAGGGCCCCATCATCGGAAATCTCTGTGCCACCGGTATATGTATTGGTGCCGGCCAGTGTCAGAGGCCCGCTGTCAGAGAAAAGCAGCGATCCGTCACCGGAAATGTCACCGGAATGCGTGCCGGCGAAGCCCTGATCAAATTCAATTTGGGTACCGGCGGCCATGCGAACGTCGCCCGGGATGCTGTCCGTATCACCTTCAACACGACCATTGAGAATATCGATGCCGCCAGTGAAGTCATTCGTGCCGTTCAGCTTCAGGTCACCAGTGCCGTCCTTTGCAAGGGCACCGACGCCTGTGATGTCACCGCTCATGGTGAAATTACTGTCGGCCAGGATTGTGCCGCCTCCGGCGAGCAATGTCGTGTCGCGAGCCGTTGATGCGAACACCGGCGAAATCGGGTTCAAGGTGCCGCCATCGAATGTCAGGGGGCCCGTCAGAACGCCAAGGAAGTTGTCGTCCGCGGATCGCAGGATGCCATCGTTCAGCCGGACGTCCGCAAAGGTCGTGACGGCCGTCATCTCCCAATCGCCCGTGCCGTTCTTGATCAGATGTTCAAAACCAGTTCCGGGTCGGTCAAAGATCTGGCCGACTTCGTCACCAAACAGAATCAGTATATCGTCATCAAGTCCACCGTTCAGAGTTCCGCCTGGCAAAGCACCGTCGTTGCCGATTTCGACGATGTCATCACCTATTCCAGCGCCGATGTTTCCGGTGATTGTTCCGGTCGTGATAATGTGGTCATTGCCGAGGCTGGTCACTACGTTGCCTGTGACCGTGCTTGGACCCTCGATCAGAACGAAGTCTTCGCCACTGCCCCCTATCAGATTGCCGTTCAGGAAAGCGTCGTTTCGCATGATGACTTCATTGTTGCCATTGCCGAGAGTTACAAGTCCGTTCAGGACGCCGTCATCGATCAGCAGAAAGGTTGTTGAATTGAGGTCTGCTGTAAGCGCGCTGTTGATCGAACTGCCGGACAGGATTGAAATGTCCTTTTCACCGGTGCCCATGACGTTCATGGTCTGGATGAACGAGCCGTTTTCAAGAACCAGCTCGTCATTGCCGTCGCCGATGGTGAAGAACGCTGCAAAGCTTGCGCCGTCCATCATGACTTCGTCATCGCCATCACCGACATCGAGAAGATCGGCGACGAAACTGCCATCTGTAAGGGAGACTTCATCGGAGCCCCCACCAGTGATCAGGTCATCGCTGACCCGGCTCGCGCCATCAAGAGAAATGGAGTCGTCTCCGATGCCGGTGATCAAAATGCCAACGATTTCACTTGCACCGGCCATGGTGACTTCGTTCGAACCATCCCCGAGTGTTGCGCCGCCGCTGATGATCGAGAAGTCACTCATGTTCAGAGTGTCATCGCCTGTGCCCGTTGTCAGATCGACAGTGATCTCGGCACCTGTATTCATCGTGATTTCATTGTCACCATCATCAAGCATTGCGCTGCCGATGATCCAGCCACCGCCGGTAATTGTCAGCGTGTCGTCGCCGGTGCCCATTGTCAGGCCAGCGCTGAGTTCGGCCACATTGATGGTTACAGTGTTCGTGCCATTGCCGGTTACCACAGCCCCCACCAGCGCACTTCCATTTTCAACCAGAATGTCGTCGTCGCCGCTGCCGGTTGTCAGTGTTCCTACGATTGCTGCTGAATTCCTTACCGTGACACTGTTGTCACCATCGCCCAGGTCCGCATTGGCAACGATGGTGCTCATGTTGCTAATGGAAAGCGTGTCATCACCCGACAATGTTGTCAGACTTCCCGTAAGCACGCCGTCGTTTCGAATGACGACCGAGTTGTCGCCTTCGCCGAGGTTAGCGTTGCCAACAAAGGAGCTGCCGTTTTCAATGGTGAGGGCTTCGTCACCGGTGTTGCCGTTGACATCTGCGATGACAACGCCGCCGAGCATTACGTTGACGGCATTGGATCCAGCGCCGGCTGCAAAATCGATGTTGTTGATGACCACGCCAGTATTCTCGACGTTCAGCGTACCGCCGACGCCCATGAGGACGCCGTCAACTATGCCATCATTGTTGATAATGCCGTTGTCGCCAATGTCGATTGCCGGGACGACTCCGTTCACTGTGATGCCATTGCTGACATTTACAGTGAGACCGCTTGAGGCATCTGCAAAGCCAGTGGCATCATTCACCGAACATGTGACAACTGAGCCAACAAGAACACACTCGGCCGCAGCGGGTGCTGCTCCCAGCATCATGCCGGGGAAAGCCGCGATGGCTGTCGTTACGAGACATTTCTGGCGAAAAGTAAGGGGATTGCGGAAGGAGCTCGCATTCACAAGGACGCTATTCATACCGTGGAACCTCATAACACCACCAAATTTTACTGACCTACAGCAACTCTGACACTCCAAAAACGAGAAGTTTAAATTTAACTTCACGCTTTCAGTCAGTTAGGCCTTAAACTTAAGCCCACGCTTTAATTGAATCCACTATCTACCGTCAAGACACAAAATTCGCACGGTCAGGCTCATCCTGACTGATTGCGGGGCTACAACTTGTATTGAGTATGTAATTCTACGCCACATCTTGTGCAATAGGAATCCCCTGAGCACCAAAATTCAAGGGATTTGCGGCTGCCAGACCAAATGTGATGCAGCTCTGCAACGTATATGGTGATCCTGCACGAATCGCCGCTCAGCAAGGGATTCAGGACTCAAGAGAATCCCGTAAATACCCAGAAGAAGGGTCAGATTCGCTTTGAGACCGCTTCTTGCAGGCGCGCAAGCCTGGCGGCGACCGCCCCCGGGGACTGACTGTGGCGGCAAAGCAGGCGATAAAACACAGGCACGATGAAAAGAGTCAAAAATGTCGCAGTCGAGACGCCCCAGAATATGACGACACCAAGAGTGATGCGGCTCGCAGCACCAGGGCCGGTGGCCAGAATGAGCGGCATTGCGCCCATGATTGTCGACACCGCCGTCATCATCACCGGGCGCAGTCGTATCTGAGACGCCTCTATGATCGCTTCCTCAAATTCGAAGCCCTCGTCGCGCAGCTGATTGGCAAATTCGACAATCAGAATGCCGTTTTTCGCGGCGATGCCGATCAGCATGATGATGCCGATCTGGGAATATACGTTCAGGCTGCCGCCAGTGACGTAAAGTCCAAGAAGCGCGCCCCCGACCGCCAGTGGGACCGCAAGCATGATGACAAAGGGGTGCACGAAACTTTCAAACTGCGCGGCCAGAACAAGGAACACCACAAGTAACGCCATGGCGAACATGTAATAGAGCTCATTCGATGACTCTTTGAAGTCCCGCGATTCGCCTTTGTAATCAACATGGGCGGTCACCGGCAACTCGTCACGCACCACACCTTCAAGGAAATACAGAGCCTCTCCCAATGTCAGGTCGGGGCCGAGGCTCGCCGACAAGGTGATCGTCCGAAGCCGGTTGTAACGGTTGAGTGAGCCGGCATCGGCGCGATTTTCAACACGGGTCAGATTGGACAGAGGGATCAGCTCGCCGGTGGCCTCAGATCTTACATAGATGTTTGTCAGGTCATCCGGCGTTGCACGGTCATCCTCTTTGGCCTGCAGGATGACATCATATTCCTCGCCACCCTCCGTATAGGTCGTCACACGGCGTTCAGCAAACATGGTTTGCATTGTCGATCCGATATTCTGGATTGAGACACCAAGATCGGCGGCCCGGTCCTTGTCGACTTCGACAACGAGCTGTGGCTTTGTTTCTTTGTAATCGCTGTCTATTCTCTGGAACCCACCATGTGCCATTGCACGGCTGATCAGCAGGTCTCGCCAGTCCGCAAGTTCCTCATAGGTCGGCCCGCCCAGCACAAACTGGACCTGCGCGCCGCCGCCGCGGCGGCCCAGGCCGCCGCCCGCACGCGGAAACGCCCTGACGCCGGGGATTTGCGCCCATTTGGCTGCAAGTTCACGCATCACTGTCTGGGTGCTCCGATCACGCTCATCCCAGCTCGCCAGATTGACTATAACAACAGCGCTGTTCACGGCGTCGGCAGCACCAAAGCCGGGGACACGTGTCAGGACCCGGACGACTTCACCTGATTGCAGATAGGGCAGAACAGTAGCTTCAATCTGGCGTAACTGGCCTTGCATATATTCGTATGAAGCACCTTCAGGCGCACTGACGAAGGTGAAGAACGATCCCTGATCCTCTTGTGGTGTGAACTCCGACGGGATCTCACGCATGAGGCCGAAGATGCCCGCCAGGACAATAATTATCCCGGCGCCAAAAATGACCGGATGAGGCAGACAGATTTCCAGCCCCCGGTGATAGGCCTGGCCCAGCCTGGTGAAGACCCGGTCAATCCGATTGTTCAGCCAGCTGTGGGAAGCATGTTCCTTCAGAAGCTTTGAGCACATCATCGGCGATAGCGTCAATGCCAGAAAGCTGGAGAATACGACGGCGGCACCTATGGCAAATGCGATCTCTGCAAAGACCCTGCCTATGTTGCCCTGAAGAAACGCGATTGGCACAAAGACGGCGATAAGAACCAGGGTCGTCGAGATGACTGCAAAAGCGACCTGGCGCGCGCCATTATAGGATGCCAGCAATGGTGGCTCGCCGTCCTCGATCCGGCGGTAGATATTTTCGAGCACCACAATGGAATCGTCCACAACAAGCCCAATCGCCAACACCAGAGCAAGCAGAGTAAGCAGATTTACTGAAAATCCAAAGGCCGCCAGGATGATGAAGGAAGCCGTCAGGCATACCGGCACCGTCACCGCCGGCACCAAAGTCGCTCTGAAGTTGCCAAGAAAGAGATAGATCACTGCGCTTACCAGAATCATGGTGATGAACAGGGTCCGGTAGACGCTGTTTATGGCCGCATCAATGAAAATCGAGCTGTCGAAACTCGCCTGGATGTTCATGCCTTCCGGCAATGTCTGGTTCAGCAATTCGGCCTGGGCCTTCGTCGCCAGGCCGACAGACAAAGTATTGGCCGTAGACTGCTTGATTATGCCAAGCCCCACCATTGGTGCCATGTTTGTGCGAAATTCGTTGCGATAATCTGCCGGACCGATCTCAATTTCTGCGACTTCACCGAGCCGAATTAGATGCCCGTCCGGCCCTCGACGAACAGGCATCGCCTTGAAGTCGGCGACCGTATTGTAACTTCTAGTGATACGGACCGAGAATTCTCTGTTCTGGGAATCGATACGCCCGGCCGGCAACTCCACATTCTCGCGGCGAAGGGCATTTTCAATGTCGGCGACTGTCAAATTCCTGGCGGCAAGCGCAATCCGATTGATCCAGACCCGCATGGCATATCTACCGGCACCGCTGTTTTGGACCTGGGCCACACCGTCGACAACAGAAAACTGATCCACAATATAGCGCGACGCATAATCCGTAAGTTTCATGGGATCCATGGTGGGACTGCTCAGATTGAACCACTGAATCACCTGCGCATCGGCATCACGTTTGGCAATCGTCGGCGGATCAGCTTCTTCCGGCAGCCTTGCGACAATACGCGCAACACGGTCGCGGATGTCGTTGGCGGCGTCATCCATTTCGCGATCGAGAGAAAATTCCACTGAAATGCTCGCGCGGCCATCGCGGCTTGAAGACGAGATCGATCGGATACCCTCGATCCCGCTGATGGCGTTTTCGATCACTTGCGTGATTTTCGTTTCAATAATGTTGGCGGCGGCGCCGCGATAGTTGGCCTGAATAGAAACCACTGGTGGCGATATGTCCGGATATTGACGGACCGGCAGAGACGAAAATGAAAGAATGCCGAACGCCAACAGGAGAAGGCTCAGCACCGTCGCAAAAACGGGCCGTTTGACAGAAACGTCAGAAAGTATCATGGCGCAATACTTGCCCCCGTGCTAACTGCGGCCCCCGATTGGCGATGCTTCTGCAGGCCGGGCATCTCGCCCGCCTGAAGCGCCCCCTGTACCGGGTCTGGTAATCTGACTTGCGGCTGGTGTCGCCTCGGCTGGTCCGCTGTTCTGGACCTGTACCGTAACACCTGGCCGTAAACGAAGTGTGCCGTCCGTGACGACCTGCTGACCCTGTGAGAGGCCGGAAAGGATTTCCACAATGCCTGGCCGTCTTCTTCCGATCTCCACTTCGACACGCTGTGCCTTGCCGCCTTCAATCGTGAATACGAACTGTTTGTCCTGAACTGGCACCAGTGCTTCTTCCGGGATGACCAGGACCTGGTCCCGGCTTCTCACCAGCACAACGGCCATCAGCATGCCGGGGCGCAGCAGGCCTTCGTCATTTGGCATCAACGCGCGTACCGTAACGGCTCGCGTTACAGGATCGACTCTGCTACCAATTGTCGAAACAATGCCAGCGAAGCGAAGATCCGGATAGGCGGCGCTGAGGGCGTCAACTTCCATGCCGGCGCCGAGAGCGCTCAGGAATGTTTCTGGTACGGAAAAATCAAGTTTGATGATGCTGACGTCATCAAGGGTTGTAACAACCGTCTGAGGCGTCACCATGGTGCCCGGGCTGACACCGCGAAATCCCAGTATGCCGGCGAACGGTGCGCGGATCAGGAAGTTTGAAAGCCGGGCAACAATAACGTCAACGCGGGCCCTGGCTGTC
Organism: uncultured Alphaproteobacteria bacterium; assembly: GCA_965371465.1. Taxonomy (GTDB): domain Bacteria; phylum Pseudomonadota; class Alphaproteobacteria; order CBDUYM01; family CBDUYM01; genus CBDUYM01. Next base: position 227,741 of record CBDUYM010000001.1, read on the forward strand.
TCCAGTTGCGCCTGATCTTCATCAAGTCTGGACTGTGGCGCGTTTCCCCGGGCGACAAGGCCCTGCATGCGGGCAATCTGCTTTTGAGCCTCATCCAGATTGGCGCGGGCTTCGGCCAGAGCGGCGGTCTGTTCATCATTCGTGAGTTCGACCAGGATGGTGCCCGCTTCAACATAGTCACCATCGTCAAAATTCACGCGCCGCACAGTGTCGGTGACTTTCGCCGTCAAGAGCACAGACTCGTTGGCATGCGTGGTGCCGATGGCTTCGATCTCATCGACAATTTCAGCGATGCGCGCCGGTGCGGTTATCACCAGCACCGCTCGCCCGCCAGGCGGGCCGCCGCGCGATCCGCCTCCGGCGCCCGACGAACCGGGCCTCGCTGAGGCTGACCCATCGGTCCCGTCCGGCTCAGTGTTCCAAAGGGTTGAAAGCGCGAAACCGAGTAATATTGAAACAGCGGCGGCGAGAATAATCAGAATTGGATTTTTGCGAAGCACATTATTCTTCTTTTGTTCCCCAGGGCTACATGGCATTGGTCAGCCGCGGCATGAAAGGGCCGCCTACCAAAACGGAACGCGGCCCATATTCCGTCGAATCTGACGCGCCCATCTGCCGTCAGACGCATATGTACATCGCTTTCATGTATAAGGTCAAAGTCACTCAGACCGGCGCCAATTCAAAAGACTTGTTCGATGTCTTGGATTTCATCACAAAAAGGGCCCTTACAGTGATTATTCACAAACAGGCATCCGGTCAGGTTCAATCATCCGAGATCACACCGCGAAGACTGTATGACCAGCGACAGGGACTGATGGGCCGTCGTGAAGTCATATTGGGTGCTGCCGCCGCGCTTGGCAGTCTGGGTCTTGCCGCCAGGGCATGGGCGAAGATCGATCTGCCGCCGCCAGCGACTGAACCAAGTCCATACAGCACGGATGAGCTGCATACCAACCAGCATGATGCCACGCATTACAACAATTTCTATGAGTTCGGGCTCGATAAAGAAGCGCCGCAGGAATTTGCACAAGGCCTGGTGACGGATCCGTGGACCATCGAGATCACAGGAGAGGTGGAGAAGCCAGGCAGGCTGTTTATTGAAGATCTGATTGAACCCAGGCAGATCGAAGAGCGGGTGTACCGGCTCAGATGTGTCGAAGCCTGGTCCATGGTCATTCCCTGGCTTGGTGTGCCTCTTGGCAAGATAATCTCGAAATTTGAACCGACATCAAAAGCACGGTTTGTCGAATTCACAACTCTCTATGATCCCCGGCAGATGCCAGGCCAACGAACACGCGTGCTGAAATGGCCCTATCGGGAAGGCCTGCGGCTTGATGAGGCAATGCATCCTCTGACCATACTGGCCGTGGGCATGTATGGAGAGCTGTTGCCGAACCAGAACGGTGCACCCGTTCGCCTTGTTGTGCCCTGGAAATATGGCTTCAAAAGCATCAAGTCAATTGTCAGAATCCGATTGCGCGAAGACAGGCCGCCGACCAGCTGGAATATGTCTGCGGCCAATGAATATGGCTTTTATGCCAACGTGAATCCGGACGTCCGCCACCCAAGATGGTCACAGGCCCGCGAACGCCGCATAGGAGATTTCTTCAGACGCGACACGTTGCCGTTCAATGGCTATGCGGAGGAAGTCGCGGAGCTTTATGCCGGTATGGATCTCGCCAAGTATTTCTAGATGTCACTGAGAACGAAGAAGATTGTACTGGCGGCCATATGCCTGCTGCCACTCCTCTGGCTGCTGATTGAGCTTACTCAGGGCAAACTCGGCGCGAACCCGATTGAAGCCATCAATCGCTATCTCGGCGACTGGGCGCTCAGGTTTCTGTTGCTCACCCTTGCAGTGACACCGGCACGCATTGTTCTGCAGTGGAATGAATTGGCCCGATATCGGCGTATGCTGGGGCTGTTTGCATTCTTTTATGTCTCACTTCACGTGACAAATTATGTGGCGGTCGATCAGTTTTTCGACTTCGCCGAGATCTGGGTTGATGTAACGAAACGCCTGTTCATGACAGCAGGGATGACCGGATTTGTCATATTGCTTGCGCTTGCGCTGACCTCGACTGATGCCATGCAGAAACGCCTGGGAGGCAGGCGCTGGCGCCAGCTTCACCGGCTGGTCTATGGAGCCGCTGTGCTGGCAGTTATACATTTCTATATGATGGTGAAAGCAGATGTAACCGAACCGGTTATCTACGGTTCCATATTGACCGTACTTTTAGGTGTGCGAGTTTGGCACCGGGTCAGACAGAGAGTTTAGAGCTGACTTGATTCCAGGCTTGCCGCTTCTTCTTCGGACTGCGGAAGATGGACGCCACACTCTTCCTTTAGGCCCTGATAACGCGTGCCGCGCTCATCTTCATCTTCGGCGGTCAGCGGCCGGCTCGAGTGCCAGTCACCGACAGTCACGTATCCTTCATTCCAGAGCGGATGGTAATCAAGGCCATTTGCCTTCATGTAATAGTGAATGTCTCTTGAAGACCAATTGAGAATGGGATGAATCTTGCCACGACCGTCCTGCATCACTAAGGGGTCAAGGGACGCCCGGAACTCAGTCTGATCTGCCCTCAGGCCTGCAATCCATGCAGTGGCACCCAATTCCTTCATGGCCCGCTGCATGGGCTCGACTTTGCGGATGCGATCATAAAGATTGAGAGCCTCAACCGTTCCCTCTTCCCAGAGTTTGCCGTGCAACGCTTCCATGCGAGCCGGGCTCATAGGGGACTGATAGACCTGGATGTTCAGCGAGAGTTTGTCGATAAGGTCGGCGGCAAATTTGTAGGTTTCAGCCGGCAGATAGCCTGTATCGACCCAGATGACGGGAATATCGGGAACGACCAGTGTTGCAAGGTGCAGCATGGTAGCGGAGTGGATGCCGAAGCTTGTGCTCATGACAAGGCCAGTACCAAATCTGTCGCGGGCCCATTCAATCGTTTCAATGGGGTTCAGATTGGTAAGCATCGCGTTCACCTCTGACAGATCCAGGCCACGCAGTGGCGGCACTGGCAGATCAGTAATGTCGGCGGTCTGCACGTCAGTCATGTTTGTCTCGGTCGTTGGCATGGCAAGCTTCTCAATGTGGAGTCCGGCATAGAGTGTGATGGCTTTGTGGAAGAACTACAGGAATATTATCCACTGTTCCAGTGTAAAACACTTTATTTCACACATAAAATGGGGGTAAATGTCCCGAATTCAAGGGGAAACCTATGATTTTTTGCCCTGTCTGGCCTCAAGTCGCGGATCCAGGGCGTCACGGAGCGCATCACCCAGAAAATTGAATGCCAGCAGGGTCGCGGCCAGAAACAGGCCGGGAAACAGGAGCAGCCACGGCGCGGTCTCCATTTCGCGGGCACCGTCGGCGACCAGTACGCCCCAGCTGGTCATGGGTTCCTGTATGCCCAGGCCTAAGAAGCTGATGAAGCTTTCGGTCAGGATGACGCCCGGAATGGTCAGGGTTGAGAAAACAATCACTGTGCCGAAAAGGTTGGGCACGATATGCGTAAATACGATCCGCCGATTGCTGGCGCCCGCTGCTCTCGCAGCCATGACAAAGGGCTGAGCTTTCAGGGAGAGCGTCTGCCCCCGGACAATTCGTGCCATGGTGAGCCACTCGACCGCCCCGATGCCGACAAAGATCAGATAGATGTTCCGGCCGAAAATGACCACGAGAATGATGACAAAGAACATGAACGGCATGGCATAGAGCACATCGACCAGGCGCATCATGGCGGCGTCGGCGCGTCCACCGAGAAAGCCCGAGATGGCGCCATACGGAACACCAATAGTTACACTGACCGTCGTCGCCAGCAGCCCGACAAGAAGCGATATACGTGCGCCCATGAAAGTTCTTGTGAAAAGATCACGGCCAAGTCCGTCGGTGCCAAACCAGTGGGCAGTGGCAATCGAGGGCGCTTCGCCGATGGCGTCCCAGGACACCTGGTCAAATTCGAAACTGCTGATCAGGGGACCGAGAACTGCCAGGCTGGCAATCAGGGCCAGCAGCAAGATGCTCACGCGGCCGCGCCGATCAGCCCAAAGCCGCCACCACGCCTGCGCCCAAAGGCCGCCATCAGACCCGCGGCTCATCTGCCTAAATCCACTTTTGGATCAAGGATGCGATAGAAGATATCGACAACAAGATTGAACAGAATGATCAGCGCTGCATAGAAGACCGCAACGCCCAAGACCAGAGTGTAGTCACGGTTCAGAGCCCCTTCAACAAAGTAGCGTCCGATGCCGGGAATGGCGAAAATCTGTTCAACGACGACGGAGCCTGTAATGATCCCTGCGGCGGCGGGCCCAAGGTAGCTGAGCACCGGCATAAAAGCCGTCCTGAAGCCATGACGCCAGGGTACTTGCCAGGCCGGCACGCCTTTCGCAATTGCGGTTCGCATGAACTCGCTCTGCATGACTTCCAGCATGCTGCCGCGCATAAGTCGTGCAATGACGGCAGTAAAGGGCAGGGCCAGTGCAACGCTCGGCAGAACACGATTGGCGATCGCGCCGTCCTGCCAGCCGGCCACCGGCAACAGGCCAGCGTAGACCCCAAAGACGAGCGCAAGCAGGGGCGCCATGACAAAGACCGGGACGACAATGCCGGTCATGGCAAATCCCATAATGACGATATCACTTGGCCGGTCATGTCGGTAGGCGGCCATGACACCGGCGATGCAGCCGAAGAAAAGTGCCAGGCAAAGTGCCGTCAGACCGATGCTCAGGCTGACCGGAATTCCTGAGGCAACGAGCTCGGAGACCGAAAAGTCGCGATAGGTGAAAGAAGGGCCAAGATCGCCTTGGAGCAGTCCCTGAATGTAGGACACATATTGGTCCAAGATGGGCTTGTCCAGATCGTATGCCGCCTTCAAATTGGCTTCAATTTCGGGCGGCAGGCGGCGTTCAGCGTCAAACGGGCCGCCGGGAGCCAACCGCATCATGAAGAAGGCCAGGGTGACGATGGCTAAAAGCGTCGGCACGGCGATGAATATTCTGATTGTAACGTGCCGGAGCATCGATTGCCTTTCGAGCTGGATAGACTAGGGCACGGGCAGGCACCCCCCGAATGCGGCCATCATGCTCTATTTGGCACCGAAAACACCAGCAAAGGACCGCGACATCTTGTTCGACGCTGACAGAGAAGCTTGACCATTATGCCCGGAAATGGTTGATTGCCGCCAACATTGGTCGATCAATATTTGCGGCCCGAGAATCTGAGTGGCGGAGACCCTCTGAGTGAGGGTGCTGGTGTGCGTTAACCGACCGAAATGTATCCATGCCGGGCCATGAATGGAGAAGACAACAGTGAGCGCTGAGACAGCAACCAAACGTGAAATCAAAGCGGATTCGCCGACGCTGGACGAGATCAAGGCGGGCTTTGCAAAAAGCGGCTATATCGCGAACGACTACATCGCGACAGCGGTGTTTCTGTCCATCAATCTCGACAAACCAATTCTGGTTGAAGGGCCGCCAGGGGTCGGCAAGACGGAGCTTGCAAAGGCCACCGCAGAATTTCTGGAGCTGCCGCTTGTACGGTTACAGTGCTACGAGGGCCTCGATGAATCAAAGGCACTCTACGAATGGAAGTACGGCAAGCAACTGCTCTACACCCAGATTCTGCGTGAACAGATGAATGAGGTTCTCCAGGGCGCCAAGGGGCTCGAAGATTCAATGAGCCGGCTGCACGACTTTGGCGATCAGTTCTACTCGGAGGAGTTTCTCGAACCCAGGCCCTTGATGAAGGCGCTCAATGCACCAGACGGCTGTGTGCTGCTGATCGATGAAATTGACAAGTCGGACCATGAGTTTGAAGCATTCCTTCTTGAGCTTCTTTCAGATTATCAGATTTCGGTGCCGGAGCTTGGCACATTGAAGGCGAAGCAGATTCCGATGGTGTTTCTCACGTCGAACAATACACGCGAAATCGGCGATGCGCTGAAACGGCGCTGTTTGCATCTCTATATTCCGTTCCCCGAAGCAAAGCTTGAGCAGGAAATCATTCAGGCCCGCGTGCCCGAAATTACCGAACGGCTGCGCGTGCAACTGGTGAATTTCGTACAGCAGCTCAGGGAACTGGATCTCAAGAAAGTGCCGGCTGTCAGTGAAACCATCGACTGGGCGCGCACGCTTCTTCTTCTGCATGCCGATGAACTGGATCCACAAGTCGTGCGAAATACGCTGAACGTGCTGTTGAAATTCCAGGAAGATATTGATCATGTGACCACTGAGGTTGCGGGCATGGCGGCGAAGGCTTCAAATACCAATTCACTGGCGGCACAGTAGCGCCGACAGCATAGCGATTGCCCAAGGGATTCATGCATGGCCCATCAGGCCCTTTCGGATTTTATTCGCGTTCTCAGACAGGCTGAAGTGCCTGTCACCATTCATGAAGCAATGCTCGCCTATGAGACCCTCGACATGCTGGGGTTTGGTGATCGGACATTGCTGAAAGACAGCCTGTCCATGATCCTCGCCAAAACCGGCGATGAAACGGAAACTTTCAATCACACTTTTGACCGCTTCTTTTCCTTCGATCGTTTTTCCGATCGCCAGCGCGGCAAGAAATCTGATGACGAAGATGGCGAGGGCGAAGACGGCGAAGCGGATGGCCAGCAGAAAGACGGTGCCGGCGGCGAAGGCGAAGGTCAGGGCAGCGGCGGCGGAGAAGGCGGAGGTGGCGGTGGTAGCGCCATCGAAGACGATGAAGAAGCCGATGGCGAAGGCGGGATTGGCGAGCTTGGTCGTCTTGCCACCATGATCCTGAACGACGACGGCGAGGGGATTGCCGTGGCCATGGCACAGGCCGCACGGGCCGTGGAGCTCAATGATATCGAGCTGTTCACTCAAAAGGGTCTCTATGTCATGCGGCTTCTGGACCAGATGGGCCTGGCCCAGCTTGACCTGGATATTGAAAACCTTGAAGCAGACCTGAAGACTGAAACCTGGGAAACAGCGATCCGACTGAAAGAGGGCCGGGCCGACATTATCGAAGACGTGCGCGATTATGTGGAACAGCAGCTTCTTCAGATGACCGCCGGGGACGCCGACAGAATGCGCGAAGACGTGCTTCGCCGGATCAAGCTCACCAACGTCTCGCCCGACGAATTTGGCCATATGTACGAAATGGTACGTCAGGTCGCCAAGAAACTGATCGCTCTTCATGCGAGGCGCAAGAAAATCAAGAACAAGGGCCATATCGATATGCGCCGAACGATTCAGCGCAATATGTCTTACGGCGGTGTCATGTTCGACATACACTGGAAGACAACAAAGATTGAACGGCCCAAAATCTACGCTGTCTGTGATGTCAGTGGTTCCGTCGCAAAAGTTTCACAGTTCTTGCTGATGTTCCTTTACTCCATGAATGAAGTGTTGCCGAAGGTCAGGTCGTTCGTGTTTTCAAACCGGTTGCATGAAGTGACCAGACAGTTCGATCATATGGACGCTCTTGAGGCGATCGATGATGTTCGCGCAAAATATGGCCAGGGCGTAACCGACTATGGGACGTCGTTTCAGGATCTGAAAGATCTGGCACTGACCAAAATTGACAAGAAATCTACCGTCATCATTCTTGGCGATGCCAGAAACAACTACAATGAGCCGAAGCAGGAAATCCTGAAGGAACTCTATGACCGCTCCAAGCGGCTGATCTGGCTAAATCCTGAACCAAAGTACAACTGGACCACCGGCGACAGCGAAATGCGCCGTTATCAGCCCTATTGTCATCAGGTCGAAGTGTGTAACACGCTGGTTCACCTCGAACGCGTTATCAATCAAATCCTGAAATACGGATGATCAGTTCGCCATTTGTGTTGCCTGCAAATGTCTGATGATCTGAGGCTGTGGCGTCCGGTTGGCGAGACTGAACTTCAGCTCGTCGAAGCAAGTGGCTGGCTTAGATGGCCTCCTCGTCTTCCTGAACAGCCCATTTTCTACCCAGTGCTCAACTTCGCCTATGCAGAGCAAATTGCCAGGGACTGGAATAGTCGCCGCGAGGACCACAATTTCAGAGGTTTTGTAACTATGTTCGATGTTGACAGCCTGTTTGCCGAGCAGTTCAGATCGGAAAGAGTAGGCGGCAAAGAACATATCGAACTCTGGGTGCCAGCGGAAGAACTGGAACAATTCAATGATCACATTGTCGGGCGAATTCAACTGGTTGCACAATACGCAAATGGCGAGAAGATAACGTCAGACGAAGACTAGCTGCTAATTTCTGGCTGGGTTCGTTAGTTCAGTTCGCACGCCGTGCCGTAACAAACGCATCAATCAGGTCTGCTATACGGTTCTCACCGCTGGCTCTGGCGAGCTCGGCTGCGTTCATGCCATCTACTTCAACAAGCGGATCGGCGCCGTGGGAGAGGAGTATGCGGACAACATCGCGGTTACCATGCAGGATTGCTGTCAGCAGGGGCGTCAGTCGCTGGCCGGCCAGAACCCAGTGATCCACGACAGCACCCCTGGCAATCAACAGACGCACAGTTTCGGCAAAGCCGTTTTGCGCGGCCATGAAGAGGGGGCTTGCACCGGACAGGCTGGTAGCGTTGACATTGGCGCCAGCATTCAAAAGAAGTTCGGCAACATCATTTTGTGCATATTGCGCCGCCACCATCAGCGGCGTTATGCCTTCATGCACTTCAATGTCGGGAGCGGTGCCTTCGCCGAGAATGTCTGCTGTGGCTTCGACATCTCCGATGGCAGCAGCGTCATGCAGGGGGGATTGCGCGACAATCGTGCGGCTCAGACCATAATAGCTGCCCTGACAGGCGGTCACTGCTGCTGCTATACAAAGGACGAACAGAACTCTTTTCATTGCCCTTGGAATCCAGGATCAATTGGTCGCATGGGTCGGTCACTCCGGTCGATCACATGCGCGGGCACCAGTGTAACACAGATCGGCTCGGGGACTTTGGTCAGCTCTGTTCGATGCCAAGCTCGGCGAACAGGATCTCGCGCACTTCGGCTTTGACGATCTTGCCGTTGGCGTTTCTGGGCAGGGGCTCGCGGCCCATAAGTATGTGGATCGGAACCTTGAACCTGGCGATCTGTTCGGCGGCATGGCCCTTCAGGGCCTCTTCACTTAATTCGGCGCCGGGGCGGACCTGGACCACCGCGCCGACTTCTTCGCCGAGAATTTTCTCGGGGATGCCGACAACTGCGGCATCCATGATGTCGGGATGGCTGTAAAGCGCGTTTTCAACTTCGACACAATAAATATTCTCGCCGCCCCTGATCAGCATGTCTTTGACGCGATCCGCTATGTAGACAAAGCCTTCTTCGTCGATGTAGGCGAGATCGCCGGAGTGGCACCAGCCATCGGTGAAGGTTTCAGCCGTCGCTTCAGGTTTGTTCCAGTATTCCTTGACGACGTTTGGCCCCTTTATCCAAAGCTCGCCAACTTCGCCAGCCGGCACATCCTTGCCGGTTTCCTCATCGACCACGCGGAGATCGCAAACAGCTACGGGATGACCCACGCTGGACGGATTGTTTTCATAGTTCAACCCTGCGTTAGAGGTCGTAATCGATGAAGTCTCGGTCATGCCGTAACCATTTGATGCGCCGATGGGGCCGAGCTCTTCGCGGATGCGGGTCAACAGTTCAGGCGCCGCCGGCGCACCGCCATAACCAACTCCAAGGATGGACGACGTGTCCCGGGTTTTCAGATCAGGCGACTCGATAACCTGCCAGACCATTGAAGGCACGCCGCCGAAGGACGTGATCCGTTCGCGCTCAATAAGCTCAAGTGCACGTTCGGGGTTCCAGCGATGCATCATCACGATGGTGTTGCCGCTCAGCGTACCGATCACAAGGATAGAATGACAGCCAGTTGCATGGAAGAAAGGCACAGAAATCAGGGGCTTCATGTGTGGCGGTTCTGCCGGTGGCTCGGGCAGTTCGCCGCTGTCTCTCAGGAAGGTCCTGGCACCGGCGAAGGCGCCTGACATGACATTGGTACAGATATTCCGATGGGTGCCGAGCGCGCCTTTGGGCTGGCCGGTGGTGCCGGAAGTGTAGAAGAGAGTTGCATTGTCCTCAGGTCCGATATCGACGTCAGGAAGTACAGGATCATCTGCAACATTGCCAATGACATCTTCCAGGTCGCGTGCGCCTGTGGGCATGCCCGCTTCCGGCTTGGCAATGATCAGGTCGAGATCCATGCCTTCAGAGTGCTGGTCAATCAAAAGGGCGCGCTGCATGTCGGCGAAGACAACACGAGCACCGCTATCTTCAACGCCGTACAGAAGTTCGTGGCCGGTCCACCAGGCATTCAGCGGCACGGCGACGGCACCGGTGAGCGTGATCGCCCAGAAACAGGTCGGCCATTCGGGGTAGTTGCGCATGGCAATAATCACGCGATCACCCTTCTTCACACCGAAGTCATCAATCAGGCGATTGGCGAGGGTTACGGCGCGACGGTAATTGTCTTCGTAGGTCAGCCGCTCGTCTTCATAGATAAGGTAATCGCGGTCCCCGAATGCGCGGCTCTTCTCGAAAATCTCACGCAGGGAATTATGGGCATTTTTCCAGCATCTGGTCATTACGCCGCGAATATCGATTTCCTCAGTTTCGAACGGCATGCCTTTTGCCGTAAGAATCCGATGGCTCTCCTCAATCGACATTTTTTCGTCTGGTACTTCTCTCTCGTCAGGCATGATTTTCCTTTTGCAAAGACTTTCAAAGGGCGCGTTCTGACCATATTTGGCCGTGAACCTAGTGCAACAGCTAACGACTCGCAATATCCTGAAATAACTGGTTCACAAGGGGCTGATTTCTTGACGCCTTACAGACGGGCTGCTTAAATTCCGCCAAGTTTAGCAAAACTGCAGTTTGAACGCATTGATGGGGGAGACGGCGAATGAAGTTCGTCAATTTTAATTTGATGCCCTGGCCGCATTTACCGGACGACTTTCGGGAAAAGTACCGCTCTGTCTGGGTTGATATCCCAAGCAGCCTCTACGATCCGAAACGGGGCCATTCCCTTTATCACGAATACCTCGATCTTCTCGAGGTTTCGGACCAGCTTGGCTTTGACGGCATTGGCGTGAATGAACACCATGCCAATGCCTACGGTCTGATGCCATCGCCAAATATTATGGCCGCCGCGCTTGCCAGACGGACCAAAAACGCTGCGATCTTTGTTCTGGGTAATTCCATCGCGCTTTATAACCCGCCGATCCGTGTCGCCGAAGAATTCGCCATGCTGGACGTGATTTCTGGCGGTCGGCTTGCAGCCGGCTTCCCGGTGGGCACCTCCATGGACACGAACTATGCCTATGGCACGATACCTGCTGAAACGAGGGATCGTTACGCGGAAGCCCATGAGCTGATTATCAGGGCCTGGGAATCACGGGAGCCCTTTGCCTTCAACGGGAAGTATAACAAGCTTCGTTACGTAAACTGCTGGCCGCACCCAATACAGGCGCCAAGGCCACCTGTGTATGTGCCCGGTGGCGGCTCCATCGAGACATGGGATTTCTGCGCCGAGAATGACTACAATTATTCATACCTGAGTTTCAGCGGTTACCTCCGCGCCCAGCAACTGATGGGTGGCTTTTGGGAACGCATTGGCCAGCTGGGTCTTGATGACAGTCCCTATCGCGCCGGCTTTGCACAGACCATCTGTGTTGCCGACACCGATGAAGATGCGGAACGGCTTTATAAGGATCACATCCTCTATTTCTATAATCGCTGTCTGCACGTCTATCCTGGCTTCGGTGATGCGCCGGGCTATCGGACAATCAAGACCCTGCAGGCAAACGCCATGTCCCAGTTCACCCAGGCGAGCCAGGTTGATTTTGCCAATGTGACCTGGAAACAGCTCATTGATGAAGGGCGCGTGATTGCCGGCAGCCCTGACACCGTACGCGAACGGATGGAAGATCTGATCAAGTCACTGCGCGTCGGCGTTGTATTCTGTCTGCTTCATCAGGGTGATATGCCCTGGGAGCTGGCGCGTTACAACACACACCTGTTCGCAACCGAGGTCATGCCGGGACTTCGTGATATCTGGCCGGAAGAGTCCGATGATCGCTTCTGGATTCATCCGATCCCTGAAGAGGAGCGCTATGACCCAGGCACCATCGGGATGCTTCAGGACGTCAAGATGCCGGAGGCAGCGCAATAATGGAAAAGAAGATCATAGAAACGGGCGGCGGCCGGACCAAGATCGAAGTCCATGAGGGTGGTTCCGGAGAAGACCTCCTGTTCCTCCATGGCGCCGGCGGACTGTTGCCGGATGACCCATTTCTGGAAGCGCTGAGTGCGACCTATCATGTGGTCGCACCGGTCCTGCCGGGCTACGGCGAGAGTGAGGGCGAAGAAGCGCTCGGCAATATGCTGGAGTTCACGCTGCATCAGTTTGATGTGATGCAGGAGATGGGTCTCGACAGCCCCATTGTGGTCGGCCATTCCATGGGTGGCATGATTGGCGCCGAAATGGCGGCGATCAACACCCATGCGATTCGGCGACTGGCCTTGATCTGCCCGGCCGGATTGTGGATCGACGATGTCGAAATCCCGGATCTGTTCGCCCTCCTGCCCTATGAGATGCCGGCGTTGCTGTTCCACGATGCTGAGGCCGGTGCTGCCATGATGACAGGCGGCGGTGATCCGAATGATCCCGACTTTCTGGTCAATTACATGGTCAATCGGGCCAAAACGCTGGGCCAGGCTAGCAAAATCCTGTTCCCTATACCGGATCGCGGATTGGCCGACAGGCTTTATCGCATCACTGCAAAGACCGAGATCATCTGGGGTGCGTCAGATGGCCTCATTCCGGCGGCTTACGGCAAGGCTTTCAATGAGGGCATTGCCGGATCGCAACTGACGGTGGTCGAAGAGGCCAGCCATATGGTTCTCTATGAGCAGACGGCGTCGGTCCTGGAAGCCATCGCACGGGTCGCCTGAGGAAACGCAAAATGAAAGATCTTGCAGGAAAAGTTGCCTTCGTCACAGGCGGTGCCAGCGGCATCGGTCTGGCCATGGTGAGGGCATTCGCCGGTGCCGGCATGAAGGTTGTCATCGCCGATATTGAAAAATCCGCATTGGATGAAGCCGTCGCCAGCTTTTCAGAATCGAATGCCGATATTCTTGGCATCGAACTTGACGTCACGGATCGCGATGCCATGGAGCGCGCGGCCCAACAGACTGTTGACCATTTCGGTAAAGTGCATGTTGTTTGTAACAATGCGGGTGTCGGTGGCGGCGGTCCCATGGACGAGACTACCTATAATGACTGGGACTGGGTTCTGGGCGTAAATCTGAACGGGGTCGTTAATGGCATCCAGGCGTTTGTCAACCGGATCAAGTCCCATGGTGAAGGTGGGCATATCGTCAATACCGCTTCCATGGCCGGGCTCCTTGGTATCGGCGGCATGGGCGTCTATAACGCTTCAAAATTTGCCGTCGTTGGTATTTCCGAAGCGCTGCGGCAGGATTTGGCCGAAAAGGACATCGGTGTGTCTGTCCTCTGTCCTGGCTTTGTCAAAACGCGCATTTTTGAAGGTGCCAGAAACAGACCGGCGGAACTGACCGATGAAAGTGACGAAGTCGCGACCGGAAACGATAGTGAGGAAGTATTCGCGAGCCCAGTCCTGAACGGCATTGATCCGCAATACGTTGGTGATCGTGTGCTGGAAGCGGTCGAGAAAAACGATCTCTACATACTTACGCATCCCGAAATGAAAGAACTGTTTGCCAGGCGGGCCAACAATATCCTGGCTGCCTTTGATCACGAGGGCCATGGCGACGAAAGCCAGAATGCTATTGCGGAAGGTCTTGGCGCGGCTGTCAGCGCTGCGATTGAATAAAAAGTTTCAACAGGAAGAGAGAAAAAATGAAGTTTGGTATTTTTTATGAGCACCAGTTGCCCAAGCCCTGGAACGATGGGGATGAGCTCAAGCTGTTTCAGGATGCGCTCGATCAGGTCGAGCTTGCTGACAGGGTCGGCATAGATTTCGCCTGGGAAGTTGAGCATCATTTTTTGGAAGAATATTCCCATTCATCGGCGCCTGAAGTATTTCTGGCGGCCTGTTCACAGCGCACCAAGAACATTCGCCTTGGTCACGGCATTATGCTGATGTCGCCGAACTACAATCCGCCGGCCCGGGCTGCGGAACGGATCGCGACCCTTGATCTCGTTTCCAACGGGCGCGTCGAGTTCGGTACCGGCGAGAGCTCGTCCGTTATGGAGCTTGAGGGTTTCAACATTGATCCGGCAGAAAAGCGCGATCAATGGCTGGAGGGCGTGGAGCAGGTCTGCAACATGCTGGCCATGGATCCCTATCCCGGATTTGAGGGCAAGTATTTTTCCATGCCGTCCCGGAACGTGTTGCCAAAGCCGGCCCAACGGCCACATCCGCCGCTTTGGGTGGCTTGTTCGAATCGCGAAACGATCAAGCTTGCCGCAAGACTTGGTATTGGTGCTCTGACTTTTGCCTTTGTCGATCCGGAGGAGGCAAAGCACTGGGTGGATGAATATTACACCACGTTCAAGAATGAATGCGTGCCGATCGGGCACGCTGTAAATCCGAATATCTGCATGGTTTCAAGCTTTGCCGTTCATGAGAAGGAAGGCGAGGCAGCGCGCCGCGGCATGGATGGGTTCCGCTTCTTCAATTATGCACTCGGACATTTCTATGGCTTTGGTTCCCAAAAGCCTGGGCGGACCGATATCTGGGAAGCTTATGAAAAGGCCAAGGAGAACTGGGAAGGTGGCGCCAATGCAGGCGGAATCGGTACACCGGCTGAGCTAAGGGCGCATTTGCGGAAATTTGCCGATGTCGGCGTTGATCAGGTGACATTTATTCAGCAGGGCGGCCGCAACAAGCATGAACATATCTGCGAAGCGATGGAGCTTTTTGCATCCGACGTCATGCCTGAATTCAAGGACGAGGAAGAGGCGAGGCTGAAAAAGAAGGAAGAGGAGCTGGCTCCTTACGTTGAAGCCGCCATGAAGCGTAAAAAATTCATGAAAGAACTGAGTGACGATGACATCCCGGTCTACTCCTCCTATGGCCGCCGGCGGGCCGACGAAGAAGCCGCCCGCACCGGCAACAAGGATGCGGAAGTCACGTTGCGGGTCGGAAATGCTGAAGTTTCGTCAAGAGTGCCGGGTCAGTGAAAGCCCAGCCCAAAAAGTAGAACCGGGCAACCAGGAATTTCAAGAGGGCCATTGCATCGCACTGGCCCTCTTTCATTGAGGCTTGATCGGGCGGGCCAGAGATTGTCATATCTGTGAAACAGCATGAGGGAGAGCTGATGAGTGCAGCGTCCGAAATATCATCACTTGCGGGCATCACGCGGTACTGGGCGGGCCAGCAGCCAGACAAGGCGGCTCAGGTCTTTCAGGACCGTCGCACCAGCTATGGCTTGCTCGATCAGTATGCCTCGCAGGTGGCCAACGGACTCATAGCACTTGGCGTGCGGCCGCAGGAGAGAGTTGCTTTTCTTGACAAGAACTCGGATCTCTTTTTTGAGCTTCTCTATGGGTCGGCCAAATCAAACAGCGTCATCGTCGGCATCAACTGGCGCCTGGCACCGCCTGAAGTGGCCTATGTCATCAACGACAGTCAGGCGAAAGTGCTGTTTGTCGGGCCTGACTTTTATGAGCTTATCAATGCCATAAGGGCCGACATTCCGGATGTTACAGCCATCATTTCCATGGACGGCGTGGAAGGTGACTGGCCGGATTTCCAGGCATGGCGGGATGCGCAAGTTCCAGACGAACCGGGTGTTGCAATCGCATCTGAGGATGTGGCTATCCAGCTCTATACAAGCGGAACGACAGGAAACCCGAAAGGTGTGGAGCTCACGAACGCAAATTATATGGCGGCCTTCGAAAACTTTCTGGCAATGAACGGACACGAAACCACTGAAGCTGACGTCACCATCGTCTGTATGCCGGTCTTTCATGTTGCCGGCACGAACATGGGATTGATCGGTGCCTTCTCGGGCGCCACGAATATCATTACCGCGGAAGCAAATCCGGCGGAAATTCTGGCCGATGTTGAGAAGTATGGGATTACAATTGGCATCTTTGTTCCGGCCCTCATACGTATTCTGTTGTTGCACCCTGAAATCAACAATTTTGATCTCAGTTCGCTCAGGACCATTTTTTACGGTGCCTCGCCGATATCACTTGATGTACTGAAGCAGGCAATGGACGTCTTCGGATGTGGTTTCGTTCAGCTTTATGGCCTGACCGAAACCACGGGCCAGGCCACATACCTGCCTGCGGAAGATCACGATCCCAAGGGGAATGAGCGGATGCGGTCATGCGGGATTGCCATGGCCAATATTGAGCTCATGGCTGCTGATGATACTGGCAAGCCTGTGCCGACAGGCGAGATTGGTGAAGTCTGGATCAAGGCCGACACTGTGATGAAGGGCTATTACAACAGGCCGGATGCGACGCTCGCGGCCATCGATGATGAAGGTTGGTTCAAGTCAGGTGACATTGGCTACCTTGACGACGACGGCTATCTCTACCTCTATGACCGGGTCAAGGACATGATCGTTTCCGGCGGCGAAAACGTCTATCCCGCTGAAGTGGAGAATGCTCTGATGGACTTTGAAGCCATCAGTGATGTGGCGGTCATCGGCGTCCCGGACGAAAAGTGGGGCGAAGCCGTGAAAGCAATTGTCGTTCTGCATGACGGTGCTGAAGCGAGCGAGGAAGAAATTCTGGGTTTTGCCAGGACCCGGATCGCCGGTTTCAAGACGCCGAAGTCGATCGATTTCGTTGAAGAGCTGCCCCGGAATCCTTCCGGCAAGGTCCTGAAGCGGATTTTGCGGGAACCATACTGGAAGGACGCAGAACGTCAGGTTGGCTAGGACGCCGCACGATCCCGGCGTGAGGTGCTGGTCTGATAGGCCTGCTCGGCGTGATCCTCGCAATAGGGCTGTCCGGGCTCAGAATCTTTGCCACAGAAATGGAAATCTTCGTCCCCCGGGTGGCCAATTGGCCATTTGCACATCTGTTCCGTCAACGCGAGCAAAGTGATCAGCTCGGCCTCTGGCTCCTTTGCCTTCTTTTTGGACGTTGTTCTCTTATTTGGCGCCTTTACGGGAGATGGCCTGCCTGAAAGGCCGAGGCGATGCGCTTTGCCGATAACCGCATTTCGCGTGATACCGCCAAGTTCCTGTGAAATCTGGGATGCGGTCAGGCCCTTTTCCCAAAGTTCCTTGAGTTGTTTGATGCGATCATCTGTCCAGGTTGTAGCCACGTTCGTCTCTCCAGTGTGGGCAGGAACCCCGAAAGGGGTGAAATAGGTGCTTACTACCGTCATAGTCACGGCTCGGCGGCGTTACCGTATATAGCTCAGCCCCTATTTTAGCAAGATTTTTGCGTTTCAGCCACTTGCCCGAAAGTCAGCTGCATGACCGGATTTTGCCGGAAACAGATTGACAGAACGAAGAAGCATGCAGATACTCGCGCGCTTTCTCGGACCTCAGAAACCCGTATCGAAACGGAGAGAAAGCGATGACCAACTCGATAATGCCGACATATGCCCGGACCGATCTTGCCTTTGTAAAGGGCGAGGGTGCCTACCTGTTTACGGGCAATGGCGAGCGATATCTTGATTTCGTGTCTGGCATCGCCGTAACCAATCTTGGCCACAGTCATCCGGCCCTTGTGGCGGCAGTAACAGAACAGGCTGGCCAACTCTGGCACACATCAAACCTTTACAATATTCCGGAGCAAGAGCGTCTTGCGGACCGGCTTGTTGAAAACAGCTTTGCCGATCTGGTGTTCTTCGGGAACTCGGGCGCCGAAGCCGTTGAAGGCGCCATCAAAACGGCCCGAAAATACCAGAGCGCCAACGGCAATCCCGAAAGATATCGCGTGCTGACAACCGAGGGTGCCTTTCACGGGCGTACCCTGGCGACGATTTCGGCCGGCGGGAACCCAAACCATCTTGATGGCTTCGGCCCTGAGATGACTGGTTTTGATCACATCGACCTCCATAATCTGGAGAGCGTAAAAGAGGCGATTACCGAAGAAACCGCCGCAATTCTCATTGAGCCGGTGCGCGGCGAAGGCGGCATTCTTGTTGTGCCGGACGATGTGCTGCAGGGCCTGCGCGACATTGCTGATGAGCACGGCCTGATACTGATCTTTGACGAAGTGCAATGCGGCATGGGCCGCACCGGCAAGCTATTCGCCTACGAATGGTCAGGCGTCGAGCCGGATATTATGGCGCTGGCAAAGGGGCTTGGCGGGGGATTCCCGGTTGGCGCTTTCCTTGCGACCAGTGAAGCAGCCAAGGGCATGACGCCCGGGACCCACGGTTCAACCTTTGGCGGCAATTATCTTGCAATGGCGGCCGCGAATGCAGTGCTGGACGTCATTCTGGAAGATGGCTTCCTTGAGCATGTCCAGTACATCGGCAACTACTTCACTCAGCAGCTCGGGGCGATTCTGGAAAAACACTCGGAGCTGATCGACACTGTGGTAGGGCGCGGTCTCCATCTCGGCATCAAGTGCAAGATGACCAATGGCGACTTTGGCGCGGCAGTTCTGAAGCGCCAGATGTTGACCGTGGTTGCCGGTGACAATCAGTTGCGCATGTTGCCGCCCCTGACAATCGATGAAACGACAGTCGGCGAGGCCATCGCCATTCTTGATGCGGCACTTGATGACATCGCTGCCGGCGAGGAGAGTTGAGATGGCCAACCTCAGACACTTTCTCGACATTGACGAAATCGATGCGGTGACCCTCCGGGCGATCATAGACGGTTCGGCCAAAGACAAAGCGCAACGTGACGATATGCCGTCGGGCGCGCCAGACGCAGGGCGACCTCTCGATGGCCGCGTGCTCGCCATGGTGTTTGAAAAGCCTTCAACCCGAACCCGTGTGTCCTTCGATATGGCGATGCGCCAGCTCGGCGGTCAGGCCTTGCTGCTTTCTGCGAACGAAATGCAGCTTGGCCGGGGCGAGACCCCTGCGGATACAGCCAGAGTGCTTTCGCGCTATGTGGATGCCATTATGCTCAGAACATCCAGCCACAACATTCTGACGGAAATGGCTGAATTTGCTGATGTGCCGGTGATAAACGCTCTGACCGACTACTCTCATCCCTGTCAGCTGATGGCAGATGTGCTGACTTTCGAAGAACATCGCGGACCCATTGCCGGCAAGCGGATCGCCTGGTGCGGTGATGGGAACAACATGGCGACATCCTGGATTCACGGCGCACAACGCTTTGGCTATGAACTTTTCCTGGCAACGCCGCAGGAACTGCGTCCTGACACAGCTGTCGTTGAGCGTGCCATTGCGGATGGTGCCAAGGTCACCCTGACGAGCAATGTCGAAGAAGCAGTTGAGGGTGCGGACTGTGTGGTCACAGACACCTGGGTATCGATGGGAGATAAAGACGTGGATCGCCGACACAACTTGCTGGCGCCTTTCCAGGTTACACGCGATGTCATGGCAGGCGCTCTGAAAGATGCGATTTTCATGCATGACCTGCCCGCCCATCGCGGCGAGGAAATGACAGCCGAAGTCATTGATGGTCCGCAGTCTGTTGTCTGGGATGAAGCCGAAAATCGTCTGCATGCCCAGAAAGGTGTGCTCAGATGGTGTCTGGCGGCCTGATGCAGGGCGATCACATTGTTCCGTTTCAGATTGAAAACGTTGGTATCCGCGGCCGACTCTTAAAACTGGACAGCGCCGTGGATGAGATTTTGGCGCGCCATGACTATCCGGACAATGTGTCCCGTCTCGTTGGCGAGGCCGTATGCCTGACCGCCCTCTTGGGATCGTCGCTCAAATTCGATGGGACTTTTTCATTGCAGGCGAAAGGTGATGGCCCGGTTTCAATGCTGGTCACTGATTTCAGGTCGCCAGGCGATTTGCGCGGTTATGCTCAATATGATGCGGACGGCATGGCTGCTCTCAAAGGCTCTGAAGATCTCTCGTCGCTGTTGGGCGCCGGCCAATTCGCTCTGACCATTGATCAGGGCGCGGACATGGAGCGATATCAGGGCATCGTTTCCCTGGACGGACGCTCTTTGACCGAATGTGCGCAAGCCTATTTCCGCGACTCCGAACAGATTCCGACGGCCATCAATCTCGGTGTGGAACGGGCCACAAGCGGCGTTGGCAAATGGCGGGCAGGCGCCATTATGATCCAGGATCTGCCCACCGCCGGTCTCGCCAACATTCAGGAGGCACCAGGCCGCAGCGATGAGGAAATTATAGATACCTGGCATCGCATGCAGCTGCTGATGGCCACGGTCACCGTGAACGAGTTTACAGATGCCGAGCTTTCGCCAGAAGATCTGCTTTACAGGCTGTTCCACGAAGATGGTGTGCGAGCCTTCAAGACAAAGCCGCTGCAAATGAAATGCCGCTGTAACCGCGAGCGAATTCAGGAAGTGATTCACGGTTTCAAGAAAAGTGAGATCGCTGAAATGGTTGTCGACGGCGAAATTACGGTTACCTGCGAGTTCTGCAATTCCGTCTATCAGTTTGATCCAAAACTGCTCACCAACTAGGCTTCAAGTACTTCTATCAGGCGGCCCATGAATTTACAGCAGGCGTCGAGTTCTGAAATTTCAATGAACTCGTTAGGCGTATGGGCCTCATGGATATCCCCAGGGCCACAAACGACCGTTGGCACGTCGATGTTCTGAAAATGCCCGGCTTCAGTGCCATAGGACACGGCAGCAGTGTCGTTCTTTCCTGCCAGCATTAGGGCAAGGATCTCTGCTGCTGATCCGGCTTCTGGCCGGAGCTGGGGCACATATGATCTTTCGGTCGTCGTTATTTTCGCCTGGCCCGGTGCGCGTGCTAGCATCGCCGGCAGGACTTCACTAGCGACGTAAGCATTGAATTCATCGATGATCTCGTCTTCATCCTGGGAAGGCAGGCATCGGTATTCCCATGAAAAGCGACACTCCCTCGGGATGATGTTCTGAGCTGTACCGCCTTCAATTGGCCCAACGCTGAGAGATGTGTAAGGCGGATCAAACCGGCCTGACGGATCTCCCAGCTCAATCAGACGATCTTCAATCGTGCCTAAATAACTGATCAGTTCAGCGGCAATTTTCACCGCATTTACGCCAACGTGGGTTGCGCTGGAATGGGCTTCGAAGCCGGTCACGTGCGTGAAAAAGGACCGTATGCCCTTATGGGCATCGACCACAGACAGGCGTGTTGGCTCGCCCACAATCGCAAGTCTTGGCCGGTTGCCAAGCACGGCGATATGGTCAATGACACTTTTCACACCAATACAGCCGATTTCCTCGTCATATGAAAAGGCCAGGTGAATGGGCTCGGACAACGATGCTTTCATCATGTCCGGTATGTGCGCCAGACAGCAGGCAATGAAGCCCTTCATGTCTGAAGTTCCGCGACCGAATACCTTATCTCCGCTGTGTACCAGTTCGAAGGGGTTGGTATCCCAGGGCTGGCCGTCTACCGGCACAACATCTGTATGGCCCGACAGGATAATGCCGCCACTTGCATCTGCCGGTCCCAAAGTGGCATAGAGATTTGCTTTCGTCCCCTCCTCGTTCGGGAACAGCCTGGAAGCAATGCCATTCTCGTCAAGATAACCGGCAATGAAATTCATCAGCTCAAGATTGGAATTTCGGCTTGTCGTGTCGAATGCAATCAGCCGCTCGAGTAGCTGCAGCGTTGCTTCCAATTTTGTTGGCTTGTCAGTCACTGGCAATCTTTCGGTTCTGAATTCAGCTGCGCCAGAAGCGCACAGTGAAGAGCACAAGCACGGTCAGGAGTTCAAGCCGACCAAGCAGCATACCGCCTGCCAGCAGCCACTTCGCACTGCTCGGAAGCGACAGGTAGTTACCGTCCGGGCCGATCACCTCACCAAGGCCAGGGCCGACATTTGCAAGAGATGCTATGGCACCTGACCATGCGGTTACAAAGTCAAGGCCAAGTGCCGTGAGCGCGAGTGCAAGAACAACAAAGCAGACGAGAAACAGAAAGAAAAAGTTCGTAACAGCTGATGTGACGTCTTCGCTGACCGGCTTGGCGTTATACTTGGCGATGAAGACGCCATGAGGCTGCAGGAGCCGTCTGATCTGTACGCGTGTGGTTGACCACAATATCTGAAATCTGAACATTTTGATGCCGCAGCCGGTTGATCCGGCGCAGCCACCAACGAAACTGAGAAAAAAGAAGGCGGCAACCGCGAAACCTCCCCAGGCTGCATAGTTGGTCGAAACAAATCCGCTTCCGGTCATAATCGAGACGACGCTGAAGGCTGCTTTTCTCATTGCAGATCCGAACCCGGCCTGTTCCTCAAACCAGAGCCACAGGGTCATAGCAGCGACTGCGGACGCCGCGATCGTAAGAAAAAGTCTGACCTGATCGTCACGCAAGAGGTTCATCAGCCCGCCACGAAGGGCTTGCAGATAGAGAACGAAAGGCAGCGAGCCCAACAGCATGAAGACGATGAAGACAGATTCAATTCCTGCGCTGTCAAACGAACCAACCGAATTGTCAGAAGTGGAAAACCCACCGGTTGCGATGGTCGTCATGGAGTGAGCAACGGCGTCAAAGGCTTCCATGCCAGCCATCCACATGGTCAGAGCGCAAATGGCTGTCAGACCAACGTAAGTCAGCGTGATCGCTGTCGCCAGCTGTGCTGCACGGGGCAATATCTTTTCCGACGTATCTGATGATTCAATGCGAAAGAGTTGCATGCCGCCGATCTGCAGCATTGGCAACACGGCGACAGCGGTGACGACGATTCCGATACCACCCAGCCATTGCAGAATAGCCCGCCAGAGCAGGATGCCGGGTGGTGCCGAATCGAGTCCTGTAATCACGGTGGCGCCGGTCGTAGTAACGCCGGACATTGCTTCAAAAAAAGCGTCGGTGTAGCTCAGATTCAGCTCTGAGAACATGAAGGGCAGAGCGCCGAATGCCGCGATCACGACCCATGACATTGTGGTCAGAATGAAAGCCTGACGAAGGCTTAGTTCGGGGGAGGCGCTCCGGCTCGCCAGGAAAAGAGCGATGCCCGCAAACACAGTAACACCGGATGATATCAGGAAGACCTGGGCGTCCGCTTCGTCCGACACAGCATCTGCAAAGGCCGGCACAAGCATGCCAAGCCCCAGAGTGATCAGCATGAAGCCGATGACGAGCGATACGGGTCGAAAATCAGGCATTTGACTGACGACTATACCTTTGGCTGGCCGCGATGATGAAGTTATTCGTTGAAGCGACTTGCTGGCGCACCGATGACGGCGAGAAACTCGCGACGCGTCATGGGGTCTTCACGGAAGCCGCCCAGCATCTGGCTGGTGACCATGGTGACATCCGGTTTGTGGACACCACGCGTTGTCATGCACTGATGGGCGGCTTCGATGACCACCCCTACGCCGCGAGGCTTGAGTACATCGTTGATGCAATGCGCGATCTGCGCGGTCATCTTTTCCTGGACCTGCAGGCGCCTGGCATAGGTCTCAACGACGCGCGCCAGCTTCGATATGCCGACCACTCTGTTGTCAGGCAGGTAGCCGATGTGGACCCGGCCGATGATGGGTGCGAGGTGATGTTCACAATGGGACTCAAAACGAATGTCGCGGAGCACGACCATTTCGTCGTAACCGTGCACTTCTTCGAAAGTCCGCTGGAGATAGTCAACCGGGTCTTGGCCATAGCCCGCGAAGTACTCTTCATAGGCTCGCACGACGCGTTCAGGGGTCTCAAGAAGTCCTTCGCGGGCAGGGTCGTCACCGGCCCAGCGCAGAAGCGTTCTCACGGCCTCTTCAGTTTCCTGCCGGTTCGGCCGCTCCACTGCTGAATGAATTGCGACGGGCTTTGGCGCTGCCTTCTCGCTCATGATACTCATACTCCTGCAATCTTATGCATTTAGTGCCGCGTTGTCTCTCCGTGCGGACTATCAAGGCTGAAAGCCGGAATCTGAACCTTCAGGGTCTCTCCCGCCTCAGTGACCATGACGTAGTGCCCCTCCATAATGCCGGATGGTCTCGTCATCGTTGCCCCGCTTGCATACCCATATGTTTCGCCTGGCGCGAGCACAGGCTGCTCTCCTACAACACCCGTGCCCTTAATTTCCTGCACGCTTCCCTGACAATCAACAATTCGCCAGAATCTTGCTGTCAATTTTACAGTCTCTCTCCGGTCATTTCTGATGTGCACCCGATACCCCCAAAAAAAGTGATTTTGGCCAGGATCGGATTCGTCAGCCAGATAGAACGGATCAACCTGAACATGGATTCCGTCTGTGTAGGTGTCACTGCTGTGTGTTTTGTCCATGCCGACACCTCCAGGGCCGGTCTCGAACTCACACTCAACGGAACATGGTTTCTATCCATACGCTCCCACACACGATCAACATCGAATCTCTTTGCAAGAAGACTGGCTACACGCACGAAGCTGAGCTTACGGTATGCCACACTTGCGGGCTGCCAGTATGGTTCAAATCACAGATTTGTCCACCGTTGCCGCCGTTTCTAGCGCTCACCAAGGGCTTGATCGAGATCTGCTTGCAAATCGGCAACATCCTCAAGGCCAATGGACAAACGCACCGTTCCGGGCCGTATACCGACAAGGGTCCGTTCCTCGGGCGTCAGCCTTTGATGTGTTGTCGTCGCGGGGTGCGTGATCAGAGATTTCACGTCGCCAAGGTTGTTTGAAATGTCGATCAGCCTGAGAGCATTGATGAACCGGAAGGCAGCTTCGGTGCCCCCGTCGACATCAAACGTCACGACCGTTCCGCCGTCTTTCATCTGCTTCTCGACAAGGTCGTGTTGCGGATGGTCAGGGTGGCCGGGGTAGAGCACGTTTGACAGGCCATCGCATTCCTTAAGAAAATCAGTGATCGTTCTGGCGCTGCGGCAGGCTTCACGGACGCGGACATCCAGTGTTTCGAGACCCTTTATCAGCACCCAGGCGTTGAAAGGGCTCAGAGAGGGGCCGGTGTGCCTGAGGTAACCCCTGAGATCGCCTTCAATGAAATCCTCGCTACCGAGCACAATACCGCCGAGCACCCGGCCCTGGCCATCAATATGCTTTGTCGCAGAATAGAGAACGATGTCGGCGCCAAGCTCCAGCGGTTGCTGCAGCACGGGCGTTGCAAAGACATTGTCGACTATAAGACGTGCGCCGATCGCATGTGCGATCTCTGCGACTTTGGGAATGTCGATCAGTTCCAAAGTGGGGTTCGACGGCGTTTCAAGAAAGAACACCTTTGTTGTGCCCTGCACGGCCTGTTGCCAGGCATCGACATCTTTGCCGTCCACCAAACTGGTCTCGATCCCGTAGCGAGGTAGTATCTGGGTGAGGACATGTGCAATGGATCCGAAAAGTGCACGAGACGCGATGATGTGATCACCACTTCTGAGCTGGCTCATCAGGCTGGCAAAAACCGCGGCCATACCGGTTGCCGTTGCCAGCCCAAGATCGGCCCCCTCCAGGATCGCCATGCGTTTCTCAAAAATGTCGACTGTTGGATTGCCGAAGCGGGAATAGATAAAACCGTCGACTTCGCCTTTGAATCTGGCCTGAGCGGTTTCAGCACTGTCGTAAGCATAGCCTTGGGTCAGAAACAATCCCTCGGATACTTCTCCATGCTGTGATCGGTTGATGCCGGCCCGGACCAGCTTTGTTCTGGGTTGCCAGTTTCTGGCGGTCTCTTCGTCATAGTTTTTGGGCATTTCAGCACCCTCACATAAAAAATCCCGGCCATCGGGACCAGGATTTGTCCCGGCTTTTTAGCGATTTTTATCGTGGTCGCAAGCCAGCCGGCCCAAATCTCCACGTCAGTTGCAGGAGAAATACTCCTTTGTCGGCACTTCGTCAATCGGCGCCTCGGTCTGGAGGGACTGCCTCAAGTGTCTGATCTGGCCTAGCCAGAACAGGAGCCACCGCCGAGGACGCAGAATTTGGCACAATGGCGATGGCTCAGCCGGACCGGCGCAAGGGCGTCTTCAAGCGTCTTTCCCATATCGAAACGACGATCATGGGGAAGGAGAGTGCAGGCAACTATGTGCGGTGCTGCGTCACCTTTTTCCTTCACCACCATGCGCGATGACGCACACATCATGTCAGCGGGGTCAACATCCAGCTTCTGCCAACAGGCGGTCGTGATCTCAGGCACATCCGCGTTGTCATCCATTTCAGGGAAGATAATGAGCTTTTCGCTATCCTCGGCGCTGATCGGCACGCCGATTTCCCGGAAAAGATCTGCAAAGCCTGAGCGCACCTCTGATTCAGGCTGGTTCATCAGATTACGGCCGGCAATGTGCAATGTGGCATCTGTTTGCGCCAGCCACTGGACACCTTCGAGGGTCGTTTGCCAGCTGTTCCGCCCTCTCTCAGCTTCGAACACATCTTTTGTGTAATGGTCGAGAGAGACGCGCAGTGTAAGCCTGGCTGGATACAAATCGAACAAGCGCAGCAACGGATTTTGCCATCTCATCATAGGGCGCATGGCGTTCGTCAGAACCAGCACGTTGTAACCCCGTGCGAGGCAATCTGAGAGAATAGGAATGATGTCCGGATTCATGAACGGCTCGCCGCCAGTCACGCCGATTTCCCTGACCTCGTGACCCCCCGCCGAGATTTCATCCAGATAGGTCACGACCTCAGCGTGGCTCAGATAGACGAGCCTGTCGTTCACAGGGCTTGAGGCGATGTAACAGTTCTGGCAAGTGAGATTGCAGAGCGTACCAGTGTTGAACCAGAGCGTCTCAAGCTTTCTGAAATCCACGGACGCCCGATCTGAGTGGTCGAGCGTCTTGAAGGGGTCCTGAAAGGGCAGGGCCGCAGTCCGCATGGATTTATCCTTGTTCATTGATCCTGGCCGGACTGTATGTCGGATGGACGTTTTGGGGAAGGCTCTGGAATTCACTCTTGTGTGAACCTTGCCGGCGCGTAGCTTGAACCTTTTCCCACGCCAGACCCTATGCTAGAGATGCTTTTGTCTTGATGAGCGGGTGTAGCTCAGTGGTAGAGCGTCAGCTTCCCAAGCTGAATGTCGCGGGTTCAATCCCCGTCGCCCGCTCCAGATATCCTGCCGCTGATGAGCATTGAACAGTTTGGTGAGCGCATCTAATGACATTGAAATCCGGGGAATCAAAATCGCAGAGTTTTCTTGCCCTTGCGTTTGAAGGCCGGACCCCCATGAAAGCACTGGCAGCGGCGATTTTGGTGGGGTCAGCCCTGATCTTGATTAATCAATATGATGCGATTCTTGGCGATGTGCCATTTCACTGGGGAAAGGCTGTCTTGACTATGATGGTGCCTTATTGCGTGGCGACCTATGGCGCTGTTGGGGCCAAACGTGAGAACAGAGACGGCAGCTAGATTTCGGGCCTATCGGTCTCATCTTCTTCCAGGTTCACGCTCTCAATCTCATCGAGCATCGAAACACCGTCGATAGTCAGTACGGTAAGTTTGGTTCTTGCAGTCCCGAAGTCAGACTTAATCCTGCCATAGATCGGCAGCGTGATTTTGCCCTGATCAAAATATCCAAGAAGCATTATGACGGGATCATTTTCGCGCCTTTCCCGGCGTTCACGTGATGCTTCGTCCTCATCCCTTTCCCAATCCTCAAACCCCGAAACTCGCTTAAACTGAAGCTGGCACCAGAAGAAATTGTTGTTGCCGGGCAGGTCTTCTGTGTCCGCCTTTTCAATCGCATCCGGATCGGCGGCAGCGAATTCGAGATCATAGCGCCGCCGCCCGTCGAACACGCCTATCGTCTGGGCGCAATCGCCGGGTCTTGCTTCTCTTGCGCCAAGCAGAAATGCCGCCATGGGATCGATCGTATTTGCCATATCTTCGGGCGAGACAGGCAGGACGCCTTCGTCTTCTGGATTAGGATCCGTAAAAAGCTCGAGGATATTTCCATCCTGATAGCTCATCTCGACCATCCACTCGCCCCATCGGCTATCACTGCGCTGACGATAATATGTCGGTGCCATGCCATTTCGGCCGCGCTCGCCCAGGGATTCAGTCGTATTTTCCATATTGAAGATGAGATTTGTAATGCCTCGAGTTTCACCGAACGATGTGAGTTCGTAGCTATCTGCAGAGAGCACCAGTGTAGCCTGGATACTGAGGACGTGCAGCGGTCCGACATAGAACTCGTAGGCCATTTCGACGTTTTGCGTTGAGCCTTCGCCCTCAGCAGCGCCAGCAAGCGCCGGGGAAGCGCTACAGGCCATGCCTATAGAGCACAAAGCGACAATGAATTTCGCTGGATTTCGCAGGCAGGGGATCATCTGGTTCTCCGTGTCTGTGGCTAAGCAACTCTCTCGCGATTGGGTGCTGGCGTCAAACTGATGGGACGCGCTATTGTCACCCAACCTTTCCGAAAGAATAACGCATCACAAATGCCCGGCTCAAATGAGATTAATGTGAACGATCTGGTTTCCCGCCTTCTGGCGGGGGAGCGGCGTGCGCTGGCCCAGGCAATCACATTGGTTGAATCCACACGCGAAGATCATGAGGCAGACGGTGACGCCCTGCTGGAGCTGCTGCTGCCTCACGCCGGCGGCGCTGTTCGTATCGGCATTTCAGGGGCGCCGGGCGTTGGCAAATCGACCTTCATCGAAGCTTTCGGCAAGTTGCTGATCGGCCTTGGCCACAAAGTAGCGGTGCTTGCCGTCGATCCGTCCTCGGTCAGAACAGGTGGTTCCATTCTTGGCGACAAGACACGCATGGAAGAACTTGCCCGCGACCAAAACGCATTTATCCGCCCGTCACCTTCCCAGGGCACACTTGGCGGGGTGGCAAGGCGCACACGCGAAGCGATCACTCTGGCCGAAGCTGCGGGCTATGACGTGGTCATCATCGAAACTGTCGGCGTCGGACAATCTGAGGTCGATGTCGATAACATGGCGGATATGTTCTTGCTGCTCTTGAGCCCGGGCGGCGGCGACGAGCTGCAGGGCATCAAGCGCGGCATCATGGAGCTTGCTGACCTCATTGTCGTAAACAAGGCAGATGGCGATCTGGAGAAGCAGGCAAAAATGGTGTTGGCTGAATATGAAGGCGCTTTACAGCTGATGCGGCCCAAGCACCTGAACTGGCAGCCCCGGGTATTGTTGGCGTCGGCGTTAAAGCAGACAGGACTTGAGGAAGTCTGGGCGGTTGTCGAGGAGTTTCAGAATGTTCGGGGCAAAAATGGCGGCATTGAGCAGCGGCGCAATGAACAGGCGCGCCACTGGATGTGGCAGGAAGTCGATTTGGGGCTGAAAGAGGCGCTCAGGGACGACCCTGATACGATGGCGCTGGCCACAGAACTTGAAGCCAAAGTCTCAAACAATCAGCTCGCCACCAGCCGGTCTGCACGTATGTTGGTGAAAGCATTTCTGGGTAAACAGAAATAGGCCGGGCGCGAGCTCTGATCCCACTGTCTTGATCAGCGCCTGGCTGCCGGAAAGCTTGATTATTCCGGCCCTCTCATCTATATCAGCTCGACCGTTTGCGATGGTTAGCGAAAAGACGCATGCGCCCTGCCATAGCGGAAAGGCAAACTGCGGCTTAAAACGGTTGATCTGATCGAAATCACGATTGCAGGGAAACGCAATGGCTCGTGTATGTGAACTCAGTGGCAAGGCTGTAATGACCGGCAACAATGTCAGCCATGCTCAGAACAAAACTCGTCGGCGCTATTTGCCCAACCTCTCCAATGTCACGCTGATCAGTGACGCATTGGGGCGTCGCATTCGTTTCCGTATCTCAGCCTATGCGCTTCGTTCAGTGGAACACAATGGCGGGCTCGATCCCTATCTGCTGAAGACCTCTGATTCAAAGCTCTCCTTGAAAGCTCGCCGCGTGAAGCGCGAGATCAAGCGCAAAGAGAAAGCTCAGGCAGCGGCCTGACTTTTTGCCGAGGCTCGGGCTTCGGACAACACGGGGAACAGGCCATGAGGGCTTTGCGAGCCACGGTGCTTCCCGTATTTCTCATTCTGGCGATCATTGCCTGGTCGGCGGCGTTAAGCGGTTTTCCCCTCACATCAATTTATCTTGGCTATTTCGTCGACTACGGCACATTCACTTATGCAGGTGTTTTTCTTGTCCTCGCCCTGGTGAACTATGTCTTCGGCGCGCGGCAGGCGACAAAAGTTGTTCTGGTGATTGCGGGACTGACCTTGTTTCTGATCGTGATTGCCTCTCTCCCGCTTGAAAACCTGGTTGGTGGCAGGGAAGGTGCTGACCCAACGACCATGGATGCTGCTGAAGATTCTGATGATGGCGGCACTTTGGGCCTGATCCTGATCGGTCTGTCGGTATTGGCGGAAATAGTGCGGGCTGCAAGCATTGTCGGTCCGGTTACATTTCTGTTGGCGGCTTTTCTGCATGTGGGGCTGTTCAACTGGCGCAGAAGGCCAGCGACAAAATCCATGGCCGCTTATCTGATCGCAGGGGCGGCGGCCGTCTTTGTCGACGGCGTAATCTACTTTCCCATTGAGCATGGCAGCACAGGTCTGCCGTGGATCGAAGGCATGGCCTATGCAACCGCCGTCAACCTGTTCATGATTTTCGTTCTGTTGCCGGTTTATCTTGCAGGCACAGCCGTATTCAGGCCTTTCGAAACGGGCTCGACCAGGAACTGAAGCAGCAAGGTCCGCTGGAAGCTGCTGAAATTGTTGTCTGAGATTGCGAACAGTACCGTGCGCCCGTCCGCACGACGATAGCCTGCGAGCCCCTCCATGTTGTCAAGCAGCATCGGTTCGGTGCCGGATAGAAGCACCGCTGTCTGAACCACGCTCTGAGGGGCGTGATCAATGTCTGAAATGCGTGAAATGCGCATGGACGCCTTCAGTCCAACTCTGTGTTCACGTTCCAGCACGTAAATGCCGTCGCCTTTGATATAGGTCGCATCACTCGGCCGGAAATCGCCGGTTCTTGGATATTTCAGGGGTGTAAATTTCGTTTCGTCCTCGATCAGCCAGCCTTGGAAATAGTCGTCATCGCCCGGCCATCGCCGTTCGCCCAGTGCGAACAGGTGACCAGCCGCGGTCTGGGTCAGCGCCTCAATGCCCCGGTTGCGTCCGGAGCTCTCGAATTCTTTTGGCACCTGCAGTGCTGTGCCGGATCGTGGGAAGTATCCAGAGCCCAGATCAAAGCGCAAAATGGAATTCTGTCCTTCAAATGGGACATAGGCGATGTCCTCAGTGAGAGCAAGGGCCTCAGCATCGCCGCGACCGATGCCTGCGCCATTGTCGCCCTCTGGGAACAGACCTGTCTGAACGCGGCCCAATCCTGTCAGGACACCTTGGTCAAGCATAAGCTCGGCCGCCATCCAATGGCCGCGGTCAGAAATGGCCAGAATGGCTTGTCCTTCGTTGATCAGAGCGAGGCCTGAGTAACCGCCGAAGTCACTGTCATCGCTTTCAAGCTCGAGCCCAGCTATGAATGTGAGTTTTCCGAACTGAATCTGGTCGGCGGTTTCTGAAATGGCCCAGGCTTGCGAGCGCACTTTCAAGGCTTTTCCAGGTGCCCTCGGGCCAAAAGTAAAGCAGCCCGTAAGAATGCTCGCGATCAGTGCGAGTGCAAATCCGGCGCGGACTGGTTTCCAGCGCGGGCCGAAACGAAACTGTGGGTCGGGATTGTTCATGTTCGAAATTTTGGGACTACCTGGTTGCCTGCAAAGGAGCACAATTGGGTCTATGAATACGCCAATTCTATGACTGCACGTTGTTTCCGGGCCTTTTTTCGATCACGTAGAGAAAAGTACCGTCTTCTTCGCCTGCCTCCAGCAGTTTGTTACCAGTCTCCTGGCAGAAAGCGGGCACATCCTTTTTGGTGGCTGGGTCAGTTGCCAGCAGTCTCAAAGAGGCCCCATCGCCAAGTGATTCAAGGGCGCGGCGCGCCCTGAGAACGGGTAATGGGCAGAGATGGCCGGTGGCATCGACTTCGATCATGCCGTCCGCATATCACAGAAGCGTGGGTGCCGCGAGAGAAAGGCAGATTTCCGCCCATGCCGGAAGATCACAGAATGTTGATGCAGCGTGTTTTGCCAGCGGTTTTCGAGATGCTTACACAGGGGTTTCTAGCAATGCATTGCGGAGGAAAATCTTATGGGATCATTTAAAGCGAAACTGCTGTCAGGCGCAGTTGTAACATCCATTGTTGGCCTGGGTGTTGGTGTTGGCATCGCGGTGGTCTCGGACCCGCCTCAAGCGGTGGCACAGAATCCTTGTGCCGCGAAAAATCCATGCGCGCCGATGGGGTGCAATCCCTGTAATCCTTGTGCCGCGAAGAATCCATGTGCGCCGATGGGCTGCAATCCCTGTAATCCATGTGCAGCAACGAATCCATGCGCACCGATGGGGTGCAATCCCTGTAATCCGTGCGCCGCAGAGAACCCATGCGCGGCGATGGCGTGCAATCCCTGTAATCCGTGCGCCGCAAAGAACCCATGCGCGGCGATGGGGTGCAATCCCTGTAATCCATGCGCCGCAAAGAACCCATGTGCACCGATGGGGTGCAATCCCTGTAATCCGTGCGCCGCAAAGAACCCATGTGCGCCGATGGGGTGCAATCCGTGCAACCCGTGTGCTGCAGCGAATCCCTGCAATCCTTGCAATCCCTGCAATCCATGTGCGGCGGGCGAAATGGCGGAGCTCTCGGTGAGTGAAGCGAACGCCAGCTATGGAATGCTCATTGGAGAAATGAACGCAGCTTATAATCAGTCAGGCAATGCCATCGCTGCGGCCTATGGAAATTGGACCAAAGTCAATTCGTCACCCTATCCAAGCAATGGCAGCCACGGCAGCCGCTATCTCAACAACTACGTCAATGGGATCGCGGAAAGCTACGCTTCATTTGAAGGCGCCGGCGAAATTCCCGTTGGCGGCATAATTGCAAAGGACAGTTTCGACGTCTCTGCAAACGGAAATGCCGCGGCTGGCCCCTTGTTCCTGATGGAGAAAATGGCCGCGGGCTTTAATGAAAGCTCTGGCGACTGGCGCTACACCATGATCATGCCAAATGGTTCGACTTTCGGTGTGACCAATGGGGAGGGGGCTGCCAACGTCGAATTCTGCATCGCCTGTCACGTTGCCGCCGCCTCGCAGGACCATCTGTTCTTCCTGCCGGAAGAGTATCGCGCCAACTGACGAAGGTCTTTGCCGCTCCCCGTGGTTCGGTTAGGTTGAGCCTGATCGAATCACCTGGTTGTTACGCTTTGATTCGGCGGGATGGCGGGTCAGAGCAAAGGGGAGTAGCGCGGCAATGTCAGAAGCCACGATCTATCACAATGCGCAGTGCAGCAAGTCTCGCGCGACGCTCGAAATACTGCGCGACCGGAACATAGAAATCGAAGTTATCGAGTACCTGAAAACGCCGCCAACGGAATCAGAGCTTGGCAACATTCTTGACCTTCTCGGCCTCAAACCTCAGGAGCTGATGCGCAAGGGTGAGAGCGCCTACAAAGAGAACGGCCTGGCCGACGAAAGTCTTGATCGCGTTCAGCTGATCAGGGCCATGGTGGCTGACCCCATTCTTATCGAAAGACCGATTGTGCTCGCCAACGGCAAAGCCAGAATCGGCAGGCCGCCTGAATCCGTTCTGGAAATTCTCTAGCGGAAGCTTGATGCGGAACGCGTGCTCCGCTGTTCGCGTTCGGCGCTTCTTGTCGAAGCAAGGGCCGAAGCGCGCCGTTCGCCGCCTGCGCCAGGCCGGTTGGCTTCTTCGTCGAACAGATCAGCAAGCTGCTCAATCATCGCGCCGCCAAGCTGTTCCGCATCAACAATTGTCACCGCGCGCTTGTAGTAGCGCGTGACATCATGGCCGATACCGATAGCGATGATCTCAATAGGCGAGCGCGTTTCAATAAGCTCGATTATGTTTCTGAGGTGCCGCTCAAGGTAGTTCCCAGGATTGGACGAAAGGCTGGAATCATCAACCGGCGCGCCGTCTGAAATGACCATCAGAATTCGCCGCTGTTCTGTCCGGCCCAGAAGGCGCTCATGGGCCCAGAGAAGGGCTTCGCCATCGATATTCTCTTTCAGCAATCCTTCGCGCATCATCAGGCCGAGGTTCTTGCGGGCGCGGCGCCAGGGAGTGTCGGCTGACTTGTAAATAATGTGGCGCAGATCATTGAGGCGGCCCGGGTTGGCGGGTTTTCCGGCATTGAGCCAGGCCTCTCTCGACTGCCCGCCTTTCCACGCTTTGGTCGTGAAGCCGAGAATTTCGACTTTGACGTTACAGCGTTCCAGTGTACGGGCAAGAATGTCAGCGCACATGGCTGCAACGGTGATCGGGCGGCCGCGCATGGATCCTGAATTGTCGAGCAGCAGCGTAACGACCGTGTCCCGGAAGGCTATGTCGCTTTCCACCTTGAATGTGAGCGGGTGCATCGGATCAGTAACAACGCGCGACAGCCTTGCGACATCCAGAATACCTTCTTCCAGATCAAACTCCCAGGACCGGTTCTGCTGCGCCATCAGGCGGCGCTGCAAACGGTTGGCAAGCTTGGCTATGACGCCTTGCATCGCGTTCAACTGTTGATCCAGATAGACGCGTAACCGGGTGAGTTCTTCGATGTCGCAGAGATCTTCTGCCTGGATGATTTCATCATACTGCGGCGTGAAGACCTTATAGGGTGGCTCCACAAGCGCCTGACGGAAGTTACTGGGCGGCCTTGGCGGTAGCTCGCCGTCTGAGCCTTCCTCAGCGTCCAGATCAGTCATTTCTTCGTCGGACATGCCCTCTGAATCCATGTCCTCGCCGTCCTGATCGGTCGCGTCGTCGCTCTGGTCACTTTCAGTCTCAGCCTGGTCGTCGCCTTCGTTTTCGCCCTCGCCCTCGCCCTGGCCATCTTCCGCACTGTCGTTCTGATCTTCTCCGCTCTGATCGTCGTGATCATCACCAAGTTCATCAGCCAGCCCCAGATCAGCAATAATCTGGCGGGCAATCTCTCCGAACAGCTGCTGGTCATTGAGGCAGTCACGCAGCTGTTCAATGTCAGTGCCAGCCTGGCCTTCAATATTGGCCCGGCACATATCAACGAGAGCCTTTGCCGAAGGTGGCGGGCTTCGACCGGTGAGCATTTCGCGCACCAGCAGGCCGACCATGTCACCAAGAGGTGCCTCATTGGCTTCCTGGATCAGGTTAAATCCGCGCTGGGAATATTCCTTTTCCATGGAGGCTTCCATGTTGGCGGCAAGCCCATCCATATGTCTTGAACCAACTGCTTCGACGCGGGCGCGCTCAACGGCTTCGAAGATGGCAGTGGCTTCCGGCCCTGTTGGTCTCAATCTGTTGTGAATGGCATCGTCATGATGATGCAGCCACAGCGCATAGCTGTCGGAAGTACCACGGACGGTCGCCACGTCGGCGGGGTCCAGATCCCGCGGGACCACAGGCAATCTTGCATTCATGCCCTGCAGGCTCGGGGTGCCCGCACCAAAGCTGACGGTCAGCTCTTCTTCACCAGCGATCGCCCGCATTGCCTGACTGACAGCACGTTTGAAAGGCTCTACAGGATTTTCGGGCTTGGCCACGTCTGTTCTAACGGACAGTTAAATTGGCAGCAGATTCCGGCAGCTCCTCACCAAAGCAACGCTGATAGAACTCGGCAATGCCCTGGCGTTCTACTTCATCGCATTTGTTCAGGAAGGTTGCCCGGAAGGCGAAACCGATGTCGTGAAATATGTCAGCATTCTCTGCCCATGTAATGACGGTTCGCGGTGACATTACCGTCGAAATGTCGCCGTTCATGAAAGCGGATCGCGTGAGATCCGCGACCGCGACCATTTTGGCGATGGTTTCGCGGCCATCTTCTGAGCGGCTATAGCTTGTCGCCTTGGACAGGACAATGTCTACTTCCTGATCATGGGGCAGGTAATTGAGTGTTGCGACAATGTTCCAGCGATCCATTTGGCCCTGATTGATCTGCTGGGTCCCGTGATAGAGGCCAGTAGTATCGCCCAGGCCAATGGTGTTGGTCGTGGAGAACAGCCGGAAGCACGGGTGCGGCGTAATAATCTTGTTCTGGTCGAGCAATGTCAGTCGGCCTTCGACCTCCAGCACGCGCTGAATGACAAACATGACGTCTGGGCGGCCGGCATCGTATTCGTCGAACACGAGGGCCGTCGGATTCTGCAGCGTCCAGGGAAGAATGCCTTCGCGGAATTCTGTCACCTGTTTACCTTCGCGCAGAACGATGGCGTCCTTGCCGATCAGATCAATCCGACTGATATGGCTGTCGAGGTTGACTCTGATACAAGGCCAGTTCAGACGCGCGGCGACTTGCTCGATATGAGTGGACTTGCCCGTGCCGTGATAGCCCTGGATCATCACACGACGATTAAAAGCAAAGCCTGCAAGGATCGCGAGGGTAGTCTCGTGATCAAAGACATAAGCGTCGTCAACCGGAGGCACGTATTCGTTACCG
Source organism: uncultured Alphaproteobacteria bacterium (assembly GCA_965371465.1). Taxonomy (GTDB): domain Bacteria; phylum Pseudomonadota; class Alphaproteobacteria; order CBDUYM01; family CBDUYM01; genus CBDUYM01. The sequence continues at coordinate 264,113 of CBDUYM010000001.1, forward strand.
TAAGAGAACGCAGGTATTTGCATGTCGCTTTCGATGCCAAACAGCTGCGTTGCCGAAACCGTTATATCCGGCATGTCTGGCATGCCTGTCATGCTCTGGTGTCCGTCTGTCGTTGTCATAGGCGAAAAATCCGATACTTGTAGTCATATGGGCTGACAATCCTGCAGGCAGCCTGCCGTCTCTGTCATGTTTGGGATGGACATATACCAGCTTCTTGAAACTGGCGTCCAGCTATCAAGCCGACTATGAGGATCGTCGGTCTTTCAGATAGTTGTACGCATGAAGGACCTTTTGCAGGCGTTCCTCGCCTGCGCGATCCCCGTTATTCGAATCTGGATGGTAGCGCTTGACCAGCTCTTTATAGCGAATGCGAATGTCCTCCTTGGTTGCACTCACTTCCAGTTCCAGCGTCGTCAGCGCCTTCTGCTCAGCTTTTCCGACAAATACGCTGGCAGCACCGGCAATCCTGGCACCTGATGCGCGCCCGCTCGGATCAATGTGATCCGCGAACAGGGAGGAACGGCGCATGGCATCCTTCAGGTCCTGCTCGGTGGCCTTGCCAGTGTTGAATTTCCAGGTTGGCCGGTGCCAGGAAGCGTTAGCTTTCTGAAAAGCTTCAATTTCCGGCTGCTCGACACCTTTGAAATAGTCCCAACGCGCGTTGTAGACACGAACATGCTGCATGCAAAACCAAAAATATTCGTCAAGCCGGTCGCGCGCTTTCGGCGCTCTGTGCGCCCCTACTTCGAGGCAACCCACAGCACTGCAAATGCGGTCCGCGGCGAAGCGGCCCGCATCCTGTGGGTCGTCTTCGATTTCGAAAGCCGGTGGTGTTCTTGTCTTGCGAGCGACCAACGTGTGCTCCTGCTTTCAATGGCGTCGAGTTTTGGCTTGGCCTTGCATCATCGGCCCTAACAGGGCAAAAGAGCAATTATCCGAGCAATATTTCTTAATCTGAAAAGGGACGTCCCAATTGCCTGTTCGAGATCGGATTCAAGAGAAGCTGTCTAGCATATTTGCACCCATGCGTCTTGAAATTGTGGATGAATCTTCGTTGCACAGCGGTCACGCCGGTGCGCGTCCCGAAGGTGAGACGCATTTCCATGTGACAATGTCTTCAGAGGAATTTCGGGGCCTCTCAAAGCTTGCAATGCATCGCAGGGTCTACGCAGCCCTTGAAGAAGAGCTGTTGGACAGAATTCACGCTTTACGGCTGGATCTCAGTGTTCCCGACGCATCAGATCACGTCGGATCAGGCTGATCTTCTACAGCTATAGGTAATCAAAGTCTGTAACGAGAACGCAAAAAGTTTGATCGTGAGAATTACCTATGATATTAGTTAAGTGAATTAAAACTAATTCTCGTAATGCGAGCAGATTTCCATGAAATGGATGGATTGTGCCGGTTAACGGTTCCAGTCTTGTAAAGCGCAACATCTGGGTGGATGGGCGGCGTACCAGCATTCGGCTCGAACTTGAACTTTGGGAGGCCCTGACTCGCATCGCCTTTCGCGATGGGCTCTCGATTAACGCCCTCTGCACTCAGATTGATGAGCGGCGGACCGTGGGAACGCTGACTTCAGCTATCCGAAGTCATCTCGTCAGACGCCTGCTGGCGACCTTCAGTTGATCGGCAGTTGATCGGCAGTTGATCGGCAGTTGATCGGCTGGTCCGGCTGATCAGAGAACTGCCATCAAAAGTGCCGGCAGCACAGCGAAGGCCAGTAACGTGGAAACCAGCACCATGGCGGCGACGGCGTCCGCTTCGCGACCATGCTTAGCCGCAAACAGGAAATTGAAAACTGCCACCGGCATCGCGCATTGAATGATGATAACTCCGCGGAGCGTGCCTTCGAGGCCGAAGAACCATGCCAGGGCAAAGCCAACTGAAGCGCCCATGGCAAGCCGGAGAACCGAGAGCAAACTTGCCCGGCCGAGCCGGTCGAGCTTGAAGTCAGCCAGAGACATGCCAAGCGCCAGCAGCATGAGCGGTATCGTCAGGCCGCCAAGGAGCGATGTTGTGTTGGTCAGCCAGAGAGGAACCGGGAGGTTCAGCTGCAGGACGAGAATTGCCGCCCCAACCGCGTAGATGATCGGCGTTTTCAACAGCTCCCGAGGGGACAGGCTCCCCGACGCCACCCAGTTGCCGATCGTGAAATTGGCAATGGCCGAAACCGTAAAGAAGGCGATCGCCATGGCAAGTCCCTCCTGGCCGAAGGCAAACAGGCATAGAGGCAGGCCGAGATTACCCGCGTTGCCGAATGTGAGCGCTGGCAGGAAGGTGTGAAAGGGTAGTCGAGCGAGTGTCAACACAATGGCGCCAATCACCATGAAGGTGGCGATAGCCAGACCAGCCATGCCGGCTACTTCTGCAAAGTTGTCAGCGGCCGTACTGGTGCCCAGCAATGTCGCAAAGATCAGGCAAGGAGTTCCGATGTTCGACGTCAATGAAGTAATTAGCGATGTATCATGCCGCCCGCCCAGGCGAACCCACAGGAAGCCCACAAAGGCTGCGATGAAGACAGGCGCAAGGATTTCAACGAGCTGAAGGGTCATCTGGGCGGTTCTCGATGGATGGTGAGTGCGGAGCTAGCCGCCAGCCGCAGAAACTTTCTCCGGCGGCAAGACGCTGATGAGGGTGATCTGGTTTCGTACCCGCCGCAAGACCAGAAATTTAAAGCCGTAGAAGCTGAACTGTTGGCCAGGGCTCGGAATTATCCTTGCCTCATTGATCAAAAGCCCGGCCAGCGTTGCAGCTTCGTCGTCCGGCAGTGTCCAGTCGAAGTGCCGGTTGAGATCCCTGATGGTCACAGAACCGCGGACGTTCACATGACCATCGGGTTGCGGAATAATGCCCTGAATTGCCAGATCATGTTCATCCTGAATGTCGCCGACAATCTCTTCCAGAATATCTTCGAGCGTAACAAGACCCATTAGCGTGCCATATTCGTCGACGACGACAGCAAAATGACTGCGGCGGTTTCTGAATTCATTCAGCTGTTCGCGCAAAGTTGTCGTCTCAGGCACGAACCAGGGCTCGGTCGCTATCAATTCCAGGTCCAGTGCGTCAAGATCACCTTTGTGACCGTGAACCGCGCGAAGAACATCCTTCGCATGAAGAATGCCGATGATGTCCTCGCGTTCGTCCTGCCAAAGGGGGATGCGGGTGTAGGGGCTCTCCAACACCTGTTCAACGATCTGTGAAGAAGGCAGGCTCGCATCAATCATGAGCATATCTCGGCGATGGATCATGACTTCGCGCACTTCGACATCGGACAGATCCAGAATGCTGCCCAGCATGTCACTGTCGACCTTGATGATGTCCCCCTCGTGGACCTGGAGATCAATGGCGCCGCGCAGTTCCTCGACCGGCGACAGGACATTCTGCGAGGCTGCGATGTCAACGCCAAAGAGCCGGAACGTGAGCCTGACGATCCATCGCACGCCCGTGACAACAGGCGAAAGCAGGGTGACGAAGAGATTCACCACAGGTGCCACAACAATGGACATGCGGTCGGCATTCATAATGGCATAGGTTTTGGGCAGCACTTCGGCGAACACGAGGACGAGCGCGGTCATCACCAGGGTCGCGTAAACCACACCGGCATCGCCGAACAAGGTTATGAACAATGACGTGGCAAGGGCGGAAGCCAGAATGTTGACCATGTTGTTGCCAAGCAAAATGCCGCCAATCAGTCGCTCCCTGTCACCGATCAGGCGTTCCACGAAGCCGGCGCGGCGGCTACCTTCCCGGGTCAGGCGATGCATGCGCGCGCGCGATGCCGCCGTCAGAGCCGTCTCCGACCCCGAAAAGAATGCGGACAAGATCAAAAGGATCCCAATCGCAATAACGGAAATCAGGATTTCGCTGGTCATCTCAAATGGTTAAGCCATGTGCAGATCAAAGAAACTAAGCCTCGCAGGACCGTTCAATTATGCTCTTTACGACAGACATATCAACATCTGCTGTTTCGAACGCGTCACCGATGCCACGTGGCAGGATGAATCTGATCTGGCCCTGACTTACTTTCTTGTCATGCGCCATGTGATCAAGAATTTCGGTAACGCTTAGTGTACCGCCTTCTATCTGATGAATGGCGGAAGGAAGGCCGATCAAATTGAGATGATCGCGGACAATTGCAACTTCGCTGGCTGATGTAAAACCTGATGCTTCTGAAAGTTCAAACGCGAGGATCATACCAATGGCCACGCCTTCGCCGTGCAGCAGGCGATCACTGAAGCCGGTTGCCGCCTCGAGCGCATGGCCAAATGTGTGCCCCAGGTTCAGGAGAGATCGGATGTCGTGCTCAGTCTCGTCGGCACTGACGATCTCAGCCTTGATGCGACAGCTCTGCAAAACGGCATGCCTTAGACAGTCTGCATCGCCATTGATCAAGGCGTCGCCCTGCTGGCTGAGCCAGTCGAAAAAGCGGCGATCCCGGATCAGTCCATACTTGAGCGTCTCGGCATAACCGGCTCGCATCTGGCGCGCCGGCAAAGATGCAAGTGCTGAAATATCTGCAAGAACCAGTCTTGGCTGGTGGAAAGCGCCAATCATGTTCTTACCGGCAGCCGAGTTGATTGCAGTCTTGCCACCAACAGAGCTGTCCACCTGGGCCAGCAGCGTTGTCGGAACCTGTATGAAGTCGATGCCGCGAAGATATATACTTGCAGCGAAGCCTGTCAGATCACCGACCATGCCGCCGCCAAGGGCAATAACTGTGTCCGAGCGTTCAAGTTTCATCGAGATAAAGCTCTCAAGAACGTCTGCAAGCGTCTGAAAGCTTTTACTTTGATCGCCTTCGGGAACTGTGACGATCTCATAGCGAATGCCGCCTGCATCCAGCCCAGCCTGAAGCCGTGCCAGCTGGTGCTGTGCGACCGCTGTGTCGGTGACAATGGTGGTGCGCTTCTGTCTCAAAAAAGGTGCAACGTAAACGTGGGCCTCCTCAAGCAGGCCAGAGCCCACCAGAACGTCATAGCTCCGCTCGCCAAGTTCAACGCGTAGAGTTTCAGGCTGGCTCCGCATGGTTCGGGTCAACGCTATACGCTGCAGTGATCGGCCAGATCCGCAATGATCCGGCGCACGACTTTGGAGTGGGGCCCGTTTCCTGAGCGTACCTTCAGGTCGGCTTCTGAGTAGGTTGGGTTCCGTTCGTCCATCAGGCTTTGCAAAATCGCTGCTGGATCGCTCCCCCGGAGAAGTGGACGCGTGTCACGTCGGGAAACGCGCTTGACCAGAACATCGAGCTCAGCGTCGAGCCATACGGAAGTCGCATGGCTCTTGATGTAAGCGCGGGTGTCGTCATTCATGAAGGCACCGCCACCGGTCGCCAGCACAAGCGGTGTTCCGTCCAGCAGGCGTTTTATCACTTTGCGTTCGCCCTGTCGGAAGGCAGCTTCGCCGTGCCGATCAAAAATCTCGGCCACGGAACAGCCGGCGGCAGCTTCGATTTCGCTGTCTGCATCTAAGAACGGAACATCAAGTGCCTTGGCTAGCCTTCGGCCAACAGTCGTTTTGCCAACACCCATCAGGCCGACAAGGACGATCGGACGCGTCAGCTTCAGCGTGCTGGCAAGGGCTGAAAGCTGATGCGCTTCGCCTTTCTGGTTTTCATCTTTGATCATTGTGAAATATCTGGGTGAAATGTCTGACGCGTGTTTCCGGAAAGCCTGATACTGAAAAATGAAACTCGGGTGCGAACTGAAAGAGCGGTACAACTCTAGCACATCTTCGAAAGCCGGATTCACATATGCACTTTGGCTCGTTAACATCGCGGATTGTCCCGTTGCAGGCCCTGAGCCCCGGCCAATGGCCGGCAAAACTGAAAAATGGTCGCCTCCATTGAGCCACATTGATGTATCAGGTAGTTTTCATCGGACGGTTCAACGAAGCGCTGGACTACTGAGACCCACTAGATTGATCGGATCCCCATGTCAAAGATTAGCCTGAGTATTATCGTCCTGATTTTGGCAGGACTGCTGGTCGGCGCTGTCATGCTGGCGAATTGGGACATCCCGGCCCCTTCGACCAGCGTCGAGAAAGTCTTGCCAGATGAACAGTTCCCCCGTTAACCGGTTCCTCAAAATGGCCAGGCCACTATTGCATCACGACAACAATTCTCTCACAGCTCTGGCGCTGTCTGTGGCCGGCCTGATTGCGCTCTTTTGCCTGACTGGGCCGGTCTTCGCCCAACAGCCGGTCTTTGCCCAACAGAACGACGTACCTGTGCTCGATTTCTCGGATCGGCAGCGCCTTGATGTCTATGAAGACGAACTGCTCATCGCTCCGGATGCTGTAGATGCGATGCCGGCAAATGTGCTGCCTCAGTTCGTCGACAATCCGGCCATCACGGTCTTTGGTACAGATCAGCGTGAGGAAGAAGCAAGCGCGCCTGTCGACATATTTGGCGAGGCCAGAGCTCAAGCGCTTGAGCGGGAGGAACCAGAGAACATTCCGCCGATCCAGGCAATAGGGCCTGATAACCCGTTCTTGCCGGTGCCCGCCTCAACGCCGGGCGATGTGCGGTCAGACTTTCCGGCTCCTGATCTGGGCTTCGTCGAAGCCCGCCCACTTGCCCAGGGCGGCCAAAGTTCGCTGCCAGGCATCGTAACAACCAATCTGGGGGCTCTCGATTCTGGCGGAATTGGAATTGCTGCCGGCGCCGGCCAAGCCATCGATCAGGACATGTTTCAGGGCATGAGCCACGCCGAAGCCGCACGTCTGCTCTCTTTTCTCCCTATTTCCAAGGACAGCTCGGTGCTCCACAATCTGAGACGCTCAATTCTCCTTACCGGCGCTGTACCCAGAGGTGAGAATTCCGGCGCCGATCTGCTGGCTATCCGGCTCGACCGTCTTGCGGCACAGGGGGACGTAATGGCGATGCTGTCGCTTGCAGAGGCGGCCAGCGACAGCACATCAAGTGAAGCCGTCGCCACCTTTTGGGCAAACGCGTTTCTGGCCGCAGGCAACAACGCCGGTTCCTGCAAGTTGGCCAATGAATTCGTTGGCACAACGGATGATCAGTTCTGGTTCAAACTGCTGAGCTTCTGCCAGATACTGGCAGGCGAACCTGAGACGGCGAAGCTCGGAGCCGAGCTTTTGCTGGAACAGGGGGTCGAAGATGAAGCCTATTATGCTCTGCTTGATCGGTTGACTGGCAATGAATTGAGCCGGATTACATCCCTGCCTGGGGCGATACCGCTTCATCTTGCGATGATCCAGGCGGCTGATCTGTCTATTCCGGTCGATGCCTTCGACAGCGATGACAATGTCCTGCAGTTTGCCCTTGCCAGGGCGCCTAATTCAGCCCTTGGTCCCAGGCTTCAGGCCATGCTGGCGGGCGAGCGCCGAGGTGTCTTTGAGCGCAACAAGGTCGCGGAAATCTATGCCGCTGTGCCATTTGCGCCCCAAGAGCTGATTGATTACGAGCAGCGTGGTGTCAAACCCGAAGGCCCGCTCCTGACGCCGTTCTTGTTCCAGATGGCCGTTTCCGCCAGTTCCGATTCGCGCCGCGCACAGATTTTGTCGGATCTCTGGACGCCACTGACAGATGGTGCCTTTGCCGATGACATGACCTCTCCTGTTGACACCTATGGCGTAGCACTTGCCAGTTTGCCTGCAGTGCGGATGATTCAGCCGAACCCTGATCTGGCTCGCTTCACAGCAGGCATTGTTCGGGCGCTGGTGCTTGGTGGCGACTACGGCCGGGCGCAAGCCTGGTTTGGTCAGCTCATCGCTGCAAGTGAAATGGTGTCACTGGATGAGAATCCCAACATATCGGCCGCCTATCTCGAACTCTGGCCGATCTTGCAGTTTGTTGCTGCGGCTGATCCGGGGGTTGCGGCCACCTATCAATGGCCTCAGGCACAGGCTGAAATCTGGGGACGTGAGCTCTTGAACCAGGCTGATGAAGGCCGCAGAAGCTGGATGGGCCTGTTTTTCGCAATGGCAGAAGCCACTGGCCGTTCAGTGGATGAGACTCTGTTGCGCCGTTTCATGGACCGGCCGGTTGCCCTGAGCGGTACGACTCCCTCCTATCACATCTGGCGGGCGCTGGGACGTGCAGCGGCCGAACGCCGGGCCGGTGAAGTTGCTATTCTTTCTTTGATTGCATTGGGAGAGAATGGTGTGACGGCGGCACACCCGGCCATTGTGGTTACGGTCCTGTCATCTTTAGTTGCCGTCGGGCTGGAACGCGAGGCAAACCAGCTGGCCGCTGAAATTCTGATTGCCCGCGGCCCTTGAATGTAAGGCGGGCAGACCGGGGAAGACTGTGAAACCGAGGCCGGAGAATTTGCCAATGAATTTGCCGGTGAATTAGCCTGGGAAGGAACGATCAATTGGCCGCACCTGAAGGGCCAGCAAAATCAGGCGCCGACGAGAAGTTCCAGGAACGATTCCTTGAAATGATCTCGGCGGAACGTGGGGCTGCAGCAAACACTCTGGCGGCCTATACGCGCGACCTCGATGACTTTCGCGGCTTTCTGAATCAAAGGCAAAGTGATGTGCGAGCCGCCGGCAGCGCCGATGTGCAGGCCTATCTTGCTGATCAGGCAGCTCGCGGCATGGCGAGCCGGACAGCCGCCCGCCGGCTTAGCGCGGTCCGGCAGTTCTATCGCTTCCTCTATGACGAGGGCGTGAGAACGGATGATCCGTGCCAGAGCATTGACAGTCCAAAGCTTGAAAAACCACTGCCAAAAATATTGAGCGAGGAGGAAACCGAGTTGCTTCTTTCTGCGGCGGCGGTTCCGAGTGACGCCGAAAATCCGAAACCGGAGAGGCTTCGGTTCCAGGCGCTCCTCGAAACGCTGTATGCGACGGGGCTGCGTGTCAGTGAACTGGTCAAATTGCCGGTGTCTGTAATACAGAACGACCAGCGTATCCTGAACGTCGTCGGTAAGGGTGGGCGCGAGCGGCTGGTTCCACTGGGGGAACGAGCAGCGGTCGCCCTTCAGCGCTATCTAGAAGTGCGAACAACATTTTTGAAAGAAGGTCAGACAAGCCCGTTTCTGTTTCCATCGCGCTCCAGGGACGGGCACCTCACGCGTCATCGATTTGCCCAGTTGCTGAAGAAAGCGGCAGCCGATGCGTTGATTGATCCGTCGAAGGTGTCACCTCATGTTCTGCGTCATGCATTCGCCACGCATCTCCTGTCGCATGGTGCAGATCTGAGAGCGGTACAGCAGATGCTGGGCCATGCAGATATTTCGACGACACAGATATATACTCATGTTCTCGACGAACGGCTGAAAGCGCTTGTCCAGGAGCATCACCCCCTGTCGGAGGATCGTTGACAGGGCAAGCCTGCAATTCTAAATTCCGGCCCGAATTTAAAGGGTAAGCAAAATCATAAAAGCGCCCCCAGCGACACAGTGGATGACAAAGCATGAGCTTCAAGATCGTCGAACAGACAACACCCCGCATAAACCGGTGTGAATTATCGGTCCCTGGCATTAACCCTAGAATGCTGGAGAAGGGAGCCGCCAGCGATGCAGATGTGGTGTTCATGGACCTTGAAGACTCGGTGCCGCCTGATGACAAGCCGGAGGCACGCCAGAACGTCATAGAGGCACTCAACACGCTGGATTTTGGCAAGAAAACGGTATCGGTGCGGATCAACGGGCTCGACACTCACTTTGCCTATCGGGACATTATCGATGTGCTGGAGAAAACCGGCGACCGGATTGATCTGATGATGATCCCCAAAGTCGGCACGCCGTCGGATGTCTATGCTGTCGACATGCTGGTGACCCAGGTCGAGCAGGCAATGGGCCGCACCAAGCGAATTGGGCTGGAGCTGATCATTGAGACGGCACAAGGCATGATGAATGTCGACGAGATTGCAGCCGCCAGTCCGCGGCTTGAATCCCTTCACTTCGGGGTTGCCGACTATTCGGCATCGACCCAGGCCAGAACAACCGAAGTTGGCGGGGCCAACCCTAACTATGCCGTCCTGACCACTGCAGACGAAAACGGCAACAGAGAGACCCATTGGGGGGATCCCTGGCATTATCCCATGAGCCGCATAATCATTGCCGCCCGGGCCAACGGTCTCAGGGCCATAGATGGCCCGTTCGGTGCCTTCAACGATCAGGAAGAATTCCGGGCCCAGGGCCTGAGAGCGCAATCCCTTGGTTTTGAAGGGAAATGGGCGATCCACCCGAGCCAAATTCCGGAAGCCATTGCCATATTCAACCCCCTTGAAGCTGATGTGGCGCGGGCCCGAAGGATCATGGAAGCCATGACTGAAAGTCTCAAAAAAGGCAGTGGCGCGGCTGTTGTCGACGGGCGTATGGTAGACATAGCGTCGGTCAGGCAGGCTGAGGCGCTTTTAAAGCAGGTCGAAATGATCGAGGCCAGCTAAGCGCTCTATAACAAGAACTGCCTGACAGAGTGATTGAGGCAGGCAGGACAGGCAGATGCGGACAATTCTTGATTTTGAGAGACCGATTGCCGAGCTTGAAATAAAGATCGGCGAATTGCGCGGCCTTGCTGGCAACGACGGCATCAATATCGGCGAAGAAGTCACCAAGCTTCAGGCCAAAGTCAAAGGCATGCTTGAGGAAACTTATTCCTCCTTGGCGCCATGGCAAAGGCTGCAGGTGGCCCGGCACCCAAACCGCCCGCACTTCACGGATTATGTCGACCTGCTGATTGAAGACTTCACGCAGCTTTCAGGTGACCGGGCGTTTGGCGATGATGCAGCGGTGCTGGGCGGGCTTGGCCGCTTCCGTGGCCGAACCATAATGGTCATCGGTCATGAAAAAGGGGCGGACACAGAATCCCGCGTCCGGCACAACTTCGGCATGGCGCGTCCGGAAGGCTATCGAAAGGCCATCCGGTTGATGGGTCTGGCTGATCGCTTTGGCATTCCTGTGGTTACATTGATTGATACGACCGGCGCCTATCCCGGGATTGAAGGCGAGGAGCGCGGTCAGGCCATGGCCATCGCCCAGTCAATGGACTGTTGTCTCAAACTTGGTGTCCCGCTGATTTCCGTCATAATCGGAGAGGGGGGATCAGGTGGCGCAATCGCCCTTGCCACCGGCAATCATGTCATCATGCTCGAACATGCTGTCTATTCCGTTATTGCACCAGAAGCCTGTTCTTCGATTTTGTGGCGCGACCAGGATCACGCTCATGATGCAGCAAGTGCTCTCAGGATCACTGCCGAAGATCTGCTCAGCTTCAAGGTTATCGACGAAATCGTTGCAGAGCCGCTCGGCGGGGCGCAGCGTGACGCCAGAAAGACCATGCAATCTGCCGGTGATGCCATCGACGCGGCATTGACCAAGCTTGCCGGGGAGAGTGCGGATGATCTTCGCACGGCCCGGCGTCAGAAGTTCCTTGATATGGGCCGTGTGGGGCTGACTTGAAGCCAGGGACATTCTTTGCCGCTGTTCTTTTCGGCATCCTGGCATTGATGCCCCAGGGGCTGAATGCGCAGGAACCACGCACCTATCTTTTGTCCACAGCGTCGACCGGCGGCACCTATTATCCGGTGGGTGTGGCGATCGCCAATCTGATCAAAGTAAGATTGCAGCAATCGATGGGCATCAGCCTGTCAGCGATCAGTTCCGCTGGTTCAGCCGAAAACGTCAAGCTGCTTCGGGAAAAGCAGGTCGAGTTTGCCATTCTGCAAGGCATTTTCGGTGTCTGGGCATGGAATGGTGAAGGTCCGATTGAGATCAACGGTCCACAGAAGTATCTCAGAGGCTTGACGATGCTCTGGCAGAACATTGAGCACTTTGTTGTTCAGAGCGATCTTGTCGTTGATGGCACTCTGGATGATCTGAAACGCGGTCAGAATATTCTGTTGTCCGTAGGCAGCCGGAACTCGGGGTCTGAGGCCTCCAACAAGTTTGTGTTTGAGACGCTGGGCATCACGATCGGTGAAGATCTGACACCGGCCTTTCTCGGCTACAGCCAGAGCGCGGACGCGCTCAGGAACGGAACCATTGATGCCATGAGCGCGCCAGCAGGTGTCCCGGTTGGTGCAGTGACGCAGGCTTTTGCGTCCCTTGGCGATGGGCTGACGATCCTGAATATCAGTGACGGGGATATGGACAAGCTGAACGAGGGATTTGATCTCTGGGCACGCCACGTATTGCCGGCAAATACCTATCCTGGTCAGGCCAATGACGTCCAGTCGCTGGCCATGCCGAATGTTTTGGCTGTTCACTCAGATGTCGACGAGGAGACGGTCTACCAGATCACCCGGACGATCTATGAGAACCTGCCTTTCCTGAGAAGCATTCATCGGGCGACCGCAGAAATGGAAATTGATCAGGCGGTCGCTCATATGCCGCTGCCCCTGCATCCAGGTGCCTTGCGCTACTACCGCGAAGTGGGACTGCCAATTCCTGATGAACTGATCCTGGAGTGAGCATCGGCGTTGACGATGCGAGCGGTCGCGGCACATCAGTCGTTGCGCCAGCCAGAAACACACCGCTCGAAAAAGTCATCTTTTGGATCGGCGTTGTTCTCTCCCTTTGGCACATCTATTTCAATTTGCGGGGAACGCTTCCTGAACACATAACTTCATCTCTTCACTTCGGTGGGTTTGGGCTGCTCTGCGCGCTCATCTATCCTTTGCGGCGGGGATATGATCGGGGCAGCGTCGCGCTGCTGATCGATATGGTGATTGGCTTCGCTGCCGTGGCCAGCGCGGTCTATCTGATATTTGCCTATGACGCCTTTTTTGAGCGCGGCGTCAGCTTTATCTGGTCGGACTGGGTCTTTTCACTGGTTGCGATTGGCGTGGCCATTGAACTGACGCGCAGGACAACAGGGTGGATCATCCCGATCCTGATCGTTGTAGCCCTGACCTACGTCACCGGCTGGGGCAATTCTGTGTCAGGAATATTCAATTTCCGGGGCCTGACAGCCGAAACTCTTCTCTATCGCAGTTATTTTGGCGGCGATGGCATGTTCGGGGCGATTGCCAGAATCTCATCGACTTTCGTGTTTATGTTCATCCTGTTTGGCTCCTTTCTGCTCCGATCGGGTGCTGGTGATTTCATCCTTGCCCTTGCCCGGAACCTGGCCGGCAGAGTCGCAGGCGGTCCGGGCTTTGTTGCGGTCCTTGGTTCAGCCCTTACCGGTACAATTTCAGGTTCAGCAGTGGCGAATACGGTTTCCACCGGCGTCATCACCATTCCGCTGATGAAGCGAACGGGATTTCCGGCCAAGTTTGCCGCTGGCGTCGAGGCAAGCGCTTCAACCGGCGGGCAGCTCATGCCACCGATCATGGGCGCCGGGGCCTTCATTATGGCGAGCTATACGCAAATTCCCTATCTCGACATTGTCGCGGTGTCGTTCCTGCCGGCACTGCTCTTTTTTGCCTCCGTAGCGATCTATGTGCGCATTGAAGCGATGAGATCCGGTGTCACTGTGGACAGCGAAGAGAGCGAAGATACTGGCTCGATCCTGCAACAGGGCGGGGCTGTGTTCATCGTGCCCATCGCCACACTGATCGGGCTTCTAATCTATGGCTTCACACCGGTCTATGCGGCCGGCATCGCTACGCTTGCAATCGTTGTAACTTCCTGGTTCACGCCGAACAAAATGGGTCTGTCAGAGATTCTGGATGCTCTGGCTCTCGGCGCACGAAACATGGTGTCGACGGCGGTTCTCCTGATTGCCATCGGCCTTGTTGTCAATGTGGTTGCGACAACAGGCATTGGCAACACAATTGCACTGATGATCACGCAATGGGCGGATGGCAGCCTTCTGATCACGCTGCTGTTCGTGGGCATGGCAGCGTTGATCCTGGGCATGGGCCTGCCGGTCACGGCTGCCTATATCGTGCTTGCAACGCTTGCAGCACCTGCGCTCTTTGATCTCATCGTCCACGGTGCACTCGTCGACGCTCTGATGAGCGGCGCGGCAACTGACACGGTTGCGGCAGTTTTCATGCTCGCAGCCCCTGAATTGTCAGCCGTTCTCGGGACGACCATGACAGCCGAACAGGCTACGCAGTTGCTGGCGAGCGTGCCGCCGGACATGATGGGCCTGATCCGGGACGACCTTCTGGATGCCGGCCTGCTCACCGTCTCCCTGCTATCCGCCCATATGATCATTTTCTGGCTGTCTCAGTTCAGCAATGTAACGCCACCTGTGTGCCTGACTGCGTTTGCCGCTGCGGCAATTGCCGAAACACCGCCGATGGCGACCGGCTTCACGGCGTCGAAGATTTCACAAGGGCTCTATATCGTGCCGCTGCTGTTTGCGTTCACAGCCTTTCTTTCACCTGACTTTCTGGTGACGGTCGAAATTTTCGCCTTCGCGCTTTTTGGCATCTATGCCCTGGCCGGGGCCATTGAAGGTCACCTCGAAAGTGCTGTTCACCCGGCTTTGCGTCTCGTTCTGTTTGTCTCGGCGGTCACCCTGTTCTGGCCGCTTGGCGCCTGGTTCAAGGTGATTGCAGTATTGGTCGTGATCGCTATTGTCGGTGCCCAACAGAGACGCATCAGAAAGCGGCCGCAGTGATGATAAAAGATGAGTAACGACATCGATAGCATGCAGGTCCGCTATTCCCAGGCAGGCGCCGGGACGCCATTTGCTTTGGCGCTTGGTATCGAGACGGTGGAAACCGGTGAAGGCAGTGCGCTTGTCCGACTTCCCTACAAAAAAGACCTTGTTGGCAACCCTGATACAGGCGTGATCCACGGCGGCGCGATTACTGCGCTCCTCGATCATGGTGCCGGTGCAGCAATAGCTTCGGCCGTTCAGGGCGCCATGATGATGGCGACCCTGGACCTTCGGATCGACTACATGAAGCCGGCAACGCCGGGCCTGGATGTGTTGGCCCGTGTCCGGTGTTACAAAAGGACAAAGAACATAGCGTTCATCCGCGGCGAGGCCTTTCACGATTCTGCTGACGATCCGATTGCAACATGTCAGGCCAGTTTCATGCTCACGGCTCACAGCTATGTGCCAGGGGTGGCGGGCCCGTGACACTTGATTTCATTCAGGAGTTCAGACGGCGCCGTGGCGTTGATGTCTTTGAGATTCCGGTTGATGCCATTCCCTATGGCAGGCTTTTGGGCATCTCCATTGCCCATAAGGATGGCGAGCTTCTGACCCGCATGAAATATGGTGAGCATCTGATTGGCAATCCGGTTCTGCCGGCAGTCCATGGTGGTTGTCTCGGCTCACTTATCGAATTTGCTGCCATGCATCAGCTGATTTGGGAAATGGCAAGCGAGAGCCTGCCGAAAACCATCAATCTGACTATCGAATACATGCGGCCGGGCAGAGCGGAGGACTTTACAGCGAAGGCCATTGTGACAAAACTCGGTCGCCGGGTCGCCAACGTGCAGGTCAATGCATGGCAGTCAGACGCTGCAAAGCCGGTTGTCGCCGGTATTGGACATTTTCTGATGGAACCTAGCTCCGATTGAAGACGAGGGCAGCAAGCCAGCCAAGAACACAGGCCAGAAAAACCGCCATGAGGCCGTAAAGTGTCGGCTGACCGTGAGCGAGGTCGGAAATAAACGCGTCGAGCCCTTCCTGATCGACAAAAACAGTCGAGGACTGGATGGTTTTCAAGGCGCCATCGCGGATCAGGTAGATATCGGCGATATAGTTGCCGGATGAAATGTTGGCCGGTAAAGAGACATTTGCACGGAACAGATGGTCACCAATGATCGTGACGCCGCTCTCGTTTTCCGAATAGAGGCCAGCTGATTTTCGTTCAGCTATGGTGGCCTCGCGATATTTCGAAATTTCGCTGGCTTGCATTGGTGAGCTGGTCTCAAAGGGGATGTAATTGAGGCCGATCCCATAGGCGGTCAAATAGGGTTCGGGCACAAAATCCTTCAAAGGCCGGTTTGAGTAGAGCGTGTAAAATTCAGGGATGTCATTGAATGTGACACTTGAGGTGTTGGCCCAGATGCCGGCGACCTTGGATTTTTCTCTGACCACGAAGTCCGACTTGGGTCCATAGATGACAACGACAACATCTCCCCTGTCCTCGCCGGGTTCGAAGTCGCCAATGAAGCCAAAGAGCAGAAGTTCCTTACCGGTGAAGGTCGCATTGATGCTGAATTGCCTTTCTGACAGGTCCGTCATCAGGACATCCCCTTGCGCTGATGCCAGGGGAACCATCGAAATCAGCATGACCGCAAAGACAGAACTTCCGGCCAGAATGTGCCGCCAGCGACACATCACAGCACTTCCAGCGAAAAGAGGTTATCCGGTTCCATAACAAGCCCCAGACCGAGACGGATGCATACGCCCAAAACCAGCAGCGCCAACAGAACTCTGAGCTGTTCGCTACGCATGCGAAGGCTCATACGGGCACCGAACTGGGCGCCGATGACGCCGCCGACCAGCAGAATAAGCGCCAACAGCACATCCACAGTCTGGGTATTGATGGAATGAAGAAGTGTGACATTTGCGGTTACGAAAATGATCTGGAACAGAGATGTGCCGATAACCACAGCAGTCGGCATGCCCAGGATGTAGATCATTGCCGGGACCATGATAAAGCCGCCACCCACGCCCATGATGGCGGCAAGCAGACCGACCAGCGCACCGATCGCGAGCGGAGCCAACGCGCTGATGTAAAGTCGCGACTTCCGGAATCTCATTTTGAACGGCAACCCATGGACCCAGTTGTGTGAGTGCAGTCGCGTTTTCTCTGGCCGCGGGTTCCTCGCCTCGACCCAGGCACGGACGCTTTCTACCAGCATGAGCGCGCCGACAATGCCCAGGAAGAGGACGTAGGTCAGCGAGATCATCAGATCAATTTGGCCGACTTCCTTCAGATAGGTGAACAACCAGGCACCAAACGACGAGCCGATTAATCCGCCGGCAATGAGGACCGCGCCCATCTTGAAATCCACCGCCCCACGTCGCCAGTGGACGAAGCCGCCGGACATGGAAGAGGCAATAATCTGGTTTGCTTCCGTGGCAACGGCAACGGGCGGTGGAATGCCGATAAATATGAGGATGGGCGTCATCAGAAAGCCGCCACCGACGCCGAACATGCCAGACAGGAAGCCGACAGCTCCGCCAAGGGCGAGGAGCCAGATGATGTTGATCGAAATTTCTGCGATCGGAAGATATATCTGCATCCTGCCGAGAGCGTAATCGACTCGGCCCTCGCCAACAACCGGAGAGCCATGCAAGAGAGATTTTGCTGTCTGGATTGGCGGCGAACCGTCACTTTTGCGGCACAGCAGGGCCCATTGGGCCGCCTACACTGATCTGGATCAACATTTTGCGCACCGCAGGGGCTCCAGACCCCAGGCATGTCCCTTTCCCATTGCATCCGGCGGGCCGGTGGTTAGACTAGGGCCGGAATCCAGTATTCAGAATTATAAAATCACTAACCCTCAGGTAGGAGAGATTAAATGCGGGAAGCTGTGGTGGTTTCAACGGCCAGAACTGGCCTAACAAAAGCGGCACGCGGCGAATTGAATGCGACGCATGGCGCAACAATGACGGGTCATGCCATTGAGCAGGCTGTGTCTCGTTCGGGCATTGATGTAGAGGCAATTGATGATGTTTTCGTTGGTTGCGGCTCTCCGGCCGGTGTCACCGGCGGCAACATTGCACGTGGCGCAATGCTGCGGGCGGGCTTGCCAAAGGAAACATCTGCAATGACGGTCAGCCGGCATTGCTCATCCGGTCTGATGGCGGTCGCAGGTGCTGCGAACCGTATCATTATTGATGGCATCGACGCCGCAGTTGGCGCCGGTGTGGAAAGCATCAGCCAGCCTTCCGGCAGCCGCCCGCTCTATGGACCAGAATTGTGGCTCCAGGAACATTGGCCACATCTCGGCATGCCGATGATCGAAACAGCGGATATTGTCGGTCAGCGCTATCAGGTCAGCCGTGAATCCCAGGACGAATTTTCGCTTCTGAGCCAAATCAGAACAGCGGCGTTCCAGGAATCAGGCAAAATGCTGGACGAGGTTGTGCCCTTCAACACCACAATGGCGGTGAAGGACAAAGAGACCGAGGAAGTCACCATGCAGGATGCGGTCGTTGACCGTGACACCTGCAATCGGCCTGGTACAACACTTGAAGCCCTTGCCGGTCTTCAGCCGGTGCGCGGCGAAGGCAACTTTGTAACGGCTGGCAACGCGTCACAGCTTTCTGACGGCGCCTCGGCCAATGTGCTTGCTGAAGCCAAGTATGCAGAGCAGAACAATCTCGAAGTTCTCGGCTACTATCGTGGTTTGGCAATGGGTGGCTGCGGTCCGGACGAAATGGGCATCGGCCCTGTTTTCGCTGTGCCGAAGCTTCTGAAACAGCATGGCCTGAAAGTCGACGATATTGATCTCTGGGAGATCAATGAAGCTTTCGCCTCACAGCTCGTTTATTGCCGGGATCAGCTTGGTATCGACAATGAGAACCTGAATGTGAACGGTGGTGCTATTGCCATTGGCCATCCCTTCGGCATGACGGGCTCGCGTCTTGTGGGTACCGTTCTCCTCGAAGCAAAACGGCGCGGCGCGAAGTATTGCGTTGTCTCCATGTGCATCGCAGGTGGCATGGGCGCTGCAGGGCTCTTCGAAGCAGCCTAAAGAAATCAAATCTGATTTTTGAGGAAGGGTCCGCGGAAACGCGGGCCCTTTTCTTTTGCCAAGAGCAGGTCTAGCCTGAGCGCAAACCAACATAAGAATGCTGCCTGGAACTCAGGCCGGAATTGGGGAGATGAAATGCTTGGAACAGCTTTGAAGGGTAAGGTAGCAGTGGTCACCGGGGCCAGCCGTGGCATTGGTGAGGAAATCGCGGCGCGCCTGGCATCTGAAGGTGCCCGCGTGGCCGTAACGGCAAGGTCCATTGAACAGACCCATGCCGCGCTGCCGGGAACGATTCACACGACTGTCGAACGGATCAAGGCGCTGGGCGGCGAAGCCGTCGCCATTCAGGGCGATCTTGCGCAGCAGGTCGATCGCATCCGTATCATAGAGGAAGCCGAAAACCAGCTTGGGCCCATTGATATTCTTGTCAGCAATGCCGCCGTGACATATTTCGTGCCGGTAGCTGACTTCCGCCAGAAGCATTACGAACTGATGTTCGAGGTGCAGGTGCGGGCACCGTTCGAAATGGCGCAGGCCGTGATTCCCGGCATGCGAGAGAGAGGCGGCGGGGCGATCCTGAATATTTCGTCCGGTGCGGCACGGCACCCACAGGGGCCACCCTATCCGGCTCGCGGCGGTCGTGGCGGCACAGTTTACGGAATGTGCAAAGCCGCCCTCGAACGCTTCACCACTGGCCTCGCAGCCGAACTGTACGACGACAATATCTCGGTCAATGTTCTTTCACCCTCAAAGGTCGTGCCAACGCCCGGCGTTCTTTTCCACAAGCTGGTGGAATCAAAGGATGACCCGAGGGCCGAGGGACCAGAAGTCATGGCAGAAGCGGGCCTCGTACTTGTTTCCGGTGATCCGAAGGTGGTTACCGGCAAGATCGCCTACAGTCAGGCCATTCTGGACGAGTTCGGTCAGGAAGCTGTCGTCGCGGCCTAAAAATACAAAGTCAGTGAGTGCGGTTCCGCGCAACAATGGACTTGAGCCAGCCCCAAAGTGTGTTCTTGTGGAGCGTGTAGCGATAGATGGCGTCCATCTCCCTGGCGAGGGCGTCCGGGTCATCGAACAGGTCTTCGCGCTTCCGGCCGAGCATATCTACTTCCAGCTCACGGATGACCTTGGCGGGATTTCCGCCGGCGATAACATTTGACGGGATGTCCCTGACGACAATGGCGCCAGCCGCAATGATGCTGTTGTCGCCGATGGTTACACCCTTGCCGATGGAGACGTCATCACAGAGCCAGACATTCTCGCCGATGATGACAGGGGCTGTTTTGCCGATCGGCTCCGCGCGATCATAGATGCCGTGCCAGTCGGCATCGGAAATATAGACGCCTTGGGCCAGCATGGTGTTGTCGCCGATCTCAACTGAGGTGGCCGACGCGATTCTGACACCGGGCGAGACCAGGCAATAATTGCCGAGAGATATTTTGCCAAGCGAAGCGCCCATAATCCAGGTGGTGAACGTGATCGGCCGGTCTTTGACGGCGATCATGTGCAGGCAGTCGCCAATAGTGATGTTTTCACCGACGACTTCGACGTTCCAGGGGTTCACGATCATCCAGTTCGGCCCCAGTGCGTCGAACTGGGGTTCCAGCAATTTCTCTCCGTAGATGCGCTGCAGCCAGTGCCAGGCGATTTTCATTCGGTAGGGCAAGTGTTCGTGGCGCACGGCAGTTCCCAGACATTGATCGCTTGAATTTGAGGCGGCTCATCATGTAAGTGGCTTTTCGCCTTTGCAAGTGATCATTCCTGGGCTAAAAGAGCGCCCCCCTTGGCAATTTTCGGATAGGTCAGGCTGATTGTCAGCGCTGGCCAGCCAAGTCTCGGTGAGGCGTCAAATGGCATACTCTGTCGGTCTCGACTTCGGCACAACGAATTCGGTTTTGGGTGTCGCCGACGAAAACGGCGCGAGCCGTCTCATTTCGTTTCGGACAGATGATCTGATCACAGACACTTTTCGATCCATCCTCTTCTTTGATGAGTTTGAGCGTGATGAACATCTGGAGCCGGTGCGCTATGCAGGCCCGGCAGCGATCAAAGCCTACTGGACACCGGGCATGTCCGGAAGGCTGATCCAGTCCATGAAGACACACCTGGCCAGCCGGAGCTTTCGTGAAACCCGCATCTTCGGCGCGCGCTACACATTGGAAGAGCTGCTTTCGGGCATGCTGAAGCAGATGCGGTTGCGGGCTGAAGAAGAAATTGGCGAAATCTCCGGCGGCGTTGCGATCGGGCGGCCGGTACATTTTCGAGGTGAGAAAACAGAAAGTGATGGCCAGCGGGCGGCACAGCGGCTTCGCTATGCTGCGGAAATGGCCGGGTTCAGAGATTTTGAACTTGCCTTTGAGCCCCTTGGGGCTGCCTATCACTATGCCGCAGATCTGGAACACGAAGAGCTGGTGCTTATCGGTGACTTTGGTGGCGGGACAAGCGACTTTTGCCTGTTGCGCGTGGGGCCCGGGTTCAACCAGCGCCGGGAAGTCGGTGACGCCGTTCTGGGTGTTGGTGGCATCGGCATCGGTGGCGACAGTTTTGATGCGCGAATTGTAGAACACGCCGTTGCCGACGAACTTGGCCGGGGGAGCTCATTTCGAAACGCATTCGGAAAAGTGCTCCCGGTTCCGGGCCAGCTCTATGCAAACCTTGAGAACTGGCATGAGCTTTCATTCATGGACACACCAAGAATTCACAGGATGATCAATGAAGTCGTCAAGGGCAGCGAAGATCCTGCACCCTACCTCGCTCTTCAAAAGCTGTTGCGGGAGCGATTGGGATTTCGCATGTACGAACAGGTTGAGGCGTTGAAAGTCAGGCTGTCGTCGGCTGAAGCCGCATCCCTTCAGTTTGATGCGACAGGAATCGATATCGACATTGAAATCACCAGAGATCAGTTCGAGGGCTGGATCCTGCAGGATGTGATCGAGATCGGCTACTGCGTGGCTGAGCTGCTTGACAGAACGGACACCAATTCTCGTGACGTGGATCGGGTCTTCCTGACCGGCGGCTCATCGCACATCCCGGTGTTAGTCTCCGTATTCGAAGAAATATTCGGCGCTGAAAAAGTTGTTTCAGGTGACGCTCTGACCTCTGTTGCCAGCGGGCTTGCAATTATCGCCCAGGACCGCCGGGGTATGGAGGAAGCCGCCCAGAACCACTGAATACGCAACAGCCCGGCTGGTAGATTGAGGTTTGCAACCAGCAGGCCCTGTCTGATGATCAAGCATGGCCAGCGCCAAAAAGAGGACCGAAACCCTCATCCTTATGACGAATTTGGGGTTTTGACGCGCACTGCCTATACTTCCTCATCGTGCAAGGTTTGGGGGGCGATCCCAGTGGCGCAATTCCTGACGGAACTGAGGCGCAGAAAAGTCTACCATGTGGCCGCAGTCTACGGTGTTGTTGCCTGGCTGCTTGCGCAGGCCGGTGGGCTTTTGTTTCAGACCTATGATGCGCCGGCCTGGATGCAACCTGTTTTCATTGGCTTGTTGATGCTTGGCTTTCCGATCGCACTCCTGCTTGCCTGGGCCTATCAGATATTGCCCGATAGTGTGGCCCGGGACACAGACGAAGCTGACGTGGCAATCGCAAGCCCACTGACGGGCAGCAGCTTCATATACCTTATCAGCAGCCTGCTGTTCATCGCCATAAGCTGGATCATTTACCGCGAAGTTTCCGGTGATATCATCAGAGTTCCAGAGGTTGCTCCGCTAGAATCCGTTGCCGCCCCTGCTCACGCTATTGCTGTGCTGCCCCTTGAAAATCTGTCCAATCAGCCTGACGATGACTGGTTTGCCGCCGGTATGCACGACGCGCTTATCGCGGATCTCAGCAAAGTGTCCGGCCTTGCGGTCACGTCTCGTACATCGGCGCTGACCTATCGCGACACCATCAAACGATCACCGGAAATCGGCCAGGAGCTGCGCGTTTCCACGCTGGTCGAAGGCACAGTCATCCGCGTCGGCGGCCAGGTGCGCATTTCAGTGCAGCTGATTGACGCGGCATCCGATAGTCACATCTGGGCCGGAACCTATGATCGTGAAATGGAAGATGTGCTGAAATTGCAAAGCGAGATCGCACGCGCCATCGCACAGGAGATCGAGGTAGAACTCACGCCTGCCGAAGAGCGCCGTCTGACAACAGTGCGGCAAATCAATCCTGACACTTACGAAGCTTATCTATTAGGCATGTATCATGTTCAGCAACTGTCGCCTGAGGGCAAGGCATTGGGCCTTGGCTATCTGAAGGAAGCCGTAGCCAGAGATCCGAGTGATGCTCTGGCCTGGGCCGGGATCGCGCTCGCCTGGAACGAGATAGGTCACGGCTCGGTCGCGCAAGCCGACGCTTTTCCACAAGCCAGAGCTGCAGCACTGAGAGCAATCGAGCTTGATGACAATCTTGCCGAAGCCCATGCAGCGCTTGCAGAATCAAGGCTCTACTATGAATGGGACTGGGAAGGCGCGCGTCAGTCCTTTGAGAGAGCGCTTGACCTGAACCCGAGCCTTGCCGTTGCCCATGCCCATTTTGCCTGGTATTTTGACCTGATGGGAGACAGCGAGCGAGCTATTGCGGAAGAGCTCCGCGCCCACAATCTAGATCCTCGTAATTCGGTCTGGGCATCCTGGGTCGGCTGGCTCTACAGCGGTCAGGGCAATCTCGAGGAGGGTCTTGAGTGGGCCGAGCGTTCCATCGCCATTTATCCGGATCAGCCCGTTGTGCAATACTTTCTGGGGCTGATTTCCACGGCAAATGGCCAGCATGACAGGGCCATCCTGGCCCACCAACGTGCCGGTGAACTGAACGCTAACTGGGGTGCAGGCCTTGCCCATGCTCTCGCAAGTGCCGGACACGCGGATGAAGCCAGAGAGCTGCTGATCGGCCTGACTGAGGCCGCAAGCCCCGATACTCTCACCCTCGCGATGGCATATATAGCTCTGGGTGATCACGACAAAGCGTTCTACTGGCTGGAGAAAAGCCTGGAAATCCGGCGCGACTGGACCCCCTGGATCGGTCGCCTGTACGAGTATCGTCCTTTGTATGCAGATCCGCGCATGGCAGATCTGCTCGGTCGAATGAATCTTGAATTCTAAGAAGGCTGGCCCTGGCCCCGCGACAAGAGCGTGAGGCGCGAATTGGGCCGAACCATGTTCTCAATTCTTAAGGCCAGTCAGCCGACAATATCCCAGCTGCCGTCGGGATTCCGGCAGGCGAGGCCAGTGCCCTGCTCGGCGGTGCCGCCAACATTGACGGTGGTTTCAAATTGCCGACAGGGGCGATCAGGGTCCGACAGATCGGTGGTCAGCGCCGTGACGGAGCCTGAGTTGCCGCTGTCGGGGTTTGTCCAGCGTACTGCATCGCCTGAACGGCTGTTCTCCATCGCGTCATAATGGGCATTGGCCAATTTCTGGCGATCCAGTTCGTCCAGATCGGCACCTATTGACCGGCCGATTGCCGCCCCTGCGACGGCGCCAACTGCGATTCCGATGTCACCGGATGTACCTTTTCCGCCGATTTCCTTGCCAAGCCAGGCGCCGAGCCCAGCTCCGATCAGAGTGCCGGCGATCTCTTTGTTCCCGGCATCCTGAGCACAGGCTGTCAGGATCATGGCCGCGGCCAAAATCCCGGCAGTGAGGCTTTTACGAAGCTTTACTGAAATATCCATTTTCTTTGCCCTTCTACTCTTCAAGAACCTACACGAATTATCCACATCCCTTTATGAACCATTCCTGAACTCAGTGCCATTCTAGTCGCGAGATGGAGAAAAGGCCCGGCTTCATTGAGTGAAGCCGGACCTCTGGCATTACACCAGCGCTTGGGGGAAGAGCTGCTCCTAGTAATTCAGATCAACAATTTCCCATGAGCCCCGATAATCCTTGCAGGCTATGCCTTTGACTTTTTCGCCATGGCCATCAATCCTGACCTTACTTTTGAATTTTCGGCAATTGTCATAGCCAGAACTGTAGCCGTAGCTTGTATTATGGCGATAGGAGTTGCCGTAATTTACACGTTTACCGAGATTGATCTTGGACGGGTTCACATAAACTGAAATCCGCTGATTGCGGCCATAGCCCCGCCGACCATTGTGATGATTGAGAGAGTAAGAGATATAGTCTGTCAGGGCATGGGCCAGGGCATATCTGTTGCCGTTACGGCCGTTTGAATAGCCACTGTACCTGTAGTTTGGGCTGTGCCGGTAATCGCCTGAATTCCGTCTGTGATTCCCCGCTCTATGGCCCTGATTTCTGCGATTGCCATAGTGGCGGTTCCTGACTTCGTAAAGCTGGAACACACTGTCAAAGATCGCCTGCGTGATTACAGCGCCGGGATTTGGTGATTGGCCTTTGGCGGATGCGCTGAGCGGGAGTATAAAGACTGTCAGCAACGCCGCAGTGGCAAATGTAAGTGATTTAAACATGACGTATTCCTTTTCATTTGTTTGGCGCCACATCGAATTCATTGATGGGCGGTACCCCAACGAATGTGACGCCAGGAGATTCGCAGAAAGCGACTTAACAGGGGCTGAAGTCCCTGTTCAGTTCTTGTTCAGCAGATTTGGCGCAGGATCCTAGGCATGGAACGGATCCTGAAATTTCTGATCATCTGCACGCTCTTTATGGGCGGGCCTGCACTCGCGCAGCGATCAGATCAGGACGAAGCCCGGTCCGCCACCCAGTCGGGTGACGTGCTGCCCTATTCACAGATTCGCGAGCGCGTTCAGCGTGATCATCCTGGGAAAGTTCTCGATGCAGAGCTCAACCGCGGTAATTACAAAGTCCGTGTTCTTGATGATGAGGGAAGCGTCACCGATGTAACTGTGAACGCCCGTACAGGAGAACCTGTGGACGTCGAAGGAGGCGGGGGATCACCCCGTAGGTAGCCATGCGCATATTAGTTGTTGAAGACGATGTCACGCTGGCGGATCAACTGGCTGGCGGCCTTAGAAGCGAAGGCTATGCAGTTGATGTCGCCAATGACGGAGAGGATGGTCTCTATCTCGGCCAATCCGAACCCTATGACGCCGTCGTCCTTGATCTGGGCCTGCCGGAAATTGATGGTCTGACCATTTTGAAGTCCTGGCGCAAGGAAAACCTGACGATGCCGGTGCTCGTCCTGACCGCCAGAGACACCTGGCATGACAAGGTCGAAGGCATTGATGCCGGTGCGGATGATTATGTGGCGAAGCCATTTCATATTGAAGAGGTTTTTGCCCGCATTCGCGCCCTGGTAAGGCGTTCTGCCGGGCTCGCCTCGAACGAAATGGCCTGTGGTTCCCTCAGTCTGAATGCCGCAACAGGGCGGGTGACCGTCAATGAAAATGCAGTGAAGCTGACAGCACAGGAATTCAAGCTCCTGAGCTACATGATTCATCATCAGGGAAACATTGTCTCGCGAACAGAACTGACAGAGCAC
Source organism: uncultured Alphaproteobacteria bacterium (assembly GCA_965371465.1). Lineage (GTDB taxonomy): Bacteria > Pseudomonadota > Alphaproteobacteria > CBDUYM01 > CBDUYM01 > CBDUYM01. The sequence goes on from CBDUYM010000001.1 coordinate 290,074, forward strand.
CTCTATGACCAGGACTTCGACAAAGACTCGAACACCATCGAAGTTTTCATTGCACGGCTCCGGAAAAAGCTTGCTGTTCCCTATATTCATACCGTGCGCGGGCTTGGCTACAGGCTTGATGCAGAGGAAGCATCTGTAGAGGCGACAAGTGCCAAGGCCGCCCAGGAATAGCTCGCTTGCCGGGCGGCTGGTCTGGCTGGCAAGTCTTTGGGCCGCTGCTGCGCTGCTGGCGCTCGGACTCATTCTGACAACATTGTTTGAACAATCCATCGAAGATGGCCTTGATGATCGGCTCATCGCTCTCATGGACAGTCTGATTTCCGTCAGCGAGCTGGATGCCGAGGGCAGCATTTCACTGAGCCGGATTGTTGCGGAGCCAAGGCTTGATCAGCCTTATTCAGGCTGGTACTGGCAGATCGATCGGGCGGGCACTGCACTGCTCAGATCCCGATCCTTATGGGACGAGACTTTGCTGGTTCGCCAGGACCTGGCTGACGGGGAAATAGCACGGATAGCGCTCAGCGGACCTGAAGGGCAATCCTTGCACCTTCTTGCCCGAAAAATCCTGTTGCCGGGTGCCGCCGAGCCTCTGACTTACATTGTGGCTGCGGACCGAGCTGAACTTGAAAGCACAGTGGAGCGGTTCTTGGTTGCCCTTGCCATTTCGCTCACCGTGTTTGGTATCGGCATACTCGTGGCGATCTTTCTGCAGGTCCGGATCGGTCTTTTGCCGTTGCGCCGAATTACAGAGCAGCTGGCCAACATTCGCCAGGGCCAGGACCGCGATCTTGCCGGCGAGTTTCCAAGTGAAATTGCACCACTGGCCAATGAGCTGAATGCACTTATTGCCCACAATACGAGTGTCATGGAACGTGCCCGGACACATGTTGGAAATCTCGCACATGCACTGAAGACACCGCTGTCCATCCTGACAAACGAAGCGGAACTGCACAAAGATCAGCTTGGTGCCGCCATATCAGAGCAGACCGATCTGATGCGTCGTCAGGTCGATCATCATCTGAAGCGCGCAAGAACGGCGGCGCGGGCGGGCGTGCTCAGTGAGACAACGCCGGTGTCGCCGGTGATTGAAGATCTGGTGCGGACCATTTCAAAGCTGCATCAGGACCGACAGGTGGAAGTCGAGGTCAGGGCAAGTGATCAGGCGCTCTTTGCCGGAGAGCATGAGGATCTCGAAGAAATGCTCGGCAATCTCATTGACAATGCCTGTAAATGGGCTTCATCCAGAATTCTGATTGAGACCAATGTCGGTCGTGACGTCGTGTCAATTTCGGTCAGTGATGACGGACCCGGGCTGCCTGACGCGAAACGTGATGAAGTAATGGATCGCGGCACGAGGCTTGATGAGACGAAGCCAGGCTCCGGTCTTGGTCTGTCTATTGTCAGGGATATTGCGGGCCTCTACGGCGGTGCGCTGAGGCTGGATCGGTCTCCTATGGGCGGATTGAGAGCCGAGGTCTCGCTGCCGGGAAGAGGCGAGCAGGCCGCCTGATCAGGAAGGCTTGCAGATCAGGAAGTTAGGCCTTTCGCCTGCCGCCCTTGGTAATCCTTGTCGATGAGCCGCTTTGGATGCATGCCATCGACATAGCCCATAAATCCTGGTTCGCGGATTGAGTAGCCAAGCAACTCCTGTATGCGCTCCGAATACTGGCCGGCGATCTCGGGCGGGACGGCAAGCACCATGTTTTCAAGCTGACGCAGCCATGGCTGGCAATACTGTGGCGTGACGGCCAGCCGGGTTCCCTTGCTGTGGTTCGCGCCGCCGCGGTGATAAAGACTTCCCGAGTAAACAACCACTGATCCCTTTGGCATGATCACCTGCATTCGTCGGGAATCGTTTGGCGCGGGCGTTTCGTTTCCCCAGAGATGGCTGCCTGGAATGATCTCTGTGCCACCATTCTCTTCGGTAAAGTCATCGAACGCCCAGATTGTGCTGATGCCGTTTGTCTCGCGGGCCGGCGAACCAGGTACGCCTGCATTGTCACGATGGAAGTTCTGCTCGGTTTCGCCTGGATGCAGATTGATGGCCAGGCAGGCAGAGAGCAGGAAACTTGGGTTCAACAGGCGTTCCAGCACCGGCATCGTGATCGGATTTTCGATGATACTTGCAAACGCTGCGGATTTCGCCAGCACGGCATAAACCCGTTCGCTCCTGTAACCCTCAAAGTCATTGCGACCCATGAGGGTCCCTTGCATCCATGGTTCAAGAGCTGAGCGAATGGCTTCCTGCTCTGCTGCTGGCAGGGCATCATGAATGATCGCGTAGCCTTCCCGCCTGATCGTCTCGGAGACAGCGTCAGCCAGCTTGTCAGGCATGCCGTCCAGCGCCGAAAATGTTGTGTCACTGTCCACAAGAGCCATTATGCAGGCGCTCCCAGAGGGTCACTTTCAGGTTTTGAAATGGCATGGCGCAGCATTGCAGGATAGGAGGCCCTCAACTCCATTTTGGGTGCCATACCTTTTTCGTGGAGAGCTTTGTTGACTTCCTTAAGCCGATACATGGGAACAAAAGGCAGCAGATGATGCTCAAGATGATAGTTCACGTAGCAAGGTGCGACGAGTGCGCGTTCCAGGACATTGGCCGATGTCGTTCGCGTATTCAGGAGATAATCATCGTTGTCTGGCACAGCGGCGTGTTCGCCAATATTTCGAATGCGAGTGATCAGGGCGTCCCAGGTCATGGACGGCAGGACCCAACAGGCGAAATATACCCACCAGTATCCGAGAAGCGCGAGAATGCCCAGCATCGCGAGATTTATCAGTAGATTTGCTGCCATCAAGTCCCATGCCCGGGCCAATCTGGCTGAAACTGGAATGTCCGGCGATCCAAACGCCGAAATGAAGCCCTGCTTGCGCGCCTTCCAGGAGGTCTGCCCGGTCAGGTCGCGAATTACTTTTCGCCTGAAAGATGACTTCGTGATCGGGAACGGTGCTGACAGGACCAGATCAGGATCGTCTTCCTGCTGAGTGGAGCGGTGATGCTTCATATGATAGGCGCGATAGGCATCTACTTTGGCCCCTCTCAGGCTCGAGGAAGGGCGCGAACAGAGCCACTCAGACACCCAGTCGTTCAGCCGCATATTCTCGTAAAGCAGCCCGTGCGCAGCATCATGGGAAATGACGGCCAGGCCCAGCTGCCGGCAGCCAATGATCGGCACGGCAATAATAATGGTCCAGGGCCAGACAGCCACCATGGCCATTGCGGCGAAGATAACGCCCCAGGAATGGGCGATCATCCAGCTTGCCCGCAAAGGGGACTTTTTCCGAAATCGCCTGATTTCTGCCTGTGAGAAGAGTGAAGAAGGTTTGAACATTTCCTGGTTTCCGGCTTTGTTAGCTGGATTATATTCGTTTTCGGTCAGCGGGGCAAAGCTTGCGATGCTGCCCATAGACCATCGATCAATGCGCCAGCGGCCTCAACAACGTCCTTGCCCATTTTGAGCGCCTCTTCAAAATCACCATATTTCGGTGTGAAGGCAATTGAAAACTCACTTTCCGGGTCTTCGAGAGCGGCAGTAATCAAGGCTTGCCGCACGGATTCTGCGAATGCCTCCGCGGCAAGGAATTCTGAAGCTCCGGCGTCTTTCGTCCCTGGAAACTTAAGATCGGTCAGAAATTTCCCGACGGAGCGGTGAAGCTCGTTCGGCCCGTCCTTTAGAAGTCCGGTAAGGGTCCGGCGCTGGGCCTGGCTAAGCCTTGATGCGAATTCGTCCGTCATGGGCCCATCCTAGCGGGTGCCGTGGCAGAGAAAAAGGGGCTTTGGCAGGTGAATTTGTTATCTTCGAAGTTACGCGGCTGCAGTGATCGGCCAGTTCTGCATCGGCCTTGAATAATTGCGGCCCAGGCGGCACAATAGCGTCAAGGAGAAGACCATGACTTTAGAAGAACTGGTCGAGCTGAGAGACGCTCTTATCAGGGAATCTACGCAGATTCATGCGCGCGCCAGAACGGAGCACCGTGACCTGAATCCGCGCGAGCAGATGCGCGATCAGGAAATCGATGATCAGCTTGCCGAAATCAAGAAAAGCGTTGCCACTCTGAAAAAATCCGGACCCATTACGGCTCTGGATCTCAGGCTGGCAGCAGCCAACGACAATGTTCAAATTCGGTTGCCAAGACCAGCAAGATAGCGGCTAGTCTGAGTTCAGTGTAGGATTCTTGTGGGAGAATTATTGTGGTCGACAGCGTTGAACCCATAGATGAAGGGCAGCCGCCCGAGGAAGAAGAACCACGTCGCGGATTTTTTTCGCGTCGAAAGTTTCTGCTGACCGGCGCGGCAGTCGGCGGCGGGCTGATAGTCGGATTTGCGCTTTGGCCTGAAAAGCCCTGGCGGCACAGGATGAACGCGGCCGGAAACGAACATATCCTGAATGCGTGGCTGACAATAGATACGGACGGCGCTGTAACTGTTTATGTGCCGTTCAGCGAAATGGGGCAGGGCGTTCATACTTCAATTCCGATGGTCGTCGCTGATGAATTAGGCGCGGATTGGGACCGGGTATCTGTCGAGCAGGCGCCTGCCGATGCCGCCCATGTCACGCCCGAATTGATCTACGCTTTTGTACCACTGAAGGACATGATGCCTGAATTCACATTCGGCGGGGTGGACTGGCTCGCGGGCGTGGCCGCAAGGCTTGTAGGTCTTCAGGTTACTGGCGGCAGTGCGTCGACGCGCGGCACCTGGAACACCATGCGGACAGCGGGTGCGGCGGCGCGCGAAATGCTGAAATCGGCTGCCGCTGCCCGCTGGCAGGTCGATATGGCGGATCTGGTCGCTGCCGATCACAAAGTAGTGCACCTGCCCACCGGCACTGAAGCGAGCTATGGCGAGCTGGCGGCGGAAGCTGCCCTGCAGGAAGCGCCTGAAGATCCGCCGTTCAAGGACAGATCAGAATATAAATTCATCGGCAGATCGATGCCCCGGCTGGACACTCCAATCAAGACCGACGGCAGCGCAATCTATGGCATCGATGTCAAGGTACCGGGCATGCGCTATGCCGCGATCCGGCATTCTCCCGTTTTTGGCGGCACTGTAACCTCGATCGACGAGGCAGCAATCTCGGGCATCCCGGGCGTTGAGGCAATCGTCGACCTCGGCAACTCAGTCGCAGTCGTCGCGACACGCTACTGGACCGCAAAGAAGGCCCTGGCTCAGTTGCCGATCACATTTGATGGTGGGGCCCATGCCAACACTTCGAGCGCCGACGTATTTGCTGACATCAGCGCCGCTATTGATGCAGGGGATGCGAGCGTCTCCGAGGACATTGGTGACATTGCAGCTGCCGAGGGTGTGACGACGATGGTCTCACACAGCTATCAGGTTCCCTATCTGGCCCATGCCACGATGGAGCCCATGAACTGCACCGTTGCGATCAAGCAGGGAAAGTGTGATGTCTGGGCCAGCACCCAGGTGCCAATTTTTGCCAGGGATGCCGCCGCCGAGGCCGCCGGCCTCTCAAGCGACGATGTAACCATGCATACAACGCTGCTGGGCGGCGGTTTTGGCCGGCGCCTGACTGTCGAGTTTGTATCAGAGGCTGCGGAAATTGCCGCCCGCACAAATTTGGCGGTCAAGTTGATATGGTCCCGCGAAGAGGATATGGCGTGCGGCATCTTCCGGCCCGCATTCATTGCCAGGATGGAGGCTGGCCTTGATGCCAACGGTCAAATCGTCACCTGGCGCCATGTCGCGAACTCCGCCGTGATGACCGACAGCGAAGGCGCGGTCAATCTGCCCTATGACATCCCAAACCGTCAGGTCGCCTTTGTTGAGACAGAACATCCAGTGGCGACCGGGGAATGGCGCAGTGTCGGTCATTCGCAGAACGGGTTTATCACCGAAGCATTTATGAATGATCTTGCGGCCGAGGCCGGTGTAGATCCTGTAGAATTCAGGCGCCGCCATTTACAATCGTCTCCGCGACATCTGGCCGTGCTTGAGAAGGCCGCTTCTGAAGCTGGCTGGGGCAATGCTCTGCCCGAAGGCCACGAAAGAGGGATCGCGCTTCACGAATCCTTCGGCACCATTGTTGCTGAAATAGCGGAAGTGTCGCTCGATGCTGGCCAGGCCCGCGTGCACAAAGTCACCTGCGTCGTCGACTGTGGCATGGCGATCAATCCTGACACCATCAGAGCCCAGATCGAAGGCGGCATGGTCTATGGCCTGACAGCAGCACTCTATGGAGAAATCACGCTCAAGAACGGAGCGGTTGAACAATCAAACTTCCCGGACTATGAAATGCTCAGCCTGGCCGACATGCCGGAGGTGGACGTCCACATCATCGAAAGCGGTGCTGCCATGGGCGGCATCGGCGAACCTGGCACGCCACCTATCGCTCCTGCGGTGGTTAACGCCCTTTACCGGCTGACCGGGAAGAGTATTCGCACATTGCCGATCCGCAATCACGACCTCTCCGTTACCTGAGCATAGGCAGGCATGTGCATCCTGACCTGACCAGATTCCTCAAGAAGAACAGTTCCTTTCATGAAGGGCCCATTCAGTGGGGCGAAACTGAACTGCTTCTTCGGTGTTTCCTAACCGCAGAAATGCCGCCCTTGTCATTGGTTTCATCAGCGCGGGCCGTCGTTATTCAACGGGGACAGGTGTTGGTCATAAGGGATAAAGCTACCGAGGAGCAGGCGGTCGAAGCTCAGGCTATTTTGCCAGGCGGGCGCCTTGAAGAAGGTGAATCGCCAGAAGAAGCGCTGGCGAGGGAAATGGCTGAGGAAACAGGCTGGGAAGTGGAGCGCAAAGGAATTATTGGCGCACTGCAGCTGCACCATCTTTCGCCCAAACCCGAGGACCACAAGTACCCCTATCCTGATTTCATGCATGTCATCTACAGAGCCTCGGCGAAAAGAAAAATCCCCGAATCGGAGCAACTTGAGCCGCCAGAATATGAGTGCTGGTTTGAAGAAAGAGCTTTGCTGACGCTCGACAACCTTGAGTCTTGGATGTTGTCGTTTGCTGACGCTGCACTCGACTGACTGATGTCTGAGATCATGGTGCCGTGGAGTGGAATCGAACCACCGACCCCGTCCTTACCAAGGACGTGCTCTACCCCTGAGCTACCACGGCAAACCTGATAGGAAGGCCGAACCGGGACCTTCGAAAGTGGGCGGCAAACTGGCACAGGTTCTCCCTATCTGCAAGTGGGCCGCAATGCTCAGGATGTTCTGCTTCTGCAGCGCTTCGCCTGAAGGATTATGGTACTCTTTTGCAGGAAAACATTGAGCACGGCCACGTTAATGACCAATTCCCAGCTAAGCTGCCTGTCATAAGCAGCTTGAAGCGGCGCCGGAGACGTTGAATGGCATCCAAGCACGCTAAAGGATCTGGCCAGAGCAAGGCAGACGCGCGCAAGGAAAGGCTTGCAACAGCTCTCAGAGAAAATCTCCACAGGCGTAAAGCAAAGCTGCGCGGAACCGCCGGTCGCGAACGGGCCGGCGAACAGGAACCCAACAAGAAGGCCTAGTCTGAAAATATGGATAAAATGGTTATACGGGGCGGGGCTCCGCTTGAAGGTGAAATCGAGATTGCAGGGGCCAAAAATTCGGCCCTGAAACTGATGGCGGCAAGCCTGCTGACCAGCGACACTCTGACTTTGACCAATGTGCCGCAGCTTCAGGATGTCGAGACCCTGATTGCGCTACTGGAAGAGCTCGGTGTCGTTACAGATGGGCCTATCACCAATGGTACTTCAAAACTGACATTGAATGCGGGCCACCTCGGCAATACGACGGCTTCGTATGAGCTGGTTCGCCAGATGCGCGCATCGGTTCTGGTGCTTGGTCCTCTCCTGGCACGGGTTGGCGAAGCGAAAATTTCGTTGCCCGGCGGCTGCGCAATCGGCACGAGGCCGATTGACTTCCACCTCACAGGGCTTGAGCGCATGGGCGCAGAGATCGAACTTGCCGATGGATATGTGATCGCCAATACGCCAAGAGGTATTAACCGGTTGCAGGGGGCTGAGATCAACCTGCCGTTTCCAAGCATGGGCGCGACAGAGAATTTGATGATGGCGGCGACACTTGCCAACGGCACCACCGTCATCGAAAATGCCGCGCGCGAGCCGGAAATTGAAGATCTGGCGAGCTGTTTGACGGTGATGGGCGCCCAGATAGATGGTGCCGGCACTGAAAGAATTACCATTGAAGGTCAGGAGGTCCTTCATGGTGGTGAGTATGACGTCATGGCCGACCGGATTGAAGCGGGGACCTATGCCATGGCTGCTGCCGTCACCGGCGGGGATGTTGTGCTTAAGGGACTGGACACCTCTACTCTGGATTCTGTCATTGACGCGCTGAGGCAGGCAGGTGTTTCGATGGAAGATACTTCTGAAGGCATTCGCGTGCGCAGAGATGGCAATCGGCTTGAAGGTGTCGATGTCATGACCCAACCCTATCCGGGTTTTCCAACTGACCTCCAGGCGCAGTTCATGGCGCTGATGTCTGTCGCCGACGGAGCGTCCATGATTACCGAGACAATTTTTGAAAACCGTTTCATGCATGTCCCGGAACTTGGCCGGCTGGGCGCCAACATCAATGTGCATGGTGCGAGCGCCCTGGTGCGAGGTGTGGAACGCCTCAAAGGGGCGCAAGTGATGGCGACTGATTTGCGCGCATCGGTTTCATTGGTCATTGCGGCGTTGGCGGCGGAAGGCGAAACGACGGTCAACAGGGTCTACCATCTTGATCGCGGTTTCGAACGCCTGGAAGAAAAGCTTGGCGCCTGTGGCGCAGATATTGTGCGCGTTGCCGCCTGATCCGCGTCCAGGACTGAACACAATTGCAGACAACCGTTTTGGGGGGCCCATGCCGCAAAAATCACCGCCCCTGATGCTCATGGCGGAAGACGACCAGGATTTGCAGGTTTTTTCTGCTTATCTTCAGGACGCGATCGCGCAAGTCTCGGAAATGGCTTATCTGCCATCCCTGAACCGCTTTGTGCTGGCAGTGGGACGGTTCCGCTGGGAGGACGAAGACAAGGGCTCCGGCCTGCTGGGCCGAAATCTGCATGAGCGAGTGGAAACCGGCATTCATTTCGATACTGTCCTTTCGGTCCAGAGAAAGAATTTTCCTGCCTCGACCCCTGACAGCGCCCAGAACCTGCCGCGTTCTGAAATTTTTCTGTCACTGCTGGCCCTTGAATCTGAATCACTTGAGAACGGAAACGTGGCTATAACGCTTGTGTTTTCGGGGGATAGTGCAGTTCGTCTCGAAGCGGAATGCATTGCCGGCTACCTCCAGGACCTTGATCTTGCGTGGAAAACCCTTAGAAGACCTGATCACAGATTGGAAAACGCTGGTGGAGAGCCAGAAAATGTCGACACGGAACCAAAATGAGCGCTGATACACCATTGATTATGGCCCTGCCGAAAGGGCGCATTCTTGATGAAGTCATGCCCCTTGTGCGCAGGGCAGGCATTGAGCCGGAAGCCGCCTTTGACGATGAAGAGGCGCGGCAGCTTCGCTTCAAGACAAACGTCGACGGCCTTGAGATAATCCGGGTCAGGCCGTTCGATGTGGCGACCTTCATTGCTTTTGGTGCGGCTCATCTGGGAGTTGCCGGACAGGATGTTCTCCTTGAGTTCGACTACGATGAAGTGTCGGCGCCGCTCGATCTTGATATCTGTCACTGTGATCTCTCGGTTGCAGAGCCGGCCGAGCTTGCCGATCAGGATGATAGTACCAAGTGGTCGCATGTGCGGATCGCGACAAAATATCCTGGCATCACAACAAGATACTTTGCCAAGCGCGGCGTCCAGGCTGAATGCATCAAACTGAGCGGCGCAATGGAACTGGCGCCTTCGCTCGGCCTTTGCCGGCGCATTGTTGATCTTGTAGAGACCGGCAATACGCTGAAAGCGAATGGGCTGGTCGAGATAGAGAAGATCGTGCATATCACCTCAAGGCTTGCCGTGAACCGAACGGCTTTCAAGACAAGGCCAGAAGAAATCGGCAGCTGGATCGAACGGTTCAGAGGTGCCCTCAATGGCACGTGAATTCGACACATCGGACGAGAATTTTGACGTAGCCTTCGACGCCTTTCTCAGTGAGACGCGTGAAACTGAAGAAGATGTCACGCTATCGGTTACTGAAATTCTCTCTGCGGTGAAGGCCAGAGGCGATGATGCTCTTGTCGAATTCACTGAGCGCTTTGATGGCTTGGCTGTTCTGAAAGAAGACATTCGATTTTCAGAGGCCGAGATCGATGCCGCGTTCGCAACGGCGGAGACCAGCAGCGTTGAGGCGCTGAAATTTGCTGCCGACAGGATAACCAGCTATCACCAGCGCCAGCTACCCAGTGACGACCGCTACACAGACGATATGGGCATTGAACTCGGCCATCGCTGGACCGCTATCGATGCTGTGGGAATCTATGTGCCCGGCGGGCTGGCCAGCTATCCTTCCACTGTGCTCATGAATGCAATTCCGGCGCAGGTGGCGGGCGTCGAACGCATTGCCATGTGCGTGCCTGCACCTGAAGGTGTGATCAATCCGCTGGTCCTTGTCGCGGCCCGTGTTGCAGGTGTTGAAGAAATCCATCGCATCGGCGGGGCTCAGGCGATTGCCGCGCTCACTTATGGGACCCAAAGCATTCGCCCTGTTGACAAGATCGTCGGTCCGGGAAACGTCTATGTTGCGACCGCAAAACGGCTTGTTTTTGGTCAGGTCGGGATTGATATGATTGCCGGGCCATCGGAGATTGCAGTGCTCGCGGATGGTGAAAATTCCGCTGACTGGGTTGCCGCCGACCTGCTGAGCCAGGCTGAACACGATGCTGCCGCACAGGCCATATTGCTGACGCCTGACAAGGCGCTCGCCCGCGACGTTTCCGCGGCAATTGATGCACGTCTCCGCACGCTGTCGAAGGAAGCCATTGCGCGCCAGAGCTGGGAACAGCATGGGGCGATCATCCTTGTTCGCGATCTCGACGACGGTGCGAATGTTGTCAATCGCCTGGCGCCTGAACATCTCGAACTGGCGGTCAGTGACCCGGACAGGCTCCTGCCGCTCATTCGCCATGCCGGCTCCATATTTCTAGGGCGCTACACACCCGAAGCCATCGGCGATTATGTGGCCGGCCCGAACCATGTGCTGCCAACGTCGGGCGCCGCCCGCTATGCCTCAGGGCTGTCGGTCTTCGAATTCATGAAACGCTCCTCCCTGATTTCAGTGCCTGCCGAAGGGCTCAGGCGCATCGGTCCGGCGGCAATTGAGATCGCCCGGGCGGAAGGGCTTGATGCCCATGCGGATTCAATTGCCGTTCGACTTAATCTTGCGGAAGACGGCTAGGGAACGAAGGCAAAGGTTCAATGGACAAGGCGCATATCGCAGACCTTAAATTGGACGAGGCGACATTTGTGCGTCGCAGTCCTGATATCGAGCGGGAGCGCGCTGTTGCCATCAGGGACCTGCTCAGCGAAAACAGCTTTCAGCCGGTCGGCGACCAAAACGGCCCCTATCAACTTCATTTGAAGATGGAGGAAGATCGTCTGATTTTTGACATCCAGGGTCAGCAAGACGGTAACGAGATCAGCGTCGCACTTGGCCTGCAGTCCTTCAAGCGCATCATCGCTGAATATTTTGTGGTTTGTGAAAGCTTCTTCACGGCCCAGCGATCAGCTGCCCCACATAGCCTTGAGGCGCTGGATATGGGACGCAAGGGGTTGCACAATGATGGGTCAGAGCTTTTGAAGGAAAGGCTTCAGGGGAAAATAGAGATTGACATGGATACAGCGCGGCGCCTGTTTACGCTGCTTTGTGTGTTGCACATCAGGGTCTGGTGATCATGGCTGCCGAGCCGCAAAGCGTTCTGGTCTGCTGCAACCTGAATTCTGCGCGCTCGGCCATGGCGGAAGGTCTGCTGGAGCTCATGTACGGCGATCAGCTCTACATAGACTCGGTTGGTGTTGAAAAAGGCGAACGCGATGAATTCGCTGTTTCCGTCATGGCGGAAGTTGGCGTCGATATCGAGGAATATGAACCCAAGAGTTTTGATGATCTTGGTAACGCTCCCTTTGACATCATAATTGCCCTGACACCGGAAGCGCGGGCAAAGACCCGAGCGCAGTTCAAAGCCAGCGCAGCAAAGCTCTGGTACTGGCCGACAGACGACCCAACCACCGTTCAGGGTGGCCGCGATCAGCGTCTGTCAGCCTATCGGCAGGTCCGCGATGGCCTGTATGCCCGAATATTGAAAGCTTTTCCCTCGCCACAGGATCCAGCACGTCTTCTTGAACTTGAGTGACGGCCGACGAAAGACTTGATTTTTGGGGCCTTCGCGCCCATCTTGCCGGGAATCTGAAGGCAACCAAGGGAATTTTATGGCCAAAGAAGAACTCATGCAGTTTGAAGGTACTGTCACCGAATTGCTGCCGAATGCTACTTTCCGTGTATCGCTGCACGAAAATGAACACGAAATCCTGGCTCACACGTCCGGCAAAATGCGCAAGCATCGAATCCGTGTCATGGCCGGCGATACCGTTATGGTCGAAATGACCCCCTATGATCTCACCAAAGGTCGTATCACCTACCGCGTCAGATAGGTCCCTTCTTTGATCGGCCATTGATCCCGATTGGGGCATCTGGCCGCCAATGTCTCGCTCTATGAAGGGACACGACAGAAATGCCGTCCCGTAACTCAGAAACGCCAGATACCCATCAGCACAGGCTCATACTTGCATCAGCTTCGCCGCGTCGACGCGATCTTCTGGCGCAGATTGGAATTACGCCGGATGCCATTGACGCCGCTGAAATTGATGAGACCGAACGGAGGAACGAGTTGCCGATCGATCTGGTCAAGCGCCTGGCCCTTGAAAAACTGAACTCGATCAAAGCCCGGCATGAGGATGCTTTTGTACTGGCCGCTGATACCGTCGTCGCCTGCGGTCGGCGGCATCTTGCGAAACCCGCAGACGAAGCAGAGGCGCGGGCGTATCTGAGCCTTCTGTCGGGTCGGCGACATCAGGTTCATACGGCAGTTGTTGCTGCATCGCCTGCCGGCATCGTTGGCCAGCGGCTGGTGACAACAGTGGTCAAGTTCAAGCGTCTTTCAGGACATGAAGTCGACCAATATGTGGCAACTTCCGAATGGCAGGGCAAAGCTGGCGGATATGCCATTCAGGGCCGGGCGGCCGCCTTCATTCCGTGGATCCGGGGATCCTATTCGAATGTTGTCGGCTTGCCGCTGGCTGAAGTTACGTCCCTGTTACGGGGGCTTGGCTTTGATTGATCGAATTCTCATCAGCGACGATATCGGCCAGACCCGGATTGCCTTACTGGATGGACCTGAGCTGAAGGAGCTTCATCTTATCGGTGCGGGCAACGCATTTCAGCTCGGTAACATTTTTCTGGCCCGGGTTGAGCGTGTGATGCAGGGCCTCAATGCGGCATTCGTGGATATTGGCGCCGCTCGATCTGCATTCCTGCGTGCAACAGAAGCACAATGTCTGCTTCCGGCCAACAAGCGCGACGGGCGGGTGAAGCCCATTCAGGCATGTGTCAGCGAAGGCCAGTCCATACTGGTTGCGATCACCAAAGAAGGCACCGAGGGCAAGGGCCCGCGCGTCACGGCCGATCCGACAATTGCCGGCCGTTATATGGTGCTGACGCCGCTCAGTGACCGGGTGTCAATATCCAGAAAGATTCCTGACACCGAGACGAGGGACGAACTGCATAGCGCTGCATCCAGATTGGCCAGAGAAATCGGCTGCGGTCTGATTGTCAGAACGGCGGCAGAGGATGCGAGCGAGGCGGCGTTGAGTGATGATGCAAAGAACCTTAAGGATCTTTGGCGGAGCGTCAATGACCAGCGCGCCAGTGCGTCGCCGCCGGCCTGTCTTCATGCTGGCGAAGGCGGTATTGCTTCGTTCCTGAGAGAGTTTGTAACGCCAGACATTATAGGAATTGAAGTTGATCGTGCTGAGATGCTGGCAACGCTCAGGCAGGCCAGCGGCGCGGATATGGCTGAGCTGGTGTCGCTGACCAAAGGTGATGCATCGATCTTCGGCGCTCACGGCATTCTCGACGACATCGCCCAGGCAACCGAACGTGAAGTCAACCTGCCGGGCGGCGGCTCTGTTTCCATTGATCACACCGAAGCAATGACGGTCATCGACGTGAATTCGAGCGGCGTGATCGATCGCTCCAGCTACGAGGCACTGGCTCTGCAAACCAATCTGGCGGCGGTCGAAACGGTGGCTCAGCAGCTACGCCTGCGCGGGATCGGCGGGTTGATTGCGATTGACCTTCTCCAGATGAACGAGGCCGGGCATGTTAGGGAAGTCGAGAAAGCCCTGGCAGCGGCGACATCGGACGATCCGGCGGCTGTTTCCGCCGCGCCCATGTCACGCTTCGGTGTCATCGAAATGACGCGACAGCGGCTCAGGGACCCGCTTGGCATCACCGGCAGCGAAGCCTGCCATCATTGCACCGGCACGGGCAGGCAGGCATCCCTGCAGGAAATCGCATACCGCGTCATGCGGTCTGCCGCGCGCCAGGCGAAAGTGCAGCCCGGCAGCGAAATCAGCGTGATCCTTTCTTCAGAACTGGCCGACTGGTTCGGCGCAGAAGGTGCGCCTCTGACAGAAGAATTCGCCCGCCGACATCCCTCTAGACTTCACATTGATCGCAAAGTCTCGTTTGATCGCGGCCAATACATTATTGCCTGACGCGAAAGCATGGGCATTGGCGGATGACGGAGGCCAGGCATTCTGATCGGGACGCCGTAGCCACCTTGATCTGTCAAAATGGCTTGGTGAAGAGTATCGCTTTGCTGCAATTGAGCCCGCTGACGACTTTCTGAAAATGCTTGGGGAAGCTGAGGAACAGAGCCCGGCCCAATAGGCACTCACCGCCCGCCAGACATACTTGTCAGTCAGCCGGATTATTCCTATAAGGTCCGGGCTTCAAAAAGCGGCGTCCGCCGCAAAGCCCCCAAAGCCCGGGTAGCTCAGTTGGTAGAGCAGAGGACTGAAAATCCTTGTGTCGGTGGTTCAAATCCGCCCCCGGGCACCACTTTCAAGACTGCTCAAAAGACATTGACGCTATATGTGCCGTTGGCTTTGTCCGACGCCAAGGATCGCATAGTGAAAGACCTCTGAGCGAATTACTGTTTTGATTGAAAGGGATATCTTCGACCAAGAGATCACCGCTCTCGGGAGGGTTGAAAGTGACGTCGCGATCTTTGTCCTTTCAATATTAGTGAAAAAGAGTCGCTGGTTTTGCTGAGTGGCTGACTTGTTTCCTGTAATATCGATGTTTGCCCAAGCTGTCTGTTTATCTGAATCAAATCTATACTGTCTTGGTTTTCCGCACATCCATCGTACAGCCATCAACATAGCTCTCCGCGGCCCATGGGCGGCTGGATGGCGACAATGTCATCGTCTGTGAACGGGATGCCGTCATTGCCGACACTGAGAAGATGATAGCCACAATTATCTGTGGGCTCATAAAAGTAACGCCGGTGAGTGCCTGCCCTGGCAAGCCTCGTAGGATCACGGAGAGGAAAATTGTCCAGCTCTGGCAATGAGCTCTGAAGGGCCTGCAGCGACGCTGGATGGATTCCGTTTTGAGTCTTGTAGGATTCGATCAATTCCACCAGTGTCCCCAGATCCCGCTCCGCCCCTCTTTGGCGCAATGTATCGGCCAGTCCGCCTCTCTGAAAGACTACCCAATAGACCAGGGTGGCGCCGACAAGAAATGTAACTGCAATCATCGCAAGGCCGCCAAATACAAGTCGTCTTCCATCGGATTCGTATTTCAGAAGCCCGCGAACGATCAGGACAACTGCAATCAGAAGGACAAGCGCAGCGAAGGCAATGAGGACAAGTAATATCACCATTATTGTCAGACTCCTTTGATTCCCCTCGATAGATAGATGCAGATTCCCAGTGCTTGAGACTTTCGCTGGATTGAGACTGAAAACACCAGTCACACGTGAAGTCGATGCAAGGCCGGTGGCGACAGCCAGAAATGCCCCACATCTAACGCTTGTATTCCCTTATGTCTACGCCTAAAGTTATACACGTTGTAAATTCCTCTTCGGATCACAACAGAAAAGTGTCAAAAAAAAGCCCTTAAATGTGCCGGGCTTAGGGGGAACAACATGCCTGTAAGTACTGATGACGAAAATGCACATAGCGGCGGCGGGGCGGGTGCCGTGTGGCAACTGGAATGACGCGTCCACAGCATCTCGCGCCCTTGCCTCGACCTGGACTAGGCGGGATGGTTCAGCATTTCATCCGGCGATGGATGTTGACTCTTTGGACGCTGATCCTCTGGCGAGTACTCTCGTCGCTCTATCCCGAAGACAATCTGCTGCTTGCAGCACTGGTCGTGCCCGCGTTTCTCTTTGACTTGCTTCAGGTGCCGCGCGCCTTCGACCTGCGCCTCACTGACCGCACGCTTGCTCGCCTAATCGAGCACTCAGTTGCTGGTCGGCATATGCCGGTTGGGATGCCCTGGGTCGGATCTGGGTCCGCCATGCCGGCTCTTGTTGCCGGTGTCATTGTGGCCATCTGGATGGTCTCCGCAGTCAGGCACTTTGGCACCGAGACTCATCCCGCAATCGTCTGGCGTGCCTCGAACTACTTGCTGTTCGGTGCTTTGGTGGCAACGTTGTCGCGCTGTAGCGTCGGCATGATCGTACGAAACATCAAGGGCAATTTCGATAAACTGATGGGGCCTGCAAAAGGGCCTGGCTACACTGACACAGTGGCCCGGGGGCCGCTGGAACCGAAATTTCGATACCAATTGAGGGCATTCGCACAGGGCCTTGTTGTTGTGGCTGGTTCATTCGTTTCAATCGTGGCGGTTGTTGACTTCTGCTCTCTTGAACAGTTCCGGATTGGCAGCGCGATTAAAGCGTTTGTGACTAGCCTGGCTGGACTCATGTTTGTTCTGTTCCTTCCGTTTCTTGATTTCCATTTGAGAGGCGAGCGCATCGCATGGCGACTACGTCGGACCCGTGCGCTGCAGCAAAGCTAAACCCAGACATGGAAGGAACAAGAGAAAGACGAGTAGAGTAGGGGTAGGCAATGCCAACCCAATTTCTCCGGTCCAACGGATCGCTAAAGCGCACATGAAATCGACAACTTACCGCCCTTCACACAACAACTGAAAATCCTTGTGTCGGTGGTTCAAATCCGCCCCCGGGCACCAGCAACCTGGCGACGCCAGGACGCCGGCCTGGCCCTAGTCCGGTAATTCAAGCACGCGCTTGGAGATGATATTGAGCTGTACCTCGTTGGAGCCCCCGGCGATGGATGACGCCTTGGAACCGAGCCAGTTACGGGTTGCCGCCATTTCGGCGCTGCTGAAAGCATCTTCGTCCCAGCCTACGCCATGGGTGCCACGGACCCTGAGTTCAATCTCGAGACGTTCCTTGCTTATTTCGGCACCATAGAATTTGAAGATCGAGGTTGCCGCACCTGGTGTGTTGCCCTCGTCCAGTTCCTGGTAGGCGCGTCGTTGGGTGAGGGTGAAGGCGCGGCCATTCATCTGGTTTTTTACAATGTCGTCGCGGATTGTCGGATCGGCGACGCGGCCATTCTCTTCGCCCAGCGTTTCAAGCGCAAGTTGACCCAGCGATTGACTGGAATCTCCGCGATTGCGTGCGCGGCCGCCTCCCTGTCCGGCGCTTGCCAGCGACTGCATGCCGGAGCGTTCGTGCTGCAAGAGGCGTTTGCCCACCGACCAGCCCTGGTTTTCCTTGTGCACAAGGTCTTCCTTCTTCGCAATCACGTCATCCAGGAAGACCTGATTGAAGGGGGACGTGCCATTGATGAGCAGGATCGGATTCACTGTGACGCCTGGCTGATCCATTGAGAAGAGGACAAAGCTGATGCCCTGGTGCTTGGGCGCTTCCGGATCGGTGCGCACAAGGCAGAACATCCAGTCAGCGAAATTTGCCCCTGACGTCCAGATCTTGGAGCCATTGATGACGTAGTGATCACCGTTATCGACGGCGCGCGTCTGAAGGCTGGCAAGGTCAGAGCCGGCGCCCGGTTCTGAATATCCCTGGCACCACCAGATCTCGCCAGACGTAATTTTGGGCAGATGGCGGAGTTTCTGTTCCTCGGTCCCATAATCGAGCAGGGTCGGCCCAATCATCGTAAGGCCCATGCCGGTGAGCGGCGTACGGGCACTAATGCGGCGCATTTCCTCGAGAAGGACGACATATTCTTCCTGGCCGAGGCCGCCACCGCCATAGGCCGTGGGCCAGGTCGGTGCCGTCCAGCCCCTTTCCGCCATACGATCAAGCCAGACATAGGTATCTGGATTGGGGCTACGGCGTTTCGAGCCGCCGGAAATCATTTCACCGTCTGCCATCGGTTCACGCATGGCGGGCGGGCAATTTTCTTCAAGCCATTCCCGTGTCTCAAGTCGAAAATCTTCAATCTGGGTCATTGCTTGTCTCTCTTATCGTCTTTTGTCTGTTTGACACACAGCATAGCCTGCGAATGCAGCCAAGAGGAACTGGAATAGTGAATGCTTCCCTGTATATTGCCTGCCAACAGCGAATAGCACCAGAGAATGATGGCAAGTCATTGGGAACACTGCCGCCCCATTCGTTGAAAGACAGCGGATCACAAGAAAAGGATGAAAACCGATGGCAGAGATTATAAAGGGTCCAATGTGGGCGGCGCGCAACTGGTCCATTGATGCCGGAGCCGGCAGCATTCATGATGATGAGACTGCACAGAAGATTGGTTTCCGTGGCGGCACCGTCGCTGGTGATGTGCATATGAACCAGTTTCCACCTGTCCTGATCAAAGTTTTCGGCAACGAATGGTTTGAACGGGGCAATCTTTCCCTGACCTTCAGAAATGCCACTGTGGACCTTGAGAAAGTGCAGGTGTTCGCCGAGCCACTGCTACCCGGAGAAAACCAGATCAATGTCTGGATGGAGAGGGAGGACGGCCTTCTGGTATGCAAGGGCACAGCTGCGCTGGGTGATCATTCGAAGTCTGAATTGCAGACCAAGGATTTCCGTCCCTGTGACCCGAGCGAACTCAAAATACTCCATCGCCTGGAACCCGGCATGTCACTGGGCACATACGATGTGATTGCCACCACGGACAAGCAATTCAAACGCTACGATACGAATGTCATCAGCGACCCGCTTTCCTGGTATCGGGAATCCTCTCCCTGGGGTGGGCCTGTCGGTGCGCCCTGTACCATTCTGGAATTCCTTTGGGCCTACCCGATGCAAGCGTTGGGGCCACTGGCCGGTGAGGCCGTGGGCTTGTTCGGGGCTATTGAAATCGGGTTCGTGAACGGTCCATTTATGATGGGTCAGCCCTACAAGCTTGAAAGTGAAGTCGTCTGTGTTGGTCAAAGTCCTCAGACAGAATATGTCTGGTACGACACCACCGCAATGAATGAGGCCGGTGATGTTGTCGCAACCATGCGCATGCAATCGAGGTCCATGAAGGCGTCTTCTCCCGCCTACAAATAAGCAATGAAATAGAACGTGGTCTGGGGCCGTCTCTGACTGGACGAAAGACCAATAAAAACCATGAATGAACTCGACACATTGAGCGTCCATCAGGAAACGGAGGTCGGCTGGTGCGAAAACACGCCGATCAATGAAACGCTCGATCAGGAGGGAAATCCGGCGTCTGACGAGCGCGGATTCGGTGTTGCCGATCCACGAAGCCCAAGTCGTCGTGTTTATGATGATCCGGAAGTCGAAGCGCTCAGAGCTCGTTTGCGCGACAGGAACGGGATTCGAGGTCTCGAGATCTGTGATCCGAGCGAAGTCGACCGGGCAGCGAGAATTTTCCATCGCGATGGCTTCGTCGTTGTCAGAGATTTGCTCGATGAGGAACAGCTTGAACGCTTCAGAGAAGCCAGCACACGCATCCTCCGCGATATTCTCAGCATCCCTAGTGCAGGCGATCAGAAGTACGTGACCGAAACCGGCCGGCTTCCGCATCGCTACAGCTATGGCACATCTTCCTCGTCACGGCACATGTTGCATGATGAGGTCTGGGCATCGATGATCGATCTGCCGACGACCAGTCCTATTCTGACAAAATTGTTTGGCGGCACCGATTACACTGTATGGGGCGGGGGCGGTGATCTGTGCCTGCCAGGTGCTGTTGAGTATCAGCATTTGCATGCTGATTTCGCTGAAAACAATAACATCACTGAAGCCCGTATTCAGCAGGCAGAGCGCGTTGGCGCTCGGCTGCAAAGGGATGAGAAGACCGGGGAGCTTGATCTCCAGTCGCAGCGGAGAGTCATTGAACTTGCACCGCCCATGGTTACGATCAATTTTGTAATGTCTGAGCTGACATGGGAAAACGGCCCCATACGGCAAATCCCTGGCACCCATGCTTCTGCACAGCGACCACCGAAGTCAGGTGACGAGCCCGACTGGATGCGGCACTCAACCCTGGTGGGGGCGCTTCCTGGCGCTGGCGTGTTCAGAGACATTCGCGCCTGGCATGGGGCCACGCCCAATCTGTCGCGCGAAGTACGAGCATTGCCGAATATCGAATACGGCTCTCCCTGGATGGAGCGGGGGACCCCTGCCAAATCCATGCCTCATGAAATCTGGGAAAAGCTATCGCCACTCGCACAGAAGCTCTGCATGGACATCAAAGAAGAGCCCGGCGTCTGGCCTGCCGGTGCTGGTGTCATGCACCCGACCGCCAACAGACGCCGCGAGGCGAAAGAGCGCGACCGCTGAGGGTCTACTTCCGTGGTTCACCGTAGATATCGACCTTGTCATAGCGGAGCCAGGATGGATCGTAATCGGCCCGTCTGTCGAAGGATTGCGGCGCTGCCCATTCAGGCTTGATGGTCTGGTCGAAATCGGACGGCAGCTCGCCTGATGTCCGCTTGCTGAGTTCATCGTGCAGGGGCATGAATATGCGGGCCAGTTCCGGCGGCATGACGCCCTTTCCCGAGGGAGATGACTGTTCCACCGGTGCCTGCATCTTTTCCTTGTCAAATCGGAAAGCGGTCTTGCTATAGGTTTCCTGTGCAGCCGTGTCGGCCTCACTCATCGCGGTGTTCACCGTACGGCCAACCGGGACGATCGGGACATACAGGCCTTTGGTCAGAGCATCAGCGGGTTCAAGTTCCTTGGGTAAGGGGCCGGCGCCAACGGTGATCTGCCCATGGTTACAGTGTACCCAGAAGCCGCCATGGGACCCGTCCGGAAACGCGTATTGTGGTGTCTCAGTAAATTCTTCGGAGAACGTGTAGACGATGTCCTTAATGCCATCAGCGTATTTTTCTGATGCCGCGCGGGTCGACAGGATGTGGCGGGCGGTGCTGACCCATTCAGGTGTCATGAAGACAAAACGTGGCACCGTCCGCGCCGCCAGCGTGTCATGCAGCGATCGCAGCACCGCGCCTAACGCCGCGTTTGGCTGCATTGCGCCGTCAAGACCCCATCTCGACAGCCTGGTCAGGCGCGCCTGGGCAGCCGCGACAATGCGAGGGTCCCTGCCATGATTCTGGATACGCGCAAGATTGCTGATGACCGAATGGTCGCCCTGCATTTTGAAATCGCACTTTTCGGCTGGTAACTCACCGGCACCCACTTTGACCGATGCGCCATCAAAGCTTGCGTGCCAGGCAAGGGAGGGGCCGCAATCGAGGTACGCAGGCGGATTATGGGCCACTTCGCAGATTGTAAATCTGCCCAGATCTGAAAGACCTTCAGCATGTTTTGCGACTTCGGATTTCAGGACTTCTGTGGCCAGGGCAACCCACTCTTCTGACGCAAATGTCACGTCGCCGATGCCATCGGCCATTGCCGTCAGAACCGCTGATTTATATTCGTTTCCCTTCGGCATGCCATTCCCCCACTGGATCAATCTCTAAGCTTTCGGCCACGTTAATGCCTAAAGTGTTGAGAGAGAAGAACGAAGCGGTGGGAAATCCCTGCTGAAGGGGAATGACCACGGCTACGGTGGCCATTCTATGCTTAGCCCTGATGACGTAGTGTCTTGCGATTGAGCCACAAAATGGTCCACGCTTCGCTGAATGATTGGTGAAGGACACTTTTAAGAGGCTCAAATGACAAACCTCGATCTAACCGCCCGGCGGGACCAGCTTTTGGGCGCTGGCGCGCCGCTCTTTTATGATGAGCCCGTGAACATCGTGCGGGGTGAGGGCGTTTACCTCTTCGACAATGACGGTCGCCGCTATGTTGACATGTACAACAACGTTCCCTGTGTCGGTCATTGTCACCCTCATGTGGTCGAGGCGATGCAGGCTCAGGCAGCAACACTGAATGTTCACAGCCGCTATCTGCATGAAGGGATTCTCGACTATGCCGAACGATTGACGGGACATCTTGATCCGTCGCTGAGCACTGTTGTGTTCGCATGCACTGGTACCGAGGCCAACGAGGTTGCCATGCGCATGGCCCGTGTGGTGACCGGCGGGCGCGGCTTCATCTGCACGAATTCGGCCTACCACGGCAACAGCGCCGAGGTTGGCAAGCTCACCCGTGTGCGGGAGACGCGCGACGCGGTCATCCGCAGCATTCCTTTTCCCGAGACGTATCGGCCCATGGATGAAGGTGCTTCGGGTGTGGTGCTGACCGATCTCTATCTGAAAGAAGTGCAAAGGGCGATTGATGAATTGGCCGCGGATGACATCCCGCTCGCCGGCATGCTGGTCTGTCCAATTCTCGCCAATGAGGGCCTGCCAGACATCCCTGAAGAGTTTATGGCCCGCGCAGCGGCGATGATTCATGAGGCCGGCGGCCTCTTTATCTCAGACGAAGTTCAGGCCGGATTCTGTCGCACTGGAAACTGGTGGGGTTACGAGGCATCAGGCGTGCTGCCAGACATTGTCACCATGGGCAAACCCATGGGGGCTGGCCTCCCACTTTCTGGTGTGGTTGCGGCGAAGCCGGTTGTCGATGCCTTTCGGGCCGCCACGCGTTACTTCAATACATTTGCCTCCAGCCCGCTTCAGGCGGCGGTCGGCATGGCTGTTCTCGACGTGATCGAAAATGAAGGGCTTCGCGACAATGTGGCTGAAGTAGGTACCTATCTGAAGGGTGAGCTCACGCGCCGGCACAATGACAGCCAGCCGATTGGCGATATTCGAGGTCAGGGCCTTTTTATCGGGCTCGAGTGGGTCAGCGACAGAGCTCTGAAGACACCTGACCGGGAAGGGGCGGTCCGCGCGGTCAACCGCCTCAAACAAAAGGGATTTCTGACCAGCAATGCCGGCGCCTTCGGCAATGTCCTCAAAATACGACCCCCACTCGTCTTTGGCCGCGAGCATGCGGATGCGTTTCTGACGGCATTTGATGAAACCATGGCCGAGCTTTATGGCGACTGACAAGGAGACATTGCTGGCGGTTGCGAAGACTGCGCTCACGAATTGGGAAATCGAAAGACCGGAAATCGAACTTGTCTCGATCTCGGAGAACACTGTCTACAGGGTGAAATCGCACTCCGGCGAGCTCTTCGCCCTCAGAATTCATCGCCCTGGATACCACGATCTCGACGAGCTCAAATCCGAGTTACACTGGACCGTCGCACTGCAGGAAGCTGGTGTCGAAGTACCATCTGCCAGGCTGACACGGGACGGTCAGGGCTATGCCATCGTGCCTTTGCCAAGGACCAAGGAGGAGCGGCACGTCGGTGTTGTGGAGTGGGTCGAAGGTGTCAATCTGAGCAATCTGATCGCCGATGAAGGAGACAAAAGCGTACTCGCTCACATCGCTCGCGTGGGCCAGATCGCCGCACAGATCCACAATCAGGCGAGCGCCTGGGTGCCACCAGCCGGTTTTCGGCGCCATGAGTTCGACGCCGAAGGATTTATGGGTGAGGCCCCATTCTGGGGCAGGTTCTGGGACAATCCTGCACTGACATCAGGTGAGCGAGAGCTGCTCTGTTCTGTCCGCCAGGTGATCTACAAGGTTCTGTCCGGATATGAAAAATCAGGTGATCTTTACAGCATGATCCATGCCGATCTTCACGCTCACAATCTGCTGGTCAGTGATGAGCGTATGACTGTCATCGACTTCGACGATGCGGGTTTTGGCTGGCACCAATACGAACTCGCCGTGGCTCTGTTTGGCCTTCAGGGGCGCCCGAATTTCGACGCGATTGTTGATGCACTGGTGCGGGGATACCGCGAGG
This sequence comes from uncultured Alphaproteobacteria bacterium, assembly GCA_965371465.1. GTDB lineage: Bacteria > Pseudomonadota > Alphaproteobacteria > CBDUYM01 > CBDUYM01 > CBDUYM01. The sequence goes on from CBDUYM010000001.1 coordinate 314,223, forward strand.
TCCGCGCTTTGAGCGATGACGCACTGGCGATGCTGCCCATGTTTCTTCTGATCCGCGCCCTGGCCCTGCTTGGCTGGATAGATCAGCGGCCGGAGATCGATCGCACAGACTTCCTGCCGCGGTTGATCAGGCAGGCCTGTGAGCAGTCCAGGGCCTTTCTGGCTGTGCAGAGCCATTAGGACGACAAGCGGTCTGGGCAGCGGAATTGATGCGGACAGAAGAGGCCATTGGCGTCAACTTTACTTGCCAAAGAGCACAGTGCTAGGGTTGTTCCAGTATCCGTAGTGTATGTGTGTTGATTGGATCATCTTTGATGACGTACTTCATTCCCTGGCGCAGGTCCGCTGGATTGGCCGGCGTGGTTATTGCAGCCGTATCAGTAGTGGCATTTTTTGGCACAAGCGCCGCCAGCAGGACTGCCGTTTTCAATTTCGTTCTTGTGGCGCCCCTCTCTATCAGTGAGACGCAACCGCTCAATTTCGGTCGCCTTGCTGCCAACGGCACTGCCGGCACAATAACCATCGAGGCGTTCTCAGGTACCCGCTCCGCTACAGGCGGTGTTAAACTGCTTTCGAACGGCGGGGAGCAGGCAGGAATGTTCCTGGTCACAGGCGAGCCGAGCGCTAATTTCGATATGGGCCTTGAGACATTGCCCATTACATTGTCCAATGGAAAAGGCGGAACCGTGGACATTACGAACTGGCTGTTTCTCGTTGACTGGACGACTCTTGCCAACGGGACCCAACCGGCTGTTTCCGTTGGCGGAACCGTCAGTATTGCAGCGCATCAGGCACCGGGAACCTACCAGGGAATTTACCGGGCAACCGTCATGTACGAATAGAATTCTTGCCGGCGCTCTGTTCCTTCGATTGTTCCCTTTGCATTAGACGCACCTTGCTCTTCTGTCTCCGATATGGTGATGATCAGCATGGTATGCCTTTGGCAGAGCCCGGGAGCAGGAAATGGCAATCGAAATACGACCCGCGACGCGGGAAGAAATGTCGGACTTTGGCCTCATCGGCGCCTATGTGTTCGCTGGCCAGTTTGGCGACGGTCCGGTCAACAGGACTTCCACGGCTATTGAGCCCGAATGGACGCTTTGCGCTATCGTGGACGGGGAGATGGCGTCGATCTTTGCGACGATTCCCTTCACCATGAGGGCAGTCGGCAAAGCCATGGCCTGCGGCGGCGTCAGCGCCGTTGGGACTTCGCCTGAGCATCGCCGGCACGGACACCTGCGTGCCGTGATGACCGAAGCCATTTCCCAGATGAGGGACCGGGGGCAGAGCGTTTCCTTTCTCTGGCCGTCACAGTCAGCGATCTATCAGCGCTATGGATTTTCCAACATGGGCGTGCACCGCAGCTACAGCGTCGACACTGCCGATATCGCTTTTTTCGACGGTGATTTTGGTGAGAGCCTGGTGCGCCGTGAATCCGAAGACGACTGTTTCGACACAATCAAGCAGCTTTACATTGAGTTCGTGGGGAACCGTATGGGTTACCTGCATCGTGGCCGGCAGACCTGGCGGCTCGGCATGCTGGAACATGATGAGGCAGATGGGCCGGTTCAAATTGCTGTCAGCCGGGACGCCGACGGCGCTGCAAACGGCTACATCATCTACACCATGCGGGCTGGGCGCGTTCAACATCGTACGCGCAGTGATGAAATCAAAGTTCGGGAACTCGTCTGGCTTAACGCCGACGCATATCGGAGCCTCTGGGGTTTCCTGAAGCGCCATGACCTCGTCGGGGCTGTGCGCTGGGCCAATGCACCAGGCGACGATCCGGCCCTGGAGTTATTCATGGAACCAAGGTTGCTCCAGGCGAACGATGGCGGCAGTGTCCTGTTCCGAATGGTGGATGTGCCGACGGCACTTGCTTCACGGGGTTATGTCAATGAAGGTGCCGTCACATTGCGGGTGACCGACGACACGATCGCCCCCTGGAATGAAGGAACCTGGACGATCTCTGTCGCCAACGGCAACGCCGAAGTAGCCCCGTCACGCGCGCGCCCGGACATTACAATTGGCGTGAAAGCGCTCGCCTCGCTTTTCACCGGATACAGAAGTGCTGACGAGCTTTCCCGCTGGGGGCTTCTGGAGGGTACAGACGATGGTGTTCTCCGGGCAAATTACCTGTTCGCGACACCCTCAGCACCGCATTGCCCGGATCATTTCTAGGGTCGCCCAGATCACTTCTACGACTGAAAGTCAGTGACCCCGGCGATCCCTTCAATGCCTTCCCGCAGAATGAGTGACCATTTGCGGAATATGATGCGGAAGTCGGTCCAGACGTAAGCTTCGCTTGCATCGAAGGGCAGCGAAGCACCGGCGGCCATGTCACTGAATCTGAGGAAAATTTCTCCGCTTAATGAGTCTCGAATTTCGCCAATGACAGTGATATCGCTGCTCGGCGTGCTTAATCGCTGATCCATGATTGCATCCGGGCTGGCCGCTGCTATCTCATTCCGATCGGCCTCACTTAGATTCAGATGAAGATCGATAACGCGAATTTCCACGTCAAGGGTATCGCTGCCGGTCAACTCGCTGACTTCGATACCGCTGATACCAAGCTCGTCACGCAAAACGTCGTGCATTTCGGTCCGAATGCGATTTTCCTCTTGATCGCTTGGCCGATATTCCCCCCAATGGACTTTGTATTCGAAGCTGACGGCTGCGAGGCGCACTTTCGAGTAGGCCGACAAGTTAAGCTCCGGCTTCGCAAGCAAGCGATCAACGCGCGCGTTACGCACAGGGTAAAGGCCGTCGTACGTGGCATCTGCCTGGAGATCGACATGCGGCGCCTGTCCGCCGGACTGGCATGAGACCAACATTGCCGCCAGGACGATGGCACAAACACAATCTAGTTTCTTCATTGGAAGCCTCTCTTGCTCAAACGGCTGAATTTCTTATGCCAGCCAAGGCTAGTGGTCTGTGCGGCCAGCTACCTTGATTTCTGTCAGTCCGTGAAGGACAGTGGTGTCTGAAATCGGATGTACAACACGGTGCCCGGCATGCGACAGCAGGTGATGGTTCTCTACCTGGCGAATTCTGCACTGGATTCTGGCGTCATCGCCTGGGCGTTTTACGATGGCACCGGCGGCAAACGGCACATGTCGGGAGATACTGACGAAGTTCCCTACGCAACAGGTCTGGAGGCACTTCTTGACGGATGGCGACTGATCCAGGCGAGCCCCCTGGTAAGCCACGCTACTGGCGAAGAATTTAAAACCGACTATCTCAAGTACGAGTTTCTGTTTGAAAAATTGGTGAACTTCAATGAGTAATCTGGTTCTACTGAACTCGCGCCAGATGGCTGAATTTGCCGCACACGGCTTCCAGAGAATGGATGGGGTTGTGCCGGAAGAAATCAATGAGGCGTTCCTTACGGATATCGGTGACTTGAGTGAAGGCGAGATCGAGAGCCCCGGACAGCACTACGGCAAGATCATGCAGAGCAGCGCAATCCCCGTGGTCGCCGCCGGCACACCTGTCGCAGATGCCTATCCTGCAGGCAGCGCCCTTGGAAAGTTGCTGGACCTGCCGATCGTCGCCGGCGCGATACAAAGCCTTGTTGGATCTTCGCCCGTGCTGGATCATCATTTTCTCCATATCACTTTTCCACCAAGGTTTTATGAAGGCGCTGAGGGGCCTCAGGTTTCTCAGCATACGCATCAGGATTCCACCATCGATGCAAGAGAGGCCTTTGACATTCAGATCATGTATTACCCCCACACCGTGACACCGGAAATGGGCGGGACGCGCTTTGTGCCTGGCACGCACCTTCGGCGCGTGTCAGAGGCCAGCATCGGGCGCTATCAGAACATGAAGGGCCAGCAGCACATGGTTTGTGAGGCGGGGACAGTCCTATTCACGCATATGAATATCTGGCACGGGGGCGGTCTGAACCGCTCAGACAGTTTGCGTTACATGTTCAAGATCAGGCTCTGCCCAGCTGAACGGCAAGTCCGGCTCTGGGATGACAGCGATCTGCCGGACGACCATTTCGAACAGCGCCCGATTTTCTGGAGCGGTGGACAGCGCGACCCGGAACATCTGCACTCCATTCTGACCCGGGCCGAGCCCTGGTTCGAAGCGGACACCGGCAGACTGGAATACATGAACCGCATCAGGTTCTGGCGCTACCTGCTGGGTGACGACAAATTCGATGCGGACTATTGGCTAACGCGTGTCGAAAATGAGTTCGTTTGAATTAAGCGCAAAAAAAATACGTCAGCAATGCGCTAACGTATTTCGTGTTCGCCGGGATCCTCAGATCGGATCGCTTGCTGCTCTGCTTACTCGGCGCCAAGTTCCTGCTGCAAATATGCCAGAAGGTCAGCGCGCTGGGTCGGGTTGCGAATACCTGCAAAAGCCATGGAACCTTTAGGCACAAAATTCTTTGGCGATTCAATGTAGGCATCGAGTGAAGGCATATCCCATGTGATGCCAGATTCCTGCATTGCAGGTGAATACCTGAAGCCATCGACGGTTGCCGCGGTGCGTCCGATCAGGCCATGCAGAGACGGGCCGATCTTGTTCTTGCCTTCTTCGAGAGCATGACAGGTTTTGCACTTGTTGAACTGCCGGGCACCCTTGCCAGCGTCCCCTTCGGCCAGTGCCGGTGAGGCGGCGATCGCGAAGCCGATGGCAGTCGCTGCCAATGAACCTAGAATTTTTCCATAAGCCGTTGTCATTTTTGTTCCCTGCGCGTTGGGTGTGAAACTCTGAGAATGCCTCGCATAAGCATTGTACTCAGTCACCGGATTTCTACATGCACTGAAATAGCTGAGCAAGCAGCGATCCGGGCGTGCGTACATTCGACGCACCTTAGTTCGCATACCGGAAATGAATGTTTCGTGAACATTGATCAAGGGCCGGAAACGGATGTGCTGCTGCCCCTGGAGCTGGCAGAAAAAAGGGCAACCGGCTTACACTGGTTGCCCTAATTGTTCCGTTTCGTTACCTCCCAGTGGCACCAGCTGATCCTTTAGACCCGTTCGTACCCGAAACGGCCACTTATCTGATCTTAGGCCAGAGTCCCACACCGCCTGCAATCAAAAAACAAAAAATCCAATAAACCTTTGTTTTTTAGAATGTTTTGGAGTTATCTTAACTTCTGTGGTGAGGTCGGTTTCACAAGATATTGAAAAAAAACGATGAATCTCCTATCTGATCAACATGAATTAGAGACAGTTTTAGGCCGGACAAGCGCCAATTCTCGTCAATGAAGCTTTGCGTCGTCTTCCAAAGTTGGGTCCTCCGCATGGATATCCACGCCATCGAGATTCAGGTCCCAGCCCGTCTGGGGCAGCGCGCCGGCAATCAGTTTGACCAGTGACACCACGATCTGTTCATTCGCCCCCATGGAGAGGCGACGGCCATCGACCAGCTGAAATGCCATGCGGTTCGGCTGCCCCTGCTGCCGCGGTGCAAAACCAAATCCAGTGACCAGGACAGGCTCATCACCCAGTGCCGACACCGTTTCGGTGTCGTCGAACTTCTGCCCGAATTGTTCTTTCCGGACAGCTGTGTCCTGGCGAAATGACTTTACGGCGCTGCGAACCGAAGGATCAGCGTGCTTCTTCACTTCCGGATCCTGTTCCTGAAATCTGTTCAGCGCCTGCCAGAAATCAATTGTGAACCTTCTCGTCAGGAAGAAGCGATAGAGCTTCTTGTCTGTCGTACTGAAACGGAGCACCAGGCGATCCTGCACAGGCATATAGCGCACGTTGATCTGATGTATCTGAGCGGTCATGGCCAAGTTATACGCGATCCTTCGGGCTTTGCCAAAATTGACGCCTCCCGGATGTGACTGCTGCTTGCATTTTTGTGATCGTCATCGCTATATGATCCCGCTTGTGAAAGTCGAGTGAGCAGATGAGTATTTGAAAGGTTCTTGCCATGGCGGATGAAAGTTCAACGACCAGTGATGACGAGGTGGCTGCGCCGGCCGCCCCCAGAAATTCAGCTCTGCCGCTCTTTTACAGCAAGCCCGTTCCGCTCAGTGCGCCGCGCCACTCCGGAAAACATGTGGCGAACAAGATCACGTATGAATTTGCCCGGCGAAACAATTCGGTGCCGATCAATGCGGTGGAGTTTGCGCTTACTTCCAAGCAGTATCCGATTGTTTTCACGTCCAGTGATCCGGTTGCCGCTGTCGCTGTTTTCGGATTGAAGGAAGGCCAAAATCTCTTCGTTGATGACAAGGGCGAATGGCTGCAGGGGGCCTACATCCCAGCCTACGTTCGACGCTATCCGTTTATTTTCATGACCTCAGGTGATCGGCAGCAATTTACGCTGTGTGTGGATGAAGATTCACCATTTGTTACTACTGGGGGCGGGCAGGCGCTCTACAACAATGATGAACCGACTGAGGTGGTACAGAGCGCGCTTGAGTTCTGTAAATCCTTTCAGGGCCACTTTGATGCGACGCGGGTGCTTTGTGATGAGCTGGTCAAACATGATCTTCTCGTACCGAACAGGGCGGACGTGGTGCTCAAGTCAGGTGAACGTCTGGGTCTTGGTGGATTCAGGGTTATTGACGAAACGAAATTCAATGAGCTGCCTGATGATGTCTTCCTGGACTGGCGTAAAAAAGGCTGGCTGCATGTCATCTATTCTCATCTTCTGAGCCAGAGTAACTGGTCGAACCTGGTTCGCCTTGTCGCGTTGCCAGATGATGTCGAGGAAGTGCAGTAATTTCGGCCTATACGTCGATGCCGACCCAGCGGCCACGGGCCCACATAACGGAAAATACGCCAGACTGCAGAGCGCGGTAGGCAAACTGGTGCACGCTCCAGATGCCGACAAGGCCAAAGCCCATCCAGGGGCCGACAATCCAGGCCAAGGGCAACAGGATCAGATACTGGGTCGCCATGTTCACATACATTACGCGGCGCACGTCACCGGCACCGTTCAGCATACTGGCCAGCATGTAACCAATGCCGTTGATACTGATCATGATGCCGAGAATGCGGGCTGGCCAGAGAGCGAGTTCGAGGGTCACGGGATCATGGATGAAACCTGCAAGGATCAGGCCTGGTGCTACCCACAACGGCATGCCGAGGACGAACATGGCAAAGACGCCGAGTTTGATGACATCCCAGGCCCAGCGGCTTGCATCAGAGGGGTCATTGCGACCCAGGGCCTGGCCGACAAGCGTTGCGCCGGCCGACCCGAGCCCCCATGCCGGCAGACCGGTCAGGTCAATGAATCGCACAACCACACTGTAAGCCGCCATGGCTTCGATTCCGATCATGCCGACAATTTTGTACATCATGGTCAGCCCGATCGCATCCAGCACAAACTGGCCGCTGGTTGGCATCACCAGTTTTATCAGGGACTTGATAGTTTCGGCCTTGGGCCAATGCCTCAGGAAGCCATAAGGCCGGCCATGCTTGAACCCGAGGACAATATTGTATGCCAGCATGATCACGGACGAGAGCGCCGTCCCGACACCGGCTCCCTCGACGCCTAAAGCGGGAGCGCCAAGCTCGCCGAATATGAAGGCATAGTTTAGAATGATATTGGCGATCTGAGATACGATCACGGCGCGAAGCTGAATACGAGATTGATCCGTGCCGATCCAAAAACCAAAAAAAGCGTTGCTTGCGCCCGCAGTCGTGGCGGACGCAATAAGCCATCTGATGTACGGAACTCCGCCGGCAATGATTTCAGGATCATCATTCAGCAATGGGAAGAAATCCGGTGTAAACCAGATAAGCGGAACTGATGTAACAGGTGCGATAACGCAAATAACGAGAAGAGCTGCACCCAATCCATCGCCGGCATCTTCATCCCGCCCTTCACCCAGCCGCCGTGAAGCCATGGCCTGAACCGCGACAGATGAGCCCCAGAAGACAGAAAAGTAGATAAAATAGGCGAAGCTTGAGAGCCCGACAGCAGCAAGCGCGGCTGGGCCCAGTGTGCCAACCATGGCCATATCCACCAGGGAAAAGACGTTGTACGAAATCGTCGCCATGATGATCGGCATGCCCAGGCTCGCGATACGCTGCCGACGATCCTTCGGTGGAATAAAATAAGTCAGGGCCATGGTAAGAGCGTTCTGTCCTCAAGCTCAAGAGTTAGGGTCAAATGCCGGCGAGGAAACCTAGCGGCAACACTACGCTCAGACAAGAAGAAGCAGCGGCCTCAACAATGAAACAGGTCCACAGGATTGCGATGTACAGTAAACACCTTTTCATGCAGTATTGGCGCCGCTTCAAAACGGCAGGCCATGCTCTGTCCGGCATGGCTATGGGGACAAAATGACAGCAGAGACGGAAGTAACGCTTAAGGCAGATGCCACCACTGCTGTCGACGCCACTCTGGCGCAGAGCTCATCTGTTGTTGCCGGCCAGGGACCTGTGAGTTGGGCGAAGATATCGATCTACAGCCTGCCCACTGTTCCACTTGGCTTCATGTTTTTGTTTGTCGGCCTCTATCTCATGAAATTCTCGACCGACGTGCTCTACATTGCGCCTGCTGCGATGGGGACGATCTTCGGCCTGTCGCGTATCTGGGACGCTGTCTCTGATCCGTTGGTTGGCTATTTCAGCGACCGTACGAATTCCCGTTGGGGCCGCCGTCGTCCCTGGATGTTCGTGGCCGCCATCCCGATTGGCGGCATGTTCCTGTTCATGTTCATGCAGCCGGACAGTATTGTTTCCTCTTCAGGACCGCCCGGCGGCTGGAACTTCAGCAATAATTTTGCGCTGGTGGGCTGGATGGCTATTGCCGTCATCGGCTTTTACAGTGTGATGACTATTTTCCTGGTGCCCCATATGTCGCTTGGTGCCGAAATGACCACGGATTATCACGAACGGAACAAGATATTCGGGTTCAGGCACGCCGGCTGGACAATGGGATCAATGCTGGCTCTGATCGGGATGTCGGCGCTAATCTTCTATGAGCAGAGCGGGGATGGGCCAGCGGCGGCCCAGGAAGCTGCAAGAGGTCTGGCCTGGAAGATAGCTCTCTTTGTCGGTCTGCTGGCCTGTCCGCTGGTCTTCCTGACCGGTGCCAAACTTCGTGAGCGGGCTGATTTTGCCGGCCGGGGTGCGCACAATCCATTCAAGGCGTTCGCGGATCTGTTGCGAAACCGGCATGCCAGGCTGTTGCTCATTGTGACAACGATTGAAAGTCTGGGTGGCGCGACGATTGGCATTCTAACTCTCTATGTTGCGCAATATGTGGTGGGCACGCCGCTGCTCGCGCCTGTCTACATTCTTGCCTACATGATCCCGTCATTCGTATTCGTGCCCATCTGGATTCCCCTGGCCCGGCGCTTTGGCAAGAAGAACCTGTGGACATTTTCGATGGTTCTGACCGGGCTATCCTTCGGCGGCATGTTCTTCCTGCAGGAAGGAAGCATCGCCCTGATCATCGTTCTGGCCCTGTTTGCAGGATTTGCCGCAGGTTGTGGCGGGACGATCGCGCCATCAGTGCAAAGTGACGTTATTGATTACGATGAATATCTGACTGGAGAAAGAAAAGAGGGTACATATTTTGCAGCCTGGAGCTTTGCCAATAAACTAACCGTCGGACTTACGGCCATGCTGACGGGATACGTCCTTCAGTTCAGCGGGTTCGAACCAAACGTCGAGCAGACTGACACAGTGAAACTTGCCCTCAGATCCCTTTACGCGCTTTACCCCTTAGCCTGCTATCTGATTGGTGCCCTCATCTTCACAAGGTTCAGCCTTGATGAAGACGAACACAAACGCGTGCGTGCTGAACTGGATCGCCGTGCGGCTGCGGCTGGCGAAGAGAGCTGAGGACCACGATCTATCGCGGACGTTTTGGACGGTTGGCTAATAGTTGTAGTCAACGCTTCCAAACGCCCCGGGTCCACCCGGGTCTGGCTCATGGAACTGTATCAATTCGCGGACACCGAAAACTTCAACGTTCCTGCCTTCTTCGGTAAAAGGGGGCAAATATGCCCATTCGGCGACATTGCGGCGAGCGGCAACACCAAAGGATGAATCAGGCGAGGCCGAGATGACCTGGATGTCGCGGGTCTTCCCTTCAAGTGTAATCGTGAACGAAACAAGCGCCTGACCATCCATGTTCAGCCGCAGTTCCGCCGCAGTCGACCGGGGCCTTCCCGGCTTCGGCTGATAGACCGGGATGGCTGCGGGCTCGCCTGGTCGGGCCATGAAGAAATAGTCTCTGGCAACTTTGTTCTTGCCCAGTTTCCCGTTGGCCTGCGCCAGATCGAGATAGAGATCATTCAGAAACTCAGTGTCTACGGTCACATCGTCTTCGGCTGCAATGCTTTCTGCGCGTTCGAAGCTTGCCAGAGCTTCGGCTACGTGGCCAACCTTGCTCAGAATCGAACCCTTCGTGGCATACAGTTGAACGCGAGCCAGGGAGGGAACATTGTCAGCTCTGTCGAGAATGTTTTCGGCGCGCGTGATTGCGGCTAGGGCATCTTCTACGGTCTCTTCCTGGAGCGCCAGAAAGTCTGCATAGTTCCACAAGGCAATTGCCGTGTTGACGTGGTCGGACCCAACATGACGTTGCAGAAGGTTGATCGCTCTAAGATGCGTTTTGGAGGCATCCTCCATATTGAGCGCAACAGTGTATACATCGGCGAGCGCCTGAAGAGGCCGGACAATGCGCTCATTGTCGCGACCGAGAGCCTGCTCATAAAGATCAATTGCGTTCCGGTAATGCTTGCTGGCATCTCTCAATTCACCAAGCTGCGCTTCAACGGCCGCAAGATCGACAATTCGATCTGCGACGAGCGCCCTGTCATGGCCAAGTTCGCTTTCCGCCAATTCAAAGGTGCGTTCGGCGTAGATCAAAGCAATCTGGAGATTGCCTGCTTCGAGATTCATTCTGTATTCGTTGTAGAAGTCCATCAGCCGCTCCGACTGCGCGACAGCACTCAGCGGTGAAGAAACCGACATCAAGGAAATGGCGATCAAGTATCGGGCATAGCGGCAACTGGAGGCAAACATGGTTCCAACTCCCAAAACGGGTGGCACTCATCTGACTTTACTATGCAGTTTTGCTATTGCCAGCTGAAAAGGTCGATTGCTGGGCCCGGTGTGGCTGAGTTAGGTTTCTCAAAAAGGGAGCGATCCGCAGGAAAAGGCATGGTTGATACAAGATATGGTGAGCGGCTTGGCGTGATCGGTTCGGATCAATTCCAGCAAGCGCTTGATGTTTTCAGTCTTGGGAATTTTCGTACGGCCCGAGCGGCAGATTCCGGGCTGTTTGGACAATGTGTGTTTGTTGAAAGCTCAAAAGGAAAATTTGTTCTTCGAGGGTGCCCCCACTATGACGGGCAGCTTGAAAAAGAGAGGTTCTTTGCCCAACTCATCCGTCAGCGGATGACTGTGCCTGGCCCCTGGCCCTATCTGATCTCACATGATCGTTCGATTTTCGGCTGGGATTTCGCCTTCATGCCGTGCCTGCCCGGACAAGAGATCGGTGCGGGCGACAGGTTTCGCCAATTCAGCAGTGCTGACAAGATGGGCATCGCCATCGCTGTGGCTGAAACACTTTCAGAGCTGCACGAAGTGAAATTCGATTTTGATGGCGAATACAGTTTCGAACAGGATGAGATTGTTCCGGTGGACAAACCTCTCGGTGATCGGATCCTCGCCGATCTTCTCAGCCTCGCTGACGATGCGATCGCCGCATCAGAATCTACGAGTGCCAATGACCGCGCAATGATCAAAGCGTTCTATGCAAAACGGTCTTCTGCTTTGGAATTGCCGCACCGTTCGACTTATGTGCATCACGACATCAAACCAAACAATATGGTCGCCGTTAAACAGAATGACACGTGGACAATCACCGGGCTTTTCGACTTGATGGAAGGTTACATTGGCGATGGAGAAGAAGATCTGCCGCGCTTCGCTGCCGATCTGATGCTTGAAAGTGAAGAACACCTTTCGGCTTTTCTCGACACTTACAGGCGGCTCCGTCCACCGAGTGCGGGCTTTGAGGCGCGCTATGATCTCTATCTTCTGCGTGATCGACTGACTATCTGGAGCTACGGCCAGAAAAACGGTATCTGGTATCCCGAGGGGCTGCTGTTTTCGGACTGGATCAGGCAGTACATTCCTGACTTTTAGGGTAGCTATTCAACAGCCTGACCTTCGTCTACACTCCCGCCGAAATTGCCGCGAGTGTAGGGGCAACGAGTTCTATGGGGCACACAGTTTATGTCAGATCTAAGGTTTCACACGAAATTTGCCTTTGGTGCCGGTCAGGTCGGTGAAGGTCTGAAGAACGCCGCCTACGGCACATTTCTTTTGTTTTATTATACGCAGGTTATTGGTCTTGAGCCCGCACTGGGTGGTCTGGCAATCGGCATTTCCATTGCCTTCGATGCGGTCACAGATCCGCTGGCGGGCCAGATCTCGGACAATTTCAAGTCACGATGGGGGCGCCGACATCCGTTCATGTATGTGTCCGCGCTACCGCTGGCGGTGACTTTCTTTTTCACGTTTGCCCCGCCTCAGGATATTGGGCAGTTCGGCTGGTTTGGCGATGCCTTCTCGTTCTCAGGCCAACAGTGGGAGATTTTTGGCTGGCTCCTGGCATTCACCATTCTGACGCGTCTCTCTCTGACGCTCTATCATGTGCCCCACCTGGCATTGGGTGCCGAGCTCACAACTGATTACGCGGAACGAACATCCATTGTCAGCTGGCGCACAGTCATGGGCCGTATCGGCGGGCTGGCGGGAAGCTCATTTGGCCTGCTTTACTATTTCAATCAGGAAGAACTGGCAGACGGGACGATCATTGACCACCGCTTTGACTTTAGTGCCTACCCGGAATATGCGCTGATCCTGGCGATCGGGATTTTTGTTACAATCTGGTATTCGGCCGCCGGCACTCACAGCCGCATTCCTGAGCTCCCCAAGATTTCAGACAGCCAGGCCGCCCGTGGTTTGAAAGACGCGTTCACAGATATATGGGCGGCTCTGCACAACCGCTCCTTCGCCTCCATCTTCATCGGAGTCATCATCATCTTTGTCATGGTCGGGGTTGAAGGGTCCCTCGGCTTTTACATGAGCACCTATTTTTGGGAATTCTCATCGACAGAGATTTTCTATCTGATGGTCGCCGGCGCACTGGGCGCGTTCTTGGGTGCAACGGTCACCCGGCTCACCAATGAATGGCTTGATAAGCGCCGAACCGTAATTTACGGCACGTTGTGGTGGAGCATCTTGCAGCTGGCGCCGGTCTGCCTTCGCCTGATCGGCTGGTTCCCCGAAAACGGGACGACGTCAGTTATTGTTGTCCTGGTTCTGGTGACGTTCATATCCAGCCTTGGCGTCATCCAGGCGGTGATTACGGTCGGCTCAATGATGGCCGACATTGCAGACGAGCACGAATTCAACACGGAACGCCGCCAGGAAGGTATCTTCTTTGGCGCCCTGTCCTTTTCTGGTAAGGGCGCATCGTCTATCGGATCTGTGGTTGCGGGATTTGGCCTGCAGATCATTGATTTCCCCACCAAAGCGCAAGTTGGCCAGGTGTCCGAAGACGTGATCTTTAACCTCGGTGTCTTCTACGGTCCTGTCGTCGCTGTTCTGGCGTTTATCGCGGTCTATTGCTACACGCGCTATCGGTTGACGCGCGAACGCCATGCGGAAATTCTGGTGGAGCTGGAGCGCCGCCGCGCGGCGACGGCGACAGGCGGCTAGCGGACCTAGAGGACGATCTTCTTGTCCATAAGCAGTTGAATTTCGTCTTCGCCAAGACCAATTTCCAGCAACAGCTCGGCCGTATGTTCGCCAATCAGGGGAGCGAGCCCGGGAAGCGCAGACTTGCTGCCGTGAAAGTCCGCTGCAGGTTTTGGCAGCTGAATGTCGCCGCCCATTGGATGTGGCGTGGTTAAAACGCTGCCCTGAAACTGGATCTGAGGGTCAGCAAGGATTTCCTCAGGGCCCTGGACTTTACCATGGGGCACTTCCTCTGCTTCAAGCCTGGCGCAAAGCTCATCCCTTTTCCACTTTCTGCTCGCCTGCTCGGCAATGGCCCGATAGCGCCTGGCCACATCACGTTGCCCGTCTCTTGTCTGATACTCCTCGGTTTCGAGCTGGTCTCCCTTGCCAAGGGCGCGCAAGGCTCCTTCGCGCTGGGCGCGATTTGATGGCAGGGCCACGATATGCCCATCGTTACAGGCAAGCAGGTAGTAGCTATCCCTGAGTGGCGGAAGGGTCGACGCGTCTTCTGCGGTAAAAGTGTAATTCCACATCATGTCGGGCCACATGAAGAAAAGGGTGGCTTCCATCATCGACAGGGTGAGCTTTTGTCCGCCCCGGCCCTGCGTGCGTGCGAAGAGAGCTGAGGTGATCGCTTGCGCTGCCGTAAGCGCCGAGACTTTATCGGCCACATAGGTGTTCATGAGCATGGGCTCACCATCTTTGGTCATCTGTGCATCTGCCAGTCCCATCGTGCTCTGAATGACGGAATCGAATACACGCCGTGAGGCATAGGGCCCATCATCACCGAAACCTGTGATGGAGGCGTATATGATTTCAGGGTTTGACGCGCTGAGAGCATCGTAATCAAGTTTGAGTCGTTTCATAACGCCAGGCCGGAAGTTCTCGAGAACGACATCTGAAGACGCCGCCAGTTTCAACAGGATCTCGCGCCCGGTCTCGTTCCGAAGATCGATGGACATGGCTTTCTTGCCCCGATTGACCATCGTATGGAGAGACGCAAGCCCGCCGGACCGTCCGCCAATTATCCGCGATTGATCCGGGTTTCCGGGGTCTTCAATTTTGATGACTTCCGCGCCCTGATCAGCCAGCATGCAAGCCGCCATCGGGCCCGCGACATAGGTGCTGAGATCAAGAATCCGCACGCCTGCGAGTGGTCCTGCCATAACCGATTATTCCCCCGTTTTCTGTCTCGCTGAACTGCCCCGCACCTTGAGCGCTCTCTCATTACTTTAACCCTGGGCAGCCGCATCGCAACAACCCATTCATCAGAGCTGAAATTCTAATGTCAGGCAGCAATTTGCAGCCCTGTTCCGGGAGCGTTAGGCTTGCACAACAAAGGGAGATCCGCCGAAGGAGCAGGAATCAATGGCCGACATCTACAAAATCTATGGCGCCAACGTTTCGCCATATTCAGTGAAGACAAGATCTTATTTCAGATACAAAGGCATACCTCACGAATGGTTGCTGCGGAATCCAGGCAACATTGCGGAATACCAGAAGTTTGCCAGGCTTCCTCTCGTACCGTTAGTGATTACGCCCGAGGATGAAGGCATTCAGGATTCGACACCGATCATTGAAGAGATGGAGCGCCGCGTGGCGGAACCGTCCGTACATCCAAAAGACGCGACGCTGTCTTTCATTTCCGCCCTGATTGAAGAGTATGGGGATGAGTGGGGCAACAAGCACATGTTCCATTACCGATGGTGGCGTGAAGTTGACGCCAATTCATGTGCCAGACGCATTGCCGAGGACAGCGCCGCAGACGCTGACGAAAAACAGATCGCCGAAATGACCAAAGCAATCGCGGAACGCATGGTTGGCAGAATTGGTTTCGTCGGTTCGTCGGAAACCACCAAGGATCAGATTGAACAGTCCTTTGAACGCGAGCTAGAAATTCTGGAGGCCCATTTTCAGGACCGGCTTTACCTGATGGGTGCCAGGCCGGCTTTCGCTGACTTCGGTCTTTTCGCCCAGATCCATCAGGCTTCCACGGATCCGACAGCAGGTGAAATCATTCGCAAGATTGCGCCAATGACGCTTCAATGGGCTGAACGCATGCTGGATCCCAAACGCGAGGGTGATTTCGAAGATTGGGCAAGCCTTGAGCCAACGTTGAAGCCACTTCTTGCCGAACAGATTGGGCGTCTCTTCCTGCCGTGGACGGCTGGCAATGCTGCAGCCATTGAAGCCGGCGAAGATCAGATGACCATGGATCTGGACGGACGTAGCTGGCAACAAAAACCGCAGAAGTATCATGCAAGATCGCTGGCCGCTTTGAGGGCGAAATATGCGGCCATGGACGACACGACGCTGCTCGATCCAATCCTTGACGAAACAGGCTGCCTCGGCTGGCTGGAGGGCTGAAAAAGCTCCAAGGATGAAGCGGGGCATCTGCCTTCTATTCGGCATGAACAGGTGCTAACGTCCGCGCTCGTTCAATTTCTGCGGAGGCAGTTGCTATGGGTACAATTCGTAAGAGCGCCATTTGTTTTGCTTTGACGTTGTTTGCAATGGCACCGGTTGTAGGCCCAGTGACAGCTTCGGAAGCAAGACACGGATACTCGCTTTTCGGGGATCTTGCTCTGGGGGAAGATTTTGAGCAGCTTGAATATGTCTCATCAGAAGCAACGAAAGGCGGCATGATCCGGCTGCCAGGCTTCAACACTTTCGACAGCTTCAATCATCTCATATTGAAAGGCAATGCGCCGGGGCTGTTGGCTCTGACAATCGATACGCTGACAGTAAGGAACTTCGACGAGCCTTCCGCGCAATACGGGCTGATCGCAGAAACAATTGAAGTCGCCGACGATGGCAGCTGGGTCGAATTTTCGCTGCGTCCCGAGGCCAGATTTCATGATGGGCATACGATCGATGTTGATGACGTCATTTTCAGTTTTGAAACACTGGTTGCAGACGGCCAGCCCACATTGCGTGCGAACTATCGCAATGTGGACCGTGTCGAGCAGACCGGCCAACGCCTGATCAGGTTCTATCTGAAAGAAGGGCAGGGCATGGAACTCGCTCTGACCATCGGGCGGATGCCGGTCATGGCCGAACATTACTGGGCGGACAGGGATTTCACCAAAACGACACTTGATGCTCCGTTGGGCAGTGGGCCCTATCGAGTTACAGAGTTTGATGTTGGGAGAAATCTGCTGTTGGAACGCGTACCCGACTATTGGGCAGAGGATTTGCCAATCAGAAAGGGCACCAACAATTTTGACACTCTGCGGTCCGAATACTATCGGGATCTGACTGTCATGCGAGAAGCTCTTCGAACTGGCAGCATCGACTGGTTCCCGGAAGAGGATCCGAAGGACTGGCTAACGGAATACAATATCCCGGCAAAGGAAGCAGGCTTTTTCATCCAGCAGATCGCTCTGAATGAGGAACCTGAGCCGATGCGCGGCATTGTCCTCAATACACGACGCGCAAAGTTCCAGGACGTTCGGGTCCGCGAGGCTTTGGACTATGCCTATAACTTTGAGTGGTTTCAAAAAGTGCTGATGTTCGGCTGGTTTGATCGCACGCTCAGTTATTTCCAGGAAACGGATCTTGCGGCCAGAGAGGCGCCGGATGAGGCAGAGCTTGCAATTTTACGGCCCTATGCAGATCAATTGCCGCCAGAACTGTTTGACCAACCGTTTCTGTCGCCCATCGGTGATATGCAAGGGTCGAACCGTGCCAATCTGAGGCGGGCAAGCGAACTTCTTGAAGAAGCTGGCTGGGTTATGCAAGACGGGGTTCGCGTCAACGCGGAAACAGGCGAAGTGTTCACGGTCGATGCAGTGTTGGTGCTGTTTCCCTATCAGCGCCTGTTCGAAGCCTACTTCCAGGCGCTTAAGGTTCTTGGCATTGAAGGCGAAGTGAGAACTGTGGACGCATCTCTTTACCAGAGCCGGGTCGGCGATTTTGACTATGACATGATCATTGGCAACTACAATCTGACACTGACGCCTGGCATCAACCTCAGGAACTACTTCAGCTCAAGCGCCGCTGACCGGCAATTCAGTGCAAACTGGACAGGTGTGAGCGACCCGATGCTTGATGACCTGGTCGAGGGCATAATTTCAGCTGAAAGCCGTGATGAGCTACGCACATATGCTCGCGCCCTTGATCGTGTGTTGATGTGGGGACGCTACATCATTCCCGGCTTCCATCGCGCCGGGGACACTTACATTTTCTGGAACAGGTTCGGACGGCCGGCACGGGTTCCCAAATTTACAGATGGGTTCGCTGAGACATGGTGGATTGACCCGGCGAAGAACGCGGCGGTTGACGAATTTCTTGGCCGCTAGTTCCAGGGCCTGACAATCACTTTGCATTGGGTAGTTGGCGTTCGCAGTGCTTCGAAGGCGGCGGGCAATTCGTCCAGTGAAATGTGATCCGTGATCATGGCCGATGCATCAATTCGTTCCTGGTTCATCATGTCGACAGTGAACTGGAAATCTTGCTTCTGATATCCCAGGACAAAGTTGAATTGCAGTTCCTTCATGATCGCGCCGAGTGGCAGCAGCTGATCCATTTCCATGCAGACGCCGACAACAACAATACGCGAATGCGGCGCTGCGGTTTCGATACATCTCTGTAACATGCCAGGTACACCCACCGCTTCGAAGATAACATCCGGCGGCGCGCCAGTTCGGGTAGTGAAGGCTTCGACCGCATTGCTTTCTTTGGATCCGTCAATCAGATCAGTGGCGCCAAATTTCCCGGCGAGTGCCGCGCGGCCATCTGAAAGTTCGCTGACAATTACATGATGACAGCCAAAGAACTTTGCCCATAGCGTGCAAGAAAGTCCGATAGGTCCGGCACCAAGGATCAGAACGTTGTCGCCAGGGTCAAGATCGGCCTTGTGTACGGCATGAAGGCCGACGGACAATGGCTCCACCGTTGCACCGGCATCATCAGACACACCCTCAGGCAGACGAATTGTCTGCATCGGGCCGATCCGGACAAATTCCGCATAGGCGCCAGCCAAGTCGCCAAGACCAGTTGCATGTGTGTTTGCGCAGGGGCTGACGCCAGCCAGACAATTGGGGCATTTGCCACAGGAAATGTAGGGCAGGGCGCATACTCTGTCGCCAACGGACCAGTCCGGTGGCAGGTCTGGGCCGAGTTCCTGGATTTCACCAGCGAATTCGTGCCCCATAATCGTGCCGCCCGGAAGCGGAAAGGCGGTATGGGCCAGCGTTGCATGAAGATCGGAACCACAGATGCCGCAGGCATTCACTTTCAGGATCATCTGTCCTGATCCCGGTGTCGGATCTTCTACCGTATGAATGACAAGTGGTTCGCCGGAATTCTCGAAGACTGCCGCTTTCATTGGATTTCACCCTCGCATCTGATCACTGAATTACCTTCAGGGGCTTCATGGTAGGAGGATGGCAGCCGCCGCGTAAAGAGAACCATCGCCGTCTGAGGTAAGTCAGGTGAAAGCGCGGCCTTTTTGGGGTCGCTAGCCTGGCTGCCAGAGTGTAAAGGGAGATTGACAGCGCTGCACCGTTTGAAAGGAGCTGGTAAGCGCCGTATCGCACAGTTTTTGTGGCAATTATGCATCAAATCCTGTGGATAACTCTGATATAGCCGCGCGCATGTTCAAAGGGCGCTTTTCTGGGGTGAATCTTATGTTAAGGATTAAGGGAGAAGTAGAACCTATTGATTTTGTTGATCCTTGAGTAAGTAAGAGGTTTGAGTATGAAAACCGGTAGCATTTTGAGTGCGGTGACAGCAGTAGCACTGATAGTACCTTTTTCGCATGGGGCAATGGCAGATGACGGCGGCTTTTACCTTCAGGTGGGCGCTGGCGTTAACATACCTGAAACGGCAGATCTGACGCCGTCGGGCGAGCCGGCCAGTTCAAACTATGATCTTGACGCCGGTTTTGCTGCCACCGGCAGTGCCGGATACGAATTCGGCAATGGCTTCCGGACGGAACTGGAGCTTGGCTATCGGGGATCCAGTGATGGTGAACTGGCGGACGGCACACCCAATGATGGTCCAGGCGCCAACGTCAGCACAGGGCTCGCCATGATCAACGCTATCTATGAACTACCGACAGGTGGCCGCGTACGGCCCTACATCGGTGCCGGTATTGGTATTGTTCGTACCAATTATGACGGTACCGAACCTCTGACAGGCGTGCTCATTGATGACGCAGATTCTGCACTTGGCCTGCAAGCCATTATTGGTGTCAGCATTGAAGCATCGCAGGCAGTGGATGTGTTCATTGACTATCGTTACTTGGGATCCGGAAAACTGAATCTGGTCAGCAACGACCTTGATGAAGTAAAAGTAAAGAACAGGCATCATGCCTTTATGGCTGGCATGAAATACCGGATGGGAACACAGTACTTTGGTGACAGCGCCAATTAGGCCTGTGCAGCAAACCCTTTGATTATGATTTGATGGACCGGTCGCGAAACCGGCCGCTCAACCTTACTTGACCGCAACACAGGTTCTGCCCATGAAAAAGTTGATTTTGTCTTCAGTTGTCTTGGCCGTAACAGTCGCGGGCTGGGCGATGTCCCCGGCTTCCGCGGATTCGCGAAAGGGCTTTTACATTGGCGCAGGCGTGGGTTCTATGCTGCCACAGAACTCAAGCGTTGACGAAGTCGGCACAGCGAATTCGGCTAAATATAACCTTGATCCAGGCTTCGCCGCCAATGTTGCAGCCGGCTATGCCTTTGGTAATGGGTTCAGAACAGAATTAGAAGTTGCCTACGCTGATGTTGACCCATCCATGGATCCGGGGGCGGATGTCGAGACCTTGTCGGCCATGATAAACGCAATATACGAGCTGCCCACCGGTGGACGGCTGCAGCCCTACATTGGCGCTGGCCTCGGCGTGGTCAGGACGGATTATGATGGTACCGAACCTCTTACCGGAATTATTGTCGACGATGCTGACACGAAGTTCGGTGTCCAGGGCATCGCAGGCGTAAGTTTCCAGGCGACAGAGCAAATGGATCTGTTCCTAGATTACCGGTACATGCGTACGGGCAAACTCGAATTGGCGGCAGTTACTTCCGAGACGATTAAGGCGACCAACAAGAACCACATTCTGATGGCTGGCGTGCGCTATTACATGGGTCGAGCGCCAGCGCCCGAGCCTGCGCCGGTTGTCGCCCCAGTACAGGTCGTGCAGCCCATCGAGCCGGAACCGGTTGCCGTGGTGCCGGAGCCAATGGTCCGCGCCTATCAAGTCTATTTCGCCTGGGATCGTTTTGATCTCGATCCTGAGGGCCGCGAGATCGTGTCCTCGGCTGCCGCCAGTGCGCTTCGCGGAGGAATTTCGCGCATCAATGTCACTGGCCACACAGATGCCTCGGGCAGCGAAGTCTACAACATGAGACTTTCGGAAGCCCGTGCGCTTACCATTCGCGATGCATTGATCAGCAATGGTGTGGATGCCGCTGCCATCACCCTTCGGTCACGTGGGGAAAGTGAGCTGGCAATTCAGACGCGGGACGGCCAGCGCGAACGCCGCAACCGGCGTGTCGAGATTGTTCTCCCCTAGTCGTCCCGGCGTTCCAGCCTGACAAGTCAACAGTTGCGCCGCAGTGCTGATCGGGCTCTGTGCTCCGCTTCCTGCCATCAGCATTATTTTGACGTGATGTTTTGGTAACAGAGGATCAGGAAACTGTCATAGCTAGCTCTTCTCGGCTCCGCGAGAGTGCGGCCAAAAAAACTGACCCCGCCCCTCCTGCACAACTCGCCAAGTGAACCGAAGCCTGTCGTCTCGGTGCCCCATGTCAGATACCATGCTATCTAGGCGTGAGTCATTATCTGGAACGCGCCACAGGCCTTCTTTCCAGTGGGATGATGATGGTGTCGTATCTGTTGCTTTTGCGTTTGCAGGCAGGCTAAAACCAAGAGATAGCCATTGTCGTCTGAATGAGTGCTACAGCCCTTAGATTTAGTCAGATGCGATTGCCCCAAATAGTCCCGTCATGAGAACTCGCGGAGAAAATGCAATGAAGCTTCGATTAGGTACTGCACTCATCAGCATCATGTTCGGTCTGGTCTCATTAAACGCCTTGGCAGATGAAGCTGACAGCTTCTGGTATTTGACCGCTGGTGCCGGTGTGGACATACCGGTGGATCCCAGCATCAGATTCAATGACGTCGATACGATGACAAAGTACGATTACAGCAGCGGCGTAGCTGCGTTGATTGGCCTCGGCCACAACTACGGCAACGGCTTTCGCTCAGAGTTTGAAATCGGCTTTCGTGACGGCAATCCCAAGCTCCCGCTGGTGTCTGGCGCATCGACCAGGACCTGGTCGTTCATGGTCAACGGTGTCCGCGAATTCAAAACAGAAAGCTTTATCAAACCCTATCTGGGCGTCGGAGTCGGCTATGCAAACCAGAAGATTCAGGACACAACGCTGCAGGTCGGCCCTGATCTTTTCCTGATCGACGATTCTGACGGCGGCTTTGCCTGGCAAGGTCTTGCCGGAATAACCATCAAGACCGGCAGTCGTATAGATCTCTTCATCGACTATCGATATTTTGATGCAGGCAAGGCAACTTTGGTCTCAGCGACAACCGATGAGTTCAAGCTTACCGGCAAGCACCACACCTTCATGGGCGGCTTCAGGATGCGGCTTGGGCAACTCGCAGACGATGCGCCACCGCCGCCACCGCCACCACCCCCCCCCCCGCCGCCCCCCCCACCCCCACCCGTCGTTGTGGTGGCACCCGAGGTGGGGAACGTTATTGTTTTCTTCGGCTTCGATGAGGCCGATCTTACGGCTCAGGCAGAACAGATCGTTGCCGCCGCGGCGCTTAGTGCTTCTGAACTTGGCGTGACCCGCGTCCAGTTAACAGGGCATACCGACACCGCCGGTTCGGCCAGCTATAATCTGGCTCTTTCAGAACGGCGTGCCAATGCCGTCAAAGCAGAGCTTGTACGCCTGGGTGTTGGGACAAGCATCATTTCAGTATCTGCCAGAGGCGAGAGCTCTCAGCTGATACAGACAGCTGATGGCGTCCGCGAACCCCAGAACAGGCGAGTGGAGATTGTGCTGCCCTAGGCTGCCAACTGTCTCAGATTTCCGGCACCGATGCGGGGGCCAATCTAATCGGCGACGACATCAGCTTTTGGCCAAGCCGTCACTGGCACATTCTGGGTAGCGCTTTTGATCTGGTAGTCGTTTCCAATTGACCGGCAGGTGGCGACGCCAAATCGGCGGGCGGTTGCGGATGCAGGCATCATTGCCGCAATGCTGTCTGAAGCTGTCGTGAGATAGAACTTGAATGTTTCGGATGCCAGTTTGCAAAACTCTCTTGCGGCCGAAACATTGTCTGCCGAGGCTTCATTGGCAATCCGCGTCATGAGATTGTGAAATACGCTGTCGCCGCCAGGGCCGTAATGCTGGCGGTGCCAGGATATCAAAGTCGAATTGTGTTCAACAAGCTCCGGATCGAATTTCAAAACAAACTCGTTGTAAGGGTCGCGCATTCCACAGGAGAGAGCAGCGACCATCAGTCGCGTCTGTACAGCCTTGGCCGCCAACGCACGTGACTGATGCCAATCCAGGCATGGCGCGGCGATTGCAATTGCCCCTTCGAAAAAGAGAAACACAAGCGTGCCCGCGATCAATCCTGTCCGTGAAAAGGAAGTCATACGTTGTCCCGGTTTTCAGAGATTATAGGCTGTCGCGACGGGGCCTTGCAAAGATTCACATTGAATGCCGATGCGATGGTGCAAAAACGGGGTCACAATGGCTGAAATGTGGGCTTTATCGAATTTCTGGCGAATTGAGGCTGCGGCCGGGCCGAATGCCTGCATGCAAACGGAATGCGTCCTTCGTTGTGGCAAATCTTCAAGGCCTTGAGCAGTTTCGCCCCAGGTCACTTGGCGATTACTGTAATCGTGACGGTATCTTCGTATATGCCCGCAAGAAAGTCGCCGATGTCGCCAATGGAAAATTCGACCGGAAAGGCATCGCCGCCGACAGGTGTCACAGTGCCTGAAGGCTTCAAAGCCACTTTCACCTGGCCTGCAGAGTCAAACGCGGCAGGGCTGCTGTTGACAGAGAAGCTGTAGGGGATACCTGGCTGCCTTGAATCGGCGAGAAATTGCATTGCACCTCGGTTACCTGATCTGAATCGAACGTCAAAGCCCGCGTTGCCCCGGATCCGCATGTCGAAACCTTTTGTGGCGGGGCCCAGCGACTGGCCGAAGTCGGCAATGTATCCGGTGTCGAAGGGGTCAAACGGTTGACCAGAGTCAACCAGCGAGATTTCAACAACTTCGTCGACGTTTGCCCGCACACTCAGATTGACGCGCTGCACTTCTATGGCGGATGCCAGTGTTCCCTCATAGAGGATCACGGCCATAGTTAAGGAATATCTGCCGCGTGGCACGATCTGACCAGGCTCCAGCGCAATGTAGAAGTTTACCATGTCTTCCTGGTCGCCTGCTGTCGCGAATGTTCCGCTCAGCACTTCCTGCGGGTCCGCGCCTGGGATGTTGCCGACAGGCGTCGAAGCAGATGCAGTTGTGTAGATGTTGAAGTCGATACTGTCCGTTGATCTGGTCAATTGACGAAACTGGCCGGAAGCACCGTCTGCAGACAAGGCAATGACATAGTCGCAGTCGCCGCCCGCCTTTGTCACGCGGAAAGGAATTTGTTCGATGTATCTGGTCGCATCGAAGACACCATAGCCACTGCCGTTGCCGCCTGACCAGTCGACCGCCGAAAGGTCTCGAAGTCGCAGCCGGTTACAGGCAGCCTCAGCCGGAAGCGTGACGATGACTAACAGTGTCAACATCCAGGTAACCGTCAGGATTGCACGCCATGCTGGCACCGAATATGTAATTCTGTTATTCATAATCTATTCAAAAGTCACATCGCCGAACCGAACAATTCCGCTCGCATCTTCCGGGATTACAATCGCGACTTCAATGCCTGACTGACTATAGAGGGTCATGACATAGGTCACAGGACGTAATCCAAAAATCCGAAATCGACCGGATCGGTTGGTGAAGAACTGAAGCGGCGGATCAGCTTCGTCAGTTGCCGCCATTTCACCGGCCTGCAAGGCCAGAGCCGCGCCTTGGCTGTCCAATAGAACGCCATCAAGCATGACTGTGGCAGCAGTGCCTACGGTCACGACGGCGCCGCCCTTGAAATTGGGATTGATTCGATAAAGACCAGGGCCCGCGTCATAGCCCGCAGGAAGCTTGGCGATGCTGACCGATACGGCTGAGTTCTGATACGCGGTGAGCTCGGGGACCAGGGCCGTTCTGAGTCGGTTCAGGCCACCGATCCTTTCTCGCCCACTGTAGGTGAGATCAACATCCAGCTCGCTGATGGAATCGTGGGCCGTAAAGATAGCGAAACCGGTCGTGATGGGCCGACCCACGGCAAACTGGCCATCCGCGAAAGCGATTGCTGTTCCGATGCTGAACGAAGTCGTTTGCCTGAGGCCATCGTCGCCTTCGAATTTCAACGCACTGTGACTAAGGCGTCCGGCGAAGAAATAGCTGCTCATGTCGGCTTCCGCGGAGAAACTTGTCACATCCGGCCGGTTCGAGAGCACGGCATTGAACGAAGGCCTGTTTATGAAACCATCCGGCTGGTAGGTGTATTCAAGCTGACGTGTATCAGTTGCAGTGTCGAGAGATGCCCGCAAATTATGAGCCGGATTTTCGAATCGATGAACCAGCGAAATCAACAACCTGTTCTCGCCGGCAAGAGATGGATCCTCGGCATGGCGAAAATTGGCCTGAGCGCGCAATCTGTCGGTCAGCTGATAATAAATGGAACCACCGGCGCTCCAGGTGTTCGGCAGGCCTGATCGTCTGATGCCGTATCGTGTGTCGGCGGAAAAACCAAATCGTTCAGTGATGCCCTGGCCGTACCTCAGGGAAAGATCGACGGCGAGATTGTTGGCTGTGCTATCGCCATCGCGGCGAAAAAATGCGCTGCGATAAAGGACTGAGGCCGCCAGGCTCTGGCCTTTCGCGAAACTGTCTCTGCCCCCTATCAGCCTGTACGCAAGCCTCGCTGCAAATCCCGTCTTACCACCGTGGTTGAAGCTGCTCGCGGCACTGGAACTTAGAAACCCATAGCTGCCACCGGCACTCGCTTCCACTCCCAGCAACGCTTCATCGCCATCAGCAAATCCACTTGCGCCCAAGGTCAGATTGTCCGTGACGCCAATGCGATGGAAGAATGTGGCGGTGAAGTCCTCGTTGTCATACCGGTTCTTCCCGTTTCGGACTTGCATCGGAAAGCCAGCCGCGTAGGAAAATTCCTGGAGACCGCGGGCCAGCAGTCGATCATCGAAGTAGACTTGATCCGTGATCGTTATCACATCGCCGGTGGCATCTGTGATCTGAATTTCCAACTCGTTCAAGCCCGCCGCCGTCGCGAAATTGGTGATGTCATAGGTTCCACTGCGCAGCATATACTCGTTCGTCAGCACACCGTTCTGCCTGATCTGAACTCTTGACGTGGAGTTGAGCTGGAATTCCTGAGATCCAAGTGGTTGCACTATTCGGTATGGCTCCAGAGAGAAATTCTTTGCCACTGCGAATCCACCCAAGGCCTTGAATCCGGCGAATCCCGTGACAGGATAAATAAGATCGCCGATTTGAGTGCGGATTGCTTTATCCGGAAAGTCCCGGATTAGCCGAGAGGCGGCCCGGCGCAGACCGCCGGGGGCACCATCTGCATAGGCGAAATCGGTTTCCAGAGTCCATCGGCCCATGTTAGCTGCGGTTTCAAGCGTCAAAGACAGGGGGAGCCGGTCAGCCGAGTTTCCGTCCCGGTCGTGAAGATAGCTGCCGCCCGCTCTGATGTTCGCGAAAGCGCTGAACGGAGCATTATTCACCGTGATTTTGCGGTCATCGCTACCAGCTATTCCTGTGGCTCGCAGCGCGATGGTTCGGCGGGTCTTGATTTCTGGCGCCGGATAGATAAAGACGGCGAGAGAACGTTGCTGATACTCCGCCGCAAGTCCCATCTCTGCGAGTTCCGCAAAATTGAGGTACGCGTCTCGGCCAGCGGCGGATGCAAGATCACGCATTGCCGCTGAGATTATGAGCGTGCGCAAAGCGGCCAGAACATCATCGGCACGCAGTGAAATGTTTCCGTCTTCCAGAATGCGCACACTGACCGTGCCCCGGTTTTGGTCGTCCACTACCAGGCTCAGCTCAAGCGGTCTCTGGACGACCTGCTGTCTATCGCCGAACACGGATTCGAACAGCCGGCGTCTGGCGTCTTCGTCCGTAGCCGGGTCGCTGGCCTGACCTTGCGCCAAAACCGGCGCTATAGCTGATCCGACAAGAATCAGGCTGAGGCAGATGCCCGTAAGCCATTGGCGCGCCCGTTGGCCGATGATCGTGATATCGATCCTGTTACTGCGCAGACACGCCATCTGCGATTAGCGCTGCGTGTACTCGAAACCAGACACTGTGGCAGGCCCGACAGGCAGATCAGCTGGCCATGGAATCCGATAGTCTCTTTGATGCCCGCCGAAGATATTGGCTTGCCGAATTTCATCGCCCAGCATTTCAGCGGTCAACGTCACGCTTGAATTGTCGACCGCGGATGTCAGCGTGATGACAGGGTCGCTCATGCTGATGTGATGATTGCCCGTGTTCACGATGCTCAATCTCAAGAATGAATTTTCATCCCCCGCAAGATCCACGAGAACCAGTTCTGTTGTCAGGTTTGCGATTGGCTCGTCTGGCAGGATGTAGGCGGATGACGCAATGGCTGTCAAAAACTCGAGTTTCACGCCTTCACTTTGTTCTTCTTGAGCAAAATTGATGGGAATCTGTTCTGCGATGACGCGAAAGGGGACTTCCTGATCCGCACTCTTCTCACCGATCCATTGAATACGTACGGCCTGGACTTCCTTCGGAAACAAGATCATTTGGGTGGGGAAGGCAATGAAGTCATCTTCTGCATCGGTGAGGATATCTTCACCACTCGTATCCATGTCGCGGTATCTTACTGACACCTCTATGGCCATGGGTGCATCAGTGTCGTTGAATACGTTGTAGATTGCGCCCGAGACCAGTTCTGCCTCTGTAAATTCTGCGGTGAACGGGCTCATCTGCAGGGCAGTCGCAGGATGCGCAACCAGTGCCAATACAGCCGTCAGTAATGGTAAGCGGAACTTCGTCATGACTGAAACGAGGATACCCCGTAATTCCGGGGTACCCAAGGTCTGAATTTCAACGGGATTACTAGAGAGCCGTCATTGTGAATGTAAGCACATCATCGTAATCATCCGCAGGTACAGCTTCGGCCGCCCCGGATGTAATGCTGATTGTAATCGCCTGATCTTCCCAACCCGTCGTGCGGGGCTCTGTAGCCAGAACGCTTACTGTTGCTGCCGCTGCGGCACCAGCAGGATCGACGGTTGCCGCCCCATATTTCAGAGTGTAGGGCAAATTTTCGGCGCTCAGTGCGTCGTCCAAATTGAAGGTCGAGCCGCTTGCGTTATTTGACGACGCAACATCAACGTTGAAATCGCCATTGCATTTTTGCTGCATGATCGTGACGCTTGCATCCGTCAGCCCGTCCAGAATGAAATCAGTGTTGGCGTCGGGTATGACAATGGCTGCGGGTGCGGCTGATTCACCGCTTTTGATCCGAATGGCGCAGTTCGAAGGCACCGTTACCGTGATCGTAACGCCCTGAGTTGTCAGAGAGTAGGCGCCTTCGATACCAAAGAACGCGGCGATGGCCAAGGATATCAGCGCCGTCAGTCTCGCCCTTACGGACCGAAATGAATTGAGATTCATGTTGTTACCTCCCAGTGGCAATCGAACTTGAAACTGCCGCTGGTCCTTAATTAAGCTACCACCCAGTGTGTGCGTCTGCTTTCGACGAAATTACTTAAGCAACAAACATTACCGAAAGACTGACTCACACCGCCAAGCCGCCAGTACGGCTTCGCAGACCTCTTATGAATCAAATTGCGAGGAGCTGTAATTAGTTATTTAGGCGTATATCTAAAGATGTATCTTGTCAGCGGAATCCGGGTTGACGATAACGATTCTTAAATCGTTGAAAACAAAGGGCAATTGGAATCACCCTTGAATTCTAATTGGTTAGTTATCTCAATTAATCTAGAATCTTAAAGTAACGTTCGCGAATTAAGATGATTTCGGAATCTGGTGCAGGCAAAGTTCCTGATTCGTTTCAGTATACACATTGGGTAGTAGATCGCCGGTGGGTTGTCCCAATATTTAGCGTCATTCAACGACAAAGGCCATTGCGAGTGCGAGGCTTTCGCCTTCTAACCTGAATGACGCATCATCGAATGTGGGCGCCCCAATCGGCGTTGTGGCGCCAAGCGAGAATACAAGCTGTTCCTCAAGAGATCCCATCAGCGTTGTATCGAGAGAACTGCTGGCGTTTTCGTCGTGAAATCCGGCAAGCGCGTATCGCCCTTCAGGTAAAGCAGAAAAGACAGCACTCAGGCTCCCCTGGCCAGAAAGGCCTATGGTCTTTTGCCGAAACGGTGCGCTCAGGAAATTTTCCTCAGAGTCATAAACCAGCAGCACGACCTGTCCCTGGCGCTCATCAAGCCCGGTGACGATTACTGTCAGGTCGGTCGTGGCTCCCTGTTCAAAGGGCATTTCCCGGCCGGCCAGAAACGGATTCTGTTCGGGAAAAATCAGGAAGTAGACGATACCGATGCTCACTATGATCAGCGCCCAGCGAAGTTGCCGCTTCAGAATTGCTTTGAAGGTGTTCACTGAAGCACCTCTACAGCAAAAATTCCACTTTCAGCCAAGCGTGCAGCTTCGCCGCCAGGCGCCCATATGATCAGGCCCGTTGCTGGCTCGGCCCCCGCCACGCCATGTTGAACGGTGTCACCTGGTCGAACGACACCGGCCATGCCCGGCGAAAGTACATACTCTTCACCGTTTACGGTGTGGACCAGGACGCCCGAAATAACATAGAAAATCTCCACAGCCCCATGCAGATGTCCGCCTCCCTGCCTGGTGCCGGGCGGGAAACTGAAGCTTGCGACATCGACTTCGCTGCCGCCCAGGTTTTCGCTCTCAAACAGGACTTTGATTTCGGTGCCGGTCTCGAGAGTCAGAACCCGGGTCCCGCTGCTGGATTTGGCATATGAGGCATCTGCAGCACTGGCCTGTGTCGTTGCGCTCAGGACGAAACATGTTGCAGCAGCGACCGCGCAGCTGCAGATTTTTTTCAGCATGTCCGTTCCTGTCACAGGATTGATTGAAGGGCATCGCAAAACGCTGTTGTCGTCGCGTCACCGCCCTGGTCCGGTGTCCGCACGTTTCCCTCTGCATACAAGGTCCGAATGCCCTGATCCAGTCTTTCCGCTTCGGCGGTGAAGCCGAGGTGTTCAAGCATCATGCCGCCGGACAGCAGAGTTGCCGTCGGGTTGATGATGTTCAGGCCGGCAATGTCGGGTGCGGTTCCGTGGGCAGACTCAAAATATGCATAGTCGTTTCCATAGCAACCGCTCGGCGCAAGGCCAAGGCCGCCGATCATACCCGCTGCAGCGTCAGAGAGAATGTCGCCATACAGATTGGCCAGTACCGCGACATCAAGAGAGCCCGGGTCGCGGACCATGCGATGGGCAAAATCATCAACAATGTAATTTTCGTACTCGATGTCCGGAAATTCTTCGGCTACTTCTGCTGCGATCTCCTGGAAATAGCCGTCAGAGACGCGAAGCATATTGTGCTTGGTGCCGGTTGTGACGCGACCCGGATAGCCTTTGGCCTTTCTCTTTCGGGCCAGTTCGAAGGAGAAACGCACGACGCGCTCAGTACCCTCTCTGGTGATGACCTTGAGGGCATAGCGACCATCCTTGATGTCGGCAAGGGGCTGGCGTGAGGTGCGACTTATCCAGTTCAGGGATTTCAGTTCATCGATGTCACCTTCAATGCCCAGGTACATGTCCTCAAGGTTTTCGCGCACAATAACGAAGTCAATTTTCTCAGGTTCGGCATAGGGGCTCTGATAGCCGGGCAGGTAGCGTGCCGGCCTGACATTGGCAAAAGTGACACGACCCCATCTCAGATAGAACAGGGACGCTGCCGAGGATCCGCTTGTCGAACCAAAGAGCGTGGCGTCGGATGCATCAATCATTGCTTTTGCTTCATCCGGGAAAGGCGTGCCGCTGGTCTCAACTGCAGCCTCGCCAATCACCGGGTACTGCCACGTGACCTGATCGCCGACGAGCGATGTCAGAATTTCCACTGTTGGCCGCATGGCTTCTGGTGCGGCATCGTCGCCTTCAATGACGACTATGTTCTTCTGCCCCATCAGGGCGTCTACCACTCGCCGGTGTTTTCCATGGATTTCCAGGGCTCGGCAGGCTCAAGGGCGCTTCCTTCCTGCAGTATCTCGATTGAGATGTTGTCGGGCGAGCGGACAAAGGCCATCCGGCCATCGCGGGGTGGCCGGCTTATGGTGACACCGCCATCCATCAGACGCTGACAGATCTCATAAATGTTTTCGACGCGATAGGCGAGATGACCGAAATTCCGCCCGCCGTCGTAGCCATCGTCATCCCAGTTGTGGGTCAGTTCCACCTGAGCTGCTTCATCGCCGGGCGCCGCCAGAAATATCAGACTGAAGCGGCCACCTTCATTGTCAATACGCCGAAGCTCCGTAAGCCCCAGAAGATTGCAATAAAAGTTGATCGATGCGTCAACGTCCGAGACTCGGACCATTGTGTGCAGGTATTTCATAGACGTTGTTCCTTGCCATCTGGTTTCTATTGATTTGCTTCAGTATCCGAGAGTGCGTTTCGCGATGCAACACCTGTCGCAGGAAAGTCAGTAAACAATCCGTCAACGCCGAGGGCCATGAAAAACTCCTGCTCTTCCTGCCCCGACGCAAAACTCGCCTCCGGATAGGCATCATCGCGAAACGTCCAGGCATGGACTTTGAGGCCAAGGTTATGGGCTTTGGAAATGTAACCACTGTCTGCACCCTCCATGGTTACTAGGACCATTTTCATCGCGCCGACGCCATCGGCATAGACTGCAAGCTCCTCTAGCGGGATGTTTGACTGTCCTTCAGCAAGCTTGCCATCTTCACCGAGCACAGGATTTACAAGCTGAATCAGCGGCAGCTCCGTCATTCCACTCAGTTCTTTCAGTATCGCCGCCTCAAAGGACTGAATGAAGAGGTCGGCATTGGGCCGGTTGAGATTGTTGCGGTCCAGAATGGCCAGCAGGTCTGCTGCGAAATTTCTGCCGAGCTCATCATAGTGGCCGGGGACTTTCGTTTCCGGATAAAGGCCGATGGAGCGCCCGAGCTCACTCTGCTTCATTTGGACAAGATCTATTACTTCCTGAAATGTTGGAATTTTGAACATGCCGTCAAACTCGGTGCTTCGGCCTTCGAAGGCCTGGCGTGCGCGCAATGTTTTGATCTCGGCGAGGGTAAAATCCTCGGTGAACCAGTCCTCGCGACCCAGCATCAGTTTCCTGCGATCGGCAAATTCGGGATGATCTGCGATGTCCGTCGTTGTGCTGAGATAGTTGTCGTGACGCGCAATCAGGACGCCATCGCTGGTGAAAACAAGATCAGGTTCTATGTAATCTGCGCCCTGTTCTATTGCGAGGGTATAGCCTGCAAGCGTGTGCTCCGGCCTCAGACCGCTGGCTCCGCGGTGCGCGATGATGAGAGGGTAGCCCGCAATGGCCTCAATCTCCTGGCCATAGACAGGCGTGATCGGTCCGGCCAGCAGCACCGCCAAGAGGCTGATGACAGCACTCTTCATTCAACTCACCTTTTTCTGCCGAACATTCATTGCAGCCTAAATGATTGCGCTTCTGACGCGCGCCGACACCCATTCACTGAGAATAACAGTGCCTAGAATCAGGAGCAGGATAACGCTTACCTGCTGCCAGGCAACTATCGCCAGTGATGCGTTGAGTTCAAGGCCAATACCGCCGGCCCCAACAAGCCCCAAAATCGTGGACTCGCGGATGTTGATGTCCCATCTGAAGACTGCCGTGCCGGCAAAGCTTGGAAGAATCTGCGGCCATATTCCATAGGCGATAACCTGCGCGCGGCGCGCACCCGTGGCCTCGACGGCTTCAACCTGGGTTTCATCTATTTCCTCGATGGCCTCGTAAATGAGTTTCGCGACAAATCCAACGGATCTGATCGTGATGGCAATAGTGCCGGCAAGAACACCGGGGCCAATGACCGCGACAAGCAGGAGGCCCCAGATAAGCGAGTTGATGGATCGCGACGAGACAATGACAAGCAACGCGACCGGGCGGACCAGAGCCTTACTCGGTGTGGTGTTTGAAGCCGCAAGGAAAGCAATCGGCGTTGCTACGAAGACGGAAAGAATTGTGCCGAGAGTGGCAATCGAGATGGTGTCCCACATAGGCCGCCAAAGACTGCTCAGATACGCCCATTTTGGTGGGACCATGCGAGAGCCGATGTCGATCGCAACACGGGGACTGTCGGCAACAAAAAACCAGGTCGTGGCATCTGAAATGGCCTGCCAGCAATAGAGAAAGCCTGCAACTCCGATCAGCCAGCCGGCCCAGATTGCTAGATCCTGTGGCGTTGTACGTCGCTGCCAGACCTGAGGGCTCACTGAACACGCCTCCGGATCAGCCCGGATGCATACTCGGCGAGCATGACTGTGCCGATAATGATGAGCAGAATGGCCGAGGCCGTATCGAATTCGTATCGGTCGAAGGCCGTGTTCAGCGTTGCGCCAATGCCGCCGCCACCAACAATGCCGATGACAGCTGATTCGCGGAAGTTGATGTCCAGGCGATAGAGCGACAGACCAACGATGCGGGGCATGACCTGGGGCTGAATTGAGAAGTTTACCCATTGGAGCCAGCTGGCGCCGGTCGCGCGAATGGCCTCAGTCTGGCCCGGATCGATGTCCTCGATGTCTTCAGCCAGAAGCTTTGCGAAGAACCCGATCGTGGCAACCGATAGCGTTACCAGGCCGGCAAAAGGCCCGAAACCAAACATGGCGACGAAAAAGATTGCCAGAATGATTTCCTGGAACGCGCGGGAAACTGTCACAATGGCCCTGCAGACAAGATAGACTGGGAGGGGTGCTACGTTTCGGGCGGCCCCCAGGCCAATCGGAATGGACAGCAGGATACCGATCACCGTAGCTGTGACGGTCATGGTCAGGCTTTCAATGAAGCCATCAGATATATCGCGCCAATGAGTGGTGAAGTCCGGTGTTGCAAACGCACTGACGAAGGCGACACCGCGCACCAGGCCCTCGGAAATTCGCGCCCAATTCACTTCCATCGTTCCCAGAGCCGCGCTGATGTATAGTGCAGCGCCGATGCCAAGAGCCCAACGCAGCCGCGGGCTTTTGAAGAAGGGTGGTGGCCGCCATCGCCGGGCATCGAATGAGGGTCCCGTTCCGGTGGCGTCCGTCATCAGGTGATGCCTGCCATGCGTTCTGTAGCGGACTCAGAGGGGTCGATCCGCTGATCCTGCCCGGCAGGTTTCGCTGCAGTCCAGTCTTCTTCACCGTAAATTTCTGTCAGCACTTCTGGTGTCAGCTCGCCCGGTGCGCCATCAAAGACAATGCTGCCCTCTTTCAGTCCGACAATCCGTTCGGCAAACAGGCGGGCAAGTTCGACATCGTGAATGTTGATGATTGCCGCCAAATTCAGTTCTGTGCACAGTTCGGAGAGAAGCCGCATGATCTGGCGTGATGTGCGCGGATCAAGGCTGGCCGTCGGTTCGTCAACCAGCAGAATTTCAGGTTGCTGCAGCAAAGCGCGCGCAATGCCGACACGCTGGCGCTGACCGCCGGACAGCTCGTCGGCGCGTTTCTGATAATGATCCTCAAGCTCCACGCGTTTCAGTAGATCAAAGGCGTTCTGGATGGTGGCGGCGGGAAATTTGCGAAACCAGCTGCGCCAGAAGCCAACATAGCCAAGCTGGCCCGACAGAACATTCTCCATAACTGACAGACGTTCAACCAGCGCATATTCCTGAAAGATCATACCCATGCGTCTGCGGGCTCTGCGAAGCGCGGCTCTACCCATTTTTGTGATCTCGAGGCCGTCCAGAAAGACCTGTCCGGAGGTCGGTTCCACCAGCCGATTGACACAGCGGATGAGCGTGCTCTTGCCGGCGCCTGACGGTCCGATCAAAGCCATGATCTGGCCCGATGGGACCTCCAGGGATACACCCTTCAGCGCGGCATCACCGGCATCATACTCCTTGGTCAAATTCAGGATCTGCAACATCTATCTGCAGGCGTAAGAGACTTCATTGGCGACATCGATCTGACGGATCAGTGCCCAATGCTGTCGGTAGGTGATGGGAATGAAACTCTCTTCACCGGAAATGCTGAATTCCGCTTTAAGGCTTGATCCTTGCCATTCAAATGTCGCAAATGCCTCACGAACTTTTGCTGCCAGAGCGGGATCAAGATCATGTGCATGGCCAAACGCCGTGGTTGGAAAGGTCTGGGACTGATAAAGAACGCTGATATCCGCTTCGGAAATGACGCCTCTGGAAGCCATCCGCGTCTTTACGGAATTGGCAATGGCGCCGGCGTCATAATCGTGATTCACAACGCCCAGAATCGTATTGTCGTGTTTGCCTGAAAATGTCGGCGTGAAGTCCCGGTCCGCGATCAGATCAAACTCCTCACGCAGGATCGCCGAAGGCGCTTTGTAGCCCGAATTCGAAGTCGGCGTTGAGAAGGCGAGTGTGCGGCCTTTCAGGTCTTCGATGCTCTCGATGCCGCTTCCGGTCCAGGTCACGATTTCCATTTCATAGCCGTAGGATCCGTCCGCCGCCGCCATAATGGTGAAGGGTACGAAGCCGGCACAGTTGACGGCCAGTGGAGTTGAGCCGGTGTTGAACCCGGCAACATGCAGCCGACCGGAGCGCATGGCCTCGATCTGCGCGGCATTCGACTGCACCGGGAAGAAGATCACTCTTTTGCCGGTAATTTCCTCCATATAGCTCAGGAAACCGGCCCAGACATCCCGGTAGACTGCGGGGTCTTCAACAGGCGTGTAGGCGAATATCAGGCTCGACGGATCCAGCAGCGCGGCATCCGGAAGATTGGCGACCAGATCGCCATCCGTATCGCAGTAGCGCTCGTCGAGGTCGCCGGGAAAACAGATGGTTGCTTCAGCCAAAGACGGCACCGTTACAGTGCCAAAAACTATAAGCGCGAATGCCAAAAGGCATCTTGATGACATGGAGCATTTCCTGTTGGTGACAAATTGCGCAGGGATCATAGAATAGAAGCTTGAGAATTTCATGAACGAAAGCCCGATCCATGCTTAAAGCGGCCGTCATCCCGGTGACCCCTCTGCAACAGAACTGCACGCTGATGTGGTGCGACGAGACCATGAAGGGTGTGCTGATTGATCCGGGCGGTGATGTGGACCGGCTGGCCGACGCACTCGAAAAATACGGCGTAACGCTTGAAAAGGTGCTCCTGACCCATGGCCATCTGGACCATGCTGGCGGCACTCAGGATCTGGTTGATCGCTTTCATGTGCCGATTGAAGGGCCGCACAAGGATGACAAGTGGCTGATTGACGAGCTGGACAACAGTGGCCGTCAGTTTGGCATGAAGGCGCGCAGCTTTACACCGGATCGCTGGCTTGAAGATGGCGAGACCGTGAGCTTTGGCAATATCATACTGGAAGTCCGCCACTGTCCCGGTCATACACCCGGTCACGTCATCTTCTATCATCGCGAAACCCAGGTCGCTCAGGTTGGCGATGTGCTTTTTCAGGGATCAATTGGGCGAACGGATTTCCCCAGGGGCGACTATGATCAGCTCATCAAGTCCATTACCGAAAAGCTCTGGCCGCTCGGCAATGACGTGACTTTCATTCCAGGTCACGGGCCGCTTTCCACATTCGGCCAGGAACGCGATACCAATGGTTACGTATCAGACCGCATTCTGGCCTAGGGCTGTTCAATTAGGGCCTTGCCAATACAGTCCGATTTGTTAATCCTGTGGCCCAAACAGGAATCTCAGAATTACCTCAGGGGAACGAAAATGCATCCAGGCCTAGAAGCCGCCAAAAGTCCGGACCATCCAGCCTACATAATGGCAGAGTCGGGCGAGACGGTGACCTACAGGGAACTAGACGAACGATCCAATCAGTATGCCCAGCTCTTCCGGTCCCTGGGCCTGAAGGAAGGAGACGGCATTGCCATCCTTCTGGAAAATCACCCGAGGTTCTTTGAGATTTGCTGGGGAGCCCAGCGTTCCGGGCTTTACTACACGGCGATTTCCTATCGCCTGCAAATTCCTGAAGTGGAATACATCGTCAAGAACTGCGATGCCAAGGTGCTCATCACCTCAGAACATAATGCTGAAGTGGCGAAAGGACTGGTGCCGCTGCTGGCGGACGTTCACTGCTTCATGCTTGATAGCGTCATTGACGGCTTTCAATCTCTTGAAACTGCGATTGCAGATATGCCGATCACGGCCATCGCTGATGAAACCGAAGGGGCGACCATGCTCTATTCATCGGGCACGACGGGTCAGCCGAAAGGCATTCGTCACCCCTTGAGCGGGGAAGCGTTCGGATCCAATCCGCTGCGCCGGGGTGCCGGCAGTTTCTATGGCATGAGTAACGAGAGTCGTTACCTGTCACCGGCGCCCTGCTATCACTCCGCACCTCTTGGCTTCAACATGGGGGTGATGCGCATGGGTGGTACCAGCATCATCATGGAGAATTTTGATGCGGAATGGTCGCTTGAGCTGATTGAACAATTTAAATGTACGCACTCCCAATGGGTACCGACCATGTTCATCCGCATGCTGAAGCTGCCGGACGAGAACCGGCTGAAGTATGACGTTTCCTCAATGGAAGTGGCAATTCATGCGGCTGCGCCCTGCCCGGTGCAGGTCAAGCATTCAATGATCGAATGGTGGGGGCCGGTGCTGGAGGAATACTATGCCGGCACAGAGGGCAATGGCTCGACCCGCATCAGTTCTGAAGAGTGGCTCGCCCATCCAGGCTCGGTCGGCCAGCCCATGAATGTCGTGATTCACATTCTTGATGATGACGGCAATCCGCTGCCACAGGGCGAGCCCGGCACCATCTGGTTTGGTGGCGAACCGAGGTTTCAATACTACAAAGATCCGGAAAAGACCGCGGCTTCAAGAAACGCAATTGGCTCGACGCTCGGTGATATCGGCTACCTGGACGAGGAAGGTTACCTTTATCTTACGGATCGCAAGGCCAACATGATCATCTCCGGCGGCGTCAACATCTATCCGCAGGAGACCGAGAACATTCTTGTCACCCACCCCAAGGTGCGCGACGTCGCCGTGATCGGGGTGCCCAACGAGGATTTCGGCGAAGAGGTCAAGGCCATCGTCGAACCCATGAACTGGGACGATATCGGGCCTGAGCTTGAGACTGAGCTGATCAACTTCTGCCGCGACAGCATCTCTGCAATCAAATGCCCGAGAAGCGTCGACTTTGAGCGTGAGCTGCCCAGGCATCCCACCGGCAAGCTCTATAAACGCCTACTCAAGGACAAATACTGGGAAGGCACCGGCGCGCGAATCTAGTAATTAAACCGACATGATCGCCTGCTCGAGACGATCATTTCCCCAGTAGAGCTCTTCGCCGGCAATGAAGCTTGGCGCGCCGAAAATGCCGAGAGAGCTGGCGCGCCCGTTCTGGGCCTTGAAAGCGTGCTTGATTGCGGGCTCGGTGATGGCTTCAAAAATCCCGGCAGCGTCCTGACCGATCTCGCTCAGAATTTCGGCGATGACTTCGTCGGTGTCAGTGGCGCGATCATCGGCGAAGTTCGCTGAATAGACGGTTCTCACGAAAGCCGGGCACCAGTCTTCTTCGGCTGCCAAGAATGCAATGCGCGCGGCGGCCATGTTGAAGCGAGGAAATTTCGTCGGTTTCTGAAACGGCAAACCATAGCTTTCGGCGAGCCGCGCCATGTCACGCCACATATAGTCTCCCTTCGCCGGATAGATATTGAAGGGCGAATCATTCCACCCCTGGGCGGCAAAAATCGGGCCGAGCAAAAGTGACCGCCATCTGATGGCAAGATTCTGGCCATAGGCGAGATCCTCGATCCGATGGGCGGCAAGGTAGGAATAGGTTGAAGCGAACTCAAACCAGAATTCGATTTCCTTCATTGTTGCTGTCCTATTGAAAGAGACTGTAATACATGCGGATCGATGTGATGCCGAGGAACAGTGCGAAGGCGCGCCTGAGCAACTGGGTGTTGACGGTATGGGCGATTCTGGCGCCAAGGGGGCTCATCAGCATGGTCGCCGGGATGATCAGGGCGACACCGACCAGATTTACGTAGCCAATGGAGAATTCTGGCCGGTCCGGCACATCAAGCCCTGCGATGACAAAACCGATGGTGCCGGGAATGGCGATAATCAGTCCGATGGCCGACGCCGTGCCCACGGCCTTGCGGATCGGGTAATTGAACAGCGACAGGATTGGCACGCTTAGGGTTCCACCGCCGATGCCCATAGTAGTTGAAAAGCCGCCGATGAAGAAGGCGAGAATGCGGCTCAGGGTCTGCCCGGGAAGCTGCTCGCGAAAATGAAAGCCTTCCTTGGTGAAACTCATATGGACACTGACAATCAGCGCCACGGTCGCGAATATGCCGGTCAGTACCGTGCCCTTGGCGGGTGCCGCGAGCGCTGCGGCAACTATCGTGCCGACAAATATCGGCGGCCCCCACAGCTTCAGCACATCGAAATCGACCGCGCCGCGGGCATGGTGGGATCTGGCCGACATGATGGCGGTGAAAATGATGGTGCAAAGCGACGTGCCCACCGCCATATGCATGCGGATTTCCACCGGCACATCAAAGATATCGAGAATGTAGAACAGCACCGGCACGATAACGATGCCGCCGCCAACACCCAGCAGCCCGGCCAGCAGGCCTGCGATGACGCCGGTCGCCAGAATGGCGAGCAGGAAGAGCGTCAGTGTCAGCGGATCAAAAGCCATAGGGCGGGCTACCAGTTGTGATTGCGAATTGGCCTTACGTTCTGGCACACTACGGCAGACAGGAGCAAGAAGGGGAGCAGGCGGACATGGCAACAGACGCAGACAAAGGTCCGAACGTGGCACTTATCGGCAAGGCAGGGTCCAGGCTTGATCTCATGACGCCGGCCCTGGTGCTTGATCTCGACAAGTTCGAAGCCAATGTGCAGAAAATGGCGGATCATTGCCTGGCCCAGGGCGTTGCCCTTCGTCCCCACGCCAAAACACACAAATGTGCACAAATCGCCAAGGCCCAGATGGCGGTAGGTGCGGTGGGTATCTGTTGCGCGAAACCGGGTGAGGCAGAGGCGCTGGCAGCCGCCGGTGTGCCCAACATCCTGATTACCTCGCCCATCGTGCAAAGGCCGGTGATGGAACGCATGATCGGGCTGAACGAAACCATGCCGGCGCTGTCCCTCGTCATCGACAACAAGCAAGTGCTTGAGGCCTGGGCAGGGCTTACCTCAAGCGATCATCCCCTGACGGTGCTTGTTGATCTCGACGTCGGCCTCAGGCGCACTGGCGTACCGGACGAAGAAACGGTCGTCAAAATGGCCAAAACCATCGACGCTGCCGACGGCCTCACGTTCGGCGGGGTCCAGGCCTATGCCGGCCATCTCCAGCATGTCGAAGAATATGCCGACAGGAAGACCCGATCCGAAGATGCGCTGACAAAATGCGCCCATTTCGTGCGCGCCATCCAGGACGCCGGCATCGACGTGCCCTGCGTAACCGGTGGCGGTACAGGCACATTCCACATCGACACCAATTTCGGCGTTCTCACCGAACTTCAGGGCGGCAGCTATATCTTCATGGACCGCGAATACAACGACGTCGACATTGACGGCGGTCGCGCCGAAGGTCACAACGCGCCGGCGTTTGAAACAAGCCTCGCGGTGCAGACCACGGTGATCTCCGCCAACCAGAAAGGCTTCGTCACCACCGACGCCGGCTTCAAATCCTTCGCCATGGACGGCCCGAGACCCATATTGATGGCAGGCGCGCCCCCAGATGCCCATTACCGCTTCATGGGCGACGAACACGGCTGCGTCGTCTTCGACGGCGAGGATGACGCACTGGAAGTCGGCGACACGCTTACGGTCATGACGCCGCACTGCGACCCGACGGTGAACCTATACGACGTCTATCACTGCGTGCGGGGAGATACGCTGGTGGATGTGTGGAGCGTAGAAGGACGCGGGAAGAGCGGGTGAGGGGGGCCGGCACAGCGGCAATACAAGGAGAGTGGCTGTCAAGCTAGTCATTGCCGTCGGCGACGTCTCGCATAACACCTGTCATAAATGATCTCAGTTTGCCGCGCAGGCCACTTGGTTTTGTGACAGAACTTTCTGCTTCCCTTGGGCTTCGCAATAATTGTTCAAAAGCCGCTGCCACAATTGCTTTTGCGTGTTCGCCAGCCTCCGCATCTTCTACTTGAGCTTTGAATCCTGGCAGCGCCGCTGCGATGGTTTTCCGGTATTCATATTCAGCCTTTTGGCTGTCCAGTGTTCTGAGTCTTGAACGCGAGAATCCGACTAGAAATAGCCCGGGCAGCAGGATTGCGGCTCTAAAGGAAATTGAGGTCAGCATATACGAAAACATGCCCCAACCATTTCCAATGGATTCTGGTTGCAGTGACGGAAGTCTAAAAAAGTCAAATGGGTTGGCAAATGCAGTAACGACTGAAGCAGTCAGTATGGCTATAGAGACGAAGTACAATCTCAGCGCATACTTTAAGGGCCTTTCCAAGGAGGTGGCGGTATGAGCGAAAGTGTTTGCAAGTCCATCGGCTGTTCCAAGCCCAAGCGCACGTACTGCGTCCTCCTCAATCTGTGACAGCGCAGTGACCGCTTCGGTATATCTGGTCTGTAGTGCGTCCAATTCCGCGCTGCCGGTTGTGAAATGTAGGTCGCGTTCGGCAAGCCGAGATTCAAATGTTGCTAGCTGTGGCTCAATTTCAGCGACCCTTGACTTTAGGGCATCTCCTTTGGTCGCCGCATCTTCTGTGCTTGGTATGAGCGCTTGGATCTGGCTGTTTGACTGGACAGCAGATGTCTTGATCTCGTCAACTTCTGTAACATTTGCCCCAATTTCTTGTAACTTTTGTTGCGCTTCTTCAAGTGCCTTCTCTGCCCCAGTTGTCGCAGCACGAGCTGTCTTCCGCAATTGAAGTAGCTCATTCTTAAGGCCTTCGGCCTCTTCATCAGCTTCCTTGTGTTGCCGGGCAAGTATTCTGAATTCTTTGAAGTTCTCGGACTTGATACTTGGGAGAAGGGTGTATGCCGCTGCGAGTCCGCCATCCATATGTTGTTCTATTTCCTTCAAGCGATCTGCCAACGGGATGACTTGGCCGTTCTTTGCTGCAACCACAAGCGTCGCAGTATCAATTGTGCTGAAAGTTCCGTCTGGTGCGACATTCGCGAAGTCTTCCAATAGCTTCGTAAGTGTGCGAGCAGTTCGCAGCGCTCCGGTGGACAATTCTTGTAAGGTTGATCGTGGGAACATGACTAGCTCGTCGTCAGCGGCATCGGAGGCCAAAATCAACTGAAGTATGTCGCCAAAGAACACCAAGCGATGACAGATGTCGGAAATGGACCGATATTCCATTGAAGGTATCTCGGTCGTCAGATCGAAGGACTGGCTGTCTTCATCAGTAGCGGATGAAAGAGCGGCACGTAAGTCCGGGGCCGCGTCTCTGATGACGTCCGCGATGTTTCTTAGATCTTCAATCAGTTGTGCCATAGCTGCTATGCTCAAAGAGTTATTGATAGATCACGCTAGAAAAATCAATGGAAGCTACATGTAGAATAACTTTTAGTTGCGTAAAGACAACTAGTTAGTCTGTTGAGTTCTGTTTCTGGTTGTTTCGTGCACCCTCCCTTGACCCGAATCCCTGCACCCCATACCTTCACAACCGGAGCGGGGCGGCGCGACAGGCGCTGTCTGTGCTCTGGGCCCTGAAAGAGCCCATCCAGAGAGTCGGTCGGTTTGGTGGCGTTTGTTGCGCATACGTTCGTGTGTCAAATGCCGGAAACCTCTCCGGTTACGACCTGTCCCTGGAATTCGTTCCGGGGGGCCGCGTGCTGTCCAGGGGCTTGCCCTAAAAGCGTGGTGGCCGTTCTCTGGACGGCTCTTTCAGCCCCCGGGGCATTTCAATCATTGCCGCTCCTTCTGTCTGCGCATCTTGCGGGAAGGG
>CBDUYM010000002.1:0-223389 GCA_965371465.1 uncultured Alphaproteobacteria bacterium
CGGCATCTACGGAAGAGATCAATTTCCTGTTTCGGGTCTTCGTAGCCGACCCGGACGACTTTGCGGCTGCTGATAGTCTTAGACGCCAGACGAAACTCTACCCTCTGTCAGAATTGATTACCGACTAAGGTCTGCTTCTGGCTAAATGCGGACATCTGACTTCCGCGCTGCGTGCATCTCGTCTGACTTCAGGGCGTACACAATCGGCTCGACGCGCCGAATGGGAACATTCATGCTTGCGTTCAGGGACCTTTGACCGGAGGAACTGATATGAAAAATCTAGTAATCGCGGAATTTCCAGCTCTCGAAGACAAAGTTGATGAAATGGAAGCCACTTTCAAAGCGGCACTGGTGGAAACCCGTGCATTTGATGGCTGCATCAGCATCGAAGTCTATCTGGAAACGGCGACATCCACGTTCACGATCATCGAAGACTGGGAGTCCTTTGATCACTACGACAAGTACCTGAACTGGCGAAAGGAAAACGGATTGGCTGAACTTCTGGACCCATTGTTGGTTGGCGGGCACGAAAGCATGAAAGTCAGAAAATTCCGGCATATGGACGCATGAACCGTCACCTCCAGCAACGTTGACCGGACGGCAAGGATCGCGGCCAGCCTCGGCGATATTGGCTACAGGCTCACCGGCATTGTCTTGATGCTGTTGAGGAAGTTCGTCCGCATGCGGTTGACCTCGCCAGTGACTTTGATGTTGGGAAAGCGCGGCAACATTTCTTCCAAGAGAATGCTGAGCTGCATTTCTGCGAGCCGCCATCCGATGCAGAGGTGCTGGGCATAGCCAAATGAGAGATGGCGCGGGCCTTTCCGGCAGACATCGAATTTGAAGGGATCTTCCCACTTCTCTTCATCCCGATTGCCCGACATGTACCAAAGTGCCAGCTTGTCACCTTTCATGATTTCCTGTTTCCCCAGCATCGTGTCCTCGGTCGCCGTTCTGCGCATGTAGATGACCGGGTGCACCCAGCGCATAATCTCGTCTACCGCACTCGGGATCAGCGACGGATCATCAATCAGCTTTTGTTTTTCTTCAGGGTTCTGTGACAGGGCCAGCAGTCCGCCTGATATGGAATTCCGGGTTGTCTCGTTTCCGGCGACCACCAGCAGAACCATGGCTGCCAGATAGTCGCCGATATCCATCGGCTCACCGTTTACGTCGGTATTCACGAGCATTGAGATCAGGTCGTCCCCAGGCTCCTCCTTACGCTTCGCATGCATTTCCATAGCGAACATGGCCAGTTCCATGAATGCCCCGCGCACCTGTTCAGGCGAGACCACAATGTCGGGGTCGTCGCCACCGATAATAATGTTCGACCACTCGAACAGCTTGTGGCGGACTTCGTGATCAATGCCAAAAAGTTCAGCCAGCATCTGAATAGGTAACTCGGCGGCGACGGTGCTGATAAACTCAACTTCGTCTTCACCGTCAATTCGATCCAGGATTTCCTGGGCCAGCTGTCGGATACGCGAGCTCAGGCCATTGAGTGTCGTTGCCGTAAACCCGGGTGCGAGAACCTTTCTGTGATGGATGTGATCAGGCGGATCCATTGCGATCATGTTGGATCCACTTTCAAACTGGCTGAATTCAGGCGAACTGCTGTCAAAGGCTTCTTTGCCCTCTTCCTCCATCCGGTTGCGGATCATGTCATTGCTCGGCAATGTGATCCCGCCCAGCTTCTGATCGCTGCCGAATGACATCGGATTCTTCG
This sequence comes from uncultured Alphaproteobacteria bacterium, assembly GCA_965371465.1. Classification (GTDB taxonomy): domain Bacteria; phylum Pseudomonadota; class Alphaproteobacteria; order CBDUYM01; family CBDUYM01; genus CBDUYM01. Next base: position 1,727 of record CBDUYM010000002.1, read on the forward strand.
AGACAAACTGAATGTCGTCGTACTTGGTCACTGACCAGAATCCGGGTCCGCCCCACGGCTCAGGACACCATGCAACAGGATCTTCAGCGCGCATGCGCGTGAATATGTCATGGACCAGAGCATGATCCTGGAAAGTGTCCGAAACTGACAGTGAAAGTCGCTCTTCTTTGCTTATCGGCATGACATATCTCGATCCTGTGATGGCACTGAATAGGGTCTCGGTCGCAGCTGGAAACAATGGCTTGGGCCGCAATAGTACGTCTTCCGCGGTAAAAATAGCATGCCTTTAGTTGGTGCCCAACTGAGAATTTTGAGCCCGCTCACGGTTTGCCGCACAGCTCAACGGCTAGTCCTGGCTCACGCCAAAACTGATCTGACCGAGGGCGCCAAAATCAGCGGTGAATGTGTCACCTGCACCAAAAGGCACGGCGGCAACGAAGGAGCCAGAGAGCACGACCTGCCCGGCTTCCAGCGCCACACCAAATTCGTGCAGTTTCCGTGCAAGCCATGCCATTGAATTGATTGGATTCCCCATGACAGCGGCCGCCATGCCGCTGACTTCTATTTCACCGTTCTTGGCGAGTGAGGCGCTGACATGGCGGATGTCTATATCGGTGAGCCGCACGGGATTACCACCGAGAATGACAAGTCCGCAACTCGCGGCATCGGCGATGCTGTCGACAAGGCCATTGCTGCCGCGCCCATTATATCGGTTGTCGACGATCTCAATTGAAGGCAGAACGAAATCTGTCGCCCGGATAACATCGGCTGCGTTCACATCTGCGCCAGTCAATGTCTCCTTCATGACAAAGGTCATCTCACACTCAACCAGCGGCCGGTTCAACCGGCTTGCCGGGATGATGCTGCCCTCGTCCACGAACCAGTTGTCAAAAAGCGTCCCATAGTCCGGCTCAAATGCTCTGAGCGCTCCCCGCATGGCCTTCGAGGTCAGCCCGACCTTCTGGCCTTTTATCTGGCGTCCGCCAGCGACTTTCTTTGCTGTGACAAGCTGCGCGATGGCATAGGCATCTTCCACGGTTGCATCTTCATGGGTTACCGAGATCGGTTCAATCGGCGTGGCTGTCAGCTCTGCCTGGTAGAGCGCCTCTGCCGATGTTTCGAGTTGCTTGCTGGTCAGCATTCTATATCTGCCCTCATTCACGGATTGTTGAACTATCCATGGTTAGGGAATTTGCCCCATTCGTGCAATCTTTTCCGTGTTGCGTTCAAATGCCAGATCAGAACGACACATTATGGGGGAACAAAAATGAAATTCAGAACTATTTCTGCCACGGCCGCCGCCGCAGTTTTGTTGAGTGCCAGCGCTGCATATGCAGATCATCACATCGCTGCCACTGCAAGCGCAAAAAGCGCGGCACCTGCTGTCATCGCCGATAGTGCCACTATTCTCGACAACATGGGCAATGTCCTTGCTGAAGGGACAAACGGTTGGACCTGCCAGGAGGAAAGTGAGGGTCTTGGAGCGCACTGTTCCGAGCAGCCATGGCTTGACCTGTTGGGTGCATTTACAAACAAGACGCCGTACAGCGCCGATACATTTTCTGTCAGTTACATGCTGGCGGGCGAGGCGAACACATTGGGTGTCTCGAACAGCGATCCCTATGCGACTGAAGCAACCGATGATAACGATTGGGTGAACGAAGGTCCGCATCTCATGATTATCGTACCGGGCGAGCAAGCGCTTGAGGGCCTCTCAACCGATCCGTCAGACCCAGTCTACGTTATGTGGAAGGGCAGCGACTATCAGCATCTGATGGTCAGAATTGCCGAAGATTAACTTTGGATGCTAGCGAAGCCCTAGATACCTGAAAGGTGCTGGGCTTCCTCTTCCTTTTGCCGCTTATGATAGGCGCTATTGAAGACGCCATAGGCGCCGCAACGCGTGCAATCTACATTGTTACCATAGCAACAGAACGGTTTCTCAAACTGCCCGCCTTCTCCCATGTATAATGGCAGCATGTTGCGCATGCTGCAGTTTTCCCCAGCCACGCCAGTTGATTCAAGTGCATTCTCTGACAGCAGCAATTCGAGCGTACCAAGATTTGACGTTATCTTCGGATAGTGGCGTTTCAGATCCATGACCTTCCGCACTGCGCCATCCCGTTCCTCAAGCGTGTCCCAGGCCATGCCGCCCTTCTCGCCTTTATCCGGGACATAAAACGTAAATGCAATACCATCCACCGGCCAATCCTGGACTTCCTTTACAAAATCTTCGACGGCATCTTCATTTTCGCGGGTTACCACCATCTGCAGCATGACAATCGTGCCGTCATGGGGATCGCGTGCATGCACGGCTTCTTTCACCTGTTGAAATACGCCTTCACCGCGGATCGGATCATTGACCTCCTCGGGGCCGTCCAGCGACACAGTTACCAGATGTCCAGGAACGGATGGGATGCCATAGGTTGCATTCGTGACAATGGAGCTGTTTTCAAACAGATCCATTGCCGCCAACACCAGCTCTTCCCTGATCATCGGTTCGCCGCCCATAAATAGCATCGACCTGATGTCATGTTTGTCACGCAGCACTTCAAGCTGGTGCAGCATCGTCACGTCATTCATTTTGTCGCGAATGGAATTTGGTGTGTCATCCCGGAACACAAAGCAATGTTTGCATTCGAGATTGCAGACATTGGTAACGAGGACAAGCGCTGACGAAAACTTTCGATCACCGAAGTCCGTTGGCTCGTATTCCGTAATTTTGCCTTTGAGCATCCTGCCCCCGTCGGCCAAAAAATGCGTATGCTTGCTTATACCCTTTCTACGCAACCTTATAAAGAACATGCCAAAGCGGGCTTGGCGGCTTCCGCCCTGGAACTCTAATCCTTTTTCGACGTTCGATAATCACCAAATTTGGCATCGCGGGAATCAAGCGCTTTGGTCACACCTTCGCGCAGTTGAACCATGTAGTCCCTGGATGACTTGGTGTGAAAGCCGAGAGCATTGACTTCCGCGCCTGAACGTATTGCCGCTCTCATGCCCATTGTTTCCATGGCGCGATGCACAGATCGTTTGTTCAGCTGCTGAAGATCCGTCGGAATGCCCGAAACGCGTTCAGCCATCTCAAGGACCTTTGCTTCCAGCTCTTCTGCAGGATAGGCACGATTTGCATAACCCCACTCAGCCGCCTCAACGCCAGTCATGGCGTCACCCGTAAGCATGAATTCCATGGCATTCCGCATGCCCATCATCCAAGGCGGGTACTGCATGTCTGGAGCGCTCATGCTGCGCACTGGCGGATAGCCGATCCGCGCATCTTCCGCGACGTAGACAAGATCACAACCCGTGACCAATTCGCTGCCACCCGCCAGGCAAAAGCCGTGGACCTGTGCGATCACAGGTTTCGCCAGATCCCAGACCGAAAACCAGCCCTCAATCACGTGCCGGCCCCACTGGCCGTCCCCGCCAGCCGAGTAGTATGGCTGATTGACAGCATTGTTTCCGCCTAGGTCGTAGCCGGAACAGAAGCTGGGCCCTGCGCCACGAACAATGGCGACACGGTATTCAGGATTTTGGTCGAACTCGCGCAAAGCTGTGAAATAGGCGCCGCGCAATTCATTGTTGAGCGCGTTCCGTTTTTCCGGCCTGTTCAATGTCAAGCGGCAGACACCCTCTATGGGGCTGTCAATCAAAAGGACATCACTATCCGGCATTGTTCTCTCCCTACCTTCTGAAATGGTTTAGCCAAGCCTAGCAACAAGAGGGGCTGCAGCGCCAGCGGCGAGGCTATTCGTAGCGAAGTGCGTCGATGGGATTGAGGCGTGAAGCCTTCCTGGCGGGATAAAAGCCAAAGAAAATGCCAATGCCGGCGGAAACCGCGAATGCCCAGACGACGGCCTGCAAATTAACAATGGCATCAAACTCAATGAAGGTACTTAGAACATTTGAAAGCAGATAGCCGATCACAATGCCAATACCCCCACCAATCACCGAGAGGGTCACGGCCTCTGTTACAAATTGAGCAAGTATGTCCCTGGATCGTGCACCTGTCGCCATGCGAAGCCCTATTTCGCGGGTCCGTTCGGTGACCGTGACGAGCATAATATTCATGATTCCAATGCCACCGACGACAAGTGAGATAGATGCAATCGATGTCAGCAGCATCTGCATGATGCCGATCATTTCTTGGCTCGCCTGCATGATGTCGCCGAGATTATTCACGTAAAAGTCATCGTCTTCGTCTTCACGCAGCCGATGCCTGAGCCGCAACAGTTGCGTTACGGCAATATCGACCTGATCCACTGCCTCTTCGGAAACAACCTTCACTGCGATCTGTGAGACCTGATCCCCCTGGACACGGCTCCGTCCCAGAACCCGGTTCCGGGCAGCTGAAAGTGGCATAAAGAGTACATCATCCTGACTGAAACGGGCTCCGCCCTGGCCTTTCTCCCGCATCAGGCCAACAACACGGAATGGCACACGTTGCACTCTGATGTGCTGACCGACAGGATTCATGCCCGGGAAAAGCTCGCTGGCAACCTGGCTGCCCAGGATTGCCACTTTCACGCCGCCTCTGGCTTCATCCTCAGTGAAATACCGGCCAGCGGCCAGTAGCCACTCACGGGCTTCAAAATATGGCGGTGTTACACCAACGATCGAAGTGGCCCAATTGAGATTACCCGCAACAACCTGTCCCTGCCCCTGCACTGACGGAGCGGAGACGAGAACGCCGGGAATTTCAGATGCAATTGCTTCGGCGTCACCCTCTGTCAGGGCGCTCGGCTCGCGGCCGCCGCCCAAAGTGACGGATGAACTGGGTATCACCATCAAAAGATTTGAACCCAGTGATCGTATTGTATCTGTAATTTGTCTTTCAGCACCGGTGCCTATGGCGACCATCGTGATGACGGCACCGACACCAATGATGATTCCAAGCGTAGTCAAAACGCTTCGCAGAACATTTACGCGAAGGGATTGGAGGGCTGCGACAAAAGCATCTGATGCGTTCATTGTGCTGCTGGAACCTCAATTGTGCGCATAGCTGTTTCCGGCACGCTCCTTAGCGGAGTTGGATTCGTAATATCGTCCTGCAAAACGCCATCCCTGAAAACAAGAATTCGCTTGGCATGCGCTGCAACTTCGTCCTCGTGCGTGACGACGATCACCGTGATACCAATATCGTTAAGGCGCTCAAAGACGCCCAGTATTTCTTCCGCCGTATCTGTATCCAGGGCGCCGGTAGGTTCATCCGCCAGCAAAATATCCGGATTGTTGACCAGCGCACGCGCTATGGCAACGCGCTGCTGCTGACCGCCCGAAAGCTGGGACGGCCGGTGATTGGCGCGATCCAGCAGATCCATAGTTTCCAATGCCTGAGTTGCCCGTTCCCTGCGCTCCGCATTGGTTACATTGGAATAGAGAAGCGGCAGCGCCACGTTCTCGAGCGCACTGGCACGCGCCAGCAGATTGAAATTCTGAAAGACAAAACCGATCTGGCGATTGCGAATTTGAGCAAGCTCATCCGGCGAGGCCGCGGAAACGCGGTGGCCGCTCAGGAAATACTCGCCGCTGCTGGCCTGATCGAGGCAGCCAATCAGATTCATCAGGGTCGATTTCCCCGATCCCGACCGACCCATAACCGCGACATACTCGCCCCGGTGAATGACTGTTGTCAGCCCTCTCAGCGCATGAATGATCTCCGGCCCAACCTGATAGTCTTTGCAAAGGTTCACAGTTTCGATCAGTGGTGAATTTTGCGCCCCTCTTCCCTGCGCCATCGACTGCGCCACTAGAACCTCAAACGACGACCGCCGCCGAAGCCTGGACCACCGAAACCGCCTCCGAAGTCTGAAAACGCGAGGCCGGTGATGACTTCATCGCCTTCGCGAAGATCGCCGGACAGAATTTCGACCTTGGTGCCGTCGTTGATGCCCGTCGTAACCGCGACGGGTACAAGCTGACCGCCTTCGCGCTTCCAGACGCGCTGTTCATTGGCGATCTGGTTGGCAATACCTTCTGCATTGGCGCCAATCGAGAATGTCGCGGGTCCCGCCCCTGAAGGTCCGCCTAGGCTGGACGCATCCATCATCCATGGCGGCGTGAAACGAAGAGCGCTCGCGGCAACCGTGAGCGCGGATTCTCGTGCCGCAATAATGATCGCCACGTTGGCGGTCATGCCTGGCAACAGGCGATCTTCCGCATTGGCAACCGATGCGATGACCTTATAGGCAACCACATTCTGTACTTCTTCCGGCGCGCGCCGGATCTGGACGACTTCGCCGATGAAAATGTCGTCTGGATAGGCATCAACGGTAAACTCTACCGCCTGCCCTTCTGCCACTACACCGATGTCAGCCTCGTCGATATTCACTTCCAGCTGCATTTCTGAGAGATCCTGGGCGATCTGAAACAGTTTAGGCGCCTGAAAACTTGCGGCAACGGTTTGACCCACATCTATGGCCCGCTCAATGACGATGCCAGTCACCGGGCTGCGGATGTTGGCTCGGTCGAGGTCCACAAGAGCATTTTGCAGCGAAGCACGGCGTTGTTCCGCCTGTGCTTCTGAAGCCATCAGCTGCGCCTCCCTTGATCGTACCCGTGCGCTCGCTCCGCGGAAGCCGCCGATGGCAACGTCCAGTTCACTTGCATTTATGACCCCGTTCCTGCGTAAAGTGGTCTTCCGTTCAAGAGCTCGCTGGGCTTCCCAGAGCTGTACCCTGACTTCCTCAAGTGCCGCCTCGGCCACGGCGACATTTGCCTCGGCGGACGCGACATCGGCCTCAGCCTGCGCCACACGGGCCTGAAACGTTGAGTCATCGAGCCGGGCAATTATCTGTCCAGCCACAACTTCTGAATTGAAATCCGCATAGAGTTCAACAATCTGGCCGGAAAGCTGCGATCCGACTTCCACCGTCACCAGAGCGTTGACTTTGCCTGTGGCCCCCACGGTCTTCAGAATAGGTGAACGAACTGCCGGTGCGCTCAGGTATGTGAGCTCCTCCTGCCCTCCTGTGAACCACGATGTCCCGTACAGAATGACAATTGCAGCGAGAGCCCCGCCACCGATTATTATCCACGACTTCCTGGGCATTTTTGCCGTCAAAACTCTCTCTTACAAAATGTGTCTCATATGAAAGATAAGGATATACTTTCAACTCATTGAATTTGCAAAGAAATAATGTATCAGAATTACCCGGCTATCGCGATTCAGGCCCTTCCATTTGCGTCTAGATCTATCAACGATCTATCGGATGTTGTTCCGTCGTTGACGCCGCCGGCCCCAGGCTACTTCAATTTGCCGCCGCACGCGCCTCACCTTGGGTAAATCGTAGGACAGAACCAGTAGCCCGAGCGGGATCATCCAAAGACCAAAAATCGGCAGAATGAACAAGAGTCCGCCGATCACCAGCAAGACACCAAGAGTCAGCCTGACAAGCATGCTTGCAGGAAGGGGAATCTCGAATTTGCCGATCTTGATCAAATCTGAACCTCAATGTGGGAAATGCAGGATTGTGCTTCGTTCAGGGCCCAACTAATACCATGCCTGACGCCCTTTACAATTCACTATGCCGTCGAGCTACGGCTTTTCTATGGCGGCGAAATCCGGGAATAGGCTCGTGACACGGGAACCGGCAACAAATGGATACAATCTCCCTTTTCCTCGTCCTTGGCGCAGCGCTGCTTCACGCAGTGTGGAACGCATTTATCAAGGAGAGCGATGACAGTTTCCTGAGGCTCGGTGTTCTGTACTTCGGCAACGTTTTGATCGGTATTGCCATGTTGCCCTTTGTAACTGCACCTGATCTCGCTGTTTTGCCCTACATCGGCGTTTCATGCCTTTTTCACGCCATCTACTTTTTCTCACTTTCGGCAGCATACCGCGACGGTGACCTGAGCCACGTGTATCCGATTGCAAGGGGGCTGTCGCCGGTGTTGATTATCCTCATGGCGTGGCCGCTGGCCGGTGAAACGCCAGGCATTCTGGGCTTCAGTGGCACTCTGATCATCTGCACGGCACTCTTGTCTCTTGCCATACAGGGGCCGAGCGACAGAAGCGCGAAACCTGTATGGTTTGCATTGCTCACAGCCGCCAGTATTGCCGGCTACAGCACGCTTGACGGCATAGGAGTCAGAGTTTCAGGCGCTCCCGCCGGCTTCATCGCCTGGATTTTCATTGCCTACGGTATCATTCCCGTCGGCGCGACATTGGTGATGCGACGCAAGACAATTATCGTGGCACTTCGCAAGGAGTTCCTGCCTGGCATGCTGGGCGGGCTGTTGGGCGCACTTGGCTATGCTGTCGTGGTTTGGGCCATGAGCCGAAATCCGCTTGGGATGGTATCAGCCTTGAGAGAGACCAGCGTCATCTTTGCTGCCTACATCGGCACCCGCCTACTGGGTGAGACCGGGCGAAAGCGTCGCGTCATCGCCTCCTTCGGCGTCGCCATCGGTATCATCCTGCTCCAGAGCAGTTCTGCCTACTGAATGGCTGCCAGAACTGAAATCTTGCTTGGCATCTGCACGCGCCGTTTGTTATAAGTCGCGCCGACGAGCACAAGTTTTTTAGGCCTGTTGCCTGATCCCCGGTAGCTCAGTTGGTAGAGCAGATGGCTGTTAACCATCTTGTCGCTGGTTCGAGTCCGGCCCGGGGAGCCAATAAAATCAAAGGGTTAGCCGCACTGCGGCCAATCCTTTTTTGGTTGTAGATCGTCGCCAGCTCCCGTTGACAACCAATTGACGTCCGCCAGCTCAAGATGACGGCTCGCTGACACACCATACTGATAGTGGCGCTCATCGCTAATCGCACGGATGAGGAATCGAACCATGACCTCCGAGATTGTACTGCCACTGTCAGAGACCCAGCAGCCGCTGCGCTCCTTTAAAGAGGGCCCAGGGCTTTGGCGCTCATTCGCTGCCGGATCAAGCGCTCCCGCCGGACCGAAATCCAGAGGAAGCAACCGAATGGCGTCTGGAAGCGTCGCACCGTTTCTTCATGTGATTGGAACTCTATTGAGCCTGTTCGCCATGGTCGGCACCTTCTGGCTGCTGAATGGGCTCGAAGACCAGCAGACAATTGACCTTCGTACGGCGAAGAGCTCATGTGCCCACGCGGTGGCAAGACATGCAGCGCTGCCGTTCGGCACTTCAATTGTCGCAACGTCCGCAGTCAGCACATCAGAATCCTGGCACATCCAGGGATATGCAGGTGGCGACGGTTCGTCAGCGGCGGAAGCTTACGACTGGACGTGCCGCCATTACCTGCCGCTCGGGGTGTCGAAAGTTCTGGAATTCATGCCGCAGCCAGGCAGCACGCCGAAACAGCTGACGAGCCTCTAGAAGCCCCGATATGTTCGATCATGGCATGTTCGATCATGGCATCGACAATCTCATGGCCAAGAGACGTGCCCGAGACGTTGTCGATCTGGCGGATTGCTGAAGGGCTGGTGATGTTGATTTCGGTGATCAGGCCGCCGATGAAGTCCAGACCTGCAAGGATGACCCCCTGACTTCGGAGGAACTCTCCGACTTCTGCAATGGCAGCTTCTTCTCCCTCGCTGAGCGAAGTAGCTTCGCAACGCGCACCCTGGTGGATGTTGGCCAGGAATTCACCGTCGGGAGGCACGCGGTTGACCGCACCAATTGCTTTTCCGTTGACCAGGAAAACCCTTTTGTCGCCATCGACCACAGCCGGGATGAAAGCCTGTGCGATCAGATAGCGAGGAGATCCTGCTGCATCTGAAAATGCCTTCGCCAACACCGCCCCTGGGTCAGGGTCAGCGCTTGAGATGCGGATCACGCCTCGGCCAGAGCAATCATCGAGCGGCTTTACGACAATCTCGCCCTGAGCGGCCAGAAATTTGAACGCGGCACTCATACTCATGGTGACCAGCGTTGGCGGTGTCAGGTGGGGCCATCTCAAAGGCAACAGTTTCTCGTTCAGGTTTCTGAGCGCGGACACGCTGTTGAACTGGGCAACATGCCGGTCCAGATGATCAAGCAGGTAGGTGAGGTGAAGATAGCCGGCATCAAACGGCGGATCCTTGCGCACCAACACTGCATCGATGGCCGCAAGGGAAATGTCCTCAGGTGGAGCCAGAGTGAGTGGACCGACCGATCGAACTTCTCTCACGCCGGCACGCAACGAAGCGTGGTCGAGATAGATCCCGTGCATTTCCGTCCAGAGGACCGTTTGGCCCTTAGCTATCAGAGCATCCATGAGAAGAAGAGACGTCTCCGTCTCCAGATTGAGAGTATCATAACGATCCATGACAAAGAGCCACTGGCCGCGGTTGCCTGTCGCGGCGGCTTCATCAGAGCTGCAGCAAAGCTGCAACGGCTTGCTTCCAGTCATGAGGCCTTTTCCATGCGGCTGGCAACCAGCCCGGGACAGGCCCCGGCGCAACAATTGTCAGTAACAAAACCAACGAGTGCCGCCGTGGCATCAAAATCCGGCCGGCAGATAATTTCACGGCCGCGCCTCTCTTGCCGAATGAGGCCAGCCCGTTCAAGCGTCTGAATGTGATGCGCTGCAGTAGAACCCGGGATACTCAGCTGACCAACAATGTCGCCAACGTTCAGCCCGTCGGGCCCGGTCTGGACCAGAAGACGAAACAGTTTCAGCCGCGTCACGTTGCCGAGCGCCGCCAGAGCCGTCGCTGCATCTTTTTCGATCTTTGTCACTTTGCCAGTCATATATAACTATATAACCGGTTTTATCGAAATATCAAGAAGATTAGGAAATGCGTTAGTCCATGCCCGCCAGATGGGCCTCGTCCTCTGCCAGCGTCACCAGGAAGGCATGGATGGCGTCGATGTCGGCTTCCTCATAGAACGCGCCGCGCGCTCTGGCGATTTCGGTCATCAGCCCAAGGTCGGATCTGCCGTCGGCAGAAACTCCTTCCATCAGCAAGGTCCCGAACTGGCTGCGCGTATAGCCACTGGCAATTATCAGATCCGGCACCACGTCCCCGCCGATGCTGAGCCCATGGAGATCAAGGCCATGACACTCCGGGCAACTTGTCTGAACGAGATATTTGCCGAGGGCAAGCTGATCAGCACTGTTGGGCGCTCTGTCCGGCGGAATCCCATCTGGCGTCTGCGCTGGCTCAAGCGCGACTTCGCCTCGATACAGCATCAGCCGAAACACCGGCCCCAGACGGAAACTCCGGCCGACGAATTCGCTGTCATCCACGGGCAGCGTCTTCAGATAGGCGACCAGAGCCACATAGTCATCATCGGCCAGGGCATGGAACGTGGAAGATGGCATGATGGCCACACCGGTTCCATCAGGACGGATACCGTGGCGGACAATCCGCTCGAACTCATCATCTGAGTAGGACAGAAGGGCGGCACCAACATTCGGCGCAACTACTCTTGAAAAGTCAGGCTCTTCAAGCATCACCCGGCCTTCCATGCGCTCCCCATGGCAACCGGTGTAACACCCGAGGGTACGCGACAGCTTCTCACCCCGCGCCAACATTTCGGGCGAAGGATTGTCAGGGATGGCTACGGGCTTACCTGGTGAAGAGAACTGTTCGGTGAGCAGCGGCTCCGCAAGAAAGTAGATCACCGTGACACCAAGCAACACCAGAACCAGGAGCGTGCTCAATGCGCGGACGAGGTTTTTCATCAATTTTTTCAATTGACCGGCCTCTGGGTTTGTTGATCAAACAAGCAAATCCTGGCCAAAGCATAGCCGGTAGCCGTTCAGGTCTTCAATCTCGAATTCCCGGCAGTCATGGGGCTGGTCACAGGGCTCATAGAGCAACTTTGCGCCGCGCTCTTTCAGCTCTGCATAGAGGGCGTCGACCTCCCTGACCCGAATGTAGGCATCAAAAGTATACTGTTCCGTGGCGCTGTTCGGCCGGATCACGCTGTCGCCCGGCTCTGCCGGCTGGCGCATCATGATGGTAATGGCATCCCTGTTGACCATGACGAAGGCGGGCGGCTCGCCCCAGAACTGCTCGAACGTGAAACCAAGGACATCGCGATAGTATTCGGCACTCTTGAAGACATCATCGACCAGAAAATACGGGAAGGATGCATAGAGCTCAGGCTCACTGTTTGCCATAACTGGGCTTGCCATAGTCAGTCCTCCGTTCTGGACAAAAGGGCTCATCTTTGATACATTTAGTATCATTCTGCGATCAAGATGGCAAGTACATGATAACCGGAAACCAGATCAGAGCCGCCCGCGCCCTTCTCGCCTGGAGTCAGAGCGACCTTGCCGGGCGCGCTCGCGTGTCGCTTGCCACCATCAAACGTCTGGAAGCGAAGCGCGACGAGCCTGCAGGTACGGTCCGGACCAATGAGAGCCTCCGCTCCGCCCTGGAAGCCAGCGACATTGTGTTCATTGATGATGATGCGTTGGGCGGCAGAGGCGTGCGCATCGGTGGCCTGAGGGACCGACTGCAGAAGTAGGCCCATTGCTCAAGAGCCGCCCTTGCGGCTAGACTTTCCCTCAAAGCGCTAATACGCGCGATCAAAAGGGGGATCACATGGACTACGAAACAATTCTTGTCGAACGGCGTGGCAATCATGACGGAATCGTCTGGCTGACGCTCAATCGTCCGGAAAAGCTGAATGCTATCTCGATGCAGGTGTTTGCCGAGCTTGAGCATCAGTTCAAGGAACTCAGAAACGACCGCTCTGCGCGTGTGCTGGTGATCACTGGCGCCGGTCGCGCCTTCTGCGCCGGTGTTGATTTCTCGGGCCCCGCCCAGAACCAGCAGGAAGAAGACAAGAAGAAAGAACCCGAAGCCCCACCGCCCATAGACATGGAAGGCTTCCGCCTCGGATTTCGCCGCGAAACCGAAGCCTACATGGCCTTCAAACGGCTCGAGATCCCGACCATCGCGGCGGTCAACGGCGTCTGCGTCGGCGGCGGCCTCGACCTCGTCTCGCACTGTGATATGGCGGTGGGTTCCACGGCCGCCCGTTACCAGGTCGCCTACATCAAGCGCGGCGTCTTCCCCGACCTTGGCGGCTTCCAGAGCCTGCCAAGAATTCTCGGCTGGCGCAAAGCCATGGAACTGATGACCACCGGCAGATTTATGAGCGCCGAAGAAGCCCACGAGTCAGGCCTCACAAATTACCTGGTCGAACCGGACCAATTCGAGGACAAGACCATGGAACTCGCCCTCGAGGTAGAAGCCGGACCACCAATCGCCCAGAAGCTCGGCAAGATGCTGGCATATCGGGCAAAGGACATGGACTTCGAAAGCGCGCTCGAGCTGTCAGGCGCCGTCCTTGCAATCACCCAGGTCTCACAGGACTACCGGGAAGGGATTGCGAGTTTCATGGAAAGGCGCGAGCCTGAGTTCAAGGGGGTCTAGCCCCCCTGCACCTCGACGACACCGAGTTCATTGCCTTCGGGGTCCTGTAGGACGAAACCTTTGATGCCGGCTTCCGGGTTTGTGTAGAGCTCGCGGGTCATGGTGACGTCATTTGCCTGCCATTCAGCGTAAAGGGCGTCAATGCCCTCGACCGAGATGGAGCCATGGCCGCCGCTCACGCCCCTGCCCTCAACCGCTTCGCCGGGCATGAAATGGATGTTCACCGCTCCCCGTCCGACGATGGCGTAACCGGGCGGGTCTCCCTCAGATCCCGGCATGGCGAAAATCACACTGAAGCCAAGTTTGTCTGTGTAGAATGAGATGGCGGCCCTGATGTCATCAACGGCATATGAAGGGCTTGCATCAATGAAAGTTACTGCATCCTGGATTGGTTCTGTTTGAGCCATAATTGTCTCCTCCGTCTACCAGCTGCGCCGAAGATAGTGGCGTCAGGATTGCGCCAAAGCAAGCTGGTTCACATCCATGCCGCCCCAGCTGACTTCCAGGGGCGGTACATCTGCCGGATCAAGGATGACGTAGTTGAGCTGATCAACGATGCGACCGTCTGCGAGCTCTTGCTTCCGCAACATTCTTGCTTCCAGAATGAAGCCTGATTTTTCAATCACGCGCTGGCTTGCCACATTGCCTTCCTCGTGGCCAATTTCGACGCGCCCGGCTTTCAGCGCCTTGAACGCGTAGTGCGACAGCGCAATCGTTCCTTCCGTCGCATAGCCCTTCCCCTGCTCGCTTGCGCGCACCCAGTAAGTAATCATGAAGCTTCGGTTGTCGAAATTGAAGTTGCCGTAGCCGATATACATGATCAGCCGCCCGGTCTCGCGATCGTAGCCATGCAGATCACACTTCTTGCGCAGCACAAAATTCGCGAAAGCCTCCCGGCAGTCCTTTTCAGCAAGCTTTGGGGTCGCGTTTTCTTCAGCCCACCAGCCCATCCAGGGCAGAAAGCTCTCGAGGGTTTCCTGCACTGCCTCATAGCGATCGACACCGTCGCCGGGCATGACCGGGCGGATAAGAAGCCGGGGCGTGTTGATGGGCATTGGGAATTCCATCATCACCGGATCGACCTGGTCTGAGGCTTTCACAGCTCAGCCTTCCTCAGCCGTCAGCCCTACTTCGTCCATCAGAGCTTCATAGCGAGGATGTCCCCAAAGCAGGCGAAGCAACGGGGAGGATCTGACGTTGTATTCAACGGTGCCGGTTTTCCTGTAGCGCGCCTCAATATAGTCCACTGCCGTGTCCAAATCGCCACGTGCGACGTAGATACGCGGGATACCGCTGCTCAATGGGTCGTTTGCCAGCAACCACTGAAGCGATTCGTCCGTTTCTTCTTCCATACCCATGATGGCATAGAGGGGGGCCATGGCGGCCAGCCGAAAGTAGTCACTCTGTGCCGTCTCCAGGGCCTGAAGTTCGGCAAGCGACTGTTTCGCTGCTTCGGTTCGCCCCGTCAACTGCTGTATGAAGGCCAGCTCAAGTTTGATCAGCGGGGAGCTCGGTGAAAGGGCGCTGGCCGTCTCAAATTCTGTCAAACCGCGCTCGCCATCACCCGCGGCCATGTATATTTCGCCGGCAACACGATGGACGTCTGCCGACAGCGGGTCCAAAGCAAGCGCCACTTCAATGTGCTCGATGGCCTCTTCGTTCCGCGACAGGCCGCTCAGCAACAGTGCGTACCCGATCTGACTGAAACGGCTGCCGGGATCAAGTTCGACTGATCTGATGTTGGCTGCTTCCGACGCGGCCCAGTCGCCCATGGTCCGGTAGTAAATGCCGAGGGTCCAGTAAGCATCGGCGAGATCCGGATCAATGGACAGTGCTTTGTCAGCATAGGCTTTTGCCTGCACCATGAAACCTTCGCCGGTTGCACCGGCATCAAGGGAGCCCGAGATCACGAGAACGGCAGCAAGATGCGAATAGGCCTTCGCGAAATTCGGGTCCAGTGCAATGGCTTCCTCGAGATAGCCGATTGCTCGCTGGAACCCGCCTGGTGTCAGATTGGTCCATTGGCTGTCCGCCAGCAGCAGGAGCCTGTAGGCCTCCAGATTTTCCGTCGGCACACGGGCAATGCGCTGTTGCACCTCACTCCCCATCTCGACTTCCAGCGATGCGGCAATGCGGGTCGCCACATCCGTCTGGATAGCGAAGATATCTTCAAGGTTACGGTCATAGCTCTCAGACCAGAGATGGGCATCTGTCGTCGCATCGATAAGCTGAGTGGTGATGCGAACGCGGTCTCCGGCCCGCTGGACACTGCCTTCAAGAACCGTCGCCACACCAAGCTCACTGGCAATTTCCACCAGCGGCATTTCACTGTCAGCATAGCGCAGCATAGTGGTCCGTGAAATCACCCTCAGACCCCCAATTTTCGAAAGCTGGTTCAGAATTTCATCATGAATGCCACTAGCGAAATAGGCGTTTTCCGGATCGGCCGACAGATTTTCAAATGGCAGGACCGCGATGGATTGTTCGTTTGCTTCGGTGATCAGCTCGTGATCGCCAGCAGCCATCAGCTCCTCATCAGGCGCAGAAAATTCCTGTCGATAAAACAGCCAGGCAACAGCAAGCACAAGCAGTCCGATGAACAGATACTGAAGGTTGCCGGATGAGGCGCCAGCCGTAGCATCTGCAGCGGCGGTTCGGCGCACACCTTCCGGCGTGACTTCGAATGCCCATGCGAGCACAACGGCGATCGGGAAACCGGCAAGGATAATCGTCACAGCAGTTGGCTGTACCCACGCAGGAGCGCCATAGGTTGCAACGACCAAGGCAATGGCCTGAGCGACAAGCCAGCCGGTGACAGCGTAAACGCCTGCGACCTGAAAAATCTTGCGGCGCCGAAGCTCCTGAAAAAAGCGGCCCAAAGTAAGCGTCTCTCCCTCCGCCTCCGCCTCAGCCTCCCGCCTCAGCTATTGGCCAGTATACCGAAACCTGCCGCCCATTAGTAGCCACCAAAGCTATGCCTTCCTGGCGATCATAATATAGCGACCCTCGGTCATCGCGATGCCGTTTGGCCCGCCGATTTCACTTTCCATGGCGCGCAACGCTTCAATATCAGCCTCAACATCAAAGTCCGGCACGGTCCATATATCTCGTGTCAGCATGTATACCAGAGATGGCAAGCCAGGGAATGTGATGGCATAGCTAAAGGTCTCGGCGCGCTCGATGTTGAAACCGAGAGTTTCGAGCGCTCTCTGGTACTCGATGAAGTGATTGGGAAACCTTGTTGCGCGCGGAAAGTAGTCATGCACTTCGCGCCAGCTGTCATAGGCGACCTGTTGCGTTACGAAAACGCCGCCGTCGCCGAGCACACGATCGATTTCTGAAGGCTCAACTGCCTCATGGCGGCTGAGGACCAGATCAAACGATCCAGCAGCGAAAGGCAGATACAGGGATGAGCATTGCGTCACGGGTACGTCGAAGGCTTGCAGCCTGTCACGCGCTATCGGCGCGTTCACTTTCCATTCTTCAGTGGCTACTGCGAAACCGGCATAACCCGTCAGGGCATCACAGAACACCTCGCCGCCCCCTGTGCCAAGCTCCAGAACCGACTTTGCTGATTTCAAATGATCACGGACAATTTCGCGGTAGTCCCAGGGCAGAGGCTCATGCGATGGCACGTTATGGCCATCAAATGCCCAGCCCGTGGCGTCTCTCGCGGCCTTTTGCGCCCCAAGCAGTGAGCGAAGTGTAGCAGTTGCTTCGCTCACCCTTCGGATGACTTGGCGCGCAGTGCGTCGATGCTCCAGGCACCACCGCCTGAAAAGACCAGATAGAGAAAAACGAAACAAAACATGATTGCCAGTTCGCCACCATTCAGGATTGGGAAAAAATCGCGACCCGCATGGCCAATGAAATATGCCGCGGCTGCAAATCCCGAACAGACAAAGGCGGCTGAACGGGTGAACAGCCCAACGGTCAATAGAATTCCGCCAATCAACTCAAGCGACCCGACGCCACCCATAAACGAGATGAGCTCGGCTGGCTCCCTCCCGGAAGGTGGAAAAGCAAACAGCTTCATTAGGCCATGGCCGAGAAAAAGTAGTCCGGTCATTGCCCTCAGAACACTAAGAATTCGTGGTCGCCATGTCGCCAGTAATGCATCGCTAATCATATTCTACGCTCCGCTTGAGTTCTGCTGTGTCAGGATAGTATAGCACTCCCGGGCCGAGATCATAACGTCGCTCTTTCAAGCTCCTCCGGGATTACGTCGCCACCGAAACCCTCGGCAATCCTCTCCTCAGCAACGGCTACAACCTGCTCTCTCATGTCCGGGTTTGAGTCCATCAAGATGTGAAAGTCAGCCGCGTCAAGCTCCATCAGCTGGCACCGCGTCGTTGCAACCACCGTTGCCACTCGCTCTGTCTTCCTGAGCAATGACACTTCACCAAAAAAGTCGCCGGGTCCTAGCGTAACTTCCTTTGTTCCTATGGTCAGCGTTACTTCGCCGCTCTCAATGAAATACATGCATTCAGCGACGTCACCGGCGACCGCGATCAGCGTGTGCGCATCGATCACGCGGCTCTTCAGCAGTTTGGCGATCTCGGCAATGTTCAAGGCATCGAGGTGCTCGAAGAGCGGCACCCGCGCCACCATGCCCCAGGTCACGACGAAGTCTCTGCGACGGACTTCGCTGGCGAAGCCACTGGCCAGAATGCCGATTGGCAGCGCATACATGCCAATGCCAAAAATCGAGACAATTCCACCGAAAATGCGTCCTGGCACCGTCAGCGGCACAACATCACCGTAACCAACTGTTGTCAGTGTAACCAGTGACCACCACATAGCATCTGCAATACTGCCAAATGCTTCGGGCTGCACGTCGCCTTCCAGATAAAACATGACACTGGACGAAAACAGCAGCAGCCCCACCATGACAACCAGCGCCGCCAGAAGCGCGCGACGCTCTTCCCGAATGACGCGAGAGAGGCTGGTCAGCGCGGGCGAGTAGCGTGCCAGCTTGAAAAACCGGATGAGGCGGAACACTCTCAAGGCCCGCAAATCTATTGGAATGATGAAAGCCAGATAGAAAGGCAAAATAGCGAACAGGTCGATCAACAGCCATGGCGTCAGGGCATACCGGAGCCTGGCCTTGATCGGATGCTGTCGCTGAAGGGAAGGCAACTCCAGCGAGACCCACAACCGCGCAATGTACTCAGCCGTGAAGATGGCGACAGAAACAACTTCAAAGACCAGGAATTCGCTTGCGTATTCCAGCCCAATTTCCGTCATTGTCGAGGCAACCACCGCAATTACGTTCGCAATAATCAGCGTAACCATAAGGCCGTCAAATACCCTGCTTACCTGATCGGTGCGCGCACCGGTCTCAAGAATTTGAAACAGCCTTGACCTGATTTTTTTCATGAGCGTCCAACTGGTTCCACATCGCCGCCATCACAGCCACTGTACCACTACTCATTTTGTTGCAAACAGGATTCAGCGGCTCGCTTTGGCCGGTGTTCGCTCCACTTCGTCCAACAGCACGGCATAGCGCTGCTCTGGTGACGGGTCGAGAGCGCCAATCGGCCAACAGGTCACCAACACTAATCGCCGCCAGATGCCATCGACGGGAAGATTCAGAACCGGTTCAGACAGCACCAGACTCTTCGAGACCCGGTAGTCATGGATCTCGCCGTCTGCGCCTTCAATGGTGACCCGATCTCCCGGCTCCAGCACTGCCAGAACGGCAAACTGCGTATCGCGATGAGCGGAAATGACTGATGTCCCCGCCTCCCCTGGCAGCGCCGTCCCCGAAACATGGGATGGCCCGAATGCGAGGCTCTGGCCCCCTGCGTCCGCCAGGACGATATAGGTTTCACCTGCAATACTGAGGCGCGCCACGGGCCAGGTATCGGCCCAGCCCCAGGGCTTCACGTTCCCCCCCGTCGCCAAAGTCTCTTCCCAGGCCCGGTTCAAAAGCAGCTGAGCCACTGCTGCCTTTGCCGGAATGTAGCTGCCCCAGGCAAGCGCCAGGCTGCCGGCAATCGACAGAAAAACAGTAGCTATCCTGCCAGGACTCATGGGTTTCGCCCGCCTAGGCAGCAAACGAACGTCGTCGCCTCAGGAAGTGAAGCATGAGCGCCATGAAAATCATCAGCGCTCCAGCAAGCTGCCACAGGGCCGCCGTCGTCGCCGTGCGCGGCAGCCGCAAGCTGCGCTCCGGCTGGTCGCCCGCGGCGGCAGTCACCAGGAGTGGTGCTCGCGTTCGCAACGGCGCGGCTGCCAGCTGATACTGGGCACGCGCCTCCTGCATCATGTCTTCGCGCCAGGGCACGGGACCAGGCTGGGATACATCTGCCGATTTGCCAAAGACGGAATCATAGTCCCAACCCGCGGGCAGGTTGGTTGGCATTCTCGAAGTACCGATCCGCGCTTCGTCGGGGCGCACTTTGTCTTTATCGATGGCCACCAATGACGTGTATTTGGTGACGAGGCCGTAAGCAAGAGCCGTGGCAAGAACCTTCTGGCGAACCTGGTCGGCCGATGCACCACGGCTGGTGCTCGCCTCAAGGGAGCGGATTTTCTCGCGCGCCCAGAGTTTTGCAATGCCTGCGCCAGATTTTGCGCCACTGAGCTCAAGAGCCTCGTCCCATCCCCCGGTGCCAATCCGGCCAGCGATGGAAATTTCATCAAGGTCGCCCTCCCAGCGAAAGACCAATGTCAGGGGTCTGCCCATGAAAAGGTCCGGCAGAGGGTTGGGCCAGAGCTCAATTGCCGTGCCGCCCTTCGCCTCAACCTCGATATGCGTCAATACAGGTTGCAAAAGTTTGCGCCAGAGTTCAGCCATGCGGGATTTGACCTGATCCGGACTGCCAATATAGGTGAACGTGCCGCGTCCCATTTCAGCCGCACCGGTCATGAAATGGCTGTTCGGCGCAGAGCCAATGCCAACGGTGAACAGACGACTGTCACCGAGACGGGCATTGATAAGGTCGAAAAGTTCGCTCTCGTTTCCAACATTGCCGTCGGTAATGAAAACAACGTGTCTCAGCCGCTCCCGATCAGTCCTGCCATCCAGCGCTGCGTTCAAGGCAGGTGCCATCTCAGTGCCACCCTGGGCCTGAAGGCCTGAAATGTATTGCTGAGCTTCCTGAACAGTGGTTTCCGACGCAGGCTCGGCTGTGTCCCAAAGCATTTCATAACTTGAGTTGAACTGAATAATGTTGAACCGATCACCTGAAGACAGCTGGCCCACTGCAAAGTTCAGTGACTCCCGCGCCTGCTCTATTGAAGTGCCACCCATCGAACCGGATGTATCGATGATGAATATTGTCTCGCGCGGCCGATGGTCAGCTTCCACATGCTCTGTTGGCGGACTGAGCATGACCAGGCCGTAGTTTGTCGCTCCAATGGTCTCTGTGAAGAGCCGCGCCGCGGTTGCAGCACCTGTCGGTGACCAGCTCAATTCGAAATCCCTGTCCGCGGCGACCGGGCCTTCCATCAGCGAAACTTCCAGGCGGCCATCGGGGCCATGCTGCACAGTGATCTGATGATGATGGCTGCGAACGTCTTTCATGTCCGAGCCGTCTTCCAGCGTGACAGTGATGTCGAGGGGGTTTATGGCATCGGAATCCGGGTGCAGAACCGGTGGTGTGATCCTGTCGGCGTCGGGCACGGTCGCGTGGGTCGTGATCTGTACGCCGCCCGTCCGATCATCATCGTCCGACCGAGTCACTGTTATGCCGCCGGGAATGTATCGCGGGCCCACGACCATGGGGAATCTGAGGCGAAACTCGCCGGCGTCATAGGGCAAGAGCTCCTGGTACTCGAATTCAATGATGATGCCGTCGTCGGGGCCAATGTTGGCAACCGACGTGGTGAAAATGTTCGGCCGTTCAGATTCCAGCAGCGCTGCGCGCTGGCCCGCCTGTTTCGCCTGTTCGTATCTCTGCCGGGCTTTTTGGCGCTCTTCAATCACACCAATAATCTCACGATCGCCAATACGCATGATAAGCGTATCAACAGCGGACTTTTCCGGCAGAGGGAAGACATAGACACCTTCCAGCCATTGATCGGTCGGGTTCTGGTAGTACTGTCTGACGCGGGTACGGCTGACCGGGCCGGTAACGTGAATATCCACTTTCGTCGCCAGCAGCGGCGCCGGCAGGAACTTCTCGTCGTCCTCGGTCTTGAACAGAAGCCCGACATAGGCGTCATCTGCCTTCGTTACCGCTCCGCCCTGCACCGGGGCGGTCATTGCCGGTCTGCCGGTTGCCAGAAGCAGCATGAGAAGAGTGAATGTAAACATGGAAAAGAATACTGTTGGCGGGCAAATGGTCTGCCACTTCGCAGCCAATTGATTCATAGGTGGCCTCCAAAGAGATAGATGTTCCTGATTGCAACAATCCACCACAGCCTTTTGGCGGCAAGAGGGTGAAATCAAGGCCATTTCTGTAAGATCTTGTGTCAGAAATGTGTGCACTGCCCCTCACAGCTGCACGATGACGGGCGTTCGAATTTACTCGTGCAGTCAGAGAGCTTGAGTTGTTGTGCAAGGGAAACAGCTCACCGTCAACACAGGCACACGCGTTGGCTCAAAGGTGCATAAAGTAAACGTCGAAGTCGAGCAGATGCCGGACTAGCAGTCTGCCTGAGCTACATCTAAGCCTCGTAAACGGTCTCGCCATCAACAATCGTCTGCACCACCTGGATGTTTTTGATGTCATCTGGATCAACATCATGGGGGTCTGCTGCAAGTATCGTGACATCCGCCAGCTTGCCAGGCGTCAGCGATCCTTTGATGTTCTCTTCCATGGACGCATAGGCGCCGTTCACCGTGCAAATACGCATCGCTTCGTCAACTGTAACCCGCTGGTTTCCACCCCACACCCGGCCATCGAAATCCTTGCGCGTGACCAGACTCTGGATGGCCATCAGGGGCTCAAACGGGCCCGGCGTGTAGTCCGATGCCGGGGCAACCATGATCCCGTAGTCCAGAAAGGACCGATGGGCGAACATCATCTGCATTTTCTCCGGCCCATAGTCGACCCATTTGTTGCCATGGTAATGGGCATATGTGTAGAAAGGCGCCGGAATAACACCCAGATCCCTGATCCGGGCCAGCAGATCGGGTGTCATCAGTGAGCAATGCTCTATTCGAAATCTCGGGTTTGGCCCTTCATAGCCTGCAAGTACTTCTTCGTAGGCGTTCATCACCATATCAATGGTCACATCACCATTGGCGTGGACCGCCATTCGAAATCCGTGCGCCCAGGCATCGTGGGTCGCTTCGTTGATTTCTTCCTGGGTCATGGTCAGGATACCGAAGTTGTCCGGCTGACCTTCATAGGGCGTGCTCATCCGCATGGTGCGCTCCGAAGCCGACCCGTCCGCCATATACTTGACGGCACCGATCCGAATCCAGTCATCTCCGAAGCCGCTGCGAATCCCGGCATCCTTGAGGCCCTGATACCCCGGCCCGCCGCCAAAGGGCATGAACGAAACCCGAGCTGAAAGTTGACCCGCGTCTCTGGCATCCTGAAAGGCGATCAGGCTGGCAACGCCGCCCGCCGCGTCTGTCGTCGAAGTAAGCCCGGATTTTGCCATCAGGCCGGTGAGATATGCCACGCCGTGTTGCCGTGTCTCGCGCGTAATTTCAGGCCAGACGCCGACTTCATTGAACACGCCGGTTGCAGTTTCGGCAGCAAATCCGTTCAGTTCTCCGTCGCTACGGCCAAATGCGCCGGTCGCGGGATCAGGTGTGTCGGCGGTTATACCGGCAAGCTCTATGCCGCGCGAATTGACGACAACAGTGTGGCCGCCGCGGTGCCGCAGAATCGCTGGTTGGTCCGGCACGGCTTCATCAAGGTCCCAGCGCGTCACCGCACGCCGCTCGACAAATTTGGTGTCATCATACTTGTTGCCGATGACCCATTCGTTGGGGCCCATTTTGGTGGCCTGTTCGGCCATGGCTTGCTTCAGCGCTTCAATACTTCGCAAGTTAACGTCTGCACCTGTAACATCCGCAATGCCGCTCGGATGCGCATGTGAGTCAATAAAGCCTGGCGTAACCACTAGACCCCTGCCATCGATCACTCTTGTCGCTACGCCTATAAGTCCGTCGATTTCACTTGTCGTGCCGACGGCAAGGATTCGATTGCCCTGAAATGCAATGGCCTCCGCCATCCTGTTCGCTTCATCCATCGTATAAATGTTTGCGCCGCTGATCACGGTGCTGGCCTTCAGGCCAATGCCCGTCTCTTCGGCAACAGTGCGGGTTGCAACGCCCAGCGCAGACATACCGGCGACAGCGGCGGCGACAGCGGTCAGGAAGTTTCGACGTTCGATTTTCATTGCGGTTTTCCCACTTGTAGGCGGCTGATGAAGATTGTCGTGAACAGGCCGACGGTAAATCCCGGAATCATCTCATAGAGGTCGTAGGTCACTGATTTGAAGACGAGCACCCAGATCACGGTGGTCAGAAACCCGGCCACCATGCCGGCGATAGCGCCATTCAGCGTCGTCTGCTTATAGAAGAGAGCACAAAGTATAACCGGCCCGAAGGCCGCACCAAGACCGGACCAGGCGAACAGCACGAACCAGAAAATCACCGGGCTTTCGAACAACGCGAAGACGGCAGCACCGATGCCGATGACAATCGTCACCAGTTTGCCAATGCCGGCCAGCTTTTCATCGCTGCGCGCGGAGCCGAGTATGACCTGCATGAAATCACGGACGATGGCAGAGGAAGCCAGCAGCAAAAGTGAGTCCGCCGTAGACATGATTGCAGACAGCACTACGACCATTAAAACACCGGTCAGGAGTGGCGGAAACAACTCCACCGACAGAAGCGGAAAAATCGTTTCAGGATCTTCCAGGCCGGGGAACAGAGCCCGCCCCGCCATACCGGCTGTGACAGCGCCAAGATCAAAAGCAATGATAACAAGAACTGAAATCACACCGGCTATCCGAACGTCTCGTTCGTGGCGAATGGCCATAAAGCGGACCAGCAATTGTGGCACGCCAAGGAACGGCAAACCGATGGCCAGGAAGCTTAAGATAACGATCCAGCTGACAAGCCGGCCTTCATCGCTGCCAAAGGGATCAAGCAGTCCAGGATCAATGCTCATCAGGGATTGTTCCAGAGATGCCCAGCCACCGGCAGCGGAAACCGCAACCAGCGGCACGGCTATAAGCCCGGCCAGCATCAACAGGCCTTGTACGAGATCGGTGTAGGCAACGGCTTTGAACCCGCCAACCACAGTATAGGTGATGATGATCACCGCCCCGAGAGCGACAGCCAGCTGATAGTCCAGCCCGACGAACCCGCTGAACGCCTTTCCCGACGCCACCATCTGAGCCGCCACATAGGTGCCGACCATTGCCAGGATGATCAGCACGCTGACGCCCCTGAGCACATGCAGCGTATCGTTAAAGCGGGCAGACAGCAGGTCCGGAACGGTTATCGCGCCTGTCTTGTCGGCCATTCTCTTGAGACGCCGGGCAATCAGAATCCAGGTCAGAGCTATGCCGATCACCTCGCCAACCACCACCCAGATCGCTTGTGCCCCGACGGCGTAGCCCATGCCGGTCAGGCCAAGCAACAACCAGCCGCTCTCGCCTGTGGCATTTGTACTGAAGGCGACGACCCATGGCGGCAGCTTGCGGCCGGCCAGGAAGTAGCCATCCAGGCTCCTGGTTTCGCGTCGGCTCCAGAGCGCCAGGCCCACCAGCATCAAGAGGTAGATACAAAAGACGAGGACAGTAGCGAACAAAATTCTAACCCTTCCCTCAGGCCCTAGCCGCCATAGAAAACTGTGCTGCCAAGCTCTTTCATTTCAAGGATGGCCTCGTCTGCCCGGCCTTCCGGCGCTTTCACGATATTTGCGTCAACGACTTCACCAAGGAATACGTGGTGGTCACCCTGCTCGACGACTTCTACGACCTTGCATTCAACCGATGCCACGGCATTATCGAGGATAGGGGAACCTGTGCTGCCGGCATGGAAAGGCTCACCGTTGAGCTTGCCGTCTTCAAGCACGGCTGGCTTGAAGAACCCGAATGCAATGTCCTGCTGGCCCTTACCCAGCATGTTGAGAGCGAAGCATCCTGTTTTTGAGATCGCCTGGTAAGCAGAGGCATCCGTCTTGACCGCCACAACGAGCAGCGGCGGATCAAATGCTGTCTGTGTCACCCAGTTGACCGTGCCAGCACCGATTTCGTCGCCATCCTGTGCAGCGATGACATAGAGGCCATAGGGGATCATTCTGAGCGCTACTTTCTTTGTATCATTGTCCATAGAAATTCTGTCCTTTTGACATTCTGAATTCGACCATCATCCTAGTGATGAAGGGCCGCCGAGGAAAAGCCTTTTTCCCGAAGCGTCATGCCACTAGCATGTACTGCCTGGGCCGGGTTGACGCTAATTCTGCTGGATTGGCGGATTGAATTGAGGTTGGCGGCAAACGCCACCTGCGGTAAGGAAGCAGGCACGACCCGCCTGCAGGATGTCCAGGTGAGGCCGACGACTCGCAAAAAGGCCGATCAAGGGTGTAGATGTCGGCCAACGCTGAGGGTCAGTTGAAAGACCGACTACAAGTAGATAACCCTGAGTGTTATAAGGTTACATCGATGACGACAGAACGAACGCGAGTACGGCAGTAAGATGCACGGAAAATTCGTTTTGTCCCTGCTGATCTCATAGATTGCAGAAACTTTTATGGAACAACCTGAAACTGAAACGAGGCCATCGGCCCACAAATCTGTTCTCGTCCTTGCCGTCCCTCTGATCCTGTCCAACCTCTCGGTGCCGCTCGTTGGCGCCGTTGATACAGCGGTCATGGGCCAGCTTGACGCTCCCCATTTCATGGGTGGTGTCGCTGTTGGCGGAATCCTGTTCAGTTTCCTCTTCTGGGGCTTCAGTTTCCTCCGCATGGGCACTACCGGGCTCACCGCAACTGCACTTGGCCAGGAAAACCGGACAGAAGTTGTCGCAATCCTCTTCAGGGGCATAATTCTGGCGGCAATTTTCGGGGCTGTTGTCATTCTCCTGTCAAAACCCATCGGCCTGTTCGCCCTGCCCCTGGTGGGAGGGTCAGAGGACGTGCTGGCTACTGCAGATGCATATTATTCCATCAGAGTCTGGAGCGCACCTTTCGTGCTCGCAAACTATTGCCTGATCGGATGGCTCCTGGGCAACCAGAACGCGACAGCAACGCTGCTGATGACCCTATGGACAAATCTGGTCAATATTGCCCTCGATATTGCATTGGTCATCGGGCTTGAATGGGGTGTAGCCGGCGTCGCTTTCGCGACACTGGTGGCGGAAAGCTCCGCAACACTGATCGGTGCATTGCTCGTCAGAAGACAGCTGCGAAGCCTGGCGCGACAGCCAGAAACAGAGGGGCGCAGTCCCCTCACCCGGCGCTCACTGTTTGAACCGGCGAAGCTCAGGAGCCTGGTCTCGGTCAATCGCGATATTTTCATTCGAACGCTCTGTCTCATAACCGGCTTCGCCTTTTTTACGGCCCAGAGCGCGCGGCAGACAGAAGTCATCCTCGCAGCAAACGCAATTCTTCTTCAGTTCCAGTCGATCATGGCCTACGGGCTGGATGGGTTCGCCCATGCGGTTGAGGCCATTGCCGGGCGACAGGCGGGTGCTCGCGATGCTGAAGGGCTGCGATCAGTGGTCCGGGCCGGGCTGCACTGGTCTCTGGGTGCAGCTATAGTCATCGGTGGCGCCTTTGCGTTGGGCGGCACCAGTCTGATAAATCTGTTCACCGGTCTTCAGGATGTCCGCGAAGCGGCCGCGACCTACCTCATCTGGATGATCGTTTCGCCTGTCATCTCTGTCGGTGCCTTCCTGCTTGATGGTCTCTTCATTGGCACCCTGCGCACCCGGGACATGCGGAATGCTGCGATCCTGTCCCTGGTGATTTATCTCGGCAGCTTCAGCATTCTCTGGCCGCTCCTGGGCAATCACGGACTCTGGCTGGCTTTGATGATCTTGATGGGTGCTCGCGGGCTGACCCTGGCCGCTCGATACCCAAGCCTTGAGCGATCCGTGCGGCGCCAATGAGCCGATGCCCAGACTCTAGATACGCCGGCTCTAAATGACGCCTTCTGCTCGCAGTTCCTCGATGGTGTGTTCATCAAGGCCGAGCTCTTTCAGGATATCAAATGTGTGTTCGCCCAACTCTGGAAAGGCCTTCGGCTCAACCTTTTCTTCGCCGTCCATAAAAATCGGGCTGGACAGAACTTTGTCCGTCCCGATCTTCGCGGGATCAGATTTCATCAATACGCCATTTTCATGGGCCTGAATGTCATAGGGGATGTCTTCGGCGGCATAGACAGGTTCAAAAGGAATGCCGTTGTCGATGAAGCCGGTGCGAAGCTCATGAAATCTGGTCTCACGAAATGTCTTGAGGATTTCGCCAACGATTTCGTGGCCATGTTCATAGCGACTTTCGCGCGTCTGGTATCGCTCATCGGCAAGAAGATCAGGCCGCGATATTGCCTTCATCAGCGATTCAAAGGCATTTTCTTCGAGGGAAATCATAGCCTCAAACCAGCGGTCGTCACGGCTCTGGAACAGTTCGCCCTGAGAGTACTGGCCCCGACTGACGGCGGGCGACCCGCCCATCAGTGCCGCCTGAACATTGATGGCGTTTGACCAAAGACCATTGGCCATAAGGGACGATGTGACCTTGCTGCCCACGCCGGTTCGTTCGCGTTTGTAAAGTGCCATCATGACGACGCCAAATACTGACATCGCGGTGGCGTGATCTCCCATGCCGGCGATAGGTGACTTCGGCGGCTCTCCAGGTGTGCGGATGAGGTGCATCATGCCGGACCGCCGCCACCAGGCATGAACATCAAACGCCCGGCGCTCAGCTTCGGGACCGGTCTCGCCGTAGCCCGTCAACGAAGCGAAAATGATCTGATCATTCGCTGCCTTGACATCGTCATAAGTCAGCTGAAGTCGTTTCTGGACATCGACCGGCTGGTTGGTGACGTAGACATCACTTTGTTTCACCAGTTCAAGCATCACGTCGCGGCCGCGAGGATGTTGAAGATCAAGCTCAATGCTTCGCTTGTTCCGGTTGTCGACTGTATAGGCGTAGTTGAACTGGCTCTCCGGATTTTGCGGCATCATGTAGAGATGCCGATAGCCGTCTCCGTAGCGTGGGCGCTCGACCTTGATGACATCTGCACCGAAGTCCGACATGACCGTGGTCGAGGCGGGTGCGGCGATCCAGGTTCCAACATCCAGAACCTTAATGCCATCCAGCACTTTTCCGGCGTCAGCCACAGATCAGGTTCCCAACTTGTCCCGTTTCACTCGGCCCATCAGCTCCCAGATATAGAGCGGAGCTGTCTCGCCGCCATCATAGCCGTATTCGCGATAGAGCGTGTTCACATTGATGGCAATGCGTTCGGCGTCTCCCCAGCTTTCATAGTCGCCAAGGGCAATGTCAAAGATCGCGTCTTCAAGGCTGAGATCAGCATCGAAGCGTTTCCTGGTCTCGGCTTCGATGTATTCGAGATAGCCCTTCACTGCCCGGACACCGTCCTTGTCGGTTATGGGCCCATGACCCGGCACGATGACTTCAAGATCCAGATCGCACATGAGATCACATGCCCTGGTCCAGTTGCTTACTGGTCCGTCCCAGATAATAGGTGTGCCATCAATGAACAGAATGTCGCCGCTGTACAGTGTTCGGTCCGACGGCACGTGGACCAGAATGTCGCCTTTGGTGTGGGCCGGGCCAACCTCGATCAGTTCGACATCCTTGTCGCCGACTTTAAGGCTCAATCGATGGCTGAATGTCCTGGTCGGCGCGCGCCAGCCTTCTATTTCGAAGTCAAACGCCTCAAACGACTTTTTCAGGTATTCTCCGCCAGGTCCGAGGTTATCGGCGCCCGCCATCATCGCGGCAAGGCGCTCAGGATCAGTCATTTCAGCGGCGCTTGCCTCCGAGGAAACGATTTCCGCGTCGGGCAAAAGTCCGTTGCCATGGGTATGGTCGCCGTTGGCATGGGTATTTATCAGAGTGTCGATGTTTGCAGCGGCTGGCGTTGCGTCGTTCATCGCATCCAGCATTTCTTGCGTCAGATGGACATCAAACAAAGTATCAACCAGCATGGCCTGATCGCCATCGGTTACAAGACCGGCGTTCGACCAGCCCCATCCGCCATCAGGCTGAAGCCAGGCATAGCCGCCGTTACCGATTTCGTGGAGGCCCTTGGTATATTGCCATCCAGTCATTAACTGCTCTCCTGACTGCGAAGCCTTGCCGCCCGGCCCCGCTCCGTTTCAATGACCACGCGACCGATTGCTTTTCTGTCGACCAGAACCTGGAGCGCCGCACCAGCTTCTTCGAGGGGGAAAAAGTGGCTGACGTGGGGCGTAATTTTTCCGGCCTCTGCCCATTCCCTGAGCTGAACCGCATTCTCTGCAGCGAGCTCCGGATTGCGGCGGCCGAATTCGCCGGCGCGGACGCCAACCACGGAAAATCCCTTTATGAGAGGAATGTTTACGCCGACCGTCGGAATACGTCCCGATGCAAACCCGATGATCAGGATGCGTCCGCCAAAGGCAATGCACCTCGTGCTTTCGTCGAAGACATCGCCACCAACCGGGTCATAGATCACGTCGGCACCGCGCTTTGATGTGATCTCAAGAACCTGTTCGCGAAAACCGTCGGAATAGTTGATGACATGGTCGGCACCGGCTTGCTGAACCGCCTCAAATTTTGAATCCGAGCCCACGGTACCGATGACTTCTGCTCCCATAAGCTTGCCGATCTGGACGGCGGCCAGCCCCATGCCGCCTGCGGCACCGTGGACCAGCAGCGTTTCGCCCGGCTGAATGTTTGCCCGGCGATAGAGGGCGACATAGCCTGTGGAAGCCCCGGTGCGATAGCCACATGCCTCTGCAAAGGTCATGACTTCCGGCTTCGGCGACACAGCCCGTTCGTGCAGGATCATTTCTTCAGTAAAGCAGCCCGGCATAGCGCCCCCGGTCACCCGGTCTCCGACCTGGACGCGGGTCACCCCTGCGCCAACTTCAACAATTTCGCCCGCCATCTCAAGGCCAGGAATGTAGGGCAGTGCCGGCTTATGCTGGTATTCTCCGGCCGCCATCAGAATATCAACAAAATTAGCGCTGGCTGCATGAACGCCAACACGGACTTCGCTCTCACCCAAAGGCAGGCTTTCGACGTCCTCACACTGCAGAACTTCCAGTCCGCCAAGTTGGTGAACAACAATTGCTTTGGGCATTGATCTAACCTCTGCTGACTTTTGCTGTCGGCGACATGATAAACGCACCGCCGATAAATTGTCCGGATCCTGGCTCCTGCCCGACAATATTAGGCAGGGCATAGCCGTTCGGGAAGACGGCATTTGGCAGGGATGAGACGTTGTAATCTTTTGCCATCGCCTCAATTACTTGTTTCTCAATTCGACTATCCATCGTGACCAGGTCCGTGCCACTTACATCAAGCCGCGGATGATGCAAGGCGGCATCCAGATCCATCTCATAATCCACCAGAAACGAAATGAGCTGAAACACCGCTGGAAATATCTTCCTGCCACCGCACGCGCCCACCGAGAAGCGAAAACCGTCCGTTGTTTCCACAATGCTGGGGCACATGTTGGACAGCGGCTTGATCCCGGGCGTGATTGAGTTCGGTCGGCCGGGCACCGGATCGAACCACATCATGCCATTGTTCATGGTGATGCCGGTTCTTGGGAACATAACTTTTGAGCCAAAGGCGGACATAATGGTCTGTGTCCAGGATGCGATGTTTCCGTGGCGGTCGATCACACCGATGTGGGTTGTATTCGACTGTTCCCGCTGGTCGGCAATGCCCATTGTTGCAAAGCGTTCGTCATAGGCCTGCAGCAGGGCTTCCGCATAGGCGCGGTAGGCAGCTTCATCCGGGGCGCCTCCGGCAAGACTTTCTCCGGCAAGAAGATCAAGTGCGCGGCAAAGGCTTGGGCCTGCATTCAGGCCTGGCGGGGCGTACACTGTTGCGCCTCGATAGGCATGCGCCTCACCGTCGAACAGGTGCGCTTCGTAGGCTTTCAAATCTGCAGCTGAAATTTTCGACCCGGCCTCGCCGGCGTCTGCGACAATCCGGCTGGCTATTTCTCCCTGGTAATAATCCTCGGGTCCTGCATCACGTAATCTCCTGTAAGTTTCCGCGAGGTTGCCAAACGGCAGTCCACGCACCATACCTGTGAGATCCGCAACAGGGGGCAATCCATCCGGCAGGTAGACCCGCGCGCTTTCAGGATAGTTTCTGAGGTCGCGCGCCGAATTCGTAATCTTCTGCGTCGCAAACCAATCGAGAGGCAAACCGAATTCAGCCAGTTCAACCGCCGGCGCAATTGTTTCCGGCCAGGACCGTGTACCAAATGTTTCGAGAGCCAGTGACGCCCCGGCAACGTAACCAGGCACCGCGATGCTGTGCGGGCCTTTGACATTCCGATCTTCAACAACAGATGGCCAATTGAAACTGTCCGGGCCTCCATCTTCACCAGT
Source organism: uncultured Alphaproteobacteria bacterium (assembly GCA_965371465.1). GTDB lineage: Bacteria > Pseudomonadota > Alphaproteobacteria > CBDUYM01 > CBDUYM01 > CBDUYM01. Next base: position 33,527 of record CBDUYM010000002.1, read on the forward strand.
TAGAGCATAGTCGGATGGATCAATGCCCTTCGGCGCGCACATGCCAAAGTCTATTCCTCTGACTGTGCCGGCAACGGCATCGTAATATTGCATGAAACCGCCGCCGCCGATGCCGCTCATCCAGGGCTCTGCAATGCCGATGGCGAGGCCCGCCGCCACGACGGCGTCAGCAGCGTTGCCGCCAGCACGCAATACATCGGCGCCGATGTCAGACGCCAGATAGTGCTGAGCGGCGATCAGCCCGTTGGCGCCGGAAATCACTGGCTTCGTAACCGACCAGGTCTCAACAGTACGGTATGGCTTCAATGCAATCTCCTTCCATGCAGCCTTCGTGCGATTCCGATCAGCGTATCACGTGAAAATGGCGACAGGCCAGACGCTACTCGGCTGGCGTCTGCTGCCTGAGTCTGGCGAGTTGGGCCTTCACAGCGCCCGGTGAGGCGGTATGGCGTCCCAGCAGATGATAGAACACCGGCACGACAAAAAGTGTCAGGGCCGTGGACACGAAGACACCTGAGAAAATGACCACACCCAGAGTGTAACGGCTGGCAGAGCCCGGCCCGACAGCGAAAACAAGCGGAACGGCGCTCATCATCGTCGAAAGCGCCGTCATCAGGATCGGGCGCATGCGAAGTTTCGCAGCCTGGATCAACGCTTCTGTGAACTCGAGGCCGGCGTCACGCATCTGATTTGCAAACTCCACAATCAGAATGCCATTCTTGGCTGCAACACCAACCAGCATGATGATACCAATCTGGCTGTAGATGTTCAGCGTTTCGCCCGTCACATAGAGGCCTATGAGTGCGCCCACGATTGCAAGTGGTACGGTTGTCATGATCACAATGGGATGGACAAAGCTCTCGAACTGGGCCGCCAGGACAAGGAACACGAATACAAGGGCCAGCATGAATGTAAAATTGAGATCGCCACTCGATTCGACGTATTCACGTGACTCGCCCGCATACTCGATGTTTGCGTACGACGGCAGGCGCTCTGTAATCAGGTTTTCAAGATACTCCAGACCCTCGCCAAGTGTGTAGCCTGGTGTGAGGCTGGCGCTGATGGTCACACTACGCATTCGATTGTAGCGATTGAGCGAAGCTGCTTCGGCACGGTTCGATATGCTCGTCAAATTGGTTAGCGGTATCAGCTCTCCGCTGCGTTCAGAGCGGACATATATGTTCGTCAAATCATCAGGCGTGCGGCGATCCTGATCCCGCGCCTGCATAATGATATTGTATTCCTCGCCATCATCCACATAGGTCGTAACTCGGCGAGAGCTCATCATTGTCTCGATGGTTCGGCCAATGTTCTGGATGGAAACACCAAGTGCTGCCGCCCGGTCCATATCAATATCGACAACCAGCTGCGGCTTGGTTTCCTTGTAGTCAGAATCGACCCGCTGGAAGCCAGGGTTTTGAGAAGCTTCGGCAATAATGATGTCGCGCCACTCAGCCAGTTCGAGATAGGTGTTTCCACCAAGGACAATCTGAACCGGCATGCCCCGTCCTGGGCCCCCTCCGGTTTGCGCGGCAAGGCCGCCTCGCACCATGGGAATTGCCACTACACCCGGGACGGCGGACCATTCCTGCGCGAGCCGCCGCGTCAATTCTCCCGTGGTCATGTCACGCTCGCGCCACCCTTTCAGCGTCACCATTATCATGCCCGAATTGACAGCATCTGCGGCGCTGAAACCGGGCACAATTGTCAACAACCGCGCCGCAGGTTCGCGTCCGTCGCCCATGTACCTTGTGGCAATAGCTTCAAGATCCAGAAGCTTTTCCTGCATGTATTCAAATGAAGCGCCTTCGGGTCCCATGACCATGGCAAACATCTGTCCCTGGTCTTCCTGAGGTGCGAACTCGCCAGGTATGCGCGGAAAGAGCCAGGCTGCAGTTCCAAGAGCGACTACTATCACGAGAACAGCAAGGAGAGGATGCGGTACCGTGGCCCGCAATGAACGCTCATATGTCCGATTTGCAAAGCCAAAGACAGTGTCGACCATGCGCACGAGAAGTCCTGAATGATCTGACTGGCGCAGCATCTTTGAACACATCATCGGCGACAGGGACAATGCAAGAAGAGTCGAGAAAACCACAGCAGAACCGATGGCGATGCCAAGTTCAGAGAAAACACGTCCAATGTTCCCAGGCAGAAAAGCAATCGGTATAAACACCGCCAACACAACCAGAGTAGTGGCGATGACTGCAAAGGCTACCTGTCGCGCGCCGTTGAACGCCGCCAGCAGCGGTGGTTCCCCTTCTTCAACACGACGATAGACGTTTTCAAGCACAACAATTGAATCGTCGACCACCAGTCCAATTGAAAGGACAAGCGCCAGCATCGTGAGCAAATTCACTGAAAAACCAAATGCAGACATGACAATGAACGAAGCGGTCAGGCAAACAGGCACTGTGACTGCGGGTATAAGCATGGCACGGAAACTGCCGAGGAACAGGTAGATGACCATGGACACAAGCACCATGGTGATGGCCAGCGTGTAATAGACATTCTCGATCGCTGACTTGATGAATATTGAGGAATCCGAAACCGCAAACAGGTTCACGCCTTCCGGCAGGCGTTCATTGATTTCGGCGACCCTTTCCGTCGTCACTCTGAGCACATCGAGAGTATTTGCCGTCGATTGTTTGACGATGCCGATACCCACTGTCGGGATGCCGTTGCCTCTGAGCTCGCGCCGATGATCTTCCGGCCCGACCTCAACTGTGGCGACTTCGCCAAGCCGTATGAGATGGCCATCACTACCTTGAGCTATGACCATCTGCTCAAAGTCCGCCGGCGACTTATAGCTGCGCGTCACCTTTACTGAAAATTCACGGGTGGCGGAATCGATGCGACCGGCCGGAAGTTCAACATTTTCGCGGCGGATGGCATTCTCAATGTCGGTAACGGTTAATCCGCGTGCGGTCATGGCAATGCGGTCCAGCCAGATGCGCATGGCATAGCGTCCAGCGCCACTGACCGTAATACTTGCAACGCCATCGATCACAGCCAGCTGATCGACGATGTAGCGCTCTGCGTAGTCGGTCAGCGCCAGGCCATCCATGAACGTCGAATTGAAAGTGAAGTACTGGATGGCCTGTGCGTCTGCATCCACTTTCATGATCTGCGGCGCATCAATCTCGAAAGGCAACAGGCCGGTCACGCGGCTCACACGATCGCGGACGTCATTTGCTGCCTCGTCCATGTCGCGCTCTAGTTTGAACTCAATCGAAATGCTTGATCGACCATCCTGGCTTGAAGATCGGATGGACCTCACCCCTTCAATCCCGCCTACCTGATTTTCAATGATTTGCGTCACGTCTGTCTCCACCACCTGGGCAGAGGCACCGCGATAAATCGTCATGATGGAGACCATCGGCGGCGAAATGTTCGGATATTCGCGAAGCGGGAGCTCAGCAAATGACAGGACACCAAATGTCAGCAGCAGCAGGCTGATGACAGTGGCAAAGACAGGACGCTCGACAGAGGCATCGGACAGGATCATCGGAAGAAGAGTTCCCCAAAACTTCGGCTCCCCACAAGTTTAGCCGATTTAGATCGATAGGGTACAGCCCTAAGGCCTAGCAGTTGGCGGCATGGAGTTAGCGGCGCATTAGCCCTATAAGGAACTCATGTCTCAGACACCGAATGGTATGGAACTGGCCGAGGTCCTTTACAAACAAGCGGCCAAGCCGCTGATCAAGAAGCATTTTCCAGAGCTTCCCTATGCGGCTGCGCTGATCGGCCCGGGCTCAGAAGTGCTTGGCATCGACGACGAAATGTCCAGAGACCATCATTGGGGCCCCCGATTTCAGCTGTTCCTGCGTGAAGAGGACCTCCGCTCGGAAAAAGCAGCCCTGAAAGAAATGCTGGCTCAGCAGTTGCCGACGAGCGTTTTAGGCGTCCCGGCCAACTTCACAGAGCCTGGCAGTGATGGCTCCCAGATGCCGAAAGAAATTGCCAAGGGACCCGTGAATCATCGTGTTCATATCACGACAGCGCACCAGTTCATGGAACGGCTACTGGGCTTTGATCCGCGCGAAACACCAACACCGGCGGACTGGCTGAGCTTTTCATCGCAGACCCTGTTGTCCCTGACATCGGGCCGCGTTTTTGATGACAATATTGGCCTGCATGTTCTTCGAGACAGGCTTGGCTTCTACCCGGACGACGTCTGGCTCTACATGATGGCGGCGCAATGGAAACGAATTTCACAGGAAGAGCACCTGTTGGGACGGACCGAATTTCTGGGCGACGAAATCGGCAGCCGGATAATCGCTGCCCGCCTGGTAAGCAATGTCATGCATCTCACATTCTTGCAGGAGAAGCACTACGCGCCCTATGCGAAATGGCTTGAACGCTGCTTTTCAGATCTCGCACCTGCGGCAGAGCTTATGCCTCATCTGAAAGGCGCCCTGGCAGCAAGTTCCGGGGAAGAGAGGCTCAGCGAAATGGCAAGATGCTATGAAATTTCTGCAGCGCTACATAACAAACTGCATGTAACGGATCACATATCGGAGGACAGATCCGACTTCTGGAGCCGGCCATTTCCGGTGATCCACGCGGAACGATTTTCGACGGCGCTGATTGTTGCGATTACAGACTCCCGCGTCAAAGCTATTGCTGATCGCGGCCTCATCGGCGGCCTGGACCAGATCAGCGACCAGACGGATTTCAAGCACCCTCATTGGCGTGCCAGCCTTGCCGCGATCTATCCCCGCTAGTCCCGTGGTCAATGAATTGCAAAGGGAATTGCAAAAGGAATTGCTTACCGGGGGGTTTGTCATTTTGCCTGAGGCGGCCGAGCCGACGAAGCTGAAATCATTGCGCCGTGAGGCAAGTCGCCTGTTCGCAGGCAGTGGCACCTCCGACAGAGTAACCATCAAGAATGCGCTTGGTACCGATTTCCATGACGCTTTTGCCCTTCCCGCTGTCGAAAAGCTGCTGTATGCGGTCCTTGGCGAAGCACCGATCCTGGTCAGGATTGAAGCATTTCGTTGCCTGCCCGGGCGACGTCAGAGCGCGCTCTTCAATCGCGAAGCTGATGTCGCCGAACCGCGACCGAGATCGGCAAAGTCTGTGAACATTCTTCTGGCGCTGGATCCTTGTGTTGAGCTGAATGGTGCGCCAAGAATTGCCAAAGGCACACATCACCTGGGTGATGATCACCCTGAAAGGCCAGTAGCGCCAAGCTTTGATGGGCGACTGATCGAAACGGTGGTAGTTGAAACGGCGACCATGCCGCTGATTTTGGAAAAGGGCGGTTTGGCCGCTATTCTTGGCACGACGTGGCGTCGACACGGCGAAAACCGGTCCGCCGCCACGCGGCTTCATCTTGAGGCAACATATTGCCAAAAGGACGCAATTCGGTATTTTGAGGCCACATTCCAAGAACATTGATTAGTGAGAGGCGACACCAGGTAGCAGGAAATGGCAGAAAACAGAATTGCGGGAAAAGCTCTGGGCACGAGACTGTATGACGGGCTTGAAGTCGAGATTCCCGAAGCCGGTATCCAGGACCGCGCCACCAGCGAAATCGAAGTAACTTTCCCAGATGGCGAAACCATGCTCTTGCAGCACATGCGACCGCGCGACCAGCGTTTCGAGGTTATCTACTTCCATGACATGATCGGCAACGCAAAATTCGCCTTTGAAAGAATTGATGTTGGCAAATTCAAGTTGCTGATTCCAGATCAGTGGCTTCAGGAGATGCCTGAATGGGCACCTCCTAAGACTTGAGCCCTAAGACTTGAAATTGACCCGGGACATTTAGGGCTACAGCGCCCCTGCCCCGGTTTCCCCTGTTCGAATTCTGATCGCCTCGCCAAGCTCAAGAACGAAGATCTTGCCATCGCCAATTTTGTCAGTGTTTGCCGCAGAACGAATTGTGTCGACGACCTGTTGCGCGAGATCGTCATCCACACCGACTTTGATTTCTACTTTCGGGACAAAATGAACGGCATACTCAGCACCGCGATAGATCTCAGTGTGCCCCTTTTGCCTCCCGAAACCACGGGCTTCCGTAACCGTCATGCCTTCAATACCGATGCCGGTCAACGCTTCACGAACTTCATCAAGTTTATGCGGCTTGATTATAGCCATTACTAGTTTCATTTTTTCGTCTCCCTAGGTGAGATCATAGCCGCGCTCGCCATGAGTTGCGAGATCAAGGCCCAAGGTCTCATCTTCATCGTTGACCCGACTGCCTCCGGTAAGCAGACCGCTGATCCAGATCAGAACGACGCTTGCCAGGGCAGCCCAGACCACTGTAGCGCCGAGGCCAATTGCCTGGACAACGAAGGCGTCGCCGATGGAAGTGATAGTTTCGCTCCCCCAGGTCCGACCATCCAGCGTGAAAGCAAGAACGGACATGAGCAATATGCCTGTGCCGCCGCCAATGCCATGGACGGCAAACACATCGAGCGTGTCATCAAATTTCAGCGTTTGCTTCACGACCTGGACCATTGTGAAGCAGATGGCACCGGCCGCAATGCCGATAATGAAGGCGCCCATTGGCCCAACCACACCAGCGGCGGGCGTAATCGTTGCCAGCCCCGCAATCGTGCCGGTCACCGTGCCGACCAGCGTCGGCTTTCCATAGCGCACCCATTCAATGGTCATCCACGTCAATGAGGCAACAGCTGCGGAAATGTGTGTCACTACCAGCGCCATGCCGGCGCTCGCATCAGCCGCAAGAGCACTACCGGCATTGAAGCCGAACCAGCCGACCCACAGCATCGCCGCTCCCATCATCACCATCCCTGAATTGTGAGGTGGCCTGGTGTCATCTGGAAAGCCGCGTCGTGCACCAAGAAAAGAGACAACAGCAATTGCCGAAACACCTGCTGTTACATGGACCACAAGGCCACCGGCAAAATCTGCTACGCCGAGAGCAGCAAGCCAACCGCCGCCCCACACCCAGTGCGTTACCGGCGCGTAAACGACGATCAGCCAGAGTGCACTGAAAACAATTACCGTCGAAAATTTGATCCGCTCAACATAGGCGCCAACGATCAAGCCAGGAGTGATGATGGCGAAGGTCATCTGAAACGCGAAGAAAACAGTTTCCGGAATTGAGCCGCTCACACTGTCAGCCGTCACGCCAGCGAGAAAGGCCTTTGAAAGGCCACCCCACCATGCATCTCCCTCAGCGAAGGCGATGCTGTAACCAACGGTGAACCAGACGACTGTCGCCAGGCAGGCAATGACATAAACCTGCATCATGACACTCAGCACGTTTTTTGATCTCGCCAGCCCGGCATAGAACAGTGCCAGGCCCGGCAAAGACATGAACAGCACCAACGCAGTTGCCGTGATTAGCCAGGCGGTGTCGCCTGAAGAAACACTACCATCCTGTGCCATCGCCTCGAACGGCATGAGCAAAAAGCCCAAAAAAAGCCCAGCCAGAGCTCCCGGCAGAATTTTCATCTGTCTAGTAAGCATAAGTCCCCCTCAAAATTCGCACGGAATCTCCCATTCCGGTGGGGAACTGTTCCACATCAGATGGCACATCGCCATGTTTATTTGGTTGAATCAAAACATCACATAGCGCGTATAGGAACCATAATTGTGATTTCGGCAGATCAGAAAATTGGCTGGTCCGGACACCGCCGGGCCTCAGCCTGCATTCAGCCTGCATAGCAACAGACGCACAAAATGCGCCTGTCCCCTTTTCCACACATGGAGATTGGCATGGCCACTCAGATCAATTTAGAGGCCCTAAGTGGGCCACAGCGGCTCAGTCGACGCTGGCGAGCCTGTCAACGCACTTCACAATGTCCCCGAACATGGTTTCATTGTCGAGGCGCTTCGTGCCCTGATACTCCATACGCGTCCGGTCACCATCAAGATCGTGCAGCAGAATATTGAGATATCTGCCGCGCGCCTGACCCGTAAACCGGGTCACTTGAATGTTGCTCGCCGACGGGGGCGCTTCAACTGTCGCTGAAGCATTTAACTCCTCCAGCGGATCCTGATTACTGAAAACACATGCCGCCACTCTCTTGTAGTCGAGATTGAACTCAACATCGCGCTCGAACGAGTATTTTTTGGCCGATGCGGAGTCTGCAAATAACAACGCGGATACCAGCACCAAAGGTGCAACCCACAGCGAAATCTGGTTTTTCATGTCGCTCACTCCAACGTTCTCGAGGTCTTAGACCTATAAAATAGTACTTTTCCCCCAAAGGGCAATATGAAGCAGAAAATTTCCCAGGGACGACAGCAGTGGCTGATGCCGCTAGACTGAGCCCATGAATGCACGCCTGCTCTATTACATCAGCTTTGGCCTCGCCATGGTGCTCCTGTTCACGATTTTCGCATATGGCGGCATCTGGGGTGTCGCTGCAGTTTCGGCGGGTTGTGTTGCCTGGCTGATCTGGTATCGCGTCCATTACGGTCACTGGATCAGATACGACGACTGAAAATGACAGGAGATCCTGACATGATTACCGGAATCACGCATATTACAGTTCTTGTAGAGAACATGGATGAGGCTCTCGCCTGGTGGGAAGAGAAGTTTGGTTTCGTGAAATTCAGAGACAATACTTTTGGCGAGGGCGGCAGATTTCTGACAGTGACTCCGCCTGGCAATCAGTCCGTCGAAGTTGTCCTGCAGGAACCGTTTGACGAGGCTGGACGCTCACAGATCGGCAAGGGCACCATGTGGGTTTTTGCCGTCGATGACTGCCGCAAGACCACTGATGAACTGCGTACCAGGGGCGTCACTATCGAAAGCGAGCCAGAAGACCTGCCCTGGGGTGTGTCATCGCTAATCAAGGACGTGAGCGGCAACAGCATCAATCTGGTCGCTGCCACAATCACCTAGAGAGCGGGCTCAGCTGCGGCGTTCTTGAACCGGCTGATAGAAAATTGCACTGTTGATTCAATGATTGCATTTCTTAGCGGCCAAAGGCTTGGCGTGATTCTGAGCTCAGCTCCTCTGTCAGCAATTGCGGCGACAAGATCTTTGATGGTTGTAACCGCCAGCGGCTCAATCGTCTCTGATGAAACATGGTAAGCTGCGCCGGATGCACCTTCGAACGGCTTGAACGTCTGAACAGGCAGTTCGTAGCTGTAAATTGTCGTCTGGCGCATACGTTCCAGCCAGCCGCTTTCTATCGCCAGAATATATTTGGCAGTCGTGTTGCCGAAGAATCTCTCGATGTCAGCCTCTGAAGTGTCCTCTTTGGCGAAATAGGTGACGCGCGGACAATCCCGCGGGAAATAGAAGTTGTGCGCCAGCCGTTCTTCGATTGCCCAGACATAGGGAGGGATATCCGGATCAGGATTTGTCTTCGCGATCCTTGGCGCAAATGTCTGGATGTCAGGCTCTTCGCTGAAATGAAACAGTCTTAATGTCACTGTTGGTCCCACATCGTTTGAAAGTGAAGGGAGGAGGAGAATACTCTGACACCACCGAATTCAGGAACAGAATTTGACACTGCGTCACCGTGATCTGCCCGCCGCAACAGATCATTGCAATGAGAATGAGAGTCGTTTAGCGTTTCCGATCTGTAACTTGTTGTGTCTGGAGAATAGTAAGATGAAGAAAGCGCTACTCACGGCCTGTACACTCGCCCTTGTCGCAGGACCAATGATAGCTTTTCCCATTCAAAGTGCCGAAGCAACCTGGCTCTCGCGAATGAATTGTTACGCTGAGGGGATAAACAATGTCCTCTACAACCGTTACAAGGGCAGGAGCGGCTTGACGCTGGCCAATCAGTGGCAGTGGTGCGTCCTTATGTAGACCAGGTGCTTACCTTCAATTGCTGAAGTAACCTTGGACCAACCGCTCTGATGCTGCCTAAGCAGCGCCCGCATCGGGCGGTGCCGGATCATATTCCATGTATCTTTGCGTCCGGCGCGCATGGTCAGGGCCATAGATTTCGCCGACCAGCCAATGCGCCATGTCAATCCTCTATCACCCAGGAAACAGGGAGGCGCGACCCTATATGACTTCACACGAAATTCGAACTGAAATGATCGAGGCCAACGGCCTTACATTTGAAGTCCAGATCTGCGGCGACGGCGACAAGCTCGCCATCTGCCTCCATGGATTTCCCGAGCACGCCATATCATGGCGCTATCAGATGCCACTTCTCGCCAACCTGGGCTACACCGTCTGGGCACCCAATCAGCGGGGCTATGGCAAGTCCTCGAAGCCTCTCGGCATTGATAGCTACGCCATGGACCATCTCATGGCGGATATCGGTGCCCTGATGGATGTTTCCGGCAAGAGAGACATTCTCCTCATGGGCCATGACTGGGGGGCTGCTGTTGCCTGGAGCTTCGCCATCAACCAGATCCGGCCTCTCGAAAGGCTTGTCATTTGCAATGTGCCGCACCCGGCCTGCTTTGCGCGGGAGCTTGGCAGCGGCATGCGACAGAAACTCAAGTCCTGGTACATCCTCTTTTTCCAGATTCCCTGGCTGCCGGAATTCATACTGGGCCGCAACCACGCCGCCGCAGTGGGCCGCAGTATCGTCAACATGGCCGAAGACAAGAGCAAGTTCCCGGAAGAGATCATCGACATCTACCGTGACAACGCGAGCGAACCAGGCGCCCTCACCGCCATGATCAACTGGTACAGAGCCGCTGTTCGCGGGCGCAGCACTGCCGCCCCCGAGACACCCGTCATCGAGACTCCGACCCTCTTCATCTGGGGCGAAGCTGACAAGGCGCTGTCGAAGGAAACAACCTACGGCACGGACGAATACGTCCGCGATCTCACGCTGCGCTATCTCCCCGGCGTCTCCCATTGGGTGCAACAGGAAGCCCCGGAGGCGGTCAATCTGATCATCGGGAAATGGCTGAAAGGTGAATCCATTCCTCCGTTGACTCAACAGGGGCAGAAAATTGAGCTGCACTGACTTCTTGTGCTGAAATGTCGCTAGATCCTGCACAGCATCAGAAGCCGCCGCGTAACACAGTTCGCATCTGCCCAGCCCAACTGCTCTGATGCTGCCTAGACCGCGCCGGCATAGGGCGGCGCCGGATCATATTCCATGTATCTTTGCGTCCGGCGTGCATGGTCGGGGCCGTAGATTTCACCAATCAGCCAAAGCGCCATGTCTATGCCTGCCGATACGCCGGCTGCCGTGACGACATTTCCATCGCGGACATAGCGAATGTGATCCTGAACATCACAGTCGCCTCGGCTTTTCAGCGCTTCGATGAAACCCCAATGCGTTGTGACCCGCTTTCCCCTGGCCGGCCCTGCGGCCACCAGCAACAGGGCGCCGGTGCATACACTTGTCACCCAGGCGCAGTCAGCGGAGACCTTGCTGATCCACGTGAGAAGCGCCGGATTGTCAACCTCACGGCGGGTTCCGGCACCACCCGGGATCAGCAACACGTCAAGTTTCGGGCAGTCTTCAATTGAATAGTCCGGCTCAATTCGCATTCCCTTGGCGCAAGTCACGGTATCGCCGGATTCAGAAATCGACACGACACGGCTACCCTTGATCGCGTCGGGCAGATCACCGGCTCCGGCCTCCATGGTCGCCATAGTAAAGACTTCCCACGGCCCAACCGCATCAAGCTCCTCTGCACCATCAAAAAAAAGAATGCCGTAGGTCATGCCCATAGTTCAGTTCTCCAGATACTCAGTTCCCCAGGATAAATGGCACTTCGCTGTCTTCGGCGACCTGACGGACTTCCCCGAACAGCGTATCCGTCATGGGAATGCCGTTTGCTGTGCGTTCGCGCCTTGCAGCATGTTCGGGGTCGCCTGGAATGATCACCGGATTGTCTGGGTCAATCGGCTCTGTCTTCCGGTACATCTCCATGAAGAGGTCCATTTCTTCCTCGAACACGCCGTCACCCCTCAGCGCGGCAGGGTCGATAGCGAGGAAGAAGTGCCCGGTGTTTCTCGCCCCTGTGGGCTCGCCGGTGCGGATGTCGATGCCTGACGTGGACGCGCCGCTCAACAAGGAGCACATGATTTCCACGACAATGCCAAGGCCATAGCCTTTGTGGCTGCCCTGTTCGCGCGTGCCGCCAAGGGGGCTCAGGCGCCGGGATTGCATGCCGAGAAGCGGGTCCGTGATCGGGTTGCCTTCTGTATCCTGGGCCCAGCCAACAGGCACTTCCTTGCCTGCACGCCTTGCTATGTTCAGTTTGCCGTAGGCCACCGTCGATGTCGCAATATCAAGGGAGAAGTCATCATCCTTGTCGGCAGGCGCTGCAACAGCAATCGGGTTCGTGCCCAGCATGGGTTCCTTGCCAAAGGTCGGCACGACAAGTCTCGGCGAATTTGTCATCGCCCAGCCAATCATGCCTTCCTTCGCTGCCATTTCAGAATAATGCCCGGCAGGTCCATAGTGCCCTGAATTCATCACCGTAACCGCACCGGTGCCAGCCTCACGTGCCTTTTTTATGGCAAGCTCCATACCGAAATTGCCTGCCACATGGCCCATGGCACGGTCACCGTCGACCAGCGCAAGCGCTGCCTTCTCCGACACGATCCTGATGTCAGGCTCGACATTCAGCATGCCCGCCTTGTTCGCCCCGTTGTAAGCGCTCAGCATACCGACACCGTGTGAATCGATTGCCTTGAGATCTGTCCCGACCATAATCTCGAGCGAGGTTTCCGACGCTTCTTCGCTCATACCCCAGGACAGGAATATCGACCGAAGCTGAGCCCTCAGCTTGTCCGCGTCGACGGTAATCATATTCTCTTCGCTCATTTAGCCTCTCACAGTTTGTCTGTTCAGGGATCCAGATCAAGAAGATCCCCCGTCCGTGTAATGTCAGGATCATTCTTGCGCTGTAACCGCAAGGCAGCTGTTCTTGCGAATTTCAGTGTCTCCGCCTTCCGTCTCGCCCCGGCAACCGACTTCAGCACAGAATCCCGTACAATAGTGCCACCATATCTGTCAGCCAGGATGAGCCCTACATCTCCCGGCAAGATATCTGCAGGGAAGCTTTCATGCACGGCAAAAAAGAAACTGTCGCAATATTCGAGATAGGTCTGCCACTTCTCATCCGAGCGAAAATCCTGCACGGAAGACTTGATCTCGACGATAACAAACTTGCCCTTTCTGTTGATCGCGGCGATGTCAGCGCGGCGTCCCGAGCCAAGCGTGTATTCCGTAAGCGGGCTATAACCCAGACTGATCATCAGACGCGAGACGCCGCGGGCCAACGCTTGAGCATCCGGCGACTGTGTTCCTTCAGTCGCCATTTGCCTGATCACTTCCAGCCTTGAGCTGCGGCACTTCAATGTTTTCCCAACCGTAAATCAGCGTCGGCAGTTTGGTGCCGGCAAAGGGCCTGTCGCGCACGGCAATCAGTTTTGCCCCCATGTTCTCATAAAAGAACCTTGCCGGATTACCTTCCAGCACCTCAACAGCCAGTGAACCAAGGGCATGTTTGTCCAGTCTGGCAACAACAGCCTGGCAGAGCTTTCGACCCAACCCCATATTCTGATGGTCGACGCCGATGTAAAGCTCGTACAGCTCAGCCTCGAAACGGGTGTTTTCAGTATCGCGGATTGCCCCCCACAGCGCATAGCCGAGAACCTCCTGCCCGCGCACGGCGACATAGCATTGATCGCCAAGCCTGTTGTCGCGCAGGCGCCGCGCCCACATGGACGCCACCTGCGTAATATCGAGGTAGCCGACCAGATACTCTGTCGGCACCAACGTGGGGTAGGTTTCGCGCCAGGTCTCGACATGAACTTTGGCAATACCAAAGGCGTCGGTGTCCTTCGCTGGTCTGATTTCGCTCATGACTTCAGCTTGAACGAAACCGTCAAATCTCGCAATGACAGCTCTTCCTTTCGCTGGCTTCAAAGCCCGCAAGCCCATATGGTCAGCGGCATATCAAAGAAAGACCAATTCTTCAGGGGGTAAGATCATGGATCTGGATGGCGGTGTTTCAATCGTGACGGGATCTTCGTCAGGTGTCGGTGCGGCGACGGCGGAACTCCTCGCAGGTCACGGCAGCAATATAGTTATCAACTATGCCCATAATGACTCCGGCGCGAAGGCCACGGCCGAGGCCTGCGAAAAGATTGGCGTTGAAACGCTCATCATCAAAGCCGATGTGTCTGAACCCGCCGAATGCAAAAAACTGGCGGACGGCGCTATGGAGAAATGGGGCCGCATTGATGCACTGGTGAACAATGCCGGGACGACAAAATTCAATCCTCATCCAAACCTCGCAGGTCTCGACAAAGACGACTTCCTGTGGATCTACAGCGTCAATGTGGTTGGCCCGTACATGATGACCCAATATGTCGCTGAGCACATGAAGGCCGGCGGACAGGGCGCGATCGTCAACGTGGCGTCGATCGCTGCTGTCATGGGCGTCGGCAGCTCGATTGCCTATGCGGCGTCGAAAGGCGCCCTCGTCACCATGACCCTTTCTCTGGCCCGCATACTTGGTCCGGAAATCCGGGTGAATGCTATTTGTCCCGGCTTTATCCAGGGTGACTGGCTGAAGGAAGGCATGGGTGAAGAAAATTACGAACGTGCGATCAAGGGCCTCGAAGCCTCAACGCCGCTTGGCTTGGCCAGCACGCCGATGCAGGTCGCCGACACCATCGAGTATTTCGTCTGCGGCGCCCCGGCAATTACCGGTGAAACGCTGATCATTGATGCGGGCGCGCATCTCGGGGGGGCGCCCATAACCAGGCGTTAGGTTGGCCGCAATGCCAGACAAGCCAGCAAAAAAAGTCGAGTTACTCAGCTCTGAAACTCTGAAGCAGGCGTTCTTCCGCTATGACCTGCACACCATCCGGCATGAGAAATACCAAGGCGGCTGGACCGCCGAGCTCCCCCGTGAGGTCTTCGAATGCGGTGATGCGGTCTGCGTCCTGCCCTACGATCCGATCCGTGACGAAGTTCTCCTGATCGAAGAGTTCCGCATCATTCCCTACATCCGGGGCGAAGGCGGCTGGCTCATAAGTGTCATAGCCGGTCTGATCGAAGAAGGTGAAAGTCTCGAGGAAGTCGCGAAGCGTGAATCCCTGGAAGAGGCCGGAATTGAGATCGAAGACATGGAATACATGCTGCGTTTCCATGTAAGTCCCGGCGCTGTGAACCAGTGCATAACGCTTTTCTGCACCATTGTTGATACCACCAATGCTGGCGGCTACCACGGCTTGGATAACGAACATGAAGACATAAAGGTCGTCGTCCTGACCTATGACGAAGCGATGGCGGCGCTTGATCAGGGAGATATAACCGCGAGCCCGGCTGTCATTGCCCTGCAATGGCTGGCCCTCAATCGTCATCGATTGAGAGAGGCGTGACATGATTTCCCAACTGGTTTCAACTGAATGGCTGAGCGAGCATCTGCAAGACCCAGACGTCATGGTGCTCGATGCTTCGTGGTATTTGCCAAATCAGAATCGCGATGCGGGTGCGGAATACGCAGTCGCTCACATCCCCGGCGCGCTCTACTTTGATATTGACCAGATTGCAGATCAGACCACCGATCTGCCGCATATGTTGCCACCCGCAATTGACTTTGAGCTCGCTGTTGGAAAAATGGGCATTGAAAATGAGAGCAGCATCGTCGTCTACGACGGCGCCGGAATTTTCAGTGCGGCCAGAGTGTGGTGGATGTTCCGCGTTTTCGGTCATGAAAATGTCGCCGTTCTGGATGGCGGTCAGAAGAAATGGGCGGCTGAAGGCCGGACGCTCACCAAGGATGAGGTCGCGCCGGAGGAAACGACTTTCAAGGCAAGCCTGAAAACCGATTGGGTCCGTTCCGCCGATCAAATGCTTCAAAACATCGACACCAAATCAGAGCAAGTCCTCGACGCCCGAGCGCAGGCAAGGTTCGTCGGCGAGGCAGCGGAGCCCCGCCCCGGCGTGCGCAGCGGCCACATTCCCGGCAGTCTGTGCCTCCCCTTCTCGGAGCTTGTCGCAGAAGACGGCACTCTCAAGAACGACCGAAGTCTGCTGAGCGCTTTTCAGAAAGCCGGCATTGATCTGCGAATGCCCCTGACCACCACCTGCGGTTCCGGCGTCACGGCGGCGGTGCTTTTCTTCGCGCTGACCAAAATCGGTGTGACCGACCTACATCTGTACGACGGCAGCTGGTCCGAATGGGGCAGCCGTCATGACCTGCCATTGGAAACTGCATGAGTATCCGGCGCTTTCAGCCCGAAGACATGGACTCGGTGATTGACCTCTGGGACCGGACGGGCCTCATCTATGCCCAGAATCCACCCCGCGAAGACATCATGTTCGCTATTGAGAGCGGTCACGGTGACGTTCTGGTCATGGAGGAACACGGCACGCTCATCGGTTCGGTCATGGTCGGGCATGACGGCCATCGGGGCTGGATCTACTATTTGTCAGTTGACCCCAACCAGCAGAAAAGTGGCCGCGGCGAAAGACTTGTAAGAGCCGCCGAGGACTGGCTAAAGGAACGGGGCGTGCGAAAACTGGAGCTTCAGATCCGCGACACCAACACCGATGTCAGGGATTTCTACACCAAGATCGGCTATGACCATGAACCTGTCAGCATTATGTCGCGCTGGCTTGTTCCCGGAATGACTAGAGAATCTGACTGAGGAACATCTTTGTGCGTTCGCTTTTCGGATGCTCGAAGAATTCATCCGGCGCTGCCGCTTCAACGATCTCACCCTCATCCATGAACAGAATCCGGTCGGCAACTGTACGTGCGAACCCCATTTCATGGGTGACAACGATCATGGTCCGCCCTTCTTCAGCGAGACCAATCATGACATCGAGCACTTCCTTGATCATTTCAGGATCAAGCGCAGACGTCGGTTCGTCGAAAAGCAGAATGCTCGGCGCCATGCACAAGGTCCGGGCAATTGCGACGCGCTGCTGTTGACCGCCGGAAAGCTGGCCTGGAAATTTCTCTGCCTGATCGGGGATATGCACAGTTTCCAGGTAACCCCTCGCGATCTCTTCAGCCTCCGCTTCTGACATGCTTTTGACCCATCTGAGCGCAAGCGTGCAGTTCTCGAGCACAGTCAGATGGGGAAACAGATTGAACTGCTGAAACACCATGCCGACATCGGCCCGGACTTCTTCAACGCGTCTTAGATTCTCTGTAAGCCTTGTTCCCCGGACAATGATCTCACCTTCCTGATGGGTCTCAAGGGCGTTCAGACAGCGTATGAGTGTCGACTTGCCGGAGCCGGAGGGGCCGCAAATGACGATTTTCTCACCTTCCCGGACCTCGAGATCAACGCCCTTCAGCACATGAAAGTCGCCGTACCATTTGTGTACAGCTTTCATTTCGACCGCGAGTTTTACTTCAGCCATCGGATCAGTTTTCCGTATCCAGATTTCGCTCAAGCCTGAGGCTTACGCGCGACATGGAAAAAGTGAAAAGCCAGAATACAAAGGCGGCAAACAGATACCCTTCAGTCGCGTAGCCAAGCCAGTTCGGATCCGTCAGGGCTGACTGAATAATGCCCAACAGATCAAAGAGACCGATGATGTAGACCAGGGTGGTGTCCTTGAACAGCCCGATGAACGTATTCACGATTCCGGGAATAACCATTTTAAGTGCCTGTGGCATCACGATCAGGGCCATGGTTTTCGTGTAACCCAATCCCAATGCCGCTGCAGCTTCATACTGACCTCTGGGAACCGCCTGCAAGCCCCCTCTGACGACTTCAGCCATATAGGCCGATGAGAACAGCGCGACGCCGATCAGCGCGCGCAGCAGCTTGTCGAAGTTGATGCCCTCTGGCAGGAATAGCGGCAGCATGACGGAAGCCATGAACAGGACCGAGATCAGGGGCACGCCGCGCCAAAGCTCGATAAATCCGGTCGAGAGAAGCCGGATAGCCGGCATCCCGGAACGCCGCCCCAGGGCCAGCAAGATTCCCAGCGGCAGGCTCGCGATAATGCCGGCTGACGACACCACAATGGTCAGCATCAAGCCACCCCAAAGTGACGTCTCCACAACCCGAAGGCCAAGAAAGCCGCCGCTGAGCACCATGTACCCCGCGACAGGATAGATCAGGACCAGCGCCGCGACGGCAGACATCGGCCAGCGAAATCGTGGCAAAAATCTCAACCCCCACAGTGCCAGCGGCAACAGAAAAACCGCATCAACGCGCCATCTCTCTGCATCCGGATAGAAGCCGTACATGAACTGCGAAAATCGCATTTTGATGAACACCCAGCAGGCGCCACCACTGACACAGGCCGACCGGTCGGTGCCGGAAATATCCGCGTTCAGCACCGCCCACTCAAGCACCGGCGTCACACCTGCCCAGATCAGAAAGACAGCCAGAAATGTGAGGACTGTATTCCATCTGGACGAAAACAGATTGGTGCTGATCCAGCCAATTGTGCCAATCGACATTGGCGGCGGTTTTCGGACTTCACTGGTTACAGACATCTCAACGCTCCACGATGGCTTTACGCTGATTATAGATGTTCATGCCGAGCGAGATCATCAGGCTGAGAAGCAGATAGACCCCCATAGTGATGGCAATGACTTCCACGGCCTGACCAGTCTGATTGAGCACCGTGCCACCGAACACCGAAACCAGATCGGGATATGCAATCGCCGCAGCGAGAGACGAGTTCTTGGTCAGGTTAAGGTACTGGCTGGTAAGCGGCGGAATGATGACCCGCAATGCCTGGGGAATAATCACAAGCCGCATGGCGAGCGCAGGCTTCAGGCCAAGGGCAGCAGCTGCCTCGCGCTGTCCTTTCGATACTGATTGAATGCCTGAACGTACATTCTCGGCAATGAATGCGGCAGTGTAGACACTGAGCGCAATGACCAGCGCCATGAATTCCGGAATGAGGACCATGCCGCCACGCAGGTTGAATCGCCCTGCGACAGGCACCTCAACCGTGACAGACCCAGAGAAGAAATAGGCAATGGCCGGCAAGCCAACGAGCAACACAAGGTATGCGGACATAACCGGCGCTGATTTTCCGGTCCTCGCGAACCTCAGTTGGCTCCATCGCCGAACAAAGTAGGAAAGCGCCACTGCGGCAGCAAATCCAGCGACGATTGCCGCGCCCCCTGTTTCAAACGAAATTGAAGGAAGATAGAGCCCGCGATTGTTCAGAAAAACGCTATCAAGCCAGACCATGCTGTCGCGCGGTGTCGGCAAGGTGGTGAGAACGGCGTAGTACCAGAAGAAAATCTGCAGCAGCAGCGGAATGTTCCGAAGCGTCTCAACGTAAGCGCCTGCGATCCGGGCAACCAGCCAGTTCTGCGAAAGCCGACCGATGCCAACAACAAATCCGAGAACAGTAGCAATGACAACCCCAATGGCTGCCACCAAGAGAGTATTCAGAAGACCGACCAGGAAGGCGGCACTGTAGGTCGATGTCTCATCGTAATCGATCAGATGCATCATGATGGAGAAGCCAGCGGTCTGGTCGAGGAACTCAAAACCCGATGCGATGCCCTGCCTTGCCAGATTGTCAGAAGTGTTGTTGACGACCCACCAGCCAAAAAGCACCACTGCGGCCAGCACCAGTGCCTGAGCGATAATCCCGCGCAGCCGTGGGTCACCCAGGCTCAATCGCGGTTTATCGAGCGGGTCTGCGGCATCACTGTGCAAGGTCATGGTTTCCGCCTATCACGGCGCGGCAATGGCGGCTATCGAAATGGTGGGGAGTAGAGAAGCCCGCCTTCTGTCCAGAGCGCATTGAGGCCACGCTCAATTCGAAGCGCTGAAGAGGCGCCCAGATTGCGTTCGAAAATCTCGCCGTAGTTACCTACCGCGAGGATCACCGCTTTGGCCCAACTCTGCTCCAGGCCGAGCTGGTTGCCGAGACTGCCTTCCAGGCCAAGAAGCCGCCTGACCTCGGGATTGTCACTCTGCATTGCCGCCTCGAGGGTCTCTGAAGACAGTCCAAATTCTTCGGCAGCAATCAAGGCGAAGATCGTCCAGCGCACAATGTCCGCCCATTGGGCATCGCCCTGGCGGACAAGCGGCCCAAGCGGTTCCTTTGAGATCACTTCCGGAAGGATCATATGCGCTTCAGGTTTCCTGAGCCGGAGACGCAAGGAGTAGAGCGCTGAGCGGTCCGATGTGTAGGCATCGCATCGGCCGGAATCGTATGTGGTCACCGCCTCATCCGTCTTCTCGTATGCCAGCAGATCATACTCGATGGCGTTGGTCCGGAAATAGTCAGCGACATTCAGTTCAGTGGTTGTGCCGGTATTGGTGCAGATGACAGCGCCATCCAGCTCCAGCGCACTCTCGACACCAAGCTCCCTCGGCACCATGAACCCCTGCCCGTCGTAGTACGTCACCGCGGTGTAATCCATGCCCTGCCCCCCGTCCCGGGTCAGGGTCCAGGTCGTACTCCGGGCGAGAATGTCGATTTCGCCGGACTGCAGTCCAGTGAAGCGTTCCTTCGCAGACATCGGCGTGAAACGAACTTTTTCTCCGTCGCCAAACACCGCCGCCGCAACCGCTCTGCAGGTGTCGACATCAATGCCTGACCAGCGCCCCTGATCGTCAGTTGTCGAAAAACCGGCAAGCCCCTGGCTTACACCGCATTGCAGGAACCCTTTGTCACGCACCTGATCAAGCGTCGCAGCATTGGCCGAAACAATGATCAGAAGTGCCGGGGTCAGGACGGCACAGGAGAGACATCGAATGATCTTCAACAAGAGCTCCAATTGTTCAAAATTTCCGTGGGTCTGGTGGGGCCGCGCACGCTAACACGGGATATGCGGCCTCTCAAGCGACACGGTCACCGGAACGGTGGCGAGTAAAGAAGCCCGCCTTCGAGCCATTGCCGATTGAGACCCCGATCAATATTGAGAGGTGAGCCTGCACCCATATTTCGATCGAAACTCTCGCCGTAGTTGCCAATTTGGCCGATGACTTCGGCCGCCCAGTCTTCCTTGAGCCCGAGCGACCGCCCAAGGCTGCCGGTGACACCCAGAAGTCTCAAGATTTCAGGATTGGTTGACAGCTTCATGGCGTCGATGTTTTGCGACGTAACGCCCAGCTCCTCTGCGGCGATCATGGCGTTCAAAATCCAACGGACGATGTCCGCCCAGGCGGCGTCGCCCTGACGCACCGATATGGCGAGTGGCTCCTTCGAAATCGTTTCAGGCAGGATGATGTGATCTTCTGGATTACCTGTTCGATCAAGCCGCGCATAGAGACCGGATCGATCTGTCGAGAATGCGTCACAGCGACCGCTGAGATATGCGCCAAGTGCCTCGTCCATGCGCTCAAACGTCAGCAGTTCAAGGGTCATGAGGTTTGTTCGGAAAAAGTCAGCGAGATTAAGCGCCGATGTCGTCCCCTGGCTGGTGCAGACAGCCGCACCATCGAGGTCGACCGCACTTTCAATGCCGTCCGACTTGCGCACCATGAAGCCCTGACCGTCATAGTAATTGATGCCGACAAAGTGGAGATTGAGCCCGGCGTCCCGCGAAAGGCTCCAAGTCGTCGAGCCGGTCAGAATGTTGATCTCACCGCTTTGAAGTGCTGTGAACCGTTCCTTTGTCGACAGCGGCACGAAATTCACTTTGGCGGCGTCACCGAGCACAGCCGCCGCAACCGCACGGCACACATCCACGTCAATGCCCCGCCAATTGCCTTCGTCATCGGGATTGGCGAAGCCCGGCAGCCCCTGGCTGACTCCACAGGAAATCCGGTCAACATCCAGGACAGCTTCGAGCGTGCCGGCGGATGCCACCCAGACGCTCAACATTGTGGCGCTCAACATTGCGACGCTGAACATTGCAACGCTCAATATTGCCGGGAACAGAAACATCAATCTGGTGGTCAAGGGCTGCATTTTGCCAAGATTCATGCAAAGTGAGGCAAAAGAAAGAACTAATTGATCAACACTTCGGGGCACACCATGGATAACGGCTCATCGGACGACACGAAACTGGTCCATGGCGGGCGAGACCCATCCCTGTTTGAGGGTGCCATCAACCCGCCTGTGACGCATGCATCGACAATAATCTTCCCGACCGTTGCTGATCTGAAGGCGACCGGCCTTCATATTGACCATCAGGCCACCTATGGCCGCCGTGGCACCAAGGTCAGTTTCGTGCTGCGCGAAGCCCTGGCCGAACTCGAAGGCAGCCACGACTGCATTCTAACGCCCTCTGGCATTGCCGCGAATGTTGCTGCCCTTCTGGCGTTTCTGCATCCCGGCGATCATCTTCTCATGACAGACAGCGTCTACGGCCCGACACGCAGTTTCTGCAATCGTTTCCTCAAACGAATGGGTATTGAGACGACCTTTTATGATCCCCTGATCGGCGCAGATATTGCCGGGCTGATGAAAGAAAACACCGAGGTTGTTTTTACCGAGTCTCCGGGCACACAAACTTTCGAAGTGCAGGATCTGCCGGCAATCGCTGTCGCAGCTCACGATGCCGATGCCGTCGTGCTCAATGACAACACCTGGGCCTCGCCGCTGTTTTTCAAACCGCTCAGTCATGGCGCCGATGTGTCGATTCAGGCGGCGACAAAATACATCGGTGGGCACTCTGATCTCATGATGGGCACGATCGCCACAACGGAAGAAGCCTGGTCAAAGGTTCGCATGTCAGTGCTCGAACTGGGCTACGCGGTAGGGCCTGATGATGCTTACCTCGCTCAGCGCGGCCTCAGGACGATGGGTGTACGGCTTCGTGAACATGAAAAGAACGCCATTGCCCTGGCGCACTGGTTCAAGGCTCAGCCGGAAACTGAGCGGGTCCTGTTCCCGGCTCTTGAGGATGACCCTGGGCATGAGCTCTGGAAGCGCGACTTCAAAGGGGCATCGGGACTGTTTGGTGTTCTCCTGAGAGAAGGCATTCCCGAGGAAGCCATCGCCGTCATGCTCGACCACATGAGCCTCTTCAGCATGGGCTATTCCTACGGCGGCTATGAGAGCCTTCTCATTCCGACTTATCCAGCCGGCAACCGGAGTGCCACTGAATGGCCCCACAAGGGCCAGCTCCTGCGTGTCCACGCTGGCCTTGAGGGCGTAGACGACCTGATTGCAGATCTGGAGGCAGGTTTTGGCCGGATGCGAGCCGCGGGCTAGCGTTGCTTCACTGGCGCTAGCAAGCCAATCATGAAAATGGCAAGGGCCGCGACGACGATGGTCGGCCCGGTTGGCGTTGCAAATGTCTCAGATGCCCACAGGCCAAGAAGAACACTGCCCATGCCAAGCACCGTGCCCAGTGCAGCCATTGTCTCGGGCGAACGCGAGAAACGGCGTGCGGCGGCGGGCGGAATGATCAGAAGGGCCGTAATCAGGAGCACGCCGACAACTTTCATGGTCACTGCAATGACAAGCGCAAGCATCGCCATAAACACAAACCGAATCAGGGTCACGGGCACGCCTTCGACGCGGGCCAGATCCTCATTCACCGTCATGGATAGCAACCCGCGCCAAATCAGGATCAAGGCCGCATAGGAGACGAAAACGAGCGCGAAAATCCAGTACAACCCTCCCAGATCCACTGCCAGTATATTGCCAAACAGGTAAGCTTCCAGATCGACATCCGCGCCTTTGGTCAGGGCGATGGCGACCAGGCCGAGCGACAGGCCGGCATGCGCCATGATGCCCAGCAAAGTGTCGCTGGCCAGAAACCGGGTATTCGAAAAACCGACGAACAAGCTGGCAAGGGCGATGCAGACGACAATGATGGCAATATCCACGTTCGCGCCGATGACAATGCCAAGCGCAACACCAAGCAGCGCTGCGTGGCTCAAACTGTCGCCGAAATAGGCCATCCGCCGCCAGACAATGAACGAGCCCATGGGGCCTGCAATGAGCGCCACGCCGAGACCTGCGACTGCCGCCTGAAGCATTTCCGGATTGAAAAGCGCCATGGCTTAGCGCTCGTCCCGATTGGCGCCGATATCCTGCTCGTGATCATGACCCGGATGAACACTGCCGTCTCCGTGATGGTGGTGATCATGGAGATGGGTGTAAGGCGCTATGGCAAGCGCATGTCTGCCAAAGAGCTCGATGTAAGCAGGATCTTGCGCCACGGCTTCGGGCTGCCCGGAACAGCATATGTGGCCATTGAGGCAGACAACGCGGTCAGATGCGGCCATGACAAAGTGGAGATCGTGGGAAATCATGAGGATGGCTGCGCCATACCGGTCGCGAAGATCAGCGATCAGCCGATAAAGGTCGTCCTGCCCCAGAATATCCACACCTTGAGCTGGTTCATCCAGCACCAGCACTTTGGGGTGCCGCACGATCGCCCGGGCGAGCAGGACCCGCTGTAGTTCCCCAGGTGAAAGACCCTGAACCGGCCTATGTTGAAGACGTTCTGCTCCGACCTCGCCGAGGGCTTCAAGAATACGATCTTTCGAAAGCCCTCCGGCGAGAGCCACAAAGCGCGCCACGTTCATCGGCAGTATGTCGTCAAGATATAGGCGCTGGGGCACATAACCGATTTTCAGACCTGCCGCAGATGTGACTGATCCTTCTGTCGGCCTCAACAGGCCAAGTAAAATGCGCACCAGCGTTGTTTTCCCGGATCCGTTCGGGCCAATCAGCGTGACAATCTCGGCCTCACCGAGTTCAAGATCAACATTTTCGAGGATGGATGTGCCATCCACATGAAATCCGACGGCATGTGCCTCAATTAGGGATCTGTCTGCCAAGTCAACCACCTCAGAAGCTGTCTGTCTGCCTTGCTGGAGGTTCTTTTAATCCTATTTCAGAACCAAAAGATAGCGTCCCGGCATTTTCGGCCCTGTGGTACTGTGCGCCGCCCGGCTGGAAGAAGCCGCAGCACCTGGCTCATGCCAAATCGATGGACAAATCGCATGTCAGACCCTGAAAACCTTGCCTTCCCGGTGACAGAAGGCGCTGTTACCGCAGTTTTGGAGGCCGTGACGTTCGATGAGAACGGCCTCGTGACAGCCATTGCACAGGATGCGGCCACCGCCGCCGTGCTGATGGTCGCCTGGATGAACAAAGAGGCGCTATCGGAAACTCTGGCCACAGGCCAGGTTTGCTATTTCTCCAGAAGCCGAAACACCCTTTGGCGTAAGGGCGAAACCTCGGGTCAGACCCAGGCATTGACGGGCCTCAGAATTGACTGCGACGGCGACGCAATTCTCCTCAATGTCGATCAGACCGGCGTTGCCTGCCACACCGGCAGAAAATCGTGTTTTTACAAGGCGCTGGACGGAGATGCTGTTATTGATGCCCTGCCGGTGGAAAGGGACCCTAAGGAGCTCTATGGATCGTGACACTAAAGGCTCTACTTTTTCCTTTTATTTCAATTATCTGCCTACCGTTCCTGAGTAATTTTTCAGCTCAGGCAGAACCTCTGCGCGTTTTTGCAGCTTCCAGCCTTGCTGTGCCGCTCACCGAAATTGCCGAAGCCTACGAGGCCAAGGAAAATCAAGAAGTTACAATTGTTTTTGCATCTACATCACTGCTTGCCCGGCAGATTTTCGAAGGCGCGCCGGCGGACGTTTTCGTCTCAGCCAATGAAAGCTGGATGAATTACCTGCAGGATTCAGGAGATGTCGGCCCAGCCGCTCGTCAGAAGCTCGTGTCAAACGAACTTCTGATGGTCTTCGTACCTCTGACGCCGGACCATCCTGTGGCTCAAACGGAAGTCACGAAAGACACCCTCCTGCACTTTCTTGACGGCCGTCGATTTGGCATTTGCGATCCTGCTCATGTCCCCTGCGGTATCTATGCTCAGCAAGCGCTTAAGAGTGCCGGCCTGTGGGAGACGCTGAAATCTTCTTTGGCATACGCGCCTGACGCTCGCGCCCTGCTGGCCTGGCTGGATCGCGGCGAACTTGGTGGAGGCATTCTCTACAAAAGCGATCTCGATCAATGGGACGCGGATGTCGTCTCCATCGCCATGCTAGGAGCCGAGTATGGCCCAATTCTCTATGAAATAGCTCCTGTTGAAACTTCGGTTTCGGGCGCAAGCGCTGTGAGCTTCACAGAATATGTGATTGAAAATACTCAATCATTTATCAATCACGGATTCACGCGCTTGCCGGAAACTGCTGCTACAGCGCCTTGAACCGCCATGTGGACGCCAACACCATTTGAAATAGAAGCGCTCCTGTTATCCCTGAAAGTAGGCCTGTGGAGCACCGTTCTGGGCTTGCCGCTCGCATTGATTATGGCCTGGCTGCTGGTGCGGACTACATTTCCGCTGAAATCTCTCATAGATGCTCTCGTTCATTTGCCGCTTGTTCTGCCGCCCGTCGTTGTCGGCTACCTGCTGTTGGTCCTGTTTGGCCGCCACGGCGTTCTGGGACAGTGGTTCAGGGAGGTATTGGGTATCCAGATCGCATTCACCTGGCGCGGTGCGGTCCTGGCGGCGGCGGTCATGGCCTTCCCGCTGATGGTGCGCGCGATCCGCCTGTCGCTGGAAAATGTCGATCAGGGCCTGGAAGTCGCGGCCCGGACCCTGGGCGCCGGACGGATCAGAGTGTTTTTGACCATCACGCTGCCGTTGATCCTGCCCGGCGTCATAGCTGCGGCACTTCTTGGCTTTGCCCGTGCTCTTGGCGAGTTCGGCGCAACCATCACCTTTGTGGCCAATATTCCGGGAGAAACCAGCACTCTGCCTCTCGCCCTCTACAATGCGATCCAGATACCTGGCCAGGAGGATGCTGTGTGGCGCTTATTGGCAATGACCGTGATTGTTGCAATCGGCGCAGTACTGGTATCCGAATGGCTGACCCGGCGTGGCCGCAAGAACTTGCAGGACTATGTGTGATGCCGGGTCCTCAAGCCACGATCGAGTTCAAAGCAAGCTGGCAGCGTGGCGATTTCGCGCTGGCCGCGGAATTCAGTTGCCCCGCCGGGGTTACCGGCATTTTCGGTCCCTCGGGCGCCGGCAAGACTTCCACCGCTCACCTGCTGGCAGGGTTGTTGAAGCCCCAATCCGGTAGAATTTCCGTCGATAACCAGACCTTCGTCGACACTGCCGACGGCACTTTCATGCCGCCTGAAAAACGCCGCGTCGGATACGTGTTTCAGGATGCGAGGTTGTTTCCGCATATGTCCGTTCTGCGAAATCTTCGCTTCGGTGAAAAACTTTCGCCGGCCGGGGCCGTGGGTGTGTCATTTGAAAGTGTTGTTGCGCTGCTCGGTCTCGAAAATCTCCTCAATCGCAGTCCATCCGGTCTCTCTGGCGGCGAACGCCAGCGCGTGGCCATTGGCCGTGCCCTATTGATGAAACCGAGGCTGCTTATCATGGATGAGCCGCTCGCCAATCTGGATCCGGCAAGGCGGAACGAAATACTGCCCTTTCTGGAAGCCGTGAAGTCAGAGATCGGCGTGCCTATCGTCTACATCACCCACAATCTCAGTGAACTGGTGCGGCTTTCAGATCATTGTGTGTTGATGAACGATGGCACCGTTACAGCTTCGGGACCGGTTGAAGAAGTTCTCAGCCGCTTCGACCTTCGTGACCTGATTGACCCTGCAGACGGCGGAACTGTTTTGTCGGCCAGAGCTGGTGCCAGGGATCCCGAAGATAGCCTGCTCACCCTGAATACGGCGGCAGGCCCCCTCTTTGTCCCCTCCAATGATGTCGACGAAGGACAGGAGGTCCATGTGCGTATCCGTGGCCGTGATGTGGCGATTGCGCTCGAAAGGCCTGAGCGGATCAGCGTCCTCAATGTCTTTGAAGGCACAGTCATAAGCCTGGAAGCCATATCAGCCGCTCAGGTCGATGTTCTCCTGGCATTGGATGGCGACGTGACGCTGTGGGCGCGGATCACGCGGCGCTCGGCACGCGAACTTGGGCTTGAGCCGGGCACGGCAGCCTTTGCCCTGATCAAAGCTGTGGCAATAGAACGCGGTGTCTAGTAACGATGCCAATTGCACTTAGATGATGGAAGATACACAATCATAACGAACTCGGCTTAAACGAACTCGGCCTGAACGAACTCGGCCTAAACGAATTCAGCATTCTTGCCAAAGCAACCAGATTTGGAGAAACAAAATGGCACAGATCATTCTCGTTGGTACGGATGGCTCACAAGGCGCAGACAAAGCTATCGAATTTGCCCTCCAGCATGCGAAAAACTACGAAATGTCGCTTGAGGTCGTCCATGTCATCGAATGGACCCCCTATAGCTTCGAGTTGCCGGAAGAACTCGAAATCCGCCATAAAATGCGGGAATCTGAAATCAAAAGTGCGGACGAACAGATCATTGCACCAATTCTTGCCAAATACGGCGATCAGGGTGTTGAAATCATAGGCACCGTGAGGCATGGCGATGTCAGTGAAGTTCTCTGCGAACTGGCGCAGGCGCACGAGGTCGCTCACATCGTGCTCGGCAAGAAAGGCCGGTCCCGCATTCAGGAACTTCTTCACGGCAACGTCGTCGGGCGTATGGTTCAGGTCTCGCCGGTGCCAATAAGCATTGTCCCTTGAGCAATACCGAACAATACTGTCAGCGCTCAGGCATTGCGGCCTGAACCGGCACGTAGTTGGAGAGACCAATGAAGGTTCTTTTAGGGGCGCTGTTTGGCGTCCTTTTTGGCGGGGCAAGCGTGTCGGCGCAGGACATCGATACCCGGATCAATGATGCTGTTCAGCCGGTGACGGACTTCATCGAACTGGTCGTATTTTTTCCCATTCCCGTGCCAGGCGGATCCATACCCGTTGTGCTGCTCTGGCTTCTGGGCGCTGCAATTTTCTTTACCTTCTACTTTCGCTTCATCAGCGTCCGCGGGTTCACCCACGCCCTCAGGCTTGTTCGTGGCGATTACGATGACCCCGAAAATGCCGGCGAAGTGTCGCACTTTCAGGCGCTTGCCACAGCGCTTTCAGGCACCGTCGGGCTTGGCAATATTGCCGGTGTTGCAATCGCGGTTTCACTTGGCGGTCCGGGAGCCACCTTCTGGATGATCCTTGCCGGAATTTTTGGTATGTCCCTCAAATTCACAGAATGCACGCTTGGTGTGCGCTACCGCGATGAACATGCTGATGGCAGTGTTTCCGGCGGCCCGATGTACTACCTCACCAAAGGTTTCAAGGAACGGAACATGGGTGGTCTCGGCAAAGTGCTGGCCATCTATTTCGCCATCATGTGTATCGGTGGGGCATTCGGCGGCGGCAATATGTTCCAGGTGAACCAGGCGTTTCAACAGGTCGTTACGGTCACCGGTGGCGTGGCCAGCCCTCTGGCCGGCGTAGGCTGGTTGTTTGGCCTCGTGGTTGCTCTCATTGTCGGCGTTGTCATCATCGGCGGCATCAAGTCAATCGCCCGCGTCACGGAAAAGGTCGTGCCAATTATGGGCATCATCTATGTCAGTGCTGCGCTGGTTATTCTGATGATGAATTATACCGAACTGCCGGCGGCAATCGGATCGATTTTCTCCGGCGCTTTCACCACAGAAGGGGTCTACGGTGGATTTATCGGCGCGCTAATTCAGGGCATCCGGCGGGCAGCGTTTTCCAATGAAGCCGGAGTTGGGTCAGCCGCCATCGCCCATTCGGCGGTCAGAACCAATGAGCCGGTGACCGAGGGCCTCGTATCCCTGCTCGAGCCATTCATCGATACCGTCGTCATCTGCACCATGACGGCGCTCGTCATAATCATCACGGGCAGCCTTGGCGACGCCTCCTCGAATGGCGTCACGCTGACATCAGATGCGTTCGCCAAGACAATCTCGTGGTTCCCGATGGTGCTTGCAGTGGCTGTGGTCCTGTTCGCCTTTTCGACGATGATTTCCTGGTCATACTATGGTCTCAAGGCCTGGACGTATCTCTTTGGCGAAGGCGAAATGAAGGAGCTCGTTTTCAAGCTGATGTTCTGCGTGTTCATTGTCATCGGTGCGGCCATGAACCTGGATGCAGTTGTCGGCTTTTCCGATGCCATGATATTCGCTATGAGTTTCGCCAACATCATAGGACTCTATGTTCTGGCGCCGACAGTGAAAGCAGAACTTACGTCATACTGGCAGCGCCTGCAGGCCGGTGAAATCAAGAAATACGAACACGTAGCCTAGACACGCCAATCATTACAAAAGGAATTCGAATGTCAGTTGAAGTCAGGTCGGAGATCACCGGCAAAGTCTGGAAAATTGAAACCAAAGTCGGTGACAGTGTCGCAGACGAAGATGAGATTATGATCCTTGAGTCCATGAAGATGGAGATCCCTGTCCTGTCGCCGGCTGCCGGCAAGATCGTCGAATTCAAGGTCGCTGAGGGCGACAGCGTCGAAGAAGATCAGGTGCTGGCAATACTGGAATAGCAGGAGCGATCAGAATTCACGCTCATAGACCGCGCCAAAGTCACCCCGGTTGATCGTTTCCAGCGCTCGGCGATAAGCTCTGTAGTCCTTCTTTTCCATCTTGAGTACATCG
Organism: uncultured Alphaproteobacteria bacterium; assembly: GCA_965371465.1. Taxonomy (GTDB): domain Bacteria; phylum Pseudomonadota; class Alphaproteobacteria; order CBDUYM01; family CBDUYM01; genus CBDUYM01. Next base: position 63,796 of record CBDUYM010000002.1, read on the forward strand.
TCAAGCACGTTCGCAGCGATGAAGGCCTGCTGCTTTTCGTGGAACTGGCGGTGTAACTTCTGCCCTCTCTTCTCGGCCAGCCGGGCCACGAAATCACGCCCGAATTCATCGTACAGCCAGTGATACTCGTAGTCGGGATCGCTGATACACAGATCGCCAAAATCGATGATGCCAACAAGCTGGTTTTCACCCTCGGCAAATATCATGTGTTCGGCGCTCAGATCGGCATGAAGAAGTGCCGGTTCCTGATCCAGATTCGGGTTGCGATCAGCGAAGCGTTCAAATATCTGATCTATGTAACCTTGTCCGTCCGCCCCCATCTGGGGATAGAGGCGATAGCGCACGCGATCCAGAAGTTCATTGAAAATCCCGTCAGGATCGATCAGGGCAATGCCGCAGTCATGGGCGACATCAAGTGACATCCCATTGACAGTATCAAGAAACGCCGCGATTTGTTCGAGCACACGCTCCTGCGCAGTTTCGTCCAGCGCCCGAAACAGTGGCGGCGTCAGATCTGCACCTTTGATGAGAGTGTATGCGACATAGGGCAAGCCGCTTTCGCTGTCTTTGCCATGATGAATAAATTCCGGCACTTGCAGATCAAGCAGGGAGCGCAATTGGGGCAACAGGGCTGCTTCCCTGTCAAAGGCAGGTCCAATGTCAGCTGACTTGCCAATGCGAAAGACTGTTTCCCCGTCGACAAGAAGGGCAACACTGTCTTCGCCTTCGCCAAGGGATTGAATTTCCCTGGCACTCGCCTCACCCAGAATGCGCCGTATCAGATCTTCACACATCAAGCGTCAGCGATACTTCGCCGCTTCGCGGTCGCGCTTTTGCTGGATCGCAAGCTGGGCCGCGGCGGCTTCCTTGATTTCGTCTTCGCTGACGTCTTTGCGGGGGTGGGCATCGGAGTAGGTCCAGTCCGCCAGCATCGTCCGTAGTGCTGCGACAAAAGCCAGGGGCTGATCAATCATCAGGTGATGTCGCGCTTCGGGAACGGTAGTGATAGGCACGCCGCCGAGCACGACTCTCATATATTCCACCACATCAGACGTGAACATGGCGCTCAACTGGCCACCGATAAGCCCAAGTCGACACTGAAGGTTCTTGATATTGTCCATGGCGGAAACCTGCTTGCCGGCCAGACCGAGATCGGGATCTGTCTTCCATGACCAGCCGTCGTCGACATCTTCAAGTGCGTTTTCCGCTATGAAATCAAGAATATAGTGGTTATCGCAGGGTTGAGGCGGTGTCAGGCGAAAACGCTCCAGTCCGTCGTCTCGATTTTCAAATACAACTTCGGGCTTGGACGCCATTTCGCCGCCGCCGGTACCCATACCGGCAAAGCGCGGTCCATGCGGATTGGGTGGCCGCACGCCGCTGTCGAGAAGGATAATGCCGCCGACTTTATCCGGGAATGTCGCCCCGGCCATCAGCGCCAATCCTGCGCCAAAGCTATGTGCTGCGATGGTTGGCTTTTCGCCGAGCCCGGCAGCTTCACATACTGCGATCAACTCTTCGGCGTAGACATCCTGGCGATACGCTTCGCGCCACTCACTGTCGCCCATGCCTGTGAGATGGATGGCGGCAATGTTGTAGTCCGCCTTCAGCAATGGCGCGATAAATCGCCACCAGTCGGCGCTGGCTGAATGCCCATGGACCAGCAGCAATCCCGGTTTTTCAGGATTTGGCCAATGAAGATAGCGGACGAACACGCCCTGCACTTCAACTTCGCCCTTTTCAGGCTTGTCCGCTATTGCCGCCTTAAACCAGGCCGGCTCTTCGGTTACAGCATTCTTGGTCTCAGGCCCCGAAGCCATACGCGCTCTCCCCAAATTTTCCTTTGAGTAGAGAAATATCGCATCTCGCGCCCAGATGTAAGGGGCTAGGCTGCGGCTTCCGTTTTCTTTGGATTGACAAACGCACCCGACAGCCGCTGATCAAGGAGCTGAGGCAGCATCCCGCGCAGCGCCGTTACAAGCGGCAATGGCTGGTCCATCATCAGGTGATGGTGACTATCCGGGATTTCCACAATTGGCGCATGGCCCGGCGCGGTTTCTGCCATATGACGGGCACGGTCAGCGCCTACATTGTCTGACTTGTCGCCGTAGATGAAGCCAATCGGGCACTGAAGCTCAGTCAGGTACCTATCCATTGGTTCGTGCCTGGGTGCCGAATGGAAGAGCTTGTGATGGAATTTCCAGGTCCAGCCGCCTTCGACCTTACGCAGCGAATGTTCAGCGATGTAATCCTTGATGTACTTGTTGGCAACATGATGATCCGGCATCAGACGGAATCGCGCCAGGGCGTCCTCGAATTTCTCATACACTTTGGTCGGTCTCTGCTCACCTGTGTGCCACTTTCGATGACTGCCCATTTTGCTCCATTTTTCCATCTCGCCTTCAGTGCGGATGGCGAAGTCAGCCACGACAATGCCGCCGAGCTGTTCGCCAAAAATATGCGCTGTATGAAGGGTGAGCATGCCACCGAGGCTATGGCCGACAATCATTGGGTATGCGCCAAGATTGGCATGTTTTGCTGCGGCCATAATTTCGCGGGCGTAGATGTCATTGTCGTAGCTCTCACGCCAGCCACTGTCGCCCATGCCACTGAAGTCCATGGCAATGACGTGATAATCATTGGCAAGCAGGGGAGCTATGTGGGCCCACCAATGAGCATGTGCTCGATTGCCCGGCACCATTACGAGGCCGGGTTTGCTCGCATCGCCCCATTCAAGATAGTGGATGTCGCAGCCTTCGACCTCTACTTTTTTGCTGAGATAGGGTGTTGAGACGGCTCTTTTGAACCATTCGGTCGGCTGTTCGATAACTGTGTCGAGTTTTGTATCTTCTTGTTCTTTGGTGCTCATATTTGCCTTGAATTGTATCTGATATCTGTTTGAGCGGGTGTCTAGCACAGGCACCTGAAATCCGCAAAAAATGGCCGGAGCGCGCACATGAAAACGGGCGCCACCAAATGGCGGCGCCCGTCAGAACGAAGTATTCTCAGAACCTAGTTCAGAGGTATTGCAATGCCGATCAGGAAGCTCGCCTGAACATTTGCATTGATCCTGATACCCGAATTACCACTCATGGTACCCGCCATCAAAGTCGTCCCCTGCATCAGAGCCAGGTTGAACTGAGTAGTAAGCGCCATGCCATTGTCAAACGGGAAACGCCCGTCGAGACCGATTACCGGATTTATCAGCCATGTCGAGTTATAGTAATCTGGTTCATTGTCCGAACCGGAATGGATGATTTCATCGCCAGATATGGAAACCTGAAAAGCTTCACCTCGGACGCGCGTGAAATTCACTCCACCGACGAGACTGAGGATGAAGTTTTCTGTGGACAAAACCTGCCACCCCAAAAGAGCATCAAAGCCCCATTTTTCATCGACATTGAGCCAGCTGCCGTTGTTCGGGTCGCTGCCACTTGGCAGCAACAGAATATTTTCGTCTCCCTGAGGCAAAACGAACACTCTGCCTTCAATCCAGAGCGGACTGCCATTGAAATGATGGCGGATCGAAGCATCAAGCGACCATTTCGTCAGCGTGTCGCGACCGCCTTCCTCGAAAATAGAAACCTGGTCCCCGGATTCAGAAAACTGGAATCCCTTCCAGCCGGCGAACCCTATATCCGTCCACAGAATTATGTCGGTCTGGCCAGGTCTGACAAAGTCGCCTGAAGTGCGGCTCGGACCATCACCCCCCCGAACATTGACGACAGGTCTGCCGCCAGCGCGGAAATTGATCTGAACATTGGCATTGTTTGGCGCATTGAAAGCAATGCGTTCCGGCGGCTGGCCTGGAATGTTGACGACGACCGTGTAATTACCGCCGTTCCCAATGGCAATCAGGAAGGCACCATCATCGTCATCATCATCGTCCTGCAACTGTGTGCCATCAGGCATGTTGATGGATATTGTCGTGCCGGGAACGGGTTGACCGTTCTCGCCCACTGCAGTCAGATCCAGCTGCACAATCGCAAGAGCTGACGCCGCACCAAATAGCATCGTCACGACAAAAGCGATCGCCCCCGACACAGGTCTTATTGAATTCCTCATCTCTGTCTTCCCGTCTCCCCACACAAGCACATCCCCTCCAGGCCTAAACCTGAACCAATTCAGATGCGTTCTTTTGGGAGAGTTGATTTTTTTCTAGAGACTAGGGTTCGCACTCAAACGCAGCTGCTCGGTTTCGGGCACCTTACGTTGTCACATACCGTACCCGTTGAAGCCAAGGTTATGGCACCAGCCTGCCGTGTCAAAGGAAAATCTGAGGCGACGATGATCCCGGCACCGTCTGCCAGGCTAATTGAAGATCAAATTTCTGTGATGCATGCCGGATTCCAGCTCTCGCGCCAGGTCATGTTCAACAGATCAAAGGCGAAGCTAGAAAAGCGATGGAGCAAAAGCCCTAAATCTCTCCTATCGAAGCGTCCTGTCCCACATCTCGAAAACAATGTCCCAGACCTTCTCAGAGGCTTCCTCGGCATAGACAGGCTCGCGTTCCGGGAAGGCGAAACCGTGATGGGTGCCTGGCCAGACATCACAGCGGTAACTGACGCCATTCTCATCAAGCGCCGATTTCAGGTCGGCAATGACCTGGTCCGGGACGTATTCGTCGGTTTCAGCAAAGCCGAAATAGAGCTCGCCAGCAATGCGATCCGCCAGCAGGTGAGGTGAATCTGGCTCGTCAGTCACGGTGGACACGCCATAGAGGGAAGCGGAAGCGGCGAACACATCCGGGAATGTGCCGGCCGCGCTGACAACGTATTGCCCGCTCATACAGTAACCGATGCAACCCTTTTTCCCTGCTTTCACCGCTGCGTGCCCATCCATGTAGGCGAGCATGGCAGCGGTATCCCGCATCACGAGCTCGTTTGTCAGGCTGCCCATATGCTCGAACATGGCCTTCCGGGGATTTGGATGGTCCGTAAGCTCGGCCATGCGAAACCGGCCTTTGCGATAATACATGTCCGGCAGCAGGCAATAGTACCCCTGCCCGGCAATGCGCCTGGCAAAATTCCTGAGCTCTTCACGAATGCCTGGCGCATCCATGTAGATGATGATTGCCGGAAAAGGTCCTTCATCTTCTGGCCAGGCTTCAAAGGACGGGATCGGTCCATCTGGTGAAGGAATTTCTGCGCGTGCTTCAGGCATTTGGTGGTTCCCCTGCTGCTGATCATTTCGCAAGCATTGTGCTTGAGCTGTTTGCGTGGGAGTTTGGCAGGATTGTCGGGCGATCAGCAAGTGAAACGGAACTCAGAATGGCTGTGGAGTGGAAAAACTGGGCTGGCAGCGTCACCGCGATGGCCGCCCGCATTGAAACGCCAGACAGCGAAGATGCCCTGATCTCCGGCGTACAGAGGGCGCTCGCAGACGGCCTGAGGGTTCGTGCCGCCGGAGAAGGACATTCTTTCATGCCGCTCGTTTCGTCGGATGGTCTGATCGTCGATCTGCGTGCGCTGACGGGCATCATCGAAGTTTCTGAAAACGACCGGACCGCACGGATTTATGCGGGAACCAGAATCAGGGACATGGGCTTGCCGTTGCGTGAAGCAGGCTTCGCGCTTGCCAACCAGGGCGACGTGGACGTTCAGGCCATTGTCGGAGCGCTAAGCACCGGGACCCATGGCACCGGGCCGACACTTGCCAATCTGTCCAGCAACATTACAGCTGCCCGGGTCATCGATCCTGCGGGCGAAGTTGTCGAGATCAATCAGACGACACCTGATCTCCTGAACGCGTTCCGCGTATCTACCGGCATGTTTGGCGTTGTGATCGATGTAACACTTAAGGTTGTGCCCGCGTATCGATTGCATGAGAAGCAGTGGACGGCTGAGGTCAATCAGTGTTTTGAAGAAATCGATGATCACATCGCTGGCAATCGGCACTTTGAGTTCTTTTGGGCACCGGAGGCTGACCGCTGTCTCATGAAAACGCTCAGCCTCACGGCAGCCGCGCCGGATCCGATGGAAGATGTCAAACAAGAGTATATTGATCACTCTCACCTCGTTTTCCCGACCGAACGCTCAGCCAAATTCAATGAAATGGAATTTTCTGTCCCCTATGAAAACGGACCGGATTGTTTTTTTGAGATCCGCAAGATGATGCAGGACCGACACTCGCAAGTGACCTGGCCGATTGAATACCGCACGGTCGCCGGCGACCCTGGCCTCATCAGCGCCCAGCACGAGCGGAAGTCCATGGCCATCTCGGTTCATCAGGCCGCAGATGCGTCGTTTGATGCCTTCTTTCGCGACACAGAAGAAATCTTCCGGAAATATCAAGGCCGGCCCCATTGGGGCAAAATCAACTACTTCACGGCCGAGGATTGTGAGGACAATTATCCCATGTGGCAGAAATTCCTGGAATGCCGACGCAAATTTGATCCTGAAGGCAGGTTTCTGAATGAACATCTGGCGGGCGTCTTCAGCTGACCGAAAGGGCCCGCTGGTCGATGCAGCTTGCGCGACAAAGTTGACCTCATCATAATCCCATCGAACAAACTTGCCGGCCAGCGGAGGTGGCTTTGATCCATGCCCGAAAATCCCCTATTGCAGATGTCCAGCCTTCCCAACCACGCACCGAGATTTGATGTGATCTCGGAGGATCACTATTTGCCAGCCGTCGAAGCGGCGATCGACGAGGCACGAAAAAACATTGCAGCCATCAAGGCAGAAACTGATGCGGCGAGCTTCGAAAACACCATTGTGGCCCTCGATTGTGCGTCAGAGACCCTGGATCAGGTCGCAGGCATTTTCTATAGCCAGCTGAGTTCCATGGGCGGAGACGGGCTGAATGCCCTCGCTGAAAAAATTGGCCCGATGGCTGCTGCATTTTCCAACGATGTCATGCTGGATGCTGAGCTGTTCGCGCGCGTGAAAGCTGTCCATGAGCGGAAAGACGATCTCGGACTTGATGTTGAACAATCAAAGCTGCTGGATGACAGCTACAAGCAGTTCGTCCGCGGCGGCGCCCTTCTTGAGCCCAGGGGTCAGGAAAGATTTCGGGAAATTTCAGCAGAGCTTTCAGTGCTGAGTCCGACCTTCTCCAACAACACCGTCAAGGCCAAGGAAGCCTTTGAGCTTCTGCTGACCGAAGAAGCCCAGATTGCCGGTCTGCCAGATGGTATTGTGGTCGCAGCCCGCCATGCCGCACAGGAAAAAGGCCATGATCAAGGCTGGCTCATCACTCTCGACTTCCCGAGCTATCTTCCCTTCCTTCAGTTCGCGGATGACCGTGATCTGAGAGAGAAAGTCTGGCGTGCTTTCAGTGGTGCGGCCTGGAAAGATGACTTCGACAATTCAGACAACGTTCTCAAGATCGTAAATCTGCGTCAGGAACGCGCAAACCTTTTGGGGTTCGTAACCCATGCGCACTATGTCCTTGAAGAACGGATGGCCAAGACGCCCGAAAACGTTCTGTCGTTCCTTGAGAAGCTGAAGAACGCCTATAAGCCCGCTGCAGAAAGTGACATCGCCGCGCTGGAAGAATTCGCAACCAACCGCGATGGCATCAACAGCTTCAATCCATGGGACGTGCAGTACTATTCAGAGAAGCTGAAGGAAAAGCTCTTCGACTTTTCGTCAGAAGATCTGAGGCCCTATTTCCAGCTGGACAAGGTGCTGGAAGGTTGCTTCTCCCATTTCACAAAGCTCCTCGGCGTCAAGTTCGAAGAGGCCAGCGGCTATCCGACATGGCATAAAGATGTGAAGGCCTTTGATGTTATCAGGGAAGACACAGGTGACTTCCTCGGCACACTCTATGCTGATTTCCATCCGCGCCCCGGGAAACGAGCAGGCGCCTGGCAGACGACATTCCGGGATCAGGGCATGTTCCACGGCAAGGTCGAGAGGCCGGTTGCCGCCATCGTCTGCAACTTCACAAAGCCCACACCTGAGACACCATCACTCATCACCCATAACGAAGTGACCACTCTCTTTCATGAAATGGGGCATGCGCTGCACGCCCTTTCATCCGACGTGACCTATCGTTCTGTCGGCGGCACCAATGTCATGTGGGACTTTGTCGAGCTCCCGTCCCAGCTTCAGGAAAACTGGTGCTATGAAAAGGAAGCGCTGGATCTTTTTGCATCCCACTATGAGACAGGTGAGCTGATCCCAAAGGAGCTGATTGACAAGCTGCGGGCTTCCCGCAACTTCATGGGTGGCTATGCCGGGCTCAGGCAGGTCAGCCTTGGCACTGTCGATATGGCCTGGCATACAAGTGACCCGGCCGATATCACTGACGTTGCGGAATTTGAAGACGAGGCAAGCGCCGACACCACCCTCTTCCCGAGGCTTGCAGGCCCCGTGTCCACAAGCTTCGCCCATATATTCGCCGGCGGTTATTCAGCCGGCTACTACAGTTACAAATGGGCCGAAGTCCTCGACGCAGACGCATTCGAGCTCTTTCTTGAGAAAGGTCTCTACGACCAGGAAACCGCAAAACGTTATCAGAAAGAACTCCTCACTCGCGGCGGCACAGAAGACCCCAATACGCTTTACGAAAACTTCCGAGGTCGAAAAGCTGACCCCGATGCCCTTTTGCGGCGCGAGGGACTGGCGGATGGGACAGAAACGTAGGTCACAAGCTATTGGAACTGGTGCGCCCCGGCGCAATCGAACTTTTCGAGTTCAAGTGTCCATGCAAAGAGCGAAACCTTTATGAATTGTCATCGGAGCTGTATCCGACCATGGCATTCCACCGATACAGATCACGAAGATAACCAACATAGAACTCTGTCAGCTCCTCCCAACTGTGGACACTTTCCGTTCCGTTGATGTGGGCGGCCAGACTGTCTATCAGATTGTGCCAGCCCGCTGCGACACCGGACCAGGGCGTGCCGGGGCCACCGGGCTGTTCTGCGTCCAGACCGTTCGCCATGCTTCCCGACCCCGGGGTTCCTGACGGGCCAAAGGCGTCCATGAACATGAACATGCTCGTCTTGTCATCAATCTTGCCGAACTCGAACCGCATCCCTCCGGTGCCTGCGTAAATGTCAGGCCCTTGGGTGAAGTCGATATATTCGTTTTCCTTGAAGTCACGGATCGTGTTGCTCATGTGATAGTTGAAGGCGCCGCCCAGCTTCAGCTCAAACTTCGACGGCGTTCCAATGATCCACCATTTCTTCAGCCCTTCGAGGGTACTTACCGTATCCCAGACTTCTTCGACCGGCGCATTCAACTGCCTGATCCAGACCATGGCGTGTCGATCAACCAGTCGACCGGCATCGCCCAAGAGACTTCGATCAGCATTTGACTCCATCGCCTCCAACCGCTCAGGCGCGCCAGCTCCATCTGATTTGACCTCTGGCGAAAGCGGCGTCTGAACCGGCCCACCACCAATAATGCGCCAGACGCCATCCGCCTCGTGTTTGAATTTGTACTCAAACGAAGCTGTACCTGCACCGGTTACATAAGTCACTGGTCCAGCCGTGACGACTTGGCCTTCCTGGGCGACCTCCAGGGCATCCATGTCGATTTTTACGTTCTTGAATACGCCGTTCGTGATGAAGCCATTGTAATACTCGCGGCGAGACGACTTGTCGCTGCCCTGAGCATCGCCATAGTCTTCTGAGTATGAAGTGAGGATCGCCTCAACATCCTCCGCCTCTATTGCCGCCGCCAACCCCTTCAGCGCCCGTTCAATTTCTTTGCCAACGAGTGTTTCGCTCATCCCATAGCTCCGTTCTGACTTTGCCAATGCAGACTCAGCGTAGAAACCACAAGGCAACCGCCTCAACAGCTCACCAACTGTGCACCTTTTCGCCGTTATGCGGAAGGCCGGATCACGATATCAAACTGGTGCGCGCGCAGGGGGCCGTGGCTGCGACCTACGGTTTGGAAGGGCAGATGACCCCGGAAGCCTCAACTTCAATGGAGACCCGTAGGACAAGACAGTTCACCCAGGAATATGTATCGTGGTCTGATGTTTGCCGGGCTCACAGCTGCCCGGTGTCCTGTTCTGCACGGAAAGTGAGAAAGTAATGCCCCGTCTCAAGCAAGCCGGCCGCGAAGCAAATAATCCCCTTGCCAATCAGATGTTTGATCTGCTGTTCGGCGATCGTGACCCGATCAAGGAGCCAGGCACGGCAACGGGCACGCCGGGCAACTGGTGGACAGTTTTCAACATCGTACCTGATGCCCTCGCCCATACGACTGAAGGCTTCCGGTTCTATCGCTCAAAAAACCGCAAGATCGATCCAAAACTGCGCGAGCTTGGCCAGATACGGGCAGGCTTTACGGTCGGCTCCCAGTTCGTATTCTCGCAGCATTGCAAGGCCTGCCGTGACGTGGGCTTTACGGAAGAGCAGATCGAAGCCATCCCAAACTGGTCGACGGCAAATTGTTTCAGTGAGGCTGAACGCGCTGTTCTGGCCTATACAGACGCCCTTGTGCTGCAACGGGGTCGCGTTTCAGACGGATTGTTTGCAACACTCAAAAGCCATCTGTCCGACGAGGAAATCCTCGAATTTACTTACACTACCTGCACCTACATGATGCACGCCATCATGAGCCGGGCCCTGAAACTTGAATATGATGATGTCGATGAACGCGTCGTGGAGATTGCTGCCCCTGATGCGGCGAGCAGCGACGTAATGAACGTGGTTGACGAATAGCAACCCCCCTAGAGAAACAGGAGAAGACATATGGCGTATCACCACCTCGCACTGGCCGCAAAAGACATGAAAGCCACGCACAAATTCTATGAAGAGGTCATGGGGTTTGAGCTTGTCAAAGTGGAAATCGGCCCGGTTGCCGACGGCGGATGGAGCAAGCATTTTTTCTATCGCATGAATGATAACAACGACCACTTCATCGCCTTTTGGGATCTGAACGACCTGCCGAACCAAGACAAAATCGAATACAATTTGAACAAGGCTGCCAACCTTCCACGTGGGATCAACCACTACGCTTTCAACGTGGAGAGTTTTGAAGAACTCAATGAGTGGCGCAGCAAATGGAACGATGCAGGTCTCGAAGTTCTTGAGATTGATCACAACTGGTGCCACTCGATCTACACAATGGATCCGAACGGCAACGCCATTGAGTTCTGCCTGACAACGGGCAGTTTTACAGCGGCGGATCGCGAACGAGCGCTTGAGGTTCTGGACGAAGCAGAAATGAACCCCACGCCCGGACCGGCGAAGACCTTGCTGTGGAAGGACAATGAATCGACTGATCTGCAGGCAGCGGCGGAATGACTTCCGTGATGCGCTTGTAACCCGGGGATACACGCATGGCGAACCGCGCCCTTAAGGAGAAACTTGAAGCCGGCGAGCTGGTTCAGGCACCTGGCATCTATGACGGCTTCAGCGCAAGAATTGCCGATCCCATGGGCTTTGGCGCACTCTATCTTTCAGGCTATGCCACCAGTGCCAGCCTTCTCGGCAAACCCGATGCCGGCTACCTGACAGCCACTCACATGGCAGACCGTGTGCGGACGATCTGCGAGGTTGTCGAGACGCCTGTCATCGCAGATGCAGATACAGGGTTCGGCGGCATCATCAATGTGGAAGACACTGTTCGTGTCTATGAAGCCGCCGGCGTGTCAGCCATTCAGATCGAGGACCAGCGCTTTCCAAAGCGCTGCGGCCACACCAGGAATCGCGAGGTGATTGATCTGGATGAGGCCACGGCCAAGGTACAAATGGCCAGAGAAGCCCGCAAGGACGATGCCTTCCTGATCATCGCCCGCACCGACGCCCGAACCAGCCTCGGTCTCGACAAAGCCATCAGCCGCTGTGAGGCCTTCCTCAAGGCTGGCGCCGACATCCTCTTCCTGGAAAGCCCGGAATCGATGCGCGAACTCGAGGAAATCGGCAAGGCTTTCCCCGATGCCTGGCTGCTCGCCAATATGGTTGAGGGTGGCTCAACACCCCCTGTGCCGCCCGAAGCGCTGAAGAGCTATGGTTACTCCATAGCGATCTATCCCCTGATCGGTCTCGCCGCAGCAGCCGTTGCACTCCAGGGCGCCTACAGCGACCTGCAAAACAATCTATCAACCACAAAGACAATGTCTTTCGATGATCTCAATCAGACTGTCGGGTTTGAGCGCATTTGGGCCCTCGATGAACGGTTCGGCAAGGACAAGCAATCCTGAGCAACTCGTCAAGGGAAGCGGTGTTGAGGCTGGAGATCTGGCCTGACAATGCGCGGCTGTAGTCGCAAATTGGCACATTCGCGCTGTAGCGAAGCGAAAGCGGATGGCCTGTCAGACTCGATCATCAACGAGGAAATGTCACGGCCTCAATTTTGTTGCCGTCCAGATCCAATATGAATGCGCCAAAGTAGGTGGTTATTGCAGCAGAACGGTTCCCCGGCAATCCGTCTGTCCGTCCAGCCATTTCAATAGCTACGTCGTGAAATGATTGTACTGCTTCCTTCGACGCTGCGCGCAGGCATATGTGTGTTCCTGTCCCTTCTGAAGCGGCTGGCAAGTCGCTGCGAAGGTTCAGCCAGAACTCTGGATACTTCTTGCCAAAGCCGACCGTAGTTTCGCGCTCAACAAGCTTAGTCAACCCTAGAGGCTGCAACACCCTCTCGTAGAACACAGTGCTTTTCGCCAAGTCGCGAACCTGGATCGAGATGTGGTCGATCATGTTGAGTTCCTGCCGAGCGCTGCTACAAAACGCTATCAGTCTGATGGTCGGGAAACGCCGGGATGCCGACCAAACAGCTTATCTTGGAACATTCCGGGCTAAATTGGAACAATGCTATCGCCTGACCAGAGATAGGTAGCGCATCAGTCCTTCCATCGCGGAGAGAACTTCTGCCCGTTTTCGCAGAAGTGCCGCGCAGTTTGGCGCGCCCTACAGGATTCGAACCTGTGACCTACGGCTTAGAAGGGCGGAATTCCAATCATTTTATCGTTATAAATCAATTAGTTAATGTTCGAGTATGTAACTTGTTAGCTCTCAGGATGCTCTAGTCACTATCAATCAAAATCACCTCGCCATCCCGCAGGGCTCTGTAGGGAATGTTGCCTCTTTTGCACAACTCGATTGCATCCTCAATAGCTTCTGATTCCGGGTGACCTGAATTCCAATGAGGCATCACTGCATATTCGATGAAGCCCAGACCAGAAAATATCACTTCTTTGATTTCTTCGTAGGGTGTGTCAGTTGAGTCATCGACAACTGAGTATGGTCTGAGATCAGGAGCAAGAACACAAACTCCTGCGCTGTATCCAGCATACAGGAACTTGTTATCGCCTCGCAGATTTTCCAGAATTTGATCAAGGCCACTTAGTCTCATTGCCTGACGCAACACGAACGTGTTTCCGCCACATGCAAACACAGCGCCCAGGGTATTGATCTTTTCCTCGAGCTCAGATTGCTTTCCGAAATATTCCTGCAAGTCGATCAACTCAGTTTCCAGGCCAAAGCTACTCAGTGTTTCTATCTGTTCTGCAATACTTTTTCTTTTTCTCTCAAGGTCAGCAGCTGAGAAATCCAGTGCATTGGGGACGAAGCCGATTTTTCCATATGGTGCCGAGGCTACAAGCTTTTCGACTTCGTCACCGAACTTGTATGAAGACAGGTAGAATTTCATTGGACTGGATCTCTACTTTACTTTTTCGCCGCAACATAAAAGGTCCATACCTACTTCCAATCCGGGAAAACAGGAGGCGAAGCAGAGTCACCCTCTATATCGCCTCTGTCTGGCTACAAGCGCTTCTTCGCAAATGTTCTGCCGTTTCCTGTCTTCAGGAACTTCTCAAATGCGTTGGCCTTCTGATGATCCTCAAAGGCGACATAGGTCTTGATTTTCCATGGTCGAAACTTGTTTGTATGAGTTGAGTGGCCGGAATTGTGTTCCTTCAAACGCCGCTGCAAGTCAGATGTGCTGCCTGTATAGAACCGCTCGGGATCAATCTCACTCTGAAGGATATAGACATATCTCACTTGCAACTAGCCCGCTTACACTCACGTTGTTCGCTACAGCGCCGCATCCGTTTCGCTAAACCCTCCAGCGCAATCGCGCTGTAGCGAAGCGAAAGCGGATGGCGCGCCCTACAGGATTCGAACCTGTGACCTACGGCTTAGAAGGCCGTTGCTCTATCCAACTGAGCTAAGGGCGCCCGATGTGTTGCGAGTGGCCTATCTTACGGCATCGAAGCGGAAGTTGTCCGCGTAACTTTTGATTTTGGTGGTCTTCAGCCTGGGCTCAATGACTTCGTACCGAAGGCCGTTTCGTTCCGCATAGGCCACCGCGTCTTCTTTGGTTTCGAAGTTGAGCCTGACCTGACTGTCCATGTCAGCCGACCCGGTCCAGCCCATCAGGGGGTCGATGCGATTTTCAGCTTCAGGCTCGAACTCCAGGATCCACTTCCGGCTGTTGGCGTGGCCAGACTGCATGGCGTTCTTTGCGGGCTTCAGAATACGGGCAACCATTGATCAGACCTCTGTCAGTAATTCAAATCTTGGTCGGGGCGAGAGGATTTGAACCTCCGACCTCCTGCTCCCAAAGCAGATGCGCTACCAGGCTGCGCTACGCCCCGTTTCTGAAGGACGAAATACACAACTGCACGGTATCGGGCAAGAAAAGCTTTTGTCGGGCCGTTAGTCTTCGGCCTGCTCTCTCCGCGCCCTTCTCTCAATATAGCGCTTCTGGTGGCGGCGCATGATGGTAAAACTGCCTTCAGCCTCGAAGAAGATGCGGGGGCCGACACTGAGCTCTGCCCTGGCGCGGATGGTGTCTTCCGTCACGTCAAGTACGATCCCGCGCCCGTCGACCCATTGTCCAGGCCGCACCATGCGGATGAATTTCGCGGTGAGTTCGGTCGACAACGTCGGCGCAAGAACCTCCGCGCCCGTCACGTGGCCAAGCAGATTGTCAGCAAAAGCCATCATCATACCGCCGTGCAACGTGCCCATCCCGTTCAGGTGATGTGCAGAGACCCGAAAGCCACGTTCAATCTGATCACCACTTTGTCTTGTGAAAATGGGGCCGTTATGAATCGAAAACGGCGCCCCGGCGCTTTCATGGACATAACCTGCCGGCGGGTTGGCCGCAGCCACCAGCGCTTTCAGTTCTTTTTCGAAGTCCGCCACAAAATAAATCCCTGAAAAATGGAGCTGATCAGATCAGTCAAGCGCCACGTGGCTAACGCGATCACCAGGTGCTATGCCAAGCCGGGCGGCCGTACCGCCTGGCACTTCCAGAACGGCCCGCACCCCGCCATCAGATGAAATGGTGTCTTCAGACAGGGGCTCCGTATTCTCAGCGATATTTCGGATGCGGCTTTCTGAATCAATAAAAATCATATCGAGGGGAATGAGTGTGTTCTTCATCCACATGTTGATCTGTGTATTGGCCGGATAGAGGAACAGCATGCCGCGATCCTGTCCCAGATATTCCCGGAACATAAGCCCCCTCACCTTTTTCTGCGGGTTGTCGGCAAGCTCAACCGAGAACACTTGTGGGCCGGCTTTGGTCACAATCACCAGGGAAGAAAGCTCGCGCTCCTGTGCTGAACTCAGCTGCGGCATCGCGAAAACGAGGCACAGGAGCGAAAAAAGGCCCAGCCAATGAGCTCGCCTCTTTGTCTGATCCGCATATTCCATGAAAGTCACTTACGATGATTGCGCCATTCTTGTCCACATCAGGACACTTGGGCGAGCCGCTTTCATGTCACAGCCCGGCCAGGAGCCAGCAAGTAAATGGCCCTGAATCAGTGTTGAATGGATAGTCTCGACTGGATGAACAGGTCGTGAATTGAAAAAAGCTGGTTCGCCGGCGAGCTTACTCGTCGTCAACGGGCATCCTGATCTCAACAGCTTGCGGCCCTTTTGGCCCATCACCAACGCGAACGCTGACAATCTGGCCGGGTGCCACATCCAGCAGGCCGTTACGACGCAATGTCTCCATATGAATGAAAATGTCGGGTGTTCCTTCACCGCGGGTTACGAAACCATAACCTCGAATGCGGTTGAACCATTTCACTTCCAC
Organism: uncultured Alphaproteobacteria bacterium; assembly: GCA_965371465.1. Classification (GTDB taxonomy): domain Bacteria; phylum Pseudomonadota; class Alphaproteobacteria; order CBDUYM01; family CBDUYM01; genus CBDUYM01. Next base: position 79,758 of record CBDUYM010000002.1, read on the forward strand.
ATCTATATAATCACCGGCGGCAATTACTGTCGGGCGCGTTTCCGTTTCGGCGGCATCAAGCGGGCGGGCCGGCAGAATAGCAGTACTGGTATCAATTTCGCCCAGACGGACCGCCTGTAAGCCTTTCGCGCGATCCACAGCTTCACATTGGACAGTCGTTCCCTCAAGCAGGGTCTCTCGCCCGGCTTCACGAAGCACTGATGCATGCAGAAGTACGTCTGGTGATCCGTCCTCTGGGACGATGAAGCCGTATCCCTTGACGGGATCAAACCATTTTATCTTACCTTGAAACTGCTTAACTTCTTCATCCGACGTGGCACCCTCTTCTGGCGTACCAACGATCTCTGATTGTATTACGTTCATAACAATCACTAAACTTTCAATTTTCCTCCACAGACAAGAGGCACTTTACCATGAAATCTTTAGTGCGCAACACTAGAATGGTTATAATGTCAACTTAGGGATGTATATCAAAATAAGCCTCTAACTTCAGTCCCACCGGGGCTTTCACCTGCAGCCCGAAATCCAGAATTAGGTAGAATCAGGCTACATATTCTCCTTTTGATTGTAGTGCCGCTGGCGCTACAATTTGCACGGAAAATTGGTCACTTCGCGGGATGTCCTGGATCGGCCTCAGCTGCTGCGGTTCGGCCAAAACTGCTAGCAACTTTCGCAGGTCATGACTATAACGCTTTCTGTTCGTTTTCGCGGCTTGATCAGATTTTCTCAAGCCTGCTGAATTTTTCGTCAGGTCTAGCGGAGTCCGTCCTCAGCCAAGCCTGAGGTTTGCATCGGGGGGATCCGAAGTGGCGCATGCCATCTCTCTTTTTCTTGGCCTTGGTCTGCTCTGGATGCTGTTATCCGGACTTTTCGAGCCGCTGCTGCTGGGTTTTGGCCTGGCCTCCTGTGCGTTCGTCGTGCTTTTGACATGGCGCCTGGAGACCCTTGATCACGAGAGCATGCCAACTCATGTCTTGCTGTCGGCGTTATGGTACTGGCCCTGGCTGGGCTGGCAGATTGTGCTGGCAAACTTTGACGTCGCCAGGCGCATCCTCAGCCCGAGCTTAGAGCTGGAGCCTGAAATTGTTCGGCTGAAATCAACGCAGCAATCTGATCTTGGCAAAGTCATTTATGCCAATTCAATTACGCTGACGCCAGGCACAGTAACAATCGACACGGAGGGCGACCAGTTTCTGGTTCATGCCATTTCACGAACCGCGGCCGAGGACCTGGAAGACGGCGCAATGGATCGGCGGGTCTCAACCATGGAAGGCGAGATCTGAGATGTTTACAGCGGTGACCCTTGCAGTGCTGGTCACGATGGCTCTTGCTCTTGCCCGGGCCTTTTTGGGCCCGACCCCCTTTGACCGATTGCTTGCCATTAACATGTTCGGCACGAAGACCGTCCTGCTGATCGCGGTCCTGGGCTTCCTGACAGAGCGTCCAGAGTTCCTGGACATTGCACTGGTCTATGCACTCATAAATTTTGTCAGCATCATCGCCGTCTTGAAATTTGTAAAATTTGGCGCCTTGGGCGCGGGCCCGGCTGGCAGTGCCTCGATCACCGATACGGACACCGGAAACCAATGATTGATCAAGCTCTCTTCATCGCCTCCTGGGTTTGCCTGCTGGCCGGCGGCGCATTCTCGGTTATCGGCGGTATCGGCCTCAATCGGTTTCCTGACTTCTATACCCGGATGCATGCGGCAGGCATAACCGACACGCTCGGCGCTGGCCTGATTGTACTGGGGCTCTTGTTCCAGGCCGGACTTACCCTGGTCGCTGTGAAACTCATATTCATTTTGTTTTTCATCTTTTTCACCAGCCCCACATCGACCCATGCGGTCGCCCACGGTGCCTGGGTGTCGGGCCTCAGACCGTTACTTGGCAAGGACCTCGTGCCTGGTGATCAGAACGAATTCGACGACGACGCTTCCACAGAGGCAGTCGAATGATCAGCATCACGGATGTCGTTTTGCTTGGATTCCTGGTCGCCACTGCGATCGCAATACTGCGCGCCCGCGATCTCTTCGTTGTCATTGTCCTGTCGGGAATATTCAGCCTGACAAGTGCTGGCTTGTTCGTTGTGATGGATGCGGTGGACGTTGCCTTTACAGAGGCAGCCGTCGGCGCAGGCATTACCACTGTACTCTTCCTTGGTGCGATTTCACTGACTGTACGCCACGAAAAGCAGGACGCCCGAAAGCACTACCTGCCGCTGGCAACGGTTCTGATTGTGGGTCTTGCCCTTATGTTGGGAACCAGGGACATGCCGCTGTTTGGTGATCCCAATGCTCCCATTCACAGTCATGTCGCACCCCGATACATCGAGAAATCCCCCGACGAGATCGGTCACATTCCAAATGTGGTTACCAGTGTGCTCGCAAGCTATCGCGGCTATGACACGCTGGGAGAAACCACGGTAATCTTCACTGCGGGCATCGGTGCGCTCCTGCTACTCGGCGGCGGCCTGCAACGACGCAGACGGAAAAAAGAGGACAAGTCTGAATGACTGATCTTCTCATTCTCCGCATTGTCGGCAAGTTCCTGCTGCCCCCCATACTGCTGTTCGCCCTTTATGTGCAGTTTCATGGCGATTTCGGGCCGGGAGGCGGATTTCAGGCAGGGGTCATCTTCGCTGTTGGGTTCATACTGCACGGCCTCATCTTTGGCATCGAACAGACAAGGCGTGCGATCCCGCCGGCCTGGCTTCGGGTAGGCATGTGTCTGGGTGTCTTGATCTTTGCTGGCGTGGGCGTAATGGGCCTTGTCCTGGGCGGTAACTATTTGGATTACAATGTCCTCGCTGCCGAACCTCAGGCTGGCCAGCATATTGGCATCCTGTTGGTTGAACTTGGTGTGGGCGTCACCGTTGCCTCCGTGATGATCACAATTTTCATGGCTGTCGCCGGCCGTCATGAAGAACGCGACAGCCTTGATGAAGGTGGGGATCAGTCGTAGATGGATCTTTTACCTTCCAATTTTCCCGGCCTCTACAACTACTGGATCGTCATAATCCTTATGATGATAGGATTCTACATTGTCATTTCGCGCGGCAATCTCATCAAAAAGGTTGTCGGCCTCAACATTTTCCAGGTTTCAGTGTTTATACTTTACATCAGCATGGGAAAAATTAGAGGCGGCACGGCACCTATCCTGTTACACGACTCTGAGGGCGTTGTTTACTCGAATCCACTTCCCCACGTGCTTATTCTGACCGCAATTGTTGTGGGCGTAGCCACCATGGCGCTTGCCGTATCCATTATTGCCCGGATCCATGAGAGCTACGGAACCATAGAAGAGGATGAAATCCTGGCCATCGACGAGGAAGCGATGGACCAATGATTCCTGTCCACTTGCCAGTTCTCCAGATCGTAGTGCCGCTGCTGTCTGCACCTTTGGTTGCTCTCATCGGCTCGCGAAGGCTCAGCTACTGGATTGCCCTGATCGTAAGCCTATCGGCATTTGCCATGTCGGCAGACCTCCTGCTCGCAGTCCTCAGCAACGGCCCGATTTCCTATGCGCTTGGCGGCTGGGCCGCGCCCTGGGGAATCGAGTACCGGATTGACATGCTGAATGGTTTTGTGCTGCTCGTGGTCTCTGGCATGGGTGCATTCACCATGATGTTTGCCCGGCAAAGCGTCGCGGCGGAAATACCTGATCGCCACCAGGCGCTGTTCTATGCCTGCTACCTGCTCTGCCTTACTGGTCTTCTCGGCGTGACCATCACGGGTGACCTCTTCAATGTATTTGTATTCCTGGAAATTTCATCACTTTCCTCATATGTGCTGATCAGCCTGGGTAAAGATCGCCGAGCTCTGACGGCGGCGTATAACTACCTGATTCTGGGGACAATCGGTGCCACCTTTATCGTCATTTCGATTGGCCTTCTCTACATGGTCACCGGCACGCTGAATATGGCCGACATGGCAGAGCTTCTGCCCGAACTTCGCGGAAATAGCGTTGTTCTCGCCGGCTTTGCCTTTTTCATTGTCGGCGTGAGCCTGAAGCTTGCCCTTTTCCCGCTCCATATCTGGCTGCCAAATGCCTATACCTATGCGCCCAGCGTCGTGACGATCTTCCTCGCCGCGACGGCGACCAAGGTCTCTATTTATGTGCTTCTCAGGTTTGTCTTCTCAGTTTTCGGCACTGATTTCAGCTTCAATGTCGTCCCGCTTGGCGAGATACTGATGGGCTTGGCCATCGCCGGCATGTTCATCGCCTCCACTGCCGCGATCTTCCAGGACAATGCGAAGCGAATGCTTGCCTACTCAAGTGTAGCACAAGTCGGTTACATCATTTTGGGTATCAGCCTGGCGACACCTGAAGGCGTTGGCGCCGGCATCCTGCATCTCTTCAATCATGCCATTATAAAAGGCGGCCTTTTCATGGCTCTGGCCTGCGTATTCTTCCGTACCGGCTCGGTCATGATTTCAGATATGCGCGGCCTTGGGCACTCCATGCCCTGGACAATGGCGGCCTTTGTTGCTGGCGGCTTTTCGATCATTGGCGTGCCTCTGACGGCGGGCTTCATCTCCAAATGGTATCTCATCAGTGCGGCAATTGATCTTGGTCTCTGGTGGGTCGGACTACTGATTCTCCTGAGTTCGCTGCTGGCCGTTATTTACATCTGGCGCATCGTCGAGACGGCTTATTTCAACGTCTCTGACGAAGGCACCGTCGAAAAGCTCGTCGATCACGAAGCCCCCTTGTCAATGCTGCTCACCCTCTGGGCTCTGGTCGCCCTGAATGTCTGGTTCGGCATTGATACGTCCCTCACCGCAGACATCGCAAATGGGATCGGCGCTTATTTGACAGGTGGTGGTGCATGACGGCTGAACTCTCGATGACACTCGCCATTTTGCTGCCGCTCGTCGGTGGCGGCATCATATTGGCTGTGGGCCGCTCGCCCAATCTCAGGGAAGCTGTCACGATTGTGACGTCGCTGCTGCTGTTCGCGGACATTTTCTGGCTGGCGCAATCAGGGGTCGTCAGCTCAAATCCCACGATCACATGGGCTGAGCCGATTCAGGGCCTCACCATTGCATTTACATTAGAGCCGCTTGGTCTGCTGTTCACAATCATTGCTTCGACCCTCTGGGTGCTGACGTCCCTGTACTCCATTGGTTACATGCGCGCGAACAATGAATTGAAGCAGACGCGTTTCTACACCTGCTTTGCCGTCGCTATATCTGCGACTATGGGAATTGCCCTCGCCAGCGATCTTTTGACGCTGTTCATCTTCTATGAGGCGCTGACCATATCGACGTATCCGCTGGTCACCCACAAAGGGACATTGGAAGCAAGAAATGCCGGGCGCATCTATCTTGGAATCCTGATTGGCACATCCATCAGCTTCCTCCTTTTTGCCATTATCTGGACCTGGAACATTGCCGGCACGCTTGACTTCGTCAAAGGGGGCATCCTTGAAGGACATATCGAGGGCCCGTTGGTCGGCCTGCTTCTTGGCATGTACGTTTTCGGCATCGGCAAGGCAGCTCTGATGCCTGTGCATCGATGGTTGCCGGCCGCCATGGTGGCGCCAACGCCCGTAAGTGCTCTTTTGCATGCCGTCGCTGTTGTAAAGGCCGGTGTTTTTTCTGTGCTCAAGATTGCCGTTTACATTTTTGGCGTCGGCTTTCTCGCCGACACCGGTGTCAGTATCTGGCTCGCATATGTGGCGGCCGCGACTATTCTCATTGCGTCGATTATAGCCATGACCAAGGACAACCTCAAAGCACGGCTCGCCTATTCGACAATCAGCCAGCTCTCTTACGTCATTCTGGGCGCCATGCTTGCTACCGGCATTGGCGTCATTGGATCAGGCATGCACATTGCGATGCATGCCGTCGGCAAGATCACGCTCTTTTTCTGTGCCGGCGCCATATATACAGCACTGCACAAAACTGAAATCAGCGACATGGACGGCATCGGACGACTTATGCCCTGGACGATGGGCGCCTTTTTCATAGCTGCACTTTCGATCATTGGCCTGCCCCCTCTGGGCGGCGCCTGGAGCAAGTGGTATCTCGCCCTCGGCGCCGCGGACGCCAATCAGTTGATCCTGATCGCGGTGCTGATGATCTCATCGTTGCTGAATGTGGCTTATCTGTTACCCATTCCCGCGCGCGCGTTTTTCCTGCCGCTAAAGGGTGAACCAAGCCTTGAAAATCTGGACGGAGTCGCGGCGCCAAAAGTAACCAGGCAGGAAGCGCCTCTCATAATGGTTATTCCCTTGTGCCTGACAGCACTTGGTTGCCTGTTCCTCTTTGCTTACGCCGGTGCAATCTATGATCTACTTGCGCCGTTGGCCGGCTGACAAGGACATTTCGATGAGCGAAAATCACGACCAGCCGGAAGCAGACGGCAAAAAATACTGGCTCGACGATCCCAAGAACGTCACCAGGATCTTCCATGGCCTGATCGCTGTCTGTGTCGCAGTTTTCGCAGCCGACTTCTTTTACGAAAAGCACCCTCACTTCTTTTTCGAATCCTGGTTTGGTTTTTACGCCATTTTCGGCTTTTTCGCCTATGCAGGCATTGTGCTCAGTGCCAAGCAGTTGAGGAAATTGGTCAAGCGGGAGGAAAATTACTATGATCGCTGACCTCCCGATTGCACTGCCATTGCTGTTGGGCTCGCTGGTCGTTGGCGTTCTGAAGGGTCGTTCACGCAAAGTTCTGGCTATGGCTCTGCCACTTGCGACGCTTGCCCAGATCGTGATGCTGGAACACGGTAACTTTGCCCAGGTTACAATCTTCACTTACGAGCTCACGCTCAATCGTGTCGACGGCCTGAGCCTTATCTTCGGCTATATCTTCAGCTTCGCTGGCTTCCTCGGCGTTCTCTACGCGCTTCATGTCAAAGACAGCGTCCAGGACACAACCGCTCTCATGTATGCCGGTGCCGCGATCGGCGGAGTCTTCGCAGGCGACCTGATCACGCTCTTCATCTTCTGGGAACTGACGGCCATTTCTTCTGTTTTCCTGATCTGGGCACGACGGTCCGAGCGTGCCATCGAAACCGGCATCCGTTATCTGGTCATTCAGGTCGGATCGGGTGTCGTGCTTCTTGCCGGCATTATCCTCCATGTTCACGAGACGGGATCGATTGCATTTGACGAGATCGGGCTCACGGGCCTGTCATCAGGGCTGATGCTGCTCGGCATTGGCATGAAGTGCGCCTTTCCGCTGCTGCACAACTGGGTTCAGGACAGCTATCCCGAGACCACAACCACTGGCGTTCTTTTTCTGTCGACCTTCACAACAAAGCTTGCCATCTATGCATTGGCAAGGGGATTTCCCGGCACGGATATCCTGATTCCCATCGGCGCTGTCATGACCGCCTTTCCGATCTTTTTTGCCTGCATCGAAAATGACATGCGCCGCGTCCTCAGTTACAGCCTGAATAACCAGCTTGGTTTCATGGTCTGTGCCATTGGAGTCGGATCAGAGATGGCCATCAATGGCGCGGCAGGGCACGCGTTCGCAAACATCCTCTTCGAAGGCGTGCTCTTCATGTCCATGTCGGCGGTCCTGTTCCGCGAACGCACCATTCGCGCGTCTGAACTGGGCGGTCTCTACAAGTCCATGAAATTGAGCGCCGGTTTTTGCATCATAGGGTCCATGTCTATTTCCGCCTTTCCGCTGTTCGCCGGTTTTGTCACGAAGTCACTGATCCTCACTGCTGTTGCGGACAACGGAAACATGGTCATCTGGATCGTCCTTCTGATGGCATCCGCAGGCGTCTTGGATCATTCCGGCATCAAGATTCCCTATTTTACTTTCTTCCATCACGACAGCGGGCGGCGTCCAAAAGAAGCGCCCTGGAACATGCTCATCGCAATGGGCATCGCCGCATTTCTGTGCATCCTGATCGGCGTCTGGCCAACAGGGTTTTATGCCTTGCTGCCATACGCAACGGACTTCAATCCCTACACTGCGCCCCATGTAATCAACCAGTTGCAGCTCTTGTTTTTCGCTATTCTGGCGTTCGCCGTGCTGATGAGAACGGGCCTATATCCGGCCGAGATCATGTCAAGAAATCTCGATTTCGACTGGTTCTACCGGCGCGGCCTGCCGAAGCTGATCATGGCGGCATTCGCACCGTTGAACCAGATTGGACAGGCCAGCAAGAGAATGGCCAACCAACAAATTCGATCCTTCATCGCCTATGCAGAGCGCCACCATGGCAGCCAGGGCGTTCTCAGCCGCACCTGGGCGGTCGGCTCCGGTGTGCTGTGGGTAAGCGTATTGCTGGCAGGATACTTGTTGTTCCAGTACTTCTAGCTGAATACATCATCTAATAACTTGCTGGTGCGACAATGAATCTGAACGGCGAAGTGCGAATTCCTGCCCCTCGGGCCCGTGTCTGGGAAGCGTTGAACGATTCCCGGATTTTAAAAGCCGCCATTCCGGGTTGCGAGGAAATCATACAGATTTCGGCTACCGAGCTGGAAGCGGCAGTCGTGGCGAAAGTCGGCCCTGTGAAAGCGAAGTTCAAGGGCAGGATAACTCTGAGTGAGCTTGACCCACCAAATTCTTATGTCATTTCGGGAGAAGGCACTGGCGGAGCAGCCGGATTTGCCAAAGGCAGCGCCAACGTGACGCTTGAAGACGACGGTGAAGGCACGTTGCTTAGATACGAAGTAAACGCTCAGGTCGGTGGCAAGCTGGTTCAGATCGGTTCACGTCTGATTGATGCTGCAGCGAAAAAGCTTGCGCGCGACTTTTTCGAAGCTTTCACTGCGCTGCTCACGCCGACCGAGATCGGAGATCAGACGCCTGAAGCCGATGGCGCGCACTTGGACAGGGCCGACCGTGCCGCAGCCCCCGACTGGGTCTGGGCAATTGCTGCGCTGGCGCTCGGCGCTGGCAGCCTCGTCTACTTCAGCAGTTGATCAGGCTGTCAAACCGGCAACTATGCCTGCCATCAGAGCATCGACCCTTGCCGTCACTTCGGCTTTCGGCAAGTCCCAGATTGGATCTCCGGTTTCGAGTGTCTTGACCCCTTTGATCCCGTCAATGGTCGAGTTCCATTTGGCGAATCCGCTGGGCCATTCCTTTGCGCTGGGCATCCCGTCTGGATAGTGCCACTCGAATTCCTTGCCGCCGAGGTCAACAGTGTCACCATCCTTGCAGCCGGCCGGCCGCTTCTTCCAGCAGGTCAATCCCGCCGCGTTTGCCGCAATCAAGTATTGCCACACTGGCACTCTTCAGGTCCGCCAGTCTGGGTGCGAGCTTTGCTGTGTTGCTCATACTTTCTTCCTCAATCCCGTTGATGCAAAAAAGCCTAGTCCAGCATGGCAGCCAGTGAAAGCTCTTCAGCTTTCGCCCGATCCCTTGACCAAAGCCGAAGAGCCAGCGAAACTCAGGCAAACAGGGCATGAAGCCCGTCAAGTGGGGAGATTGAGTAGATGGCAACGACCACCGTTACCATGAGCGTGAACGGCAAGCAGGTATCCGGCGAAGTGGAGCCGAGAACACTGCTGGTTGATTTCATTCGTGAGCAGCTCCGCCTGACCGGCACGCATATTGGATGCGATACTTCCCAATGCGGGGCATGCACCATTCATATGGACGGGATCGCCGTGAAGTCATGTGCCATCCTCGCGGTTCAGGCCGAGGGTCGCGAAATCAACACCATCGAAAGTGTTGCCGATGGCGACACTTTGCACCCGATGCAGCAGGCATTTCGAGATAACCACGGCCTGCAGTGCGGGTTTTGCACGCCAGGCATGATCATGTCGGCTCTGGACATTGTCAGACGTCATCCTGACGAGCTCGATGAAGCAACAGTGCGGCACGAGCTTGAAGGTAATTTCTGCCGCTGTACCGGCTACCACAATATCGTCAAGTCGATCCTGGCCGGCGCCGAAGCCATGCGCGGTTAGGGGCGGATCATGGCCAACGAAAACGGTATCGGCGCATCGGTCAAGCGGACGGAAGACAAGCGCTTCCTGATGGGCATTGGCACCTATACAGATGACATCTCGGTTACCGGACAGACCTATGCGGTCTTTGTCCGTTCGCCTCACGCCCATGCCACGATCAAGGGCATCGACGTTTCGAAGGCTGGCGCCATGCCGGGCATCGTCAGAATACTTACTGGTGCCGACTTTGCGCTCGACGAACTCGGTGGTCTGATCTGTGGCTGGACCGTGCATTCGAAGGATGGCTCAGAAATGGCGCAACCGCCCCACCCGGCCCTTGCCCACGAGAAAGTCCGCTATGTCGGCGATCAGGTCGCCATTGTCATCGCCGAAACAGAGACAGCAGCGCGGGACGGTGCTGAAGCGGTGGAAGTCGACTACGATGTCCATGACGCAGTTGTTGATCCGGCAGCCGCCATCCTTGACGGTGCCCCCCAGATCCATGAAGAAGCGCCCGGGAATCTCTGTTACGACTGGGAAATCGGCGACAAGGCTGTCACAGATCAGGCCTTCGCCGATGCCAGCCACATCTCGAAGATTGCCGTCACAAACAATCGCCTTGTGCCCAATGCCATGGAACCGCGTGCGGCCATCGGCAGCTACGACAAGGGCACCGAGAGCTACACTCTTCATACCACCAGCCAGAATCCGCATGTCGCCCGCCTCATTTTGTCCGCGTTCATCGGCATTGCACCGGAGCACAAGCTGAGAGTCATCGCACCGGATGTCGGTGGCGGTTTCGGATCAAAGATATTTGTCTACGCCGAAGAGACGGTTTGTCTCTGGGCATCAAAGTATGTCGATCGGCCGATAAAATGGACAGCTGGCAGAGATGAGGCGTTCCTGTCCGACGCCCACGGTCGCGATCATGTTTCGAGCGCCGAAATGGCGATGGATGCGGATGGCAAATTCCTCGGTCTTCGTGTCTCGACAATCGCTAATATGGGTGCCTACCTTTCGACATTCGCTTCCGCTGTGCCGACCTACCTCTACGGAACGCTGTTGAGTGGCCAGTACGTCATCCCCGGCATCTATGCAGAAGTGAAGGCGGTATTTACGAACACAACTGTGGTGGACGCCTACCGGGGCGCCGGAAGGCCTGAGGCAACTTACATACTTGAAACTCTCGTCAACAAGGCCGCTCGCGATCTTGACCTGAGCCCTGCTGAACTGAGGCGGCGGAACTTCATCAAGCCTGATCAGTTCCCCTACGAGACGCCGGTCATCCTTGAATATGACGTTGGCGATTACGATGCTTCCCTGGATCTTGCAGAAGAGCTGGTTGACGTATCAGGTTTTACAGCTCGCCGCGCCGTATCGGAGAAAGCTGGCAAGCTGCGCGGTCTGGGCCTTTCCACTTACATCGAAGCCTGCGGCATTGCGCCAAGCCAGGCGGTGGGATCCCTTGGCGCAGGTGTCGGGCTTTGGGAAAGCGCCAAAGTGCAGTTCAATGCCACTGGCAGCGTGACGATTTACACGGGCTCGCACAGCCACGGCCAGGGTCATGAAACAACCTTCGCGCAGATCGTGTCGGACAAACTTGGCGTTCCCTTTGAAGATATTGACGTCGTTCATGGTGATACGGACAAAGTTCAGTTCGGTATGGGCACTTATGGATCACGCTCCGTCGCGGTCGGCGGATCAGCCATCGTCAAGGCTTCAAACAAGATCGTTGAAAAAGCCCATCGAATTGCCGCCCATATGATGGAGGCGCATGTCGACGATGTTGAGTTCCAGGCCCCGGATTTTGTCGTCAGCGGCACGGACAAGACCATGAGCATTCAGGAAATAGCGTTTGAGGCTTATGTCCCCCACAACATGCCGACAAATGAGTTTGAACCGGGTCTGACGGAGACTGCGTTCTATGATCCGAACAATTTCACATTTCCGGCCGGTGCACACCTTTGTGAGGTCGAAGTCGACCCTGACACCGGTGTTGTCGACATCGTGAAATTTGTCGCTGTTGATGACTTTGGCAATGTGATCAATCCAATGATCGTTGAAGGCCAGGTTCATGGTGGAATCGCCCAGGGCATCGGCCAGGCTCTCCTTGAACACGGTATTTACGACCGAGAGACTGGCCAGCTGATCACGGGGTCTTACATGGACTACGCCATGCCCCGTGCTGATGATCTGCCAAGTTACACTGTTGGCATGACTAAAACGGAATGCCCGTCGAACCCTTTGGGTGTGAAAGGCTGTGGTGAAGCCGGTGCAATCGCAGCGCCACCCGCAATTATGAACGCGATCATCGACGCCATCGGCACGGATGACATTGCCATGCCCGCGACACCCCAGGCCATCTGGCGCGCCCTTCGGGACAAGAGCTGAGCGGAGAAAGAAAGCCCATGTACGCATTCAACTACCATCGTGCCAAAGACATCGCAGATGCTACCGCGCTGATGAAGTCTCTGGATGACGCAACCTTTATCGCCGGTGGCATGACCCTTGTGCCAACGCTGAAACAGCGTCTTGCCATGCATTCTGACCTCATTGATCTCGGCGACGTCAGCGAAATGAAAGGCATCAGCGTCTCAGCCACAGAAGTCCGTGTCGGAGCGTTGACATCTCACGCGGCAGTCAACGAATCCGCTGAAATTCAGCGGGCCATCCCGGCTCTTGCGGAAACTGCCGGCAAAATCGGCGATCCCATGGTCCGGAACCGCGGCACACTCGGCGGATCCATTGCAAATAGTGACCCGGCCGCAGACTATCCTGCCGCGGTCCTTGGCCTTGGCGCAACAATTCACACCGACCGGCGTTCTATTGCTGCTGATGATTTCTTCATCGACCTGTTCGAAACCGCCCTTGAAGAAGATGAAATTATTACGCACATAATCTTCCCGGTACCGAAAAAATCCGCTTATATGAAGTTCGATCAGCCGGCCTCCAGATTTGCCCTTGTTGGCGCATTTGTCGCCGTGACAAATGACGGTGTGCGCGTCGCCATAACCGGTGCAGGGCCCTGTGTCTACCGCTTCACGGAAATGGAAGCCGCCCTTGATGCGTCGTTTGACGCGGAGACAGCTGCGGGCATCTCGATGCCGCCCGATGACCTCAACAGAGACATTCACGCAGATCAGGAATACAGAGCGCAGCTTGTATCGGTCATGGTCAAGCGCGCCGTCGCGAGGGCTAGGTAAGCGCACATGATAGATTTGCCTGCAGATATTGAGGCAACCGCCGATCTTCTGAAATCAGGCGCTTACATCGCCGATCGGTCGCTGGCGACCACCCTCTTTCTGGCCCTGAAGATGGGGCGTCCTCTTTTCCTTGAAGGCGAAGCAGGCGTTGGCAAGACTGAGATCGCCAAAGTGCTGGCCGCAACGCTCGGCCGCAAGCTGATCCGGCTTCAATGCTACGAGGGGCTCGACATCTCGGGCGCAGTCTATGAGTGGAACTATGCCGCCCAGATGATTGAAATTCGCATGGCTGAGGCAGAGGGGATCACAGACCGGGATCAACTTGGTGATGACATTTTCTCTGAACGATTTCTTATCAAGCGCCCGCTGCTTGAAGCCCTGGAGCCGAACCTGGAAGGTCCGCCCGTTCTGCTGATTGATGAGCTTGACCGTGCAGACGAACCGTTTGAGGCTTTCCTGCTGGAAGTGCTCAGCGACTTTCAGATCACGATACCGGAAATCGGCACCATTGATGCCGACGATGCGCCCATCGTCATTATCACTTCGAACCGGACGCGCGAAATCCACGATGCTTTGAAGCGTCGCTGTCTCTATCACTGGGTCGACTATCCTGATGTCGACCGGGAGCGAGAGATTCTGCGGCTCAAAGTTCCAGACGCTGCCGAACGGCTCACTGAACAGATTGTCAGATTTGTGAGTGAGCTTCGTGATACCGACCTGTTCAAGGCGCCAGGTGTCGCTGAGAGCATTGATTGGGCAACTGCCCTCGATACACTTGACCGCATGGAGCTCGATCCCGATACCATTAACGATACTCTTGGCGCGCTCCTCAAATATCAGGACGACATCGAAAAGGTCCGCGGATCAGAGGCCAGCCGCATCCTGCAGAAAGTGAACAGCGAGATTGCGCTGGACAACGGGTGAGCCAGGCAATGGCTGATCAGCCTTCAGGCAAACTTGCAGACAACATCCTTCACTTCGCGCGTGTGCTCAGGCGAACAGGCCTGCAGATCGGACCGGCTCAGGTGGTCATTGCTCTTGAAGCCGTTCAGACGGCAGGAATAAAACGGCGCGACGATATGCATAGTGCGCTGCATGCCGTGTTTGTAACCCGACGGGATCAGCGAGAGCTGTTTGATCAGGCCTTTCACATCTTTTGGCGAAATCCGGATTTGCTGGAGGATGCCATGAGCCTGGTTCTGCCCGACATTGGCTTGCCAGATGAGGAAAGGGCCAAACAGGAACTGTCCAGACGTGTAGCCGACGCCATGCGCGGCACATCACCAATCCATGCCGCCAGGGCCGGTGAGCAGATTGTGGATGAAGATGCCAGGGACACATGGTCTGCGGAGGAGATTCTCCAGCGAAAAGATTTTGAGCAAATGTCAGCTGAAGAGGTCCGCGAGGCGAAAGAGATCATCAAAAGGCTGCGGCTCCCCATTCAAAGCGTCTTGACCAGACGGTTTCAGCCTGATCGCTCCGGCAACAAGATAGATCTCCGCCGGACATTCCGGAAAACGCTGCGCAACGGCGCCAATCTGATTGATCTTGAGCGAAAGAAGATACGCCGCCGCCATCCGCCCCTGGTTGTCCTCTGCGATATATCGGGGTCCATGAGCCAGTATTCACGACTGTTTCTCCACTTCCTCCACGCCATAACCAATGATCGCGACCGTGTGTTCAGTTTTGTCTTCGGCACAAGGTTGACGAACATTACACGCTACCTTCAAAAGAAGGATGTCGATGTCGCCCTTGCAGCAGTGTCCGATGCGGTCGAGGACTGGTCGGGGGGCACACGTATTGGTGAGGCCCTAAAGGAGTTCAATCGGCACTGGTCGCGCCGCGTCCTGAACCAGGGTGCCGTTTGTCTTCTCGTGACCGACGGGCTGGACAGGGACGCAGGGGCAGGCCTGAGCCATGAAATGGAACGGCTTCACATGTCTGTAAGACGCCTCATATGGCTCAATCCACTACTCAGGTTTGACGGGTTTGAGCCCCGCGCCCAGGGTGTGAAGGCCATGCTGCCCCACGTTGATGACTTTAGGGCGGTCCATAACATACAATCGCTGAAAGAATTGGCTGGTATTCTGGCTGGCGATGGGCAAAGTACGGCCGGAACCGCGCTCCTGTCAGCTGCTTGATAGAAAGGGTCTTCACTTGGCATCTCAAGCTCAATTGTCTGACGACAATGTCCTGCCTCAGGCGAAAGCATGGAAGGATGCCGGGCACAGCGTTGCCATTGCCACGGTTATCAACACCTGGGGCTCTGCCCCCCGGCCGGTGGGCAGCCAGCTCGTCATCGAGGAAGGCGGTCAGTTCGTCGGTTCGGTCTCAGGAGGCTGCATTGAAGGCGCCGTCGTCGAAGAGGCAATGGCGACAATTGATGACGGCAAGCCCCGGACTTTGGACTTTGGTGTGGCTGACGAAGATGCCTGGGCTGTTGGCCTCGCCTGCGGCGGCGATATCCGGATTTACGTCGAACCACTTGAATAGCGACGATGCAACGCGAAACATTAGATCAGCTGTTGGCCGACCAGGCCGCAAAGCGACCCGTCGTCGTCGCCACCAGCATAGCCAGCAGTGAAGCTACTCTCCTCTATCCCGGTGAGACACCTGACGATACGTCTGTTGTGATGGCCGCGGCCAGGGATGCTGTCTTGACTGATCGGTCGCGAACCGTCGAAACGGACCAAGGCGATCTTTTTCTCAATGTATTCAATCCTCCTCTCAGGCTGATCATCATCGGTGCCGTGCACATCGCGCAGCCGCTGAGCGAGATGGCCGGGCTTACAGGATACGATGTCATCGTTGTTGATCCGCGGACCGCATTTGCATCCGACCTTCGATTTCCCAGCGTCACCATCATGACGGATTGGCCGGACGAAGCTCTCGACTTGATCGGACCTGATGCGCGCACCGCTGTTGTCGCCCTCACCCATGACCCAAAGATTGATGATCCAGGCCTTGACCGCGCGCTTCGGTCTGATTGCTTTTATATTGGCGCCCTTGGCAGCAAAAGAACCCATGCGAAACGCGTGCAACGATTGCAGGAAGCAGGCTTCAAAGACGATGCCATCGCGCGTATCCACGGCCCGATTGGCCTTGATCTTGGCGGCCGGGCGCCATCCGAAATCGCGGTTTCGATCATCGCTGAAATCACACAAACCCTGAGAGGCGGCGGATAATGCGGTTTGGCCGCATTCCTGTTGCCGAGGCCGAAGGCGCCATCCTGGGCCATCGTGTGAATGCTGGTGATCGTGCGCTCAAAAAGGGCCATCGGCTGGACCAGAACGATCTCAAAATGCTTGCCGCCGCCGGCATTCACGACATCATGGCCGGCCAGCTTGAGCCCGATGATGTGTCGGAAGATGTAGCCGCCCAGCGCATCGCAGATTCTCTTGTCGGCGGCGATACAAGAACAACAGAAGCCTATACAGGCCGCTCAAATCTCTATGCCACCGAGCATGGTGTCCTCATCCTGGATCGACAGGTCATCGACGAAATAAACTCGCTCCATGAATCAGTGACCATTGCAACGTTGGAGCCTTTCCACGTCGTTCGACCAAGACAACTGATCGCCACCGTCAAAGTCATTCCCCTTGCGGCGCCTGAGGCCATTGTCAGGGAGGCGACGGCACTTATGGCGCGGATCGATGCGAAAATCTCTGTCGCCCCTTTCAGGAGCAAATCCCTTGCTCTTGTCAGTACCAGGCTGCCGGACACAAAATTGTCCGTTCTGCAAAAGGCAGAGCACATAATCGAAGAGCGCTTGACCGGCATGGATGCATCGCTTGACCGGGTCACCACCTGCGACCATCACGAACGCGAGGTTGCGGCAGAAATTCTGGGTGCCGCCGAAGCGGGGGCCGACGTCGTATTGATCTTTGGCGCGTCAGCAACGATTGACCGCTCGGATTCTGTGCCGCAAGGCATCATCGATGCCGGTGGCAGCATCGTCCACTTCGGCATGCCCGTTGATCCGGGAAATCTGATGGTGGTCGGCAACCTTGAATATCAGAGCCGGAAAATTCCCGTGATCGGTCTGCCATCCTGTGCCCGTTCGCCAAAATTAAACGGTGTGGACTGGATCCTTCAGCGGCTTACGGCCGATCTTCAGATTACGTCTTCGGACGTCATGCAGATGGGGGTCGGCGGGCTTTTGAAGGAGATGCCCGGCCGCCCCTCGCCACGCGAAGCCCGAAATGCTGGAGATGGCATGCAATCAATCCCGCACATTGCTGCAATCGTCCTGGCCGCCGGGCAGTCACAGCGCATGGGGCGCGAAAACAAGCTTTTGGCGCTCATTGATGGGCAACCGATGATCAGCCACGCAGTCCTCGCCGCCCTGGAGAGCCAGGCTTCCGAAACCATTGTCATCACCGGTCACGAAAGAGTTGAAGTCGAAGACGCTTTGTCCGGCGCGGATGTAACTTTCGTCCATAACCCGGAGTTTGAGCAAGGCCTGTCAACTTCACTGAAAGCCGGCCTCGCGGAGGTTTCGGAAGAAGCCGATGGGATCATAGTTCTTTTGGGCGACATGCCTGACGTCACGTCCCACCATGTCGACAAAATTATCGCCGCATACAATGCCACCGAGGCACGTGAAATCTGCGTGCCGATGATGCATGCCAAACGTGGCAACCCTGTCTTGTTCGGCAGCCGTTTTTTCAGTGAAATCATGGACCTCAGCGGCGATGTCGGCGCCCGCCACCTAATCAGTGAAAACAGTGATGTCGTTGTCGAAGTTGATCTTGATGACCCTGCAATTCTCACTGATCTCGACACGCAAGAAGCGCTGAAGGAACGCCAGGGCAAAAAGACCTGATGACGGATGAGCTTTATCATAGAGAGCTGTTGCGCCATGCGGCGCGGGCCCACAAACATGGTCGGCTCGGCAATCCTGATGGCAGCGCCACGGTCAATAATCCGATGTGCGGAGATCGCATAACTTTTGATGTTACTATTGTCGGTGGCAAAATTGCTGATCTGGCGCATGAGGTCCGCGCCTGCGCCTTGTGCCAGGCAAGCGCGTCCATCCTGTCAGAGAAAGCAGTGGGCACCGATCCAGATCAGCTTGCTACGATTCGCTCAGAGATTGAATTGATGCTGCGTGACGGTGGTGAAGTACCTGCAGGCCCTTGGGCAGACTATGCAGTCTTTAAACCTGTGGCCGATCATGCAAGTCGGCACAAATGCGTAACCCTGCCCTTTGATGCGCTTATCCAGGCGACAGATAAAGCCCTGGTGGAAGCTAGCTAGCCGGTCCGGCAGGTGGCGCAGCCTCTGGCAGCATCTCGACATAGATTGATTGACTTGGGAAGGCGAAACCTGCGCCCCGGCCTTCTACAATGTCCTTGATTTTGAGCGCGAACCGCTCCTTGATTTCGAGCCACGCGCCCCAGTCCGTGG
Organism: uncultured Alphaproteobacteria bacterium; assembly: GCA_965371465.1. Classification (GTDB taxonomy): domain Bacteria; phylum Pseudomonadota; class Alphaproteobacteria; order CBDUYM01; family CBDUYM01; genus CBDUYM01. Next base: position 98,239 of record CBDUYM010000002.1, read on the forward strand.
TCTTGGTGAAGCAATAGATCATGACGTCGATAGATGAATCATTGAATGAATCGACATGAACAAAAGTGGATACTTCAGGTGGATGAGCAAATTCATCGCTGCCCAGAATGTAATCCATTATATCACTGACGACTTCTTTCAGCTGTTCAACAGTAGTTCGGTATTCGAGGCCAATTTTCCAGTAGATGCGACGATGGGTCATGCGCGTGAAATTGGTAACCGCGTTGTCTGAAAGCTCTGAATTCGGCACATAGACGGGAGCCTTGTCAAAACGACGGACAAGGGTGGTGCGGAATCCGATGTCTTCGACCGTGCCTTCAACCACACCATCAACCAGGATCCAGTCGCCGTGCTCGAAACGGCCTTCGGAAATGACAAAAAAGCCGGCAATCAGGTTCTTGAAAACATTCTGCGCGCCGAGCGCAACCGCGACACCAAAAATCCCCAGCCCGGCGAGCAGAGGAGCCACTTGAATGCCCCAGCTCTCAAGTATTGCTGCTGCCCCGAGCGCAATGATCAGCACTTTCAGGATTTTCACCAGCCAGTCGACGGCGCCCTGAGGCAAAATGCCCTTGGCCACACCCAGCACAAATGAAAGCGGTCCGAGCGAACGCTGCATGGCCCAGAAAATGTTGAACAGTACGAGACTCTCGTTCATGGCATCTGAAATGCCACGCATGTCGTCGCTGAGAGTAAGGAGCTGAGTAGCCACGAATACGCCGATAACAATGGGGATGAAGCGGATCGGCCCCTCAAGCGCTTCAATCAGCTTGTCATCGAAGTCGGTTTCAGATTTTTTGGTCAGCTGTTTGAGCTGGAGCACAACAAGCTTCGTGAACAGGCTGCGCAGGATCAACGCAAACGCTATAATGCCGAGAGCAATGACAACTTCGCTCAGGTTAATGCCGAAGATTCCATCCGTCCAGATCTTGACGACAAAATCCCAGAATTCAGAAAGAACCTCTGGCAATTTCGGGCGCTCCTTGTTGTCTGTTCAGGGCAAGCGGGCGGACGCAAGGCGCGCGCCCGGCTTCAATCCAGCATCCGGCCGTCTAACGCTGGCGTGCCCGCTGTCGGTTACGTGCCGTATAGGACGGCGGAGTTGCCTTCGCCAGAAGGTCATCAACAATGGGCCCGAGTGTCACAGGGTCGAAACGCTCATTCTGTTCAAGCGCCGGGCCCCGCGACCAGCCCTCCATGATTGCCAGGCTACCGCCCGAAAGCGCAAACACCTGACCGGTTACATGGGCAGATTCCTTGCTGCCAAGCCAGACCACGATCGGCGCGACATTCTCAGGGCTTCTCGGTGACCACTCATCGCCATCGACTTCAATTTCCTGGCTGCCAGGCACGCTCAGTGTCATTCGTGTCTGTCCGCCGGGAGATATTGAATTTGCCGTGACGCCGTAACGTGCAAGCTCCTGCGCCAGTATCACAGTGAATGCGGCAATGCCGGCCTTGGCGGCACCGTAGTTTGACTGCCCCACATTGCCGATCAGGCCGGATCCAGACGACGTGCAAATGATGCGCGCGTCATTGCTATCCCCTGCTTTCGCCCTGTCCCGCCAGTAATTGGCAGCATGATGGCTTGGTGCATAGCTGCCCCTGAGATGCACATGTATGACATCATCCCATTCTTCCGGGGTCATATTGACCAGCATGCGATCCCTCAGGATGCCGGCATTGCAGACGAGTACGTCAAGCCCGCCGAAAGTCTCCACGGCCTGATCAATGAGCCCTTTGGCGCCGTCAAAATCCGCGACGTTGTCGCCGTTGGCAACGGCCTCGCCGCCCATCGCCTTGATCTCGGCCACGACATCATGCGCCGGCCCCTCGGACTCACCGGACCCATCAACGGCCGCACCCAGATCATTGACCACCACTTTTGCGCCCTGCCGCGCGAACTCAAGTGCATGCCCGCGCCCGATGCCGCGCCCGGCGCCTGTCACAATTACGATTCTGCCTTCACAAAGTCCCGCCATGGTTTCGCTCCCCTTGAGGTGTCTTTATTTCAAGTCCGAAGCCTAGCGCCAGAATAGAACTTCAGGCAAAAGAAAACGGGGCGTCCCCTAGTTGGAAGGGCCGCCCCGCTCAGTCAATTCGCGAAATAATCTCTAGTTCGCGGCCGCCTTGGCCATGGCTTCAGCACGCGCTTTAGCCTGGCGGAACATCAGATGCTCTTTCGAATTTGCCAGCAGATCATCGACAATCGGGCCGAGAGTGACCGGATCGAAGCGATGATCTTTGGAAATTGAAGCACCACGATCCCAGTTTTCCCAGACCGCCAAATTGCCACCCGACATGCCAAACACCTGTCCGGTGACATGGGCCGATTCCGTGCTGCCCAGCCAAACGACAATTGGCGCGACATTTTCGGCATCGCTCGGGTTGAAGTCACCTTCCGCAATGACCGGTCGGTTCCTGGCACCTGGCAGATTGTCGGTCATGCGCGTTCCCGCACCTGGCGCAATGGCATTTACAGTCACGCCGTAGCGGGCCATTTCCTGCGACGCAATTACGGAAAATGCTGCGATGGCGGCTTTTGCCGCACCATAGTTGGTCTGACCCATATTGCCGACGATACCAGATGTGGACGACGTGTTGATGATACGGCCATCATTCGTACCACCAGCTTTGGCGCGATCACGCCAATACTCAACCGCATGCCGCGACGGGCAGAACGTGCCCTTCAGATGGACCTTGATCACTGAATCCCATTCGGATTCTGTCATATTGGCCAACATGCGATCACGCAGAATGCCAGCGTTATTGACGACCACATCAAGACCACCAAATGTGCTGATGGCCTGATCGATCATGCGTTTCGAGCCTTCCCAATCAGATACATCGTCGCCGTTGATGACAGCTTCGCCACCCATGGCTTCGATTTCTTCTTTGACTTCCTGAGCCGGACCTTCGGACTGGCCCGTGCCGTCCACTTCAGCACCAAGATCGTTGACAACGACCTTCGCGCCCTGTCTGGCAAATTCCAGCGCATGTCCGCGGCCGATACCACGTCCAGCGCCCGTCACAACGACAATGCGTCCTTCGCAAAGTCCTGCCATAGTCTGTCTCCCTATATTGTTTTCAGCCGTTCCGGCCCTTGTGCCTGGCGCTATCTGCATTGACCCAGATAGATCCGCCAGAGCAATTCCCGAACGCCAGCCCAGAGGCCAGCGCGTTCGGCGGGATCATAACGGGTAGAAAGGTCCGCTGGCAATGCGGCAAAGCGCCCAATCTGCTAGTCTGCCGAGCAATGGAGAGCTTTCGAGAGACATGCCAGATTTTGAGATAGAGGTCATAACATCAGGCCAGGATATGGCCGCAGCGTTCGAAATCCGGCGCAAAGTCTTCAGACTGGAACAGGGCGTCTCGGAAGAGGAAGAGTTTGATGGCCTCGATGATGAGGCCCGACATTATCTTCTGACCCTCGCCGGGGAGCCTATTGGCACAGCCAGAAGCCGCCAGGTTGCACATGACATTGCAAAAGTGGAACGCGTTGCCCTGCTTCAGACGGCAAGGGGATTGGGCCTCGGCCGCGAACTGATGCTGTTCACCATGCGGGACCTGGCGAACCGAGGAAATCGTGAGGTCACGGTCAACGCACAGGCTTCTGTGATCCCGTTCTACGGCGGCCTCAATTTTGTCGAGGTCGGTAGAGAATTTGTCGAAGCTGGCATCCGCCACAAGAAAATGAACTTTTCAGTGGAATCCAGCTAGATCGGCCGGTTCATGTCGCCGAGGTCAGGCCCTTTGCCTTTTTCCTTATTTTGAGAACAAGCCAGAACAAGCCTACCCAGACAAGACTGGATAGGAGTGCCGATCCCGCATTGCGCATCGAAGCGGTTCCGATACCCAGCGCGCCGGCCAGCTCAGGAAAGGACAACAGCAGATAAATCAGACTGTCGCCCGGCAATAGAAACAAATTGTAAAGAGCCAGTCCAAGGTCACTCACATCGACATGACCGTCAGCATTGACGTCCGTTCGAAATGACCAGGGTGCTGCCATGCGTATCCTCCGTCAATTTTCCGGATTCGCTAGACACCCTTAGAGACACTTGACCAATTTAGTGCTGAACTGAGCCTAGCACAGCAATTACTGCTGTCCAACGCCACGTAATATTCAAGAAAACAGCAGAAATATGCGGGTTTAGAGCCTACAATGGACCGATGACATTGAAGAGGAATTGCTCATTTCACGCTGTGAGGCCAACCTGATGCCTTCGGTCCTACGCGTTTTTCAGGGCCTATCGATCCTGGGTCTTGGCGTTCTGACGTATGTCTCGCTCTTTGCCTTCACACCTCAGCATCCGTTGCCAATCGACGACAAGCTCGCCCATCTGCTGGCCTATACGTTCCTGTCTTTTCTCATGGCGTCAGGCTGGGGCAACATCGTCGGCCTCGTCCCGACCGCATTCGGCCTCCTGGTTTACGGTGTGATTCTCGAGGCGTTACAGGACCTGATCCCCTATCGCGTCTTCGAATTCTCAGATATGGCAGCCAACATCGCCGGCATTCTAATCGGCCTGGCCGCGGCAAAGTTTGCATTGTCTCGTCTGGAGGCAACGGAGCAACAGAAAGAATAGACTTGCATGTGGCAGGGGCTCAGCAATCAGGCTGGCGTGACTTAGCTCCGTCCGTCACCCCGTATATGCGCCGTCACTCAGTATATGCCGTCACTCAGTATATGCGAAGTGATCGCCTGAGGAGATGCGGCACGCAAGCTTGGCGTATTCCGTTGTCATTGTGGACGGCAGAAGGCACTCACTCGCATGGGCGGGCATAGACATGCCGAGATGGAAGCCATTGGTCTGGTAGATCACAACTCCCATCACCAGTGCCCAGGCAATGCTGGCCAACACAGTAATCCGGCCGAGCTTCCGCCAGTCCGACCGATCAAAGGTCATCCATGAGCGTGCAGACACCGCTGTGTCGACGAGAGAAATCTTGCGCATCCCGATACCCTCCCCGGTTATCCGAAATAGCTCGAAGTTGTCTCAGCATGCCACCCGAACGGCATGTCGTAGCTGAATTCTGCGACCAAGGAGGAGTTTTGTAAAGTGCCGCAGAGGCTTCGGGCCACGGCCTGCTGTACCGCCTGCAAAGTTGGCAATTGCGTTCAAGGCCAAGCATTTGCTAGCCTCATGGCCGAATTCACTTTGGATATCCGCACAAAATCGCCGGGAAGGACTTTTATTACTTATGACAAAAATGTCAGGGGGAGATGCTATCCATGACGCTCTTGTAGCGCTGGGTGTCGAGCATGTGTTTGGAATTGTCAGCGTTCACAACATTCCGATCTATGATGCCATCGCGCGGCATGGAAAAATTACGCCGATTTCCGTGCGCCACGAACAGGCCGCTGTTCACGCAGCCGACGCCTACTCACGTGCAACCGGCAAACTCGGCGTTGCCATCACATCGACGGGACCAGGCGCCACCAACACCATAACCGGGCTCTTTGAAGCACAATTTGCATCCTCTCGCGTCCTGATGATCACCGGTCAGACGGACACCCCGTTTTATGGCAAGGGCAAGGGCTTCCTCCATGAGGCGGAAAATCAGCTGCTCATGTTACGCACTGTCACAAGACGTGCTGAAAGCCCCCGCTTTGTTGAACAGCTGGGTGAAGTCGTCATCCGTGTCGCCACCGACATTTGCAGTGGCCGGCCCCAGCCTGGCGCCATCGAAGTGCCTATCGACCTTCAGTATGCTGTCGCAGAGATTCCAATCCCGCCTGTCCCGGCTGAATGGCCACGTAAAGAACCCGACGAAGCCTCCGTCACGGCAGCGATTGAAGCTATTTCAGGTGCCACCAAAAGAGTGATCTGGAGCGGTGGCGGCGTGATCCGCGGCGAGGCAAGTGAAACACTGCAGCGTCTTGCAGAAGCGCTGGACGCGCCCGTCTTTACAACAACGAATGGTCGCGGCGCCATACCCGAAGATCATGATCTTGCCATGGGGGGATTGGTCACCAGCCCCGGAATGAGAGAGACAATCGCTGAAGCAGAAGTTGTCCTCGCCGTGGGCACGCGTTTCCAGGGCGGCGGAACAGCCAACTGGAATTTCGAAATGCCCGGCAAACTGATCCATCTTGATGCCGATGCTCATATGATCGGCCTCAACTACAAAGCCGATATCGCATTGCATGGCGATGCGAAAGTCGGCCTCGAAGCGATCCTTGACGGACTGGGCAACGCAGAATCTGGCGACCAGGCGTTCAAGGCCGCATTGCAATCCGCCCGAGACGAAGCCAGAGCCGGCATGCGTGCCAGCATCGGCAAGGACCATGAAAGCATCATGGACTCCATGCGCGCCCATTTGCCAAGAAAGGGCAACATCGTCCGCGACGCGACCGTGCCCGCCTATCGCTGGGGCAACACTCTGATTCCGATCCTGGAACCCAAGACATCACATAATTCGACTTCTGCCGCCATCGGTCCCGGACTTCCTTTGGCTATGGGTGCTGCGGTCGGATCGGGCGAAAAGACTGCCTTGATTCAGGGCGATGGCGGCTTCATGCTGCACATTGGCGAGCTGACAACATGCGTGCAATTCAACATTCCAGTGATCATCTGTGTGTTCAACGATGGCGGCTACGGTGTCCTTCGGGCAATCGAGGCAATGCGCTTCGAGGGTCGGAATTTCGGTGTTGAACTTCAGACCCCTGATTTCGCGGCGACAGCAGAAGCCATGGGCATGAAGGGCGTGCACGTCAAAAGCGCAAAAGAATTCGACAAGGAATTTGCCGCCGCGGTTGAGCATGACGGCCCCGTTCTTTTGGACATCGATATGGATTCTCTGGAACCGATGCAGGGCTTCGGCGCCAGGCCTCAGCCAAGAAAAGCGGCTGAATAAAGCTTGCGGCTCGCTCGGGCAAGCTTGCCGGCAAATCTACAGGACCGTCTTTCGTTCAGTCGCCTGGTTCAATTAGGCCTCTGATCAATGGGTACGTTCATGCCGCTTGCGTTGGAGCCATGCTGGCACCTCCCGCTGGCCCTGCGGGCTGAGGCTGTAAATTCCCTTGCCGTGCCGGTTAAACCAGCCGTAGACATTCCGATAGAGTATGTCTCGGGTGGCAGGATCGCCTACTGCCTTCGCTATGATCGATGCCTTCGTTGCATCGGCTGCAATCAAGTAGTCACCTATCAAAAGTGCCCGCTGGCGATACGCTGTCAGCTGTCCTTTTGTCATGGCTGAACCGCCGGCTTCAGTGTCACCGACCCGTTCGGCGAACTCTTTCAACAGGCGTTGCTTGCGGCGCTTGTTCTGACGAGGTCTGTATTCAGCGGGATCAACAATAACCTCGACGAATTGCCTGCGAGCACCAAGATCGACTGTGATCAGCCCAATGCCGAGCATGCGTACCAGTTTCATGACACGTCGACGGTTACGTTTTAGCGTTGGGATTCCCCTGGGAACGCATAAATATACGAAATCAGACATGGCAAGCCGATCCACCGCCTGCAGAAACACTGTCAAATTGAGCGCTAACTTAAGCTCAACAATCAAGGGCTCTTCTTCAGCTCTGACAGCAACAACATCGCAATGCTGGACTTCGCCTTTGACCTCGTACCCCTGGCCTTCAAGAAAGGCTTTCAATGGCGGATAGAGATCAGATTCCTTCGCTGGATTAACGTCTGGCATCTGACGGAAATCCATCGGATCGAATTTTCATGCCGACGGCTGCAATGAGCACTTCGGTCATATCGCATCCTTCCCGGCCTTTATCGGTTCCCTTTGAAAATACTCTACAGCAGGAAACAAAGGGCGCCTAATGCACTGTGCTCGCTGTTGGCCTGTGTATACTTGCGCCTCGGTGCGTCTGTTTGACGCCGCTTTATCGCCGAACTATGAACAGCAGAGCACTACTTCAACAATTTCGACGAGATTTAACTGATGACGAGATTTGAGATTGCAGGGGTTGTAATCGCAGGAGGACGAAGCAAACGCTTTGGCCGCAACAAGGCCGCCGGAATGTTGCAGGGGAAGTCACTTCTTGAGCGGATCGCTGAACAGTTGGCTAGCCAGACAGCCTCACTTGCAATCTCAGTCGCGTCCGGCAGCGAGCCGATCGCAGCAGCCGGTTTCACCGTTATCGCAGATATATTGGGGCCTGATGTCGGGCCTCTTGCCGGCCTGCATGCCGCCATGGCGTGGGCGAAGAGCTGCCCGGAAGAATTCAAATGGGTCGTGACAACGACGGTCGATACCCCGTTTCTGCCCGCTGACTTTGTGCAGCGTCTGCACGAAACCGCGTTGGCCGAAAGCGCCCTCTGTGCGGTCTCGTTTTCGGGAAATCAGCGTCACCCGCTCCATGGCATATGGTCGGTGGAACTTGCCACATCCCTGGAAGAGTTTGTTGAGAACGCCAACTCACGGTCAGTCCAGAGCTGGGCAGATAGTCTCGGCGTGCCGATTGTCCAATGGCTCACGGAACCAATCGATCCTTTCTTCAACATAAACACCGAAGCGGATCTTGCGGCGGCAAATCAGGCGATCCGGGATGGCCTGGTGCCCTGAACATCGGGCCGGCAACCCTCAGGCGCTGCGGCGCGATTTTCCACCATCGATGAAATCGGCAATGAACGTTGCGATCAGGCCAATTTCATCTCGAGTGAAGACAGCCAGATCGGTTCGCCCGAGCTTTGCAGGGTCAATTTCCTCATCGCAGACGAGAGCCACGACCTTTCTGTGCAGAGGGAAGAGAGGCTGCGTACCGCTTGATGGATTCCATACTTCAATCATCGGGCAGTCTTCGTACTTGTAGCCTTCAACCAGCACCAAATCTACTGGTTGAAGCTTCGACAGCAGCTGCTCCAGGGTCGGTGGGCCATCGTCCAACGTTTCATGCATCAACGCCCAACGGCTATCTGTTGCGATCAGAACTTCTCTCGCGCCCGCCTCACGATGTCGATAGCTGTCCTTGCCCGGTCGATCTATGTCAAAACCATGGTGTGCGTGTTTGACCGTGGAAACTGAATAGCCTCTGCTGGAAATTACCGGCAGCAATGAGGTTATTAAAGTAGTTTTGCCCGAACCACTGAATCCGGTCACGCCAAGTATCTTCATATTCGCCTCCATGCGATCTGTAGCGTCATGGTGTCAGCAAGGTCGACAACGTGTGTTGATCAAAGTCAAAATAGATGCATCGATCAGAGCGGCACAGGACCGAGTCCCGCGTGGAACGTCAAAGATCCTATTCAACAGTCAAATTGTCGCACCCCTTTTAGCTCTTTTTCCAGCGAACACGGGCACTTAGAAAGCCATAATTCTCGCGACATTTGGACGCATCGCTGTGGAAACCACGCCCATTTTCAGGGCCGAAACGGTGCCCCAACGCACGCCACATCGAGCAGAAATACGAGACGGCGCAAGGCGTCACGCGGCTTCCAGCGATGTCCAACATTGGCACCGCATTGTGAGCTTAACTCCAGACCGATTCCAAAGAGCTCCAGTGGCCCGATATGAATTGATCTCGGTCAAAGCGATTAGGCCGTGTCGAATCTCATTATCCGCGCAGTTGGGTACTCACTACCGTTTATCACTCAGCGCTTCACAGTTTTAACAATGGAATTCACCACAGCTTGATCCCGTTGGCGACAGGCCAGAAGACGCCAAGATCTACTATTGGAGGAGAGAAGAATGTCAATTGACGGTAACCCTAACCTGAGGGGCAACGGCGAAAGCAAAGCTCGTCGCGCCACCGCTCCGATAACGCCGCTTCAGGCCGAAATGCTGGAGGATGGCATTCTGCCGCAGCCTGACGCTTTACATCCCTCGCTACAGCGGCCGAACATCGCCGAAGAAGTCGGCTACATCGAAGGCGGACCAGATCCTTTCAGCGGACCCATGGCGGACAAGGAAGGCACGGATTTGCCGGTTTATCAGTGGGAAATAGATCCTGCCGACACCAATGCGGAATCCGGGGTCGCAAACATCTCCCAGGGCGACTGGGAATTCCGCGTCTGGTGGCAGGTTCACCCTCAAGACCTTGTCTACGCATCCATTCAGGCGATGCGAGAAGACTGGGTCGAACATGAGGGCCAGGCTCGCATCAATCCGGCAGGCAGGTCAGAGGCCGTAAATCTGGTTTATGACCTCGGCCGCGGTGGCGTCGTCGCTGTTTACGGCACCGTCAGAGACTTCAGGCCCTTTGTGGATGCCTTCCACAAAGGTTTCAAAAGAGAAAAGGGATAGGTCGCATGAACGAAATGGCACCAAATGGAAAAGCTTCACGCTGGTTCCGGATTGCTGATGAATCCCGGGATTGGGAAGATTTCTATCGTGATCGCTGGTCATACGACAAGTCGGTGCGGACCAGCCACAGCGTCAACTGTTCAGGATCCTGTTCATGGGAAGTCTTCGTCAAGGACGGCTTGATTTCCTGGGAGCTACAAAAGACTGACTGGCCGCAGATCAATTCTGATACGCCGAATTATGAGCCACGTGGCTGTCAGCGCGGCATTTCGTCATCCTGGTATCCCTACAGCCCTGTGCGACCGAAATATCCATACATTCGCGGCGTCTTGCTCGATTTCTACACAGCAGAGCGCGCCACCGGCAAGAACCCGATCGAAGCCTGGGGTGCCATTGTCGAAGATCCCGAAAGAGTAGAAGCCTATCGCACAGCCCGCGGCAAAGCCGGCTGGCGGCGGGTCAAATGGGATGAAGCCACAGAAATGATCGCGGCTGCGAAACTCTACACCATCCAGACCTACGGCCCGGATCATCTGGCGTCGTTCTCACCCATCCCAGCCATGAGCATGGTCAGTTTTGCGTCCGGCCATCGGCTGTCCAATCTGTTGGGCGGCACGATGCTGAGCTTCTACGAGTGGTATCATGATCTGCCGCATATCATGCCCATGATGTGGGGCGATCAGACCGATGTCCATGAGGCCGCTGACTGGTATCAGAGCGCTTACTGGATCGTCATCGGCTCCAATATGCCGATGACACGCACGCCCGACGCCCACTTTGCGTCCGAGCACAAATACAATGGCGGCAAAATCGTCAATATGTCGCCTGACTATTCTGACATGACCAAGTTTGCCGATCTGTGGGTCCCAACAAGGCCTGGCACTGACGCCGCTTTCCTCCTTGCCTGCATCCACGTCATCCTGCAGGAGACCCATGTCAACAAAGCTACGCCCTATTTCCTCAACTACATCAAGCAATACACAAACCTGCCCTTTATCGTCACGCTAGACGAAGACGATGACGGAAACTATCTGGCCGGCCGCTTCCTCAGGGCAAGTGACATCCCCGCTTACGCAGGCGAGGAAAACGACGAGTGGAAATTCCCGATGTTTGACTCAGAAGGCGGCATGAAGCTGCCGGGCGGGTCCGTCGGCCATCGCTGGGAAACCGAAAACACCGGGCGCTGGAACAACAAGAACGAGGATGCAAATACCGGCGAGGCTTTTGAACCTCGGATGAGCTGCATTGAAGGCGACTATGAGGAAGTCCAGGTTCAGTTCGCAGACTTCACTGACACCTTTAACCTCGATCTTGGAACCACGGAAGGTAAGGGAAAACTCGCGGTAGGACTTCACCGAGGCGTACCCAGCAGGATCGTTGAGACTGTTGATGGCGGCACAGTAAGAGTTACAACCGCCTATGATCTGCTACTTGCTCACTTCGGCGTCGACCGGGGCCTCGAAGGGGATTATCCGTCAGACTACGACGATGCAAACCGCCCCTTCACACCTGCCTGGCAGGAACAGGAAACCGGCGTTGATCGTGAACTGGTCTTGCGTGTTGCCCGCGAGTGGGCGGACACCGCTGAAAAAACCGAAGGCAAGTGCCTGTTTATAACCGGCACGGGCGTCCTTCACTGGTATCACGGCGGGCCGCTGATTTATCGCGCACAGGCGGTCATGGGCATTCTGACCGGCTGCATGGGAAAAAATGGCGGTGGTTTTGCTCACTACGTGGGTACAGAGAAGATCCGGAATTTCGCGGCCATCGGCATGCTTGGCGGCGCAACTGACTGGACAGCACCACCGCGCCACATGAACTCGACCTCCTACTTCTATTTCCATACCGATCAATGGCGTTACGATGGCATGGTCCTTGATCCTTTGTGGGCACCGTGGGCCGAGAAGTTCCCGGCAAAAGCCAATCACTCGGCGGATATGAACTCTCTCGCCGTTCGTAACGGCTGGCTTCCCTTCTATCCCCAGATTGACAAGACCAATCCACTTGAGCTGGCGAAAGAAGCACGTGCCGCCGGCAAGCAGACCAATGAAGAAGTCGGCGCCTGGGTGGCCGAGAAATTCAAGGACGAAAGCCTGGGCTTCGCGCTCAACGATGTTGATGCACCGGAGAACCATCCCAAAGTCTTATGGATCTATCGCGGCAATCTCATTGGCACGAGTATGCGCGGCCATGAATATTCGCTTAAGCATTTCATCGGCACGCACAACAATGTTCTGGGCGAGGACAGGTCCAAAGACCTGGTCCACGAGATCAAATGGCATGATCAGGCACCTCTCGGAAAACTTGATCTGATCTACAACGTCAATATGCGGATGGATTCATCTGCCAATTACTCGGACATCGTTCTGCCGACCGCACATTGGTACGAGAAGTTTGACCTCACCTGCAGCGATCTGCATTCCTTTTTCCATCCCTTCACGCCCGCGCATGGTCCGTCATGGGAGTCGAAGGATGACTGGGACACCTTCAAGGTTATCGCCGAGAAAATCAGCGAAATGGCCAAGGAGTATTATCCTGATCCGGTCGAAGATCTGGTCATGACCCCGATGATTACAGACTCGCCTGACGAATTGGCGCAGCCCATGGGTGAACTGACAGACTGGAAATCGGGCGATGTCGAGCCAATTCCTGGCAAGACTTTCCCCAAGGTTATGATTGTCGAGCGCGACTACACCAAGATTGCAGATATGTACACGACACTTGGGCCCAGGGTTACGCAGCCGAAGGGCTACGGCGCCAAAGGCATCCAGACCGACATTTCCGAAGTCTATGAAGAGCTCATGCACAGCCATCTGGTTGGCGAAAAAGACGGACGTCCGTCGCTCGAGGATGCGCAGAAAGTTGCTGAGGTAATCTTGAGAATCTCGCCGGAAAGCGACGGCGAAATGTCATGCAAGCTTTTTGAGGTGCTTGAAGAGCAGACCGGGCTCGAGTTTATGCATTTGGTCGAAGGCGAGCGCGACATCGCTCACAGTTACCCCGACCTGATCTCGCAGCCAAGGCGCAGTATCACGTCTCCTCACTGGAGTGCGATCGAAAGTCCTGGCCGAACCTACTGCCCATGGACATTGAATATCGAGACACTGAAGCCGTGGCACACGCTGACCGGTCGTCAGGAAATATTCTTTGATCATCGCATCTATCGCGAGCTTGGCGAAATGCTGCCAACCTACAAACCGCCGGTGGATATGGTTCAGATCGGGGATTTGAATGTTGCGGATGCTGCACCTGACTCCAAGGTGTTCCGCTTCCTGACACCGCATGGCAAGTGGTCAATCCACAGCATGTTCTGGGACACGTGGCACATGCTCAACATGTTCCGCGGTGGTCAGGTCGTCTGGCTCAGTGACCTCGACGCCAAGGATATGGGTATCGAGGACAACGACTGGGTCGAAATCTACAACGAAAACGGCATCGCGGTCGTGCGCGCAGTCCTGTCCTATACGGTGCCTCGCGATACGGCAATCATGTATCACTCGTCCGAACGCCACATCAACGTTCCGTTCTCGTCTCTCGCACGGGAGCGAGGCGTCAGTGACCTCAGAGGTGGCAACAATAATGCGCCAACTCGCATCATGATGAACCCCTCGACCATGGTTGGCGGCTACGCGAACTGGACTTACTTTCTGAACTACTGGGGCACAAGCCCATCCGAACGGGATTGCGCCGTACTAATCAGGAAGAAACCCTTGGAAGCTGATGGTCGAAAAGTCATCTATCAGGAAAAAGATCTCGAACTCTTAGAGGGGAAGCGGTAATGCTGATCAAGCAACAGATGGGCATGGTATTCAATCTGGATAAGTGCCTTGGCTGCAATACCTGCACACTGGCCTGCAAGAACGTGTGGACCAACCGCGAAGGTGCAGAGTACATGTTCTGGAACAATGTCGAGACCAAACCTGGTGTCGGCTATCCCAGAGAGTGGGAAAATCAGGACAAGTATCGCGGCGGCTGGGAACGGCGACCGGGCAAGGAGAGCCCAAGCCTGCGCGTATCATCACGCTTCTGGGAAATGATGAACCTCTTCTATAACCCCGTGATGCCTCAGATGGAGGACTATTACGGTAAGGGGCCGTTCACATTTACATATGAAGATCTTCATTCCACCGAGCCGACGAAATACTCACAACCCGTGGCACGTCCCAAGTCACAGATCACCGGTGAAGAAGACATCGAGATCACCTGGGGCGTCAATTGGGAAGACAACGCGGCCGGCACGCACGAAGAAGGTACTGGCGCACAGGACTATAACTTCGCCGACATGACGCCTGAGGCCCGGAAGGCCCTTTTGAAGTTTGAAGAGTCCTTCATGCTGTACCTGCCGCGCATCTGTAATCATTGTCTCAACCCGGCATGTGTTGCTTCCTGCCCGTCGGGGGCGGCCTATAAGCGCGAAGAAGACGGCGTTGTCCTGATTGATCAGGATAGGTGCCGGGCCTGGCGCTATTGTGTCTCGGGATGCCCCTACAAGAAGACCTACTATAACTGGCGGACCGGCAAAATGGAGAAGTGCCTGTTGTGCTTCCCGCGTCTTGAGGTTGGCCAGCCACCGGCATGCTTCCAGGCCTGCCCGGGCCGCATTCGCTATCTCGGCCCCCTCCTTTACGACATGGACCGGGTTGCTGAAACTGCGAATTCTCCGGACGAAGATCTGGTCCAGAACCACCGCGACATCATTCTCGATCCGTTCGATCCCGAAGTAATCGAGGAGGCCCTGAAGCAGGGCATCAGCGAAGAGTGGCTTGAAGCCTGCCAGCGCTCGCCGGTCTATAAGATGGTCAAGGAGTGGGAGATCGCGCTTCCCCTGCATCCGGAATTCCGGACGCTGCCGAGCCTTTTCTACATTCCGCCCGAAAGTCCGATCAGGACCGCCGTCACGGAATCCGGTATGCCAATGAAGATGATCGTCACGGAGCGCGTACTGCCGGATCTCGCTGACTTTCGTATTCCGATTCAGTATCTCGCCCGGATGCTTGGTGCCGGCAACGAAGAAGTCGTTGAAAGAGCGCTTCTGAGGCAACTTGCTGTGCGCGAATTCAGGCGTTCGGAACGCGTCGAAGGCGTTGAAGATACAACAGCGCTGGAAGCAGTGGGCCTGACCATTGAAGATGCCCGTGCAATGCATCGGCTTCTCGCCCTTGGTCATTTCCACGAACGCTTCGTCGTCGTGCCAACCAAACGCGAGGACACAGAAAATTCACCCTTCATCGAACGCGGCTACGCCGGTTTTGACGAAATGACACCAACCTCTACGCCGAAACGAAGGCTCGCCTTCCACGGATCGGGCCAGGGCACGGAGACGTGAGGCGGTACAAAGAACGATGAAACAGACACCCAACAGAGGGATTTGAACTGTGGACAAAGCTAGTCTGATATCGCGCTATCGGCTGATTTCCGAACTTTTCATATACCCGGAAAACAGAAGTCAGCAACTCATCAGCGCTGAGCTTGAGGTCGTTCGACAGACTTCGGGTTCGGTACTGAGCCATATCGAAGCCTTCCTGGCCGACCCCATATCTCGGTCAGGGGAAGAGTATGTCTCGACCATGGAGCTCTCTCCCCCCTGCCCACTCTATGTCGGCACTTACATTTTCGATGAGCCCAGCACCTGCCTTGGCGTCGGCCTTTCCAATCGAAACGCTTACATGCTCGAAGTCGGCAATGTCTACAAACACTTTGGCTTTGAAATGATCAGCCCGGAGCTAAATGACTTTCTACCGATCATGGTTGAGTTTCTGGCGATCAGTCTTGAACAGGACGCAGGCGACCCCATCGGTCTCAGACGCTGGCTTGTTGAAACCTGTCTGGCACCTGGGCTGAAACCGCTTGCTACGGCGCTGCGGAAATATGAAAGCCCCTATGCCCATCTGATCGATGCCCTTCGGACTTCTTTGGACGAAGACATTTTCCTGATGGGTGATCAGGCGGCATGGACACCTCCTGAAGTCGAAGAGGCTGCAGTTGTGAATTGCCCGGTAAGACTTGACAACTTCCTCGACCCCGAAATTGAACAAACAGGGAGCCTGCGGCTATGACTAGATTTCTTTGGGGCGTCTACCCCTATCTCTGCTTCGTCCTGTTTTTCGGGGTCGCCGTCATACGCATGCTGACGCGACCCTACGCGTTCACGACCCGCGCCAGCGGCATCTTCGGCAAACGCGTCCTTGGCATCTCAATGCACCTGTTTCACTGGGGCATACTCATCGTTCTGCTTGGCCATCTGGTCGGCTGGATGGGCGGCATGCTCGGCCTGCCTGGCTGGATCGAATTCTTTTTCTGGAGCGGACTGATCGGCGGGGTCGCGGCGATCCTGGGTTCGGCTGTAGCTCTCATCCGGCGTTTTACAAACCCCGAAGTTCGGGCGATGAGCCAGATTGATGATTATACAGTGCACATGTTCCTGATCGCGATCCTGGGGATCGGTCTCTATCAGGTTGTCGTCGACAGGATTTTTGGCCTTGCCTACACCGCTGCCCCATGGTTTGCCAGCATCTGGATGTTTGCGCCTCAGCCCGAGTTGATGGCTTCAGCAAGCATCCTGACCAAACTTCATATCTTCCTGGCGCTGACCTTCTTTGCCTATTTCCCCTTCACAAAGCTGGTTCATTTCTGGTCGCTGCCGATCAACTATTTCGTGCGCCCCTACCAGTCCATGCGCACCATGCGCTTTGTGCTTCAGAAGAAGCTGGAATTTGCGCTTCGAACCGATCAGTCCTTCATCCTCTATGCAATGGGCGTGGTGGTCGTCATCGCTGTAGGCATTTCTGTAATGACCCTTAGTCCGGCGCCCGCTGGTATGGACCAGACAAAGGTGGTCTCCACTTCAGGGCTTGAACAACAGACCGGCTACCCGCTTTACGTCAGTCAATGCGCCCGTTGCCACGGCACCGATGGTCTCGGGGCTGGTCCTGGCGCCCAATCACCCATTTTCGCTTCCCGTCCACGGGACCTTGTAAGTGCGCAGTATCGCTTCGTCTCGACAGATAACGGCGTCGCATCTCAGCACGACCTTTATCGGACATTACAGCGCGGGCTGGTGCCTGCAGGGATGCCCGGGTTCGCAGAGCTTTCCGAAGATCAGCTGAATTCGCTGGTCGCTGTGCTGGACACTTTCCGCGGTGAAGTCGACATCGACGGCCAGGCAATTGTTGTCCCGGCACGACCGCCGCGCACCGAAGCATCTCTTGCTACAGGGGCTGAACTCTTCGCAGATGTGTGCGTCATGTGTCACGGCGCTACAGGAGCAGGCGATGGTGAGCTGGCAACCGAGTTTCGTGATGAAGACGGCAGCTCTGTGCTACCTGCAGACCTTGCCGGAGGCCACTTCAAAGCCGGTCGCGATTCTGAGCAGATTTACCTGAGAATTGCCGCCGGCATCCCTGGTGGGGAATCAGGTTGGCTGATGCCCCCTCTGAACTATCTCGAACCGGAAGAAATCTGGTCTCTTGTCGACTTCCTGGAAGACAAGATTCTGCCACCGCGGCGTTTGGCCGCCAACTAGGTGCGCTGACAGGCAGCCGGAACATGCAACAGGCTATGAAAGTGTTCTAGCCGGACGACGGCCTTGGCCGGATAACACAAGATTCCTCGAAAAAGGAGCGTCAAATCATGAGTAACCTTGAGAATGTCAGTCGAGGCAGACAAACTGAAATCCTTGGCATCAGCACATTGTCGTTCACAGTTTGCTTCGCGGTATGGACGATTTTTTCCATCATCGGTCTCCAAATTCGGGAAGACCTCGGTCTCAACGATACAGAGTTTGGCATCCTGGTGGCGACGCCAGTACTAACAGGTTCGCTCAGCCGCATATTCCTGGGCATCTGGACCGATCAGTACGGTGGCAGACTGGTTTACACCTTGCTCATGCTGACGACTTCGGTCGCTGTCTGGCTGCTTTCTACGGTCAGTACCTATCAGATGTTCCTGGTCGCCGCGCTCGGTGTTGGCTTGGCTGGCGGGTCTTTTGCTGTCGGCATCGCTTACGTTTCACGCTGGTATGAAAAGGACGAACAGGGCACGGCCCTTGGCTTCTTCGGCGTCGGTAATGTCGGCGCGGCCGTCACCAACTTCGGCGCTCCCTTTCTCCTGACGGCCTTCGGCTGGCAATCAACTGCGCAGATTTATGCCGTCGTGCTCTTCATAATGGCGATCATCTTCTTTCTGACCACCAAGACGGACCCGGTTACAGCCGATCGGAAAAGTAAAGGTGAGAAGCCAATCGCCGCGTTCATGCAGCTGAGCCCCTTGATGAAGCTGCAGGTGTGGCGGTTTTCGCTTTACTATTTCTTCGTTTTCGGCGCCTTCGTGGCTTTGGCCCTTTGGCTTCCGCGCTACTATGTCGGTGCATATGGGCTTGATATTATAACCGCCGGTATGCTGGCCGCGGCCTACGCACTTCCCGGCAGCGTCTTCCGCTTCCTCGGCGGCTGGTTGTCCGACCGCTTCGGTGCGCGTGCCATAATGTACTGGACATTCATTGCATCCGCCGCGGTCTGTTTTGTGCTGAGCTATCCGGCGACGGACTACACAGTCCAGGGGATCACAGGTCCCGTAGAATTCAATATTACGATTTCGCTTGAATTATTCGTTGCGCTGACGGTCGTCCTGGGTTTCTTCATGTCGCTTGGCAAAGCCGCCGTCTACAAGCACATTCCTGTTTATTATCCGGATCATGTAGGTGCGGTGGGCGGATTTGTCGGGATGATTGGCGGGCTCGGCGGTTTCTTCCTGCCTATTTCCTTCGGCATCATGAATGACGTGATCGGTGTCTGGACCAGCTGCTTTATGCTGCTGTTCGGCCTGGTTGGCGGTGCACTCGTCTGGATGCATTTCGCGATCCGCATCATGGAACGTGCCCACGTACCCGAACTCGGTGCCCTGCCCGAACTTCCTGAAATGCTCGGGATTCATGAAGAAGAGCTTCACGGCGTCCTCGGCGCCTCCGAGAGAGGCGCAGCAAGACGTGCAAAACGGGCTGAAATTCAGGCGGCCGATTAACCACACGACAAATTTTGTAAGGACAATATTGTGACAAGTGAAGCAAGCAAAGTATCTGGCCACGTCCTTAGTGATTGGCGACCCGATGACGAAGAGTTCTGGGAGTCCACGGGTCGGAAAGTCGCCAGTCGAAATCTCTGGATCTCAATCCCTGCCCTGCTGCTCGCCTTTTCAGTCTGGCTGGTGTGGAGCGTCGTCGTAGCAAAGCTTCCCCTTGTCGGCTTCGTTTACACGACCAACGAGCTCTTTTGGCTCGCAGCACTGCCCGGCCTTTCCGGCGCCACGCTTCGAATATTCTATTCATTCATGATTCCCATATTTGGCGGGCGCCTGTGGACGACACTCTCCACAGCATCACTTCTGATACCGGCGGTGGGCATCGGTATGGCAGTACAAAATCCGGACACACCCTACTGGATGTTCTTAGGCCTTGCCCTTCTCTGCGGCCTCGGTGGCGGTAACTTCGCGTCCTCCATGGCAAACATCAGCTTCTTCTTTCCCCTCAAGCAGAAGGGCAATGCGCTTGCCCTGAACGCCGGCCTCGGTAATGCAGGCGTCAGTGTAATGCAGTTCCTCGTCCCACTGGCCGTAACCGTAAGTGTTTTCGGCGCCATCGGTGGTGAGTCCCAGACTTACCTGCAAGGCGGCGAAGAGCAGCACATCTGGCTTCAGAATGCCGGCTACATATGGGTGCCCCTGCTCATCGCTTCGACGCTGGCCGCCTGGTTCGGGATGAATGATCTCGCGAGCGCAAGTGCGAGTTTCAAAGAACAGTCCGTCATATTCAAACGCAAACACAACTGGGTCATGTGCGTCCTCTACACCGGCACATTCGGATCCTTCATCGGCTATTCTGCTGGCTTCCCATTGCTGGCGACCACGCAGTTCCCGGAAGCTGACGCCCTGCGCTTCGTCTTCCTCGGGCCCCTGGTCGGCGCTCTCAGCAGAGCGGCAACCGGATGGATATCTGACAAATTCGGCGGCGGGCGTGTCACGTTCTGGACATTCCTCGTCATGATTGTCGCGGTCATTGGTATTCTTTACTTCCTCGACATCAAAGAACAGCCGGGCGCGTTCTGGGGCTTCTTTGCCATGTTCATGATCCTGTTCTTCGGCACAGGCGTTGGCAACGCGTCAACTTTCCAGATGATCCCGATGATCTTCAAGCAGGAGATTGAACGGCTTATGCCTGAACTGAGCGAAGACGAAAGAGCCCGCCAGATAAGCATGGAGTCTGCTGTGGTCATTGCGTTCACCTCCGCGATAGCCGCTTACGGCGCCTTCTTTATCCCAAAGAGCTATGGCACGGCCATCGCGCTGACCGGCGGCCCGGAGCTGGCACTATACGGCTTCATGGCTTTCTATGTCGTTTGCGCCGCCGTGACCTGGTTCTTCTACAGCCGCAAGAAGGCTCCTGTTCCCTGCTGAGCGAACGGAGCATTCAATTTCGCAGAGCGCGCCGAGAGAGCAATCTCTCGGCGTTGCTGTATCGACTTAACCAAATGCAGAGATCTCAGCCGGACTGTGTAGGATGGATCCAATATGTCGGATGTTCAGTTTTCAGGATATTCTCAAAGCGTATCAAATATCAGAAGAAGAAGAGAGGGTGTCAGCCATGTCCAAAGGAGATGAGCTTCTCGCTAAATATGAGAATGAAGTTGAGGCCATATGGCGCGAAATGACTCCCAGATCGCGGGAGCTCGCCGAGCGGGCAGAAGAGTTCATCCCCGGTGGCGCACTCCGGTCTCACTCCACCGGAACCTATCCCTCATACGGTGAGAGAGTCGACGGATGCTATATGTACGATGTCGATGGAAACCGCTCTATCGACCTCGCCTTGGGCATGACCCAGATAATCGGGCACAATCACCCAAAGGTCGCAGAAGCGGTACAAGCGCAGATACCAAAGGGTCTGGTTTCCTTCATGCCTGAAGAGGCCAAGGACAATCTGGCGGAAATGATGTGCAAGCGCGTGCCTTCGGTAGAGAAGATCTGGTACACGCTCGGTGGATCCCAGGCCTTCATGTGGTCCATTCGCGCCGCCAGAGCATTCACAGGCCGGGACAAGGTCCTGAAAATTCGCGGCGGATATAACGGCACCTACGACGACGCAATTGCTGCCCCGTCCACGCCCCAGAGACCCAAGGGGTCACCTGGACTAACCGCGAATAGCATGGAAAATATCCTCTTCTTCAACTGGAACGACAGGCACGGAACCGAGGAGGTTATCCGCGAAAACCACAATGATATCGCGGCTCTGCTCACTGAAGGCTTCTTTAGCGGCGGCACCATCGCCCCTCATGACGGGTTCCTGACGTTCCTGAGGGAGCAATGCGACAAATACGGCATCGTTCTCATTTTCGACGAAATTGTGAACTTCTGGCTTGATCATGGCGGCACGGGCGCGATCTATGATGTGAAGCCCGACTTGAACTGCTATGGCAAAGGCATCGGCGGCGGTCTGCCAATGGGCCTTATCGGTGGGCGCAGCGATATCATGGAGCTGTTCAGCCAGGCGAACCCATCCAGGGTAGCCGCCATCGTTGCCCACCAGGGTGATCCCATGAGTGTTGCGGCCAGTACGGCTTGCCTCAATATAATGACCAAGGACGAAATTACCCGCATCAATGCCATGGGTGAATTGCTGGCTGATGGCCTTCGAAGCCTTCTCCAGGATCTCGGAATCAGAGGCCACGTGATAGGTTACGGCAACCATCAAAGCCTTCACCTGACGGCCACCAATGAAGTAACAGATCCGGCGACCTATTCGCGCAATGCCAATGCACCAGGATTACGGGACGCGATGGGCCTGTTTCGCCGTTCCCTCATCAACAAAGGCGTCCGCACCCTCGAGAATTTGATGGCCATGAGGATATCAACGCCGATAACAGAGACCGAGATAGATATGGTGCTGGATGCCATGCGAGAAGGCTTCACCGAAATCCATCCCATTTTGAAGGAAGTCGCGCCTGATCTGGTAACCTAGTTGAGTACGATCTACTGAATAGAAATGCGACACATACTTTCGTGTTCTCACACGGTGCCATCCAACTGCTCAACAGGACCGGCCAAAAGTTCTGGAATAGCTGAACTAACTCAGTCCTTTCGGCATCCATGTGCAGGTGATGCCATGCCGACAAATACATCACGCACATCCATGTTCGCCTCCTGCTCTTGCAGAGTGCCGACGGTCTGTGCCTGGCTGAATCTACGCTTCTTCATTGGTCTGTCTCCTTTGAAGGACAGGCGGCACTCAAATCTGGCGGGAATTTAAGGCCACACGTCAGCCGACAATGGCAAAATCATGCATTTCAGTGCTCTTGGGAACAAGTCAGTTGAACCAATATCAAGTGGCAAGAAAGTGAAGCCGTAGCGCTACTTATGATTGCGATGCGTGGTGAAAAATGTTTTGATTTGCATCCTACTAGTGCAGAAATCCACATCAATCCATGTCATTTGATCTGGCAAATTTGACTATTTTGGAAGCTGATGCTAGAAATTCTATCAAATGATAAAGCTGATCCGATTTTCTATTGTTCGTTGAAGTTGTATCGGCGATGAGTGAAGAAGAACCTTTTAAGGAAATTAGGCGACAGTTCGTTTCGCTCATTGAGAAAAACAAGAAGAAGCTTGGGGCGCCTCCGGGCATGCCAACCGTCTGGCAACCTACAAGCATTAAGGATCCGAAGACTGGGTACTATTTTACGAATCCTGGGGCGTGGGACTTCATTCTTGACGAGCTTCGTGCTGGACGACCATTGACAAAAATAGCGCTGGACAAGCCTCCCGGCAAGGACGCCTATTTCATGAAAATTCCACAAGCCAATAATCTTCCAGACATTTACATCAAATTGCACTTTGGTGGCGGCCATGTGATTGGCCGGAGCTTCCATACTGATCGATGAAAGAGCACTGCTATGAATGAGAATTTGAATGTTGAAAAGTTTCTTGAGGAACAGGCAGATAGCTGCCCGAACTGTGAAGGAGACAATGTCAGTTTCGAATATAGAGATGAACAGTTCACCTATGGTGCAAATGAGGACGCAGTGGAACTAACCGCGCACGTGCTGGTACAAAAGTGCGATGACTGTGAACTTGAGTTTACTGGCGATGACGCTGACATGATTAGGCATGAAGCTGTTTGCAGACACCTTGGAGTGCTGACGCCAAGCGAGATAGTCGACATTCGGAAAGAATATGGGCTCTCACGTTCGGAGTTCGCCGCAATCACACGACTTGGCGAGGCTTCGCTGAGTAGGTGGGAGCCAGGAAACGGAATTCAAAGCGCAGCACTGGACGACTATTTGTACTTGCTTCAGCAGCCACAAAATTTTGAACGGATTCGAAAACGTAGAGCCCAGACAGGTGCTCAGCTGACCAAGGTTAGCAATACACTGAATGTCGCATGGAGAGGAGAGTTTCGAGTTTTGACCATAACTGAGACCCGCAGAGAGGAAGCTCAGCGGTTTGTCCTTTAGACCCAAGGCAACGGGAGATCTCGTCTAGAGCTCAGCGGAATGTACACTGTAACTTTCTATTCGTTCAAGGGTGGCGTAGGCCGATCAATGGCTCTCATGAATACGGCGCTTGAATTAGTGCACCGTGGCAAAAGAGTGCTTGTAGTCGACTTTGATCTGGAAGCACCGGGTATCCCCACTTTCAAACTTGCTAGACCTGACGCAGAGACTTCTGGAGTTGTTGAATTTGTTACGGAGTACATGGACACTGCCGTTGCACCAGACATAGATGACTTTTTGTACGAGTGCGAATTGCCTGACGGCTTGGACGGCCCTCTGTGGGTTATGCCGGCTGGGTATCAGGACGATTCCTATGCCCATCGATTGAATGCTATCGACTGGCAACTACTTTACAAAAAGCGTGAAGGATATTTCCTTTTCGAAGATCTCAAAGAACAATGGCGCGAGAAATTAGCTCCTGATTATGTGTTAATTGATTCCCGAACCGGTCATACAGATGTCGGAGGAATCTGCACTCGTCAGTTGCCAGATTCCGTCGTCGCATTGTTTTTTCCCAATGAACAAAATCTTGAAGGCCTTTCACTTGTTGTGGATCGAATACGAAGTGAAAGGGAGTTGGCTCGCGACAATAGAATTGCAATCCATTTCGTGTCTTCCAACGTTCCACTCATTGATGATGAAGAAGAAATTCTTGAGAGACGCCTGTTGCAGTTTCAAGACCGTCTCAAGTTTGATAAACTGACTGCCACGATCCACCGATATGACAGTCTTGATCTGATTGACCAAGTGGTTTTTACGCTCGAAAGGCCCAAAACTAAGCTTGCCGAAGAGTATCGTTCGTTGGCCAAAGAAATCTGCAAATGGAATGCTGAAGACAGGGAGGGCAGCTTGGACCTATTGAGGGCGATAAGGCTTGATGATGGCGACGTGCACAATTCCTCGCAGCGAGACTTTCCAAGGACTGATACCCAAGTAGACAGAATTCAGCAATCTCATATGGAAGATGGTGAAATCCTCTTCAATGTGGGGCGGTGGAAGGAAGAGAAATCGCGGTTTGAGGAAGCGGCACAATTATATGTCGATGCAATTGAGGCGAAATACGCCAATCCCTTCGTTTACATCAATTTGGCAATTATCTCCCACCGGCTCGGGAATGAGGAAACTGCTGTGGAAGCTCTCCTACACGGCTTGAAACATAACGAAACAAATTTCTTAGATCTGCGAATTGGGCTGCGTATGCTCATTGATATTGATCCCTCCCAACTTCAAGACATCGAAGCATGGCCAGCGTGGGACTCAGTTACATGGGCTGAAGCTGAAGAGCTCTGCGGTATTTTCCTTTCCACGGACGAGGCGCTCCTAGAAGCTGCAGAGCCGATCATCAGAAGCCACGTTGAGATAGCCAGCCTCGAGGAGAATACTGTGCCGGTGGACCAACTGCACATGCTGTCTCTAAATCTGATGGGACAGGGAAGGGCAACAGAGGCTGCCGATGTTATCATGCGTATGGGCAAAGATCTGACCAACATGGCTCTTCGCGATCTCTTCAATCTGGCGATGGCAACTTGGGGATCGTCGAAAAAGGTGCCGAACGATCTGTTTGAAGAAGTTGTGAAGCGTGACCTTCGGGCCTCCCAAGAAGCAGATGATTCTCCAAACTATGCTCAATGTCTGGCTGTGGCCAATTGGGCCACCGGCAACAAGACTGCTGCGCTGGAGTTTTCAAAATTGGCAGCTCAGCGGATCAGTCACCCACGAAGAAACGCATTTAGTTGTTGGCGCTACCTCCGCACGACACCCGACGATTTCCTGCAGGACATTGAACAGATTGAGAAGCTGATTGATGGTACTGACCTGACTCCAACATTTGTGCACCAGGTCTGAGGCATCGATAGAACTGGTCCGCTCCCATTCTCTGGACCACTTGTGACTAGAGTTTTCCATCACGATCATGGCGACAGGCTGGTTTCGCCGCCTGATTTCATCAGTTCAATCGGGACCTTGCTGCCGATTGCGCCGTGTGGCCTCACCTCGTTGTGGTCTCTACGCCAAAATAGTTCTGCCAATTTCCCCCTTGACGCCCCACCCCCGATACGCGACGATTCCCCTGCATACACATGTGCGCTTACGACCAAAAACAAGACGGCCCGACAAGATGCTGGAACACCTTGCCGAGCCTGACCAGACCAACCTATTAGCGAGGCTGAAATGGCTAATTCATTCATTATCAAGATTCCCGTAACTTTGTTACCCGTTATCGGGTCGGCATCATGAGCGCCGCTCAGGATCGGCCAATGGACAGGACTGTGCATCTGCGGCTTGACCTGCGGGACTTGCGCAGTGCCATCGGGCGGAACATCATGAACATGCGGCGGGTCAGGCGGATGCGGCTCGCGGCCCTGTCGAAGGCGACCGGCGTTTCCATGGAGAAGCTGGATCGCTGGGAAATGGGCAAGGGGGAGATTGATCTTCTGAACCTCGTGCGGATCGCTGATGCCCTGAAGGTGTCGCCGGGGGAACTTGTGGGTCACAATGGCCCGGACGGCGAACGGCGCGAGCGCATGTATGAGATGTCGGAATTTTTCCGCGAGCTGTCCGAAAGCCCGAACTACGATTTTTCTCTACCGTTTTAGGGTGCCGTTCTGAGAGAACCGTTCCAACTCAATGGTTGCCATCACTTCTCGTATGCATATCATTGCACTTGGTATTCGATCGCAGGCTCAGGAACGGGGCGACCATATGCAGCCAGAAATGGAAACACGAGCGACCCAGGTCGGTAAGGGCTGGCGGGATCAGGATGGCTTTGTTGGGCCGATGAAGCCCGGCAACGGCCCGCGTAGCGACCCCAGAGGCGACTTCCCTACCGGGCCCGCTGTTGGCGAACAGATGCCCGACGTGCGCTGCACCACTGCGGATGGGACAACCTTTGATCTGCACAAGCATCGTGGCGACAGACCTGCGGCGTTCATCTTTTTCCGCTCGGCCGTCTGGTGACCACCTTGCCGTTCGCAGCTCGTGGAGCTGCAGAAAAGCATGGAAGATTTCGATAGAGCGGGCATCGCTGTGTACGCGCTGAGTTACGATGAGCCGGACGCGCTTCTGGACTTCGGCGACGCCCACGGCATTACCTACACTCTTCTTTCCGATCCGGATTCGGAGGTCATCAAATCGTTTGGCATCCTGAACACCCTGATCGATGAGACCGATCACCCCTGGTACGGCATTCCCTACCCTGGCGCCTATGTCATGGATGCATCAGGCGCGATCACGCAAAAGTTCTTTGACAGCAACCTGGCGGTCCGCGCCGGCCCTGAGCAGTTGCTCCGCGCAGCCACGGGCCATGAATTGCTGGCATCAGCGGCATCAGAATCTCTGCCGGAAGAAGTTCAGGTGAACATTGAGTATGATGGCGACGCCCTCGCGGTCGCGGTCCAGAGGGACCTTGTCGTCCGCTTCCGCGTACCGGCCGGCAGACATGTTTACGCCGAACCTGCACCTGAAGGAATGGTGGCGCTCGATGTGGTCCTCGATGAAAACGAGCGCCTTGTCTCGCGTCCGCTCATTCGACCGGCCAGTGAGACCCACAGGCTGACGGGTACGGTTGAGTCCTTCGAGGTACATCACGACGTCTTCGAGCTGCGCCTGCCGCTCACCATCAACGGTGCCGTCGCGGAAGACGCAGCGAAAGGGGGGCCCGCAGAAATCACGGTTTCCGGCGAGGTCCGTTTTCAGTGCTGCGATGACAAAGTCTGCGATATCCCGGCGAGCCAGCGTTTCGAGCTCAGGCTGCCCGTGGCGGAATCGCCGCCGGTCGCTTTACGGGGCACGAAAGGCGCGGCCCTCGAGCCCAACGCCATGGCGCATTTTCAGCGGATGTCAGAGCGGCGGGTTACCACCAACTGAGCGCTCGGCTCTCGGATCAACGATGGTCTGAAAACGGGAAGTTCAGCCCGAGTTCTATGGAGTCAATTCGCTTGTGCACGATCGCGAGATACGCTGTGCTTTCGACCATCGAGAGAAAGTTCTCCGCCGAGGGGTAGAGCACCAGAATGAGACGGTCAATTTCCTCCTCGGAAATGATTGCGGTAAGGCCCGTCATGCCAAGGACAGGTCGCCCGCCGGCCTGCTGGACCAACGGCCCGACAGACCTGCCATAGTCACTGTAACCCGCCTCGCCTCCGTCTGCTTTGAACCGAAGCAGGTTCAGCATATAGACCACATCAGAGGAATCCGCTGCAGGGACCTCTGGCATCGCATCGCCGCTGAAGGCATAGACGAGCGACTTCTCGACCCCTTGCTCGCGATGGGGAAAGGCGGCTTGATATTCGCGGCTTTTGCCCATCTCGACGACAGCTTTGGCTGAGGGATACTTCCGCATCGTCACGCGATCCCAGCCAAGGATTGTTGTGTCCGCGCCAATTCGTCCACCCTCGCGGTCTGCACGTTGGCCATCGAACGGTTTCGAAAAGCCGCGAAAAATGACTTCGCCGCCCAACGAGTTCAGCTTCTCCTCGGCGAGCGCGTCGTAGGTATCGTAGCTTTCCTCGCCACCTGGATTAAACTTGACCAGATCAATGACGGTTACGCCACCTTTCCGGTCGGTCTCGGCAAGCAAGGCAAGGCCTTGCGGTGCGGATGATTTTTGCGCGTTCATGCCGGACACCAGTGACAGAGAATGCCGATCCGAGTTTGCCAATTATCGTTCATTCGTTCACCTTAGACTATTCAATCATGGAAAAGTGCGGCTTAATCCAACTCTTCAAAGGGAGCGATCATGAACGTCATATTCTTCATTACAGATCAGCAGCGGGCCGATCATCTGGGGTGTTCTGGAAATCGAATTCTGAAGACGCCGCACCTTGATCAACTCGCCAGCGAAGGCACGCGATTTACCAAGGCGTATGTTGCGAACCCGACCTGCATGCCCAATCGTGCGAGCATCATGACCGGCCAGTACCCCAACACTTGTGTCAGGTCCTTCGGCGTCAATCTGCCGGAAGATATCCCGACCTTTTCCGGCACGCTCCGGGATCAGGGGTATACGACCAAAGCCATCGGCAAGATGCACCTGAGCTTCTGGTTCCGGAAGTATCAGGATGACGCTGTGTCACCTGAGTTCATTCCGGCCTGGATGAACCCGGCCACCCACGACCAGATGGTGAAGGATTTTCCGAGCCCTTATTATGGCTTCGATTCGATGGAACTCCTGGTGGGGCATGGGGACATCTGCAACGGCCACTATCAGGACTGGCTGGCTGAAGAGAGTCCCGAGGCGCTGCAGACGATCCAGGCTCTCGGACCCAATGTCCTGGCGGATCTCTATCGCAAGAGCCCGGTCCCCGAAGCGTTCTATCCCACCTCGTACATAACCACGAGATCGATCGACTTCCTTGAGCGGCATGGGGCGGGAGAGAATGGCGAGACCCCGTTCTTGCTCAAGGTGTCCTACCCCGATCCCCATCATCCCTGCACGCCGCCAGGTCGCTACGCGGACATGTACAAGCCCGAGGATATGGAGCTTCCTGCCAGTTTCGGGGACACGAGCATCAAGGACCACCCTTATGTCGGCCAACGCCTCGACCGGCGCGGATTGCGCAACATGATGTTCCGCACCAGCGACGAAGAAGAGGTGCGAAATTTCATCTCTCATACCTATGGGATGATCACGATGATCGACGACAGCGTCGGCCAGATACTTGCAACTGTCGCAAGCCTCGGCCTCGAAGACGATACGATGATCATCTTCACCAGCGATCACGGTGATATGATGGGCGACCACGGGATGATCCTGAAGGGCTGGCTGCCGTATCAAGGCATTCTGAATGTGCCGATGATCATCAAGGTGCCTGGTATCACCCAGGGAAGTGTCACCGATTCCCTGATGAGCTCGGTCGATCTCGCCCCCACTATTCTCAGCAATTGCAATGTCACGGAGGCGAGACAGCTGACGGAAATGCAGGGCATCGACGTCACGCCAATTCTCAAAGATCCGGACACATCGGTGCGCGATTGCTGTCTGATCGAAATCGACGAATACGACCGGGATGTCGACCAGGGATCGCCGGAAGTGCGACCGGGTGCCGGACGCCTCAAATATCTGATGACCGGCCGTTACAGCCTTGTGATCTTCGATGGGTTCCCGGGCTATGGCGACCTCTTCGATCTTGAGGAGGATCCTCATGAACTGAATAATCTGTGGGATACAGAGCGGGAACTGCGCGCGGAGCTTGTTGAAAAACTGCTCTTCGAAGTCGTGAAGCAGCAGTCGTTCTATCCCAAAAAGCAGGCGATGGCGTAACCGAACAGGTGACAGCATATGTTTGGCCGCGCAGTTGCTCTGAGCAAATATGTACCGTCACTCACTATTTAAATTGACACTTCCTTCAGCACTCTTTAGCGTCGTTCGATGAAACAGACAGAGACAATTGCCTCAAACGAAGATCGTATCCGGGCCGCACTGACCTCTACTGTTGATCGTATTGACTTTGACTCAGCACAGCAGATTCACCGGGCCAAGGTGCGAGACAGTTTCCTGCTGCCCGATGATCAGCGTGCCATCGTAGTATCGGACAGGATCTCTGCATTTGACTACGTCTTTGGGACGATCCCATTCAAGGGACAGGTGCTCAACCAGCTCTCAACGTATTGGTTCAAATTGATCCAGGCGGCAGATGTCGTGCCGACACATTTCATATCCGAGCCTGCTCCCAACGTCTCTGTCGTCAAGAACGCTGAGGTCTTGCCCGTCGAGGTGATCGTCAGAGCATATCTCACGGGAAGCACAAAGACTTCCAGCTGGTACGCCTACCAAAATCTGGGCAGAAAGATTTGTGGTATCGAGATGCCGGAAGGGATGAGGAAGAACCAGAAGTTTGAAAAGCCCTTCATCACGCCTCAACACAAGCCCGATACCGGCCATGATGAAAACATCACGAGTGAGGAGGTCGTCTCTCGCGGACTTGTAAGCCCAAAAATCTGGGCACAGGCACAGGAATATGCCTTGAGACTTTTTGACTATGGACAACAGGTCGCGCTCGAGCATGGGCTGATCCTCGTCGATACCAAGTACGAGATGGGCATCGATTCCGAAGGCAACCTGATGATCGTAGACGAAGTCCACACACCAGACAGCTCCCGGTACTGGATAGAGGAGAGCTACGAAGCTCGCTTCGATGCAGGAGAGGAACCAGAGGGACTGGGGAAAGAGGGTTTTCGTGAAACCATGGTCGCGAGAGGCCTTGATGTAGAAAGAGAATATACGCCAGAAGAATTTGGCAAGTTCTTTGACGATGAGGTGCGAGTTACTACTGCCGCCGAATACATTGAGCTCTATGAGCGATTTACCGGCAGAGCGTTTGTCTTTCCCGAGAAAGACTCACGTCAGGAAATCGGTGATCTGTTCGAACACAGATAGAGCGTTCGAATTCTCCCTTGATCAGAACGTCTCCGATACCTGATGGATCCGGTTACAAATGTCATTTGTAATCAATGGCATACCCTCTGACACATTCCCTGGAAGAATGGGCGAAGAATAGGTGACGAAGAATAGGTGACGAAGATTAGGTGACAGTATATATTTCACAGCGCTCGCGACCCAAGTTAATCTATACTGTCACTCATGACTTCAAGGAGAATAGATTTGCTGCTGAGTACAACGCACAGTCTGGGCGACATCTCTCACAGCATGCCTGTCAACGCCGATAGAGTAGTGGCGGCAGCCCTTGTATCTGGAACAACTGTGAAGGCTGCCCGCTGATGGCGGAGATTGAACATCATTCGACCGACATTCTGGTTACTGCTACTCGTCACACCTGGAGGAACTTCAAGAGCATCAACAGCAACCTGGTCCCCTTGGCTATGGTTGCGTTCTTGGCCATCCTTAGATACCTAAGACAGGGAGTAGACAGCACTCTCGTGGACCTTCTTTTCGTGGCCGGAATCTGGGGTTTCTACTATTTGCTAGTATTTCTGTGGCACCTGACTACGGCAGAAAGCTTCCTGATCCGAACAGAGCTTGGCGATCTTGGGCAGAGGCTGCATGAGCTTGAGGAACGGGCTGTTGCCATTCCAGAACGCACGCCTGCACCCTCACCACACTGGCAGGAACGAAAAACACTCACACTCTGGGAAGCAGCTGGGCTGATGGTCAATCATGAGCCAGTCTGGTTGATGGCCGAGCAGGGCATTGCGGCTGGTGCTGAACGCAGATTGATAGACGCAATCAATTCAGGTGATCTTGTGCTTGCAAATTTAACCGACGCCTTGACCTTTGGCGACCAAAGTCGGTCCCGTCAACGCGATGTGTCAGTCAATACAGAAGTTCTGGTTGAATACCTCGAAAAAGGAGCAGAGATGCCGGAGTATTTCAGGTGAACGGCGGTAATCGCCAGGACAGAAAAATAGGGACAGTATATATTTAGTGGCTCACTTGCGGTGAGCCAATATAAACTGTCACGCTCTACTTCCGGTCCTATTCAGCAATCGTGCATTTGCCGTTGTTGATACTGACGACGTCGCGTTCCTTTATTGTGACGCGGAAGCTGATGACGTTGCCGTCCTTCCACATATCGACCACCTGGGTTTCACCTGGGAAAACCGGTGCAGAAAACCGGACATCGAAACCGGTCAGCCTGGTCTGGTCGTAATCGAGCATGGTTTTGACCACTGCGTGGCAGGCGATACCGTAGGAACAAAGGCCGTGCAGGATTGGCACATCGAAACCGGCCTGTTTTGCGAAACCTGGATCACGGTGCAAGGGGTTCCTGTCACCGCACAAGGCATAGACCATGGCCTGATCTACTCTGCCCGGCATTTCACAAGTTGCATCCGGTGCGCGATCAGGTAACGCATGAGGTACAGGCGCACCGTCCGCTGTCCCGCCAAACCCGCCATCACCACGGAAAAACATGGTTGAACCCAGTGTAAACAGGGGTGATCCGTCTTTCAGTTTGACGTTGGTCTCACTGACCACCAATGCGCCTCTGCCTTCTCCCTTGTCGTAAACACCTGTCGTCTGACCGCTGACCAGCGTCTCTGCGGCAGCTGGAATCGTTTGATGGACTTGAAGTCGCTGCTCACCATGCAGCATCAGTGCAAAGTTCATTTTACCCATCATCGAAGGTCTGGGCTCGGCACCACTTCGGTCTGCCCCTGAGAGAACGGTTGCTGCAGATGGCAGAACACGACTGCCAATAGATTCGCAGACATATTCCAGTTCCTTGGCATCAAGCGGGTCACGCCCCATACCCACGGCAACAGCATAGAGTAATGAATCCCGATCCGAATAACGGCCCGGAAATTCCTGTGATGAGCCTGCAAGTTCCTGTTCGACATCTTCAACTGTGATTGGCATGGTCTCTCCCCAATTCGACTAGGTTTTAATTGATTGTTGCGTGGATAATAGACAGAACTGAGCCGTTCTGCCAGGTTCACTGACCAACCGGGTCATCAAAAAAGTTCTGGATCAGTTGAACCAGTTCCGATGTGTCATCATCCATGTGCAGGTGATGCGAGCCTTCCAAAGTCATGAAATTGAAATTCTCGAATTTACCTGCCAGGCGCTCCACGCCTGAGTAGTACCACTTGAAGCCCTTGCTGGCTGCAACAACCAGAATTTCCCCTTCGAAGGCAGCAACGTTTTGTTCCAGTTGCTCATGAGTGATACCGAGAGCATCTGACCAGCGGAACCGGGAATCAGAACGCCAGCTGAACCCGCCATCAACTTGTCGTGTGCCTCGTTCGACCAGTATGCGAGCTGATGCCACTGACTGACGTGTAGCCTTTGCGAGGCCCTGGGCCATTTCTTCCCGGTCGGGAAATACCTTCAGAGTTCCTGCTGTCCGGGTCACATTTCGATCGATTGAATCTCTATGTAACTTGTTCCATCTCTCATTGCTGACGCTTTCGGCGAATCCATCGATGGTAAACAGGCGTCTGATCCTGTCTGGATACTTTCCGATGATATGTGCGCTGACTTCTCCTCCCATGGAATGCGCCAGAATACTGAACTGATCCCACTCGAGATGATTGGCAACGGCAATGATATCCTGTTCATCCAGTATTCCCTGATATGGCGTATGCAAGGGCCTGTGGTCGGAGTGTCCGTGGCCAGCAAAATCCAGTGCGAAAATATCCAGGCCTGACAGTTGAGGCGCAATGACATCGAATGAATTGGCATTATCCAGCCATCCATGCAGCGCCATAACAGGCGTATTACCTTCCTGTCCCCATCGTTTGCCGGCAAGCTTTCTGCCCTGGAACTGAATTTCAACTTCTCTCGATATCACTGGCTCTTGTCCCGCTTTTTCCTGCCTGGTTCAAAAAAGGAGCTACCGCATCCTGGTCATGCTGAAGAGGATCGGGAACTGATGCGCTACTAACGTGCAGCAGAAAACTTGATGTCCTGGAAAAGTGGCGACCCCAACGGGACTCGAACCCGTGTTTTCGCCGTGAAAGGGCGATGTCCTAGGCCACTAGACGATGGGGTCAACGGTCGAACGCGAGCTTTTCTATGGCCTAGCACTCGGCACGTCAAGGCCTCTGTTGGTGGCGATCAGTCTGGCCGAAAGTGGCTGAACCAGCGCACGCGCAGCTGGCTACCTGATGGCGTGAACCCAATCAGAGCAGCCCCTGTGCTGCGCGCATAGGGGCTTCGAAATTTCTCCTCTGTCACGATTGCCTGCCGGACACTGCCGAAGCCCGCGACAGCTGCCTGCGGGTTTTCCTTCGCCCAGGCTTCTATTGCCCGAAATGCTTCCATTACAAGTGGCGGCATCGTGCGTGCGCCACGATGGTCCGGGTCAAGAAGAATGCGATAGAACGCCAGATTTGCTCTCACCGGCGGATAATAATCTACGAATGCCGTTGTAACGCCGACTAACTTCTCGCCAACATAGGCGACCGAACTCAGCTGCTTTGCTCTCGCTTCCGGGGGGATGTCCTCGGGCAATCCGCTCAATCTTGCCCAGAAAGCAACTGCATCCCGTTCAAAATCTGTGTTGTGTTTTCGCCAGGCAGGAAGGATAGAAACATCACTCATTAGAATACCGTCTGCCTTGTTTGCCAATGTTGGACTTCGACCTCGGCCAAGAATGGCACAGCTGCAGCTTTTGGCGAAATTGCGCTGCGTGACTTTCTTGGAAACCTGGCAAATGACGACTGCATAGCCTGCACTAGCCGGGCCGATAGTGAGGGAACCAGCGCACACGAACCTGATTTCCGTCGCCCGTGAATCCGATCAGTGTCGTTCCGGATGCCTCGTTCTTGGGGCGCCTGAGACGTGGATCATCGGTCGTTTGCTGACGGACGCCGGCAAACCCGCCCAGCGCAGCTTCGGGATTCTGTTTGGCCCAACTTTCGATCTCATCGAAGGCCCCGTGCATCAGCGGCTCCAGAAGACCCTCTCCCTGGTGGCTTGGGTCAATGAGAATGCGATTGAAGGCGAAATTGGCGCGAAGCGGCGGATAAAATTCAATGAACGCCGTTGTCAGGCCAAGAAGTTCGTCGCCTCTGTAGGCCACGACCATAAGTTCCTTTGAGCGTGCCTGAGCGTTGTCACGTTCCGGAATCGCACCCAGTTTGGCCCATAGAGCTACGGCATCTTCTTCATATCTCGCATTGTTTTTTCGCCATGCGCCGTGAACAGTGACTTCGCTCATGCTATGACCGCCCGCCTTTTGTGGATTCGTATGCTCGCGACAACTGACATTCAACATGACATATTTGCGTCGATTGTTAAACGCACATGCGGTGTTTCAGACGAGCCGGAAGGAAGGCACAGATGACCGATAAAGTCTGCATGATCACCGGGGTCGGCCCGGGCACAGGGACCGAGCTTGTAAAGCGCTTTCAGTCCGGCGGCTATGCTGTTGCCATGCTGGCCCGCACTGAAGACCGTCTCAAAGAGCTTGAGCAAAGCGTGTCCGGGACCCATGCGTTTCCCTGTGACGTGACCGAAACGGCGAGCCTTGAAAAAACGATTTCTGCCATCGAAAGCAAACTCGGCGCGCCGGATATTCTGATTCACAATGCCGTCGGTGGCGCATTCGGCAGTTTCATGGACATAGATCCCGATGTTCTTGAAAAGAACTTTCAGGTCAACACCATGGCGCTTCTTCATCTGGCGCGCCGTTTGGCCCCATCGATGATCGAAAAGAAGTCAGGTGCCATGATCTGCACTGGCAACACATCAGCCTACCGTGGCAAGGCCAATTTCGCCGGCTTTGCACCGACCAAGGCGGCACAACGCATTTTGGCAGAATCGATCGCCCGCGATCTTGGGCCAAAGGGGATACACGTTGCCTACGTCGCCATTGATGCAGTCATCGATCTGCCCTGGACAAGACGTAGAAATCCGCAGGCACCAGACGACTATTTCTGCAAACCTGCGGACATTGCCGAGGAATGCTACCGGATCGCCCATCAGCCAAAATCCGCCTGGACCTTCAATGTAGAAATCCGGCCCTTCGGCGAGGTGTGGTAATGACATTGCCTGAACCAAAACAGAGAAACCACTGATGGAACTTCGGCCGATTTCAGAAGACGAACTGGACGACTTCATCCGTGCTGAAACAATCGGGTTTGGTGATCACGCGCACGAAGGCCATCTGGCCTACGGAAGACTTGTTCTTGATCCTTCGCGGACCATCTGCATGTTCGACGGCGCGAACATGGTCGGCAACTCGACCAGCTATGCGTTTGATATGACGGTAGAAGGCCACCCAATCGCTTCGGCCGGACTGTCCGGAATCACCGTTTTGCCAACCCACAGGCGGCAGGGAATCCTGACCAGAATGATGACGGCTCAGTTAGCCGCCGCACGGGATCGCGGCGAATCCCTGATGCCGTTTTGGGCCTCTGAAAGTCACATCTACCCCCGCTTCGGTGCCGACATTGCTGCTCGTGGCGAATACTGGAAAATTGATCGCCGGCATACAGCTTTCAGACAACCTCTTGATACCAGCGGACGCGTGCGGTTACTCGACGAAAAGGAAGCTCGCCAGCTGTTCCCGCCAATACAGAGGGAAGCCAGCCTTCATCGGAACGGCGGAATTCCCAGAAATGACAGATTCTTCGATGCCGACTTTGTCGACAACCCAGCCTGGCGCGATGGCGCCAGCGCGTATTTCTTTTCAATCTTTGAGAAGAGCGGATCGGCAGAAGGCTATGTCAAGTATCGGCTCAACGAACAGAAGGGCGAAGTCACTGTAATGGAACTCGTCGGCCTGACTGAAGAGGCGAGTGAGGGCCTTTGGCGATACTGTTTCGGCATCGACCTTATGCGGACCATCAAGGCTGAGAATCGCCCATCCGATGACCCCTTGATCTGGCATTTGCTGGAGCCCGCGCGGCTAGAGCGAACAGTGCGGCACGACTTCTGGCTCCGCCTGGTCGATGTTGAGGAGGCCCTTGCAGCACGCACCTATGCGGTCGAAGGCAAGATTGTCGCTGAAGTGAAAGATGCTTTCTGCCCCTGGAATGAGGGCCGTCTGTCACTTGAAGGTGGCCCTGACGGTGCAGCCGTCAAGCCCAGCAACGAGCCTGCCGACATTGCCTGCACAGCAAATGAGCTAGCCGCAATCTATCTGGGCGGTGTTGCTCCATCGGTCCTTGTCCGAGCAGGCCGCATTGAAGAGCTTCAGGGCGGCGCCATTGCCACCGCTGATGCCATGTTCAGAGCCCATCAGGCGCCCTGCCCGAACGTTGATTTCTAAATCACTTCGCTGCCGCGTCTTCGACAATGAATTGGACATTGCGCCGTCCCTGCCAATTGTCGGCGCGAAGATGGCCGGCGATGTGAAGCTTGCCGCCTGCCGCATCGAGAAGCATGGGGCCGAGGTCGGAATCCATGGCACGAAAGGCAATGGCCTTCAGAGACTTGCCATCACCTGATCGTACGGTCAGACGGACATGGTTGTCTCCGGCGACTTGCGGGTACTGGATTTCGACATTTGGCAACACAAACCGGGGTTCAGCGTGGCCCGCACCCCAGGGGCCAAGCCGATCCAGCGTCGCCAGCAGACTTCGATCACAGGCCCCTGCGCTGAGCGCGCCGTCAATCCCCAGACTGGCCGCAGCCAGCGACTGTGCCACAAATTTCGCCAGCCGGTCATTGAGGAAATGCCTGAGCTCTTCGATTTTTTCTTCCGCCACTGTCAGCCCTGCGGCCATCGCGTGCCCGCCGCCGGCGATCAAGAGTCCAGCCTGTGAGGCAGCCGTAACCGCCGCTCCAATGTCAACGCCCGGAATGGACCTGCCCGACCCTTTGCCGATGCCGCGATCAACTGAGATGATGAAATTGGGTTTGCCGTAACGGTCTTTGATCCGGCTTGAGACAATTCCGATAACGCCCTGATGCCAGCCCTGACCGGCGAACATGAGGACGGACTGGCTCTCAAGATCAACTTGCGGCATATGATCGGCATCGCTCAGCACTGCGCTCAGAACAGCGTCCTCAATGATCTTCCGTTCCTCGTTATAGTTATCGAGCTCGACCGATATGGCGCCGGCAATGTCTGCATCCCTGGTGGACAAAAGACGCACACCAAGATCAGCCCGCCCGACCCGACCACCGGCATTCACTCTGGGGCCCAGAATGAACCCTGCGTGATAAGCCCCAGGCGTCTCGTCCAGTCTTGCCACATCGGACAGTGCTGTAATCCCCTCATTCCCGCGCCGCGCCATGACCCGAAGCCCCTGGCTGACCAGTGTCCGGTTCAAGCCGGTGAGCGGCACCACATCGCAAACCGTGCCAAGTGCCACCAGGTCCAGCCACTGCAGCAAGTCCGGCTCTGCGATATGCCGATCGGCATAGAAATTGCGCGCTCTGAGGACGCGATTTATGCCAATCACCAGCAGGAAAGTCACACCGACCGCCGCCAGATAGCCAAGCCCGGAAGTGTCGTCGAGCCTGTTTGGATTGATGACGGCATAGGCAGGGGGCAAGTCAGGCCCAGCCTGATGATGATCGGCCACAATAACTTCAAGCCCGGCATCCCGTGCAGCTGACAGGGCATCATGGGCTGTAATGCCGCAATCCACTGTTATGACCACCCAGGCGCCCTGGTCCGCTAACGCCTCAAGGGCCGGGCCATTCGGGCCATAGCCTTCTTTCACCCGATCCGGAATATGGATGAGAGGTTCCACGCCAAGGGCGTTCAGGAATCTGATCAAAACCGCGCCCGAAGTCGCCCCGTCAACATCGTAATCACCGAAGATGCCAATACCCTGGCCTTCCATGATTGCTTCTGCAATGCGCTCGGACGCGCGGTCCAGGTCCTTCAGCACGGACGGATCCGGCAGGTCGTTCCTGAGAGACGGCTCGAGAAAGGCCTCAGCCTGATCCAGGCCGACGCCTCGACCGGCGAGAATGCGGCCGATGATTTCCGGCTGCCCAAGCCGCTGGGTGATGGCCAGCGCCAGTCGATCATCTTCTGAACGAAGCCGCCAGCAAAGCCCCCGTGCAGAGCTCGAGACATTCATAAAGTCGGCTTTTTCACGAAGCGATGTCATCGCCCTCAAATAGCTTGGTGGATTGAGCTCAACTCTTGCCCGGATGCCAGGTCTTGATCCAGCGCACTGTACCATTCGAGGCGCGCATGGCGATGGTTTCCGTTGTAATGCCGCCTGGCTCACGATGGACGCCCCGCAACATCGAACCATCGGTAACCCCGGTAGCAACGAATATTACATCTCCGCTTGCAAGCCCTTCAAGATCGTATTTCTTGTCAAGGTCAGTCAGGCCAAGCCGCGCCGCGCGGCCGCGCTCATCATCGTTGCGGAAATGAAGGCGCCCCTCCATCTGACCGCCAATGCAGCGAAGTGCAGCCGCCGCCAGCACACCTTCAGGCGCGCCGCCTTGGCCGATGTAAATGTCGATGCCGGTTTCAGGCTGGCTGGTCGCCATGACGCCCGCGATATCACCATCAGATATCAGCTGAATCCGCGCGCCTGCCTCACGAATAGAAGCAATTATGTCTGCATGGCGTGGCCGGTCCAGTACACAGGCCGTAATTTCTCCGGCGGCAATGCCCTTGGCCTTTGCAAGCGACTTGATGTTCTCCGCCGGCTCCTTGTCTATATCGACCACGCCTGGCGGCAAGCCGCCGCCGACGGCAATTTTGTCCATGTAAACATCGGGTGCATTCAGAAAGTGCCCCTTGTTTGCCAAGGCTATCGTTGCCAGGGCATTGGCACTTCCCTTAGCGGTAATTGTCGTGCCTTCCAAAGGATCCAGCGCAATGTCGACCTCAGGGCCCTTACCCGTTCCTACCTTTTCACCAATGTAGAGCATCGGCGCTTCATCCCGTTCGCCTTCACCAATGACGACCTCGCCCCGAATGTCGACGGCATTCAGCGCCGAGCGCATTGCGTCGACAGCAGCCTGATCAGCGGCCTTTTCGTCACCCCGACCGGTCAGCGTTGAAGCACTGATGGCCGCGGCTTCCGCAACACGTACAATTTCCATTACCAGCTGGCGGTCCAGCACTTTTTCTTTCGCCATCCCCGGTTATTTCTCCTTTGGCTCGCGTTTTTTGATGCTTCGACTATTCAGAGATCTTCAATCCTAATCATGATGGGCTGATCCACAACTACTTCAATGGCCTCAATCAAGCTGAGCGCCTTCATCATGGCAGTCTCGTTCGCTTCATGGGTCACCAGAACCACAGGCACGGTGTCTTCCCCACCGTTGGCTCGATGGCGCTGAATGATGGACTCCA
The DNA here is from genome assembly GCA_965371465.1 of uncultured Alphaproteobacteria bacterium. Classification (GTDB taxonomy): domain Bacteria; phylum Pseudomonadota; class Alphaproteobacteria; order CBDUYM01; family CBDUYM01; genus CBDUYM01. The sequence continues at coordinate 138,653 of CBDUYM010000002.1, forward strand.
GTGATATGCTGCCTGCCTTGAAGATCGCAGTAACGTCGGCCATGACGCCAGGCACATCGCGGACCTGGAGGCGCACGTAGTATGAGCCCTGCCTCTGGCCAACAGGTATTTGGCTGGCTTGCACGAGTTCATCGACCGTGATGCCAAATGCGGGCAGCTGAATACCTCGTGCAATGTCGACAAGATCGCTGACCACGGCAGATGCTGTTGGCCCGGCACCGGCACCAGGGCCTTCAAAAACTGTCCGCCCGACATAGTCGCCATCCACAACAACAGCATTGGTCGCGCCGTCGATGGGTGCGATCGCTGAAGCGACCGGGATCATGGCGGGATAGGCAAATTGTGCAACACCGTCCTTGGTTTGCCGTGCGATCCCGAGATGCTTAATTCGCATGCCAAGTTCGGCTGCAATTTCGATGTCTTCGAGGCCAATGCGGCTGACGCCTTCTATATCAATGCTTTCAAAATCAATCACTGTTCCGAACGCGAGGGCCGAGAGAATGGCAAGCTTGTGTGCAGCATCGATACCGTCGACATCAAATGTCGGGTCTGCTTCAGCATATCCCAACTCCTGAGCCACTTTTAACGCCTCCGCAAACTCGCAACCGGTCTCCTCCATCATGGTCAGTATATAGTTGCACGTACCGTTCAGGATTCCATAGATTTGCGTAATCTCATTGCCGACCAGGCTCTCGCGGATAGCTTTGATGACCGGGATGCCGCCGGCGACTGCCGATTCAAAATGAAGCGATGCTGCGTTTGCCTCGGCAAGCCTTGCGAGTTCCGTCCCATGATTTGCAATCAGAGCCTTGTTTCCGGTAACGACCGGTTTTCCGGACCTGAGGGCTGCTTCGGCCAACGCCTTCGCCGGACCGTCAGCGCCGCCGATCAGCTCAACGACAACGTCCACCTGATCATTGCCAGCAAGATCAGTTGCGTCGTCATGCCAGGTCATGGATGAGAGGTCTACGCCACGGTCTTTCTTGCGGTCACGTGCGCTTACGGCCGTGACATTGATTGATCGGCCCGCCCGGCTGGCAAGAAGCTCGCCATGTTCGTTAAGCAGCTTGAGCACTGCGGCACCGACCGTGCCCAGGCCTGCGACACCAACCCGTAAAGCATCGCTCATAGCGCAGCTGCTTTGCGATTTGCCCGGCCATGATCTTTGAACATCTGGCGAATGTTCCGAACGGCCTGGCGAATGCGATGTTCATTCTCGACCAGGGCAATGCGAAGATACCCTTCGCCGTGCTCACCAAATCCGATGCCGGGCGAAACCGCAACGCAGGCTTCCTCCAGCAGCAGTTTCGCAAACTCCATTGATCCAGTTTCGCGGTATGCATCAGGCAGCGGTGCCCAAACGAACATCGTCGCTTTCGGCTTGTCAAACTCCCAGCCAATCCGTGCGAGGCCCTCACAGAGTACGTCACGCCGAGAGCGATATATGTTTCGCATTCCATCGACGCAATCTTGTGGCCCATTCAGGGCTGCCGCTGCGGCGACCTGAATGGGTGTGAACGCACCATAATCGAGATAAGATTTGATCCGCGTCAGTGCCCGCACCAAAGTCCGATTGCCGGTAGCAAAGCCGATGCGCCACCCCGGCATTGCATAGGTCTTGGAGAGAGACGTAAATTCGATAGCAATGTCCTTCGCGCCCGGAACCTGAAGAATGGATGGTGGCGGGTTCCCATCAAAATAGATCTCGGCGTAAGCCAGATCAGAAAGCACCCAGATTTCGTGTTCCAGGGCGAACTGAACGAGCTCTTCGTAAAAGGCCAGGTCAACGACTTCCGTTGTCGGGTTTGACGGAAAATTTACCAGCAGCGCTTTCGGTTTCCGCGTGCTGTTATTCACGGCGTTACGAAGTCCTTCCATGAAATCCAGGCCAGGGCCGCAAGCCACATGTCGAACGTCCCCTTCGGCTATAATGAAGCCGTAGGGATGGATCGGATAACTGGGGTTCGGCACGATAATCTGGTCGCCTGGCTCCGTGATCGCCATGGCGAGATTGGCTAGCCCTTCTTTCGAACCGAGAGTCGCAATGGTCTCTGTGTCGGGGTCGATGTCGACATTGAAGCGCCGCTTATAGTAGCCGGCGTTCGCGCGCCGCAGACCAACAATGCCGCGCGAAGCAGAATAGCGATGCGTCTTTGGATTCTGGACCGTCTCGATCAGCTTATCGACGATATGCTGCGGTGTGGGCATGTCGGGATTGCCCATACCAAAGTCGATAATGTCTTCACCGGCGGCCCGGGCACGCTCCTTCATCGCGTTCACTTCGGCGAACACGTAGGGGGGCAATCGCCCTATCCGGTAAAACTCATTTGAACCCGCATCTGACATCGGCGGCTATCCAATCCTCAACAAGGCGGCTGGGCCGAATGTGTCATGCCCAATTTCCAAAAGCTCCCGCCTTTCTCGACGATGGATTTAGCACCTAATTGAGGTAGATTTCAACGCGCCTGCTTTGAGCCTGTTGTTCTTCGGTTGCAGGCGCGTTAGAGGCGTCAGATGTGCCTCTTGCCTCGATCAGGATAAGGGATGGATCGACGCCCCTGTCGACCAGGACTTCTGCGACAGCCTGAGCCCGCCTTCTGGAAATTTCGAAGTTGATTGCATCGGCCTCAAGAGCATTTCGGGCGGTGCTGCGGGTGGACGCGTGTCCGACAACCAGGACTCTGCTGGCGTCAGCGATCTGCATACGCACGGCATTGTCAATTCTGGCCATGTCCTGGTCACTAAGGTACACCGATCCATTGGCGAAAAATATTGTTTCCACCGGAGCACTTCCGCTTCTGGCCGCCGACACAGATGCCTGGAATGGCTGCACTTCAGGCGCTCTGGAATTCTCCAGGGCAACGTTACGGACGCCACCACTGTCAATGGCAACATTCGGCAGAAACGCCAGCACTTCATCTGACAGAGGTGCTGCAGTAGATGGTTGGAACTCGGGTTCTGTACCGCCTGGAAGATCTGCAAGGTTCACCGTGCCAAGGTTCACCGTCGGCTGCGCCGATCCGGCCGAGGGTCGACCAGTCATGTTCGGCAACAAAGAAACATCGGGTGCCAACGGTCCCAGATTGTTGGCGCTCACGAAAGTCGATGGTGCCGCACCTACACGAGAGTTGACAACCCGGTCCGGCCTTGCATAGACGTCATCTGCATCATAGCCATCGCCTGACAAGGAGCTGTAACTTGCCGCTCGTTCCGCCGGTGTGCTGATCGCTTCGGGCCGATCCGGGACCGTACTCAAGCTAGGGGGCCCAGAATTACCCCGATCCGAGCTCGCGTCGGGAACATCCTGCGCATAGATATCGCTGTCGTCGCCACCGAACCATTCCGTCGGATTGGCCCAGTCAGGCACCCCGCCGGAACATCCGGCCAGCAAGACTAAAGAACCGATGAGCACAGCCTTCTGAAGCCCCGCGCTGAAGCGAGCCATATCCGTGATTCTGTTCATTCCAGCATTTCCTGTGTCGCCAGCGTTTCTCGTCTAACAAGACCCCTGACAAGCCTGCCTGTGAATGGCCTGGCAGGCCGTCTTCGGGCAGATCATTGCAGACCTTGAAAGCTTTTACCACGCCCGAATGGGCGGAATTGTGGCAGGCGGATCCCCTTCATCTGATGCGCAAGAGCCACAACATGCAGAAATAAATTCCCCGCGAGACCAGCGCCCTGCTGAATCACATTCACAGGCAACCATTGCAAGCCCCTGATTAGACTCATAACTCTTGTGTTTACATCATCTCTTCAGAATGGAACCTGTGAGGATACACACTCTTGGAAATCCTGCCCTGGATGTGATAGATTCTGTTCGTGAATTAGGTGCTGAAATTGGAACGTTGGTAACCAGAATCATCACATAGATACAGCACAGAAACTAGGATGCCGAATGCCTAGACCTTGTCCATCGGGCAGGTCCCGTCGCCTGACCCGGGCGCTCGCCTGGTGCCTGCTTCCGGCCATTATGTGCTCAGAAGCTGATGCCGTGGGTTACGTAAGTGCCACCGTTCACTTGACGGTGATCGTTGAACGTCCCTCCAGGATGTCGGTCACGCCGATGAAAACGATTTCAAATCAACCATGGGCAGAGACCGGGTCAAGCGTCATTTGCATACGTCAATCCGCCAGCCCTGCCAGATCTTCTTACGGCCTAAGAGTTGCTTCTGCAAATTCTGTTTCCGGACGGCGGAATTTTCGGTTGCGTGACCGGTCAGGTAACATCGCTCCATATGATCTGACCTTTTCTATCGGCGGTAAACCGATCACGGTGGTGCAGAATACTGATCTCGAGATCGCTAATGAATCTGATGGGGCATGCCCTCAGACACCATCCGCGCCAACGTTCAATGCAAAGTTCATGGCCGAGCCGCCGCGTCCTGGCGGCCTGTTTCGCGATACGCTGACAATATTCGTTACCAGCCGATAGAACCGCCGCGCAAAAGTCAGACAAGAAGAAGCCCCAAATCCCGACGCAGGATTTGAGGCCACTTACGAAAAACAAATGCTTTAGCGTTTTGAAAACTGCGGCTTTTTCCGAGCCTTGTGCCGGCCGTACTTTTTCCGCTCAACCACGCGCGAATCTCTGGTCAGGAAGCCCCCAGCCTTCAAAGGTGAGCGTAACTCAGGTTCATAGTAGGTCAGGGCCTTGGAAATGCCATGTCGCACAGCACCGGCCTGGCCAGAGAGGCCACCGCCCTTCACTGTCGCCACGACATCAAATTCGCCTTCGCGCGATGTGACTTCGAAGGGCTGCGCCAGCAGCATGCGCAAAGTGGGTCGCGCAAAGTATGTCTCCTGCGTCCGGCCGTTGACTGTAATCTGCCCGTTCCCCGGCTTCAGCCAGACCCGGGCAACCGCATCTTTCCTTTTTCCTGTAGCGTAGGAGCGACCGAATTCATCGCGCTTTGGCTCTGCCAGAGGGCGTACCGCCTCTTCAGCACTTGGCGCCAGATCTGCGAGGTCTGTGATCGTCTGCGTCTCATCTGTAGCATCTGAGGCAGCAGGCTCTGCGTCGGCTTCTCCCGCTTCAGCTGTTGCAGCGCCAAGCTCCGCCAGATCTTTGATTACTTTTGGTCCATCAGCTGGCTCCGAAGGGCCCTGGTCTTTGGCTTCAGGAGCTGCCTCGGACGCAGTTTCTGCGGGGGTTTCTGCGGGGGTCTCTGCGGGGGTCTCTGCGGGGGTCTCTGCGGGCGTCTCTTCAGGTGTCTCGTTTGTTGGTTCGTCGGCCATGGCTATGCACCCCTCGCATTCTTTTCGTTCATCGCGGCAACATCCAGAACCTCCGGTTCTTGTGCGGCGTGGGGGTGCTCTGTCCCCGCATACACTTTCAGATTACTCATCTGATGACGGCTGAGCTTGTTTCTCGGCATCATCCGTTCAACGGCCTTTATCAAGACGCGCTCAGGATGTTTGCCTGCGAGAATCTTGCCCGGCGTGTCCTGCTTGATGCCGCCTGGGTAGCCTGTGTGCCGATAATAGATTTTGTCGGTCAGCTTCTTTCCCGTCAGGCGGACTTTGTCTGCATTGACAACAATAATGAAGTCGCCGCAATCCATATGGGGGGTGTAGGTGGGCTTATGCTTACCTCGAAGTCTGGGCGCAATGATTGCTGCAAGGCGGCCAAGTATCAGACCTTCGGCATCAATGATTGTCCATTTCTTCTGGACATCCCCGGCTTTCGCCGACCAGGTCCTCATTGGCGCTGTTCTGCTCATTTCACTTTTCCGGACGGTGCCGGCTCCCTCGCGTTCCCGATTTTACGGAAACCAATTGTCCTCTTATGATAGGCGGTAACGCTCGTGTTGCATTCCCGTCTGAGCGCGGCACTATGCCAGAGAATGCATCAGCGTCAAGGCCTTTTCTTGCGTTTCATGCAAAAAATGTGTTTTGGAAACATATAGTTAGAGTGCGGTATTATAATACCTCAAGAGGTCAAAAGAGAGCCATGACAACCAGACAAGATAGCGCCAACGATATCCTTTTGCAGGCAGATCGCGATGGAATTCACACACTGACCCTAAATCGACCGGAAAGCCGCAACAGTCTCTCAATTGAGCTGATGGAAGCTCTGACGACAGCTCTTGATGATCTTCGCGACGATCCCGAATGCAAGGCAATCGTGATCGCTGCAGCTGGTTCTGCTTTTTGCGCAGGGCACGATCTGAAAGATATGCGGGCGAACAACGATCCTGATTTCTACGCCAGAACTTTCAATGTCTGTTTCAACCTGATGCAAACGATCGTTCAGCATTCGCGACCAGTCATTGCCCGCGTCCAGGGCGTCGCGACTGCCGCCGGCTGTCAGCTGGTGGCCAGCTGCGACCTCGCTATAGCGTCGGACACAGCAAACTTTGCGACACCTGGCGTCAACATAGGCCTGTTCTGCTCCACCCCCATGGTCGCGCTTTCAAGAAACGTAGGCCGCAAGCAGGCCATGGAAATGCTCCTGACCGGCGACATGATTGATGCCACCACTGCAGAAACCTACGGCCTTATCAATCGTTCGGTGCCGGAAGCAGAGCTTGATGCGGCGATCAAGGCACTTACTGACAAAATTGCGACAAAGTCAGCCTATACAATGCGGGTCGGCAAGGAAGCATTCTACAGGCAGCTCGAAATGCCGCTGTCAGAGGCCTACGCCTACGCGACGAGAGTTATGACTGAAAACATGCTGGCCGACGACGCCCAGGAAGGTGTTGCGGCCTTTCTCGAAAAGCGGGAGCCAATCTGGACTCAGTCCTAGGATCAAGGCCAGAAGACTATGAGATGGTAAAATTCGGCGGCATCGGCAGTACACGAACAGGCGGCCCTTCGTTGCGCGGTCGTGCGAGGCGTATTCGGAACACTGACTTCGCAGATCTGGAAGCCTCTTTCAAGGATCAATCCCTGACTGAAACCGAGCGGCGGCTGCTGGAAGGGCGCCGGCGCCGCGCCCAGGCGCAGGGCCGCACAAACGGAAGGCGCCGCGAAAAGCTCAGGCCCAAGAAGACATTGCAGGCCATTGACATTGTAATGCTGCTGACGCTCGGTGTGGCTCTCACTGCGCTGATCGGGCTTTCGCTGATCGTCCTGTTCAACTAGGCGGCAATCAGGAAACTGAGACCCGACGTTCGGTACCGTGGCCGATCACTACCGCAATTGAAAAGGCCAGCAATGCACCTGCCTGATGCAGGGAGGCCAGCAGAACCGGCACAACCATGACAAGCGTGCCAATGCCGAGCAGGATCTGGATCAGCACAGAAACCGCCAACAGATCAACCAGCCAGCTGCGCGCCGCACTGCGGTGCGCCTTCACCCAGAGCATAATCATCATGACGACGGCCAGGTAGGCCACGATCCGATGAACGAACTGCATCGTCATTACATTTTCGACAAAATTGATGGTCCAGGGGCTCATGGCGAAAAGCCCGTCAGGGATGAGCGCGCCATCCATCAAGGGCCAGGTGTTGTAAATGAACCCTGCATCTGATCCGGCGACCAGACCGCCAAGCATCGACTGAATGAAGATAAGGCCCGCGAAATGGACATATCCCAGACGGAACTTTCGCTTCGCAGGAAGCGGACCCCCACGCAGCATATCGAGCCCGACCCATATGAGACCGGCCAGAACAATGAAGGCGAGTGCGAGATGCGCGGTCAGCCTGTAATGGCTGACGTCCGGCTGATCCACCAGGCCAGACATCACCATGTACCAGCCCATCAGCCCCTGAAGTCCGCCAAGCATCAACAGACCGGCGAGCTTTAACCTGTAGCCGCCGGGCACGCGGCCTCGAAACAGGAACCAGAAAAACGGCACGGCAAAGGCGAGGCCGATGACGCGGCCAAGCAGACGGTGCGTATATTCGTAATAGAAGATGGATTTGTATTCATCGACCGTCATACCCATGTTGATTTTCTGATATTCCGGGAACTGCCTGTAGGCATGAAAGCTCTCTGCCCATGCGACATCACCGATCGGCGGCAGAATGCCCATCAGTGGCTGCCAGTCGACCATGGACAAGCCGGAATGCGTGAGTCTGGTCACGCCGCCAAGTATCACCATGGCAACGACAAGCGCCGCCACACTGAACAGCCAGATCGCCAGCGGCCGTGCTTCAGGCGCACCTGGTTCGACAACCGGCCTCTCTGACGCCTTAACCTCAGTCATCTTGTATCCTCACGCCGAATGCGGTTTGATGGGCGGAACTTATCAGGGGCTCCCGATGGCTACAACAAACCAGCCGGGGCGGAATGAATTTGTCGCACTGACATGCTGGACATCATAAAGCGCAATCTGAAAGTTATTGCCATCGGCGTTTTGCTCGGTGGCACTGCTTACGCTGTTATCAGGATTATGATCCTGATCTCGCGTTCCATGGGAGGCGTGATTTGAGGGATCCCGCCAGCCCCGAAGATCAGGCTCCGCGTGAACGGGCCAGCCTGAGAGGGCTTTTCGGCATCGCCGTGCTCATTGTCGGCCTCACCCTCTACGCCGTTCTCTGTGTCGAAGTTGCCATTCTCCTCCTGCCGGACAATCTGTGGATCGAGCTCATCTATTATGCGTTTACAGGCATTGTCTGGATTTTCCCGGCCATGGCCCTGATCCGCTGGAGCGCCAAAGAACGCTAGCCTATCCGCGGAAATGCTCGAGAATTGTCCAGGTGCCGATGCCGATGAAGCCAATGCCGGCAATCAGTTTGAGGGGCACGTTCTCCAGATACTGACCTGCGGTGCTGCCAACAAATACGGCTAATGCAGTGGATGCGACGAGGGCGAGAGACGCCGCGGCGAAGACGCCAAGTGCCGAGTGGTTCTGATCAGCAGCAAAGAGCAAAGCTGCGACCTGCGTCTTGTCGCCAAGTTCAGCCAGAAAAACTGTAACGAAAATGGGGATCAGATACTGAAATTGCATCAGCCTGTTTCCTTTGCATGGTTCAACGAGAAATGTTCAAGCCGATTTGGTGTCGGCCGTTTTTCTGAGTTCAGCGATCTCAGCCTGAAGCTCGCGCATCTCTTCAGCCACATCCTTCGCATATCGCCCCTCACCCCACTCGCGGTGATAGCCATCGCGATAGGCAAGCGCATTCCTGTAGTACGCCAGAGCATTCATTCTGTTGGCGACAGCGTTGTTGCGCGTGCGAACGACTTTGCCCGGCGTCCCCATGACAACTGAGTTGGGCGGGATAATCGTGTCTTCTTTCAGGAAGCTGCCGCCAGCGACAATGCTGTTTTCGCCAATCACGCAACGATCCATGATTGTCGCGCCAATGCCGATCAGGCAGTTATCACCGACGGAGCAGCCGTGTAAGGTAACGTGATGAGTTATGGAGCAGTTCTTGCCGATCAGAGATGGTTTCTGGCCCGCCCCATGAATCATGACGAAGTCCTGGATATTGGTCTTTTCACCGATGATCGTCTGTCCGCTCTCGCATCGGATGGCCACGTTGATCCAGACTGAGCTCCCCTTTTCCAGCACAACGTTGCCATAGATGTGGGCCGAAGGATGAATCCAGGCTGGTTCATTCAGGGTTACATCAGGGCCTATGTCCGGCCCGTCAGCAGCCATACCTACTCCCCTTTCTGGGCGTCGGTGGCAACCTGATTGTACATCATGGCACGCATCTTCTTCTGCTCTTCCTCGCTGAGCTTCGGCTGTTCGCCCTGAGCTTCAACAAACTTCTTCGCAGCTTCAAGAGCCCGCTGGACACCGGGCCGGCCTTCCATGCGTTCCTGCCAGCGTTTCACGTGCGGGAAATCATTGATGTCGATCCCCTGCCCTTCATGACCGCGGGTCCAGGGCCAGCAGATCATATCGGCAATGGAATATTCATCACAAAGATAGTCCTGACCGCGGATTTGCGCGTTCATAACGCCATAAAGCTTGTTTACTTCATTGCCAAAACGCTGGATCGCGTACTCCTGTTTGACTTCTGCACGACGGAAGTGCCCGTTCTGGCCAAAGACCGGCCCCTGGTTCGCCATCTGCCAATGGACCCATTCATAGACGTGATACCTCTCCTGCAGGGTCGTGCCACAGAATTTGCCTGTCTTTTCCGCCATGTACTGAAGCATGGCACCGGATTCAAACACATGGACGCTGTCTGATCCATCCGCCGGATCGTGATCAACCAGAGCCGGCATCCGGTTATTCGGGCTGATGGCCAGAAACTCGGGCGTGAACTGATCGCCGCGCCCGATGCGCACAGGTACTAGCTTGTAATCAAGCTCGCACTCTTCGGCCATAATGCTGACCTTGTGGCCATTCGGTGTCGGCCAGAAATATAGATCGATCATGGAATTCTCCCCTTACAAAGCTAACTTAAGCTTGTGATTTCGAGGCGAAGTCTAGGAGGACAAGACAGTCGCTGGCAAGCCCATGCAGTAGTGCACCTGTGCATTTCCTGTGACGTCAGGCACAATTCATGGTAATCGGTAACAATGCTGTTGCAATCATAGGTTAGAACCGTTCAAATCGACCATTCCTGTAAAGGAGAGCGATCATGCCACCTTTCGAAAACGCATTAGTGCTAAGCGGCGGCTCCGTTAAGGGCTCTTATCAGGCCGGCGCCATTGTTGAGGTCCTGAATTCAAAATTCCTGCCAACAGATGCCGAACCGTTTCGTCCCGACGCCATTTATGGCGTCTCAATCGGCGCGATGAACGGTGCCTTCCTGAGCGAAAGAGCGGGGCGCGCCGTTAACCCAGCAGTACCAGGTCCCGACTGGCCCGCATTAGCCGCGGAGCTTGAGCAGTTCTGGGTTGAGCGGATCACATCTTTCAAAGTACTTGGCAAGAAGCGCCGCACACCCGGCCTTGTGATCAGCATCATACGTAAGAAGTTCAATGGCCTTGCATCCTTGAAACGATCTGGAAAGCTGATGGACGAAATTTTCGAAGTCGAAAACTTCAGGAAAAGCCCTGTTCACTACGCCGCTGGTGTTGTGGATATGAGAGCTGGAAACTATTTTGACGCGACCATCGAGAAATTTCCGGAAAACCTGATTGATTACATCGTGGCATCAACCCGTGAACCCATCAACATGAATTTGAAATTCATCGGTGCCGGCGCGGGCGATGATGAAAAAAAACCTTTCGCCGACGGTGGCATCCGAAATGTTGCACCCCTGCGTGAGGCTATTCACAACGGCGCAAAGCGCATTGTTGTCATCGCATTGAAGCCGAAGTTAACGAGCCCCATGGCCGACAAGGACAGCGTCAAAGACCTGATGGATCTTGTGAAGCGAACCAGCAGTATTATGGTTAACGAGTTGCTGAATAACGATATCGACGAAGCAATGAGGATTAACACGGTTTGCAAAGCACCAGATAATCCAAGCACTGAAGCTGATGATTTTGTGCTGACAACAGGACCTGACCAGGGAAAGCACTATATCCCGATCATTGTCATTCGCCCGCAAGAGGATCTCGACATAAAACTTACGAAATTCGACAGCGCAGACATTGCCCGGATGATTGCCAAAGGCAAGGAAGACGCCCTCCGCGACATTGGTGCCGGACCTGCTGTTTGATACTGGCGTAAACCTGTATCTCTGATTGCGCCATCCTGCCCATCCACCTTATCCTCGCTTTCTGTGTCTAGTCGGAGTGGGGAAGAGCAATGGTATTTCAGAGATATGGCGGCCTAAGAGCGATTACGGTCCTTATGGCGGGCCTTGTCCTTCTGTCCGGCTGTGGCGACAGCGGAGATAGCAAGAAAACACCCGGCGATCCTGCCGATGCTGTACGTATCGATCCTGATCCATTTCCAAGCACCTATGCGCCTGATGCTCAATCCCGTGTACTGATCACCAATGCTACGATGCTCACTGCTGCCGGGCCGGTGATTGAGAACGCAAGCCTGTTGATAGAGGGCGGCAAAATTATTGCCCTTGGCATCGGTGTTACTGCTCTGGCCGGAGAAGGTGATCTCACAGTCATAGACGCCTCAGGTAAGTGGGTCACGCCAGGCATCATCGATGTTCACTCTCACCTTGGCGTCTATCCCTCACCTGGTATTGCCGCAGTGTCTGACGGCAATGAATCCACAGCGCCTGTCACGGCAGAAGTCTGGGCTGAGCATTCCGTCTGGCCCCAGGACCCCGGATTTACGACCGCCCTTGCCGGTGGCATTACGACGCTTCAAATTCTGCCCGGTTCGGCAAATCTCATCGGCGGCCGCTCCGTTGTGCTCAAGAACGTGCCGACGCGGACCGTCCAGGGCATGAAGTTTCCGGATGCGCCCTATGGTCTGAAAATGGCCTGTGGTGAAAATCCAAAACGCGTCTATGGCAACAAGGGGCGCGCGCCATCGACGCGCATGGGCAATGTTGCCGGTTACAGAGCGGCCTGGATCAAGGCCGAGAAGTACCAGCGTGACTGGGCTGAGTATTACGAAAAATTTGCCGAGGATGACGCGGCTGACCCGCCGACGCGGGACTTGCAGCTGGAAACCCTTGCCGGTGTCCTTGCTGGCGAGATCCTGGTTCACAATCATTGCTATCGTGCTGACGAAATGGCCATCATGATCGATATTGCCAATGAATTTGGTTACTCCATCACCTCCTTCCAGCATGCTGTCGAAGCCTACAAAATCGGTGATCTCCTGGCTGAAAACGGCATCTGTGCGGCCATGTGGGCGGACTGGTGGGGTTCAAAGCTTGAAATGTATGACGGCATCCGCGAGAACATTCCCTTCGTCGATGCCGCGGGCGCCTGCGCCATTGTCCACTCTGACAGCGCCATGGGTATCCAGCGGCTGAACCAGGAAGCTGCCAAAGCGATGAGTGACGGACGCAAGGCCGGCCTTGAAATCGATGATGCCGACGCCATCAAATGGCTGACAATCAACCCCGCCAACTCCCTGGGAATTGGTGCTCAGACCGGCAGCCTCGAAGCCGGCAAAAATGCAGATGTCGTGATCTGGTCCGGCAATCCGTTCAGCGTCTATGCAAAAGCCGAAAACGTGTTCATCGACGGCGTCGAAATGTACGACCGCGCTGATCCGGCACGAATACCTCTGCGGGATTTCGAGCTTGGCCAGAATGGGAGGGACATCTGATGCGACTGTTCCATTTCACGCTCTTCGCAGCCTGCCTACTGGCCACCGCTCCAATCTCTGCGGAGACCATCGCCGTCACTGGCGGGACGGTCCACACCGGAGGCGCCATCGGCACCCTCGAAAATGCCACGGTGCTGATTGATGATGGCCATATAATTCGTGTCGGCATCGATCTGGAGATTCCGGAAGGCGCAACAATCATCGATGCTGCCGGGAAAATTGTAACGCCGGGCATTATGAATGCTCACTCAGCTCTTGGCCTGGTGGAACTCGGGCTGGAAGCATCCACGGTCGACCGGGCGTCGGAAAGTGAAATCGGCCCCGCAATGAATGTTGTGCCTGCGATCAACATGAATTCCACGCTGATTCCCGTCGCGCGTATCGAGGGCGTGACCAGAGCCCTTGTCGCCCCTTCCGCGAGTGACAACGTTTTTGCCGGCATGGCCGCGGTAATCCACCTTGGAAATGGAAATGATCCTGTCATTCAGGAAAAATCCGCGATGTTTGCCGTGCTTGGCCAGGCGGGCTCGGCTGTCGCCGGCGGCAGCCGCAGCGGTGCCTGGGTAAAATTGACGCGAGCGCTTGAAGACACCGCCCTTTATATGCGGAACCGCCGGGCATTTGAAGAAGGTCGCCAGCGCCAGAACGAGACTTCATGGCAACACATGAACGCCCTGGAACCCGTCATCAATCGGGATGTGCCTCTTGTTGTCCGTGCCCACCGCGCCTCTGACATCCTCCAGGCCCTCAAACTGCGCGACCAATTCGGCGTCGATCTGATCCTTCTTGGCGTCACCGAAGGGTGGATGGTGGCAGACGAAATCGCGGCGGCTGATGTGCCTGTGATCATCAACCCGATGGAGAACCTGCCGCGAGGCTTTGAGCGCCTTGGCGCTCGCCTTGAAAACGCGGCCCTTCTTGGTGAAGCCGGCGTGACGTTGGTCCTGGGTGCAAGCCTCGGCTCCGAACCGTCGGACCCACATAACGCGAGGCTGCTGCTTCAGGCAGCCGGCACAGCCGTTGCTTATGGCCTGAAGTGGGAAGCAGCACTGGCCGCCATCACCTCAACGCCGGCGAGGCTCTTTGGCATTGACAACAGCTATGGAACACTCGATCCCGGTATGGATGCAGATGTCGTTGTCTGGGATGGCGATCCCCTTGATGTTACTTCAAGCCCTGACGCGGTGATTATCAGGGGCGAAATCATTCCGCTTGTGAGCAGACAGACCAGGTTACGAGATCGCTACATGGACCTGACCGACGATGAGAGGTTCGCCTATCGCCGATGATGCATCGGAATCACGTGAAATTTAGTTTTAAAGCCGGGTACATCTATGTTGTTGCGTTCACTGACCTTCGTTTCGCTGCTGACACTTCTGGCTGCCTGTACCGGGCCACGAACTGAAGTCAGCCTGCCCCCGCCAACAGAAACCCTAGTGTCCCACTGCGAATACCTGGCCTCGCCGGAACTCGAACAACGCGTCAAACTTGCCGGCACCTTCTCTGAGTTCGACGAAGTCGGCCTCCGCCAGCTGCTAGCCCCCCTTGTACCCTTCGGCACCTCCGCTTGGACCGCCATCAAGTATGAAATTGGAATTGACGGGACCGTTTCAAATGTTCGCGTCGACACTTCCTCAGCCCCCGCCGCATTTGAGCAGGCCGTGCGCACGTTCTTTGAGGCTGCAAGGGCGACGCCTACAAGGCTGGATGGCAGGTCAATTGCCTATCCCTTCGGATGTTCCGTAATTCGATTGCAGAGCATCGGTAAATAGTTGGCGGCAAACCTCTGTCTAGCCGGCGGCGCCGGAAGCCTCCCGGCATTGAGTCAGGGCACGGCCAACCACGCGGGGATTGTCGGCGGCGTCAAAGGCCGCATGGACCTCCTCCAGCGCCTCTGTGCGGCGGTTGAACACATCGGTAATCGCTACAGCGGTCCGTTTGCCAAGTTGATCCAGCGCTTCCTCCGCACTCGGTGCAAAAATAACCCAGCCCATGGCCAGTGCCTGAGCGAGTTCAGCCTCAATCTCAGGGACATGATCACGTATTGCTTCTTCCCAGATACGGACATGCTCCCGCTCGTGCCGAACGACGTAGTTATATTCGCAAGACCCACGGAGAAGGTCGTCATCCACGAATATAGTCATGGGGTCATAACTGACGCTGAGGTGCAGCGCATCCATCACCACACATCTGAACTCTCCCGATGGCATGGAGACAGTGCGAACGGTCGGGTCGATGTTGAATTTCAGTTTTGCCTCGGTAAATCCGGCAAGCTTTGTGCCTGGTACAAGCTCTTCGGACAGCTGCCTTTCTCGACTTTCTAACCTCACTCCATGCTTTTCGAATACAGCGCGCGATCGATATCGCATTGACAAAGTGCCAGCAGCATCGCCGTCACAACTGCTGTAATGTCTTGCATTACGCTCTACCATCTGAGCGTTCGAGATCGACGAGATACCAGCAATGCCAAGAGCAATGAGTACGAGGCCGAGGGGGCGCTGCAGCCGCGAGTTCAGTGCCATCCAGTCAGCCTCATCCATTGTTTGACGCCGTGCGTCTGGCGCGCAAACATCGCGACTTGCACCAGAGGGCACAGAGTGCCATCATTTCTGAGACGCAATGTAGCACGGTCATGAGTACATCGGCTCAAACATATGGGAAACGCAATGAACAAGAGAAAATGGATTGCATTGGCAACAGGGCTGATGCTCGGCGCGGCCGCCGTGCTTGGAACCACTGCAAATATCGCGCAAGCTCAAGAGGACAGTGAGCGAGTTAAGTTCATGAAGAAAATGGGCGGCAATGCTGGCGCCCTTGGGGCAGTGTTAAGAGGCGAGGCAGAATTCAGTACTGGATTGTCGGAAAACGCTCAGGCCATCGCCGATCTGGTCGCCGTGTTGCCGGATCAGTTTCCTGTGGGTTCGATCGCTGGCGGCGCGAAACCGGAGATCTGGGACAACTGGGACGACTTCGTCTCGAAAGCTGAAACGGTGCAATCGGAGGCCACCAAACTGGCGGCCGGGATTGCGGCGAATGACGAAGCCGGATTTCAGGCTCAATTCCTGGTTACAGTTGGCGCATGCCGGTCCTGCCACGACACCTACCGAATTCCGGAGGAAGAGTAGCGACCAAAAAAGACTGTCGATGGCCGGTCAGTCGGCTCTGTCTTCAACGGTATCGATTGAAACTGCGACGCGATGGGTTTCGCCTGAGACGCCTGGGTAACCTTCAAACATGGCCAACACCATGTAGGGCATGATCTCGGCGATGCTGCTGATGCGGCCGCGGCTCTCGACCTGACCTTCAAATATTCTCTTTCCGTCACTTGTGCGGGTAATGGAAATATCAAGGTGCCGCATGTATGCCTCGCGGACATAGGCGTAGCCAGCCGGATAACCGTATCCGACACCGAATCTGCTGTAGCGGCCATAACGGTGCCCCCGGTACCCGTAGTATGGATAGTAGCCGTAGCCATAGCTCATACTGAAGCGCGGATTGTATATTCCGCCCGCAGCGCTGTCCGACACGCTGTAGTCAACCTCAACAACAAAGTCAGAGCTGGGACTTCCGGACTGATCTGATGCAGGAGGGGAAAAGCCCAAGCGGCCAAGCTCCGCCCCGATGAGCGCTGCATAGCTTTCAAATTCGAGGCTGTTTTCGTTTTCCGGATTGGCCGGCACGATGCGGGCGGTTCCGACGACGACACCGCTAAGTTCGTGGAATCTCGTTACATCACTTGTCACATGACTTGCGCAGCCTGCAAAAACGAACAAGACAACAACCAGGGCGCCCAGCCCAGGAAGGCGACTTTCAATTTTTCTTGCTGATTTGTCAGTCATATGGACCTCCTTTGCCGGCAACTTCATTGCCGCTAGATGAGATCTTTGTAGCGCAACGGCAAAAGCCTATGCCTTCACACCTTAACGCTATGTTAATGCATCAGAGCGGCCATGAACACTGGCTTGCACTGCTCGCTCATTCGGAACATGCCGCGGCAAGAAAAGGCGGCCCGTCACAAGGGGCCGCCATCATCTTATGGGCTCTTTGGGATGGGACCAGAGGTAGCGCCCCACCCCAAGTGACACTACATCCTTCTGACGGCGCACCAGTCCTGACCACTGATGATCAGATCATCGCAAAGCTCGCGCGCCGACGCTACCGACTGGACGCCTGTTGCAATTAACCTGAAATAGGTCCCCATCGCGCCAAGATCGACTTCGACAACGACCGGCACGAGGTTGTCCAGCATGCCTGAATACATGTCCACGACTTTCGTCCAGCCGCGATCTGCATTCTCCTGGATTCTGTAGGCTCCGACCTGAACGCCAATCATGTCGCCTGCGCCCGTGACCGGAGCGACGCCGAGCGACGGCCCAGAAGCCGACGACGACCTCCTTCTGGGCGGCAATTCAGCTAAGCTTTGCTGCGCCGGAGGCTGATAGGTCTGGGATGGAAGTACAGCCTGGCCGACCGGTGCCGAAGCATTCACGCCGGATGGAAACCTTCTGTTGGTTGTCGCATAGTCGATCGGCGCATAGCTTTCGACGCCGCTGTCCATCACGTTCTGGCGCTGGGCCTGCAGGGATGTGTCCAACCGATCATAGCTGGCCGCATTGTTTGAACTGGCGACAACAGATCTCGGCTGCCCGGTGTCATCCAGCATGGATGGATAAACTTCAGTTCCTGCTGCACTGTCAACAGGCGCCACGCCTACATCCGGCGAGGGGATTGAAGCGTAACTATCCTGATAGACCGGTGGATAAGGGGCGGTGCCGGCCGACGGCATGACCGGTTCGTTCGGCCCGTAGAGCCACCCCTCTATCATCGAACAGCCACTCACCAGAGTGATTGAAACTATGATGAACGCTCTGAGAAATTGCGATTGCCGCCTTCGCCCGGCTGCGGCGTCAGACAAATCAGCCTCGGCGGTGGATATACCCGTATCAGTCACTCGGTCACTCCCTCGGTGTAAGACCGTGGAGGACGGGCTTCAAATCGTAATCAACAACGACCACAAAAAACGCTACCCGCCCAAAGATTTCCCCGCATTGCCTAGACCAAAAGTTCAGCCAAGGCATACGCTAGGTTTAGCTATAGGTCGCAGCATGATAACAAGCTATGCCCAACATTCCAACAAATTCCAATTTCGAGCCAGTAGTGTACCATATGTTGTGTATAACGGGAACTCGTCGCAAATTTAATCTGCTTATAGTTGTTGATAAAAGTGCTGGAAGCGAATTTTGGGCATCGATGTTGGCCTGTAGCGCGCAGATTTCTGCCAATGACACTCGCAGGTCTGGTTCTTGGCCTTAAACGTGTCTCTTATTATTATGATCCCCTAATACGTGCTTAAGTTGCCAGAAATGCTCAGGCGATCATGCTGCAACAGAGTATCCGAAAGCCAGAACCACCTGGAAGCTGCATGAAGGCCACAGGTACAGCAACTCATTGAATCAGATCGAGTGGATCCCCTGGCCCGGCACTGGCAGAGAAACTCTTGCTGAAGATTGAACTCAAACGTATAACGAGCGATCAATTCAGCGGCATTCAGAGCCGCCGCCAGACCGAAAGAAGAAGAGAATATGGGACGCGCACCGGCACAACAAAACCAACCACAACAGGGCAGCTCCGTGCCCGCAGGTCAACAAAATCCTCGCCAGCTCTGTAATTGTGGCAGCGGGCTTCGCGCTGTTCGTTGCTGCCAGCTCAATATGGCAACCATCAGCCCGCCCGAAGCTGGTTCCGCACTTCGCCCCATGGTGGAGAAAGCTCAGGAAGCCTTGCAGAAGGGTAGCCCCCAGGAGGCGGAGAAACTGTGCCTTGAAGTTCTTGAGCTGTCGCCCGGCGCACCGGGAGCTCTTGCCATCCTCGCCCAGGTAAGACGCCAGGAGAATAAGCCGCGGGCAGCAGAAATGCTTCTGACCCGCCTCGTGACCATTGACCCTAACAATTACCCGGCAACCTGCGATCTCGCCCAGATTCTGTTTGCACGCCACGCCTGGGGTGAAGCCGAGGCAAGGGCGCGGTCGGCAATTCGCCTGAGACCTCGCCAGCCACAGGGACACAACCTGCTCGGCATGATCATGACCGAGGCAAACCGCCCCAAGATCGGTGAATTTCACTACCGCAAGGTCCTGGAACTCAGGGAACCCGATGCCATCATCTATGCAAACCTTGCCTGGAACCTCAAAGCTCAGGGCCGCATGGACGAAAGCAGAGAGCTTTACGAAAAGTCGCTGGAAATGAAGGACGATGTTCCCCAGACCCTGCTCGGCTATGCCCGGATGGAAGAGACCGATCGGAACTTTGATCGTTCGAAAGAGCTTCTGGACAAGGTTGCCGAGATTCAGCCGAAGAACCCGTCTGTTATGCTCACGCGGGCGGTCATAGCCGGGCGGCAGCGCGATTACGAGGGGGCGCTGTCCATTCTGGAAGACATCGCCAGCCAGCGTGAGCAGGGCCTTGGGCCGGAGGAGACTCTGGAAAAAGGCCGTCTCTTTGACAAGATGGGCAAATTTGATGAAGCGTTTGCCGCATTCACTGAAGGCAAGAAGAAGTACCGCGAAGGAAGCGGCAACGAATATCGTACGCAAATAGCGATGCAGCAGCTGAATCGGATCAGGAATTTTTTCAACAAGGGCCGACTGGAATTCACGCCCAGGGGAACCCTGAAAGAAGACAGCCCGCAGCCGATCTTTGTAGTTGGTTTTATGCGCTCTGGAACAACCATGATTGAGCAGACATTGGCATCCCATTCCAAAGTGTCGGCTGGCGATGAGCTGCCTTACATCGCCGAAATCACGCAGATTATGCCAAGAATGCTGGCCAGCCCTCTCACTTATCCTGACGCACTATCGGATCTTTGGTTCGGAGATCAGACTGAGGGTCTTGATAACATGCGTGATTACTACCTGCAGCGAGTTCGTCAACAGGGCTTCGTTGAGGAACAATCAACGATGTTCACCGACAAAATGCCATTGAACGAAGTGCACCTGGGCCTCATCAGCCTGATGTTTCCGAAGGCACCGATCCTGCACGTAATCCGCCATCCGCTGGATGTCATCCTGTCCGTTTTTTCCAATCATATGACACATGGTATGTATTGCTCCTATGCCTTGGAGACGGCCGCGACGCACTTCGCCAGAGTGTTCGAGCTTGTTGAGCACTACAAATCCGAACTGGGTGACGAACTGAACTATCTGCCGGTCCGCTATGAAGAAGTGGTGTCGGATCAGGAAAACAAAGTGAAAGAAATGCTGGACTTCGTAGGACTTGAGTTCGAACAGGCATGCCTCGATTTCCACGAGAACACGCGCTATGCGAGGACAGCCTCATACGCTCAGGTGACCGAGAAGCTCTATGACTCGTCGGTTAACAGGTATCAGAATTATCTTGAGCATTTGAAGCCGGTGATTCCAATTCTTGAGCCGGCAATCAAGAGTCTGGGATACGAAATCTAGAATCTGCTGACTCGACTTCAGGGCTTGCGCACAAAAATTCCGACCCTTTCGCAAGCCGCATCAGCTGCGTCCCAGTTTGAGTCGGCACCGTTGCATAGCTGAACAGTTGGTTCAGTGGCCCTGGTTTCCGTGTTCTCGCCGGTTGCTGGTAATGCCATGGATAACAGTGCGACAGCGATCATCTTGGCCATTGCATACGTCCTTCATCCGGTAATAGAATTCCGCCTTGAAGTGTGGATCAAAATGAATCTCTGGGGCCTTTAAGTCAATTTTTTGGTTCTCAATCGAACCAATTCCCCGAATTTGCAAGAAATATGAGTCTTATCGGCAACAGGCTTGACAATGTCAGGAATGTTGACACTTTCATTGTTACAATTTTCCGAAGCGTGGGCCGGGAGACTATTGAACGAAAAGTATCCCTTCAGGCAAAACCGTTCGCTGGGCAGTCAGGATGACATCACGAATGATGAAAAGGCCCAGCACTGTCCATAGGCCAATCTTGCACATTTTTGCCTCAAAACCGTCGGTTCGATCACGTTGCGTCCAGAACAGAAATCCGGCTGCACCCGGCATTGCCAGCATCAACCACCACGAATACATGAGGTCCTGAAACAGGAATGTTACTGCGTACCCGATGGTTACAACGCCGGCCAGCATCGTCACCAGATTGAGTGCTTTCAGCCGATCAATGAGAGCCGACGGTGATTTGGCCGTTTCTCCCTCGTCTGAATTCGGTTCGGATTCGCCTATATTCTGGTCATTGCTCATCGCGCACTCCAGGGTATGTCGGTTGAGCCGTCATGGAACGCCGTAATTTACCACATTGCCGAAAAGCTAGCTGCGAATTTTCGGTCGCGAGGTACAGCGGGCAAGCCAGGCCGCAACATTCGGCCATGGCGCAAGATCGAAGCCACCAAATCTGAGCCAGGAAATGATAGAAGCCATGTTCAGATCTCCGACCGAGAAATCAGCGCCAAGAATGTAGTCCTTGGCTTTCAGCTCTTGATCGAGAACTGCCAGGGGCCGCTGAAGCCGCTCCGTCGTTTGGGCAACATCTCCGCGCCCATCAAGGATCATGAGTGCATCTACCTCGATTTCGGTGACAACCCAGAAACACCACTGCCATAGCAGAGCTTCTTCCTGCAGGGTGGCGGGATAAAGAGAACCATGCTTTTTTGCAAGATAGAGGTTGATGGCAAGAGACTCAAAAAGCGAAAAACCGTCGTCGTCAATTGCCGGGACTTTACGATTTGGATTAATAGCTGCCAGTTCATCGTGCCCCCCAGCGCCGGCCGGCGAAATGTCGATGATCTCGTGCTCAATGCCAAGCTCCCTTGCCAGCCACTGAGTGCGAAAGGCGCGGCTCCGGCTGTTGCCATAAATTCTAAGCATTGAGGAAAGCCCCGGACTGTTTGATTTCAGCTGCCGGCCGCCGATGGCGCTGCAATTTCGTCATTTTCAATCCCATCCAGGTCAATGCTGCCGGCAAGACAACTTTTCACGGTTGCAGAAACGGCATTGAGATCAGCCCCCGATGCATAGTCAAAGCCAGAGCTTCGCCAGGCTGATTCAGGCTCAGGCATGATGCCACTCTGCTCCGCATAGGCGATCAGTCGTTCCATCAAGGTCGCCTGCAAGAGAATTGGTACAGCCTCATCGTCACCGGCTGTCATTTCTACAAGCCTGTCGGCCACGCCAAGGCAAAATTCGGTTTCATCTATAAAAGCATCAGCCCATGTTGGCGACAGGGCCGAATGTATGGCAAAGAGCCCAATCAGGCCGATCAGCCGACTGTACCTTTTTAGCGCCGACATATTCGTCATTTGCCCTTGAAGGCGGGCTTGCGCTTTTCCATGAAGGCCTTTCGCCCTTCTTTGTAATCGTCGCTGTCAAAGCATGCCGCAACTATTTTGGCCATCATGCCCTTGTCGGCATGATCGCCATGGGACAGATACTCGTTCACAATTGTTTTGACAGAGGCGACCGTCATCGGTGCATTCCCGGCGATGGTCGTGCAGTAATCTTTGACGTAACTTTCGAGCTCGCCATCTGGCACAATCCTGTTGATCACGCCCATGACAGCGGCCTCTTCTGCGCTGAACTGCCTTGCTGTAAAGAAAATTTCCTTGGCGAATGACGAATTTGTCAGCTCCATCAGTTTTCGGATGCCCGAAGCGCCATAGCCCAGGCCAAGCTTTGCTGCCGGCACAGCAAATGTTGATTCTTCCGTCGCAATTCGGAGATCGCATCCAAGCGCAATTGCCATCCCGCCGCCAATACAATAGCCGCGAATCATGGCGATCGTTGGCTTGGGAAAGTTCTGAAGTCGGCCCTGGGCGATACCCGATACATTGTCATAATCCCCGCTGCTGCTTGAATCGGACCTCACTTTGTCGAATTGCGAAATATCAGCGCCTGACACAAATGCCCGATCCCCAGCCCCTTTGAGAACCACAACGCGGACCTCTGGATCTGAGGCGAATGCCTCCAGAATTGTCGCCATGCCCTGCCACATTTCGTAGCCGACAGCGTTCAATCGATCAGGATTATTGAAAATCATGTATCCGATCTGGCCGTCCTTTTCCGCCAGCATTTTGTCGGTCTCAAGTGCGATGTCCATTGCGAGTGGTTCCCTATCTTCTTTCTGCCTGCATCACCCTCAGATGACTTTCTCTTTTTTCAGGCGTTCTATGTCGTCCTCCGAAAGGCCATATTCTTTCAGGATTTCGTCCGTATGCTCTCCGACTTCCGGGGCGGGGCGGCGAATTCTGCTCGGTGTTCTTGAGAGATTGACCGCCTGATCGACGACATGAAGCGTGCCAAGCTCTGCATGCTCGACCGGCTGGGCCATACCAAGATGCTGAACCTGCTCGTCTTCAAAAACTTCCTGAATATTGTTGATCGGACCACATGGCACGCCGGCTCCATTCAGTATTGAGATCCACTCGGCACTGCTCTTTTTCACCGAATATGTTTCCAGGATGGCGTTGTATTCGGCTCGATCTTTTGTCCGCTTGCCATCTGTATCCCATGTCGGATCGGCCAACAGGTCTTCCGCTCCCATCGCTCTGCACATGCGTTCGTATATGTGCCCGCCTGCCGCAGCGATATTGATGTAACCGTCGGCAGTACGATAGACTCCAGTGGGCGTCGTCGTGGGATGGTTAGTGCCGGCCTGGCCCGGCACCTGCCCTCTCTGAAGCCACCGCGCGCCCTGGAAATCAAGCATTGATATTTGCGCTTCCAGCAGACTTGAGGTCACCCACTGGCCTTCGCCGCTCTCTTCTCGTTCGAGAAGCGCCACCAAAATTCCCATGGCGCAAAAAATACCTGCAGTCAGATCAGCGATCGGAATGCCAACGCGCATGGGGCCTTCACCGGCTGCGCCAGTGATGGACATCAGCCCACCCATGCCCTGCGCCACCTGATCAAACCCGGGCCGGTCGGCATATGGCCCATCCTGGCCAAAGCCTGAGACCGACGCATAGACAAGGCGCGGATTGATCGCCTTCATGACATCGTAGTCTATGCCAAGGCGTGTCTTGACCGCAGGGCGGTAGTTCTCCACCAGCACATCGGCCGTGACCACCATGTCCTTGAGAATCTGGACACCTTCCGCCGATTTCAGGTTCAAGGTCATCGCACGTTTGTTGCGCTGCAGGTTCTGGAAGTCAAAACCGTGGCGTGCAGCACTCATGAAATCTGCGACGCTCGCTTCCGGGGGGGCCTCTATTTTAATGACCTCCGCACCCCAGTCCGCGAGCTGACGTACAGCCGTTGGCCCGGCACGAACACGGGTCAAATCCAGTACTCTGAAGCGCTCCAATGGTAATTTCGTATCAGCCACGTCCATATCCATGACCCGACGAACAACGCTTAAGCGGGTGCATTCCCTTCTTCAACCGCATCGACAATTTCGTCTTCAGCGCTCGCCAGATTGGCCGCATGGATTTCCGCCTGAATCTCAATGAGCCGGGATTCCGTGAGCGGCCAGGTCCAGAGGAACGGCATCGCGCCAAACTTGAATAGCGCTGGAATGACAGAGTAAAGGCATGCAAGCCAGAACAGCGACTCTGTTGTATTCGTCGTGTTCATTGGATCGGCGAGCTGATCAAAGCCAAAATAGACTGCCGCTGCCAGGCCAAAGGAGGTGCCAAACATGCCGGCAAACTTGCCGATCATGCCGCCAATCGCAAAGTAGGCGCCGGCGCGCATCTGTCCCGTTGTCCTCGTATCAACGTCAATGATGTCGGCCGCCATCGATTGCGGCAATGCGGCCAGAGCCCCGATTGCTGATCCCTTGAGCATCATTATGACGACAAAGAACAGGAACTTGCCGGTCTCAATAACCTCGCCGGTGACGCTGTTGGTAAAGTAGTCCATGATCGTGTTGAAAGTACTGGCCGGCAGCCAGCCGATCAGATTTTCAATTCGCCAGCCTTGATACCATTCAATCGGTGAAATCGCGATCAGCGGCAACCATGACGCCCAGAAGGCATACCAGCCGATCGCGGCCATGGTCGCCCGATGCTTGCCGATCTTGGTACTGAGCTTGAACCAGATCGGAATCGAGACAATCTGCGATATGAAATAGGGCGCCAGATAAAAGCCGTAAAGGGCGCCAGCCATCAACACGTGCTGCACGAAGAAGAAGCTGAGCGCGTTGGTCATGGCTGAGCCAATGCCCGAAAAAGTGAAGATGAAAATATATCGGACGTAAATGCGGTTCTGCAGAACCATCTTGATGCTCGCAACCAGGGGCATGCGCTTCGTCACTCTCTCGCGCACCGGCCACTCAGGCACAACCCCCAGCGCAGTAAAGGTGAGGATGGGCATGATGATCAGCATTGTTACTGAGAGATAGAACACCGCGTCAATCGGACGGGTGTAGCCAAGAAAGAAAATGACGCCTGGCGTGAAAGCAGATATGAGCGCGCCGGTAACACCAAATCCTTCACGCCAGCTCGTGATCTTGGTGCGCTCGTTATAGTCGCTAGAGAGTTCCGCCGCCCACGCCCGATACGGCAAATCCTTGATCGTTGATCCAAGGTAAATAAGGGTCAGCGCACCAAACAGATACGGATAGCCGACGCTGAATGTATAGCCAAAGAGGTCCATGTCGCGGAAGCGCAATATGGTATCGCCTGCTACTGCCCCGGCCAGATCACTGGGCAGGACATCGACCGGCGCACCGATAAAGAGCATGTAGATACCCGCAGCATAGATCGGCGTTCCGATGAAAATGTAAGGCTTTCTACGCCCCCATCGTGTCCTGGTTCGATCAGAGATGAAGCCAATGATAGGATCGGTAACAATGTCGCTAAAACGGCTGAAAAACAGAACGGCTGCAACGAGGACCATGTCGAGAGCATAGCCATCGCGACCCGTGTAAACCGCCGGCAAGTAGACGGCCATGGGCAATCCGACCAGCGCCAGCGGCAGACCAGGCGCCGCATAAATCGCCATAATCCAGTGCGCAAGCGGTTTGCGTTCCCTTTCGGCGCCGGCGCCGGATGCGTCAGTTGCAGCTTCGGCCATATTGTCGTCCCCCTGAGATATTTCCCTTATTTGCCTCAAACTATAGGAGGGCGCCAACAAGAAAGATAGCTGGCAGCATAACGACTGCTGTCCGCTGCTCTGATGCGGCCACCCAATTGGCGGACCTCAAATGCAATAGAGCTCGGCCGCAATGATCTGAGTCATGTGGTCACCCAAAAGCTGACCCAGAGAGCCAATTCTCTCGTCATCCGTGTTTCTCTGGTTCATCATTCTTTGATAGGATGTAATCAGTTTGTTCATCTGATCCTGGCCGTACTCGGCGACGACGTAGTCATACATGCAGTCAACCTTTGCCGGCTCATCTTCGTCGAAAATCTCGTGAAATTCCGTCCTTGAAGAGTCACCACAGGATGTAAGCGCGAGTGCAAGTGTAAGCGATAGTACAAATTTGCAGCAGCGGCTGCGCATGATCTAACCTCTCTCTGGCCAAGCTACCCCATCACAGAATCTGCAGGAGAGCGGTACTGTTTTCAAGTTGCTTCACTTCAAAGCCTAGCATGATGATCATTGGCGCCTGCAAATTTACGAGACACGCCCATGGCATGCACATCAACCTCTTGCCGGTCGGGATTACAGGCCGTTGACGGCCATTTCGCAAAATGCAACGCTCGGCCTGCGTCGCTGGTGAAGCACGTTCTCGAGCCCTAAAAGGAGACGATTTCATGCATTTGAGCCGCTTGTCGATTGCAGCCCTTGGCACATTCAGCCTGCTAAGCGGTTGCAGCTTCTTTGACTCAGGTTCCTCCCAAACGCCAGCAACCGAGATGACCGTGACTCATGCGCAAGCTATTTGTGAGGCATCTTTTGCCAACACCGCAATCCGGGCGGGTCACACCGACTTTTTCATTTCCAGCGCCTTCCTGGCCCAGGACCAGCGAATTTCGGCGGACGAAGAGTACATAGTCTTTGGGCATGTCAGAGGTACATCCGGACAATACTGGCCAGTGACGGCCATATGCGCCGTCGACACAACGGCCAGCGTCGACGAGACCTGGATGCCAAACCTGAGTGCCGTTTCAAACTTCCATATTGTTCATGAAACCACTGAAGCAAGCCATCGCCAGAGGCTGCAGGACGGCGTATTTGCAGCGGTCATCCGGTAGATCGGCCAACTAAACTCAACGCGACCGGATAGAGGCCGCCCGCCAGCGGGACAATCGCCCGTCCAATCCCTGATTTTCCGCAATCGCTCGAAGCCGTATATTGCCGGCTACCGAAGCGCCATTGCCGGAACTGTGCATCATTGCAAATTAGGCAGGAATAATGTAGCTTTTATGCACATTATTCAGAAAAAGCGTCTATTCAGGCGCCATCGGAGGCCCCATGGAACTTGAAGCAAATGATCCATCCGCTCGTCAGGCAGCTCGCCTTATGGTGGAAGAAATGCTGAAAAAGACAGGATGGAGCCCGAGTCGTCTCGCAAAAGAAGCTAATATCGCTCATACAACTGTGACGCGCCTACTAGATAATGCGAGTCGGCACGCACCAAACATCAACACCTTGTTGAAATTGGCGCAGGCGTCCGGAACGAACATCGCTCGGTTGACAGAACTCGGCGCATCCAACATCTTAGGACCGAAGCGTGTTCCAGTAGTTAGCTGGGTGCAGGCGGGAGCGATGGCGGCGACCACAGATCCATATCCGCCTGGTCACGCCGAAGAATATATCTCTGTAACCTATGAGAGTAGTAATATGATTTCTCTGAAGGTACTTGGGTCCAGCATCAACCAGATCGCACAAGAAGGAGCACACCTAATTGTTGATTTGGATGATAAAGACCTTGTCGACAGGAAGCTGTATGTATTCCGCCAAAACGATGAGGCAACAGTGAAAGTCTATCGCCCGAATCCCCCTCGCCTGGTGCCTGCGAGCACGGACCGGAACCATGAAACAATCTTCCCCGAGGGTGATATTGAGGTGGTTGGGCGAGTTGTCCAAGTAATTCATCAACTTTAAAGCTGCAGGCCGCGAAATATGAGCTTTAAAGCTCTTGACTTGTGCATATAAGCTCCATACCCTGCCATTGTGCTCGGCGACTTCTGTGGTTCAGATCAGTCTTGAGATAGCCCGGTCTACAACTCCAGCCTTAGCTGACATGTAACCTTATGGATCCCTTCGATTCACTCTCAGCCGCTGCCTCAAAATCAAGATCAACAAGACCAGGCTAGTATTGCGATTGGGCGCAATGAAGGAACTGAACCATCCGTATTCTGTGTTGCTTTAACGATAAACCGAGAGAGACCCCATGAACGAGAACCTGACTGCAGACCCGGCTGAGAAAAAATCCGGGACGCTACGCGACCCCCGCCTATGCGTGCTGCTTGACACTGCCGGAAATTTTGCCGGCGTTGCTTCTGATGTCCCCATGCGCGTCTATATTGTTGACGAGGGAGCGCCCATGGATCGCGTTTATCAGCTCACCGAGGGCATTGGCGTCCATACCGGCGTGCAGCATGTGACAGCTGTGCTTGGTGACAACCCGGTTGGTCATATGAATGACAACACCCTTTTAGGATCGGGGTTGGGCCAAAAGCATGGTCCGGCACGGCCGACCATTGCGCCCATTGAGCTGGAGCCGCCGCCCGGATAGGTGCGAAGACCGACACTCAGCTGAAGTGAACCACCAGACAATGGCCACCATTGATCTTGCTGAATGTGCAAGCTAACGTCCCGCCATGCTCATCAAGAAACAGGATCGTGCATCACGCTTTGAGACCGAGCGTGTCGTCTGCACGATGCCTGTACCTGACGATCTCCCGGAATTTGCCGAAATGCATCGAAATCTAGATGTCATGGCGACGCTTGGTGGCAAAGCCTGGACCGATGCAGAGAGCGCTATGGTAATGGGCCGCTTTTCAGCCCATTGGCAGGCCCACGGTTTCGGCCCCTGGATCATGCGTGAGAAAGAAAGCGGCGCTTTCGTCGGGCGGGCGGGCCTCCGCCACGTCATCGCCGATGGGCAGCCGGAAATAGAGTTGCTTTATGCGACAATGCCCACCTTCTGGCGGATGGGCTACACGTCAGAGGCGGCGATCGAAATGATCAGGATTGGCTTCGAGAATTTCGGACTTGAAAGTATTGTCGCCTTCACGCTGCCCACAAACATCGCGTCTCAGGGCGTCATGAAACGTGCCGGATTACGTTACGAAAAGAACATTGACTGGAACGGGTATGAGAGCGTGTTCTATCGTGTAAAAGCCCAAAATCAGTGAATCTCTACCTCCTTGCCGAGCTCAGAGCTGCGATAGAGACCGTCAAGAATGCTCTGAACCTGCAGTGAATTTTCAGCCGGCACCGGACTTTCGCCACCTTCGGCAACTGCACGGGCAAAATCGATGCATTCCGCCGCATGGGCCTCATTGATCCGCGGCAGATGCTTCAGCTCAATGTCATAGATCTGGCGCGGATCATTGCTGGTCCGCCGAACCACAGCTTCGGGCCATGTCACGCCCGCATCCGTGCCATAGACCCAGACTTTCTGTTCAGGCCCTGGATGATGCAACATCCAACTCACTTCCAATATAAGCGTTGCGCCGTTCTTGAACCTGACGAACCCCGAGGCAAAATCTTCAACGTCCATATCCTCTGGAACGTCGCCGCCCCAGGCTGACCAGGCCCCTTTCTGGCCCGCGATCTCCTTCCTGGAGACACCTGTAACCGACTGCGGTTCGGGATTGCCCATCAGCCAGAGCGCGAGGTCAAGCACATGCACGCCAATATCGATGCATGGGCCCCCACCAGAATTTTTCTTGTAGATAAAGCCAGCCCCCGTTGGCAGGTGATTGCGCCTCAGAAACCAGGCCCGGGCATGATAGACGTCGCCTAACACGCCTTTGTCCACCTCAGCCTTCAAGGCCTGTGAATAGGGATGATAGCGCTCATGCTGCGCGGTCATCAGAAGTTTCCCAGACTTGTCCCTGGCCGCGATCATGCGCCGGATGTCGTCAGGCTTCGGTGCGAGCGGTTTTTCGCAGATGACGTGCTTCCCGGCCTCAAGAGCCGCTATAGCCAGATCCGCGTGGAACATGGATGGCGCGCATATGTCGATGATGTCGATGTCCGGATCGCGGATCAGGTCGCCGGGATCTGTGTGAAGCCTTTTGATATTGTGGTCTTGCCCCCACTTCTGCAAGACATCCTCTGCAATGTCGGCGCCACCGATGACCTCGGCATGCCTGGATCGCTCCCATCCCGGCATATGCGTGCCGAATATGCCGCCGATGCCGACTGCACCGACTTTCAGTGTTGAACCCGCCATCTTCACTCCTTTGAAAATTCCGTTAAGGCGCTTCCCATCGGCCGCTCTCAGCCGATCTGTAAGCCGCATCCATGACTTCAACCGCCCGCAAACAGGCTTCAAAATCATCTGCCAGTTCCGTGGCATCGACCTCGCCCTTGATCACAGCGACCAGTCTGGCCATGCGGTCCGGTCGCGGTTCAGCAGCATCAATGGCGACAGCGGATGTTCGAGGCGCGCCAATCACGAGCTCGGTTCCCTGCCGCCAGATGGATTTTTCACTGCCGAAAATTTCGAGCCCGCCCGGGCCAGCCTGCTGTACCCAACCTGCTTCCACACGGCCAAGCACCCCACTTTCGAACACAAGCTGAATGGAACCATAGTCATCAACGTTCGGATAGATGCCCGAGAGGTTCTCAACCTGGGCGAAGACTTTGGCTACTGGCCCGAAGAGGTGGAGCAGCAGATGAACCGCATGTGTCCCCATGTCCATAAGCGCACCGCCGCCGGCAAGCTCTTTGTCCGTAAACCACTTCAGTGCATCAGTATCAAACCAACGGCCATACGCCGCGCCATGGGCGTTTCGGAAACTTGCATGGGTCACATGTCCCAACTCGCCATTTGCCAGCAAGGATTTGACCGCACGATTGGTCCCGAAAAAAGGCTGAAAATAACCTGCGATCAGTGGCGTGCCGTATTTCTGTGAAAGCGCTCGGATGCTGGCAGCATCTTCTGCGCTGGCGGCCAGAGGCTTTTCACAAAATGTCGGCTTGCCCGTAGCCATCGCAGCTTCCAGTAGAGGCATATGTCGCGTTGTCTCTGAAAGAATAACAAAGCCGTCCACGGCTTCATCCGAAGTAACCGCCCCGAGATCACCATTGAACGGAACACCAAAGGCTTCAGAAAATTCCCTTCCCCGGTCAGTGACGTCATCCCAGATGACGTGAGCTTCTGCGTCTACCTTGCCTTCTGTCACCGTAGTCAGGAAATCCTTGGTGTGGATGTGAGCTGTACTCAGAAATGCCAGTTTTGCCATGCCTACTCCTCTGGTTCATCGTTCACGGCACGAATGTAAGTCTGCCGTGCGTCCAGAATATCGAGCTTCGCCTGCCCCAAAATTATGTGCGGAACGATATTGCGGCGAAGTATGGCGGCCCTCCCCCGGCGCGCGCAAGCCCCAGTTCGTGCGCTTGCGCTCAGAAATATTTCAGTTCACAGTGCCGACAGGCATTACTGATATGTAAGGGTGGATTCATGGCGCTTTACAAGGCATTTGCATTTCTAGGGTTAATGGTGGTCTCGGGATCGCTCCTCTACGGCTTTCGATATGACGCAGACGCTCCAACATACAACTATCTCTACAACGGCGGGCTCTTCGTGGCCTACATGCTTGTTCACTACATAATGATGATGCCCTGGTTCAAGAAAATGACCAGCGGGTCTGAAGCCGGAAGTCCTATGGAACGGAGAATCTATATCATCGTCTCCGTCGTCACATGGCTTGTCGTTTATTATTTCCACCGGCCGATGGCGGGACCCGGCTTCGAATTTCCGGAGTGGGCGACTTTCTTCGCCTCATGCGCATTCTTGCTTGCCTTCTTCGGTTTCCTCGAAGGCGGCACGTTCCAGTCGTTCGGAGAATTTCTGGGGGTCAGCGACGATGCTGTTTCCCATGGTGCAGCGGCAGAGGCGCCCTTGAATACCGAAGGCAGCTATGCTTCTGTGCGGCACCCCATGTATCGCGCCGCATTCTTCATGTGCCTGGCTTCCGTCCTTATTCACCCGAATGCTGCTCAGGCCATCTGGGCCGGCATCATGGCCCTGACCTGGATTACCTTCATCCCGATAGAGGAAAGACAGCTCAGGCGGAACAAGCCAGAAGAATACGAGGCCTACATGAAGGTCACTCAATACAGGTTCATTCGCGGCATCTGGTAACAGGTCACTTGACCCTTTAGCAGACCGCGGTTTGCAATATCGGCGACATCATTGAGATGATGGCAGAAGATGTAACCGGAACTATTTTGTCGTCGCCAGTTCTTTGACCAGTCGATAAAGAAACTCCTGACCCTCAAAGAACGATTTGATGCGGATGCGCTCGTCCTGGCCGTGAATGCCTGTCGGCTCCGGCCCGTTGAAGACGCCTGAGACGCCATAGGTGGGAATGCCCGCGTTGCGCAGGTATTTGCCATCTGTGAAGGCCATCAACATGGTCGGGATCACTTTGACGCCCGGCCACATCTGTTCGGTGATGCCAGTCATGGCATCCATGATCTCAGGGCTGAGGGGAGACGGGTCCGAGGTCACAGCCGTGCCAATCAGGCTGACCTCGACATCCTCATTGTCGATGATCTCTACCAGACGGTCTCTCACGAGAAGTGCTGATGTGCCCGGCATTATGCGAGCGTTAAGGGTGGCGACAGCTGATTGCGGCAAAGCGTTCTCCGCATGGCCCGCCTGAAGCTCTGTTGCGACAACAGTTGTATGGGTGACAGCATTGAACCCTGTATTTTTGGAAAGCCGCGCCGCGGCTTCCAGATCAGGCGGATCCTGCAAAATGGCGCGAAGATCGTCGCCATATTCGCCGCTCACACCTTCGGCGCTCATACGAAAGACTTCCCGGGTTACGTCGTTCAGCTCAAAGGGAAACTGATAGCTTTCGATCTGCACCAGTGCCTGCGCCAGGGCATATATGGCATTGTCCGGCCTTGGCATTGATGAGTGTCCACCTGGGTTGCGTACCGTCAGCCTGTAACTCTGATAGACCTTTTCGGCGGCCTGAATGGCGTTCGAGACATAAACACCGTCGCGGATACTGCCGCCACCCCCTTCGTTAAGGACGAACGAGGCTTCAATCAGTTCGCGATGGTTTTCCAGGAGCCAGATGACGCCATTGTGGGGGCCGACTTCCTCATCAGCGGTCAGGGCAATGATCAGATCGCGATTGGGGGTGAAACCTTCCTCCAGATATCGAATAGCGTTCGCCACCCACATGGCGGCCATATGCTTGTCGTCAGATGCCCCGCGGCCATAATACCAGCCGTCTTCTTCTTGAAACGTAAAGGGATCCTTTATCCAGTCCGCCGGATCGGCGTTGACAACGTCAAGATGAGCCAGGAGCATGATCGGCGGCTTCTCTCCCGTCCCCCGGATGCGGGCAACCAGATTGCCTTTATGGGCCACTGGGCCGCCTTCAAATATATCTTCATCTGGGAGTCCGGCTGCGCGCAGACGATCTGCCATCGCTGAGGCCGCCGTTGTAATATTCCCGTTGGCGATGGAAGTATCGATTTCGATGAGCTCTTTCAAGATACCCTTTGCAAGCTCTTGATGGGGCAGCAGTTCATCCGCGGTTGCCGTTGCCGCCATGACGAAAATCAGAACGGAGCTGAGAGCGCCGCAGATCATCTTGTGCACCATCAGTTCACTCCGACTCTGCGCTTGTTGTCGACAGACGTTTTACCAGGCGATACAGGAATTCCTCCCCTTCATAAAAGGACTGAACCAGAATCCGTTCATCCTGGCCATGGGCTCTGGCGTCATTGATATCCCCGAAAATGCCGGAGACACCGTAGGTCGGAATACCGGCGTTTCTGAAGAACAGCCCATCAGTGGCGCCTGTCGACATGATTGGCACAACCGGCACGCCGGGCCAGAGTTCTTCGGTCACGGCTTCGATGGAACCGAGCACCTCATCGGTCAGCGGCGAGGGTTCGCTTGGCGTCGCTTCCCCGACCATCTGGATATCGACCTCAGGGTCAGAGACAACACGGATCAGAGTATCCAGCACTGAGCGCGGCGATGTCCCAGGCATAATTCGAACATTTACGTTGGCCGTTGCGGTTTGTGGCAGGGCATTTACGGCGTGCCCCGCATCAAGCATGGTCGCCACTGCTGTAGTTCGAATGCGCGCGTTATATGCCGGAATGTCGGACAGATAGCGCACGGCCTCCGGATCAATGGGTGTCTCTAATACGCCGCGCATGGCTTCGGCCATCTCGCCGGTCTCGATATTCTGCATCCGCTCGAAATTGAGCTTCATGATTTCCGAAATCTCAACCGGGAACTCGTAAGCTTCGATTCTGGCAAGCGCCTGGACAAGAGAGTAGATCGCATTGTCCTTGCGCGGTCTGGACGAGTGTCCACCCGGATTGCGCACCGTCAGCGTAAAGTCCTGGTAGACCTTTTCCCCAGCCTGGACCCCGTTGGCGATATACTTCCCGTCACGGATCATGCCGCCGCCACCCTCGTTCAGAGTAAATGCGCCGGTGACCAGCTCGGGATGCTCAGCCAGAAGCCAGATCACGCCATTGTTGGCCCCACCTTCCTCATCTGCAGTCAGCGCAAGGATCAGATCGCGGTTCGGCATGAAGCCTTCTTGCTTGTAGCGAATGAAATTTGCCACCCAGATCGCCGACATTGCCTTGTCGTCGATTGTGCCACGGCCATAGTAGTAACCGTCCTGTTCCAGAAGTGTAAAAGGATCCATTGACCAATCGTCAGGATTGGCTTCAACGACATCCAGATGTGCCAGAAGGATGATCGGTTCCAGTTCACCAGTGCCCCCGAACCTGGCCACCAGATTGCCCCGCTTGGGTACAGGACCGCCGATGAAAATGTCCTCTTCCTCAAAGCCCGCAAGCCTTAGCCACGCCGCCATCCGTTCCGCAGCATCTGTTGTGTCGCCAACTGAATGGGTCGTGTTCGTCTCAATGAGTTCTTTGTAGATTGCAAGAGCAAGAACATTCGGATCATCCGACAGTTCGCGAATGACAACTGGTTCAGGTGCGGCGTCCGCCTCAGCCTCGACCTGCGATTCGACAGCCGTTTCTGCCTCTGTGGTCTCTTCTGCCGGCTGGTCGCAAGCCGCGATCAACAGCGTCGCAGCGGCCAGTATCAAATAACGCAGGCAATGGGTAGCGGCATACATTTTCGTCTCCCAGTCTCTTGCTCTCTTTTCGAACAGCACTATGACGGTTAAAGTTCGCTCGGGGAACAGCCCCTGGCCACTGAGGAGAAAAGAAATGGGCGCCATCGCCGCAAGTGAAGTCGAATCCATAGAACCTTTCCTGCCATCAAGAGACCTCGCCACTTCGACACGCTTTTATGAGGAACTGGGGTTCGAACTGGTCAGCGAAAACCCGGGTCTCAATGTGCTGGCCCTTGGTGGCAAGCGATTCTACCTCCAGGATGTTCATGTAAAGGAATGGGCTGAAAACCAGATGATCCAGCTGCGGGTCTCGGATGTAGACAGCATCTGGGCCCGGATAGAGGCTCTGGACCTTGCCTCACGCTACGAGGGCGTCCGCCTGCTCGCCCCTCAGGATCAGCCCTGGGGCGTGAGAGAGCTCAACATCATTGATCCCGCCGGTGTCTGCTGGCACATCTGCTCGCCTATTTGAGACCATGCGCGGCAAGTTCGGACACCAGCCATGGGCCGAACTCATTTATGATCGTCTCGTCGGCGGTGCCTAGATCACCGTTAATTGCTATCTCCAGCGCTCTTTCCATGGTTGCGCGATGATTGGGATAGAACTCCGAAAAGCACTGAACCTGTGGATAGAGGTCGGGTGAATAACGGCCTGCCCGTTCGAGCACAAGCGTCATGCCAGAACGGATGATACGTTTCATTATCCAGCGCTGTTCGAAGCCTTCCAGTTCGCTCAATTGCCTGTCTTGCAACTGCGTGTTGACAAATTTGAGGCTCGGCTCCAGCATGAAATCAAGTGCTGTGGCAAGTGACCGGTCAACTTTCACTTCGGGCAGGTATTGCGCGAGATCGTCGCCATACATCAGGCAGGACCGCGCCTTGATTGTAACCTTCGCAATATCAAAGCTGAGGTAGTCTCCGGTAGGGGCGATAGCGAACTCAACATCGGTTGCGAAGGGGAATTCCTCTTTCAGATCTTCTGAGGTGATGCTGGCCCATTCCTGGTCCATGGGTCCAAATTCAGCTTCATCATAGAGCAGCACAACAAAATCAATGTCGGACGCCCCATCAACGGCAAGGCCACGCGGCACAGAGCCTCTGAGATATAGGCTTTGCAGGCGTTCCCTGAAATGTTCAATACAACGTTCCGCAGACGTGCCGACCGCTTTGCTCCAGGGCTTCTCAATATGATCCACGCTGGATTCGTTGATCAGGCAGCCCGATGCGTCGGTTTCGTAGAATCTGCCGATTGGCTTGATCTCAGTCATATATGAATTTCGCGTCCCAGCCGTCCGGCCCTTCCGGGATCATGTCAAGGAAACTCCAGACCGGGTTAAAGAGATCGCCTTCGCCAAATTCAGCGTCAGACACGCGCACGACGCCCTCGTCGGTCTGCTTGAATACGGACACACCTGGGAACCAGCGGCCATCCTTGCCGTAGCCCATTTTTGAAGCAAAATCTGTCCCTTCATGGGAAATCATGGTGAATTTCCAGCCACGGCCGCCAGCGAACTTCGCCTGCACATCGGGTTGGTCCGGGGAAGACACGACAAATGCTGCCCGATCCGCGAGATGTGCCAGCAAGCCATTGAAGCCGTCTGCCCATTGCGTGCAGGACGGACAGGAAGTCCCCATGTTGTGAATGACGAAGAGCGTGTTCTTCTCGCCGAACAGCTGGGAGAGCTTCACTTCTCCGCTCTGCGTCGAAAATACGTAATCGTCGACAACTTCAGGCTCAATGCGCGCCTGCAGCGCCTGCATTTTTTTCATGGTCGCGGAGATTTCTTCGCGGTAACCATGTACTTCCGACATTGTGTCCTTGTAAGTCATCTCTTCTCCTCCTCGAGATCCTTGAGCCAAGCTGCCAAAGTGTCGAACTGGTTCTGCCAGTATTTTGCGTATTTGTTTACCCAGACCGCGACCGAAAGTATGGGCCCTGCATCGAGCCGGCATCGGCTGATGCGGCCTGTCCGCTCCTGTGTGACCAGGCCGGCGCGGACCAGCACCTGAATGTGGCGCGAGACGGCCTGCAGCGAGATATCAAAGGGCTCGGCCAGTTCCCGGACCAGCAGATCCTGCCCATCCAGCATTTCAAGAAGCCTGCGCCGCACAGGATCGGAAAGCGCGCCGAAGACAGCATTGAGGACGCCACTTTCGCCGGCTTCGGCCTCTTCTACTGCGAGGCCCTCTCTTTCTTCTGCCGCATTCATTACATCTTCCTCATAGGACTCAGATAATCAACAATCCTGTTGACTGTCAACAATA
Organism: uncultured Alphaproteobacteria bacterium; assembly: GCA_965371465.1. Lineage (GTDB taxonomy): Bacteria > Pseudomonadota > Alphaproteobacteria > CBDUYM01 > CBDUYM01 > CBDUYM01. Next base: position 176,146 of record CBDUYM010000002.1, read on the forward strand.
TTGTTTACTTTTGTACTTTCGGACAGCAGGCGGCAGCCCACTGCTTTTGCAACTGTCTGAAAATCAAAGTTATACTGCCCCACAGCGCGCTGATGCATATCAATCCGTGTAGGAGGGGAGCTGATTTGGGCCGGTTTTTTTCGGAACTGAAGACCCGCAAGGTGTGGCTGGTAGGCGGCGTCTATCTGGCGGCATCCTGGGTGCTTGTCCAGCTCGTCTCGGTGGCTGAAGAGCCCCTGTCCCTGCCCGGCTGGTTCGACACTGGCGCATTCGTTGTGCTCGGCATCGGTTTTCCTATCGCCCTCATCCTTGCCTGGGCGCAGGAGACGCAAGCGCAAGATGACGCCCATGATCTCGACGGCTCACCTCATGACAGGCCTGCACCTGTTACGGATCGCCCCTCAATCGCGGTCCTGCCAATTGAAAACCTTTCCGATGATCGCGAGCAGGAGTTCCTTGCCGAGGGCATGACCGAAGACATCACAATGCTTCTCAGTCAGGTGCCAGACTTCTTTGTCATCGCGCACAACTCGACGCTTCCTTACAAGGGAATTCCGGTTGACATTCGTCAGGTCGGCATCGATCTCGGCGTACGTTACATTTTGCAGGGCAGCATGCGCCGGGCTGGCAAAAGGCTCAGGATCAGTGCGCAGCTCATTGACTCGGAGAGTGGCGGGCATCTCTGGTCTCAATCCTTTGACAGCGATGTCGGAGAAATTTTCGATGTTCAGGACAAAGTGTCGAGTGAAATTGTCGCGATTCTGGGAGGCGAGATCAAGGCGCTTGCACAGGCGCGCGCCCGCGAAAAGCCAGTCGAAGACCTGGATGCCTGGGGCCACTACCTCAGGGGTTCGGCCCCGTTTGGCGCTGGTGAACTTGGGGACCGGATCCGGGAACTGAAGCGCGCCGTTGAGCTTGATGCGAGTTTTGCGAAGGCGCGCTCAAGGCTCGCGTCTGTGCTTGGAAATGCGGCGTCCTCCGCCTCGGTTGGTGGCCGTGGTGCCACACAGAAGGAAGTAATTGAGCAGGTTGAGGCTGCCCTCAGACTGGCCCCGAGAGACCCGGTTGTTCTCGTTGATTGCGCTCAGGGAATCCTGCCCACCGATGTCGAAAGGGCGGAGATGTTGATAAACAGGGCTTCTGACTATGCCCAGAATATGCCCAGGTATCACTTGATGCTGGGACATATGGGAAATATGACGGGACGTTCTGAGGAATCGGTCGGGCATTACCTCCAGTGCATCAGGCTCAGTCCACGCGATCCGGAGGTCAGCGCGAGATATGCGGCGCTGGCACGTTCTCAGGTGGCTATTGGCGACTATGAGGTGGCAGACATGAATCTGGACAGAGCGCTTTCGCTCGAATCGACAGTGGCTCTGTTTTGGGCCGAAAAGGCGAACGTTCTGGGTCATCTCAGTCGCCACGACGAAGCCAACCAGGCCTGGCTCAAGGCTCTGGATATCGGGTCGGACATGTCAGTCGCCTTACTGGAACGGACGTGGAGCTACACGCCTGCCGAATTTCGCGATGCTCTCGTTGGTGGCTTGAAGAAAGCAGGGATCGTGTAATGGGTTGCATTGCATCCTTTTTTGTCGAACTCCGCCGCAGGAAAGTGTGGCTTGTGGGGGGCGTCTATGTTGTGGCGGCATGGATCATCCTGCAGGTCGCAACCGTCATCGAGAATACGGCGAACCTGCCGGATTGGGTGGACATGGTCGTCCTCGTCCTGCTGGTGTTGGGGCTGCCCCTCGCCCTCATTCTTGCATGGGCACAGGAGACGCAAGCCACAGGTGATGCACAAGCAGTGACCGAACGAGAAGATGCTGAGCTGGATCCCAAGGCAGTAGCAGTATTGCCGTTTGAAAATCTCTCCCCCGATCCGGACAACGCCTATTTCGCGGCAGGCGTTCATGAGGAGGTGCTGAACCAGCTGGCAAAGATCCGTGACCTCAGGATCATCGCCAGAACCTCAGTCTTGCAATACGCTGAAAACAGAAAAACCATGCCGGAGATCGCCGCAGAACTTCGCGTCGGTACGATCATGGAAGGCAGCGTGCGCTATGCTGGCGATCGCGTGCGCATTACGGCGCAGCTCATTGACGGCACGACGAACAGCCACATCTGGTCAGAGACCTATGACCGTAATTTCAATGACATCTTCGGCATTCAATCCGAAATTTCACTTGCCATCGCTGGCCAATTGCGAGCTTCACTTTCACAGGAGGAGAGCGATTCCATTGAGAAGCGGCCGACAGAAAATATGGAGGCCTATAGTGAGCTTCTGAAAAGTGTGGCTGAGTTTGAAACATTCAGTGCCGACGGTCTGAGCAAAGGCGTGGCCCATCTTGATCGAGCCATCGAGCTTGATCCGGAATTTGCGCTCGCCTTCGCACGCAAAGCCGGATTTACCATTCTTGCCCGATCTCTGTTCGAGGTGGTGATCGAGGAGAATACGGCAGAAGTGGCAATTGAAGCCGCAGATAAGGCGCTGGCCCTTGACCCCCTTCTCAGTGATGCCCATTGGGCAAAGGCACACGCACTTGCCTATCGCTGCAAATGGGACGAGGCCCTCTCCTCCTTTAGTCGCGCTGTCGATCTTGGGCCTGGCGACGGAAACTTCCATGTCGCAATGGCTGTGCATCTGGCCAATATGGGCAGGGCCGCTCAAGCTGTGCCTGTGATGGAACGCGCGCTGACCATCGATCCTTACAACCCCTCCGTTCACGGATTTGCAGCACATATCTGGGCACAGACGGGTCGCCTGGAAGATTCGGCACGGGAAGCTGAACTCAGTTTGGGCTTGAGGCCCGAAGGCTTTCTCAACCACATTTTTCTCGCAGAGGCTCTTGGCCTGATGGGCCGTACAGACGATGCAGCGGAGACGCTCCGTGATACCGAACGATTGGCAAGTGCCGCAGAGCCTCACATGCAGATGTCGCTGGCCGAAAGATGGGCCACCATAGGCGAAGTTGATCATGCGATTGAGCTAGTAGCAAAAATCGATCCTGCTACGCAGCATGCAGGAAGCTATGCGGGTTACCTTCATCGAATCGGTGACACGGATGGTGCTATCGATGTGCTCACACGGGCCTTTGACAGGGATGGCCAGATACCCCGCGACACCTATCCCCGTATCTCCCTCATGCCACTACGCAGCGACGCGCGGTTCCAGGCCTTGATGGCGAAGAACGGGCTAAGACTGGATGCAGACTGAGGAGACAGCGAGTGGCACAGGCGACGAAGAAACCGACAAAGAAACGCAAGGCTGCCCTTCTTGTCTGGGGAGGATGGAACGGGCATACGCCAGAGGCATGCGCCGGGCTTTTCGGGGGCTGGCTTGAGTCTAAGGGCTATCGCGTCGTCATCTCCGACACGCTTGATATCTACCTGAACAAGCGGCGCATGAGCGGTTTTGATCTCATCGTGCCGATCTGGACCATGGGTGAAATCTCCCATCCGCAATGGATGGGATTACGCGACGCCATCCTGAATGGCGCTCATGTCGCCGGATGGCATGGCGGCATGTGCGATTCATTCAGGAACAATACGGAGTATCAGTTCATGACCGGTGGTCAATGGGTCGTGCATCCCGGTAATGTCATTCGTTACAAAGTGAACGTGACGAACCTGAAAGACCCGATCACCCGCGGCCTGAAGGACTTCTGGATGAAGTCCGAGCAGTACTACATGCATACAGACCCCAGCAACGAAGTCCTCGCCACCACGACATTCAGCGGCCGGCACGCCAACACGCCCTGGATCAGGGGCACGGTGATGCCGGTGATCTGGAAGCGGAAATATGGCAAGTCCCGCGTCTTTTATACGTCACTTGGGCACGTCGTCGATGACTTCAAAACGCCCGAAGCGTTCGAGATCGTGAAGCGCGGCATGCTGTGGGCCATCGGCGACAAGATCGTGCCAGAATTCAAGTCGGCCTGAGGCGGGGCCATGGCGAAAACGGGCATCGGCATCGTCGGCTGCGGCAACATCAGCGGCATCTACTTCAAGAATCTCTGCACGGTTTTCGACAATGTCGAGGTGAAGGCATGTGCCGACCTGGTGCCCGAAAGGGCTGAAGCAAAGGTGGCTGAATACCCGAAGGTGCAGGTTTCAACGCTGGCCGAAATTCTTGTAAACCCGGAAATCGATATCATTGTCAATCTCACCACGCCCCCTGACCACTTCGGGATCGCAATCCAGACAGTTGAGGCAGGCAAGAACGTCCACACCGAGAAACCGCTTGCGCTCACCCGCGAAGAGGGCAGGCAATTGCTTCGGGCGGCTGCGGAGAACAATGTGCGTGTTGGTGGTGCACCGGACACTTTCATGGGCGGCGGCATCCAGACCTGCCGCAAACTGATCGACGATGGTGCAATCGGGGAACCCATTGGCGCGCAAGCCTTCATGCTTAATCACGGTCACGAAAGCTGGCATCCTGATCCCGAATTCTACTACAAGGTTGGCGGCGGCCCGATGTTTGACATGGGCCCTTACTATCTGACCGCACTGGTATCCCTTTTGGGGCCTGTGAAAAGGGTGACGGGGTCGGCCCGGATCACCTTCCCGGAACGCACGATTGCTAGTGAACCGAAAAAGGGGCAGCTTATCGATGTAGAGGTCCCGACCCATGTGACGGGTGTCATGGATTTCGCCTCTGGTGCGATCAGCACGATTACAACAAGTTTTGATGTCTGGGGCGCAAACGTCCCCTGGATAGAGATATTTGGATCTGAGGGATCGCTGAGCGTGCCTGACCCAAACACCTTCGGCGGCGCGCCGAAAATTAAGCGCCCGGGAGACAAAGACTGGACTGAAGTGCCTCTGAGTCACGGACCGCTTGAGAATTCGCGTGGCATCGCCGTCGCCGACATGGCTGCGGCGATACAGGCTGACCGCCCACATCGCGCGTCAGGTGAGCTTGCCTACCATGTCCTTGATATTATGCACGCCTTCCACGATGCTTCTGAGAACGGACGTCACATTGATCTTGAGAGCAGCTGCGGGCGTCCGGCAGCTATGTCGGCATCTGGCGGATTTGAACCGGAAGGAACTTGATCATGTACACGATTTATGGCGGTGAACTCAGCTATTTCAGCCGCAAGCTGGAGGCAGCCATGATCTTTTACGGCGCCGATTTTCAGTTCAAGTCAAAGGCAGAAGGCGAGAATGTCGAGGCCAGGTCTGGAACCCATCAGGTACCGGTTCTGCTGACCCCTGAAAACTGGATGATTGGTGACACAACGCCCTTGCTTCAGTTGCTGGATACACGCTTTCCTGCCCGCAGCCTCTTTCCAAAAGGACCGCTTGGTGTATTGGTGCATGTGGTGGAGGAATGGTTTGACGAGTGGCTGGCGCGCACCATGGTTCACTACCGCTGGCACTACGAGGCAAGCGCCGAATTCGCCTCCATGAAAATGGCCGGCGGCAACCGCGAAGCTGCGACCAACGTTGCAGGCTGGGGCAAACGAGCGTGCCGCGCCACAGGCACAGAGAGCGAGACCCAACAGCGCGCCTGCGAAGCTGAATACGTACGTATGCTGGAAGCCGCTGAAGCCCAGCTGGCCGACACGCCTTATCTGCTGGGCCACCGGCCGACGGCAGTGGATTGCATTGTACTCGGTGGGCTGCGCGCCCATACGAACATGGACCCAGACCCGAAGAAGGTGACGGCAGCTTACCCACGCGTCGTCGCATGGGCCGAAGGCGGCGCAGACAATTGGGATGGCTCAGGCAAGCTGGCTTCCTTCCCCGCCTCGACACCTTTCGCGCAATTCGTCCTCAAGGAAATGGTCACGACCTATAAGCCTTATGTCCTTGGTAACAGGGAAGTGCAAGAAGCGGGCGCAAAGGCCTTTCATGCCGAGATTTATGGTGAGGATGTAAGCTATTTGTCGCGCCCCTACCCAGAGCAATCGCGCCGGATGATCGTTGATCGAATACAAAATCAAATCAGTGCGGCACAGCAAAACGAAGTCACCGGCTGGCTCAAATCCGTGGGGCTGGATACATGCTTCGCAGATTGATCGCGGCTACACTGACTATTCTTCTTCTCAATGCATGCAACGAGGTGGGCACAATGGAAACCCGTGAAGAACAGATGGCCTTTTTTGGCCAGCACGAGGCAGCAATAGTCGCAGCCGCAGAATCCGGCGGTGCAAAGGCCGTCAATGCGTTCATTGCAGGCTTCGAGCCTGAGGAACAAGTGGTCCTCTATTCATTTCACTCCCGCGCTCTCAGTTTCGGTGACTGGGAAGGCAAAAACATGGACACCATCGCCGACGTCGGTGATTCAGGTCTCGACCTGATCCTGAAACTTGCTTCCGAGGAAATCGATGAAACCAGGAAAGGAACTCTCGACTTCGCAGCCAATGTGCTTGCCTACAACGTTGCTGCAAATCTTGCCGGCTGCTGGCCCGAAGACGATCTGCCAAGACAGCCAAGACACTATGAAATAGGCCTGAAAGCCATCGATATTGCTATTGATTGGCGCACCCGCGTCGGCATGCCGGCGCAAAATCTTGCCGGCGTGTGGTGGTTGAAGGGTCAGCATCAGCTCGGCCTCGGCGACTATGCGTCAGTTCTCGTCTCCTGGCAGACCGCTTACGACTATACGCTGAAGGCAGTGGACGAAGCCGGAAACGACAGCGCCGTCTCGGATGCATCAAGCCCCAGCCATGTCGTGAACTCAGGTTATCTCGGCATTGGTCATGTTCTCGATGGCGATCAATCGGGCATGGCTGCCTACCAGACCGCGGTCTCACTTCTTGAAGAGATGAAGGATGACGGAACACGCGGCGGCGAGGCCACCATGTTTTTGGGTCAGCTGACAACCACTTGGCAGCGTTTCGGAAACTAGTCTGCCGAATGCGCTTTCCTGAAAGGAGAAATAGGCCGATAATCTGCATGCTTCGCACATACATGGGAGATCGCCATGGCTACTGAGAATCAAGGTCATCCTGCCGATCGCAGCAAGACCGAGGAAACAGTAATCGGAGATTTTACGTTTGGGCTGACCCACAGGGATGTGGGGGGTGACGGAGGGCTCACTCTTCACGTCTTCGGCCCGGTCCGTGGCAAGGAAGAGGAAATTTTACGCTTCGACTGTTTCAGGGCAAAACCCCACTACCACGTCGGGTTTTCCTATCGCAGTTACGAAGCCCTCGACATCAATTCGGATGAACCGTTCAAATGGACCATAGATGCCCTGACCACTTCATTCGATGAGTTTGCTGATCGGGCTGGCGCGGATATGGAAACTGTGAGTGACGTCAAACGCCGGCTTGCAGACGCATTGCCATCAATTGCCGAACGGGGTCGAGCGCTTGCCGCCAGCAAAAGCTAGAGAGGTTCGCCATGATAAAGGGATTGCACCACAGTGCGTACCGTTGCCGCGACTCTGAAGAAACCCGTGCTTTTTATGAAGATTTCCTGGGCATAAGACTGGCCGGCGCCCTCGATCTTTCCGAGTCAAAGACCGGCCGCAAAACAGAGCTTCTGCACACTTTCTTCGAGCTTGATGATGGCTCGTACCTGGCCTTCTTTGAAGCTCCAGACATGGATTTCGAGTTCAAGGAACAGCACGACTTCGACCTTCATATTGCGGTTGAAGTCTCAGACAGTGATCTTGAGAAAATGTTGGCTGAAGGCCGCGCCCAGGGCATGGAAGTTCGCGGCATCGCTGAACACGGCATGGTCCGGTCGATCTATTTCCGTGATCCGAACGGATATGTTGTCGAGTTGACAGCAAAAACGGCGCGCCATGACGAGCTTATGGATCCGGCCAAAAACGAAGCGCGGGTAATTCTCGATAAGTGGCAGGCCCGACGCTCAGCGTAACTGAGCCCGAGCAGCTAAACTTCTATTCGCGGTCGTTTTTCGATACTTGGCGGAACCATCAGGCTGCGCTGCCGATCGGTCAGGCCAATATATTCATCCGGATCGTATCGAGCCTGCGACCAGCTCTGAAAGCCGGGGCTATACTTGTAAAGCAACGTGCGGCGTTCATGTACAGCGGTCCAGGGCGCAGTCCCGTGAATGAGAGCTTCGGTGAAAAGAATGCAATCGCCTGCTGCCATGGCGGGCTGTTTCACATAGTGAGGCCGCCGCGTCTGCTTGCGCACATCTTCCGGCAAACTCTTGCGCAGGTTGGTCTTATGGCTGCCTGGAACGCAAACAAACCCTCCCGCTCCTTCCGGCGCGTCGGTCAGATTGAAAGTCAGCACCATCAGGCCGTTTCTCATCTTGCCGTCGTGGTATTCATACCAGTGGTCAGGCTCTACACCGCGTGGCCCGCCATGCAGATCCATCTGCTGTTCGCCCTTATCCATGAAAATGCAGTAATCGTGATCAATTCTCAGATAGGAGCCGAGCAGCTCGACAAGATAGGGCAGCGTCCTTTCGTGATCCATCAGATCCTGAAAGGGTTTGCCCCATTTGGAAACCTCGGCTGTCCGGCGAAAGGGTTTGTGTTCTTCGGTTCTTGGCCAGACTTTGTCGGCAAGTGAACACAGTTCTTTGCACTCATCCCTGGAAAGCACATTCTTGATGATGAGGTAGCCTTCCAGATCGAAAGAGAATTGTTCTTCTTCTGTCATCGCCATTCAGAAAACACTCAAATCAGGACGTGGTCGAACCAGTAGATATACATTTTGTGATCCTGCTCGTTATACCCTGCAAGTGTGAGGGCCGGATCCTCCAGAATGGCCGGCAGATCGCCCGTATTGAACATAGGCAGATCCATCACCGCCCCGATGCCACAGACTTCCGCTCCAGGATGGCTAGCTGACCACTCTTCCAGAGTGTCACTGGCATGTTTTACCAAACGCTTCATCAATCCCTGGCGGCGCAGATCTGGTGCGACGGCCACGCGGAGCCAGGCGAATTTCTTGTTCACGCTTTGCAATGGCGCGACATTGGCCGTCGAGAGAGCCACCAACTTGCCATCCTGATAGGCCACGGAAACAAGGCGTTTCGCCCGCTCCTCCGGCTTCGCCTGTGGCCCCAGCAATTCATGCTCTCCCCAGAAGGCGATGGCGTCCTGTTCGATCTGTTGATCATTTTCCTGCCACGCTACCTTAAGTTCTTCATTGCTCATTGGCTTTTGTCTCCGCAGTTCATGTTCTGACAGCATGCCGTTTGACGCCTCGGGGGTCAAACGGCATGCTCGGGGCAAGGGAGAAAATAATGAGCGATATGGGCACAGGAGCAGATCCGCAATCAGCTATCCGCTGGGATGTCATCATCCATACGACGGCGGGGATCGTCTCGCTGATCCTGGGCGGCATTATGTACGCCATACCCTGGGCCGTGCATGCTTTCTCAGGCATGATGGTGCTATCTGCCTTCAGCGCCGTCATTATAAGCTGGCGCATGGACGCCTGGGTGCCCGGTCACTGGATCGCGATGGCCCCGGTTCTCGGTGTCGCTGCCGGTTACGCAGGGTACGCTTGGGGATTTACGGTCGCCTATATCCTGCTGTGGATTGCCTTCGGCCACTTCATCATTCGCGGCATTCAGTCGCTTCGGGAGGGGGATTCGAACTGAGGATTACCCTTGGCGTCAAGGATTGCGCGACCTTCCTTGTCCATGATCAGCTGCTGTCCTGCTTCAAACGAGCTGTCCATGTAGTAGCCCACCAACACATGGCATTCGTCGCAGATGAATACTGCGGGTCCTGCGACGAGCTTTTTCACTTCGTTAGCCCCTTTGCCGCAAAATGAACATCTGATTTCCTTGTCCGCCATGACCCGCCTCTCCATCTGTTGATAGCTGAGCACAGCAGCGCCGGTCGGCACATTCGTATCATCCGGCACAACGCCCACAACAGTCTCGGTCCGATAGCCGCCGTCGGTGCGCCAGCGCATGACCCAGCTCCGTTTCACCTTGCCTTTACGATAGCCGATGTGAATCCTGTCGGTAACGGATGTGAAATAAGGCTTGTCGCGGACATCCAGGCGATCGCGTTCATCGGGCGTGCAAATGGCAAAAGGCATGGCTCTCCCCTTCTGCGCTTCATCATAGCGCCAAAAGAAGAGGGCTCATGTCCAAACTTCCTCCAGCAGCCTTGTTGACCAGATGCTAAGTGTTGATGTGAGGCGATCTGTCAGAACAAGTGTTCGCCGCCTGGTTCCAGGGCAAACTGGCGCCAAAGAGTGAGAGGTCGTAATCGTGAAAATCCAAGTCACAAGATTCCAGGACAATCCGATGATTCGTCCTGACATGGATGAACGCATGGGCTCAAACATCAACGGCCCGTCTCTCATTCGCGTGCCGGACTGGATTGAGCAGCCGCTTGGCAGATACTACCTCTACTTTGCGCATCACAAGGGTAGCTACATTCGGCTTGCCTTTTCAGATGAGATAACCGGCCTATGGACAATCCATACTCCTGGCGCCCTGCAATTGGACGGATCGCATTTTCTGGAGGGCGAGCCGGCGCTCAGCGATGAATTCAAGGCGAGGCAGGACAAAATGCGAGCTGACGGCATCCCTGACGAGCGCATAGCCCATGCCCTGGAGGACTGGATCACGCCGCACATCGCTTCGCCTGACGTGATTGTCGATGAAGATGCGAGGCAAATTCGCATGTATTTTCACGGCCTGAACGGCCTCGGGTCGCAAGTGAGCCGGGTTGCAACATCAAGCGATGGCATCAACTTTTCCGCACTTCCCGAAATTCTTGGGCCCAGCTACTTTCGCCATTTCGTCATTGGCGAGCGTCAGTTCTGTCTGGCCATGCCGGGCTTTCTTCTTCACTCCGAAGACGGACTTACCGGATTTGACCGCGGCCCTCTTCTCTTTGACCGGAACATGCGGCATTCAGCTGTTCTGATGCGGGGCGGGATCCCCCATGTCTTCTGGACACTGGTCGGCGAAGCACCGGAACGGATCTATCTCAGTACCCTGGATGTTACAGACGATGACTGGAAAAAATGGACCGCGTCGGAACCTGAGGAAGTTCTGAGGCCGGAACATGACTGGGAAGGCGCTGAGTGCCCGCTGGAGCCATCGCGCCGAGGCGCAATCCGGCACCCGGTCAATGAATTGCGTGATCCCTGCATCTTTGAAGAGGACGGGAAAGTCTATCTTCTGTATGTGGTTGCTGGAGAATCCGGCATCGCGATATCAGAAATTACGTTCGCCTGACACATTATCAGCCGCGTGCTCGAGGGAAGTTCCATTGGTGACCCTGGGCCAGGCCTGAGCGCGACAGAAGAACAGAATGCATCCCTGAAAGGCGAGCGCGCCCACCTCCTCCAGCGCGACTTTCGCCCTGTACACATTGCCGGTTTCAGGGTCATACACGCGACCTGACCATTGACTTGCTTCGGCTGTGGGCTGAAGCCAGAGAATCTCCAAGCCAAGGCGCTCGCGAGCCCTGAGCACAGGATCATCGTTCATATTGTCAACGAGCGGCTGGCCTTCGGGGTCATTCTCTTCGAACAGCCAGACGACACGGCCGCAGAGCATTTCCGAGTCATGGGCGCAGATCTGAATGTCGATGTGGGATCGGTTTTCAGGTGTGGCCCAAAGCCCAAAAATGCTGAGGCCATTCTTACCGGAGGCTGAAGGAACAACAATCAGCAATGAGGCGGCGACAATCAGCAATCGCCCCGAAACTGAACACTGAGAGGCCGCCATGTCGCGCTTATATGCCTCCCCCCATGGGATGAACCCGATGTGTCTCATAAATTCCTGCCTTCACGAAGGGATCATGAGCGGCAATTTTTTCAGCCTCTTCGAACGAGCCGGCATCAAGGACGAGTATGCCCCCGGTGATTTTGGTTCCGTCTTCTGAAAGAAAAGGCGACGCAAGCTTGCATGTATCGCCAAGCTCCCCGAACCAGGCGATATGCTCCCCCTCCAGTGCTGTATTCAGCGAGGGATGATCGGATTGGCGGATTGTGTAGACCAGATAATTCATGCTGACAGCCCCACAGGTTCAGTCCATCATTCGATGAAATATAACCATCATTCCAGGCATGGAGAAGTCAAAACTGACTGAGAAGAACCAGACGAGTGCTGCACTGCAATCCTACAAGGACCTGTGCACACAATTTTATGACATCGACAAGCCTGATGCACCGGAAGTGCCGCTGGCATACTATCGCCAGCTGATCGAACGCATCGGCGGCCCGGTGCTGGAGGCGATGTGTGGCTCGGGCCGCTTCCTTGTGCCTCTTCTGAAGGGTGGCGCCGATGTCGATGGCGTCGACGCCTCGCCGGAAATGCTTGCCGCCTGCCACAAAAAGTGCGCCAAGGCGAAGCTCTCGCCGGCAATTTATCAGCAGTTTCTTCATCAGCTGGACCTGCCGCGCCGCTACAGGCTGGTCCTGATCACGGCAGGTTCATTCTCACTGATCTCAGATTCCGTCGAGGCAACGCAATCCCTGAGAGGTCTGTTCGAATGCCTTGAGCCCGGTGGCGAAATCCTCATCGAAGGCTGCACACGACAGAACCGCCCCGGCATCGAGAGGTTTCAGAGCGGAGGTCGCTGGTCCGGGCGCTGGGTTACACGCGCCGACGGTGCGCGCATCGTCTTCAGCGATTTGTCGACCTTTGACGCCGCAAGAGACGTCGTCGAAAGCATAATGAAATACGAACTCTTCGATGGCTCCAGGCTCTTGGCGACTGAAGCAGAGTACATGGAGCTCAAACTTTACGATGCTGAGGAATTGTTGTCCCTTGTATCCTCGGCAGGTTTCGCAGACGCGAAAGCACTGTCCCCGACCGACTTTGGTGCACCCCGGGCCGATGATCCAATGATCGCCGTCTCGGCGCAAAAGCCGCTCAACTAGATATCATGCCGATGAAAAGGAAGCGTTATGGAACTCCCTGAAGTCAAGGTCGCCGAGCCTGAAGAGACTGAAAAGTGCGTCGCGGCCCTTACGCTTGCATTCGTCGCTGATCCCATCATGCGCTGGTTTTTTCCGGATGCGCAGGATTACGTCGAAAATTTCGGCGAATTGATATTGCGCTTCGGCGCTGACAAGGCGTTTGAGAACAAAACTGCGCGATACGTTGGCGATTACGCAGGCGCAGCTCTCTGGCTGCCGCCCGGCATAGAGCCCGATGAAGAACGCTTTATGGCATGGCTCGCCGAGAATTTTGAAGGCGAAAAGCTTGAGACAATGGGCAAAATTTTCGAGCAGATGGATGAATACCACCCTAAGGACGTGCCGCTTTGGTATCTCGCAGTCCTGGGCCTCGATACAGCTCACCAGAACTCGGGCATGGGCTCTATCCTCATGAAAAATTGCCTCTTGGAAGTCGATAAGGCTGGCACAATTGCCTATCTCGAATCTTCCAACCCGCAGAACATTGCATTCTATGAGCGCCATGGATTCGAAGTGCTGGGCAAAATTGAAGTTGACGATGCGCCGCCGGTTCATCCCATGTTGAGGCAAGCCAGAACCTGATGAAGAAAAAGCCGTGAGCGAGGTTGTATTCAAATCCGTCTGGCGAATGCCAGACCAACGGGTCACACAGGATGCCATGGATCTGTGGCAGTCGATCGATGCTTTACCCGATGAAACCTCAATTGAGGATCGCGCAGCGCAGCTTCTTTACGCCGGCTATATTGACGACGAACTGGCCTGCGTGGCGACCACCCAAGTCATACCCTACAATCAGGTTCGCCAGAATTTCGCCTTTACCAGGTACCTCACTGTGCCCAAATTCCGGGAGCACGATCTCTTCACCAAGGGAGCGCGTTTTGGTCATGAATGGCTTGCCGGCTGGGCGCAAGAGAACCCAGAAGCCGATCTCTCTGGCACGCTGTGGACCTGGAACCCGCAACAGGAATTCTATGGCCGACAGGCGCCGCCCTATTGGCCGCGACGCGGTGAAAGCCGAAGTGGCCACAACCATGCCATTCTGACCGGCTTCACCAGCGACGGGATCGGCATCTGGACCTGGTGGTTCGACCACCTCAGATTCTGAGCTAGCGCTCCCGAAGCGCCAGTGCAGGACGGCCAAGCGCCCGCCTTGTCGATTGAGCAGACACCGTAATCCATGAAATGCCAAGCGCCAGCAGCGCCGCATTAATGAAGAAGAGCGGGCTCATATCAACCCGGAAGGCGAACCCGTTGAGCCAGGCCTGCATGAAATAGAACGCAACCGGCCAGGCGATGAGGTTCGCCGCCAGCACAAGGCTTGAAAGATCCCAGGCGATCATGGAGACAATCCTGAATGCCGATGCGCCGTGGATCTTGCGGATACCGATCTCCAGCCGCCGCCGTTCCATGGTAAAAGATGACAACCCGAAGAGGCCGAGCGCCGCGACAAAAATAGCAAGCCCTGAAAAAATCGTGAACAGTTCAAGCCGCCGCTGCTCTTCATCATAGAGCGCATTGTAGCGGTCCTCCAGAAAGGCGCGGGTAACGGGGAAGTTCGGTACCCACTGCCGCCAGAGCCCATCCAGATCGGCAACGGTGTTCTGCACTGTCCCCGGCCTGACCCTTGCGAAGATGTAATCAAAGGGCCTGTAAAAGAGATAATAGAGGCTTGGATTGATCTCATCCGCGGCAGATCCCATGTGGAAATCTTCGACGACACCGATCACTTCATAGTCCCAGTGCGCAGCCACACCTTCGTCATCTGTAAAGCTCTGGAACATCACTTTTCCAATGGCCTCCTGCGGCGATCGAAACCCGGCACGTTCCACCCCCGATCGATTGAGAATGATGGAAGCCTTGCCAACCAGAATTTGTTCACCAATGGGCCCCGGATCAAATTCATCAGTGCCGAACTCACGCGAGAAGTCGCGACCGGCAATCATCGGGATGCGAAGTGTGCCAAAGAAATTGTAATCAACATCATTGAACCAGAATTCAGGGGCCGCTTCAGGATCACCCCCTGGCGGCGTCATGGTCATCCCGCCTGGCTGAAAATCCGTCGGCACGACCCAGGCCCCTGAAACACCAAGCACATCGGGGTGCGCTGCCATGGCGTCCCGCATGGCGGGATAGGCATCCAGAATTTCCTGGCGGGGCGCTATGCCCGAATAGACGACAATGTTTTCAGGCTCGTAGCCAAGATCCATGCCTTCGGCATAGTTCATTTGCGCATATATCACGCCGGTCGCCACGATCAATCCGATGGAAAGTGAGAACTGGAATATGACCAGAATCTTCCTGGCAATGGATGACCCTTGCGCACCGCCTGCTGTGCCATCCAGAATGATAGCCGGCGAAAAGCGGCTCAGATAGAAAGCTGGATAGGCACCCGCCAATACGCCGGTGAAAATGCCGAGCACCAGCAATATTGCAGGCCATGTCCAATCGGCAAAAAGATCGAACTGCATGTTCGCAGCGAGCAGCGCATTCATTCTCGGCAACATCAGCCATGCAATCAGAGTCGCTACGGAAAGCGCAATCAGGGAAATAACGATGGCTTCGCCCAGATATTGAATTCTGATCTGGCCGGGCCACGCCCCCATGACTTTGCGCATGCCGACTTCGGTCAGCCGGACGGTCGCCCGCGCAGTTGTCAGGTTCATGAAATTGATAGAAGCAATCGCCAGAATGAAGAGGGCCACGGCGGTGAAAATGTATATGTCAGAAACATCCGAATTGGTATCCATCTCGTTTTGATGATGGCCAAAGAGATGAATGTCTGTCAGCGGCTCCAAATGGATAAAATTGTGTAGTTTTATCCACTCAGGCGCATAAGCGTTCAGGATATCCGGCATTGAATCTTCAAGGGCCTGCCGGTCAACTCCTTCTGCCAACAGGAAATATGTATAGCTGTTCAAATTGTTCCAGCCTTCAACAATGTCAGGCGGCGTTGTGGCGAACTGCGGCAAGGTCTGCATCTCCACCAGGTTGGTCAACTTGAGATGACTGTTCCAGGGCAGATCTTCAATCACGCCGGTGACTTTGACATCAACCTGATTACTGATCGTGAAAACCTTGCCAAGCGCGCTGGCATCGCCAAAGAACTTGCGCGCCGTTGTCTCTGTCAGGACGATTGTATTTGGCTGATCCAGCGCACTTTCATCCCCTTCGATGAACGTGAAACTGAAGACCTCAAATACTTCGGGGTCTGCGTAAAGCGTGTCCTCAAAGAATTTGACGTCCTCATGGCCCAGCATGCTTCTGAACGGGAACAGGCGGACGGCACTCTCAACTTCATCGGGCCGCTCAATTTTGATCTGAAGCGCCAACGCACCGGCGGACTGCGCAAAATGGATCCGCTGTGTTCCTGAGTCCATCAGAGTTGTCGCTCGCACGATGCGATCTGAATTGGTAAAGAATCCGTCCCAGGCGAACTCGCTCCGCACGAAGAGCAAAATGAGAATAGCCGTGGCCAACCCGACTGAAAGCCCGAGGATATTGATGGCCGAGTAAAGCGGATGCTTCACCAGCTGACGGATCGCGATCTTTAGAAAAATGCCGAACATCGTCTGCTCACCTTCCGATCAGGGCGCGCAATAAAACAGAAAAGCCGTCACCACTCAATCCTCAATCGCTAGCCAGTTTCGACTGAGTACAATCCTCGCTTCCTTTGTCGGATTGCTGAGCTCCCTGTGCCACAGGCGAACGTCACGAATTACAACTGATCCTGCCGAACCTGTAAGGCGACACGAAGGCAGCTCTGCTGCTCGCGCTTCAGTATTTTTGAGATCATCCACGTCCCGATCAGGAATCAGATGTGATCGTGGCCACACTTTGAGAGTGCTGTTGTCTTCCACAAAGTCCGTCAGCAGTATTGACACGTTCACGGCACGTAGACTTCCGGATGGACCAAATCGCGGCGCAGACAATTGCCATCGTTGGATGGCCGTCTGCCCGCCACCGGGAGCTGTGCCGCGAATACCAAATCCTATCCATTCAGGCTTTATACGATCCCCCAGCAGCGCCCTGACAATGGGCATCACGAGTTCATTTTCCCTCAGGTCAGGCCGGTTGAGTGGCGACCGCCTCAGCATTTCGTAGGGCACAGCGCACCGCGGTCTGTTCTTTCGCTCAAGCACGCGGGCACAGAGCGTCTGGATTTCAGACATCATTTCCCTGTCATAGATGCGAGGCAGCAAAGCGTACCCATCCTGCCTGATCTGTTCGACTGCTGCGGCTGCCTCAAACGCAGGCGGAGGCTCGGAAACGCCCGCTCGCAATGCTTCCCAGCCATTGAAGCCGTAATCAAGAGCAAGCGCCAACTGCGCTTCGTGAAGCGTTACATTGGCGGCCAGAATTGCCGCGTTAGATGAATCAGAAAACCGATTGAGAAGGCGCAGCGCCGAACAGCAGCCAGCATCAGCCGTCTGATGCGACTTCAAAAGCGCCTTTGCCTCATTTTTCAGATGTTCAAGACTAGGTCGATCAGGGAGTATACGGGTCATCGCACACCATCCTTTCCAATATTTGCCCCAGGCCTGCATACATGGGCGGAAAAGAAGGTAACGAATTGAATTCCAGTAACTGAATTCTGAATGAAGACGGGCTAAGCCCTTCGCGCAGGCAGCAGGCGCTCTTCTCTGACGCCGATGGCAAGGGTACTATCATGCGGAAAGTTCAGTTTCAAGAGCGGGTCGCTATTCCAGGCGGCATCCAGTTTCAAAGGAGAGGCTTCCTAGCTGATGGCGATGAACGGAAGTGCAGGGCAAACTCATCGCTTGCAGCTCAGATTTACGAATCGGAGCTGGTCGCCGGCAAGGGCAGGCATTGAAAAGAAGAGTGTGCAGAAGCGGTGAGCGCAGCACTATACTGTAATCTGGGCATTGGCCGACAGGACGCAATAATTATGACAGGAAATTCGGACATTTTCAGCTTTCGCATGATGACAGCCGATGACATCGGCAAGGTGCCCATCGGCTGTCAGGGCGAAGCTGACCAAGTTGGTGCCCGCATCCGCGATCTTGGCAGCTCCGCTGTTCTTGCCTTTGAAGGCGACAAGCATGTCGGCCAGCTTCAGTTCCGGCGCTACGATTCAGCGACACGCTCACCCCAGGGCGTCATGGATCCACTCTATTGGGGAGATTTCGGCGACCAGGCGCCGGAACTGCCCGCCGATACGCTTTCAATTTATTGCTATCACGTTGGTCAGCTGGACGATTCAGGCGATCGCGACGCCCAGTATCAAGGGCGCGGCATTGGCATTGATCTCCTCAGATACCTGCTTGACTGGGCGCCGGGCGCAGGATTCAAGGCGGTCGTCGCCAAGGCAACGCCAGCGGTCCGTCCAGTGATGATTTTCATGGGCGGTCAGCCGGTTCCGGTTTATGAAGAATTCGGTTTCAAAGTGATCAGCAGCTGGCCCGACAAGGATGTAACCGATGCCGTCATCAGCACAGGTGCCGTACCAGCTGAAGATTGGCATGAGAGCGACTCTTTCGTCGCCTGCTGCGTCAAACGCTTCTGAATTTGGTACTGATTGCCGGCCTCAGGTGAGCCAGGCATGTTCCTGGGGCTTGCGACCCGCGCTGGCAGAAATCCGGACATTGACAATGGCGGGGCCGTCGAAGGCAAGCGCCGCGTCAAGGGCGGCGCCAAGATCTTTCGGATCCTGAACCGAGAAGCCGGCGCCGCCAAACGCTTCTGCGACTTTTTCGTACTGTGCGCCATGCAAGAGAGCGTGGGGCATGCGCGGTTCGCCTTCTGCAGGCTCCGGCGCACCTGCGCCGATGCCGCCGTTGTTCAGGATAATGACTTTAATGGGCAGATTGTGCCTGGCCGCCGTTTCCATTTCCATGCCCGAAAAGCCAAATGCCGAATCTCCCTGGACGACGATGATCGGCCGGTCAGGATGGACAGTGGCGGCAGCGATGGCGAAGCCAAGCCCAACGCCCATCGTGCCGTAACTGCCTGCGTCAAGGCGTGTGCGGGGCTCAAAGTTGGGCATCTGCGTTCGCCCGATATCCATCGTGTTGGACCCTTCACCAACGATGATGGCGTTTTTCGGAATGCGTTCGACGATATCGCGGTAAGCCCGATAATAGTTCATCGGGGCGGTATCGTCATCCGCCATGGGCTGAATGGCGGCGGCATTCGCCTCAGCCTTTTCGGCAATGGCCTTCCGCCAGAGCGTGTCGGCCGGATAAAACCACTGACGGCTTTCAAGCGCCACGTTCAGCTGCCCGGTGATCGCCTTGCCGTCCCCAACAAGGGCCACATCACTTCGGCGATTGTGGCTGATCTCTTCAGCCGATACATCAAGCTGGATGACCTGAGCGTCAGAAGCAAATCTCGGCGGCAGACCGAAATGCATGATCCAGTTGAACCGTGCACCCATCAGAAAGACAGCATCCGCCTCCTGTAATGCCAGCGTTCTCGCCGCCCCCACAGAGAGTGGATGATCATCCGGCATGACGCCCTTGCCCATTGGACTTGCAAGAAAAGGAAGCTGTGTGCGTTCGATGAACGCCCGCACCTCGTCTTCAGCGCGGGAAAACGCCATACCCTTGCCAATAATCACAAGGGGACGTTCGGCGGACTGGAGCGTATCGAGTGCCGCGTCGATCGCCTCTGGCTGGGCAAGACTGCGAGGCGGCTCTGGGACAATGGCGGGGAAATGGAGATCAGCCTCATCCGTTTTGCCGGTGATCACATCGTCCGGCATGTCGAGATAGGCCGCACCTGGCCGGCCATAGAGCGAAGTCCGGATGGCCTGCTCCACATAAAACGGAATACGTTCCACACTCTCCACACCATGAGCGTATTTTGTCAGAGGCGACGCCAGCATCACCTGGCGTTCCTCCTGAAAAGCACCCATGCCGTTCTGGCGCGCCGCACTCGCCCCACCGATCAGGATCATCGGCCAGCAATTGGCCTGAGCATTAGCCAGGCCGGAGAGAGCGTGGATGACGCCAGGGCCTGAAACCACGAGGCAGGCCTGCGGTCGCCCGGTAAGATAACCCGCTGCCTGGGCCGCGTAACTCGCGGACTGTTCGTTCCGCATGCCCACATAGGTGATGCCCACACGCTGAGCCGCAATGGCAATGGGGATGACCGGAAAGCCAACAATTCCGTACATGAACTGGACGCCCTGGTCTTTCAGGGACCGCGCAAGGATCGTTGCGCCATCGATTTCGGTCATGTCAGGTCTCCTTCAGGATTTTACGAATCAATCAACCTCAGTCTCCTGCATCCGGCGACTGTGATAGAAGAAAAATACGGCGAGAATGATACTGATCAGCAGAACACCGATCGTGATGACCGGGAAAATCTCCAATATGTAGTCAGGCACGCTTCCGGCGGAATGCCAGGAAAGCCCCCTTCCTTCGGCGGCATAGGAGCGGATTTCAGCAGTCAATCCAATCATTGAAATCATCGCACCGCGCACCTGCAGAACGGTTGTCATGCTGAAAGTAATGAAAAGACCTGTCAGGACCAGCGCCATCGTCGCTGTCAGCTGACGAGCCAGAAACCAGGCAACCAGCAGATAGCCTGACAGGATCGTCACAAAGTTCATGATTAGCGATGCCACGACACTCGCGATGTTGCTCAGCATATTCACCATTTCGTATTCGCTCATTACAAATTCTCCTTTTTTTGCGCCAGCGCCTTCGTCAAGCTACGGCACGTAAGAGAAGTGGCCGTGTATAATCTTCCAGTCGCTATCCTGCTTTAGATAGACCAGCGTGACACGACTGATCCGGCGGTCCTCAAGTTCCTCGCGCATGGAGACGCTGTAGGCCACTTCATCGGACAGCAGGTGGACGGAAGTGTCGTAGAATCTCTGTTTCTCCCCTGGCACGGCGTTTTCCCGAATCCAGGTGCCGATATCCAGGAAGACGTCTTTGCCAAAAGGCGCTGGTATGTGATTCTCGACCTCGGAAAAACGCACATCGTCATACCAGAAGAGGCCCTCAAGCTTGCTGGCATCAGCGCCGTTCACGGCATCAGTATAGTTATCGATGATGCCCAGAATTTCCTGTTTGTCCGTCATTTCCGCAATTCGTAGTAATTGTTGAAGGGATCATCCTCAAAATCGAGCATTCTGAAACTGCTGAATCCCGCGTCCTTGCCCATTTGCTCACAGACCGCAGGTGGAAAGCCTAGCGTTCCAAGGCCAGCACCCCCTGGCTGTGACAGAGCGGATGACATGCAATAGAGGACGGAAAATCCATACATCATGGATGCCACAGGATTCTCGATGTTCTCTTCATAGGTATCCCTTGCCCGGATGTCCTTGATCAGCCAGGCGCCGTCAGGCTTCAAGGCACTTTGCACAGCACGCATCGTGCCGTGAGGATCCGTCATGTCGTGCATACAATCAAATGTCGTTACAAGATCGAACCGGTTGCTGTCCTCAACCTTCTCGCCGTAGCCCTCCTGGAAGGTAACATTGCTGATATCGGCATATCGATCTTTCGCCTGGGCAATCATATTCGCTGCCGGGTCAATCCCGACAAACTCAGAAGTCGGAAACGCTCTTGCAAGTTCGCTCAAAGCCATGCCTGAACCGCAGCCCACATCCATGACCGCTCCTCCCGCCTGAAGCCGTTCCACCATGCCATCGATCAGCGGGATGATCTTGTCAGCCAGCATCTGGTGAGCCGGTCGGTTGCTCCGGAAGAGAAAATGCGAAGCGCCGTCGCCATGTGCGCCCCAGCTGACGCCGATGCCCGTCCGAAAGGCATCCATGGTGCTATCAATGATCTCGTGGGACGGCGGCCTGAAAAAGAAGCTCGCAAGATTGGCGGGACTGTCAGGATCCAGAAGCGCTTCCTCTGCAACATCTGAAAGCACAAATTCCTCGTCCCCCAAGTGATCAATAATCCCTGCGGCCCCTTGCCCCCGAAGCCATTCCTGCAGCCAGCGTTCACTGAGCCCAGTGCGCTGAGCGAGGCTAGCGGCGTTCACGTGATCCTGCCCGGCCATCGCTTGGTATAGTCCGAGTTCGTCACCGAAATGAATCATCAGCGACACCATCTCGCCGTTCTTGTAGGCCATCAATCGGCCTGCATATTCCTGCATCCGGTCCGCGTAATCTGTTGCCATTTCTTGTTCCTCTGCCCTGGTTTCTTTCGCATTATGCTGTCACAGGGCCCGCCCTCATTGCACGAACATTCCCAACCTGTTTCCATGGGCGTCGTCAGGATCGATTCCAGTCTTCGCTCGGGGTACAGTCATGCACATGTCCAGCGAATCCGGTGATCTCTGTGCCGATAGGAATGTTTCGAAAGGGGCCCGAAAATTGGATACGAAACCGCTTGGTTCCCTCTGGCCAGTAAGTGCCCTCACGCTTGGCGGCGGCGGCATCGGCCAGGTTTGGGGCGCGACAACGCGTGAAGAAGCAGTGGCGACCGTGCGTGCGGCGGCGGAGGCTGGCATCACGCTGTTCGATATGGCACCGGGCTATGGACGCGGGGAAGCTGAATCTGTGATGGGTGAGGCCTTCGATGGCAATCTGCCTTCAGGGAGCCGGGTAACCACGAAAGTTCAGCTCGGAACGCTGCCGCGGGCTGAAGCCGAGGAAAAAATCAGATCATCGCTCGCACGAAGTCTTGCGACCATGAAGATCGAGAAGGTTGATCTGTTTTTTCTTCATTCGAACATCATCCCGGATGGCTTCCGCTTTCCGGATGACGAAGTCGCTGCGACCCAGGATCGCTTTGCAACGACCTGGCAATGTTACACCGAATGCGTTGTTCCGGTGTTTTCGGCGCTCCGGGATGAAGGACTGATTGGGAACTGGGGCATTACAGGCATTGGCCTGCCGGAAACCATCATAAGCGCCTTGCAATACGAAACAAAGCCGCAGGCCGTGCAATGCATAGCAAATTGCCTTGATTCTGCTGGCGGCATTCGCCGCTTCGCCGAAAAGGCGCGACCCCGCGACATCATTGCCGCTGCATCAAAAGAAGGCGTCGGTGTCCTCGGTATCCGGGCCGTACAGGCCGGTGCACTCACCGATGTTGTGGATCGCGAACTGCCGGATGGAAGCGCCGATCTGGCAGACTTCAACCGGGCCGAACCATTGCGCGCACTGGCCGGCGAACTTGGCTTTTCGACAGCGGCACTTGCCCATCGTTATGCCCTTGCCATGGACGATGTCGATACAGTCGTTCTTGGCGTCAAGAACCGACGCGAGCTTGCCGAATGTGTCGCCGCGGCAGATGATGGTCCTCTTGATCAGAGCGTGATCGAAAAAATTGATGTGCTGTTCAGCTAGAGCGCCAGGAGAAGCCCGATCAGATGAGCGCTGAAATCATTACCGATCCAATCAGGGCAGCATCAGCCTGGCTGAAGGCCGACCTCGATCGCGATCAGGGCTGGCGGGTTAATCTGACCAGGGATCAGCTTGCTGATGCCAGCCAGGCGGTTGAGGCAGCAATGGCCATGGGCAAAGATTTTCAGGACCTGTCAGCAAGCGATTTTCCGTTTCGCGTACTTGCAAATCATTTTCAGCGCTGGAAAGAAGCGGTCAGCAATGGGCTTGGTGTGCAGCTCATCTCCGGCGTACCCGTCGATGACTGGGGTGACAAGAAATCGTCACTCTTTTTCTGGGGCATGGGCCTTCACATGGGAACGCCTGGCGTTCAGAACCCGGAAGGGCATGTGCTGGGTCATGTCATGGCCAGCGGGCGCGACAGGTCGGACCCGCTGGTTCGACTTTATCAGACCAGCTCTCACATAAACTTTCACTGTGACGGGCTGGATATCGTCGGGCTTCTCTGTCTGTCAGAGGCGAAAGCCGGAGGAGCCAGCCGGATCGTCAGCTCGGTCTCTGTCTATAACGAAATTCTTCGCCAACGCCCCGATCTCCTGCCCCGGCTTTACGGCGACTTCCCCATGGACAAGCGAAACGAGCTCGCCGCCGATGGAAAAGGCTGGCACCTTGTCCGGCCCTGCCGGGTTGTTGGCGGGCGGCTCAGGACTTTCTATCATATAGACTACTTTGGTTCAGTCTCGCGTCATGCAGATGCGCCGTCGCCGGGCGATGATCTTGTCGAACTCATGCAGAAGTACGAGGAAATCGCCAATGACCCGCAGTTCTGGTTCGATATGGAACTTGCAAAGGGTGATATTCAGCTGGTTTCGAACCACACAGTGCTGCACGGGCGAACGGCCTATGTTGACGATGAAGCCACAGGCCGGCAACGACATCTCCTGCGCCTCTGGCTCGCAATATAGTGGCCCTTTGTGCTTGATCGTGTGCGCCAACCTCCTCGCCACGGCATTGTGATGCAATTGATCCTACAACACTTGATTTGATAGGCCTGATCTGGCTAAACATTCCCGGTCATTCGCCGTTGTTTGCAACGATTTCACTGATCCAAATTTCATGCTGAATTGGTAATCTTTGTGAAGCCTTTGATTCTCTCTCTTGCCGCAATGGTGATTGGCGAACTCCTGTTCATCTCAGGGCTGTTCTGGCAGCACTACAGAAGCCATTTGCCGGGCCGGCTCGGCATTATCTTTTCGCTGTCGGCCAGCTTCTGGATTGCTTCAATTGTTGTCATCACCTATCCGGAACTGACCTCGTTCATGGCCACCAACGCCGTACGTCGGACAGCCTATATGATTCTGTTCTACACCTACGGCTACTTTCTGTGGGTGTTCGCATTGTCTGTCATTGACGATCAATTCAGATTTGGCAAGCTCCACATTGTATTGCTCAGTATTCTGGTTCTCTTGAATACCCTGCCCTCTCTCGCGCCGGCGTTCGCTGTTCCGACCTGGCCGCTCTTGATGTACCACGCTTGCCAGCTACTTTTGGCCGCAATGTATATTCACCTCTGGTACGTTGCCTTCATACAGCTGGGTGATGAGCTGATTGAATCCAGAAGGTACTTTCGGACCATCTTCGTCGGGCCCGCTTCGATCGCAGGGTTCATTCATGAGCCTGGCATGGTGTTTGGCGGCAGCGTTGCGGCTGTCTATGGGTTACACATTGGAATAGTGCTGCTCACCGCGTTCTCCGTTACAACACTGGCCCTTTGGTTGTTTGGGCCAAGCCACGGGCAGGGGCTGTTCGACCGCGGCCGTTCCGACGCCAAGGCCATGGAGGAGACAACACAAAGCCCTGACAGAGTGGAAGCAGACAAGATCCTGACCGACCGGCTGCTGGAACTGATGAATATCGAGAAAGCCTATCGTCAGCCCGGGCTCACAATAACCGAGCTTGCGGCGAAAATGCATGTGCCGGCGCATCAGCTGCGCAAGCTCATAAACTCTCACATGGGACACAGGAATTTCTCCAGTTTTCTCAACAGATACAGAATTGCCGAGGCTTGTGAAATTCTGGGGAACAGCGATTCCGCCAACAGTCAGGTGCTGGGGATAGCCTTCAGCCTTGGTTATCAGTCCCTGTCCCCATTTAATCGGGCGTTCAAGGAGAGTACAGGGCTCACTCCATCAGACTACCGTCGGCAATCTGTCGGCTGATCCTCATGCGTCAGGTTCGCTATTGTTCTCTTTTTGTTCCCATGGCACACTGGCCTCAGGAAGGAGAGAGAAATGCTGTCGAAGGAAGGGTATGCGCGGGCCCGCGAGTTTATGATGACCGCAGCGCGACCGCTCGAACGGGCCATTTTCCTGAGACGGTTTGAGGCCGGTGGCATCAATGACGTGCTGGAGGCGCTTGGCAAATTCCAGAATCCGGATGGTGGCTTTGGCCATGGACTTGAACCGGATTCCAGGACCTCTGAGAGCTCTGTGCTGTGCACAGATGTGGCGTTTGAACTGTTGGCTCTTGCCGAACTTCAGCTTGATCGCAGCGAGATGGTGGAGAAGGCAATTGCCTTTTACATCAGCAGATATGATGAAAACCTGCGTTCCTGGCGGATCATCCCGCCGGAAACTGAAGACGCCCCCCATGCAAATCACTGGGATGCGGAAGGTCTTGATGCCCGCTTTGACTTTTATCGCTTGAACCCGCGGCTTGAAGTTCTGGCGCGGCTCTACGACTATTCCGATCTCGTGCCGGGCGCGTTACTGAAGTCTGTAACCGAGGACGTCTTCGAAAATTTGCCGGAAAGCTCAGAAGGGCTGGGTGTCAATGACATCATTTGCGCTGTCCGGCTCAGTGAAGCTCGCGGCCTGCCTCTCAAATACCTGGATGCCCTTCAGGCCGGGCTTGCCGACTGGATTCCGGATGTTGTCGAGACTGATCCAGCGAAGTGGGCGGAATACTGCCTGAGACCTCTCGAGATCATCAAAGATCCCTCGTCTCCCTGGCTGCCCCTGGTTCGTGAAGCCGTCCTCCTGCAGTTGGAAATGACTGAAGGCGATCAAAGCGTGCAGGGATGCTGGGAGCCTTTCTGGTCCTGGCGCGGTGCCTTTCCTGAAGACTGGAAAGTCGCCCGGGTCGAATGGCAGGGTTACATCACGCTCAATACGCTCTTCACACTGGCAAACTTTGGCATGATCGAGATGTAGGGCCCGTCAGGCAGCGGCGCCCACATAGATGAGATAGAAGCCGATCAAGACAGCGATCACGCCAACAATCCGCGCGAAGGTATCATTGACCATCGAAAAGACTCTTTCGACGAGCGTTTTGAGTGTGCCAGGGAATGGCACCATGAAGGCAATTGCGGCGACAACAAAGATCAGGCCGACAAAAAACAGAACCTCTGCGAGCAGACCCGGCGCCCCAGCGAGGGCGGACACCATAGCAACGCCAATAAGCCCCATGCAAACGCCAAAGATGCGGATGCGCAGAGGCGACCCCAGCATTTTCAGATAGAATTCCTTGGTTTCTTTCGGCGCAAAAATAAGCGGGCCCCGAAGGACGATGATTGCCAGCCCCAGGAGGATACTGACAACAGCCACGGCGTTCATAATCTCACCTCCATCGCGGATTCTGAAGATCAATCGAATGCTTGCTTGTGAGTCTACCCCTCTGTGATAAGAGGGGCAACATTTCAACGGATCAGCCAGTATCCCAGACCATTATCGGCGGAGATCAAGTATGCCTGAAGACCTGAAAGTCACCGACAGAAGCCGGTCTAAACGCGGCTTTGAACTTGCACGATACGATCGCGAGACGGTCTATGAAATTCTTGACGCCGGTTTCATCTGTCATGTCGGTTATGTGATCGACGGCTCACCCTATGTCACGCCAACCATTTACTGGCGCGAACA
Organism: uncultured Alphaproteobacteria bacterium; assembly: GCA_965371465.1. Classification (GTDB taxonomy): domain Bacteria; phylum Pseudomonadota; class Alphaproteobacteria; order CBDUYM01; family CBDUYM01; genus CBDUYM01. The sequence continues at coordinate 203,175 of CBDUYM010000002.1, forward strand.
AAATCGGATTTACTGGCATGGCTCGTCGGCAAGCCGGGCGATCAAAAGTCAAGACGCCAGCGGACAGGTCTGCCTGAGCGTCACGCATTTCGATGGACTTGTACTGGCAAGATCTGCTTTCCATCATTCGGCGAACTACCGGTCCGTCATGTTGTTTGGTGAGCCGCAAATGATTACAGACCGCGCCGAGCTTGAAGCGGCCCTCAAGACGCTGATGGACCGCATCGCGCCAGAACGCTGGGCCGAAGTCCGCGGCCCCAACGATCAGGAAGCCAAGGCAACATCTGTTCTCTGGATGGAAATCGATGAGGGTGCCGCAAAAATCCGGACTGGCGGTGCAAACGATGAGCCTGAAGATCTGGATTTGCAGGCCTGGGCAGGCGTGGTCACGGTAAACTCGACCCTTGGCGATCCCGTTCGCAATGATGATCTGGACTCCTCAATAGAAACACCAGACTATATCGGCCAAATAAAAGTGAGATGAGGGAGAACCAAATGTCTGGCACTGCAAGCTGGCTTGAGGCGGGCCGCGAAGAAGCACTTGATCCGGGTCGCAAGATCATTGACCCCCATCACCATTTCTGGGATCGACCCCAGGGCCGCTATATCCTTGATGACCTCAACGACGACACTTCAGAAGGCCACAACATCGTCGCGACAGTGTTCGTTGAATGCGGCTCCATGTATCGCGCCGACGGTCCGCGCGAACTGCGGCCGGTGGGCGAGACTGAATATGTAAATGGAATTGCTGCTCAGAGCGCGAGCGGCCAGTACGGCGACATGCGCGCCGCTCTCGGCATCGTCGGCCACGCCGATCTGCGGCTCGGTAAGGCTGTCGACGAAGTTCTTGAAGCACATCTTGCCGCCGCCCCGGCCCGCTTTCGCGGCATTCGCCACTCCACCTGCTGGGAAGAGCATGATGTTGTGCCGCGGGCCCGCAACCCGGAGGGCACGCTCACGAAAATGCCCGAGTTTCGCGAGGGCCTGAGAAAGCTCGCAGACTTTGATCTCAGCTTTGATGCCTGGTTCTATCATCCCCAGATCCCGGACTTCACTGATTTGTGCCGCTCGGCTCCGGATACCACCATCATCCTCGATCATTTCGGCGGGCCGCTTGGCGTTGGCCCTTATGAAGGGACGCATGCTGACTACTACGATAAATGGAAGACAGATATTGCCGAACTCGCCAAATGCGAAAACGTGAATGCCAAACTCGGCGGTATCAACATGGCAATCAACGGCTTTGGCTGGGATCACCTGGATAAGCAGGCATCATCACAAGAGATTGCCGAACGGACCCGGGACTACTACCTCCACACTATCGACTGCTTTGGGCCTGCGCGATGCATGATGGAAAGTAACTTCCCAGTGGACAAGGTGTCATGCGGCTACGGCGTGCTGTGGAACGTATTGAAGCGCGTGGCCGAAGGTTTCTCGGACGCCGAGAAGGACGATCTGTTCTTCGGTGTTGCAAACCGGGTGTATCGTTTGGGGCTGTAGCCCTATCCAGCGGCCATAGCGAAGTTCTTGTCGAGTTCCAGCTGTTCACGGTACCCGATGAGAGCAGCGATGGATGCGATTTTCAGATTGTTCGCAGCAGCGAATTTTACCAGATCCGGCAGGCGTGCCATGGTCCCGTCTTCATTCATGACCTCGCAGATCACAGCGCCTGGCCGACAACCAGCAAGAACGGCAAGATCGATGGCCGCTTCTGTGTGACCGGCACGTTCCAGAACGCCGCCTTCTTTTGCAATCAGTGGGAAGAGGTGACCGGGTGTCGCGATGCCATCCGGTCCGGTTTGAGGATCCATCATGACTTCCACGGTCCTGGCGCGATCAGCGGCAGAGATGCCCGTGGTCACGCCTGATACAGCTTCGACCGAAAGCGTGAAAGCACACATATTGTCGGGCATGTTCCGTCTTGGCGTCAGTGGCAGTTCAAGAGAACGAGCACGCGCCGGCAGAATCGGCATGCAGACAAGCCCGCAGCCGTTTCTGGCCATAAAGGTAATCACTTCAGCCGTGGCAAGATCTGCGGGGATGACAAGATCGCCTTCGTTTTCCCGGTTTTCGTCATCGACGAAGATCACCATTCTGCCAGCCTTGGCTTCGGCGATGGCCTCAGGAATAGAGCAAAGAATGCTCTGAGGCTGTTCGTTTGATGCGCCAATCCTATCTAACTGCGACAAATTCATGCTTGCTGTCCTCACGCTGTGCTTCTCTATCGTGATAGTGATGCAGGAGCCCTGCATTAAAAAAGTGCAGTTTACGCAAGCATAATGTGCGATAATGCAGCTTATGGACTGGGAAGCCGTCAAATCATTCGTCCTGGTGGCTCGCGAGGGAAGCCTTGTACGTGCCGGCAAGCGGCTCGGCGTCAATTCGACGACCATTGGCCGCAGAATTGAAGGGCTTGAGACCACGCTGGGCCTTCGCCTTATCCAGCGCACCAAACGGGGCTATGTCCTCTCTGAAGACGGCGAGCAGTTCCTGGCCGAAGTGCGTCAGCCCGCAGAACAGCTTCTCCGCGTCGATTCTGAGTTGAATGAGCGAAATGCACCGCTCGAAGGTCGGGTTCACATCCGGACGCCAAAAATCCTCTCTCACATTCTCATACATCCGCTGATGCTGAAGCTTGCGGAAGAGAACCGGGAGATAGAACTCAGCGTCCTTGAAACGCCGGGCTGGCAACCACCGATCACAGACGATGTGACCCAGCTGCCCGATCTGATGCTAACGCTGTTGCGGCCGACCGGGGGCGACCTCCTGATCCGTAAAGTCGGTGATCTCTCCTATGGGCTCTACGCAACAGAAGCCTACCTCTCAGAATACGGCTACCCCAACGATCCCGGCGACCTGGAAGGCCATCGGTTTATTGCCTTCGAAATGGGCGCACCCCCTGCGGCCCCGGTATGGTTTGTCGAACGCTGCAGCGAAATGGGCCAGATCGCCATTCGCGCCGACGATCCCTGGCTCAGGATTGCCGCCGCCAATGCGAACCTCGGGCTTGCCATTCTGCCCATCTCATTTGCATCACGCGAACAGCACCTGACGCTGGTTTTTGGGCCCGAACAGATCGGCAAATTCGAAGTCTGGACCTCAACACCAAACGACCTGCCGCGTGTGACCCGGGTGCAGACCGTTCTTCATCTACTCAACGATCTCGCCCGCGAACGTATGGAGTGAGGTATGGAATCTGAGGCCGGATCCGCGCCCCTCTCCCGCTGGCGCGTCTTCTCTGTTGCGGCCTTCCGGCGCTGGTGGGTTGCACAAGGCATCTCAGTGATCGCTGATCAGATGATGTTCATTGGCCTGCCGTGGCTCACTCTCAAGCTTACCGATGACGGCACAATGACCGGACTCGTGCTTGCAACCGCCGGCATCCCACGCGTTGTGTTCATGGTTCTGGGCGGCGTTGTGACAGATCGCTACAGCCCCCTTACGGTTGTCGCACTTTCAAACTTTGTTCGCTCGGCTGCCGTCCTCTTTTTCCCTATCGCGATTCTCGGTGGCTTTCTCGAACTCTGGATGATCTTTGTAGTGGCGCTCGTCTTTGGCACATCGGACGCATTCTTCTATCCCGCTCAGATTGCGATCATGCCGAGGCTGGTGGACAAAGACCTGCTCGCCCCGGCCAATGCCCTCAGCCAGGGCACCAATCAGATCAGCAACTTTGCAGGCCCGGCAACTGCTGGCCTGGTGATCGCCTATCTTGGCAGGGCCTTTGTCGATGACCTGCCGGTTGAGATGCCTGATATGGCGGGCCTCGCCATTGTCTTTGGCGGCGCTTGCCTTGTCTTTGCCCTTGCCGGCACAATTGTCGCTTCGATCAATTCGTCCGTTCTTAAGAAACGGGAGCTCAGCGGCGAAACTGCCACCAAGAGCGCCATCAACGAGATCATCGAAGGTGTCCGCTATGCCTTCAGAGAGAAGATTCTGGCCGCCCTGATTCCCATACTCGCGCTGATCAATTTCTTCACTGCCGGCCCCTTTGTCGTGGGCATGGCAAGATTTGCCGATACCCGCTTTGAGGATGGCGCAGCAGCCTTTGGCCTGCTCGAAGCCTCTATCGCCGCTGGCGCCGTCTTTGGCATTATCATGGCAGGCGTACTGCCAAGACCTTCGAAGCCCGGTCCGGTTTTCATGTCGACCGCCAGCATCATGGGTTTTGGCCTGATTGCCATCGCCTTCGTCCATGACTTGCCCACCGCGCTGGCCATTCAGGCCATCGGTGGCGCGTTCAACGGCTATGTGAATGTCATGTACCTGACCTGGATGCAGCACTTCGTGCCGTCACATTTGCTGGGCCGCGTTTCGGCACTGATGATGACGGCATCCTATGGTCTGGCGCCCCTGTCATTCGCCGTGACAGGTTTCCTGATCGATACTGATCTGATGCTGGTTTTCATCGTCAGCGGTGCCCTTATGGCGGCCTGTACGCTTGGCTCACTGCTGATCCCGGTGGTCAGGAACATGCCCTATGATAGCGAAATTTTCGGCGAAGAAGCTAGCCTTGACTGAAGGCGCAGATGCGGCTCATTTCTGCCATCGAACGCCCTGATTCTGCGCCCCATGTATTGAACGCCTGCTGTGCCGCCTGTTTCGCTTTCTTCGATGTCGGCACCTTTTCGATCACACCAGCACCGATCAGCGTCTTCACCACATCGGGCGAAAACATGAAAGTGTCTTTGCCCATCTCGCGCAGAAACATGCCCGCTGACATGCCGCCCAAACGGCTGCCGCGCTTGTGCATATCGTCCCAGAGGCCGACGGTGTCGTCCTCTGGCCAATCCGCAAGGTAGGCGCCAAAGCTGCCGCACTCTTTTCTGACATCGACAATGAACAGCGCATTATCCCGCGTCGCTCTGATTTTTTGTGGATTACGGATGATCCGTGTATCTTGCCGCAGGTCCTCAAGCTGGTCGTCTTCAAGGAATGCAACGCGTCCCGGATCAAACTGATGGAACGCGGCTTCAAAACCGTCCCACTTGTTGTCGATCACCTTCCAGACGAAGCCCGCACGGAATACGCATTTCGTCATCATGGACAGGTAACGATCATCATCAATTGCCTTTAGGGCGGCAGCTGACTTCACAGGCCCGACATTTCTCAGGAGCTCAGTGATCGCTTCTTTGCTGCCCTTGTTGGCCACGGCCCGGTCATAGATTTTCTGAAAGGCAATCATTCTGATCTCCCCCACGCGATTGATCTTAAGCCCAGTCTACACGCCATTGAAGGGCCTGTAATCATTGGCCCGCCGCGTCCCGTGTTTCGAACCAAATTCATGAAATGTCGGCCGTCAGTCACCCCGGAAGGCACTCAAGCGGTCTTCGCGCACCGCGTGTTGCGAGTGGCAGAAAATAACCTACACACCGGCAAACGCCCAGGGTCAAAGCCGCAGGAGAGTGGCGCTCCCGTGATGGGGCTTCAGATCCCATCCTCTCCAGCACTGACCATTTTGAGATGGCATTAAATACCAGGCATCTGCCAGCCGCCAAACACCTCTTCCAGATGCCGAACGGCTGCCAGCGCCACATGTTCTGCCCAGGGCTTGGCGGTGACGAGAACACCTATGGGCAGTCCGTCATCCGATGTGCCGCATCGCACAACAGCGCCGGGCCAGCCGGTGAGATTGTGGATATGGGTGTATGTGAATCCCATCACTGATGCGAGCTTCGTACTCTCTCCGAAGGGCAGTGCGGGAAAGCCGACAACCGGTGACACAATCAGGTCGTAGTCTGCCATAAAGGCCAACATGTCTGAGCGAAACTGATCAAGCCGTTCAATGGCTGCCGTGAGTTCACCTGCGGGCACAGCGCTGGAGGGGTCGCGGGTCCAGGATACAAAGTCGTGAGTCTCCCGGGTTCCCGCTGTTTCCAACAACCGATCCATCCAGGCATGTCCGTCCAGAGCATCGCCGCCCAGAGCCCAGATGCCTGTGCCAATCTGGGCCACGGGGCTGGGCACGGCTTCGGTTGCGACGGCACCTGCTTTGCTCAGTGCCTTCACTGCCGCAACAACTGTCGCCTGCGTGTTTGCGTCGGGCTCGAACAATCCGTTGTCACTGTGCCAGGCCATGCGAAGGCCTTTCAGGCTGACAGCGGTCGGATCACCCAACGGCACGGGGTAAACATATGGATCGCGATCATCGGGTCCGGAAATGACTCTCAGCAGAAGTGCCAGATCATCGACGTAGCGGGCCATGGGACCGAGTTGGGTCTTGCCCTGATGAATGCCCCTGAAATCAACAACATGGCCTGTGCGTGGAACACGCCCGGTCGTCGGCTTGATACCCGCGATGCCGTTAAAATGCGAGGGGACACGGATTGATCCGCCCGTATCGCTGCCGATGTCAAAAGGGGTCATCACCGCTGCAATTGCCGCACCGGCCCCACCGGACGATCCACCTGGCGATCTGGTAGTGTCGTAGGGATTGCGCGTTTCTCCATAAACCAGATTGCCGGTTTCAAAGGACATGGTGAACTCTGGCGTGTTTGTCTTTCCCATCAGGACAGCGCCTGCGGCGATCAGGCGAGCGGCAACTGTGGCATTCCTTTCAGGGACGTAGTTCTGGCGGCCCAGTGTACCGCCCGTCGTGACAAGTCCTGCTGTGTCAATGGAGTCTTTCAGCGTCATCGGCACGCCGTGCAACGGGCCCAAGGTATCGCCGCGCGCGAGTGCCTGATCACGAGCCTGAGCGTCGGTGATGGCTTCGTCCCCACGTAACGCGACGACAGCATTAAGGGGCCCATTTACTTTCTCGATGCGACTCAAATAGGCGCGTGTCACTTCTTCGCTCGAGACGCGACGCTCTCTGATCGCGTTGGCCAGCGCGATCACAGATGATGAAATCAAATCATTGCTCAGCATATTGATTGCCCCGCGTTTTTGTCGGTCACCATGATCGCTATCCTCTTCGCTACAGCCACTCAAAACAATGCCCGCGAGGCCCGCGGCCATCAATCCTCCAGCCTCGCGCCGCGTAAATTGAACACCCTGATCGCTATCTGTCATAGAATCGGCCTCTCTCCAAAGCGCTACTGTCTCACCAGCTATTTCGATTCACACATTAATGCACATGATCCAGTTGTGCTTCCGCGCAAAGATGACGGACTGCTCTTTAGAAAAAACCGAGACAGTATGTATTTATGGACCGGATCTCGAGCACATGGATATGTACTGCCTTGGTTTCTCCTTGCTACGATGCGCTCTTGCGGCGGCAAACCTACAGCCTCGGCAACGCTGTCGGCGGTGTCAGCTATGGATTCTGGGAAGATCAGGCGATTGATCCTAAGCCCAGTCTACACTCCATCATAGCGCCTGTAATCATTGGCCTTGTCCGCTTCTGCATGGTATTTCGTCGCCATGTTCGACAGCTATAAGGATATCTTTGAAAAGCGCGGCGCGAGCTACCACGAGGCCATGCAGACTTGGCCCAGGGCTCGCGACCAGGAATTTGAGGCCATCATCAGCCGTGCCAACATCGCGCCGGGCGAGATCATCTGCGATATGCCTTCGGGTGGCGGTTATTTGCGGAACTATCTGCCGCAAGATCAGCATCTGATATCCATAGAAACCTCGGCATCCTTCTTTGACGCGCTGCCGGACAGTGATGCTGATGAAAAGTATCTTTGCGAACTTGATGAAACGCCGGTTCAGACCGGCACGGTCGATGTCGCTTTGAGCCTCGCCGGCCTCCATCATCTCGAGGACAAGAGCGCCACGTTTCGCGAAATGTATCGCATCCTGCGACCAAAGGGCCGTGCCATCGTCGCCGATGTGGCTGCCGGCTCGATCACGGCGAGCTTTCTTAATGTCTTTGTGCACGAAAACAACCAGATGGGACATGAAGGCATCTTTCTCGATGAAACGACCCGGCGTAACATCAGGGCTGCAGGTTTTGATATCATCGCTGACGAAACGGTCAACTATCACTGGTGTTTCAATAATGCCGGAGACATGGCCCGCTATGCCGAACTCCTGTTCGGCATTGATCAGGCTGATCACGACGAGATATCAGCGGGAATTGCCGATCACCTCGGCACAGAGACTGTCGGTGATCTGACCGGCATGAACTGGACGCTCGATTTCATTTCCTGTGTCAAATCCTAGACCATTTTCGATATTCAAATGGCCCGATGTGGAAAGAACTGGGCCGCAAGCGTGGCTCCGGCGCCAGTGCGCCGCCCCCAATGTCTATCAAACAGTGGGGAGCCGTGCGGGCTTGCACCCATTGGCGTGAACGACCGGAACCTTGGCCCGATTCCATGAATATGGAATCGGGTTTAGGCTGAGTGCACTTCCGATATCCATCGAATGATGTCGGCCATAACGTCATCGCGATTGATCTCGTTCAGCATTTCGTGGCGGCCACCTTCATAGAAGAGTCTGTCGATTTTCTCGACCCCGCCTTCCCGCCATTTTTCTTTGAGATGGTGTAATCCTTTAAGTTCCTGATTGATCGGATCTGCATCGCCGGCCACCAGCAGAACCGGCAGATCGTTGCGGATTGCCTTGATACGATCAGGATCGCTGTTCAGGAACGGGTTTCTTGTGGCACCGCGGTTTGAGGCACGACCCTCAAAACCGCAGAGCGGATCAGCAATGTACTTGTCGACTTCTGCCTCGTCTCTGCTCAGCCAGTCATATTGCGTGCGCGACGGTTCGAAGGCCGCATTTGCACCCTGAACAGCAGACGGCGCCTCACCTTCCTTTGGCGGCTCGCGCAATGTAGAACCTGAGAGAATGAGCGCATCAATCGTGCCTGACCCATCAGGTGCAAACTGCTGTGCTGCACCGGCCCCCATGGAATGACCGAACAGGGCCAGCGGCAACCCGGGATTGGCCGCACGCGCCAACCTTACGGCCTGGCCGATATCAGCCACCAGCCCATCCCATCCAGCCTCACCGAAATCGCCAAGTCCTTCCGGCCCGGGTGACCGGCCGTGGCCGCGATGATCAATCGACCAGACCGTGACGCCGGCAGCGTTCAGGGCTTGGGCAAACCGTTCATAGCGAAGCGAATGCTCCGCCGCACCATGAGCAATGACCATGACCGAAACCGGCGCCGCTGCAGGCCAGATAAACCCCTGAATGCGTGTGCCGTCCTGATCGGATTGAAATTCAAATTCTTCCACAAGAAATTTTCCGTTTTTGTTTAGACATGTTTCGCAAGGACTATAGACGGATTGCCCGCCCCTTCGTCGTCCGGCACAACACCAGTGATGGTGAAACCGAGCCGCCAGTAAAACCCGACAGGGTGCAGCGGATCAACTGTAACTTCTTTCAGATGAGCCAGCACATCGGGCAACAGGTCTACTTTGGACAGCGAAGTGCGACCAAGCTCATCATCCGTGCTTAAGAATAGCGTTTGTGCCCCTCGCTCGCGGATCAACCCTTCAAGGTCTTCAATCAGGGCGCGCCCGATGCCAACCCTTCTGAGCGAGGCCATGACGACAATCGGATGAAGCTCCCATGCGGCCGGGCTTTCCATTGTCGCTGCGACCCAGCCAAGTACCCCACCGGTTTCGTCTACGGCGACGCGGCAAAGACGCGGTTCATCCGTGCTCGTCTGAAGCGCCCAGCCTGTGACCCGTTCCGCGTCGTTCAGCGTCGGCAGCCAGGATGGTGCACTGTCCTTTGATCCATCGAATAGCAGCCTTGCACATGCTGCCTGGGCATCGTCATCCAGATCAGCCATATCAACAATTTCATGGTCAACCATATCAGAACCTGTCCACCGCACCTTTGTAGTCATCTTTGCAGGCGAGCACTGAAGGCCGTGCCCATATGCGCTTGTACCAGTTTAGCAGCGAAGGCAAATCTTCCGGCAGCGATGCCATTGCAAAACGCAGACCGTAATCAATGGTGGCGACCCCGGCGATGTCAGCAAAGCTGAAACTGTTGCCGGCGACAAACTCCTGCCCGGACAGGACATCGTCCAGAGCATGCGCCATGGCGTCGACATTGCGCTGATAGCGCGCCGCCACAGCGGCATCATGGTCACGAAAGCCGTGGACATGTTCGATGGGCTGATAGAGGCCAAACTCAATGCGCCGCGCCCACATATCGATTTGAGCTTCTTCGAGGGGTGTTGTGCCAAAGCAGCTCGGCTCTGGAAACAACCGATCGACGTAGCGTGCTATTGAGGCCGATTCCCAGATTATGCTGCCGTCATCGAGTTCGAGGATCGGCACCCTGCCGAATGGGTTCTTCTCGAGAATATGTGGCTGGCGGGTCTCGCGTCCCGGCACATCTACCTTGATCCACTCAAATTGATCCTGAACACCCTTCTCGGCGACCAGAATGCGCGGTTTCCTTGGGCTTGGCGCATTGATGTCATAGTAAAATTTCATGCTCTCCTCCTCGGCCAGGCTGCCTCAGGCCAAAGCATAGCACTTGCTTTCGCTTCGGCGATGGTGGTGCAATGACGAAAACGTTTTGAAGGGAGATGGGCGATGAACAGAGCATTGATATTACTTGCAGCCATTGGGCTGACAATCGGCGTGAGTGCGGCGGCAAACGCGCAAGACGACGCCTACAACGGTAAAGTCGGCATTATTACAGGTTCTTCAAGCGGGCTTGGTGAAGCCATGACAAAGATTGCAGCCGAAAAGGGGATGCGGCTCTTGTTGGTGGATATCAGTCTGGCCCCGTCGACCCAGCTTGCGGAAGAAATTGTCGAAGCCGGCGGTGAGGCCTTCGCGATCCGCGTGGATCTGTCGAAACCTGAAGAACGAGCGGCTATTATCAATGCAGCCATGGAACGCTATGGCAGAATCGATTATCTCTTTAACAATGCGGGTTACACCTATCTGGCGACACTTGAACAGATGGACCTTGGCGAATCTCACCGCATAATGGAGGTCAACTACTGGGCCTATGTCGATCTTGCAAATCGAGTGATCCCGATAATGAAGGAACAGGGCGAAGGCACGATCTACAACACGGCATCCATTCTGGGCCACAATCCAGGCGGTCCCGGGCTTGCCCACTATGCCGCTGCGAAGCACGCACTGATCGGCATGTTCGAAACGGCGGCAACAGAGCTTGAGCCTCTCGGCATTCGTATACGGATTGGATCACCTGGCGGCATCAGGACCCAGATCGCCTGGAACTCGGTCGGACCGCTCGCCGATGAGCGACGCCACCGTGCCGACAACTGGGAAGACCCTGCAATCGTCGCTGCTGACATATTCGACAAAATCCAGGGCGATGAAGTCACGTTTTATCCGGGCTCCATCGGCCGGCTCATGGAAGCTAACGCGGCGGCAGAATAGGGAGTGGATAAATGACCGGTGCACTCCACGGCATTCGCGTTATCGATTTTGGCCAATACATTTCAGGCCCCATGGCCGCCATGCTTTTGGGTGATCAGGGCGCCGACGTTATCCGCGTTGACCCGAGTGACGGTCCCCGCTGGAACACACCGGCAAACGCCACCTGGAACAGAAACAAACGCAGCATTGCCCTGGATCTGAAGGATGAAAGCGATCTTCAGGTCGCGAAGGATCTGATTGCCTCTGCCGACGTTGTGATCGAGAACTTCCGCGCCGGCGTCATGGACCGGCTTGGCATCGGTTCGGATGCCATGACGGCAGCCCATCCGCGGCTTCTCTATTGTGCGCTGCCCGGCTTTGCCGCTGATGACCCGAGAGCAGGCGTTGCCGCCTGGGAAGGCGTTGTCGCGTCGGCCACGGCGACCTATCGCGCCCATGAGCGCACCGGCAAGCCAGTCTATACAGCGATCCCCATCGGCTCCATTTACGTGGCCTTTCAGACGGCGCTGGCGGTGAGCGTTGCGTTGAACGCACGGGAGCGCGATGGCGTCGGCCAGCAGATTACGATTCCGCTTTATGACGGTACGTTCGCCGCTATGGGTAATCGTGTGTTGCAGCTTCATGATCAAAAGACCGATCCGAACGCCGCGCGATTGCGCATGGCCAGAGGTGTCGGTGGTCAGCTTCAGGGCAAGGACGGGCGCTGGGTCATGTATATGGGCGGCAATCTCAATGCGCGGGACTTTCTCGAAGCCTCGGGCGCTGCCGCCTGGGTTGACGCCGCCGCCGAAGGCAAGATGACGGCTGACGAAGTGCGGGCAAAGACCGAAGAGCTGTTCCTCTCGAAGACGGCTCAGCAATGGGAAGATTTTGTCGCCGAAGTTGGCAGCGAGTGCGGGCGATGCAACACGTCAGCCGAATGGCTTGTCCACCCCCATGCTCTTGAATCCGAAATCATAGTCGATACGGATGATCCGGAACTTGGCAGGGTACGCGGTCCCGGGATCAATGTCCGCATGTCAGCGACACCCGGATCCATTCGCTCTCCCAGACATACGCTTGATGCGGATCGCGACGACATCCTCTCGGAACTTCGATCCTTGCCGGCAGGCTCCGTGCCGAATTCAGTCGAAGGCACATTGCGCGCCGCCTTCGATGGCCTCAAGGTGCTTGATCTCTGCATTGTCCTTGCCGGCCCGGCCTGTGGCCGAACACTGGCTGAATTTGGTGCCGACGTCATCAAGGTGGACGCCACCAAAAGACCGATCGGCGGATTTCACAACGACGTCAATCGCGGCAAGCGCAGCATCCTGGTCGACCTGAAAACCAAAGAAGGGCTTGAGCTGTTCCTGAAGCTGGTCGATGAGGCCGATGTCCTGGTTCAGAACTACCGCAATGGTGTCGCTAAGCGTCTCGGCTTCGATTATGAAACCATAAAGGCCAGGAAGCCCGAAATTGTTTACGCGACGCTTAACGCCTTCGGCCAGGTCGGCCCCTATGCCGATCGGCCGGGCCACGAACAGATCGGCCAGGCCGTCGCCGGCATGCAGGAACGATTTGGCGGCACTGACAAAAAGCCTGTGCTGCAACCTTTTGCAGTAAACGATTACGGCACCGGCATTATGGGCGCATATGCCATAGCGCTCGCGCTCTTCCATCGCCAGAAAACCGGGGTCGGCCAGCATGTCGATACGTCACTGGTCTATACCGCCACCATGCTGCAATCGTCGCTGATTCAGGACTACAAAGGCAAAGTCTGGGATGAACCGAGAGGCCAGCATATGCAGGGCTCTGGCCCTCTGCATCGGGCATACGAAGCCAGCGACGGATGGTTTTTCCTGGGCGCCACAAGGAACGATCTCGCCCAATCGCCTGACCTGAACATCTATGCCGGCATGAACGGCGAGCTGCTTGAAAGCGAGCTCGAAGCCCTCTTCAAAACGGCGCCAATGGCTGACTGGATCGAAAAGCTCGGCGCTGCAGGCGCAGGCGTCCACAGGATCATCTTTGATCCCCATGACGTTGCCACCGATCCATGGGTGCTTGACCACGGCCTGTGCATGACGCGTGAGCATGATGAGATCGGTCAGGTTACGACGAACGGCCCGTCAATCAGATTATCACGAACACCTGCAGGCCCCGGCCATCCGGCGCATAAGGCGGGATCAGACATCGATTCTGTGCTTGCCGAGCTCGGCCTTTCAGATCAGCTGGAGCAGTTGCTGCAGTATGGAGCCGTATCACGGGACTTCCTGCCGCGGTCATCCTGATCAATTTAACCCGGATTACGAAGCTTCAACAGAAACCGGTTTGTGTTGCCGCGCATCTCTGCACCAAAAACTGTGCTTGTTCCGTCATCATCCGGATTGGCAAGGATGTCGCTTTCAGCAACGATTTCAAAGCCTGCCTCAGCCGCGGCCTTTCTGACGCTCTCCACATCCACGCGGTGCAGGGCTGCATTGTCGGCCCCGGCGACGCCTGCATGATCAACAACGCCCAGAATGCCGCCAGGCTTGAGTAGCGCCCGAGCGACTTTCAGGAAACCAACACCAAGCTCCGGATCGGCATTGTGGATGTCATGGAAATTTAGCGCTGTGAATGCGCCATCCAATGTACCTGCATCAAGTTCAATCCCATCAAGCTCATTATCCAGTCGAATGACATTTGCCAGGCGGTTGTCGGCGAGCCTCTCTGCCAATGCCTTGTCCGCGGCACCATCCCGAAATGCAAGCCCGCCAGCCGTATTCTGTGAATAGACCGTCCCCGTCGCACCGACTGCATAGGACAGTACTTCGGTGTAGTACCCGCTGGACGCCATAAAATCGATCACCTCGGTACCTTCGCCAAAGCCCAGAAACGCAATCACCTCTGCAGGCTTCCGTCCGGCGTCGCGGACTTTGTCTGCCTCCGCCCGATCAGGATTTTGAAGTGCCTCTGCCAGATCGTCGGCAGCAATGGCCGGCACCAGGCTATTCATGGCAAACATCGCAACTGCACCAATGATAGTGGCGAAACGTTTCATTTTTCTCTCGTCCTTCTTATCATTTGCCTCACAGCAATCATGCACTCTGTTAAGACGACAAAGGTGACAGTTCCCGCTACGCTTTGCCACATGAATCCGAGCCCCATGAGACTGCCAAAGCTCATCGAAGCTGAAATAAGGGGCCTTGAACGCGAACAAATCACGCTGGGGGAAACGATCGCCGACGTCTTTCAGCTATCGAAGAATGGTCTGGCGCAGCTCTATCTCAAAATCACGCCCACAGATCACTGGGAACGCCCCACCCTGGAACGCGATAAACTCCTTTGGCTTGGCCAGCACTTGCCTGTGCCCGAGGTCATCGCGTTTGCAGAGCATGAAGGCATGAGCCACCTTCTGATGACAGCTTTGCCCGGTCAGGATCTGGTCAGCATGGCCAACGAAATCGATCAAAGCACAGCAATGAGAATCATCGGCGAAGGACTTCGCATGATTCATGAAGTCTCTATCAAAGACTGCCCCTTCAACCGCAGCCTCGGGCCGACCATCGCGGTGATCCGCCAGCGCGTTGTCAGCGACCTGATCGATGAAAGCGACTTCGATGATCGTTTCCAGGGTCTCACCGCCGACGAAGTCTATGCCTATATGATCGCCACAGAGCCCGAGACAGAGGATGCCGCCTTCACACACGGCGACTATTGCGTACCCAATATTATCGCCGATGGCGACCAGCTCTCAGGCTTCATCGATCTGGGCCGTGCCGGAGTCGCGGACCCTTACACAGACATTGGCATTGGCATCCGCTCCATCATTCACAACTACGGCGATGCCGCCGTCCCTGAATTTCTGGCCGCATACGGCATCCAGGATCTGGACGAACGGAAGGTCAGTTACTATCAGACCGTGGACGAGTTTTTTTAAGACAAACCGTCGCCGGTCGTGTTTCGAAACAGTATCTCGCACCAAGGATCGCAATCTCTACGGCTGCGAGCCTCTGGCCTTCCTTGTCTCTGACAGCAAAGAGTGTATGTCGTTGCTGATTTCGATTAGCGCAGCTAGCGGACCCAAAATCACAATTCCTGCGATCAGCCCACCAATGATGCCCACAGCATTCGCCGCCCAGACATCAAGTGACACCAACTCTGGCCGTGCACCCAGATAGTAGTAACCGGCGAAGCCAAAGCCGATGAAGGCAAACACCAGTAGAAACTCATAAATGCGTACCAGAAACCTGTTCATAACGCCCTCCCAGCTTTGGACCTCATAAAGGAGGACATTGTAGCGCAAGGCGCAGAGATAGCGCAGCACAATGAATGGAGATTGCAGGACTACCGCTGCCGGGCCTGCAACAACGAAATTCACACGCGAGTGTGCTCGAACCAGTTCACGCGGACCTGTTGATGGTTGGCATTGTAACCTATCAGTGTGGATTTTGTAGAAGGTGTGCAAGGTGGAGTCTGGCGGGTCGCCTGATAGTCGGCCTGTCTTACGGTCGCAATGCCGCCAATGCCTTCTGATGGACTGCGTTTAGCGTAGGCCGCCATGATCTGTTTTGATTTCACCGACAGTCTGATTTGCAGATAGTGCAGACGGTAATCGGGAAGGACGGTAATCCGGAGAAACGCGAGTTTGTTTCGAAGTGGCGCATAGTTACCTATGTGCGTTGTCGTCATGCCCGCAAGCTTGTCACCAACATATGCAACAGCAACAAGCTCTTTGAGGCGAGACTCTATGGTTGTGCCTGAGGGCAGAATCCCGGTCTCGCGCCAATACTCGCCGACGTCAGCTTCCAGCCTGGCGTCTGACCTTTGCCAAGCCTCGTGCATCGCTTCACCCGGCAGAGCGACAAGCTCTTTGAATTCTTCCGCCTTCGACATAACTGTCCCTTCGCTGTTCCGGCAGCGAAGGAAGTCATGGTCCGACGGCCGGGTTGGCGTGGCACTCTGAAAGTTACTTTTACTGAAGCACATGCCTGCCTAGCATTTCCCATTTCGCATGAACAGGAAAATCCAGCATCAGAACTGCAATAGTTGACGGCCCTTGCGACTGCCTGCTGCCCGCACACATTCAAGCTTCAGCAAGACCGTTCTTGCCGCCTACGACGATGCTGGCTATCAGGTCAGAGTGAAATGGTTCGACCACAGCCGGGTCTAGGACGATGACCTCCACGCCGGGCACACCTGTGCTATTCTGGACTCATGGCACATTCGGTTCACCGTCTCCATATGGCACGCGTTAACCTGTTGGGCAGGTTCAACCCGCCCACCTATCAGGATACCCGAATTGAAGTATTCGCCTATCTGGTAATGGGCGGTTCTGACATTGTGCTTGTCGACACAGGAGTGGGTGAAGGGAACAGCTATGTCGAGCGCACCTTTGAACCGAACATTACGTCCATGAAGGAAGAATTGGCTCGCTTTGCGCTGGCAACATCCGACATCAATCTGATCGTGAACTCGCATCTTCATTTCGATCATTGCGGCAACAACACGATGTTCCCTCAGGCTGAAATCTTCATACAGAGAGCAGAACTGGCTGTTGCTCGCATGCCGAACTACACGATTACCGATTGGTTCGACTATGAAGGGGCGCAATTGCATGAAATCTCCGGTGAAACAGAAGTCAGGCCAGGCATAACGCTGATCGCAAGTCCCGGCCATACACCGGGTCACCAATCAGTGCTGATTGAGACCGCGGAAGGTAATGTGCTGGTTGCCGCCCAAGCAGCCTACACCGCTGATGAGTTTAGGCGAGGTGGCGATCCTGAAGAGCAGGCTCACGAAGGGTTTGGCGAACAGTACCTTCAGTCAATTGCTGATCTGAAGTCCGTTGGCGCGCAAAAAGTGTTTTTCAGTCACGACGACAAGACCGTAAAATCGACCGCCGCTTGAAACATGATGCCATCGGATCTTTTCCCCGGCTGTCTCGGCCGACAGGCAAATCAGTCTTCGTGGGGGAAGTGGATCTTTTCAGGGTAGAGCTTGGCTAGCCGCGCTGGGTCACCGCCGTGCTTGTAGCGAAAGTCGCATTGCTCGGCGCCCAGGGCGATTGAACCTGAACGGCGAAGGCCTTCACCGTTCAGGTCGCTCATGACATCGTCAGTCGCGCACATGTAGGGAACCAGATCCATCGCGTTATATTTTCCGAACGCGTGACAAATGGCGCAGGACTTTATGTTCATGCCCCAGTCCAGCTCTTTTCGATCGCCCCAATAGGCTTCAAACACGAATTCACCCGGCTTTACCTCCGCTGCCGACGCCCTGCCGGCAGCCATGAGGGCTTCGAAGTTCTCTCTTGGTGCTCTTGTGCTCGCTTCACTACCGGGGGCAACTCTGCGTTCTGGCGGCGCTGTCTCAGTCATATCTTTCAACATGGCCTGCCCAAAATCATGGACATCAACCCCGCGAGCTTCCAGAGCCAGCCAAAGCGCAAGTGTCGCCTGACAACTGAAAACGCTTGTAGCCATGGGCGCGTCTGGCGCGTCCATATAGGCCATTCCCTGCATCATCTCCTCAAAGCGTAATGCTGCTTCTGCCAGCAACTCTTCGCCATCATCGGCAAATTCTTTAATCAGCCGCATGTTCCGCGCTCGTGCATCATCAAAGAACGTACGGACAAATGCGTCATTTTCTTTCGTGGCCATTTGCCGTCTCCCCGAACTCTCGGCTGACAAAGATTGCCTGTGCTAACCCCTTTGATTTCGTTGGTCGGAGCAGAGGGATTTGAACCCCCGACCCCCACACCCCCAGTGTGATGCGCTACCAGACTGCGCTATGCTCCGACCTGGGCGCGAATATAGCGTCAGCACCTGCTGACGACAATCGGGTTTAAAAAGAGACTGGCGGGATCAAAAGGGGCCGGTGTGGCTTATTCGCCGAGAATCTTTGCGAATTGCACGCGAAGCGCCTGGAGTTCATCAATCATACCTTCGACAGCCCGCTTTTGTGCGCTGGAAAGGCCCTGATTTGCAGCATTGGCGTCGCCCGCGGTTGCACCTTCGGTCAGGGGGTCACCGACGACCTCTGCGCTGCCGACGCTGTACCGGCCTGAGAATGCGTCTGACGCACCGAGATCCTCTGCAAGAATAGCCGTCTTCGGGCCCGGCTTGGGTGCCTTGCCAGCCTGGACAATGGCTTTCGCGCCTAACTCCCCAAAGAGCTTCTGCACACCCTTGATGGTGTAGCCTTCATTGTACAGAAGCTGTTTGATGCCCGTGAGGAGATCAAGGTCCTCAGGCCGGTAATAGCGCCGTCCGCCGCCGCGTTTCATGGGCTTGATCTGCGAAAACTTGGTTTCCCAGAACCTGAGCACGTGCTGCGGCACATCCAGTTCTGCCGCGACTTCCGATATGGTCCGAAATGCCTGGGGGCTCTTTTTGGTGCGCGTGCGTGCCTGGCTTTTTGACTGAGAGTCGGCCACGATCTATTCCTCTTCGCTCATACTTGATGCGCTTTGGCCCTGAGCACTGCCGAGGGATCCAGCGATAAGATCCTTCATGACCTGGCTCGGACGGAAAACCAAAACGCGTCTTGGGGTGATCGGCACCTCTTCACCGGTCTTTGGATTGCGGCCTATACGACCGCGTTTCGACCTGACTGAAAAACTACCAAAGGATGAAAGTTTTACAGTCTCCCCACGTACAAGACTTGATGCGATCTCTTCGAGGATCGTCTCAACAAGGTCTGCAGATTCATTCCGTGACAGCCCGACTTCCTGGTAAACCGCTTCACCAAGGTCGGCTCTTGTCACTGTATTGTCCGCCATTGGTGGCGCTCCTGCTTTTGACCTCTTCAGTAGTCGGCAGGGACGCTACCGTCTAGAGAAAAGTTAGTCAATATCAATAGGATGCGGCTGTTACTTAAATCTTCGACCAGAGGAAAAATGCGCTGATTCCAAGGGATTGCAGCAATTCTCCGGTTTACGGGACCAAGGCTCGCTCAGTTCAGAATGACTCCAGAGTCCATAAGATCAGCAGTTTCAATGCATTATGGGCGATTCTTGATTCGGAAGGCAGGCCTGACATTTACTGCCAACGAGGTCAGCCTGACTGATTTCAATCGGACGCAGAGCCGTCAAAAAGATTCCCAATCAATGACATAGAAGGTTCTGTTGAATCCGATGCAATGCGGGCCAGGAAACGAAACGGCATGTAACCCTGTAACGGACATTGAAGCAGACAAATGGCAGCCTGATCAGCGGTCTGACACTCAGCAATTGTCCCGTTAAAAGCGAACCAGCGCGGCACCCCAGGTAAAGCCGCCGCCCATCGCTTCGAGAAGGAGAAGATCACCGCGCTTTATACGACCGTCGCCGACCGCCTGAGCCAGTGCCAAAGGCACGGAGGCAGCAGAAGTGTTGCCATGCTCCTGCACCGTCAGCACCACCTGGTCCTCCGACAGGCCGAGGCGCTTGGCTGTACTTTCCAGAATCCGCAGATTGGCCTGATGCGGCACAAACCAGTCGACATCCGAGATTTCGAGGCCATTGGCCTTTACCGCCTCCTCCACCACGCTGGCCAGATTTATCACCGCGTGTTTGAAGACCTGGCGGCCTTCCATAAAGATTGTGCCAGTGCTCTGGGTTGAGGACACACCGCCCGTGGCATAGAGCAAATCGTGGAGATTGCCATCCGAGTGAAGATGTGTCGACAGAATGCCGCCGTCTTTGGCTGGCGCATCACCCTCTTCCGCCTTCAGCACCACGGCACCTGCCCCGTCACCAAAAAGAACGCAGGTCGTGCGGTCGGTCCAGTCAGTGATGCGGGAAAGGGTCTCGGCGCCAATGACCAGGATATATCTGGCAGCGCCGGTCTTGATGAAATTATCGGCGATGGCAAGCCCAAAGATGAAACCTGAACAGGCTGCCTGCACATCATAAGCAACGCCTCGTGTCATACCCAGCGCCGCCTGAACGCGCGTCGCAGTAGATGGAAACGTCTCATCTGGTGTTGTCGTAC
>CBDUYM010000003.1:0-175688 GCA_965371465.1 uncultured Alphaproteobacteria bacterium
ATGCCGACGACGATGGAGACAGCATCGGCGCCAGCGAGCGCGGCCAGGGCAAAGGTCAGGGCCAAGGCCAGGGCAAAGGCCGTTCAGGGGGCCTGCCGCCAGGCCTCGAAAATCATCTTGAACGCAACGGACAGCTGCCCCCGGGCCTTACCGGCCGCGATCTGCCGGCCGGCCTGAGCGGACAGCTGCCCCAGGCACGTCAGGGCACCAGACGCATCATCGTTGATCGCGACGTTGTCCTGATCGACATAGCAACAAACGTTGTAATCGACGTTCTGATTGACGTCCTTGGACGCCGGTGATGAGTGTTCTTTGGTGAATGTTGGTGATCGCCCTTGGCATATCGCCCCGAATGTGGTTTCTTCGCCGCCCAGATTGAAGAGGACAAATGAGCCAACAGCTGAACCAGTTTGCACTAACGCACTCTACCGGCGGGATCGGAACCAATCCGGTTGCGCCGGCCAATACGTGCGCAAAGCGGCAAAGCTGACGGCAAATTATCTTCCACTGTCAGCCACGCCATGAAGGGCTGACAGGACCTCGAAAAATGAGAATCATGATCTGTCTGCCCTTCGGAAATTTTGAAGGAGAAGATCATGGCTGAAACCGACGCAACAGCCCGCAAAGACCCCATCCTGATCGGCTTTCCAATGCCCATCCGGACACCCCGCCTGCTGATCAGACCAGCCATGCCAGGCGATGGTGCGGCAATCAATGCGGCAATACGCGAGACGTTTGACGACCTCAGCGAATGGATGCTGTGGGCAGGTGACGAGCCAGAAAGCGCTGAGGTGTCAGAAAAAAACTGCCGCATCGCATACGCTGAATTTATGCGCAGAGAAAATGCCCGAATGCATGCCTTTGACATTGTGACCGGCGAATTCATGGCTGGCACGGGACTTCACCTGGACTCCTGGGAGATTCCAAAATTCACCATTGGCTACTGGGTCAAAAAGGGTGCGCAGAATCAGGGCTATGCTACTGAAGTGACGAACGCGCTGACCCGGTACGCATTTGGCGCTCTCAACGCGCGCCGGGTTGGCATCACCCATGCCGCCGGCAATGACCGCAGCCAGCGTGTCATCGAAAAGTGCGGGTTCGAACTTGAAGGTCGGCTTCGCCTCGACCACCGGCTTCCCGGTGGACGCGTTGCAGATACTATGGTGTATTCACGCCTTGATCTGGAAGGACTTGAACCTCTGGACGTTACCTGGGGTGAGAGTTGAGGAGCGAACGTCCTCAAGCCTGCGAAAGCGTGATCCGCACATGCGAAGACACTTCATCAATCTTCTGCTTTGCTGGCTCTATCCGATCAGCATTCTTGTGCCAAAACGAAGAAACCTCTGGGTGTTGACCGCATCCGGAGGGTCCGGAGTCACCGACAATTCGCGATATCTGTTTTGGCACTTGCTGAACGATCACCACACCGACATTCAGGTGGCTTTTCTGACGCGGGACGCCGAGGCTGTAGAGAGTCTGCAAGCCGCCGGATGGCCAGTTCTGAGCCTGATGAGTTGGAAGGGCATTTCGACGCTGCTGCGCGCCAAAGTTCTTTTCTTCACCCATGGTCTTTGGGACAGTTTTCCGTTTCTGCTTGGGGGAAAGCTAAAATACAATTTGTGGCATGGCGTGCCGCTCAAGTGGATTGGATACGACCACCAGAGATTCATTACTTCCAGGAAGGACCAGGCTCTGTTCTGGTTCAAACGGGGCTTTTATGGTGTGTTTCCCTGGTTAGACGAAAACAAGGTAAAGAACATTCTGGTCCCTTCGAATGATCTGATCAGCGTCTATCGCTCAGCGTTTGGCGACAACCATAGATTCATCGTGAATGCCCAGCCCCGCCTGGAATCGCTGGCTCCTGATTTTTCCTTTGAGAAGGCTTTCTTCCCCGAGATCGCCGATCTTGATGAATTGCCAAGACACAGCAAGCTCATTACCTGGATGCCCACGCATCGCGTGAAATCCGGAGCAGCACATGTCGGCGCGTTCAAAGATTGCACGACCAGCAATCTAGAGGCTCTCTCAAGCATTCTCGCCCAACAAGATGCAGTGCTGGTTATCAAGCCTCACCCTATTGAACAAATTTCTGAGAGCCTGCTCCAATTTTCTTCTGATCGCATTGTGCTGTGGAACCTTATTGATCCCTATCCGCTGCTTGCGCGAACCGATGTTTTGATAACTGACTATTCAAGCATTCTCTTCGACTTCGTCGTCCGCAAGAATCCGATCATCTTCTATTGTCCAGACCTGGATTATTATCTTAAGAACGTTTCAGGCATGTATTTTCCTTTTGAAAGCGTGGCCAGGGGGCCAATTTGCAAGTCCTGGAAAGAGTTGCTCGCAGCACTTGAAAGAGGCGAAGATTCAGCATCTCAATTTGACGAAGGGTTTTTGCATAAGTTTGTGGCGGAGCAAACGAATGGACATACCTCAGCGTCTCAAACGCTGGTTGAGCTGGTGAGGTCGGATGTAGGACTCGGAAAGCGACAGTAATGACATCCCTGACCCAGAGCTGGCCAAGCAATCTCTTCTTTTTTGGCATAGTATTTGCCTACCTGGCGCCTTTGCCGTTGGGTGTCGAAACTCAGCCGATAATACCCCTTGGGTTGGGTCTTCTGTTGTTGGCGCCATTCGTCGAACAATTCAGGCGCTCACATTCAATCAATTGGCTGGAAGCCGTCATCCTGCTCCTGGCAGCCTTGATTTTGTTTCGTATGGCTGTGGATCTCTTGAACGGTAGAGCGGACGCACCACTGTGGGCATTCAAGTATCTCATCGGCCCGTTCTGTCTGATTGTAACCTATCGGTTCCTGAAGCTTCCAAGCCGCCTGACCGTAGCTACCATTTTGACTCTCAACTTGGTGTTGCTTGTGGCTTGGCTCGCTGGCGGGGATGGTGGTTTCGTGGACACTGCCATGAAAAGCCTCATGATGAGATATGACGCATTTCACGGTGATCGCGGCTTTCCGTTCTTTGCTACAGAGCCAAGCTATGCTGCGAACTACTTCTTTTTGATCGGGTTAGTCCTGTTCCTGCGCAATCAGTTCTATGGCGAGAGACCGGGCTATCTGATCGCGCTAACCGCTGTTCTGCTGATCGTGACCCTGTCAGTTATGGCCATGCTGTTCTTGGGATTTCTCTTCATCATTTTCAATTTTCAGAAGCTTGCGGCAAACAGATTGATCCTGGCGCTTGCCAGCATCATACCGTTCATTTGGCTCACGTCTCTTCATCCACGAATGGACCATTTGTACGACTTGTTGTGGCAATCAGTCTCCCGCCAGAACGGTCTGATATACTTGGCGTTAAGTGAACCGAGCGCTTCCAATCGGGTGATTGTCAATACGCTTTCCTATTGGGGTGCATGGCAATCGCCGTTCGGTAACGGACTTGGTAGTTTCGGCCAGAAGTGGCACATCTGGGCCGAGCAGTTAGGATTCTATTTCCTCTTGGACCATGAAGTTCTGGGCCCGGCTTTCGCGGCACGAGCGTCAGCGAACGTGCAGAGCTATTTCGCCAGCCTTGCTCATGATGTCGGACTGATCGCCCTTGCCCTGGCGAGCGCCCCAATCGTTGTTGCCGGGATCGCTGTTTTGAGAAACCGTCAGACCATGCTCTTTGTAGCTCTTCTTTTTGCCGTAGGTATCTCTGCGCTCGTACAAAGTCAGATCTCAAACCCGGCACTTTGGTTTTTTATTGGAATCGTACTCAGGTATTCAGAGGTCCATGCAGAGGCTGGGAGGATTTTTGCGGAAAGCCAGAGCAAGATACAGGGAGCATCTCAATTCGGACTCGGTGGCGCAAATGACTGAATTGGAATCAAGGCGTCGGCTGCTAGTTCTGATGCCCCGTTACCCCTACCCCCCATCCGGTGGCGATCGCCTGCGAATTCTCAGAATTTGCGAATATTTGTCGCGTCATTATTCTTTAACGCTGGTGTGCCTTTGTCGAAAACGTGATGAGATGGAACACATGCCTGATGACGGCGTGTTTTCAGAGATCCATAAAGTCCGTTTGCCAACATGGCAGAGTCTCTTGAATGCCGGCATGGCGTTCTTTAGCCGGACCCCACTTCAGATAGCTTATTATCGGTCCTTGCGTTTTTCAGCAGCTGTGGCGCGACTGCTCCCCAGCCATGATGCCGCATTGTGCCACCTGGTTCGAACCTGCGAACCCTTGCTTACTGCCAGCATTCCGCGCGCATTGGAGATGACCGATGCCATTTCACTCACCTATGAGCGTATTGCGGGTCTTCCTTCGACGGGCGCTTTGCTGAGATTACTCTATAGAATGGAGGCCAGGCGGTTAAGGAAGTTTGAGCGAGAAGTACTGCCGAAATTCGACCTGGCCACTCTCGTCTCGCCCGTGGACCGAGATCTGTTGATCGATACAAACTCTCTCTTACATGTAAAAGTCATTCCAAACGGCGCGAATCTGTTTGAAGGCAAAACAGATGCCCGGCGCAACGGCCGCGAAATCGTGTTCATTGGAACGATGCAGTACGCACCAAATCTGGATGCAGCGGTATACTTTAGCAAAGAAGTGTTGCCTCTTTTGCGAGAGCACGGCGATTTTACGTTTACGGTGATCGGCACAATCGCACCAAGGGCCAGAAGGCAGCTTGAAAGGCTGGTTGGCGTGAATGTCGAAGGCTTTGTGCCCGATCTGCTGGCGCGCACTGGTGGCTCGTTCGCTGCTGTCGCCCCCATGCGGTCCGGCGCGGGAATTCAAAACAAAATTCTTGATTATTTTGCCTTGGGTATTCCCGCCGTGACGTCGAGCATCGGGCTTGAAGGCTTGAATGCAGCCCCTGACAGAGAAATTTTGGTCGCGGATAGCAGTCATCAGTTCGCAGATCAGATTCTGAAAATATATAGAGACCCCGAATTTGCCGACGAGCTTGCCACTGCTGCCAAAGGATACCTCCGCAAGCATCATGATTGGGAGAAACTATTGGCGGTTTATGCGAGGGAACTGGATCAAATTATGAGCGCTGTGCCCGCCAGCCATTCGCAAGAGCCACTGCTCGATACGAAAGCACAATAGCTTCTGTGACAAGTATCGCCCCAGCGCAGCCCAGTGCGGTCAGGTTCCCTGAAATCATAAGCACAAGAATCAGAACGCAAAATACCAGGCTTCCGGCAATGACAGAATTGTTTGCGGCAGCGTTTCGGTCCAGAGCGCTTAACGCAGGGTATCCAAAATACATCGCCGGGACAGCAATGAGTGCAGCGACAGAGAGCACAATTATTGCATCGCTAGCGCCAGCAAACTGATCTCCCGCGAAGTAGGTCAACAACCAATCTACGTTCCAGATGAGAATCAGAACCAGGATCAGAGTGAGAGCTGTGCTGCTGGCGACAATTCGCCACAAGAGCTGAAAATTAGCTGTGCGGGTCATGTATGGATACATTGTCTGGACAATTGGGTAGAACACCGCCCTCACCGCCCGGTATAGCTGATCAGCAATCGTAAAGAGGGCTAACTCGCTCATCAATCCGGAGACGCCCAAAAGAAATCCGGATCCAGCCGAATAGACGGTCAGCGCCAGCCGCGAAACGAAGAAATGCCACATTTTGCGTGCGTTCTCGACTATATCGCCCAAGGTTACAGGACCAATCCTGATTCCTGTGTTGTAAATCCGTGCACCATAGACCAGTAACGCTGCAAGTTGACCTAGTGCCCAGGCGGCCGGCAAAGCCAAATAGTCGCTCCGCCCATCAACCATTGTGAGCAGCACTGCCGCCGCAACGCAAACTTGGGTCGCCGAGGCTGCGGCAACGACCCCCATACGTTCAAGCCCCTGAAAGAGCCAGATGGGCTGCGCGGCCTGAAAGACCACTGCCCCCGCCAATAGGGAAATCGGCAGGCTGAACTCCTGCAGTGATGGCACGACATGCGCCAGGGCTACCAAAACGATGATGACAACCATGGTCGTAGTTAGCTTCACCACATAGATGCTGCCGGCGAGACTGCCAATTTCCATACCTTCCGCGCGGCGTCTGACGACCTCTGCCGTCCCGTGAAGGTTTGCGCCGAAATCTGTCAAAATGAAGCTTATCTGCAAGAGAGACAAACAGAAGCCATAGAATCCAAAGCCTTCTGTGCCAAGGGTTGTCGCGAGGAACGGCAACAGCAAGACGGGCATGCCAAACTGAAGCCCTTGCGCAAGCGCAAGGAGGCTGGCATTTTTCGCTAGGCTTTGCTGATCCAATTCACCCGACCCTCTGCCACACATCTGTTACAACCATATCCCTTGTTTCAGCTGACATGGAACCTTCTGCTGCAGTATGATCCAGGCCAACGCCAAGCGTCACACGCGAACCAATCGCAGGGAAAGAAGAATGTGCGTCATTACATTTGGTACGTTTGATCTGTTCCACATTGGTCATGTGCGGCTTCTGCGGCGGGCAAAGGAACTGGGGGACAGACTGATCGTCGGTGTTTCAACTGACGATTTGAGCAAGCAGAAAAAGCACCGATCGCCTGTCTTCACATTACAGCAACGTATGGAGACCCTGATGGCCTGCCGCTACGTTGACGAGACGTTCGTTGAGCAATCCCTGGCGCAAAAACGGCAATACCTCAGGCAATATGAAGCCAATGTGCTGGTAATGGGCGATGACTGGAAAGGAAAATTCGATGAGTTCGGTGATATTTGCAGGGTAGTCTATCTTGCAAGAACGCCCCTGCTTTCCACCTCCGCAGTCATCGAAACGATAAAACTCGAGCGCGGTGTTCTCTGACGACTGACTGCCAATACTGACCGTTGCGTCTAGCCCGGTTCGGTCTTTTGCCCTCGGATGAGCGAATATACGAAACACAATCCGGCCCCGGCGAAGAGTGAAATCAGCATAATGATCCATCTGTTAGGGCTCGAGTGCTGATCAGGCACTGCCGGCGGATCAATCACTTTCAGCGCATATTCTTCCTGCACTTCGACCATCATGCGAAACTGCATCTGCTGTTCCAACAGCTCATAAAGTGTCCGCCTCAGTTCATCAACCGACGTTTCTGCGAGACGCTCATTCAAATACGCGATACTTTTTTCCGCATCAGACCGATCTCGGGACCGAACATTTTCATTTGTATCCTCTATCAACCAGGCGAGCCATTGCGCAGCAGTGGTGGGCGACGAAAAGTCAAAAGACAGGCCTATTGTGCCGGCCTCAGGATTTCGCGAAATTGCCAGACGCTCCCTGAATTCCTCTGTGGCTTCCCACTCTGACGGTTTCGGAAGTTTTGGCGGAAAAACCCAGCGAACCCATTCCTTACTCTCGCTATCGTAGATGTCAGCGTCGATCAGCAGTTGGTCAGTGGCCCGATCCCAGGCGGTCGCCGCAAACAGCGGGACAAGCAGCGCACGCTTTTCAATGAAGTTGGAGATAAATTCGCGTGATCTCATCACTTCAAGAGCCAGAACCGACTTGTCATTGCTGGTTCCGGCAATGCTGCCAAGATCCATACCAACAATGCCGGCCAAGCCGGCCAGATTGCCGTTCGCGCTCCCACCTGATGAAACGCCTTCCATTTGATTCGGCAAAAGGACAGCCTCTGACGTGTAGGTCGAAGGCAAGATCAATGCGGTGGCCAGCCCAAGACCGATTACGATCATCATTATTGATGCGCATTCAAGTTTGCGGGCAAGAATGGTCTTCCAAATCTCCACGAGATCCAGGGTCGTGCCAGCGCCCTCTCCAGACACAATCACCGCGATCGGCTGGGCTCCTGTGCCTTCACTTTTCTTCGGCTCTGTCATGTTGCCTGCTCGAAAGGGATTTCCTGGTCTGAAACCATGCCCTACTCCCGGAATCCCGGGTTTTCGCGGTCGAGCTTGCGCAGTAGTCCGGGCCAGGCGAGGTCCGGCAGAAAGGTGCCACGGTCCTCCATGAACTGACTGGTGCTGCCGGCGACGTTGCTGGAAAGAACGTTAAGATCCGCGCCACCCGCCATGGCGTCGACCTGAATCTGGCAGGACTTTTCAAGCCGGAACATGAGCCAGAAGGCGTCTGCAATTGATATTCCGGCGGTCAGCAAGCCGTGATTCTTCAGGATCATCGCCTTCCTGTCGCCTAGATCTTCAACCAGGCGTTCCCGCTCATCCAGATTGACAGCAACACCTTCGTACTCGTGATAGGCGACACGATCATGGAACTGCATGGAATGCTGGCTCAGCGCCAGTAAGCCGTCAGCCTGTGCAGATACACCGACGCCGGCACGTGTGTGCGTGTGCAGAACGCATTGCACGTCCTCCCGCGCGGCATGCACCGCGCTATGGATAACGTAACCCGCCTGGTTCACTTTGCTATCGGATGTGCTCAGCACGTTGCCGTCAATGTCCACCTTGATCAGACAGCTCGCCGTCATTTCATCAAAAAATGTGCCGTAAGGATTGAGCAGAAAAGCATCTCCTTCGCCGCCGCCATCCTCGTCGTAGTCCTCACGCGAGACACGGGCGGAAATATGCGTTCCGGTCAGATCTGACATGCCATAGAGATCGACCAGCCGATAGCATGCCGCCAGCTCGACGCGGGTTTGCCACTCCTCGGCGGACACTTTGTCTTTCACTGAAGTTTCAGCCATTCGATTCTCCTCCGCGATGTTGTCCTAGTCCGGCAGTCCCAGGACACGTTTGGCTATGATGTTGAGCTGGATTTCACGGGTGCCGCCATGAATGGTCGCGGAACGCTGAGTGAGCCAGTTGCGCGTGGCCCCCAGTTCCGCGTCCGTGAAACCATCCCTGTCCCAGCCGAAACCCGCAGTTCCCATAAGATCGCGGGCGAGTTCGGCACGCTCTTTCGTCAGCATGCCGGTGTAATATTTGAAGATGGAAGTAACGGCGCCCGGTGCGTTAAGCTCGCGGGCTTCATCGCTGGCGCGCTGCTGGCTCAGGCGAAAGGCACGGCTGTTCATTTCCATTCTGGCGATCTGGTGGCGACGGTCATGGTCCGCAATTTGTCCGGCCGTCTCACCAAGATATTCTCTGGCCGTATCTGCCAGCGCTGTAACCTTCGTTGTGGCGCCGCTCATATTTCCAGTGAGCCCGCCATGGGTGGAGCGTTCGTGCTGCAGGAGGCGCTTGCCAACGGTCCAGCCTTCGTTTCTGGCACCAACCATGTCGCGCTTATCGGCAATGGCGTCTTCGAAAAACACTTCGCAGAATGGCGACACACCTGAAATAAGCTTGATGGGCCGCACACGAACGCCGGGCTGGTCCATGGTCATGATGAGGAACGTAATGCCTTCATGCTTTGGCGCGTCGGGCAACGAGCGGGTGAGGACGAAGATCCAGTCGGCGATCATGGCGCCCGAAGTCCAGATCTTCTGGCCGTTGACAATGAAATGGTCGCCCTCTAGGACCGCACGGGTCGAGAGGCCCGCGAGATCAGACCCGGCACCCGGTTCGGAGTAGCCCTGGCTCCAGTAACCTTCACCCCTGACAATGCCCGGAAGAAAGCGTTCTTTCTGATCCTGCGTACCCATCTCAAGAAGTGTCGGACCGATGTAGCTGATGCCACGCCCGCCAAGAGGTGCACGGGCATTGATGGCCTGCATTTCTGAAACCAGAACGCCGGCAAGCTCCTTCGAAAGCCCACCGCCGCCGAATTCAGTCGGCCAGGTCGGAACCGTCCAGCCCCGCTCGGCCATGCGTTCCAGCCAGAGCGCGGTGTCTGGGTCCTTGATCGGTGCTTTTGTCGAGCCCCAGGGAATCTCACCGGGCCCGCGCGCACCGGGCGGGCAGTTCTCTGCAAGCCAGTCGCGGGTTTCTTCTCGGAAAGTGGCAATATCTGTCATTCGTCCCCCATTTGGCGGGAGTGTAGGGCACATTCAATAACCCTTCACCTGCCTTTTCAGGGAATCGTCCCAACGGCGGGTTTTCAGGAACTGAAGAGCCGCATCCGTCGCCCGCGGCGTGCCAAGCCGTATCAGGCCCTCGATAGCAAAGCCGGCGACGTAGCCGTTTGCATCATCGAGGCTGCCAATGCAGATGTCTTCAAGCGCTTTTTCATCCACATCAGACGACAAGAGAGCCAGCATCGCGTCGAACCTGACCTGATCCTCGGCAGACCATTCTCTTGAGATAGGCACCTGCCAGTCAGGATCGTGGGTCTCCAACAGCCGTCGAATGGCCGGCACCGCAATATCTGCATCCGTAGCCATAGCGGCAATCGCAGCCAGAGCCGATCTGACGACCGTCTGCTCCTTGTCGCCAAGCATGGCAACCAATTGCGCAAAGCCCTGATTGCCGTCCGGGCCCAATTCACCGAGCGCGAAAGCGCCATTGATGCGGACCCAGGGGTCGTCATGCCGGCAAAGCTCGATCAGGGCCGGAACAGCGGCCTTGCCCATTCGGCCGAGGGCATAGGCAGCATCTTCCATCGCCGTCGCGCCTTCGCTCCACTGGCGGCCCTGCTTTCGCGCTTCAGCAGCATATTGTGCCTCACGTCCTCTGGTGCCCGCCTGAGGCCGCGTCGGCGCGATGTGACGCGTCTGCCCTGCCTGGGCAGTGATGGCCTCAGCCAATGGCGCGATCGCAGCCGCTCCCGCCCCGGCCAAAGCGTAGATAGCGGCGAGACGTTCTTCCTGATCCGATTTGCCAAGTGAAGAGAGCGCGGCATCAATGTCCACGGCATGATCGCTGGCTGGCAACCGATGGTCACCGCGCATCCAGCGCCAGCGGGCGGCCCAGACCTGATCGAGATCCTTCGGCGAGAGATTGTTTTCTGGCGGTGACCAGTCAGCAGTCTGATTGTCCCAGGATGGCGTCGCCGGATGTTCCAATCGTGCAAATACAAATTTGAACATGTAGCGGCTGAATTCGGTAAAATTTGGTGCCGCCGCATGAATGATATCGAACGCGATCAGGACAAATGATCCGGCTTCAATATTGTCGGGCTGCACGGCACGCTCGAAAGCCTCTTCGGGCACAGCCGCATAGAGATGCGACGCCGGAATAACGCGGGTGTTGCCCATTTCAAGGGGCGTGTCCTGGGGGTAGTACAGGACCAGGCACATGCGCGGCATATGGTATCTGGGCCGCGACAAGGGGCTTTGTGCATCCTGGTGCCAGGCCGACGAACCGGACGATCGTTCACCCATTTTCGGCATATGGTCGGTAACCTCGAAGTCTCCGGGCTCACCCTCTACCGGCTCTGAGGCATGCATGAACCGATGCGGCGTTGCCATATAGTTCGGCCCCAGAACGCTGGCGACGGCGCCGTCCAGAACCGGATCATCGAGAACTCTCTGCAACTCCGGCACGCGCGGTAAGACATTGTTGCCAAAGTTGAACTCATTGTTGTTCGACCATTTGATCTTTTCGTAAATGCGATCATGCAGGTCCCGCGGCGCCTCGGTCTTCAGAACCAGAAAGCCGTTTACAATAAATTCCCGGATCTGCTCATCCGTCAGAAGTTTGCGTGCTGGCACATATGTCCCCAATGCCGATGAAGTCTGGTGGGCCCGGTAGGATTTGAACCTACAACTACACCGTTATGAGCGGTGGGTTCTGCCAGTTGAACTACAGGCCCTGATGACAGGTCGCGCTGGCGGTCTACATAGCAAAGGGCGGTGCCTTGCGGCAACCGCCCTTTCAATCTTAAATTTGCGCCAGCCCTTATGTGTCGAGAAAGCTTTTCAGTTTCCTTGACCGGCTGGGGTGCTTTAGCTTCCTCAGTGCCTTCGCTTCGATCTGGCGGATGCGCTCGCGTGTGACGCTGAACTGCTGGCCAACTTCTTCCAAAGTATGGTCGGTGTTCATGCCGATGCCGAAGCGCATTCGGAGGACACGCTCTTCACGTGGCGTAAGACCAGCAAGAACCCGCGTTGTTGTTTCCCTCAGATTGCCCTGAATGGCGGCGTCAAGCGGCAGCACGGCATTTTCGTCTTTGATGAAATCGCCAAGATGGCTGTCTTCATCATCGCCGATGGGGGTTTCAAGGCTGATCGGCTCCTTGGCGATCTTCATCACCTTGCGGACTTTCTCCAATGGCATGGCCAATTTTTCGGCCAGTTCCTCTGGCGTCGGCTCGCGACCGATTTCGTGCAGCATCTGACGTGACGTGCGCACCAGCTTGTTAATGGTTTCGATCATATGGACCGGGATACGTATGGTCTTGGCCTGGTCCGCAATGGAGCGGGTTATGGCCTGGCGGATCCACCATGTCGCATAGGTCGAGAACTTGTAGCCCCGGCGGTACTCAAACTTGTCCACTGCTTTCATCAGACCGATGTTGCCTTCCTGAATCAGATCGAGAAACTGAAGGCCACGGTTGGTGTACTTCTTGGCAATCGAAATCACGAGCCGAAGGTTGGCTTCAACCATTTCCTTTTTGGCCAGGCCGGCTTCTTTTTCGCCCTTCTGAACCGTGCGCACAATTGAGCGGAAGCTCGGGATGTCGATGCCGGCGTTCTGGCTGATGCCGGCAACTTCTACACGGATTTCTGTGACTTCGTCTCCGGATTTGGTGGCGAATTCCTTCCAGCCTTTTCCGGTCAGCCTGCCAACCTGTTTCAACCACTCAGGATCGACTTCCGCTTCGTGATAGCGCTCAATGAAATCCACGCGGTCGATCTTGTGGCGGGTTGCCAGCCGCATCAATTGGCCTTCAAGGTTCATCAGATGCTTGTTGGAGCTGTAAAGCTGGTCCACCAGGAATTCGATCCTGCCGTTATGCATGTGGACGCCCTGCATCAGGCCGACCAGATCGGCGTGGAGCTTCTTCTTCCTTCGTTCCTGAGATGGGCTCAGGCTGCCTTTGGTAAGTGCAGCATCGTGTGCCGCATCCTGCAGCCGCCGGAGCTTTTTATAGGTCCCCGCAATAGCGTCAAACTTGCCCAGAATTTCTGGCATGATGGCCTGTTCCATGCCGGAAAGTGAGACGTTTGCCTCATCGGCCTCGTCATCGTCAGTTTCAGAACCTTCTGGTGCTTCGCCGCCGTTTGCCTCCTTGGCCGCGGCAGCTTCCTTGGCGCGCCGGGCGGCAATCTCGTCATTTTCCTTGGTTTTCTTGGTGCCGGCACCCGGGCCTTCGCCGTAGGTCGTATCAAGGTCGATGACATCGCGCAGAAGCGTGTTGCCTTCGTTCAGGTCATCGCGCCACTGAATGATCGCGCGGAACGTCAGCGGACTTTGGCAGAGACCACTAATCATGGAATTGCGGCCCGCTTCAATCCGTTTTGCGATAGAAATTTCGCCTTCACGGCTCAGAAGCTCAACACTGCCCATTTCGCGAAGGTACATGCGCACAGGATCGTCGGTGCGTTCGCCTGCATCAGATTTTGTTGCCGCTGTCGTCTGGACTTTGGTTCCCTTGCCAGAAACCGTGACATCCGTTGCCGTCGAAGCTTTCGGTGCTGGTTCTGCCGGTTCTTCGGCTTCCTCTTCGGTCTCGACGACGTTGATACCCATCTCGGACAACAAAGCCATGACATCTTCGATCTGCTCAGAAGACATCTGATCCTGGGGCAGGACGCCATTGATCTCGTCATAGGTGACATAACCGCGCTCTTTTGCTTCGGCGATCATTTTCTTGACGGCTTGCTGATCCGCAAGGTCGAGAACAGGCTTATCGGTGTCTTCGGATTCAGCGGCTTCTTTCGCCGCTTCAGCTTCCGCTGCTTCCGCGATGACCTTCGCCTCGGCGATGACCTTTTTGGGCAGCGCTTTTGATTTAGCAGCCTTGGCTTTCACCTTTTCGGGAGCCTTCACCACCTTCGCGGACTTCTTCGATGTCGTTGTCCTTACCGCAGCTTTGGCCGCAGCTTTGGCCGCAGCTTTGGTCGGTGCCTTTGTCTGCGCCTTTGCCGGTGCCTTTGCCGGTGCCTTTGCCGGCGCCTTGACTGTCTTGGTTGTTTTGGCTTTGGTAGCAACCTTTTTTACGGCAGCCTTCACAGGCACCTTCTTTTTGGCTGGCTTTACATTTGCCCTGGCTGTCGGCTTGGTTACCGTCCTGGCCGCAGCCTTCGCTGCTGCTTTTGTCGGTTTTTTAGCCGGTTTTTTTGCCGTCTTAGATGTCTTTGCTGCCGCTTTGGCTGCCATTTTCGCCATATGTTCCCGTCTCCAGTTGCGAAAGAGCTCAAATCCATAAAATACCGGTCACACCGGGACCACTCCCAATGTGCGGTACAAATTTCCTAGATGTCGTGTCCGTGTGTCAGATAAACGTCTGTGCACCCCATGTCCGGCGGTATATTACCACATTTCCGACTTTTCAACATAATCCCGAATGAATTCGGTCACAGACCCCTCAATTCAGGTGAACGCTGCTTAAATCGGCGTTTCCCTGCCTGAGGCCTGGCCGAAATCCTCAATCGTTGCTTCATCGCCTTCTGTCTCCGCCAGTTGCTGCTTCTGAGAGACGATCCGCTCAGCCACCTCTTCATCCAGACTGCCACTGCCAGCTGCGGCCGCTACTGTCTCAGAGGCGGCTTTCTCACGCTGATGGCGCTGAAGCAAATTCCGCCAGCCCAGCGAGGCATCGACCAGCACAGCTTCACCAGTGCTCGATGCCTGCCAGTGCTTGTTGGCGAGCTTTCCGGCACGCACCTTTTCAACAGCTGATTTTATTTCTTCGTTCTGTTGCGATAGATGGCGTTCGAAGAGGTCTCTTTCAAGGGCTTCCCCGGCCTCATCAAGCTCGGCCGCAAATCCCAGAATTTCGCGCCTCAGCAAATCAAGACCGGCAGTTTCAAATTCAATGGTCGCATATTCCTCGGAGTGGGCGTGCAGGAGCGCAGGATAATTAAGCATGAACTCAGTCAGCAACAGTTCTCTGCCAGCCGATTCGCTGACTTCAGTTTGAGCGAGCCTGCTGCGTCTCAGCTCCGCTGTAACCGCCCTCGGCCTGCGCTGAGGAAAATTCGGCCGATTCGAACTGGCCTGGCCGCGAGCCATGTTCCTCCGCTCGGCTCCGCTTTGCGCCGGCGCAAACAAGGACCTCAGGCGCTGTCGAATGTCATCACGATAGTATTGGCGTATCTTTTGGTCTGTGATCTGGGCAACCGCCTTATCGAGTGCCGCTTCAAGGCCGGCTCTGCGTTCCGGCGTCGACAGATCAACCGATGCTGTTTCACGGGACCAGAGCACATCGGACAGGCCTTTGGCGGCGCCAGCAACTTCTTCAAAGGCGCGACCGCCCGATACGCGGACAAGATCATCAGGATCCTGGCCTTCAGGCAAGAAAGCGAAACGGAGTGAATATCCCGGCTTCAGGAGCGGAAGTGCGCGATCCAGGGCGCGATAGGCCGCACGCAAGCCCGCAGTATCGCCATCGAAGCAAAGTGTCGGTTCCGGCAGGACGCGCCACAGCAGTGCCAGATGCTGCTCCGTGAGCGCCGTGCCAAGGGGCGCTACAGCCTGATCGAGGCCGGCGCCCTCCAGCGCGATGACGTCCATGTAACCTTCGACGACGAACAATGCAGAAGCCTCCCGTGCGGGCCCGCGGGCTTCCTTAAGATTGTAGAGGATGGCGCCCTTATGGAAGACGGGCGTCTCCGGCGAATTCAGGTATTTCGCCCGTGCGTCGCCCAGCGCGCGACCGCCAAACGCGATGACGCGACCTTGCGTATCCGTAATGGGGAATATGATGCGATCGCGAAAACGATCAAATGGTTCACTGCCGTCTTCCGGCACAATCAACAGGCCAGCTTCAATCAGCGATTCGTTTTTGAAACCTCTCGCAAGCATTGCGTCCCTGAGGGTGGTCCGCGTGGCAGGCGCTAAACCGAGGCGAAATCTGGCCTGTGATGGCTCACCAACGCCACGGCGCATCAGATAGTCGCGCGCGGCCTGGCCAGCATGGGCCTTAAGCTGGTCCTGAAACCAGCTGGCTGCAGCCTCCAGCGTTTCAAATGCACCGGTTCGTTTCTGTCTTTCCTCTGGCCTCTCCCTGGCGTCGGCGGGAATCTCAAGGCCGGCCTCTTGGGCGAGGCGCTCAACCGCTTCAGGGAAAGAGAGATTTTCAGTTTCAGTGACAAAACGAATCACGTCTCCGTGTGCACCGCAGCCAAAGCAATGATAGAAGTGCTTGTCCTCCGAGACAGTAAAGGAAGGCGTTTTCTCATTGTGAAAAGGGCAAAGGCCAACGTACTCGTTGCCGCGGCGCTGCAATTTGACCCGACGCCCGACAACGTCGGCAAGCGACAGCCGCGTACGTAGTTCATCCAGAAAGCCGGGCGTAAATGCCATTCGGGGTCTCTATCGGTCCGCTCTTTTTTCTGATGCTGGCTGGTAACCAGCATAATTACAGAACATTTGTGTTAACTTAGAAGCGCCTTTACCGCAGCGCCCGCTTTCGCGAAATCCATCTGGCCCGCGTAGCGTTCTTTTAGAATGGCCATGGTTTTCCCCATGTCCTTCAGCGTGGATGCGCCGATTTCAGCGACTGCTGTTTTGGTTGCATCCTGAATTTCAGCCTCGCTCATCTGGCGCGGCATGAACGTTTCGATTACAGCGATCTCGTCGAGCTCATTCTTCTGGAGATCTTCACGATCATTCTTGCCATAGATATCTGCGCTTTCAATCCGCTGCTTCACCATTTTGGCGAAAATCTGCAGTATGTCCGCGTCTTCAATGCCGGCGCCGCCGTTTTCAGTACGTGCCTGGATGTCTCGATCTTTGATCGCGGCAAGAACCAGCCGGAGAGTGGACACCCGTGTCTTGTCCTGAGCGCGCATTGCTTCCTTCAGCGCGTCATTCACCTGGTCTCTCAGCATCCGCCCGTCCTTTCCCCCCGGCAGAGTTCGGCCACCGAGTCAGGGGAAGAACTCTACTCCAATGCCGGGACAAATTGCAAACAATCCCGGCCCGGTTAACCATTTGAAAAATAACAACAATTTGTGTGTTAAAGTAGCTTGACGCCTTACCCTCTATTCCTTATGTTCGCGCCCAATTTGAGTAGCAGAAGCCGCCTTGGATGATTGCGGGAGGCGACCAGGCCGGCTTTCAGCGGACGCCAAGCTGACCAACGCTGCGCGGATCAGAGACGGCACTGTGATGACGCCTCACCTTATGTGCAAGGAGTGTTATGAACGGGTTTGACGAGACCGGGTGGATGTCGGGTACCAAAGACCCGACGGCCCTGTTGGTTCTGTCAAACGGTGATGTCTATGAGGGCCAGGGCGTTGGCGCCACCGGCACAGCTGTCGGTGAGGTTTGTTTCAATACATCAATGACCGGCTATCAGGAGATACTGACCGATCCCTCCTATGCAGAGCAACTGATCACATTCACATTTCCGCATGTTGGCAATGTCGGCACCAACGACGACGATAATGAAACCGGCGGCTCAGGTGCAAACGGTCTGATATTGAGAGCCGCCATCACAGATCCGTCCAATTTCCGGTCGGCTCAGACACTGGACGAATGGTTGAAATCACGAAATCTTGTGGGCATCAGCGGTGTCGACACCCGTCGCCTGACCCGCGCCATTCGCCTGAACGGCGCGCCAAACGGCATCATTGCCTACATGCCTGACGGGCGGTTTGATATCCCCGCTCTTCAAGACCAAGTGGCCGCCTGGCCGGGGCTGGAAGGCATGGATGTTGCGATCTCAGTTACCTGTGAGAGTTCCTATGAATGGTCAGAGGCGGCATGGACTTTGGGAAAGGGCTTTGCAAAAAGAAAGGCCGACAGATTTCACGTGATCGCCATCGACTATGGCATCAAACATAACATCCTGCGCTGTCTGGCGGGCGCCGACTGCAAAATCACTGTCGTTCCGGCAACAATGCCGGCCAGCGAAATTCTGGCATTTGAGCCTGATGGGATCTTTCTTTCGAATGGCCCCGGGGATCCAGCGGCCACGGGCAAGTATGCCATTCCAATCCTGAAAGAGCTGATCGCATCTGGCTTGCCGGTTTTCGGCATTTGCCTCGGCCATCAGCTTCTGGCGCTGGCGCTTGGGGGGAAAACGGAAAAGATGTATCAGGGCCATCGCGGGGCCAACCATCCGGTCAAGGATCTGACCACTGGAAAGGTCGAAATCACCAGCATGAACCATGGCTTCGTCGTGGCGGGTGACAGCCTGCCGAAGGGTGTCTCGGCGACCCACTTCAGCCTGTTTGACGGCACGCTTGCAGGGCTTCAGGTTGATGGGCAGCCAATTTTTTCCGTTCAGTACCACCCGGAAGCATCGCCCGGACCACAGGACAGCCATTATCTGTTCGATCGGTTCATCAAAATGATGGAAGTAGCCACCAAGAATGCCTAAGCGGACCGACATTCATTCCATCCTGATCATTGGTGCAGGGCCAATTGTCATTGGCCAGGCCTGCGAATTTGATTATTCCGGGGTTCAGGCCTGCAAGGCCCTCAGGGACGAAGGTTATCGGATCATTCTGGTGAATTCCAATCCGGCGACCATCATGACGGACCCGGAGTTCGCCGATGCGACCTACATCGAGCCCATCACGCTGGAAATGGTGACTAAAGTCATCGAAAAAGAGAGGCCTGATGCCCTGCTGCCAACAATGGGCGGGCAGACCGCCCTCAATATGGCCATAGAGCTTGAAAAGGCCGGCGTATTGAAGAAGTTCGGCGTGGAAATGATCGGTGCCGATGCCGAGGCGATTGACAAGGCCGAGGATCGTCTCCGGTTTCGCGAAGCCATGACATCGATCGGCCTCGAGACACCGAAGTCTTTTGTTGCCCATAGTCGCGAGGAAGCCCTTGATGGGCTTGAAGCCATTGGCCTGCCGGTGATTATCCGCCCTTCTTTCACGCTTGGTGGGACCGGCGGAGGCATTGCCTACAACCGGGACGAATTCTTAAGCATTGTGACAGGTGGACTTGATGCGTCTCCGGTCACTGAAGTTTTGATTGAAGAATCTGTTCTTGGCTGGAAAGAATATGAAATGGAGGTGGTTCGTGACAAAGACGATAACGCAATCATCGTCTGCTCCATCGAGAACATTGATCCGATGGGCATCCATACAGGTGATTCCATCACCGTAGCGCCTGCGCTGACGCTCACGGACAAAGAATATCAGATCATGCGGAACGCTTCGATCGCGGTCTTGCGAGAAATCGGTGTGGAGACAGGTGGTTCAAACGTCCAGTTCGCGGTCGATCCTGACACGGGCCGCCTTGTGATCATCGAGATGAACCCACGCGTTTCAAGATCTTCAGCCCTGGCCTCGAAGGCGACAGGTTTCCCGATCGCCAAAGTAGCTGCACGCCTTGCCGTTGGTTATACGCTTGACGAGCTGGACAATGATATCACTGGCGTTACTCCAGCATCGTTCGAGCCGACAATTGATTATGTTGTGACCAAGATGCCAAGATTTGCCTTCGAAAAGTTCCCCGGTGCACAGGCTGAGCTGACCACAGCGATGAAGAGCGTCGGTGAAGCTATGGCCATCGGCCGAACTTTCGCCGAAAGTATGCAGAAGGCGCTTCGGTCCATGGAAAACGGCCTTACCGGCCTTAATGAAATTGAGATCGAAGGTGCCGCGGACGCTGACGCGGGGGGCAAGCGGGATCTGGTCCGCGCAGCCCTCACCCGCCCCCGTCCTGATCGGTTATTGGTCATCGCCCAGGCTATGAGGCTGGAGATTCCGATGGCGGATATTCAGGCGGCGACCAAGTTCGACCTCTGGTTCCTGAACGAAATCGCGAACGTCGTCAGTGCCGAACGCTATGTGACGGAGAACGGTGTGCCCGATGATCGCAAAACCATGCGCGCGCTAAAGATGCTTGGTTTTTCCGACGAGCGGCTTTCGGAGCTGTCCGGAATGCCTGAGACGGACGTGACGCGTCTGCGCCACGACCTCGACGTTATGGCCGTGTTCAAGCGGATCGATACCTGCGCCGCAGAATTTGAGGCGCGCACGCCCTATATGTATTCGACTTATGAGTTTGAAGCGCAGGGTGTTATCGAGTGCGAGAGCAATCCAACGGACGCTGACAAGATCATCATCCTGGGCGGCGGACCTAACAGAATTGGTCAGGGTATCGAGTTCGATTATTGCTGCGTACATGCGGCATTCGCTCTTTCCGAAGCGGGCTACGAAACGATCATGGTCAACTGCAATCCGGAAACGGTTTCGACTGACTACGACACATCTGATCGACTGTATTTTGAACCACTGACCGGCGAGACTGTGCTCGACATCATTCGGGTCGAACAACGGAACGGAACGCTGGCCGGTGTTGTGGTGCAGCTTGGCGGGCAAACACCGCTGAAACTTGCGGCCCTGCTGGAAGAGGCTGGTGTGCCAATCCTCGGCACTTCACCGGATGCCATTGATCTTGCAGAAGACAGGGAACGGTTTCAGAAGCTGCTGCGCAAGCTTGACCTGCTGCAGCCGGCAAATGGGATAGCAAAGTCGACGGAACAGGCCAGAGCGGTAGCGGCTGAGATCGGCTTCCCGGTGGTCATTCGGCCTTCCTATGTTCTGGGCGGCCGCGCCATGGAGATTGTCCACGACATGGTGGGCCTTGAGCGGTACATGCTGGAGGCGGTCAAAGTCTCCGGCGACAGTCCTGTACTGATTGACAGCTATCTTCGAAACGCCATCGAAATTGATGTCGATGCCATTGCAGATGGGGAAGCCGTCTTCGTTGCGGGTATCATGGAGCACATTGAGGAGGCTGGCGTTCACTCTGGTGATTCTGCCTGCGCGTTGCCGCCCTATTCACTGTCCGATGAAATTGTCGCAAGGATTCATGAGCAGACAGAGGCCCTTGCGAGAGGGCTAAATGTCATCGGGCTGATGAACGTCCAGTTCGCCGTGCAAGGCGAAGATATTTACGTTCTTGAGGTAAACCCGCGGGCGAGCCGGACTGTACCTTTTGTCTCCAAAGCAATTGGATTGCCGATTGCGAAAATCGCGGCGCGCGTCATGGCCGGCGAGAAGCTGAAGAGTTTCGACCTGACGCTTCAATCAGATGGACATGTTGCGGTCAAGGAGGCCGTGTTTCCTTTTGCCAGGTTCCCAGGCGTGGATACGGTTCTCGGGCCGGAAATGAAATCGACCGGTGAAGTCATGG
Source organism: uncultured Alphaproteobacteria bacterium (assembly GCA_965371465.1). Taxonomy (GTDB): domain Bacteria; phylum Pseudomonadota; class Alphaproteobacteria; order CBDUYM01; family CBDUYM01; genus CBDUYM01. Next base: position 20,996 of record CBDUYM010000003.1, read on the forward strand.
GCATTGACACCAACTTTGAAAAGGCGTTCGCGAAAAGCCAGTTGGCTGGCGGGACGACAATTCCCAGAGAGGGTTGCGTGTTCGTCTCAGTGAAAGAGGGTGACAAGGAGACAATTTTGGGGCCCGTACAGCGTTTGGCGGCCATTGGCTTTACAGTGATGGCCACGCGCGGCACTGCCAAGTATCTGGCAGAGCATGGAATCAAGGTCCAGCAAATCAACAAAGTGCTGCAGGGCCGCCCTCATATTGTGGACGCGCTGAAGAACGGTGAGGTCGATCTGGTGTTCAATACGACCGAAGGGCAGCAGGCACTGGCAGATTCTTATGAGATCCGCAGAACAGCCCTGATGCGGCGGATTCCCTACTATACGACCATTCCCGGCGCTGCCGCGACGGTCGGTGCGATCGAGAGTTTGAGAGAGGGGACTCTTGAAGTTGCGTCCCTCCAATCTTACAGTTAATGTGCCCGCCCTCGCTGACAGGCGAGAAACTTCAATTTTGAGGGTTTGACAGGCTCTATGGATAAAATACCTATGACTGCGGAAGGCTTCCGCGCACTGGAAGCTGAGCTCAAAACACTAAAGACGGTGCGACGACCGAGCGTCATCAAGGCGATCGCGGCGGCGCGCGAGCACGGCGATCTTTCTGAGAACGCCGAATATCATGCGGCCAAGGAAGAGCAGACCATAATCGAAGCTCGCGTGGCTGAAGTGGAAGAAAAGGTCAGCACCGCAGAGATCATCGAAATCAGCGAGCTCGCAGGCGATACCGTAAAATTCGGCGCAACTATTTCGCTGGTCGACGTCGAAACCGACGAAAAGCAAAAATTTCAGATCGTTGGTGCTGATGAAGCCGACGTGAAGTCGGGCAAGATCTCAAACACTTCGCCGGTTGCACGCGCGCTCATCGGCAAATCAGTCGGCGATGAAGTTGAAGTCAATGCACCGGGCGGGCAGCGCGCTCTTGAGATTCTATCCATAGAGTTCGTCTAGAGACCGGTATCAAGCTTCCCTAACCCCGTTTATTCTAACTTCTAGGTCTGCGGGCCGAACATTGCGTTTGGCAGAAAGAGCGAAACTTCTGGCACGTATGTAATCAGGCCCAGGAAGGCGAGCAGGAGAAGAAGCCAGGGCAGTGAAGCACGGACAACTTCGCTCAAGCTCATTTCTGCGATGCCGGCTGTGACAAACAGATTAAGCCCGACCGGCGGTGTAATCATTCCGATCTCCATATTCACGACCATGATGATGCCAAGATGGATTGGGTCTATGCCAAGTATCATGGCGATTGGAAAAAGAATGGGAGCCATGATCAGCAGAATTGCGGATGGTTCCATGAAGTTTCCCGCAACCAACAGCAAAATATTGACGACCAGCAAGAAAGCCCATGGCGACAGGCCCGCTCCGATTATCGTCTCGGCGATGATCTGAGGAATACGTTCCGTCGTCAGCACATGGCTGAAAAGCATGGCATTTGCAATGATGAACATCAGCATGATGGTCATGCGGCCGGCATCCAGCAGCACAGCCGGGGCCTCCTTCAGGGGCATGTCCCTGTAGACAAAGACCGCGATGACGAACGCATAGACAGCTGCCACAGCCGCCGCCTCTGTTGGCGTGAAGATGCCGCCATAAATCCCGCCAAGAACAATCACGACCAGCAGGATACCCCAGATAGCCTCGCGACCGGACCGCAGCAACTCGGCGAACGATGCTCTGGGCAGTCTCTCAAAACTGTCGCCGCCGGTGCGAAGATAGATAGCGGCCATAAGGATAGCGCCGGCAAGGATACCTGGCACCACACCGGCCATGAACATGCGGCCGACCGACACTTGCGTTGCTGCCGCGTAGACGACCATGACAATGCTGGGTGGAATCAGGATTCCCAATGTCCCTGCACTGGCAACGACCCCTGCCGCAAATGATTTAGTGTAGCCGGCACCAACCATAGCCCCGATGACAATGGAACCGATGGCGACCACCGTTGCTGGAGACGAACCCGACACTGCAGCGAAAAGCATGCAGGCAAGCACGCTGGCCATGGCGAGGCCGCCCCTCAGATGCCCGACGCATGCGAGAGCGAATGCAATGACCCTTGCGGCGACACCTCCAGTGGTCAGAAAGCGCGAGGACAGAATGAAAAACGGTATTGCCAGCAGGACATAGTGATCCTGCATAGTCTCGAACAGCTGAAGCGTGAGAGAGGCGAGCGATGCATCGCTGAAAAGCAGAATTGTCACCATGCTGGAGATACCAAGAGCGAATCCGACCGGAACGCCAGCCGCCAGGCACAGAAACAACAGGGCGAACAGGACAGCAATAGTCACGGGCCCGGCCCATCCCCTGCCTGATGATGGGCTTCAAGCGTATCGGCGCTTTGTTCGGTGGGGATAGAAATGCCGAGACGGTCACCCTTGGCGATCTGGACAAAAATCTCGATCGCGCGGTAGAGAATCAGCACTGCACCAAAGGGCAAAACCGCGATCACGGACCACATGGGTATCGGCAAGTCTTCAGCATCCAGCCCCAAAACGCTGTACACGCTCGTCAGCTGCCATCCACCGACGATCAGAAGAAAGGCATAGGCGACAACGGACAAGCAGGCGAGCAGAGCTACGACCTTGCCAAGGCTTGGCGGCAAGACGCGGGTGACAGCGTCTACGGCGATGTGGCCGCCTATTTTGAGCAGATAGGCCATGCCAAACAGAACAAGCCATGCGAAAAGAAATGATGTGAGCTCCAGTGCCCAGATGAATCCCCAGTTGAAGACGTAGCGCAAGACAACCTGGATAAACGTAACCAAGGTCATCACTGCCAGAAGCGCTGAAATGATCCACTCTTCCAGTCGGGCCAGAAAAAGGCGGGCACGACCAATTATTGTCTGAGATTCAGGCATGGGATCCAGCTGACTTTCCGTCTTCAGGGCGTGTCTGTTGCCGGAGGTGGCTGATTAGCGCGTGTCGCGGCTTCGATCGCATCGCCGCCAATTTCGTCGCGGAACATGTCCCAGACCGGCAGCATGGCCATCCGCCACTCTTCCGATTCTGCCGGTGTGAGCGTCACCAGCAGGTCAGGGTCTTGAGTCACAACTGAGGCACGGTCAGCCGCGTTTTGATCCCGCGATATTCTGTTAACCTCGATCGTCACCTCTTCAATAATCTCGTTCAGCTCGGCACGAATGTCATCTGGAAGACCATTCCAGAATTCGGAGCTGGTGATCAGCATGTAGTCAAGCATCCCGTGGTTGGTCTCTGTGACGTAGTCCTGCACCTCGAAATACTTCTGTGAAAATATGTTCGACCAGGTGTTCTCCTGACCATCTACCACGCCCATTTGCAATGCATTGTAGACTTCGGAGAACGCCATTTTCTGAGGATTGGCTTCAATGACCCGGAACTGCTGCTCTAAAACATCGGATGGCTGAATCCTGAATTTCAGCCCTTTTGCCAGGAGGGGCGAGGTCAGAGGGTGGTTTGAAGAGAGCTGCTTCATGCCGTTGTGCCAATAGGCCAGGCCAAGGATACCTTTGGTTTCCATGGATCTCAAAAGCTCGCGCCCGATTTCCGCCTGCTGAAAACGCTCAACCGCATCCACGTCATCGAAGATAAAGGGCAGGTCATATATCTGCAGGCGCTTTGTCAGACGATGAAACTTGGCCAGGGACGGCGCCGCAATCTGCACGTCCCCCATCAAGAGTGCGATCATCACTTTGTCATCATTGAAGAGCTGGGAGTTGGGAAAAACATCCACAACAACGCGTCCCGGCAGACGTGCCTCGACGGCCTCTTTGAACAACAGAGCACCCCTGCCTTTCGGCGTGTCAGCTGCGACCACATGACTGAACTTGATGTGTATGAGCTCCGCTGCACCAAGAGGCACAGTAGCTAACAGCGTCAGGCCAGAAACGAGTAAGGCTAGTAGCCGCATATTCATGCATCCTCGTCCTCGCCCACATCAACAGTAGCGAAAACCGGTACGCCCGCCGCCTGCTTCGAGCGGCGGATGGTCAGAGATGTTTTCACGCTGGCGACATTCTCAGTTGAAGTCAGCTCATCTGTGATGAATTTCTGAAACTCCGTTACGTCATGGGCAACAACTTTGAGCATATAGTCGATCTCGCCGCTGAGCATGTAGCATTCGCGAACTTGCGGCCAGCTCGCCACCTTCGCTTCAAAAGCGGCAAGATCCGATTCAGCCTGACTTGCAAGACCAACCATCGCAAATGCCGTGATGTCGTAGCCGAGTGCCTGCTGGTTTACTTCCGCATGGTATCCTTTGATAAGACCCCTATGCTCGAGCGCGCGGACGCGGCGCAGGCAGGGCGGCGGTGAAATACCAATTCGACGGGCCAGCTCGACATTGGTGATGCGGCCGTCCTCCTGAAGCTGCTCCAGGATCTTCAGATCCAGTCTGTCCAGCTTGCCTACAGCCACATCTGTCTCCCACCAGTAAATCGAGGCGCACTGCTTTGCCAACGCCTGCCAAGACACATATTAATGGCATTCATGGTCGAATTGCGCAATAAAATTACCCATCGCTGTCTTGCAGGCCGCTCACTTGCAGCCAGCATCGGGAGCGACTAGATAGTATGAGCGCCGAATTTCGTAGCGCACAGTGCCAGAGATCAAAAAGGGAATGAAATGGCGGATCAGAAGCACGCCAAGACGCTGATTATTGGTTCGGGGCCGGCTGGCTATACAGCGGCAATCTATGCCGCTCGTGCGGCACTAGAGCCTTTGATGATCCGCGGCACGGAGCCAGGCGGTCAGCTGACGATCACCACGGATGTTGAGAACTATCCTGGCTTCGCCGATGTCATTCAGGGACCCTGGCTTATGGAGCAGATGGGCGCCCAGGCGGCAGAAGTTGGCACCGAAATGATCGAAGACCATGTTGCTTCGGTCGACTTTTCTAGGCGCCCTTTCACCGCCATCGGAGATTCTGGTGCGATCTACACAAGTGACAGCGTGATCATAGCCACCGGTGCGCAGGCGCGATGGCTTGGCCTCGAAAGCGAGACGAAGTATCAGGGCTTTGGTGTTTCAGCTTGCGCCACCTGCGATGGGGCATTCTTCAAAAACAGTGATGTTATCGTTGTCGGTGGCGGCAATACGGCCGTGGAAGAGGCGCTATTTCTGACCAATTTTGCCAGCAAGGTCTATCTTGTCCATCGAAGGGACGAGCTTCGAGCCGAAAAGATCCTGCAGGCCAGAATTCTGAAGCATGAAAAGGTTGAAATGGTCTGGGACAGTGTTGTCGAAGAGATTCTGGGTAAGGATGATCCCTTTGGCGTTACGGGCGCGCGTATCAGGAACGTCAAAGACAACAGCGAGACCGAACTGAACGTCGATGGCGTTTTTATAGCCATTGGTCATTCGCCGGCGACAGAGATGTTCAATGGCAAAGTGGACATGGATGATGGAGGTTACATTATCACTGAGCCTGACAGCACAGCGACAAGCATCCCTGGTGTTTTTGCCGCGGGCGATGTGAAAGACAAAATCTATCGCCAGGCCGTGACGGCTGCAGGCACGGGATGCATGGCCGCCCTTGAGGCCGAAAAATTCCTGGCCACTGAAAGAGCCTCGGACAGCATCCGGGCCGCTGAATAAAGAGGCCAATTTATGGATTGGGACAAAATCAGAGTTTTCCATGCTGTTGCGGAAGCTGGCAGTTTCACGCATGCAGGCGAAACGCTGCATCTGAGCCAGTCCGCCATCAGCCGCCAGATAAGCTCGCTTGAGGACGATCTGAAAGTTCAGCTCTTTCGCCGCGAGCCGCGCGGTCTGTCGCTCACTGAACAGGGCGATTTGCTCTATCGGGCCGCTCGGGAAGTCTCCGGCCGCATGAAGCTCGCCGAAACGTTGCTCGCCGACAGCACAGAAAAACCCGCTGGTGACCTTCGCGTGACGACCACAGTGGGCTTTGGCTCAATCTGGTTGACGCCAAGGATGAAAGAATTTTCGGATCACTATCCTGACATCAAACTTCATTTGACCGTGACGGATGATTCCGTTGATCTGGGCATGCATTCGACACATGTAGCTATCCGCATGCGACCACCGACGCAGGCTGATCTGATTCAGCGGATGCTGCTTGGTGTTCACTTTCACGCCTATGCATCACCAGAGTACCTGGCAAAAAATGGCACACCCAGGACTGCCGAAGATTTGGATGACCATTTCCTGCTTGGCTATGAGGATACCAGTCAGACACCAGTTGATGATATCAACTGGCTGTGGGCTGCCGGCGCCTCAGACGCCAAGGAGCGCAACATTATCCTCGAAGTAAACAACGTCTACGCTCTGCTGCTTGCCGTCGAGAGCGGCATGGGGATCGCTTCTTTGCCAGACTACATGGTTCGCGAGAACCCTAGAGTTACACGTGTTCTGCCAGACGTTCATGGACCCACGGCGGCGACCTATTTTGTCTATCCTGAGGAACTCAGAAACTCGAAACGCGTGCAGGTGTTCAGAGATTTCCTGATTCAGAAAGTGGCGGAGTGGGAATTCTAGGTCTCCTCTATGCCGAGAAGTGAGGGCACATCAGCCATGTCCTGAAAAGGCGTCGCACCCAAATCCGAGAGTTTTCGGTCCACACCACTTGGCGCATATGCCAGGACCTGCATGCCAGCCGACATGCCAGCTTTTACCCCTGCTTCAGTGTCTTCGATGACAACACAGTCTTCAGGCGAAGCACCCATTGCGGCGGCGGCGGCCAGAAACAGATCAGGATGCGGCTTGCCGCGTTCAACATCCCATCCTGTAAACATACGGCCTTCAAACCATTTGAGAAGGCCTGTCATGCCGAGCGTCAGATTCATTTTCTCAATCGGACCACTCGAAGCAACACAGTATGCGATTCCGGCCAGAGCAACAGATTCAACAGCCACGCCTGCGTTTGGAATTGCATCCAGACCAGCGCGAAAGGCATTATCTGTTTTCTGACGAATCTCCTTGATCCAAGGATCGCCAAAGTCGCGGTTGAATTCCTCATTCAGCAAACGCACGCAGTCAGGCATAGACATGCCAATGTAGCGACGCATGACCTCGTCTACGCTCATTTCAATCCCATAAGTGGCAAGGTGAGCCGCGAAAACAGGATTGGCGATTGGCTCGGTGTCCACAAGGACGCCATCGCAATCAAAGAGAACCAGTGCTGGCACCCTGGATAAGGGAAACCCCGTCATGTCAGTGCGGCGCATGCCCTCTGAATGCGCTGGCAGGCGTCCTCCAGAGTGTCGAGGTCTGTGGCATAGGATATACGGAAGTGAGGGGAGAGCCCGAAGGCTTCACCATGCACGACAGCAACGCCTTCTGTGTCCAGAAGGTAGGTCACGAAATCCAGGTCAGACTGGATGACCTTGCCGTCGGGTGTCTTCTTGCCAATACAGCCCCGGGCGCTGGGATAGACATAAAATGCGCCTTCAGGCGTTGCGCACTCGATGCCCGTCGCCTGGTTCAACATCGATACCACCAGATCACGCCGTTCATGAAATGCATGCACCCAGTCCTTGAGAAAGTCTTGCGGACCATTCAATGCTTCGACCGAAGCGGCCTGGGATATGGAACTTGCATTTGACGTGCTCTGGCTCTGGATTTTCGACATAGCCTTGATGAGCTCGACCGGGCCGCCGGCATAGCCGATGCGCCAGCCGGTCATCGAATAAGCTTTGGATACGCCGTTGATGGTTAGAGTCCGGTCATAGAGTTTCGGTTCCACCTGGGCAGGCGTGGTGAATGCAAAATCATCGAACACAATGTGTTCGTACATGTCATCGGTCATCATCCAGACATGCTCGTGGCGCAGGAGTACATCTGTGATGTCTTTCACATCGTCGCGTGTGTAAGCCGCACCCGACGGGTTGCCAGGCGAGTTCAACAGCACCCATTTGGTTTTGTCTGTGATCGCTGCTTCGACCTCAGCGCCGGTGAGCTTGAAACCTGTCTCAATTGATGTCGCCACAATGACGGGCGTGCCCCCGGCGATGGTCACCATGTCCGGATAGCTGACCCAGTAAGGTGCCGGAATAATTACTTCGTCGCCAGGGTTCAGCGTTGCCATAAAGGCGTTGAACAGGACCTGCTTGCCGCCACTGGAGACAATGATCTGATCAGTGCTGTAGGTAAGGTCATTTTCACGCTTGAATTTGGCAACAACGGCTTCCCTGAGCTCTTGGGTGCCGCTGACATTTGTGTACTTGGTATCACCGGCTTCGATCGCGCGAATGCCCGCCGCTTTGACATGATCGGGTGTGTCAAAGTCAGGCTCGCCAGCGCTCAGGCTGATGATGTCACGGCCCTCGGCTTTCAGGGACCGGGCAAGATCTGTGATGGCCATGGTCGCCGATGGTTTGATCAGGCTCAGGGAATCAGAAATGATTGCCATGGAACTTTCGCCTCTCGAGAATATTCTGTGCTCCGTATCGCCCTCGCTTTGAGGGCCGCAGAACCTACGCTCACGACTACCTCAATGCAAGAGTGAGACGCGTTTATTTCGGCGCTTTGAAATGCTTGCCCAGCCGAAGGCCCTGGTTTTGATAATTTGAGCCGATGGCATCGCCGTAAAGCTTGTCGGGCACGGCCTTCATCCGGTCGTAGACCAGTCTGCCGACGATCTGACCGTCTTCGATCAGGAAGGGCACTTCATGGGTACGCACCTCCAGGACGGCGCGAGCTCCCTGGCCTCCCTCTGCGTCTTCGCCAAAGCCTGGATCAAAGAAACCGGCGTAATGGACACGAAATTCGCCTACCAATGGATCGTAAGCCACCATTTCCGCAGCGAAGTCTGGCGGCACACGAACTGTTTCCTTCGACGCGAGAATAAAGAAGTCATCGGGGTCAAGGACAATGCCCGAACCCGGAAGGGCATGCACAGGATCCCAGTAATCCCGCGGCTCATAATAGCCGACCTTTCTGAAATCAATCAGGCCCGCATGTTTCTTCGCCTTATAGCCAACCAGCCCGTCATTTTCCCGGCCCTCGACATCAACCGTAAAGGGGACCCAGTTCTGTTTGCGCTTCTTCTGTGTGTGATGTTCACCGGTTATTTCTGATTGATCCGCGATCGGCGGTACGCCCTGCTGGAGGCGCAGCTGCACGAGGCGGTCCCCGGTCCTCAATTTTACGCTGAAAGTGCGTGGCGAAACTTCCGCGAAGAGAGGGCCATGATAGCCTGCAGGCAGACGATCGAAATTCACACCATGATCGGTGATCACTCGGGCGAAGACATCAAGGCGGCCAGTTGAACTCTTGGGGTTACAAAGTCCTGAAACGTCGCGCCTGAGGTCCAGCGCTTCGAGCAGCGGCACTATATAGACGCATCCTTTTTCGAGGACTGCCCCCCTGGTGAGATCGAGGCGATGCATTTCAAGCGCATCGACTTTTTCCTGAACACGCGAGCCCGCGCCCGGCAAAAAACTCGCCCGCACGCGATAGGCGACCTCGCCCAGACGCAGATCAAGGCTTGCCGGCTGGATCAGTTCTTCGCCAATTTCGACAAGCGAGACAATTTCGCGGCGTTCGATAGCCTCACGAATGGCTTGCGAGGGATAAATGCCACTATAGAACCCGCCAGCGACCTCGAGTTCATCTTCGGCGCGGAGAAGGTCTTCAGCTGTTTCGTTTGCCATGATTGCATGTGTCTCTGGCTGGGCGAATTGGCGCCCGATCAACTTGTCATGCCACCATCGATAACAAATTCCTGGCCGGTGATGTAGTCGGATTCGTCGGAAGCCAGAAAAAGAACGGTGTTGGCAATATCTTCGGCAGTGCCAAGCCGTCCCAGCGGGATATTGGTGCTCGCATTGGCGGCCAGCTGATCAATGACAGGCTGGGGATCGCCATTTTCAGACATTTGCGCCCAGATCGGTGTCTCGATGATTCCAGGGTGGATGGAATTCACGCGAACGTTGTCGCCGCGTGCCGCGCATTCTCTGGCAACAGATTTGCTGAAAAGACGAACGGCGCCTTTGCTGGCGCTGTAGGCGCTCAGGTTTGGCGATCCTTTGAGGCCTGCAATCGAGGACGTAATGATCATTGAGCCGCCGCCTGAAGTTGCCATTGCCGGAACCGTATGTTTGGCGCCGAGAAATACGCCATCAAGATTGACGGCCATTTGCCGGCGCCAGTCTTCAAGTGTCATATCGAATGTGGAACCGGGAATAGCGAATCCGGCATTGTTGAACAGGATATGCACGCCGCCGAATTGATCCACCGTGTCCTTCACCACGCGTTCCCAGGCGGCCTCATCGGTGACGTCGTGGTTCATGTAGACCGCTTTGCCGCCGGCATTGGTGATGCTGCCGGCCACGTCCTGACCTTTATCGTCCTGAATATCCGTAACAATGACGGTCGCCCCTTCTGACCCGAGCTTGATCGCCGTTGCTGCGCCAATGCCCGAAGCGCCACCTGTGATGATCGCGATTTTCCCGTCCAAACGCCCCATGCCCTGTCCTTTTCAATTGCTGAAGTCCGGCCCTTTTCAGCGACCCTAGCCGCCTCTGACTTGGCGCTGCAACGGTTTTCTGTGCCTGGAGTTGCTTTGCGAACAGAAGGTGAAAATTCCGGCCAAAAGCCTTATAAGAAGCACATGGCAAAAGCTCAGGAAGAAGTTCAGACGGAGTTTGAACGCCCGCCGAAAATGGAGGGCGGGATTCGGTTTGAGCTGGTGTCAGATTACAGCCCCGCTGGCGATCAGCCCGAGGCAATCGAAAGTCTGGTAGCCGGCATCAAAGCCGGTGACCGCTCTCAGGTGTTGCTGGGTGTGACTGGGTCGGGCAAAACGTACACCATGGCGCAGGTGATCGCCCGGACCAACCGCCCGGCCCTGATTTTGGCGCACAACAAGACATTGGCGGCGCAGCTGTATGGGGAAATGAAGACATTCTTTCCGAAAAATGCCGTCGAATATTTCGTTTCTTACTATGACTACTATCAGCCTGAGGCCTATGTGGCGCGGACTGATACGTATATTGAAAAAGACGCCAATATCAACGAGCAGATCGACCGCATGCGCCACAGTGCGACGCGCTCGCTCCTGGAGCGCGACGATGTGATCATTGTCGCCAGTGTCTCGTGCATCTATGGCATCGGCAGTGTCGAAACTTACAGCGACATGACCATTACTGTCCGGGTCGGCGAAGCACTTGATCGCAAAGACCTCATAAGGAACCTGGTCACGCAGCAATACAAACGGAACGATCAGGCCTTCCAGCGCGGTACTTTCAGAGTGCGTGGCGACATCATAGAAGTCTTCCCGGCCCACTATGAGGACAGAGCCTGGCGCATTTCGCTCTTTGGCGAAGAAATTGAAGCGCTGACCGAATTCGATCCCCTTACAGGTCACAAAAGTGCCGAACTTGAAGAGCTGCGCATATATGCGAACAGCCATTATGTGACGCCGAAGCCGACCCTTCAGCAGGCCATGGTGAAGATCAAGGAAGAGCTTGAGCAGCGCCTCGAGTATTTCCGCAAGGAAGGACTGTTGCTGGAGGCTGAGAGAATTGAACAGCGCACCCGCTTTGACCTGGAAATGATTGCCGCCCAGGGAAGCTGCAGCGGCATTGAGAATTATTCACGGTTTCTGACTGGCCGGAACCCAGGTGAGCCGCCGCCAACGCTTTTTGAATATCTGCCCGACAATGCGCTTGTATTCATTGACGAGAGCCACGCGACTGTACCCCAGCTCGGCGGCATGTCCCGCGGCGACCTTGCACGCAAAGCCAACCTCGCCGATTACGGCTTCCGGCTTCCATCCTGCATCGATAACCGGCCTTTGAAATTCGAAGAATGGGAGGCGATGCGGCCCCAGTCCATATTCGTATCGGCAACACCTGGTCCCTGGGAACTGGAGGAAACCGGTGGCGTTTTCGTTGAGCAGGTCATCAGGCCCACGGGCCTTATAGATCCGGTCTGCGAAGTTCGCCCCGTGGATACCCAGGTCGACGATCTGATTTCAGAATGCAAGCAGGTGGCGGCCGCAGGCGCGCGCGTGCTGGTGACAACGCTGACAAAGAGAATGGCAGAAGATCTGACAGAGTACCTTCATGAAAACGGTATTCGGGTTCGCTACATGCACTCCGACATTGATACGCTGGAGAGGATTGAGATTATTCGCGATCTGCGCCTTGGTGCCTACGATGTGCTGGTCGGCATCAACCTTTTGCGCGAAGGGCTCGACATTCCGGAATGCGGTCTTGTGGCTATTCTTGATGCGGACAAGGAAGGCTTTCTCCGTTCAACGACATCGCTGGTCCAGACTATCGGTCGCGCGGCGCGAAATCTGGATGGCCGGGTCATCCTCTATGCTGACAAAATGACCAACAGCCTGAAAACTGCGCTTGCTGAAACCGACCGGCGGCGGGAAAAGCAAAGCGCATACAACAAGGCTCATGACATCACGCCTGAGAGCATCAGAAAGGAAATCGGTGACGTCCTTCAAAGCGTGTACGAGAAGGATCATCTCACCGTCGAAGTTGAAGACACTGATGACAAGCTTTTGATCGGCCATAACCTTCGCGCACATATTGCCAGCCTTGAGGCAAAAATGCATGAGGCCGCTGCTGAGCTTGAGTTTGAAGAAGCGGCACGTCTTCGTGACGAGATCAAAAGACTGGAAGATAGAGAGCTTCTGATTGCCAACGATCCGATGGCGCGGATCACGGATCCTCGCGGCAGAACCAGCCGATCCAAAGCCGGTCGACCTGGAACAAGGCAGATGCGGGGCAACTCAAAGCCCATGGGTCAGATTTAGGGATCCCGGCGGCAGCGCCTATGAACAGCCCAATCAAAAATGCCCTGGTGACGGGCGCCTCTGTGCGCATAGGGCGCCAGATCGTTCTCGATCTCGTCGCCGATGGATGGGCTGTGGCGGTTCACTATGGAACTTCTCAGGCTGAAGCGCTCAAACTTGTGGCCGAGATCAAGGCTCACGGCGGGCAAGCGGCGGCAATTCAGGCAGACCTGGCCGATGATGCAGCCGTTGCGGCGCTGATCGAGACAGCGGCTCACGAAGTGGGGCCCCTGTCCTGTCTCATAAACAATGCGGCGCGGTTCGAAAGGGACGAAATCCAGACCCTGACACGTGAGAGCTGGGACGCGCATATGGATGTCAATCTCTTCTCACCCCTGATGCTCGCACAAAGATTTGCTGAACAACTGTCGGAGGGGGTGCAGGGTAACATTATCAATATTGTTGATCAGCGCGTCCTGCGTCCCACGCCGTTTTTCACGTCCTACACGATCAGCAAGATCGGTCTATGGGCAGCAACTCAGACTCTGGCGCAAGCGCTTGCGCCTGACATTCGCGTGAACGCAGTGGGACCTGGTCCGACACTTCCATCGCCGCGCCAATCGGATGAGCATTTTGCCCGACAGGTCGATGCAACACCCCTGGGTACACAGACCGAGCCTGAAGATATCGCGCGCGCAGTCCTGATGATTATAAAAACGCGTTCCATGACTGGTCAGCTCATCGTTCTTGATGGCGGCCAGAACATCGCCTGGGCGACGCCTGATGTCGCCGGGGTCGAGGAGTAAGGGCACCAGTGTCCTCCATCATTGAAACAAGCCGGCGGCTGTTCGTCGAGCGTCTGACGCTCGAAATCGATATTGGCGTCCATCGCTACGAGAAGAGAACCACACAGCCCGTTGTGATTGATCTGGAGTTGAGCATCGATCCGCCGGCGAAGGAAATCGACGACAATCCGGAAAATGTGGTGCGCTACGATGACATTGTTGTGGCTTTGAAGGACAGGTTGGCGGCCGGTCATATCAACCTGATCGAGACATTGGCCGACTTGATTTTTGACCTCTGTTTCGCGGATGAGCGCGTCCATGCCGCAACAGTTCGCATTGAAAAACCGAAGGCGCTGGAAGATGCCAACAGCGCTGCAATTGAAATCCGACGCGAGAGGCAGCCATAAAACTCGCAGTTGCGTCAGACGAAATGGCGGAATTCTGCGTCTTTATTCAGATTGCCGATTGCGAATTACTCACAGCTAATCAGACCGGGATGCCTTTTTGAACGTTTTGGCAGCGCATTTCACTTCCAATTGCTTTTTTCAAAGCTTGACTAATGTTTTATGTTTTAAAATCAAACCTTTATGAAAACTGGTCATAAATTGGGCAATTCGACCAAAGGCCAGTGAAAGCGCCGAATCTGGGTTTTCGGTAGCGGGTTATACACATCGTTACCCACAAATTTGGTGGATACATTTTCTGACATGGATTCGGGAGCTGAGATTGTTTCAGGCGCGCGTCCTTAAATGCGGAAAAGCCGCACTTCCGTGATCAGAACGCAATACATAGCGGGAGCTACGGAACTGATATACTGCGCCCGGCATGAGCATGACTGATCGAGAAAAAACCGAGACAGAAAAACCGGACATAACGGGCGCGGACAAAATCCGTTCCTATCTCAAGTCTTTGCCGGACCGTCCCGGCGTCTACAGGATGGTGGATGGCAAGGGCCAGGTTCTCTATGTCGGCAAGGCGAAGAGCCTGAGAAAAAGAGTGTCCAGCTATGCCTCTGCAATGAAGCACTCGAACCGTATCGCACGCATGATTTCCATGACCGCTGAAATGGAATTCATCACGACACATACCGAAGTCGAGGCGCTCCTTCTTGAATCGAACCTCATCAAAAAGCTGAAACCGCGCTACAACATTTTGTTGCGGGACGACAAATCCTTTCCCTATATGCTGATTACCGGCGACCATGACTGGCCACAGATTGTAAAACATCGAGGCGCACGTTCGCGGCCCGGTGAATATTTTGGCCCCTTTGCGACAGCAGGTGCTGTGAACAGGACACTCAATACGTTACAACGTGCGTTTCTGCTCCGGTCCTGTTCTGACAGCGTCTTCCAGAACAGAACACGCCCCTGCCTCCTGTTTCAGATCAAGCGTTGCTGCGGGCCCTGTGTCGACAAGATCACTAAAGAGGATTACGCCGAGCTGGTCGGAGAAGCCCGGAATTTCCTTGAGGGCAAGTCCCGTGACATCCAGAAAGGGCTTTCTGAGCGCATGGACGAGGCGTCCGAGGCTCTCGACTATGAACAGGCCGCGATTATGCGGGATCGCATTCGGGCTCTGACGCAGGTTCAGGTGAAGCAGGGAATAAACGTGCTCAGCGTTGACGAGGCCGATGTCATCGCGGCCTATCACGACGGCCCAAATACCTGTGTGCAGGTATTCTTCTTTCGAGCCGGCCAGAACTGGGGCAATCGTTCTTATTTCCCGCGACATGACAAATCTGACTCGGCGAAGTCGGTGCTCACGGCCTTCATTGGACAGTTTTATGACAACAAAACGCCGCCGAAACTGGTCCTGGTGAATGAGCCTGTGGACGAGAGAGAGTTGCTGGCGGAAGCGCTCTCCGTGAAAGCTGATCGCGTGGTTCACATCCAAAATCCGAGGCGTGGCGACAAAAGGGGCATTATTGATCATGCTGTGGCAAACGCGAAAGACGCGCTTCAGAGGCGCATGACCGAAAGCGCAAGTCAGCGCCGGCATCTGGAAGGCATTGGCGAGCTTTTTGGCATGGAGGCGCCACCGCAACGCATCGAAGTCTATGACAACAGCCATATTTCGGGTACCAGCCAGGTCGGTGCGATGATTGTGTCAGGCCCTGAAGGGTTCGAAAAAAGCGCTTATCGGAAGTTCAATATCAAATCAAAAGACCTCGGACCCGGCGATGACTACGGCATGATGCGCGAGGTACTGACTAGAAGATTCAGGCGGCTTCAGAAAGAAGACGAAAACGAAAGTGCGCAGCCGAATAAAAGAGAGCAATGGCCGGATCTGGTGATTCTTGATGGCGGCAAAGGTCAGCTCTCGGTCGTCGAAGAAGTGTTTGCGGATCTTGGAATTGATGACGTTACGCTTGTCTCGATCGCCAAAGGGCCGGATCGGAATGCCGGCCGGGAACGTTTTTTCATGACTGGCCGAGAGCCCTTTTCGCCTGAACCGAAGAGCACGACAATGTTCTTCCTGCAGCGCCTCAGGGATGAATCCCATCGTTTCGCTATTGGTGCACATCGTGCAAAACGAGCGAAGACTGTGACGCGTTCGGCACTGGACGAGGTTGAGGGTGTCGGGCCGTCAAGAAAGCGGCTTCTTCTCCATCATTTCGGGTCAGCCGCCGAAGTCGAACGGGCCGGCCTGAAGGACCTGCAATCGGTTGACGGCATTTCGTCAAAGATTGCCAAGAAGATCTACGATCATTTCCACGGATAGGCGGATGTAAGCGCGGCCCATCCAAAGGTTGAATTGTCTGGATTGGTGCTATAGTCCGGCACCATGTTCAAGCTGCCAAACATCCTGACCATCTCAAGAATCGTCTTGATTCCGGGAATGATTGCTGCCTTCTACATGAAAGGGAATGCAGGAAACTGGACAGCCTTTGCCCTGTTCGCCATCGCAGCTGCGACCGACTTCTTTGACGGATATTTCGCAAGAAGCTGGAATCAGCGCTCAAAACTCGGTCAGTTTCTGGATCCCGTCGCCGACAAGCTTTTGGTGGCGGCGGCTATCTTCATGCTTGTGGCGGTTGACCGGATCAGTGGCCTCACCGTACTGCCTGCAATCATCATCCTCAGCCGTGAAATCCTGGTTTCCGGCCTGCGCGAGTTTCTGGCCGAGATCAGGGTCAGTGTCCCGGTGACGAAGCTTGCGAAATGGAAGACGGCGATGCAGCTATTCGCCATCGGCATTCTGATTATCGGCGATGCGGCGCCAGATTATTTGCCGACCATCTTCTTTGGCGAAGCTCTGCTCTGGCTTGCCGCTGTTCTGACCCTCTATACAGGCTATGACTATCTTAGAGCAGGGCTGAAGCATCTTGACGAAGACATGAACGCATAACGCCATATGAAAATTCTCTATTTCGCCTGGATCAGAACAAAGCTTGGCATCGAACAGGAAGTGCTCGACCTGCCCGAAGGCGTGGCCACAGTAGAAGACCTGCTGACCTGGCTGAAGTCGCGCAATGAACAGTTCGCCGAAGTCCTCGAGAACGACGAAGTGATCCGCGTCGCCGTCAATCAGGAACATGCCCAGAGAGACGTGAAAATCATGGATACCGACGAGATTGCGCTCTTCCCGCCGATTACCGGGGGCAGGTATTGAAATGATCCGCGTGCAGACAGAAGACTTCGATATCGGTGCCGAGGCCCGGGCGTTGACAGCGGGACGGACAGACATCGGTGCCGTGGTCACCTTCACCGGCAATGTCAGAAGCGATGGTGAAGGCTTCAAGAGCATGACGCTTGAGCACTACCCCGGCATGACTGAAAAGGAATTGTCACGGATCGAGGCCGAAGCCAATGAGCGCTGGGACTTGCAGGCATCATTAATCGTGCACCGCTACGGTCGGCTGTTACCGGGCGATCAGATCGTCCTCGTTATCACAGCATCGTCGCATCGCCAGGATGCATTTGAAGCGGCAAACTTCCTGATGGATTTTCTGAAGACCAGGGCGCCCTTCTGGAAGCTTGAAGAAACAGAAGCCAGCGAAGCCTGGGTCGATGCACAAATCAGCGACGATAAAGC
Source organism: uncultured Alphaproteobacteria bacterium (assembly GCA_965371465.1). Lineage (GTDB taxonomy): Bacteria > Pseudomonadota > Alphaproteobacteria > CBDUYM01 > CBDUYM01 > CBDUYM01. The sequence goes on from CBDUYM010000003.1 coordinate 38,547, forward strand.
AGCCGAACGCTGGCAAGACAAAGATTGAAAGGGAGGTAGCTTGAGCATTCCAACCGAAGGCGCCCTCAGGGGCATTCGCGTGCTTGATCTCAGCCGCGTGCTGGGCGGACCATACTGCACCCAAACGCTCGGTGATCACGGCGCAGATGTCATCAAAGTCGAACCACCGATGGGCGACGAGACCCGGGAATGGGGCCCTCCCTATCAGGGCGATCAGGCGGACGGCATGAGCTCTTACTATGTCGGCATCAACCGCAACAAGCGCGGCATTGCGCTTGATCTTCGCAAGCCCGAAGCGCAGGCGATTGTTCTGAGACTGCTCGAAGGCACAGACGTTCTGGTCGAGAATTTCAAATCCGGCACCATGGAACGCTGGGGCCTTGGCTATGACGAGGTTCTGAAAGAAAGGTTCCCAAAGCTCATTTATTGCCGCGTGACAGGCTTTGGCATTGACGGCCCTCTCGGTGGATTCCCCGGCTACGACGCAGTGGTACAGGCCATGGGCGGACTGATCAGCGTCAACGGATCTGAAGAATCCGGTGGCATGCGGGTCGGCGTGCCCACCGTAGACATGGCAACCGCCACCAATGCGACAATCGGCATCCTGCTGGCCCTGCAGGAACGTAACCGCAGTGGCAAAGGCCAACTTGTTGAAAGCAGCCTCTATGATTCCGCCATTGCGCTGCAACATCCGCACGCCGCCAACTGGTTCATGAACGGTCAGATTCCGAAGCTGACAGGCAACGCACATCCCAATGTGTTCCCCTATGCGCTTTACGAGACCGCGACACGCCCGATGTTTCTTGGCGTTGGCAATGATCGGCAGTTCAGGATCGCTTGCGAGTTATTCGGTGTGCCAGAACTGCCGGATGATGAGCGTTTCGCAACAAATTCATCTCGCGGCGCAAATCTGGCTGAGCTGGACGCCATATTGAAGCCCATTCTGGCGGAAAGAGACGCTGACGAACTGTCAGCCGAACTTCTGAACGCCGGTGTCCCTGCCGGGCCTGCCAACAATGTTGGCGAAGTGCTGACCCATCCACATACGGCGCATCGGGAAATGGTGCTTCAGAAGAATGACTATCGGGGCACAGGCATTGCAGCAAAGTTGAGCGAAACGCCCGGCAAACTCAATTCCGTGCCGCCCAGGTTTGGCGAACAGAACAACGAAGTTTTATCGGAAGCCGGATACAGCGATGCTGAGATCAGAGCCTTGCTGGAAAGCGGCGCTGTCCTCGCTCAACGGGGCTGAGGGCCGGCGGCTGGCTCAGGCTGCAGCACTTGGCCGCGCTGCTACGGCTTCGTACCAGCGCGCGACATTTGCATGATCGCCGGGCAGATCGAGCCCCGCCAACTTGCCAAAATCAACGCCGATCAGGGCTGTTATGTCGGCGATGCTGTAGGTGTCGCCAGCGAGGAACTCTGAGCTGGCGAGTACGCCGTCCAGGAATTCCATGGTATTGGCCACATGTTTTTCGCAGAAAACAGCCCATTCCGGCACCTGTTCGATACGGCCTTTGAAGAAGTCACTGGAATTCCGAAACACACCGGCCACCGGGCTCAGGAGCTCCAGCTCCGCACGCCTGTTCCACATTTCAATATTCGCCATTTCCTCGGCGCCCACACCAAAGAGGCTGGGATCGGGCTGTATCGCTTCGAAATACCGGCAGATGGCAACGGACTCAGCAATGTGAGTGCCATCATCCAGTTCAAGGACCGGTACGCGCTGGAGCGGGTTGATGGCCAGAAATTCATCGGTTCGATGTGCCCCGCTGCCAAGATCGATCTGTTCATAGGGAACCTCGATGCCCTTCTCCGCCAGGAAGACGCGGACGCGGCGCGGGTTTGGCGCAAAGCCTGAGTCATAAATCTTCATCATGTTCTCCTAAAACCATCTTTCCCTAAAACAATGTTCTCTTAAAACAGAGTGATCAGGCCGACAATTGCCCCGGTCATGGATGTCGCAAGCGTGCCGGCAAGAACCGTTCTCGGGGCAAGGTTAATGATATCTTCACGGCGATCCGGCGCCATGGCCGTCAGGCCGCCGATCATGATGCCAACGCTGCCAAGATTGGCGAAGCCGCAAATAGCGTAAGTGAGGATGAGACGGCTGCGCTCACTCAGGCTCTCGGCCGGCAAATTGGCAAGCTCAATATAGGCGATGATTTCGTTGAGCACCGTCTTCGTACCCATCAGAGCACCGGCCTCGACTGTCTCCGCCCAGGGGATGCCCATCAGCCAGACAAATGGCGCGAATATCCAGCCCAGCATGCGCTGCAATGTCAGCGGCGCGCCCAAAACATCGGGGAATAGACCGAGGGCGAAATTCACGAGGGCGACAAGAGCAACAAGCACGATGAGCATGGCGACAATGTTGAGGAAAATCTGCAGCCCATCGGCTGTGCCGCGTGTCACAGCCTCCATACTGCCGCCATAAGACGTGCCCGAAAAATCAGCCTCGTCTTCATTGTCTCCAGTCCCGGTGTCGCCAGGCCCATCGCCCGCGGTTTCAGGAATTAAAATGCGGGCAATCATAATCCCGGCAGGAGCATTCAGGAGCGAAGCGATCAGCAAATGCTTCACCGGGTTGTCAATGACGTCCTGAAGCACCATTGCATAAAGGGCGAGCACCGAACCTGCCACGGTCGACATGCCTACGGTCAGCACAATATAGAGCTCTGAGCGCGACAGCCTGGCAAGATAGGGGCGGATCAGCAAAGGGCTCTCAATCATACCGACAAACATATTGGCCGCCGCCGACAGGCCAACAGCGCCCCGCACACCCAATGTTTTCTGAAAAACGAAGGAGAAGCCTTTCATGATGATGGGCATCACCCGCCAGTGCCAGAGAAGCGCTGAAATCGCGCTCATGACGATGATGAGAGGCAAGGCCTGGAAGGCCAGAATGAAGCTCGCCCCTGCGTTGGTAATTTCGAAGGGGGCATCGCCGCCGCCGACATAGCCAAAGACAAAGCCGGTTCCGGCGATGGTTGCGGCCTGCAGGGCCAGAATGGCGCTTTGGGCGCCTTCGAAAAAGCCCTGCAACAGATCAAGCTTCAGGAACAGGAGTGCGAGGCTGAACTGAATGCCAAACCCGGCGGCCATTGTTTTCCAGGGTGGCTGACGCCTCTGCTCGCTCAATGCCCAGGCGATGGCAAAAAGCCCGACAATGCCGACAATACTCTGGCCTATTTCCACTTCGTTCCCTCTCCCCTCGCCTCAGAAGCCATTCGGGGCGCAGAGTGGCACTCAAAGCCGCTTGCCACAAAGGGAAAATGTCGCAATCAAGGGCATCGCATGGCCATTGCGCGAGCGCCACAGGGCGTGTAGAAAAGCGCCAACGAATTCTGTGGCCCCGCAAAAATGAGGCCAGACAAACTCAAGAGGGAGACTTGACGAATGACTATCAGTTTTGATGGCAAGGTTGCCATTATCACCGGTTCAGGTGGTGGCCTCGGCCGCCAGCATGCGCTGGAACTCGCGCGCCGTGGCGCAAAAATCGTCATCAATGATCTCGGCGGCACCGTCGATGGTCAGGGCGGTGATGACAGTGCCGCAAGCGTTGTGGCCAAGGAAATCACTGATGCCGGTGGCACGGCAATCGCCAATCATGCCTCGGTTACCGATCCGGAAGCGGCAGCGGGCATTATTTCCCAGGCTGTGGGTGAATGGGGCCGCGTTGACATTCTGATCAACAATGCCGGCATTCTCAGGGACAAGAGCTTCACCAATATGGAGCTTGCCGATTTCACCGCCGTGATGGATGTGCATCTGATGGGCGCTGTGAACTGCACCAAGGCCGTATGGCCGGTGATGCGCGAACAGAACTATGGCCGCATCGTGATGACGACTTCTTCATCGGGCCTGTACGGTAATTTCGGCCAGACGAACTATTCAGCTGCCAAGCTGTCCCTGGTCGGATTCATGAACACGCTGCGCCTGGAAGGTCAGAAGTACAATATCTTCACCAATTCCATCGCACCGGTTGCCTATACCCGCATGACCGAAGACCTCATGCCCGAGCAGGCAGCGGATCGCATGGATCCAGCCCTTGTAACACCAGGCGTTGTATATCTCTGTTCAGAAGAAGCGCCAAACGGCATCGTCCTCGAAGCCGGCGCCAGCCGCTTCTGGATGGCCGAAATGTTCCAGAACGACGGTGTGACAATTGAGAACCCAACGGTCGAAGACGTTGCCGAAAACTGGGAAAAAATCTCAGACATGTCAGCGGCCCATCCAAGGCAGGTGCCGCAAAGGCAGGCGAGCTAGGGACACTCACAAAACGAGACATCAGAGTTTAATCGAAGCCGGGGGCCTAAAATGGCCTCCGGCTTTTTGTGTGAAGGGGCCAATTGATATCCATGGAACGCAAGACGATCTCGAAGACGACTACTACGATTGATCGATCACTCTATCGAGAGTCTCACTGGAGTTTGAAATAGCAAGGAATTGGCGTGCTCCGGGCGCCCTAATCAGACTGTATCTGCTCGCGGGCCTTGGTCAGCAGTTCGTCCATTTCGCGTCTTAGCTGGTGATCGGATACATCGACGCTTTTGGCGTCGAGATCGGCGCGGACTTTGCGGAAGACATCGTCGTCGCCGGCTTCTTTGAGGGCGGCTTTGATGACTTCACCGGCATAGGCGTCGAGGTCAGAGAGGCCCATTTTTTCACCGGCCCAGTGTGCGAGCAGTTTGTTGCGGCGCGCCTGGGCTTTGAACTCGAGCTCTTCTTCGTGGGCAGCTTTGTTTTCGAATGACTGTTCGCGGTCTTTGAAACCTGCCATGACTTTTCCTTCACGAATCTGTTGCAAAATGTTGGGGCCTGAACCAGCCGTTCCGGCGTTTTGTTGCCTACGCCTGAGATAGCCCTCGCGGGGGGCAGAATCAAGTGCGAAGCAGCCAAATTCGCCGGCTTCGGTCGGCCAACGGGAAAAGCTTAGCATCCTTGCGGGTTTAGTGGTCTCCATTGCTGGCGAATACCAGATGATGTAGTGTGCGGCTTCTTCAGGCAACCGGGCCAGCTCCCGACCCAATCGGACAAGCAGACCAAAATCACACATGCCACCGCGCAAGCAGCTATACGAAGGCAAGGCCAAAATCCTTTATGAGGGGCCGAAGCCGGGGACCATCATTCAGCATTTCAAGGATGATGCCACCGCGTTCAATGCGCAGAAAAAGGGCACGGTGTCCGGCAAGGGCGAGCTCAATAACCGGATCACTGAATACATCATGACCAGGCTCGAAAGTGCCGGCATCCCGACTCACTTTATCGAACGCATCGACGCGAGAGAACAGCTCTGCCGCAAGGTTGATATCATTCCGCTTGAAGTCATTGTCCGAAACATTGCTGCCGGGTCCATTTGCACGCGGCTTGGCATAGAGGAAGGAACGCCCCTGCCCCGGGCAATGATCGAACTGACGCTCAAGGACGATGATCTTGGTGATCCGCTGGTCGCCGAAGAACATGCGCTGGTGTTCGGCTGGGCTGACAGGCGCGAGCTCGACTATCTCTTTGAAACGTCATTCAAAGTGAACGACATTCTCAAGGACCTGTTTGCAGATGTTGGCATTCAGCTGGTCGACTTCAAGCTTGAATACGGGCGGGCGAAGGATGATGGCGAGGACGCTATCCTGCTGGCCGACGAGTTCAGCCCGGACAACTGCCGGCTCTGGGACATGGAGACCGGCAGGAAGCTCGACAAGGACAGGTTTCGCCGTGACTTGGGTGGCGTTAGCGAGGCTTATGCCGAAGTCGCCACGCGTCTCGGCATTCTGGAACAGTAGAGAGGCAGAGAAGTGAAAGCCGTTGTTCATGTGACCCTGAAGAAAGGCGTCTTTGACCCGCAAGGCAAAACCATTGCCAATGCGCTTGGATCTCTTGGATTTGACGGCGTCGAAAGTGTGCGCCAGGGCAAGTTTCTGGAGCTGGAACTGACCGATGGTGATGCTGACGCTGCGAAAGCGCGGATCGCCGAGATGTGCGAACAGCTTCTGGCCAATACGGTCATCGAAGACTACGACATTGAAGTTATCCAGGGATGACATTGTTTAGAGGCTGAAACCGATGCAGGCTGCCGTCATTATCTTTCCGGGTTCCAACTGTGACCGTGACATCTGGACCGCGCTTTCTGCCAGCATGGGCCATGAGGCGCTCAAGGTCTGGCATGGCGATGCCGACCTGCCCAAGGTCGATTTCATTGCCCTGCCGGGCGGATTCTCCTATGGCGACTATCTGCGCGCCGGCGCTATGGCGGCTCACTCGCCGATCATGCGCGAAGTGGTAAAGCGCGCCAAAGCTGGGGTGCCGGTGCTCGGTATCTGTAACGGTTTTCAGGTGCTGACAGAGTCGCACCTGTTGCCGGGCGCCCTGATCCGAAATCGCGATCTGAAATTCGTCTGCAAAGATGTGCATATGCGGGTCGAGGACGATGCCTCTCTGTTCACGTCCGGATACGACAAGGGTGATATCGTGCGCTTTCCCGTCGCCCATCATGACGGAAACTATTTCGCCGATCATGAGACGCTTCGAATGCTGGAGGATGACGGGCGGATCGCCCTACGCTACTCCGACGCGACCGGTGAGATTACGGATGACGCAAACCCGAACGGTGCCGCGCACAATATCGCCGGCATTTTCAATGAAGATCATACAGTCATGGGCCTGATGCCCCATCCAGAACGCCTGGCCGATCCGGTTTTGGGTGGCCGGGATGGCCGCGCCATGTTCGACGGCATTGTCGAGGCCCTTTCATGACCTCATCTGCCGACAAGGCGCCAGCCAAAGATCATAACCAGCCGACCATCACGCCCGAAATGGTCGCGGACCATGGCTTTTCCGAGGACGAATACCAGACGCTGCTTCGTGTCATGGGGCGCGAGCCGACCTATACAGAGCTTGGTGTCTTCTCGGGCATGTGGAGCGAGCATTGCTCCTACAAATCCTCAAAAGTGCATCTGATGAAATTCCCGACCTCTGCGCCCTGGGTAATACAGGGGCCGGGAGAGAACGCAGGCGTTGTGGACATTGGCGATGGCAAGGCGGCAATTTTTAAGATGGAAAGCCACAACCATCCAAGCTTTATAGAACCCTATGAAGGCGCCGCGACCGGTGTCGGCGGCATCCTGCGCGATGTTTTCACCATGGGTGCGCGGCCCATCGCCAATATGAATGCGCTTCGTTTTGGCAGCCCGGATCATCCGAAAACGCGGCATCTGGTTGCCGGCGTGGTCGCCGGGATTGGTGGCTATGGCAACTGTGTCGGTGTGCCGACGCTGGGCGGCGAGACGATTTTTCACGAAAGCTATAACGGCAATATTCTGGTCAATGCCATGACTGTGGGCTTAGCGGACAAGGACAAGATCTTCTACTCAGCGGCAGCGGGTGTCGGCAATCCGCTCATCTACGTCGGCTCCGGCACAGGCCGCGACGGCATCCACGGTGCGACCATGGCATCGGCGGAGTTTGACGATGACTCTCAGGAAAAACGGCCCACTGTTCAGGTCGGTGATCCGTTCACGGAAAAACTGCTGATCGAGGCCTGTCTTGAACTGATGGCAGACGATTCCATTATCGCCATTCAGGACATGGGCGCGGTTGGCCTCACCTCGTCTTCCGTCGAAATGGCGTCAAAGGGCAGCGTTGGCCTTGAAATTGATCTCGATCTGGTGCCGGTGCGTGAAGAAAACATGACGGCCTACGAGATCATGCTTTCTGAAAGCCAGGAACGGATGCTGATGGTCCTGAAGCCGGAACGTGAGCAGTATGCCAGAGATATTTTCCGAAAATGGGGCCTTGATTTTTCAGTAATCGGTATTGTTACAGACACCGAACGACTTGTCCTCAAACATGAAGGTGCCGTGGTTGCGGATATTCCGATCACGGCATTGACCGACACGGCGCCGGAATACAATCGACCCTACACCCGACCAACTGCGCCCGCCCCCCTTGGCGCATCCGAAGTGTCAGAGGCTGACGACTATGGCGCTGTGCTTCTCGAGCTTCTCGGCAGTGCGGATCTGGCGAGCCGGCGATGGATCTGGGAACAGTACGATCACGGTGTTATGGGCGATACGATCCAGCATCCCGGTGGCGACGCGGCGGTGGTGCGGGTTCACGGGACAGGTCGTGGCCTTGCGATTACAACGGACTGTACGCCGCGTTATGTGAAGGCCGATCCGGCCATGGGCGGCAAACAGGCAGTGGCCGAGGCCTGGCGAAATCTGACAGCGGTAGGTGCCAGGCCCCTGGCAATTACGGATTGCCTCAATTTCGGCAACCCCGAACGGCCCGAGATCATGGGTCAGTTCGCCTATGCCTGCGAAGGTATGGTGGAGGCCTGTGAAACGTTGGAGTTCCCGGTCGTGTCGGGCAACGTGTCGCTCTACAACGAAACCAGCGGTCAGGCCGTGCTGCCGGCGCCGGCGATCGGCGGGGTCGGCGTGATCGATGACCTATCGACAATGGTGACCATGGCTTTCAAGCAGGCAGGCGATGTTATCCTATTAGTTGGTGAGACGGCGGTTCATCTTGGCCAGTCGCTCTACCTACGCGAAATCTGCGGGCGGGAGGACGGGCCACCACCGCCTGTCGATCTCGACGCCGAAAAGAGGAACGGTGATTTTGTCCGTGGCCTGATCACGGCCCGGAACATAAACGCCGCACACGACATTTCAGACGGCGGGCTTTATATTGCACTGGCTGAAATGGCCCTTGCCGGGGATCTGGGTTGCGACGTCACGTTGCCGGCATCGGATGCCGCCTTGCACGCTCAATTGTTCGGCGAGGATCAGGCACGCTATCTGCTGACCGCGAGCCGGGATAAAGTTGCAGCACTGGTGGCGGGCGCGGCGGCGGCGGGTGTGACCATTGCTGAACTCGGTACCGTCGGCGGCGACAGGCTCTCAGTTGACGGAGATCACAGCCTCGCCCTCGACACCATGAGAGAAACCCACGAAGGCTGGCTGCCCGGCTATATGGCCTAGGCCAACGAACAAGGAATTAAGATATGGCGATGGAAGCAAGCAGGATCGAGGAGCTGATCAAGGCCGGCATCCCCGGCGCCGAGGTCAAAATTGAGGATCTCGCCGGCGATGGCAACCATTACTCTGCTTCTGTGATTTCAGACGCATTCGCCGGGAAAAGCCGCGTTCAGCAGCACAAAATGGTCTACGACGCGCTTGGTGGTCGCATGGGCGGCGAGCTTCATGCGCTGAAATTACACACCTCGGCAAAAAGTTGAAATTAGGCCGGAGCCGCGCCATATGCTAAACAGCGGCAGCAATTAGCACACGATACTGCCCCAACACAGCCCCGACACTGCCCCGATGAGGAGGAATTCCATATGACCGATAGCGCAACGAGTGATCGCATCAAGGCCAGCATCGACAGCGCGCCTGTCATGCTCTTCATGAAAGGTTCTGCCGATTTCCCGCAATGCGGATTTTCAGCCCAGGTCGCGGGCATTCTCCAGCATCTGGAAGTCGCCTTCGACACTGTGAACGTGCTTGACGACGACGACATTCGCGAAGGCATCAAAGCCTTCAGCGACTGGCCGACAATCCCCCAGCTCTATGTGAAGGGCGAATTCGTCGGCGGCTGCGATATCATCACCGAAATGTTCGAAAACGGCGAGCTGCGCGATCTTCTCGACGCGAAAAAAGTCGCCCACGGCTAAGGCGTTCTGTCGGGCGACAGTCCGCAACCTCGGCAGATACGCTGCCACTGCCATTAACCTGCCATTTGTCCCTGGACCCGCTTGACGGCAGGCTTGCCGCTATTCATTGTCGTAGTCCATGTTCTTGCCGAGGTTGAGATCACCGGCAACGTCTGTTGTCAGGAAATTTCTGATCCTGGTGCTGGCTATGATCCCGCCCGGGTCGTTGACATTGAGATCAATCTTCACTTCGCCTTCCACTGCGCCCGTGCTGGCGCCACTGCTCAGCTTTGCCGTGTCGTTAATTCGTTCCGGCGCCAGTTGCAGGTCAGGCAATGTGGCGTTTATCTCGCTCATGATTTCAAGTCGGGCAGCTTCCAGATCAGCGGCCACGCTTGCGGCTGCGATTTCCGGCGGCAGGCCTTCGGGTGGTGTTGTAATCTCGCTGACGAAATCCTCGCGTGAGGGCGGCGGCGTCGATGATCCGATGACAAGAGTATCTGGTGGCCCAAACGGCAGTCTTTGTTCGATATATGTCGGCGGCAATGGTTTGGGCGGCTCCCTGATCAGGTCGTAAGCCTCTTTGAATTCGTTCGGCAATGCTTCACGCAAATTCTGGACTTCCGCGTTGGTACGGTCCGGATCAATGTCCTTCAGCCTGAGCCCACTAGCAAGCGCAGAAGGCACTTCGGTATCCACCGGTCTTTCGCGTCCTGCAACTGCGTCATTGAAGGCAGCAAAGTCTCTGTAATAGCCTGCAAATCTCGTGGCGATTTCGGGATCCATTACTGGCTCAGCTTCTGCGTTAGGATCAACCTCCTGAAACCGCGATGACAACGCCAAGGCGTCATCAGTCAAATTTGCAGCGGCATAGCCATCGCCTACGTCAAGATGCTGGTCCAGGTATTCTCGCAGCAACATGGTGCCGACATCCTGTGTCGTTATGGGCATTTCGGAAAGTGGGACGTTTCGCATTCCAACGATATCATCACCGGTCATGCGAGCAGATTCCTGCATCCAGCGCTCAACATCATGAATGGACCGCAGATGGACGCGTCTGGTTTGTTCCATAGCCGCCTCAACCACGCCTGGATGTGCCGCATCAAGATCAGCAATGGCTGAATTGGAATTTCTGATTGCGGCATCAATTTCAGCAGTGTCTTCATTCGCTGCCCTCATGGCGGCGGCGCGTTCGTTCTGGCTTTGAAGTATTCTCATTTTGTCCAGACGCGCGTTCATGTAAGTCGATGCCGCTTGAAATATTGCTGCCTCGTCTTTCTCACGGGCATCACGAAGCTGATCATCTAAACCTGCTATGAGATCGGCCGCAGCCTGGACGGCGCTCGGCAATGGCAGGGCAGGTATTAATGTTTCTGCAACGTCGAAGTTGGCGTCGCCGGGAGCTTCGAATTCGGCAGCATACCCGCCACCGCGCGTTGACCCTGCAGATTGCAACACATTTGCCTCGTACGGCTCCAATTGTGCCACTGTCTTTGCATTGAAATCTGGGCGCAGCGGCTCCAGAAGGCCCTGATCCGGCATCATCTGAACCATGGCCTCAGCCAATTCCGGATCTTTCATTGTCTCAGCGTCCGTCATATTTCTGCCTTTCGTAAATGCAAGTATTGGATGTATAGTGCAGAGAACATGTCATTTTTCCGTAGATTCACATTTTCTCTACTTTTGATTTTTGTTGTCAGTGGCCTGACTGCGATGCCGACGGTGAAGGCCGACCATCTTGTTTTGGGCCAACAGATACCTGAAGGTCTTGATCTGCCCGCTCATTACTGGACAAATTTCGTGGCGTATCTCTCGGCCAATCACGGTGTCCAGACGATGGTCGGTTACTGGCGCACGATCTGCGAGTTCGTCGACCACTCTGAGACGCAGGCGCCAGCAGTTCAATGCACAACCGGTGACGACCGAACTTCCTTTGCTGCTATGCTCAACAGTGATCGCAATACGCCAAGCTATATCCAGTTCGGCATTTCCCTTGCCAAGCGTGACATAGTTGACTGGGCTTGCGTGACCTTCAACGACAACACTTGTTTGCCCATAAGGCCGCCGCCCTTTGGCAGAAGGCAAATACATGAAGATCTGTTGGAGGGTTTTCTGACGGCTGATTTCTTCATCCTGACAGAGCATATGAGTGATGGCACGGTTGAAAATGTCAAGGTTTCCACCGAAAACATGAGACATGCACTTGGCCTTATACAGGCCGTTGCAGATGAAATTCGATCCAGAGACATTCGACACGATGACATACTTCATGAAGTCATTGATCGTGTCGGCCCGTGGTACATCGGTTGCACGACACATCAAGACGCTGGCATCCTCATTTGCACAATAGACCATGCGTCGGGCACTTTGGGGCTTCATACAAGAACCTATGGTACTGAAAGAAGTGCTGCTGCCCCTGCTTTCCTGCTCGTCGGCGAAGACCTTGATCAAGTGATGATGAAAGTAACCGTTGACGATACGAAAGGCATGATTCGACCCAACTTTGGAATCAGGGGTGAAGCCGCCAAGGAACTCATCGACCGGATCGAAAACGGGGAAACGCTCGGCTATGGCTACTTTCTCGATGGTGAGTGGCAGCAATTTGATGTCAGCACTGAGGATTTCAGAGAAGCACGGCTTGCCTCCATTGCCGCCTTTGAAGAGCGGGTGGCGGCAATGGCGGAGGAGACCAGGCCTGCTGAGTAGGTTGATCTCACGCATCCAGCTTCGCTTTTGGCTTCGGCGGGGGTACAAATTCGCTTTGCATTTCGGGCGGCAGGTATTGGTTGAATCGCATCAGCATGTCGCCGACGAGGGCCGTGGTCAGAGAGATCTGTTTCAGCATCACTGCAAAGGCGCGCTGATCATCAGGTGACATGTCGCGTGCCTTGTAGCCTTCAAGCACAGGAATACGGGCCACTATGTCGTCGTTCCATGACCGGGTTTCTTCATTGATGTCTGCAACGGTTGGATCTTTGGAGAATGTCTTTGTCCAGCCGGGTGACTTATGCATGTCTGTCTTCCTTTGGTGTGATGTTGGCTTTAATAGGATGTTGAATTTCCGGCCAGGAACTGGGCCCAGGAACGCTCGGGTTCCTGGCTGCGCCACAGCGCTTCGTTGATTTCCTGCGACATCCGGTTGGTCCGGCGGATCAAGTCCATGAGGCGGTGAATTGGCAGTCGATCAAGCTCAAAGGGCGACACCGCGCCATTCAGATACTTACAAATGAAGAGTTTGTCGATCTCTAGCCCGTCCCAGGCCGCCGGAGCCAGGAAGCAAGAATAAAATTTGCGATTTAGGTCTCCGCCAGATACATGATGTCGAGGAAGGTGAGCTGGTCGAGCACTTCCTTGGTCACCGTGACGTCGTGGAAACTGAAAAATCCTCTGATGTAAATCCTTTCAAGCGCGTCATAGACGGCATGCGGGTCACCGTAGGCTTCAACAAGCCGCAAGAGTTGTCGGACCGTTCGGACATCAAGTATCCCCTCCTGATGCCGGATCAGCGCTGAAACAGAGTCACTCTTTACCAGATCTTCATCCTCATCGTTGCGGTCCTTTGGCGGCGCGGCTGCTGCCCGTTCTGCGATATTGAATGTCGCAAGAGACAGCTCTTTGTGGATCGTCAGCAGTTCGTTGCGTACTTCAGAGGACGGCGCCGTGAGCAGCGCATTGTCGCAAGGCTCCAACGCGCCCCGAACCATGATCTCGATGGGTCTTTTCAACGTGATTGTTACTTCGTCCATTGTTTCAATTTCCCTTTTCAGCTGAAACTGTTGGTGTTTTCTGATTTCTATATTGTGCTTTAATGCACCAAATCTGTCAAAGACACCCAAGGATGTCGACTAAAGGCATTTGATAGTTGGAAAATACTGTGTTTTTATGCACTCATCGAGACACAGAAATTGACCCGCAATTGGTCGCGACCGGCGGGACTCAGCGCTGATCAGGCGAACTGGCGCCTGGCGGGCATCTCTGTTTCTGTATGTGGGGCCCGGCTAGCGGGCATCTCTAGCTAGTGGCTTGAGTAGTACTCGATGACCAGGTTTGGTTCCATCTGGACCGGGTATGGGACCTCGCTCAGGTCCGGGGTGCGGACGAACGTCGCGCGCAGCTTTTCATGATCGACTTCGAGATAGTCCGGCGTGTCGCGTTCGGGTGAGACGATGGCGTCAAGAACCAGGATGTTCTGACGGGACTTCTCTTTCACCTCAATTACATCACCTTCGGATACCCGATAGCTTGGGATGTTGACCGGCTTGCCGTTCACGGTGACGTGGCCGTGGTTTACGAACTGGCGGGCCGAGAAGACGGTGGGCACGAACTTGGCGCGATAGACCACAGCATCAAGGCGGCGTTCGAGAAGGCCGATAAGGTTCTGACCAGTGTCACCGCGGGTCCGGACGGCTTCAGCAAAGGTCCGGCGGAATTGCTTTTCCGTGATGTTGCCGTAATAGCCCTTGAGCTTTTGCTTGGCGCGGAGCTGAAGACCGTAATCCGAGAGCTTGCCCTTGCGGCGCTGACCATGTTCGCCTGGACCATAATCCCGCACATTGATGGGACTTTTCGGCCGGCCCCACAGATTTTCTCTGAGGCGGCGGTCAATTTTATATTTGGCTTGTATACGTTTGGTCATTCAGCGCTTCTGGCCTTTGGTTTCTCGGCAATTTGTCAGATACGAAAGTGCGGGCACCGGGCCCGCCAATCAAGGCGCGTACTATACTCAGCAGCGGATCATTGTCAAATCGAAAGGACAGGTGCAAAGCCCAGTGTTTCTCCCAGATTTGTAGGCTGCTAACCCCTGATTTTGACCCTCAGGTTGACGCCGTTAATGAACTGAAAGCCGTTTCGCTTGGGCTTGATTGGGCGTGCCGTGGGATCAGAGAAATCAAGGGTGCGGAATTCCAGATTTTCCGGCGCCTTGGCCATGCCGCTGATAGCCATGAGCTGATAGCCAAGGGACGTGACGATATTATCGGTAATCGCCCAGCTCAGGAAGACGGCGGCATCAGCGAGATAGGCTGTACGATTGTCCGTATCCTTGACGTTTCTGGCGGCGATGCTGCCGGCGGCCATGGCGGCCTCACCATCAACAATTATGTTGGTCACATCAATGCTGTTCTTGAACCAGGCGGTCTTGACAAAGCCGCCGATGGCAAAGCGTTCGGCGAACGGGAATACGGCATCGGCACCAAGCTGGATCCCCCAGGCAGAGTTCTCACCTTTGATACTGTAGAGCCCAACATCAGTGTCACGCGCAGTATTGATGACCATGGCATCATCGAAATCTATGCGGCGCAGGCCAAGGATGACATTGGCGTATTTCGCAGCTTTTTTAACCAGATTGAGTTCGTAAGAGCGGAATTTCATCTGCCGTTCTGCGGTCAGTGAATCGATGTCGGTGAAGACTGAATCCTCGATGCCGGTGAATGCGGACTGGAACGGCAGGGCAAGTGAGCCTCCATCCGTCGCAGCGTCGAAGGCAATATCGTCTTTCCAGTCCTGGAGATATGTGCCGACGAATTCAATGCTCCAGGTGTCGGCAAACTGCCAGCCGAGTGTGCCGCGCGCGCCCCAGGCATTGTCGAGGTGGAAGCCGCCGGTATTCTCGACCCAGGGGTCGTCGCCCGGCTGGCCCGGCGTATCAGCAATGTCATCGGTCAACCAGATGACATCAGCCTCGCTTGATGTTGAGCGCATGTAGAGGGGTTCAATGTTGACGTAAAAGCAGCCGTCGCAATCATCTTCGAACGGGTCGGCGGCAAGAGCTGGAAATGCCGTCATGGCGGCCAGCGCGCCGAGAGACCCGGCCACGGCCCAGCCCCTGATCTTCATCTCAAATGACATCGAAACCTCTCCCGAATTGTCGTTTCATAAGCTTGGGCGTCACAGTTTGCCGAGCATAGGCTCGACCGCCTTTTTGATCTCTGCAAGCACCTGATCGTAGGGCTGATTTGCGTCAACATCTACAATGGGCGCTCCCCCAAAGGCAAGGCCGTCGGTAATTTCAATCTTCCGTTCAAGTGAGGCAGCAATGTGGTCAGGCTTCCTCATTAGCGCCGTTTCGAGCGTGACATGAAGCTTGATGACCAGATCGGGCAACACACTGACTATCTCTTCAAACTGACGGCGTTCACGCTCGGCAAGCCAGGCGACGATGCGGCCCTCGGCCCGCGCCGACAACAGGAGCGGTCCATCATAGATGCCGGGCACTTCGATCTGGGGATAGCGGTCCGTCAACACCACATAGCCAGCATCACGGCGCCTCAGCGCACGGCGAAATCTGTGCCGGCGTATCTGGGTGAAAAAGTAAAGCGCAATGGCTGTCGGCAGGCCTGGTATTTTGTCTGTCGGGTCTTTTGATTGATCCGCACGCTTGGTGAAAAAGCGTTCGAGATACTTGCCAATCAGCGGAATGCGCAGGACAAGAAGCCTGAGATTTCCGCTGCCAAGGCCAAGATAGCTTTGATAGACCCGTCGCGTCGGCCGCAAAAGGCGATAGAGCTCGTCCGTCAGGGTCGATTTGCCGGACCCGTCACAGCCGACCAGGGCAATGAGTTTGCCGGTGCTGCTCTGATCCACGTCCATTTTTCCGCTCGCCAGTTTCCCAGTCGCCAGTTTCTCGGTATCCAGTTTGCCAGCTACCGAAGCTACTTTCGTTTCGTTCGCGGTTTTTGCTTGCGCCCGGTAAGGGCGGCAATGATCCCGCGCAATCTTTTGACTTCATTACCTGAAAACCGGGCGCCCTGCAGCAGGTTTCGCAAGTTCCTTTCAACGCTCGGCCGACGCTCAAGCGGCTCAAAATAGTCCACTTGATCCAGTTCAGCTTCAAGATGCCTGTAAAGATGCTCAAGCTCATCTTTTGTCGCCGGCACGCGTTCATCAACCGTGGAACGTCGGCCGGGCTTCGCCTCAAGATCTGCCGCCTTGTCGAAACAGGCATAGCCGATGATGCCCACGGATTGGGCGAGATTGAGAGACGGGAATTGTGGGTTCACATGAATAGTGAGAATGGTATCAGCATGGCTGATGTCATCATTATCAAGTCCGGATCGTTCGGGGCCGAAGAGAACCCCTGAGGGTTCACCGGCCCGTCCCGACCTGCCGATCCGCCTGGCGGCGGTCTCAGCGTCGATAACCGGCTTTGCCATGTCGCGACCGCGATTGGTGGTCGCGAATACGTGGTGCAAATCTGATATTGCTTCGCCCAGGGACGTCGTCAGCTTTGCTTTATCCAGCAGATATTCTGCACCAGCGGCAGCCGAGATCGCATCTTCGTTGGGCCAGCCATCTCGTGGGCTGACGATGCGAAGATCATCAAGGCTGAAATTGGCCATCGCGCGGGCGACCATACCGATGTTTTCGCCAAGCTGAGGTCGTACAAGGATGATTGCAGGTGACGCCATGGGCGGTTTTCTATCTAGCGGGCCGGCGCCATGGCGGGCGCATCTTCCTTCAGAAGCTTGTAGACAACAGCATCATAGAGCGCCTGGAACGATGCATCGACAATGTTTGGCGAAACACCGACTGTCGACCAGCGGCGGCCTTTGGCATCGCCACACTCGATCAAAACACGCGTTACCGCTTCGGTGCCTTCGTGCGTCAGGATGCGCACTTTGTAATCTATCAGTTCCAGATCATCAATATAGGGTGCGTACTTGCCAAGATCTTTCCTGAGCGCCTTGTCGAGTGCGTTCACCGGGCCGACGCCTTCGCCGATACTCATGAGTGACTGTCCATCTACAGTGATTTTTACATTGGCCTCGGAAACCGCGACAAGCTCGCCATTTGCATTGAACCGCCGTTCGATCATCACGCGGAAACTTTCGACTTTGAAGTATTCATCGAGAAGACCAAGCGACTTTCTGGCCAGCAGCTCAAAGCTCGCATCGGCGCCGTCATATGAATAGCCCTGAAACTCCTGCTCTTTGACAAGGCCGATCAGATCGTTCAGGCGCTTGTCTTTGGGGTCCGCATCTATGCCAGCTTCTGAGAGCCGTTCAAGCAGGCTTGCCTTGCCAGCCTGATCAGACATGGGAAGATGGCGGACATTGCCAACGCTTTCCGGCCGCACATGTTCATAGGTCGCCGGATCCTTGCGCACTGCGGCAGCATGAAGGCCACCTTTGTGGGCAAACGCCGTCGCACCAACATAGGCGGCATGGCGGTCAGGTATCTGATTGAGCAGTTCATCAAGGAATCTCGAGACTTTGCTCAGGGTCTGAAGCTTTTCAAGTGTCACACCGGTTTCAAATCGATCAGCGTAGATTGGCTTCAGAACAAGGCTTGGAATAAGGGAGGTCAGGTTTGCATTGCCGCAGCGCTCGCCCAGACCGTTTAAAGTGCCCTGAATTTGGCGAACGCCTGCGTCAAGGGCCGTAAGACTGTTTGCAACCGCGTTTTCCGTATCATCCTGTGTATGGATGCCAAGGTTCGCACCGGGAATTTCATTGGTTACATTCGAAACGATTTCGCCGACTTCTTTGGGCAATGTGCCACCATTTGTGTCACACAGGACGACCCAGCGCGCACCGGCGTCCATGGCGGCCTTGAGGCATGACATCGCATAATCAGGATTGGCTTTGTATCCGTCGAAGAAGTGCTCGGCGTCCAGCATGGCTTCCCGGCCTTCCGAAACCACATGGCCAATGCTGTCAGAGATCATTCTGATGTTCTCATCAAGTTCCACGCCAAGAGCCACTTTGACCTGAAAGTCCCAGGATTTGCCGACCAGGCAAACCGCTTTGGTTCCCGCAGCAAGGACATCAACCAGGCCGGGATCGTTATCGGCGCTGCGACCTGAACGCCGGGTCATGCCAAAAGCTGTGAAGGTTGCGTTAGTTGTCTCGGGCGGGTCGTTGAAGAATGCTGTGTCGGTCGGGTTCGCGCCCGGCCAGCCGCCTTCGATGTAATCAATTCCGAGACCGTCGAGAGCCTCTGTAATCAGGCGCTTGTCCTCAACACCAAAATCGACGCCCTGTGTCTGGGCGCCGTCACGCAAGGTCGTGTCGAAAAGATAAAGTCGTTCCCGGCTCATCGTTTGCGCTTCCAAATGGTTCCTTCTCCGCCATCCTCAAGGAGAATACCTGCCATGTCCAGTTCATCCCTGATGCGATCAGCTTCAGCAAAGTCTTTGTTCGCGCGGGCCTGATTGCGGTCATCGATAAGCTGGCCAATGCGCGCAGAATCGATTTCACCTTCCGTTGCGCCCTGAAACCACGCCTCCGCACTGCGATGCAAAAGACCCAAAAGCAGGCCGCCTTTCAACAATGAGGATTTCAGCCGCGCCTGTTCGAGCGGTTCGGTCGCCTTGTTGGCTTCTGTGGCAATGACATGCATCGCGCCGAGAGCCCTTGGCGTATTCAGATCATCTTCCAGAGCCTCCACCACGTCCGCAGGATCAGCTTCATTCGGGTCAGCTTCGACATCGGAGAGCGCACGAAGGGCAGTGTAAAAGCGATCTACATTCTGGCGGGCCTGCTCCAGTCCGTCCTCTGACCAGTTCAAAGGCTGGCGGTAGTGAGCCGCCAACAGCGCGTAACGCAGGACTTCTCCATCATGGCCTGCGTCCAGCAGCTGACGAATGGTGACGAAATTGCCGAGCGACTTCGACATCTTGTCGCCTTCGACATCCAGCATGCCGTTGTGGATCCAGTAGTTTGCAAAAGGCGCACCAGCATGGGCGCATCGGCTTTGGGCAAGTTCGTTTTCGTGATGCGGGAATATGAGATCGTTGCCGCCGCCGTGTATGTCAAAAGTATCGCCGAGATGTTCTTCCGACATGACGGAGCATTCAAGATGCCAGCCCGGGCGACCGCGACCCCAGGGGCTCGGCCAACCCGGTTCATTGTCCTGGGCCGGTTTCCACAAAATGAAGTCGGCAGGGGCTCTCTTGTAGTCGGCCACTTCGACGCGGGCGCCAGCCAACATATCTTCGACGTTCCGGTGAGAGAGGCTGCCATAGTGCTCATCAGACGACACGTCGAAAAGCACAATGCCGCCGTTTCCAGCCGTTTCATAAGCGTTTCCGGATTTGATCAGGCGCTCAATAAAACTGACCATCTGGGGTACGTGATCCGTGGCGCGCGGCTCGATATCGGGCTCCCGCACACCAAGCCGGGCCACATCCTCGTGATAGATGTCGATGTACGTCGATGTCAGTTGTTCGGTTGGAATACCCGTATCAAGTGACTCTTTGATTATTTTGTCCTCAATGTCGGTGACATTGCAGACAAATGTAACGTCATATGTTCTCTCCAAAACGCGGCGCAGCGTATCGAACACAACCGACATACGTCCGTTACCGATGTGGAGATAGTTGTAGACGGTCGGTCCGCAGACATAGACGCCCACCTTGCCTGGCTGAAGCGGTTCAAACACTTCCTTTTTGCGGGTCATGGTGTTGTAAAGAGTGAGCGCCACGATAACTTTCCTTAAGCTCTTTTGCCCTGCAGGCGTTTGTGGGCGCGTTCATAGCCGATAAGCGGCAGAAGGTCACGCATCTCGGGGCCGTGATCCAGCCCTGTCAACGCGAGACGCAGAGGCATGAAAAGCTCACGTCCCTTTTTGCCTGTCTTGTCCCGCAGGGCCGTCGTCCAGTCGTTCCATGCCCCCTCGCCCCACTCCCCTTTCGGCAGGAGTTTGGCGGCAGCCTTCAGCAGCGCTTTGTCCGTAACGTCAGGATGGATGGGCCCGCGGACGATGTGCCACCAGTCGCTGGCCTCCGCCAGGGCTTCGATATTCCTGCGGACCACATTCCAGAATTCAGCTGTGACGCCTGTCATGCCGAGGGCCTGAAGGCGTAACGCCACATCATCAAATTCAAGCTGGTGCAGAATACGACCGTTCAGCTTCTCAAGTTCGCGCGGATCAAACTTGGGCGATGCGCGCCCGAAGCGCCTGAAATCGAAGCCCGCAACAATATCCGCCATCTGAAGATGGGCCTCCACAGGATCCGGCGTGCCAATTCTGGCGAGAAAGTTGTTGATCGTCATCGCCTCCACGCCCTCGTTCCTCAGATCCTGAATACTGAGCGAGCCGAAGCGTTTCGACAGGCCTTCGCCTTCAGCGCCCGTCAGCAGGCTGAAGTGACCGAATTCCGGCGTTACCGATGCGCCACCAACCGCCCGGTAAAGCTGCACCTGCACGGCCGTATTTGAAACATGATCCTCGCCGCGGATGACCGTGTCGATTTTGAAATCGACATCATCAATGATGCTGGACAATGTGTAGAGGGGTACACCGTCGGTCCGGACCAACACCGGGTCAGATAATGTCTCAGTCGAGATCGTTACCTGACCCCTGAAAAGATCGCTCCAGGTTACATCTTCCGGCTCCAGCCTGAATCGCCAGTGGGGCCTTCTTCCATCTGCTTCAAAGGCCAGTTTTTCGGCGTCGGTGAGGTTGAGCCCCGCCCTGTCATAGATCGGCGGCCGGCCCGAAGAACGCTGCAGATTTCGCTTGCGGTCCAATTCTTCGGGCGTCTCGTAGCAGGCGTACAGGTGCCCGGCGGATATAAGGTTCTGGATCGCCCCAGCGTAGCGATCCAGCCGATCGGACTGGCGCTCCAGGCGATCCCAGGTAAGCCCGAGCCAGGACATGTCTTCAATGATTGCAGCTTCATATTCCGGGCGGCTGCGTTCCTGATCCGTATCGTCTATGCGCAGCAGGAAGCTGCCGCCGGCCTTACGCGCGTAAAGCCAGTTGATCAGAGCGGTGCGCATATTGCCGACATGGAGATGTCCTGTTGGCGAGGGCGCAAATCGTACAGCCGGGTTGGTCATTGACCTTCATTCCTGCTCTGATCCCTTGATCATGCTGTTCCGGGCATCCCGAAACCCGTTGGTAATGGGGTATCGCCGGTCCCGACCATAGTTTCGAATACCAAGTTTTACGCCGGGTGGTGACTGGCGGCGCTTATACTCGGAAATGTACAGGAGATGTTCCATTCTGGCGACAGTTTCCGGGTCATGACCCTGTGCCACCAGTTCAGCAAAAGCTTTCTCATCTTCCACCAGGCTTTCAAGAATGACGTCAAGCTCGGCATAGGGAGGCAGGCTGTCCTCGTCCTTTTGATCCGCCCGAAGTTCTGCAGTTGGCGGCTTATCGATAATGTTCTCCGGGATCACTCTTCCCGCCGGACCAAGGGCACCATCAGGAAGCGCCTGATTACGCCAGCGTGACACCTCAAAGAGAGGCATCTTGTATAGATCCTTGAGCACAGAGTAACCACCGCACATGTCGCCATAGAGTGTGGCGTAGCCAACGCTCATTTCAGACTTGTTGCCGGTGGTCAGAACCATGGGGCCAAACTTGTTGGAAATGCCCATCAGGATTATGCCCCTGATCCGGGCCTGAATGTTCTCTTCAGTGGTATCGGGGTCCTTGCCTTCAAAGACAGGGCCCAACATGGCTGCAAATGCCTCAACTGCCGGGCCAATGGCAATGCTTTCCAGAGAAGCGCCAAGAAGATCTGCGCACTCACCCGCATCATCAAGGCTCTCCTGGCTTGTGTATCTTGACGGCATCATGACGCAGCGCACACGATCCGGGCCCAGGGCATCGACGGCGACAGCGGCGCTCAATGCGCTGTCAATGCCGCCGGACATGCCGAGTACTACGCCTGGGAACCGGTTTTTGTTCACGTAGTCCCGCAGCCCTGTCATCATCGCCAGATAGGTCGCCTCCTGACCTTCGGGATAGGTAACCTTGTCGGTGTCTTTCCCGACCCAGCCGTCACTTTCCCGGCTCCACTCTGTCGTCAGACAGGCCTCCTGCCAGGCCGGTAACTGCGCCACAAGATTGCAATTACCATTGAGAGCGAACGAAATGCCATCGAAGACCAGTTCATCCTGGCCACCGACCTGATTGACGTAGATAAGCGGCAGGCCGGATTCTGAAACACGCGCGACAGCATGATGGAGCCGCACATCGGTCTTCCCTTCTTCATAGGGAGAGCCGTTAATGACGATCAGGATTTCAGCACCGGTTTCCTCTAGGCATTCGGACACGTCATCAGCCCACATGTCCTCACAGACCATGAGGCCAAGACGGACACCGCGAAAGTCAGCCGGACCAGGCATGGGGCCAGGCTCAAAGACGCGGATTTCATCGAAAACGCCATAGTTCGGCAATTTGGCCTTGAACCTCACGGCGCTGACTTTGCCGCCATCCAGAAGCGCCGCGGCGTTATAGAGCTTGCCATCCTGCACCCAGGGCGTGCCCACCACCAGGCCAGGCCCGCCATCATCCGTTTCAGCGGCGAGAGCCTCTACGGCCGTTCTTGCTGTTCTCTGGAATATGGGTTTCAGGATCAGATCTTCCGGCGGATACCCGACAACGCCAAGCTCACCGCAGACGACAAGGTCGGCGCCTTCTTCGGCTGCCCTCGAACGGGCATCACGAATGGCGGCAACATTGCCTTCCACATCGCCGACAACAGGGTTTAGCTGCGCGAGCGTTATCTTTAGCTGATCAGTCATGCACGCTTACTTACCGTGCAGACCCGCCTGCGACAAGGGTTAGCAGCTATGATCCAGATGCAGGCGTTCGATGGGGCTGGACCCGGGGGCCAGTTTCGGGTGAAATCGCGCGCAAACGCTGAATATGAGGAGAGAGACATGGCCAACATCACATCCCGCGAAGTGATCTTCAAAAAACGCCCGGTTGGCGTCCCCGACGACAGCTGCTTCGAGATTGTGGATCGCGACCTCGACGCCCCCGCTGACGGTGAAGTACTGGTCCGCAACCTCTATATGAGCGTTGACCCCTATATGCGGGGCAGGATGAGCGATGCTAAATCCTATGCAGCGGGTTTCGAACTTGGTGAGCCGCTAAACGGCGGTGCTATTGGCGAGGTCATCTCCTCAAATTTTGAAGGACTGGCTGAAGGCGACATCGTGCAGAATGGCCTTGGCTGGCGCACTATGTTTGCGGCGCCAGGCAATACACTGGGCAAACTCGAACCCGCGGAAGGTATCAGCATCTCAGACTATCTTGGAGTTCTTGGTGGCACCGGATTTACGGCATATGTGGGCCTTTTCCGCATTGGCGAAATGAAAGACGGAGATGTGGTCTTTGTTTCGGGTGCGGCGGGTGCTGTTGGCCTCGTCGCGGGTCAGATCGCCAAGCTGAAAGACTGCACAGTCATAGGCAGCGCGGGCTCGGACAAGAAAATCGCATGGTGTCAGAGTGAAGCTGGCTTCGATCATGTCTTCAACTACAAAACTGAAAGTGCTCATGATGCCCTCCCCCGCCTAGCCCCGGACGGTATCGACGTTTACTTCGATAATGTGGGCGGTGAACAGCTTGAGGCCGCAATTGCAAATATGAAGCCTTTTGGCCATCTTGCTGAATGCGGCATGATATCTGGCTACAACGCCACAGAACTGCCGCCTGGCCCCAACACCATCATGGAAATGGTCCGCCGAAAGCTGACCATGCGCGGCTTCATTGTCAGCGACCATGGCGACATGAGACCGCAATTCCTGACGGACATGACTGAGTGGATCAAGGACAGGAAAGTCAAAGGTCGCGAAACCATCCTCGAAGGAATCGACAATGCCCCAGCAGCCTTCATCGGCCTCTTTTCCGGCGCAAATGACGGCAAAATGCTGGTGAAGCTGAGCTAGGTCGATTTAGGCTGGTCAGTTGCCATTGACGCGGGGACCATGATTGACAAGTCTTGGCCTCCTCTTCGCATTCCCTGCGGAAGCAACCCTTTGCGTCAAATCATAGTGAACTCTGGACCGAGGGCCTCTATTTGCCGAAGATCAGCCGCTGATCTGAATTCCATGAGCGGACGGGAGACTGAAAATCTTGAACAGTTCAAATTTATGGGTCGGCGCCATGTCGGCTTTCATCTTTTTTCTAGCGTTTGCCAGTCCAGCTTTGGCGAGCGAGCCGCGTCACGGCATCTCGCTGTTCGGAGAACTTGAGTATCCGGCCGACTTTGAGCATATGGCCTATGCCAATCCCGATGCGCCAAAAGGCGGAACTCTTCGCGTGCCTGGATTTGGCACATATGATTCGCTCAACTATCTGATCCGCAAAGGTCGCCCTGCGCAGGGCCTCACCATGACAGATGACTCGTTGGCGGAACGCGGCTTTGATGAGGCGACAACTCGATATGGGCTTATCGCCGAGACCATTGAGATGGCCGACGACTTAAGCTGGGTGGAATTCGTGCTCAGACCCGAAGCACGCTTCCATGACGGCGAGCCGATAAAAGTCGCGGACGTCATATTCACTTTCCAGACCTTGAAGGAAAAAGGATCGCCAAATGTTCAAAGTCGATACAAGGGCATTGAGCGGGCGGAGCAAACCGGCGAGCGGAGCGTAAAGTTCCACTTCAACGGTCGCAAAACGCGCGAGCATGCGCTCGAGATCAGCGCTATGCCGATCCTGCCCAAGCATTATTGGCAAGGTCGGGACTTTGAAGACACGACACTTGAACCGCCGCTGGGAAGCGGTCCCTATCGCATTCGTGAACTCGTAGCAGGGCAGTCCGTTGTCTACGAGAGGGTCGAAGACTATTGGGCAAAAGATCTTCCCATGATCAGCGGGCTCTATAATTTCGACGTCATCAAATACGATTACTTTCGCGACACGACAGTCCAGCGTGAAGCCTTCAAGGGCAAGGTGATTGATCGTGTCCAGGAAGGCGTGTCCAAGGACTGGGCGCAGTCATATGACTTCCCTGCTGTGAACGAAGGCATGGTCATTCGCGACGTGCTGCGGACCGAGGTGCCTGCCGGCGGACATAACTTCATTTTCAATACGCGACGCTCGCTATTCTCTGACGCGCGCGTGAGGGAAGCATTCACCCATGTCTGGAACTTCGACTGGATCAACAAGCTTCTGTTTCACAATCTTTATGAGCGGCCTTCTAGCTTCTGGTATCGATCCGAGCTTGGACATAGCGGCCTGCCGTCAGAGGCAGAGCTTGCGCTTCTTGAACCATGGCGGGACCAGATTCCGGAAAGGGTGTTTAGCGAACCCTATGCGCCGCCAATAAGCAATATCGCGGGCCGTGATCGCGCCGGTCAACGCAGAGCCCTTGTGCTTCTCAGGGAGGCAGGATGGGCAATGAGCGACGGTGTGTTGACGCACAGCGAGACCGGTGAGCGCTTTGAGTTTGAGTTCCTTCTCGTCGATCCAGGCTACGAACGATCCGTCCTCGCCTATTCGGACATGCTGTCGCAAATCGGGATTATTGCAAACGTGAGGATCGTGGAATCCAGCCAGTTTATTGAAAGGGTGCGAAAATTCGACTTCGATATGACAGCATTCCCTTATCTTGCAGCTCTGTCGCCGGGTGCGGAGATGATTAACAACTGGGGCTCGCAGGCTGCAGATCAGATATACAGCGGCAATGTCACCGGCATAAAGGATCCGGCGCTTGACGCTCTGATGGAGGATGCAATTGCTGCAACATCACGGGCCGAACTTGTTACAGCGGTCAATGCTTTGGATCGCGTTTTGATCTGGAACTTTTATATTATCCGAGGCTACAATCAGAGCGGCTCCTGGACGGCCTATTGGAACATCTTCGGAAGACCTGATCGGCACGCCCGCTACAACGACAGCTACCCGGAGACCTGGTGGCTGGACCCTGAAATGGAAGCCCGTGTCGAGCAATGGCGCTCACTGATTAGTCAATAGGAGGGATGTGCCTCAGGCCGTCAGCTTCATGAAGGCATCTTAGGCGCTCTAGGAATGGCAGACATA
This sequence comes from uncultured Alphaproteobacteria bacterium, assembly GCA_965371465.1. Classification (GTDB taxonomy): domain Bacteria; phylum Pseudomonadota; class Alphaproteobacteria; order CBDUYM01; family CBDUYM01; genus CBDUYM01. The sequence continues at coordinate 64,927 of CBDUYM010000003.1, forward strand.
AGAGAGGTCACGGAAGGACAGAGCGATATTTGTCGTGAAGTCCTGGCCGCCCTGCCCGACTGGTATGGGATTCCAGAGGCGAACGAGAACTACGCCAAAGAATCAGCCAGCCTGCCTTTCGCAGCAGCCTATGAAGATGCAAAGGTCATTGGCTTCATTGCTTTGAAGCATCATTTCGACACGACCACCGAGGTCTTTGTGTTTGGCGTCAAGCCTGACTGGCACCGAAAGGGCGTGGGTCGCAGACTTGTCGCCTGGGCCGAGGATCAGGCGCGTGGCTTGGGGCACACTCTCCTTTCAGTAAAGACTCTCTCGCCCTCTAATCCGGATGAAGGCTACCGGCGCACCCGTGCTTTTTACACTGGCATCGGTTTTCAGCTCGTAGAGGAATTTCCGGATCTTTGGGATGCTGACAATCCCTCCGTCCTTATGGTGAAGCCGCTGTTGATCGCGTAAAACTGAAAAGGGCGGCCCCTTAAAGACCGCCCTCCAACTGTTCGGCTGAAATCAAATCACTCGGCTGCGGTCGCTGTCGAAATCCTTAGTTCCTGTGCGTTGCGCTCTTTCTTGATGGCGTCAGCCAACAGGAACGCAAGTTCCAGGCTCTGAGAAGCGTTCAGCCTTGGATCACAATGGGTGTGATAGCGATCAGCAAGACCGGATTCGGTTATCGCCTGCGCTCCACCCAGGCATTCCGTCACGTCCTGGCCGGTCATTTCAATGTGCACACCGCCTGCGTAAGTACCCTCTGCCTGATGGATGGCAAAGAACTGCTCGATTTCTTTGAGGACAGCATCAAACGGCCGTGTCTTGTAGCCCGTAGAGGCTTTGATCGTGTTGCCATGCATTGGATCTGATGACCAGACAACTTGGCGGCCTTCACGCTCGATCGCATGAATAAGATCGGGCAGATGTTCGCCAACATGGTCGGCGCCCATGCGCACAATAAGCGTCAGGCGCCCCGGATCATTCTCTGGATTGAGAATGTCAGTGAGCGCCACCAGTTCATCTGGCTTGGTGGTCGGCCCGACTTTCATGCCGATCGGATTGTTTATGCCGCGAAAAAACTCGACATGGGCATGATCCGGTTGGCGCGTGCGATCACCAATCCACAGGAAGTGGGCCGAAGTGTCGTACCAAAGGCCGGTCGTTGAATCGATGCGTGTCATTGCTTCTTCATAGCCAAGCAACAGACCTTCGTGGGAGGTATAGAAATCTGTCTGACGCAGGGTCGACGTGTTTTCCGACGTAATCCCGCATGCCGCCATGAATTCAACGGCTTCTGAAATCCGGTCGGCAAGATCCTGATATTGCTCGCCCTGGGAAGAATTGGCCACAAAGCCCATGTTCCAGCGATGGACTTCTTCCAGGCGCGCATAACCACCCTGAGCGAAAGCGCGCAGCAGGTTGAGAGTCGCGGCGGCCTGACTGTAGGCCTGAATCTGACGGTCCGGATCAAGGACACGTGCCTCTTCGGAGAAGTCCATGCCATTGATGATGTCACCGAAGTAACTGGGAAGTTCCACGCCGTCGATCGTCTCTGTCGGTGTCGAGCGCGGTTTGGCGAACTGGCCGGCCATGCGGCCCAGCTTGATGATCGGACACGAAGCTCCGAAGGTCAGGACGATCGCCATCTGCAAAAGAACGCGGAAAGTGTCGCGAATATTGTCAGGATGGAACTCGGCAAAACTTTCAGCGCAATCACCGCCCTGTAGGAGAAAGGCGCGCCCTTCTGTCACTTCACCCAGCTGACGGCGCAGTTCCCGCGCTTCGCCAGCAAAAACCAGGGGCGGATACGACTGCAGCTGGCTTTCAACACGGGCCACATGGGCATCGTCCGGATAGGCCGGCAAATGCTTCGCCGGTAATCCTCGCCAACTGTTGGGCGTCCAAGTATTCGCCATATCTTCACCTGTTCCGTTCATTGCCCCGTGATTGTTCCTGATTAGGGGCCGCGCCAAGATAAAATCCGCTGTTTGCCCGCCAGGCGGGACCATGTCAGACGAACCGGTCCTCGCGAACCGGAAAGGGGTATAACGCCTCGCCCAGCCCTTGGCCAGCCAAAACCCAAGCGGATACAGGGTTCTAGCGGCAATCCTAGCAGATTTGCTTCAAATCACTGCTGTGAAGCCAAAACAAAGGTGGTATGGCCCAATCTAGGCGCTGTTCGAGAGCTTGGCGGCAAGTTCCGCAGCCCAGTCCTCTCGCAGCATGAATCCATCGCGCCCACGACAAAAGGCCTCTGTCTCGCGCATAATCTCAGCGGTTGGTTTTTCAATGTCAAAAGCATCCGCCACGGGTTGCGGCGTGTGCCATGGCGCGTCGGCAAACAGTTCGATGGTGTTGCCCTCTGGGTCGGCGAAGTAGAGTGACCAGGCATTTCCGTGATTGAGAGGCACCGCGCCGGGTACACCATATTCGGCAAGTCTGGCATGGACAGCTTTCAGTTCGTCAAGGCTTTCGACGCGAAACGAGATTTGCTGGACAACATTGAAAGGCGTTTCCTCTGGTCGGCCGGCGACCAGCACGACCTGATGATGCTCGCTCGGGTCGCTCGACAGAAACACCAGCTGCATGCCATTTGGAAGTTCGCCCTGATCAGTTTCAGTGAGGCCCATCAGGCCTGTATAGAAGTCCTTCATCAGCGCTACATCGGTAACATTGATGCCGAAATGACTGAACTTTATTGCTGTTTTCGTGCCCATAGTCTTTCCTCATTGCTGGCCTCATTGCTGGCCAGTGTCTATTCAGCAGCCTGCCTTTCCGGTTCCTGGAAAATCTCGCGCATGGTAACGAACTCTTCCGCCGCACTGGGATGAATTGCAACCGTTGCATCGAAGTCTTGTTTTGTCGCCTTCATTTTGATCGCAATACCGACGCCCTGAATAATTTCCGCCGCATCCGGACCAAGCATATGCGCGCCCAGCACGAGCTGGGTGCGGCGATCAACAATCAGCTTCATGCGCGTCTTTTCCGGATTGCCCGAAAGTGTGTTTTTGAGTGCCCTGAACGATGACTTATAGATGTCGATCTCGCCATACTCTGAGCGCGCGGCTGTTTCCGTCAGTCCCACTGTGCCGATAGGAGGTGTGGAAAATACGGCTGAAGGCACATCCATGTGATCAGGTGACGTTGGGTTGTCATTGTAGACGGTCTGGGCAAACGCCATGGCCTCCTTGATGGCGACCGGCGTCAACTGAATGCGGTCCGTCACATCACCCAGCGCGTAGATGTTGGGAATATTGGTGCGCGAATATTCGTCGACCAGCACCTGGCCGCCTGATCCGATTTCCACGCCTGCCGCTTCCAGGCCCATGCTCCCGGTATTTGGAATACGACCCGTTGCGCAGAGGATCAAATCTGTTTCGATGCGATCACCGGTGTTGAGCATCACCGAGAGGCCCGATCCGGTCTTTTCGATATGCTCGAACTGACTGTTTACCCGAAGATCAATGCCCTTCTGCTTCATCTCTTCGCCAAGACCGAAGCGCAGATCGTCGTCAAATCCACGAAGGATCATGTCCCTGCGGTATATTTGCGTAACATCGACTCCGAGGCCGTGGAAGATCCCGGCGAACTCAACTGCAATGTAACCCCCACCGACCACTAGCGCTCGCCTCGGTAACTCCGGCAGTTCGAAGCATTCGTTTGATGTCACCGCATGCTCAATTCCCGGCACGTTTTCTGGCTTGTATGGCCGGCCGCCCGTGGCGATGAGAATTGTTTCTGCCGTAATCGTTTGCTGGCCGACGAGGACAGTGTGAGCGTCCTGCAATACTGCCCTGGCCTCAAACAGCGTTACGCCGTCACCTTCCAGGCCCGACTTGTACATCCCCTCCAGCCTCGCAATTTCCTTGTTCTTGTTGTCGCGAAGAGTAGCCCAGCTGAACTCCGGATTACTGATTGTCCATCCGAACCCGGCGGCATCCTTAAGGTCTTCGCGGTAATGGGCCGCGTAAACGAACAGTTTTTTCGGAATACATCCCCTGACGACACAAGTGCCGCCAACCCGATATTCATCAGCAACGGCGACACTCGCGCCAAGGGAAGCTGCCTGACGGCTCGCCCGGACACCGCCAGAACCGGCGCCAATGACAAACAGGTCATAATCGTAGTTATGCATTGAAATAGTCCTTTAGCGGGATCAGCTCAGGCGCTCGTGTGAGACCCAGATCGAAGTCATTCTGGCGGGCACCCTGAGCGGTTGCGGGAACAGCTTGTTGGCGTGTTACAACCACTGCCTGCTCCGCTTGAACGCTATATCCGCACGCGGGTCACAGGCGACAATAATCAACAGCCGACAGGCCGTCATTGATGTCCGTATTAAACGCTCTTAGAGCCTGCCCATCAGGTCGCACACTTAGAGCCGGATCGGGCAGGCGTCAGAGCCTCATTACTCAAGCAGCAGGGGATCGTCGCCGTAATCATTTGATCCGCTGGTGCCCTGACTGACCATGAAAAACAGAAAGATGAACCCACCGACCAACGGGACCAGGTTTATGAATATCCAACCGCCGCTTTTGCCGGTGTCGTGCAGCCGCCGGACGGCTACTGCAATAGCCGGAATAATTGCGCCCAGCGTAACAAGAACGGCAAGGCCAGCGAAAACCGTACCGGCTATTTCAGCCACTGCGCCGAGGACACCGCCGAGGATGATCAGGCCCAGTTGAATCAGCCACAGAAACAATATGAAGAACCAGTACTCTTTGCGCCGAGCCCGGCCATTGAAATCTGCATATTTATTGAGACAAAGTAGAAACCAACTCATGGCACTTCCCCCTTTTGCTACTGTGTGTCGAAAGTCTGACAGGCCTGATCGTTCAAGGTCAAGCGGGTTTCAATAGTCTGACGACATCGTTACCGGCCCTGATCATGCTTTTCGCAGGCCCAGCGGCTATTCCACGGTTACCGACTTTGCGAGATTTCTAGGCTGATCGACATCTGTGCCAAGCGCTACGGCCGTGTGATATGCAAGCAGTTGCATGGGGATCGTATAAAGGATGGGCGCGACAAACGGGTCAGCCAGGGGCACTTCGATGCTCGCGAACACCTCATCACCATGTTCCGCTATGCCTTTGGCATCGGACACCATGATGACTTTGGCATCTCTTGCAATCATCTCCTGCATATTCGAAATGGTCTTGTCGTACAGCTGATTTGAAGGTGCGAGAACAATTACAGGTACGTTTTCGTCGACCAGTGCAATGGCACCATGCTTGGGTTCACCGGCTGCATAGCCCTCTGCATGAATATAGGAAATTTCCTTCAGCTTGTGTGAGCCTTCGATACCGATGGGATAAAGGTTCCCGCGTGCAAGAAAGAGGGCATCTGTGGCATGCGAAATGTCATGACCGATCCGGGCGATATGAGCATCCTGATCCATGAGCGTGGCCAGATGGCCCGGCACAGAGCGCATTGCATCAATCAGGCCCGCAAACCGCCTGTCATCAATTTCCTTGTTCGCCCGACCGAGGGCCAGGGCAAACAGGGCGAGCACAGAGAGCTGACAGGTGAATGCTTTGGTTGAGGCGACACCGATTTCCGGGCCGGCGCGCGTTGGAAACACTGTGCTGGCGTCACGTGTCATGGTGCTTTCGGGAACGTTGATGATAGCTGCGATAGCGTGTCCCCCGGCCTTGGCGTGGCGCAGCGCGGCCAAAGTATCCGCTGTTTCACCCGACTGTGAAATGGGAATCGTAAGTCCGAGGTCTGAGAGCACCGGGTTCTTGTAGCGAAATTCAGAGGCGATTTCCGCGCTGGCGGGGATGCGCGCCAGTTCCTCTATCCAATAGGCGCCAACGCGCGCGCCGAATGAAGCTGTCCCGCAAGCCACCAGATTGACTTCATCAATTTGGTTGAGCGCAAGCGCCATGTCTGGAAATCGAATCTCGTCCCGCAGAGGCTCAAGGTAGGTGCCAATTGTTTCAGCGACCACAGCCGGCTGTTCGGCGATTTCTTTCCGCATGAAGTGGCGATATTCGCCCTTGTCGACAAGGCTGGCGCTGAGGGCAATATGGCGCTCTTCACGCTCAACTGGCTCGCCTTCCCGGTCAAGAATCTGCAGAGCTTCGCGGTTGAGGACTGCCATGTCGCCTTCATCAAGATATGTAATGCGTGAGGTGAGCTGAGCCAGTGCAAGGGCATCCGACGCCAGATACATCTCGCCATTGCCATGGCCAACCGCAAGGGGGCTGCCCTGGCGCGCGCCTATCAGTAAATCCTCTTCACCGGCAAACAGGATGGCCAGCCCAAAGGCGCCCCGAAGCTGCTTCAGGGCTTCTTGGGTGGCTTGAACTGGATCGAGGCCATCAGCAAGGCCCGCATCAATCAAGTGAACGATGACTTCTGTGTCGGTGTCGGTACACAGGACCACGCCGCCGGCGACAAGCTCTGCCCGCAATGCACGGAAATTTTCAATGATGCCGTTATGCACAAGAGCAACATGAGGGGTCGCATGAGGATGTGCATTCTGCACATTGGCTTCGCCGTGGGTCGCCCAGCGCGTGTGACCGATGCCGGTCAGGCCTTTGATGGGCTGGGCGGCGACAAGATCTGCAAGGACCGACAGTTTGCCCTTCGTTTTCCTTGTGTCGATTTCACCATCGACGAGTGTGGCAATGCCGGCAGAATCATAGCCACGATATTCGAGCCGTCTGAGTCCCTCCATCAGACGTTCGCTAACGGGTTCAGTTCCGACAATGCCTACAATTCCACACATAGCTGAATAATCTCTCTGCCTACTTGCCCTGACGTTTCGACATGACGGCTCTGAATCGTTTGGCCCAGCCTTTTTTCTCTGTCTGTGCCGCCCTTGTCAAAGCCAGGGCATCCTTCGATACATCCGCAGTAATCACGCTGCCAGCACCGATATACGCACCTGCGCCGACTTTGACCGGGGCGACCAGAGCTGTGTTGGACCCGATGAACGCATCGTCATCGATGTCAGTAAAGTGCTTCTCGAAACCATCATAGTTACACGTGATCGTACCCGCGCCAATGTTTACGTTTTGACCAATTCTTGCATCGCCAATATAGGCTAGATGACTTATCTTGGCTCCTGCCCCGATTTCAGCCTTCTTCACCTCGACAAAATTGCCAATTCGCGCACCTTCGCCGATATGGGCTTCCGGCCTCAACCGCGCGAAGGGTCCGATAGTCGCATCTCTTTCTATGACGGACTCTGATATGTGGGAAAAGGAATTTACGATCACACCTGGCCCGATGCGCACGCCTGGGCCAATGACGACATTGGGACAGATGATAACATCCTCGGCAATTTCAGTGTCCGCGCAGAGATACACAGTGTCGGGATCCAGCATCGTGACGCCGGCTTTCATCGCGCGGCGTCTCAGCCGTTTCTGCATAATGGCTTCGGCGGCGGCGAGGTCAATGCGGTCATTGACGCCAAGCGCTTCGTCAGCTGGAATCTCCACCGGAACACATTTTTCGCCACGCGAGACAGAGACACCGACCATGTCTGTCAGATAAAGCTCTCCCGTTGAATTGTCATTGGTGACGGCGTTCAGGTGACCCACCACCTGGTCCGCTCGAACAGCGTAAATACCGGCATTGCAGCGGCCATTTTTTAACTCTTCAGCACTGGCATCCTTCGCCTCGACTATGCTCTTTACGTGGCCCTTATCGTCCAGGAACACACGCCCATAGGGAGCGGGATCGTCGGGCTGAAACGTTGTCACGGTCATGCAGGCTTTCGGCTCTGTCTTTAGCGCGTTCACGACATTATGAAGTGTCTCGGGTGTAATCAGAGGCATATCGCCGTAGAGAATGAGAACATTGCCCTCAGCAGCTGCGATAAACTCCCGGGCCGCGAGAACGGCGCCTCCCGTACCATTTTGTTCATCCTGAGTAAAGATTGTCGCGTCACTTGCATGCGCCGCCACCTCTTCCATTCCGGCGGCCAGGACAAGCGCTATTTCGGTCGGTTCGATGCCACGCACAGCATTCATGACGTGATCAATGATCGGGAGACCGGCAATTTCATGCAAATGCTTGTGGCGCGCCGAACGCATCCGCGTGCCCTTTCCGGCAGCGAGGATAATCACTGAGAGAGGTTCACTTGGCATGATCTGTCACAGAACTGGTGTCATCACTGGGCTTTTGGTCAATTTCATTGGCGAAATCTGAAGATTGAGCAGAGGAAGGTTGCCACAAAAGCGCGTTTTCTCAAAACAGAGAGACGCTTGACGCTGGGCAATTGCCCATGGGACAAGCGGTGCGCTTGGTAAAGGGGTCTCAATGAAACTCGCGCGGAATATCGTCATTTTTGATCTGGACGGGACCCTGGTGGACTCAGCGCCGGATCTGGGTGCAACGCTGAACGTTATTCTGGCCGGCGAAGGCGCTGGCCCTGTTCCTCTCGACGAGGTTCACTCCTATATCGGTCATGGCGCCAAAGTTCTCCTTGAAAAAGGCATGGCTGCACGTGGGCTTGACCTGGATGAGGAAAACGTGAACCGGCTGCATCGTCTGTTCATCAAGCATTATTCCGACAATTTGTCGAAACTAAGCCGACCGTTTGAGGGCGTTGAGAGCGCCATGGCTGATCTTAAGGCTGCCGGTGCTTCTTTCGGCATCTGCACCAACAAATCGGTTGAAATGAGCGCCAAACTCTTACGTGAACTCTCTCTTGCCCATTGGTTCGGAGCCATTGTCGGCGGTGACAGCGCCGCACGGAACAAACCGGATGCGCTCCCCCTTGAGATCGCAATCCGCAGCCTTGACGGCTCCCCTGATCAAGCCGTGATGATCGGAGATTCGATGGCAGATGCGAGCACTGCTCATGCTGCCGGCGTCCCGTTCATCGGCGTAACTTTCGGCTATACGACCATACCCGTCAGCGAGTTCGGTGCTGATGCGATCATTGAGCATTACAGCGAACTGATGGCAGCGGTTGCCGGCCTCGACTGAAACCCACGTTCCTTGACAGGCCAAAGGCGGAACCCTATACCCCGGCACGAACTAGGGCGCGTAGCTCAGGGGGAGAGCACATCGTTCACACCGATGGGGTCGCAGGTTCAAATCCTGCCGCGCCCACCATCAATTGCCTGCAAGAAAAATACTCTTCTAGGGGGCCGGCGGGATCGGACCGGCCGCAATCGCTGCGGCGGCGTCGGTCTTGCCCTGATTGATCATGGCGATGATGTCAGCGGTGTCGAAATCAATGACCTTGACGTCGCTCCAGACAGCCGGACGAACGGTGATGATCGGAATGTAACGCTTGCCGTCGAAGTGGCCGCCGGTGATCAGATGATTGTTCAGCGGATCGCCGAAATCCAGACAGATGTGATTGATCCGGTTGGCCGTCCTGATATCGTTCATAATTGTTTCGTTCCTAATGATCCCGGTCACGCGTTCGACAAATGTCAGGATCTTGCCAAAGTTCAGTCCTGGATCGGTGACGTTGATGTTCACGGGCTCAGTAATGACGACAGCGATGCGCTCAGCATTGGAATTGATTGCTGAGCCAAGGGGTGTGATGTCCCGGGTACCACCATCCATGTAGAGCTTGTCCGCGATTTCCATCAAGGGCATGTTGATGGGCTCTTTGGTGCTGGCAAGGATGTATTTGATAAAGTCATCGCCGGTGCCTGCAAAATCGGCATCAAGATAGTTGCCGCCGATGAGGTCGACGACGCCGGCTTTGAAATCTACCGGGCTGACCTCGAAGTTATTGATGTCAAAGATATCGTCAATCAGACTGTCGAGCGCATCCATGGTCGTCAGACCGTTGAACCTGTTGAACGCGATCTGGAACAACAGCACGAGAATACAGCGCTCTTTGCCGAGATCACTAAACGACGTGATGTTGTCGATCCAGAATTGGCGAAGCTTTGTTCCAAGGTCCGCCCAGTCGACATTCAGCGGATCGGTTTCTCCCGTAGCGCCTGCCCGTTCAGCCAGAAAGGCACCATTCATGGCGCCGGTCGAGACGCCATAGATGGCTGAAGGTTTGAAGTTTTCCTGATCTGCCGGCAGGAATTGGGATTTGAAAATTTCTTCAATGGCGCCAGCCTGATAGGCCCCCTGGATGGAGCCTCCGCTCAGGACCAGTGCAGCTTTCGGATCGGCCATGGCCGTCCCCTTTTCGGCTGGAGTTAAACCAACGGCAGTCTCCCGCAACCGGCGAAACAAATTCTATGCCTAACTATATAGCCAGCTACGGGCATTACACAAATGTTTCGCTCAGGAAGAGAGGCCGATTCCCCAACTTTTGCGCGTGTAGATTTGGTCACGACGTTGATGATTGGCTGGACTGCCTGATTGCATGGGGACTAGGCTCAGCGCAATAGGCAGCAGGCAGCGCGGGGACAGAAACGATGGCGGTATCGGACCACGTAGATCTGGATCAGTTCATGGCGGGTCTTGTACGTCGAAATCCCGGTGAGACCGAATTTCATCAGGCGGTCTACGAGGTTGCCTCAAATGTGTTCGAGTACATTGCCGACAAAGAAATTTATCACGAAATGCAAATCCTGCGCCGCATTGCGGAGCCTGACCGCATCATTATCTTTCGCGTCTCATGGGAGGATGACCAGGGGAATATCCGGGTCAATCGCGGTTACCGGGTACAGAACAGTAACGCCATTGGGCCCTACAAAGGCGGGCTTCGTTTTCATCCGAGCGTCAATCTCAGTATTCTCAAATTCCTCGCCTTCGAACAGACTTTCAAGAACAGCCTGACCGGGCTTCCCATGGGCGGTGCCAAGGGCGGATCGGACTTTAACCCAAAGGGCAAGTCGAACAATGAGGTTATGCGCTTTTGCCAGTCGTTTATGAATGAATTGCACCGTCATGTCGGCGAAGACATTGACGTGCCGGCCGGCGACATCGGCGTCGGAGCGCGCGAAATCGGCTTTTTGTTTGGCGCCTACAAGCGGCTGACCAATCGCTTCGTCGGTGTGCTGACCGGCAAGGGCCGGGAGTTCGGTGGCAGCCCGATCCGGACTGAGGCGACTGGCTATGGCACGATTTACATGATGGCCGATATGCTTGAGCGCACCGGCGACAGCGTCGAAGGCAAGGCATGCATCGTTTCGGGCGCAGGCAACGTGGCCAGCTATGCAGTCGAAAAACTGAACCAGATGGGCGGCAAGGTCGTCACCATGTCGGATTCATCGGGTTTCATTTATGACGAGCATGGCATCGACGCTGAACGCCTCGCCTGGATCATCGATCTGAAGACCGTCCGCCGCGGCCGCATCGAAGCCTATGCGCACGAATTTGGCGCAGAGTTTCACGCCGGTGCCCGGCCCTGGCAAGTGCCCTGCGACCTTGCTTTCCCCTGTGCAACCCAGAATGAAGTAAGCCGGGAAGACATCGGTTCATTGATCAGGAATGGATGTATGGGAATTGCCGAAGGCGCCAACATGCCGACGGAACAGGAGGGCATCAAAGATTTCGTGGCTGCGAGGCGTCTGTTCGCGCCCAGCAAGGCTGCAAATGCAGGTGGTGTCGCTATCTCTGGTATGGAGATGAGCCAGAACAGTGCGCGGATAACGTGGAAAGAAGATGAGATCCAGAAGCTGCTGCGCGACATCATGCATACAATTCATGAAAGCTGCGTCGAGTATGGTCAGGAGCCTGGAGGAGACTTTGTTGATTACGTCCGTGGCGCCAACATAGCCGGGTTCATCAAAGTTGCGGACGCAATGATTGCTTATGGCGTGGTCTAGACCAAGAGCTCGAAAAAGTGCTATCGTTTTTACCGTTTGCAGATGTGCCCGAGTTCGCGCTGAAGTCTAGCAAAGGATGTACACGGGCAACTGAATTCACAAGCCAGCGCCGCTGAAGCGCCAGGCATGTGCCAGGGCCGAAGGCGAGTAACATATCAGGTGCCTGGCAACACAGCCGAGATTGCCGCAGTTGCCTGACCATGGAGTGAGAGCGATGAAAACAGCTATACCTTCAAGCATATTGGCTGCTGGCCTTTACCTGATAACAGCTTTTCTGTTTCCGGTCTTTGCCTATGCCGTTCAAGTACAGTTTGTGAACAATCTGCAGGCATTTCCGAGCACAAACATCGACTGGTACAGAGATGGATATTTTGAGTGTTCATCGCCCTCGGGCGGGCGGACCTGTTCCAGCGAACTGTCAGAAGGCTATTATGATTTTGATGTTCGCGACGCGAACGGAAATATTCTTTGCCGCTGGAATAACTTTTATGTCGACGCCTCGGACAGTTCCAACAGACTGGTCTACCCGAACAGGCGGTGTGGCTGAGACCCCGGCGGGAGAAGCAAGGCTGGCTCAGCTTGAAGCGTCAGATTCAAGAGCGGCAAATTCCCTCAGCAGTTCTTCCACACTTTGTTCAACCGACTTGCCTGAAGTGTCGATGACAATGTGATCGCGGTCCCAGGGTTCGTAGTTCCGGTCAAGCACCTCCTGCCACGATGGCAGTTTGAGCCCGGAGACTTTTACTTCTCGATTTTCGACCTGATTTCGATGTTGAGATCGGTCCGAACATATGAATTCCACCTCTATGCTCTGCGTGCCCGCCTTGTCGGCAACATCCCGCCACGCCCTTCTGGTGATTTCTATCGGATTGACGGAATCAGCGATTACGGTTCTGCCCAGCCGCAAATTGTCTTCGGCCACAGCGTAACCGACTTTGTAGCCTTCATCGGCTACCGGCCGCATGTTTCGGCTGGGATCCGTCATTGCCTGCTCGATGCTGTCAATGCGCAACCAGGTAGCACCTATGCGCTGAGCCAGTTCGCTGGCGACTGTGGATTTACCGGTGCCCGGGAGACCGGAAAAAATGATCAGCATCTGGTCGGGTGGCAATCAGGCGTGCCAACCGCTTCCATTCAGCCCTCGGACCCGTTTCGCGATGGTGTCGGGATCTATGTTCGCACCGCCGTCTCTGATGTTGAGAAACGGCGGCCCCTCTTCCTGCCAGCCCATGGTTTCGTCCAGATTTTCCAGCTGACGAAAGCGTGGGTTGTTGCCATGGCGTTTGATGACGTCCTCTGGCAGCGCATCGCCATAGCGTTCCTGAAGCCGGTACCATGGCCTCGCGAAATAGACGGCAAGGTTCAGGCGCAGACCTGGAATCGTGCGCGGATAGGAGCCATGCCAGAGATTGCCATGCCAGATAATGGCCGAACCTGCGGGCACTTCAATCGGTATGGCCATGGGATTGGCATGATCGCCGGTCAGGGCTATCTCGTGGGGCCGTGGATTGCGGGAAAACTTGTGGCTCTCCGGCGCAACGGCCAGGCATCCCCCTTCTTTTGTGTAGTCCACCATGGCGAAATTCACATTGGCGACATTTGAATAGGGTGGCAGCGGCGCCGGCATGCCTGTGTCACTGTGCAGCGGAAGTACACCACCTGCGCCCGGTCCTTTGAAGTGGCAGGTCATGCTGGAAAGATTGCAGCTGTAGCCCATGAGGTATGTGACCAGAGCCAAGGACTTTTCGTTCAACAGGATGTCCTGGAAAACCGGATGACGTCCCATCAAATAGGGAATGAGACGCCAGTCAGGATGTTCCTCGCCCGTCTTCAGGTCGGGTTTGCGTCCCGTCTGTTTAGCGGCGATGTGAAGGATTTGTTCCCTTGCCGTTTCAAGCGTGTCCTTTGGCAACAGGTTTTCGATCACTGTGTAACCATATGCTTCAAGCTCGGCGAGGTGATCAGTCAGATCAAGTCGCTTGATCTCCGTCATTATGCGATCAAGATCGCTTGCCGCAGCGCCCATATTCCTGCTCCTGCTGTGCTATTTCCGGTTTCGTGGCCGTGAGCTTACGACTGGCACCGAACGAGGTCAAAGTGGCCTGACGCGGCCAGGGGATCAACTCTCTCGGCCAGTCGTGCGATAAACGGGATGTAGCTGTTCGGCAGAGCTGATGGTTACGTCCAGATCTCGCAATATGCCGTCTTCCAGGCTGTACACCCAGCCATGAACGCTGAGCTTGAGGCCCTGTCGCCATGCTCTCTGGACAACTGAAGTCTTTGCGACATTGCACACCTGTTCAGCCACGTTCAGCTCACAAAGCCGATCAACCTTGTCTTCAGAATCTTCGATTGCGTCGATTTCATCGGCGTGCTGATGATAGACGTCTTTGATGTGCGCCAGCCAATTGTCGAGTTGACCAAGGACTCCGCCGTCCATTGCAGCCTGAATTCCGCCACATCCATAATGCCCTGTGACTATGATGTGTTTTACGTGCAGGACTTCGACGGCATATTGAATGACGGAGAGGCTGTTGAGGTCGGCATTTGGCACGACATTGGCTAGATTGCGATGAACGAACAACTCGCCTGGCTGCATGCCAACAATTTCGTTTGCAGGCACACGGCTGTCAGAACAGCCGATCCAAAGGTAATCCGGATTCTGCACGTCCTGGAGACGGGCAAAAAAGGACGGATCTTCAGCTGATGTGGATGCGGCCCAGATTTTGTTGTTGTGGAGCAGATATTCGACGCTCTGGCCACTGTTATCTATCCGTTTCATTGAGATCCTCCGCGCGGTATGTCATCGGCCGGCAGGGACAGTCTCGCCGATCAGAGGTTTTCCATAGCAGGGTACATCACGCGTTGAAATCAGATTTCGTCAAATGACTCGAGACGCGGTTCAAGGTGGAACTGAACACCCGATCACCTCAGCTTGCTATTGAATGCAATAGAGGCAACTTGGCATGAGAATGGGGCGCGATGCCTGATTGAAATCATTGATCACTGTTTGGTTTTCACCCCGCCCTGGAGACATCGGTGCGGCTCCCAGCAGGTCATGGACTGGCACACCGACACCAATATCCTCATTTTGCCAAAGAACAGCGCCGGAATGGACGGCAACAATCGCATAATCGTCACCATCCTTGATCAGGATTGGGGACCCCGAATCGCCGTCTGCTGTCGAACAACGGTACAGCACGACCTCTTGATCCGCAGAAAGACTTGGAACCTCACAGTTTTCGTTTATGGCGAGCAACCGAGGTTCTTCGGCGCTGTAAGTCGCATGCACGAAAGTGGCCCCACTTTGAGCAAGGTCCCTGAAGCCTTCTGCGTCAAACGAGGTGATGGGCAAATAGCCGTACAGGTCACCAAGGTTTCTGTTGAGCGTCAACACCGCCCAGTCAACCCGCGGATCACTGAAATTCCTGGCCTCTCTTCTGGCGGGCAAGATGCGGTAGTCCACAATTGTTGCGAAATCGTTGAACTGACCGTCTGTCGCGCCGATGTGGAAAGCCAACCTAATACGCGCGCCCCATTTGTTGCTTCTTTTGTCCCAAAGACAGTGGGCGGCTGTCAGCACCTCCCGAGGCCCGATAAGCGTCCCGGTACAATGGAAACGTCTTGCCTCAGGCAGCTGAATGAAACTGGTTACACTGTGGGATTGTGAGTAGCGAAAAGTGATGCGGCCGATGGAACCCCATGGCGCGTCAAGTGCCGTAAGAATGGGCCGATGAGACGAGCGGATGTCCTCGGTGTGCAGCGGCTCTGCGCATGCTGCGAGCAAGAGCAACATGCAGGCTGCCAACAGCTCAGCGCGACAGGTCATCAGGCGCTTTTTCATGGTACCTCCAAGTCCATGCTGCCAAACAGGTGATGGCGTGACAACTCACTTCAACGTTACAAAACCGTTACTCGGACGGGCCTCACAACGGATGACAACCAACCTTAGCCAAGCGACCCGGCCTAGTCTCTCTCCCTGACCCACAGCATCCGAGTGAGCGTATTATCTCGATCGAAAATTACATGCTTGAGCGTGCCCAGAATGTGAAGCACGAAGAGAGGCAGAATTGCGTGTGCCGAGAGCTCATGTACTTCTTCCAGAAACTCATGGAACGGTCGGGATGATGCGAGCGGGCTTGGAATTGAGAACCAGTCGAACACGTCAAGAGGGTTGCCAACCGACCAGGGCACAAGTACGCCCGAGATCATGGCAATGAATACAGCGATCAGCAATAGTATTGGAATCCAGGTGGCAAGCAGTTCAAGCGCCCTGTTTTGGGTTGGGCGCTCGGGGCTGCCGCTGCTCATCCGCCAGAACATCCGAAACAACACCGGTATGAGGATAATCATACCTATGGAAACATGGGTCAGGAGAACCTCACTCCTCTCCGGACCACGGGCGAGCTCTTCAAGCTCCTCTCCAGAGAAATAAAGCCAGATCACAGCAATTGCCGTGATCCAATGTAACCCGATTGAAATCCAGCCGAAGCTTTGATCAGAGTCTCGCAGCACAGTTTCCGCCCCTGTTCCAAGTGTTGTCCTGCAGTGTAGCTTGAAGCGCCTGCTTTCTATCAGTTTTCTCTGGTCGAAGAACATTTCAGACACTGATTTTGGGTGCGTAACCAATCTCAGTATCGTTGCGATCCGAGGAATGTGTTGTTTCGGCTGCAAATAAAGGGCAAGAATAGCCATAGGACGAAGTTACATGGCTTGCCGAAGCCAAAAGCTCGGCGACGGGGGACAGAATACATGAGTGATGCGGGCAGGGGCCGCCGAAAGTTGCGGATAACTGTGCTTGACCTGCTCTCAAAAGGGCCGTCAAAGCGCCTCTATGCGCGGATTATGAAGCCCAATCTGGCCAGCATCATGCCGCAGGTCGTAGCAGTCTGGTGTGAGGAAATGGGCCATGATGTTCGTCTGGTCTGTTACACCGGAGCTGAAGATTTGAGCGCAGAACTGGCCCATGAGGCCGACGTGATATTTATCAACTCATTTACACGCTCTGCGCTGACAGCCTATGCAATCAGTAATCTCTTCCGGAAGCAGGGCACAGTGACTGTGCTCGGGGGCCCGCACGCGCGATGCTATCCCGAAGACGCAATTCAGTATTTCGACTATGTACTGGGATTCACAGACAAGCCATTGATTGAGGATGTGCTGAGAGACTGCGAGGTGCAGGGTGCTCTCGGTCAGTTTCTTTCCGCGGACAGGCAACCAACCGAGTTACCTGGCGTCATAGAACGCTGGAAATTCATCGAGCCTATCATTGCCAAAGCACCGACATTCAAGCTTGTCCCGATGATCGGCAGTACCGGTTGCCCCTATAGCTGCAGCTTTTGCATTGACTCCACGGTCAAGTATCAGCCTTTGGGCTTCGACCAGATCACCCAGGATTTGAGGTTTTTGCGGACCAAACTCAAAAACCCGAAAGTTGGCTGGCACGATCCGAACTTCGGCGTCCGTTTTGACGACTACTTGACAACAATCGAAGAAGCCGTGCCGCCCGGCTCTGTGGAGTTTGTAGCCGAAAGCAGCCTGTCGCTGCTTACCGAACCCAACCTCAAACGGTTGCAGAAAAACGGATTCATCGGCATGCTGCCGGGGATAGAGTCTTGGTATGCCTGCGGTAACAAGTCGAAGACCGGCCTGAGCGTCGGGCGCGAAAAAATGGTTCGTGTATCAGATCATGTGAATATGGTTCTGGATCACATTCCCTATTTGCAGGCAAATTTTGTATTGGGACTTGATGACGACGAAGGATCGGCACCCTTTGATGTGACCAAAGAATTCATTGAGCGTACGCCAGGCGCATTTCCGGCATTTTCTCTCTTCAGCTCTTTTGGCCGCGCAGCTCCGCTCAATCTGCAGCTCCAGAGTGCCGGGCGCGTGATCCCCTTCCCGTTCCACTTCCTGAATAACAACAGCGCAATGAATGTGCGGCCCAAGAATTATGAATGGGTCGATTTCTACAGAAATCTTGTTGACCTCACAGCGTTTGCTTTCTCGAAACGCATGATCGCACGGCGCTTTCACGCCAACCGCACCTTCATCGCGAAATCGCTGAACGTTGTGCGCGCTGTCTCTTCTGAGGGTGCAGGACGCCTGGCCCATCATCGCAAGATCCTTCACATGCTGGAAACGGATGCCAAGATGCGGCGGTTCTTTGATGGCGAAAGCACTGAATTGCCTGAATACTATGAAAACAAAGTGAAGAAAGACCTGGGCGTACTGTGGGAGGAGCTGCCGGTCGGTGCTCTGGTCCATGAACCCAACGCCTGGCTGATGTCGCCCCCGGCACGCGCCGCGGCAGCTGAGTAAGGAAGCCGCGCATTCGCAGCGTTGTCAAAGCGCCAGAAATGCATTGTAATTGGCGATTAGATAACAAATTCCGTTCCTAAAAGGGAGAGAGACTATGGCCATTACCGGCGTTGATCATATTGTGGTGCGCGTGAAGGACATTGATGAAGGCATTAAAACCTGGGGCAACATCCTTGATGTCGAGCTGGATCGCACTGCGGAATCCGAAGCCCTTGGCATCAAGCAGGCTTTTTTCACATTCGCGGACGGGACGTTTGTCGAAGTCGTCGCGCCGCTGAATGACCAATCTGCTGTCGGGCGCGCAATTGAAAGCCGCGGCGAAGGCATGCATACGATGGCAATGGCTGTGGAAAGTATCGAGGACACTGTCAAAAAGCTTGAAGCTGACGGCCTGCAGCTGATCGGCGTAGGCGGACCGCAGGTTTTCATTCACCCGAAGTCCGCCAATGGCATTCTGGTCCAGCTAACGCAGAAATAATCCCTGCAAAGGGAGCGTTAACTAGCGGTTTGGGCCCCTGTTCATGGGATAGGGTTGCCACCGTTCCAAAGGCACACGGGGCATCACGGTCGGGTTCACGCATGACATGGGCCAGCGGCCCTTCATGACTAGCGCCACTTCCCTGCCAACGCGTCGTCGTGTCTCTGGCCGCATGCGTGAAGTGGCCGACGCGACGTGAGGCGTTACGATGACGTTTTCCATCTGAAGCAAAGGATTGTCCGTTGCTGGAGGCTCCT
Source organism: uncultured Alphaproteobacteria bacterium (assembly GCA_965371465.1). GTDB lineage: Bacteria > Pseudomonadota > Alphaproteobacteria > CBDUYM01 > CBDUYM01 > CBDUYM01. Next base: position 83,676 of record CBDUYM010000003.1, read on the forward strand.
GTTCCAGCACGTCGAGGCCTGCACCGGCAATCGCATTGCTCTGAAGAGCGGCAATCATGGACTGCTCATCAATGATCGGGCCGCGTGACGTATTAACAATGATGACCGTTTCCTTCATTTTTGCGAAAGCGTCTGCATTCACCAGATGATGCGTTTCCTCATTATGAGGCGCATGGACAGAGATGTAGTCGGAACGCTCGAGAAGTTCGTTGAAGCTTACAGGCTCGACGCCGGCATCGCTGATGGTCAATTCGCTGACGTAGGGGTCATAGGCAATGACATGCAGTCCGAAGGCGGCGGCTCTGCGCGCGGTGCACCTGGCGACATTGCCGAAGGCTACGAGGCCAATTGTCTGACCCATGAGCCTTGGTACATCGCTTAGAAGCGGGCGACCTTTGAACCACTCTTCATTTGATGCCATCCGATTCATGATCTTGGTGCGACGCACAGCGCCAAGCAACAGCATGAGCGCATGATCGGCAACTTCCTCGATGAACACATCCGGCACGTTGGTGACGACAATGCCAGCCTCTGTCGCTGCCGCGATGTCCACCATATCCACGCCAACGCTGCCGACACCTATCACAGCGCAATTTTCGAGCTGGTCGATCACGGCGCTGTTCATGCGAATGCCCCAGGAAGTGATGATGGCATCAGCCTTTGCTGCGGCTTTGCCAAAAGCTTCCGGCGATGAACCGTCGACCTCGATAATCTCAGCAACAGATGACAGACCCTCAAGCTCCATGGCGTAGCGTTTCTCTATCGGCTCAGTGTCTGCAAATCTCGGCAGCTGAACTGCGACTTTCTTCTTTGCTGTGGCCACGCCACTTCTCCCCATTGGTTATGTTTCGCCCAATATGCCTCAGATCGCCTCTCTGTACACGCCTGAAAAATGATCTGGACGAAGTGTGAAACGGACCGTTGGCGGCGACAGCGCTGATCGTCAGATGGGGTGCTGCTAGACCAGCTTGGCCAGGATTCTGTGGAGCTCCGGGCTTTTCGCAATTTCGGCGCGCAGGGCTTTGACATCTTCCTCGTCCACCATCATGGGTGATCTCTGAAACGAGCCGCTGTGGCCATAGTGACAAAATCTGATCTGATAGTTTCCCTTGTGCTCGCCCTCAGTAAATTTGAGAAGTTGAATAGTGGGACGCGTATAGGCGTTCGTTACCTGCACCTCCTCCTCGACGATTCCGCTACCCCAATGAAGTTTGAATGATTTCATGGCCGCCTCCTTTGCGGATTGTAGATTACAGCTCAGCTGCTTTGCACTGCGAACTTTCTCGCAACCAGGCGATGACACGCCAGGTGTCGTCATAGCCTTCCGGCAGATTGTCTGCGAAAGGCATCATCCGTGAATTTGGCACGCCGTTTGAGATCGTTTTGAAAATGTCATCGTCGCCATCGCCATGCTTCCAGTCGCAGTCGAACAGAAAAAGCGCGTCGGTGGTCGTCGGCATCATCTGATGGCAATAGCCGCTGCAGACGCTTTTGAAAATAGCGCCACCACGCGCGATTGCAGCGGGATCGTCCGCATAGGCCGACGCCGGACTTCCCTGCACCTCAACCCTCGGTGATTCGCCGCAAGCAACAAGCAACAGGGCTGGCAACAGAGCCAGCCCTGTGACTTTGGACGTAATTTTCATCAAGCGCCGAGGCGGAAGACGAACATGTAGGTGTTGTCAGGTTTTGATAGGAACTGCCCGGTGAAAAACTCAACACCGTTTCTGCCGCCTGTGGGAAAGGCGACATAAGTAGCACCGTCATGGTCAAAGACAATTGGCTGGCCGCGAACGACGCTGCCAATTTCCTTTCGCCAGAGCACTTCTCCGGTTGTCGCATCGAGGCCCAGCAAGCCGCCATCAACTGTGCCGGTGAAAATGACGCCGCCTTCTGTGGAGACGACTCCGGCAAGCAGCCCGGCATCTTCCTTGTGGCGCCATGCGATCTCGCCGGTCGCGGCACGAATGGCAACCAGATCGCCGTAACCGATGCCGGCCTCAGCGTCGACAGCCTTGAAAATGCCGCCAAGGTAAGGAACCCCTTCAATGAAGATGTTAATCCCCTGCTCGATGACCTCGCAGGATTCGATTGAATTTACGTAGTAGAGCCCTGAATTCGGATTGTAAGCCGCTGACCAGGCCGCATTCATGCCGCCGGCGTGGCCAGGGCAGATGCGCTGGGTAAGCGAATCGACTGGGATCGAACCGGGGTTTACCTGAGGTCGGCCTGTTTCATCAATCGTCGCCCAGTTCATTTCGGCGACATAGACGTCTGCCGACATGAATGCACCGGTTTCCCGATTGATCAGGTAATAGTACCCGTTTCGATCTGCCTGACCCACCGCCTTGACCTGTTCACCGTCGACTTCAACATCGATAAGGATGATCTGTGTGTTACCGTCATAGTCCCAGATGTCATGGGGCGTGAACTGGAAGTACCATTTGAGATCACCGGTCTCTGGATCGACCGCCAGCAGTGAATCTGAATAGAGATTGTCACCTTCCCGGTCCTCGCCATTCCAGTCGGCGCCGGGATTACCTGTGGTCCAGAAGATGGTGTCCGTTTCAGGATCATATGTTCCGGTATTCCAGGTCGGTGATCCGCCAATTTTGTAACTTTCTCCGGCCCAGGTTTCGACACCAGGTTCACCGTCTGTTGGTATCGTGTAGTGACGCCACAGAAGCTCTCCGGTTTCCAGGTCATAAGCATCAAAGAAGCCGCGAATGCCGAATTCACCGCCACCGATGCCGATGAAAACGCGACCTCCGGCGATCAATGGGGCGCCAGTGACGCTGAATCCCCTGGCGTAAGGCGTAATCTCGGTCTGCCAGACGATGGCGCCGGTCAGCCGGTTGAAGGCGATCAGAACTGAATCAAGTGTCCCCATGACAACAAGGTCACCGCCGATGGCCACACCGCGATTGTTGGGTCCGCAACAAATTCGAAGATCATCGGGGTTTTTGTGGTCGTAGCGCCAGATCATCTCACCTGTCGCGGGTTCAACGGCAAACAGGCGATTGTACGATGTAGTGACATACATGATGCCGTCATAAACGACGGGCGATGTCTCGAAGGGGCCATCCCTTCCTGCAGCCATGCCCCAGGCGAATTCAAGGTCTCCGACAGTTTCCGGCGTAATCGTGTCGACCGGACTGTGCCGGTAGCCACGATAGTCTCCGTAGTAATGGAGCCAGCTGTCTTTTGAGGATGCCGCTGTGTCCAGCAGTTCCTGCGTCACAGGCCCGGCACCATTGCCCTCAAAATCTTCGGCAATCCAATGAGTGGGCGACAACGGTATGCCATATTCTGCGCCTGGATTTTCCTGCGCGCTGGCATGAAACGCCGCCATTGCCGCCATAACCATGGCCAGCACTGAGACTGGTATCAATCTGTATTGCATCGGTGACGTCTCCCCCTGAACTCAATCTGAGAGGCGAGCTTAGCGGCGACGCAGAGCAGAAGTCACCATCAATTTTGCAGAATTTGGATGCCACCTATCGAATTGCAATGGGGTTGATAATGGCCTGCACAGCGCCCTTGAATTTCGGTTGGCCAAGGACAAACAGGAATTCATAGACTTCATCTCGCGCGAGATCGGCGGTATCCATGTTTTCCAGAATGAAAGTACCGTTTTTGGCCAGCAGGTGCTGATGAACCGGGAAGAAAGCTTCAGAACCTTCTTCGAATGGTTGGACCTCAACGCCCCAGCTGTCGGATCCTATTGCGACGACGCCGATGTCTGTCAGGTAGCGGGCAGCATCGACGTTAATACCTGGTTCGCCAGCTCCATAGCGTTCATTGTCCACGCCGATGAGGTCAATCCAGCCAGTGTGAAAGAGCACAACATCGCCCTCTCTGATCTCGATGCCTTCAGCTGCTGCGATCTCCTGGATCATGGCCGCGTCTATCGAAGTGCCTTCGGGCATAACGTCCATTCCAAGGTGACCCGCCGCATCTATCAGAACCCCTCGTGTTACAAGAGGAGGAACAGTTTCGATCCCAAGTTTTGTCAAGCCTGTGATCGGCGCGAAATCCTCGTATCGATTGCCATTGTAAAACACGCCTTCAATGCCCAGATGACCAAGACCATCGATTTGGGGGCCGACTCCCATCCAGCCCTCAATCAGATCATCGTTGTAGGTACTCGACATATTGGCGTTCTCTCCGCCCTGCTGGCCGGGCTGAACCACCCAGATATTGAACGTTCTGGGCGGGTAGGCAGGTGTGTCCCGGCTCACCTCAATTCCAAGCGAGTAAACCCGACCTTGCGTAACAAGGCCGGCCGCGGCGACGACCATTTCTGGCGTCATATAGTTTGCCGCCCCGATCTGATCATCGGCACCCCATTTTGATGGGTACCAAGGGTCTTCTTCAGCAATTGCATGGGCGCTCAGCGTTGCAAATGCAATTGATGTAATTATCAGGGCGATCTGATTCAGGGAACTGGAAATCTTAGCCATGGCTGCCTCCGGCCGGATCATGAAGCTCATATAACGAGCATAGGATAGAGCCTGTGGCGCAAGCTGGCAAAGCGCATGACCAAGCCGCCCAGAGTCTTTCTCCCTGAACGGATTGCCGCCACGTGCCGCAGCGGCTAGACTTCGCGTCAGAAAGGGTCAGAGGCCCTTCGGGGCGTTGCGCCCTTTATTTTTGAGGAGTTGTAATGGCAACGGATTCAGCCGTCGACAGGCCTGGGATCGGGACCGAAAGTCCAAAGATAAATTTCCCAAAAGTCAGCACCATCGCCGTTATGCATATGGCGCAGTATTTTCCCGAAGCGTTCGTTGCCATCGCGTTACCCGCTGTGTTCCGTCAGCAGGGCTTGCCACTTGAAGATTTCTGGCTTCTAGGCCTCCCGCTCTTGCCGCGTACGTTCAAGTTTCTGATTGCACTTCTTGTCGATAATTATGGCAATGTGAAAATCGGATTCCGTAAGACCTGGATCATTCCGTGCACGACGCTTGGCGCCTCTCTATACATCGTGATCGGGTTCATTGAGCCTGTGCCGGCAGCGGTCTATGCCATTGTCGGAGTCCTTTTGCTCAAGACTCTCATCATGACGGCACAAGACATCGCGATTGATGGTTTTGCGGCTGAACAATTCGAGGATCACGAGCGCAGCACAGGTGCGTCCATGATCGTGTTCCTTGCCGTCTCAGGCGGGGCGCTCGGAACCATCATGCTTTCGCTCGTTGATACATTTGGCTGGACGTTCGCAATGACAGCGGCAGCGGCACTGTTGATTGCAGCGGTAACTCCTGGGATCATTCGCAAGGAACCGCCTCCCCCTGCAGCCGTTCAGGCGAGGCGCCTCGAAGGGGAACGTGCCAGTTTATTCGATACGCTTAAACGACGCGAAAATCACATTGTCTTGCCGTTTCTCTATTTCTTCGGATTCCAGGGCACATTCCATGGTGCTATGTGGGCCGTCTTCATGGTCGACATGGGTGCAACCCTGACGGAGATTGGGACGCTCGCCGGGGCAGCCACCATATCGGGCTCAGCCGCGGCAGCACTTTCGACGCCGTTCCTCATAAGGCATCTCGGCATCAAGAAAACGGGAATTATTGGTATCTTTCCGATCCCGTTCATCGCCGCCTTTTACATATATCTCGGCACCATGGACGCCCTGCCGGAGCAATTTGATTTCGGAGAAGGCATCGGCGTCTTCTCAACCTACTGGGTGCTTTTCGCGTTTATAATCGCCGCGTCCTTTACCGGTGGAATATGGGCATATGCTGTGAACACGTCTCGCTTTCGCTGGCCCTCAAAGCGGCAGGCAGCAACGGATTATGCAGTGCACTCCAGCGTCTGGAACTTCGGGATCTGGTGTGCGGCATCGGCCGCCGGTCCTTTCGCCGCATTCCTGAGCGAAGACTGGTCGCTGTTCTTCACACTGACATACGGCGTCAGCATCCTCACAGCGATTGCCTACGTCTTCGTCATCGATCCAGCCGAAAAGATTTGTGTGGACCGTGACGAGAGAGACGCCGCTGCCCTTGACGCCACAGAGTAAACCTCAGGCACCGATCTGATTGCCAGGCTCAGGTAAATGCCGGGCCTTTAATCTCAGCCGGATTTTCGTCGTTCAGGATGCTGTCGATACGGCGTTTCAGGCGTTCCTTCACATCTTCATGGGTCAGGAGATAGAAGCGATCTGAGCGAATACCATCAAGCACAATTCTGCCGACTTCTTCAGGCGGCATGCCATCGGTCAGAAAACGATCCTGCATCGCGCTGCGCATCTCGGCGCCAGCGCTGGCGCGTTCAGTCTCGATGTCCGTGGTTAGGGCAGCAGGACGATTTCGGCCCGACGAGATAATGTTTGTCGCAATCATGCCGGGGCAGAGAACCGATACGCCAATTTTGGTATCCGCGGCTTTGAGTTCGTAATAAAGCCCCTCGGACAACCGTGTGACGGCGTGTTTTGTCACATTATAAATGGAGCCCGGCCCGGTCGAGAGCCCAAGCACAGAGGACGTGTTGACGATGTGACCCTCTTCTCCGCTGTCGATCATTGCCTGTGTGAAAGCCTGTACGCCATGGACAACGCCCATCAGGTTCACACCGATCACCCACTCCCAGTCATTGGCGCTGGTTTGCCAAAGCGGCCCGCCGCCGCCGGCAACTCCTGCATTGTTGCAAAGCACATTGACCCGTTCGTATTTGCCAAGGGCCTTGTCACGCAGTTCTTCCAGATTTTCGATAATGGATACGTCTGTGATTACATCCAGAACATCGGCGCCTGCATTTCTGAGGGCACCCGCGGCATTTGCGAGCGCCTCCTCTTCCACATCTGCCATGACGATTTTCATTCCGGCATTTGCAAACACTTTGCTCATACCAAAGCCGATACCGCTGGCAGCACCGGTCACGACCGCAACTTTGCCCTCAACTTCCCGCATATGACGATTCTCCCCTTATTCTCCGATGCGGAGCAGACCAAATTGTCGAAGCGCTGTCTAACGTTGATTTGCCGGTCAGGGCAGCGCGCTTCCCAGGACTTCGAACAGCCGGAAAGAAGTTGCTGGATCGCCAATGCGAATTTCAGCGACCCAGGCGGGCCCCTCGCCTTTGATCAATCTGGCGCCGAGGCCCATTGCACGTTCAGCGTCGGAATAGGGGGAGCGTTCGGTGATACCAGGGCAGAGCAGAATGTGGCTGACATTGCGGCTCCGGATGATCCCGGCAGCCTGAGCTTCATCAGGTCCGTCAAGTGCATGGTAGCCGTCCAGCACGGCAGGGGAATTCCGATGCGATGGCAACCCGATAACGTGAACAGAAGACCGGTACAGGAGTTCAGGCGTAAAGTTCATGCTTATCAGAACAACCGGAGGGTCCGCCCGCTCGGTAGCAATGCCGGCAAGGGTGGGCACAATGTCCGCCACCTTGCAGGAAGGCGCCGGGCCCGCCTCTGCCGGTTCGGCGGCAACGTCCATGATTGCCGAGCCCAGGAGCGCGAACCCAATCAATGGAAAGGCGGTTACGATTGCCAGACGCACTGATGCTTCAGAGCCCCTTGAGGCGGCCTCTACCTTTGCCCGTAGATGGCAGACCACGGCAGCAAGGATGATCGCGCCGACGATCTCTGCATAAGGTGCGCTTCGGTATTGATAGAGACCAAGACCAAAAAACAGGACGACGCAAACTGCCAAAAAGAGCCACTGCTGACGCTCCTCGCCTGGGGAACTGAGGCGCAGCTGGTAGGCCGCAAAGCCAGTGCCCAGCAGGGGAATACCGAGCTCCATCGTGAACCGGCCGAGGGTGAGAAAGTCCGTCGGCAACAAGGGTCTCAGCTCAGCTATCTCAGTGATCCAGGCTGGCCCCTCACTTGTTGCAGCCCGCATGGGGTCGATAATCAGCTCCGGGATGTAGAGGAGCAGGCCGGCGGCTGTGGCGGCGGCGATTGCGCCAAGGAGGATGAGCCGGCCATATGTGGTCCTGGCAGCGACAATCTGTGAGACAAGGGAATACAGCAGGGCAACAACGCATACCGCTGAGACCGCCCAGAAGTGCACCCAGGAAAGCCGGTCGAGCTCGTTGGTCCAGTTTGCAGGTGCGCCTCGCTCAAGAAGCAGGCCAATGACAATGCTGAGCAAAGCTGAAAGGCCAAAAATTCTGAAGCGCGGCAGGAATTCGTCGCCCCGGCTGACAGCCAACAAACCCATTGTGACCGCGGCGACAGAGAGAAGGATGAGGAATTCAGGGCTGACCCAGAGGCCAAGAACTGCCAGCGCGCCCAAGCCAGCAGAGCTCTTTACAGGTGCATGTTCGCGAATAATATTGAGAATGAGGCCGAGAACGCCGGCAAAAATCAAAAACTGAAAGACATGGTGATCCGGCCTGCCGGCAAGTGCGTATGATACAGTCGCCGGCTGGACGAAAATGGCGAGAGCGGCCCATAGCCTGGCTTCTCTGCCAAACGCTATGCCTGCGGCCCACGCTGTAACCAGAGCTGTCGCAACGAGTACGATGGGAGGCACAACAGCGCCTGTGACAACAAGCGCGAGATCCTGGGCCAGGAAAAGAGTTAAAGGCAAGGCAAACAGGTACAGGATCAGGTCCCATGGCCTGGTCCAATGCAATTCAAGGCCAAACGGTGCGTTGGCATTGACATGCTGAACTTCGAACCAGCTGAAGTCGTTCAGAAGGTCGCGAACACGAATCATCCTGAGGTAGGTATCAGTGCCGTAAAAGCCTTCCTCCAAAGTGGGCGTAAAACCCGAGAGGACAGTTCCAATCGCAATGGCCACGGCAATGACACTGGTAACAATCCAGATTGAAGCCCAAGACGATCTATGCAACGGCACTTCCCACTAGCTTGTCTTCAATTTGGTCATTAGCTGGTCCGCAATCTGGTGATAAAGTGCAGCGAGCGGTCACAGAACCAGGTAATTGGCAGCGGATAAAGGCGAAGGTCGGAACGCCAATCGACGGGTTCAAGCCCGACACGCTGAAAAGCCGAAGTCCATTCCTCCCGGTCCCAGTAATTGTAAGGCACAGGGATACCGTGTCGGTCATTTCCGACGTGGTCCATCTGGCGTAGCGTTGTGGAAGCCAAAAAGCCCTGCAGCAGGTGGTCTTTGAGAACGACCGAGTGCCGTGCCACGCGTTTCGCTTCGTAGAGAAGATCAAGCGCGTTGTTTGTGTGATGCAGCACATCCACAAAGGTCACGGTGTCGAACTCCTGATCGCGGAAAGGCAGCACTTCGCCGTCAAATTCGGTGATTGGAAAGGCCGCCTCCGGCCTGACAGCCACATCAATGGCTGTAATCGAGATATCCGACCTGAGATGGGCGAGAAGCGCGCTGATGGAACCATCGCCAGCGCCGACATCGAGAACGGTCTCGCCCTCGGGTATCAATTCGCTGAGGTGAGATACCAGGCGTTCCGCACGGCGCGGCACAATCCAGCTCTGATGTATTTTTTCGATCGACGACCGCAGCATGTCTATTTTTCCCGCAATCGCAAAACACCAAGAAAGAAACTAAAGAAGGTGATTTGAGTCCCCATGATTACAGCTGTTACCGATGGAATTACAATGCGCATGCCCTCAGTCGGCATCAAAGGCCCGAAGTCCGCCTGGCTCCAGTATATCAGTGCACCAATCGATGTCAGAAAACCGGCAAGCAACAGAAAGGCGCCAAGGAAGATTCCGATTTCCAATGGAAATCTGTCGGCAAGATTGAGCAGCTTTGACTGGCGCGGAAGAATTCTCTCATCCGACGCAAACTTTTCGGCGAGAACCGCCAGGGCGATCAACTGGAACCCGCAAATAAAGGTGCCGGCGGCGACCAGAAGCGTGTGAATGTCGAATGTGAGGCCCGCCAGTCTCACGGGGCCGATCTGCAGAATGATCATCGACACAAGGCCGATGGTGAAAAGCGCCAGGCCAGGGTACAGGAACAGCCACCTCGGGCTATGAAGGAGGAGGAATCTCAGGTGCCTCCAGCCATCCCGCCAGGTCCTGAGATGCGGCTTGTGAGAACGCCCGTCCTGCGACAACGTCGTCGGCACTTCAACAATGGAAAGCTCGTTCAGTACTGATTTCACAATCATTTCACTGGCAAATTCCATGCCAGTTGAGCGCAGTTTCAGATCAAGAATAGCCTGGCGCCGAAATCCTCTCAGCCCGCAATGAAAATCGCCGGTGTTCGTACTGAACAGCAGGCGGCCAAGTGCGGAGAGGACCGGATTACCGAGATACTTGTGAAGAAACGGCATGGCACCCTTGTCAATGCCACCTTCAAACCGATTACCCATGACAAGATCGTGACCCTCTCTCAGCCCGTCTACGAACGGGCCTAGTTTCTCGAAATCGTAACTGTCATCAGCGTCACCCATGATGACGAATTTGCCGTAAGCGTCTTCGATGCCAGATATAAGGGCTGCGCCGTATCCCCGGTCAGCCACATGGATGACTCTGGCGCCCGCCGCTTCAGCAAGGGCAATGGAATTGTCAGTACTGCCATTGTCAGCGATCAGCACTTCGCCGGATACGCCCGCCGATTCAAGAAAGCCCATCGCCTTTGTGACACACAGTGCCACTGTATCCGCCTCATTGAGGCATGGCATCAAGATCGTAACTTCCAGGGTTCCAGAGTCTACGGTTGAACGAGACTGTAATCCAGATTCACTTGTCACGGTCGATGTCATATCCGACTTTCACAATGAGTTTCAGCGGCTATCGCAGCTGAGCGCAGATCGATCGTCCAGGCCGTACCTTTATGCAACAACTTTCAGGCCAACATCGTTTGCGCTTTGCCTTGTCGATGCGTCCACATGGAGCGGCAACACCAAATGGAAAGTAACACCTCTCCCCGCTCCGTCACTCTCCGCATAAATGCGCCCATTCAATTTTGCGATTGTCCGGGCGCACCAGTCAAGGCCATTACCGCCTCTCCGGCCCTGTTTTGTGGAAAAGCCTTTTTCAAAAATGAACGGCATTTGTTCGCGTCGGACCCCCATGCCGTTATCTTTGAAGGACAGATGCAAAAGCGGGTTACCATCTTCTGAGGTCTGCTCAGCCGAAATCTTGATATGCCCGTCTCGATTGCCCCGCTTCTCTATCGATTCAGAAGCGTTGCAAAGAATGTTCAGCACTACCTGGATCAGCTCCAGTTTCGAGCCAACAACAGGTTCGCTGACGGCTAAGGATTCATCGACTTCTACGTTTGCAATGCCCTGCAGCTTCATGGGAACAGCACTGATAGCCGCACGTACGACGCTTTCCATTTCAAGTGTCTCAATGACTTCCATATCGTTGCCGAGCAACTCGCCGCTGGACAGCATCTCTTCAATTCGGACTACCTGCGCCGAAATTTTTGAGAGATCGTCGCTTAGTTCTGTCTGGCGGTCGGTGAACTGCTCCTGCATGAGCCCGAAATACTGGACGAGTTTGTCGCGGCGTTCGGCGGGCGTCTCAGGGTCAACAATTTCTCTGGCAGCAACCCCAATATCTGCACTGCGATCCTGCCGCAGTCGATCCAGAATTCTGTCAACACCAACAACTACGGGCGTGAGAGTGTTGCCAACATTGTGAAGAATGGCTGAGGCCATCTCCTCCATCCCCGTGCGATAACCGTGCCGACGCGAAGTCTCCTCTGCCCGGATCATGGTATCGCGCAAACGACGAACCAACCTCGCCAGGCCGCCAAAGTCATCTCGCCGTTTCATTTGTTCGGCCACGTCACGATGGTTTGGCTCCAGAGTACTATCGCCATAGTGAAGGATGGTCTTGAGTGGACGGGCGACGACCAGAATGTGCCAAAGCCCAAAAGCCAGGGCAATGAAGAAGCCACAAAGAACTGTCAACGGAATGAACCGACGCAAGCCTTCCGTCGCAATAAGCAGACCATATCGGGGAACATTAACCTGTATCAGCAACTGTTGCCCGGTCGCACTCTCAAGCAGGCTGAACGTGTCGTAACTGTCAAGCAATTGCACAGCTTCGATACTGTTCGATGTTCGCAGCTTTCTCAGAATAGTGGCGTATTCCCTACCAAGAGCGGCAACGGGCTTGATGGATTCGACTTTGGCGAGCAATCCAACCGGTCCCGGTCCGGCGGCAAGATCCACCTGATAGAGGACTGCGATGGTTATCTGACTGGATTCGACGTTTGCTGATCCCATGAAAAAGAGGTCAGTAGACGTAGTGAGGAAGCCAGATGCATCGCCTGGCTGCCTGGATTTGATCGCTCGCGCAATTATTGATGAAGCCTCGACCAGATCATCAGCCTCGACCGGATCGAGTTCTGAAATTGGCAGTATCTCGCCAGTATCGCGGTCATAGCTGAATACAGCTGCTACGCTGCCGTCTGACACGGCGCTCGAAACGCGGTTGTACTGTGCTTCTGGCACAAGCGAGCCGAATACAAGTCCCATGTGTGCAACCGTGTCAGCCAGCTGCATGGCTTGGCGCTGATCAGCTGAAATACGGTCAATGACACTTTGATGCTGTGAATGAATCAGATTGGCCGGCAGCTCGATTTCAGCACCGGACAATTCCCGAGACAGCAACAGAAACACTGCAAACAGAGTTGCTGTGACCGCACCGATAGACAAAAGAGTGAGTTTTGCACTGAGCTTCATCTTACGGATTGTTCACTTTTCGGTCTTGAGAAGTCCAGACTGACAACGTAGGCGTTACAAAGCGAGATTGATGCAGCGATATGCAACCCAAACACTGTCGGTTACGGGTCTATTGATACATCTCAGCAACAGTGAACCCACGACACTATATCAGAAAACGTGTAACGCTGCTCTCATAACTGAGTGGACCGGCGCTAAGCCAGCGGCCACTGGAAATCGAGATTTCCCTGTGCATAACTTGGCTTTTGGCCGAGTCTGGAACTGACCGTTTTCGCTACGGTGGTGACATAGCACATTGTCGTTGCGCAACACATTGATTCAATGAACATTTGTGAATCGTGCTGCGAGCTAACAAAGATTAGACTCTCGAAACAGGCATGTAACCGCTTGGAACTCACACGCTATACGTCAGGAGAAAACTTGAACTCTCTTTGACCGACAACCGGCAGGCGTGTGACTTGCTATGTCCCTCACGCCATGTTACGAAATGGCCCTAGTCGTTGTGTTGCGATCCAGTCTCACTGGTTGACCTGTTTTAGCTCCTTCGCCTCAAAATTGGGCTTTGGACATATGATTCAACCGGGATCGGGGACAGTATTCAGGATAGCTCGCTTACCAACCTTCTTGCTTTCCTGTTGATTTGCATCTTTGTCGTAGTTTGATTTAAAAAACTGCAACCAGGCCTGCAATGGCCGATGGGGCAAGAGACAATGACGTCAACATCTGCCGCCGTACGGGTCCTTGTTGTCGATGATGAGCCGCGCATCGTCGAAGATTACTGCTATGTCCTGGGCCAGGCGCCAAAGCGCCGTACTGACAAGCTGTTTTCCGAACTTGAAGAGGATCTCTTCGGTTCCACGCCGCAACATCGCATGTTCCCGGACATTGATCTGTCCACGTTCCAGGAAGGATCAATGGCTGTCGAGGCTGTCCGTGAGGCCATGCGAGCCGGCGAGCCTTTCGCTCTGGCCTTTATTGACATGCGCATGCCGCTTGGCATTAGCGGCCTTGAGACCGCAGAACAAATCAGAGAGCTTGATCCCTATTGCCAGATAGTCATTGTGACAGCCTATTCTGATGTCCATCCCTATGACATTACCGAACGTGTGCCGCCTGCCGATCGCCTCTCATTCCTGCTGAAGCCCTTTCACGCCTACGAGATTCAGCAATTGGCCGTCTCCCTTTCGGCGAAGTGGCGATCAACGCGCCGCGTGACAAGAAACTATGAGCAAGTAACACATGACGATTTGTCAGAAGGCGCACATGATCGAGCATCCGGACAGGCGGCGGTGCCACCGCTCACAGGCAACACGAAGCCGATCCTGCCAGAAAGTGAGCTCCGGATTGGTGTCCTCAGATATGGGCCGGAAGACGAACTGTTGTCAGTCGATGATGCAGCGAGAAGCATGCTTGATGAAGCCCACAGCTGGCTTATGACAGGAAAGTCATATGAGCAAGTGCAGTGGTCGCTCGCCCATCGCGTCTTGGCTGAGGGCAGCGTCGTCGATCCGTCAGACTGGGTACAGCGGCGGATTTCGGACGAAAGAGCGCGAGAAGAAATGAGCCGGATCGAAACCAAGAATGGTCAAGCGCTGCTTGTGACCGAAAAGCGCGCCAGGAATGGTGACTGCCTGGCTTTCTATGTCGATGTGAGCGGATTGAAGGAAGGCGCAGACACTGAAGCAACAGTGCTGGGCAGCCTGCTTGGATCGCTGTTTGAAGAACTTGAAACGAAACGGAATTCAGCCAGCGCTGAATCAATTGAATCCAGTAAAGCGTCACAATCAGAACGATCCTTGAGAGATCGGAAAACAGAACTGGGATGGGGCCAAGACAATGGTCAGTCCAGGAGTGGGGTCGCCATGTCGGGCGAGCCTGCAGCAGTGAAGCACTAAAACTCAGGCCATCTGAGAACTTTCAAGGTCTGAGCCTGTGCTGAAGCAAGGGAGACGGAAGTGCCCAATCAAGGTACTTTGAAGGTCTTTGGCGGATTCCGTCTGGAAAACGCCGCAGGAGAGACAGTTTCTTTCAACCTTAGAAAGGCTGAAGGCCTGATCGCCTATCTGGCGCTGGCTCCTGAACAGATTTCATCTCGCGAAAACCTTGCCGCCATACTTTGGGGCGGATCTGAGCATGATCGGGCGCGTCAAAGCCTTCGGCAGGCTCTGCTGGCCATTGGGAAGACGCTGGAAAAGTACGGTCTTGATATCCTTAAGATTACCAATCAGCACGTTCAGCTCGAAGTCGACAGCCTTGAGATAGATGCCGCGGCGCTCTTCGACGAGAGCCAGTGCAGTACCAGAGGTGAACTTGAGAATTGCTGCAATCTGTACGTTGGTGAAATTCTCCAGGGATTGAGAATTGAGTCCTCCGAATTTGACGAGTGGCTGCTTTCCGTCCGGCAACGCTTCCACGATAAGGCCATGAGTGCCCATGTAGCCCTTCTCGAATTGCTGACTGAAGCTGAAGAAATTGACGATGCCATTGATGTTGGCAAAGCGGCGCTGCGGATTGATCTGTTCCGCGAAGACATCCATCGAAAGCTCATGCACCTCTATCTTGCTCAGGGATCACGGGCCGCTGCCCTTTCCCAGTTCCAGGAATGCGAGCGCGTCCTCAAGGCAGAACTCGGCACGTCACCCGACGAAGAAACGAGAACATTGGCACAACAGATCGCAGGACACGATCTGGAAGATGTCGAAGTTCTGGGAAAGAAGCGTGCAGGCCGAATTAGTAGAGAAATTGCGCTGCCTCGACCCGACAATCATTTCCTTTTCGGAAGAACAGATGCGATTGAGCGTCTGACTTCTTCGCTTGAGCTGGCTGGACGGGGACACGGCAACGCGTTCGTTGTGGAAGGGGAAGCCGGCATCGGCAAAAGCCATGTGTTGCGCTTCTTCGCACAGGAAGCTGAACTGAACGGCTGGAAGGTCTTGTATACTGCCTGTTCTCAGATCAACGAGGCAGACAATCTGCGCACATGGTACGAATTGCTGGGAGCAGGTGACAGCGTTGAGGCAGCGTCTCGTGAAGCCGATGCTGAAAGCGGTGACCTGAACTCAATTAACTCCATTGCCGAAAAGATCGCGGAGCATGCGGCCGAAAAGGGCGTCCTCATCGTCATTGACGACTTCGAGTGGGCGGGCCTCAGAAGCCAGCGAGCGCTAGGCCCGATTGTGAACATCCTGCGCCACGACCGCGTCCTCTTTCTGGTAAGCACAGCAAGCGAAGGCGGGCCCTCAGGAAATACGAGCGATCTTGTCTTCCGCGAACTCATTCATGAAGGACTTTTGCAGCGACTGACACTGCAACCTTTGAACGCAGAGCAGATTCAGACGCTGCTTGCGCAACAGCACCCGAATGCGCCGTGGCTGTCAGAACTCGATGTGTTACAAAGAATGTGGGCAATCTGCGGCGGCAATCCTGCTATTGCCCTTGATCTCGCATCGACTGTGCGACTTCGCCCTGGTGCTCAGCCCGGTTACGATCTGCCATTGCCACAGCGAGCGCAGGACGCTCTTGAAGAAAAGCTCAAAACAATTGACAGTGTTTCCGTCCATGTCGCTTCCTTGGCGTCCGTGATGGTCGGCAGGACATTCTACAATGCGTTGAAACTGGCAGTGCAGCTGTCAGATGTCGAGCTTACAGCGGCACTTGAGGACCTCGCAGCAGCGAAGATTGTTGTCGTCGAAAACGATATCGTTTCATTCGTTCTTGAACGCGAGAGAATGGCGCTTGAACTGCGCCTGCTGCCTTCTCGCAAGAAGATCTATCATGCTCAGTTCGCGGAGGCCCTCTCTTCGGATGAATTGCCAATCCGTGAACGATCCTATGGCGCTGCGGCGAAGCACTTCAAACTGGCCGGCGACATTGAGCACGCAATGGCAAACTGGATCCTGCAGGCACGATACGATTTCGCCCAAGGGGCAGTAGCAAACGCAAAGCTGCACTATGAGCTCGCCCTTGAAGCTGTCCGCGCCGACGAAATGCATGAATCCAGATCGGAGACCAAGGTAGACATTCTGGCAGGTCTGGCCGAAATCGCAGAGGCCTCTCACGAATTTCAACTGATTGAACCACTCTTCGATGAAGCGCTGGCCGCGTGTGAGCAGAAGGACGACCCTATGAGGCGTGCTTCGCTCCTTGCCGGCCAGAGCAGGACATCGATGTTACGCGGCAGAGAAGAGAAAGCCTTCGGTTTGGCGCGCCAGGCACTGAAGGAAGCTGACAGAGTCTATGGCGATTGCCTCTGGCTTCCAGCCGAAAGGTTGCTGACCCGCTTCCATCTTGTCAAAGGTGGGCACAGAACACTGTTGGCCAGACTGCATGATCGGTTGTCATACGGAAATCTCGAACTCTCACCGCCAGAGGAGAGCGAAACCAGAGCTCTACTCGGAATGATATGCGCCATCGATCAGGACTTCACATCGGCCTACGAACATTGCGCAGCCGCCGTCGAACTGGCGGACGTAGTCCCCAATCGCGCCACGATGACAGCCTGTCTTCAAATTCAAGGGCTCGTTCAGACCTGGCGACAGGACATCGAAAGTGCGCTTCAATCATTCGATGCGGCAATGAAAATCGCAGTGTCCAGGGGCGATCTCCTGCGGATATATTCTCTTTCCGGGCACAGAGGTCTTGCCCATCTGGTCGGCGAAGATTACGCAGGGGCCCGAACAGACTTGAAGACCGCTATCGAAATGGCGGATCGATTAAAGACGAAGTTTCTGCTCGCGTTTTTCAAGACATGGCTTGCAGAAGCTTCCGTTCTTGCCGGATCTGAAGACGGACTTCAACTGAGCCGTGAAGCGTTCCAAATCGGTGCGGAGACAAATCAGGCATGGCCACAGGCTGTTGCAACCAGAGCGATAGCAGATGCACTTAGCTGCAGTGATGGCAGCGACCTCCGCCTGGCCGAACGGATGATCCGGACGGCCATAGCCGATCAGACGGAATTGGGCCTTGGACTGGAGTTACAAAGGTCGAACCGAGTCTATTCACGGATTCTGGAATCGCAAAGCGACCAGAAGCGCTCATGACATCTATTAATTGAATTGTCTACGGTTGCGTCACGGTTCCTCGCTGTGATGGGATTGCACAACAAGTGTGGTGCTTGCGCCTTCGCTGAACACCAGATGTCGAAAGAATTGGCGCAGGCGCACGTAGGGAGCCGCATCATGGGTTTTGATGCAACCAGTAGGGCCCATTAACCTTAGTTGATGACGCTTTGTTGACGCCTGGGCCACTACACATACGGGAGGTTTCCAACACGCCATTCGCTTTTGGCAAAGTGCGTTCGTTGTGTCCTGTTTAGTCGGTAAGGAAGCCGAAGCTCGTCAAGTGATGTCACCTGGCAGCTAAATTCCAACAGAGACTGATTACGGAGACATAATCATGCAAAAGTTCACTAACTTCTTAACACGTATTATGCGGGATGACTCTGGCGCCTCTGCTGCAGAGTATGCTCTCATTCTTGCCATTATCGGCGCCGGCATCGCAGCCGCGTCATTGGCACTGGGCAACTCGATCAGCGGTGCAATGAATACTGCCGGTACCTGCATTACAAATACGGCGGCTTGCTAATTGAGGCGGGAATTCCTGCCCCAATCATCATCAAACTATGAATTCCGGGCCTCCAGAGTGCCTGGAATTTATAGTTCCATTCGTTTGATCAATTCAGGAAAACGGTCATGAAAAAGTTAGGCAACGCTCTTGTGCACCTTGTTTGGGATGACTCCGGCGCTTCTGCAGCCGAGTATGCCCTGATTCTTGCCATTATCGGAGCCGGCATTGCAGCCGCCTCATTGGCGTTGGGCAACTCCATCAGCGGCGCAATGAACACTGCTGGCACATGCATGACGAACACGGCGTCCTGCTAGCAACTGGAGTCAAGCCAACTTCAGTGGCGCATGTGCAATGGGCAAATTCCGGCCTGATTCACGGCTGGAAATTGCTTGCTTTGAAAGTCCAGTGGCGCAGAAGCAAAACAGTACCGTCGAGTTTCAACAAGTACGCGTCTTCGGCAATGAAAGGATTACGTAATGAATCCGCGCGCTCTATGGATGTTTGGCATAGCACTTGTCTTTGCGGCACTAGCGGCATACGCCGCATTTGACTGGCTGGAAGGCCAGGTGCCTGAACCAGTGGCCGTTGCAGATCAGCAGGATCTGACGCTGTCCACCGTCGTTGTCGCGACAACACCTCTGGTATTCGGAGATACGATAAGGCCCGAACATCTGGCGGTCGTGGATTGGCCAGCGAATGTGTTGCCCACCGGGTCGTTCAGAACCATTGAAGAAGTTCTCAGTGATACTGAGGATCGCATCGCATTGCGACCGATTGAAGTGAACGAACCCATCCTGACCACCAAAATTTCGGGGTTTGGCGTCCGGGCAAGCCTCTCCGCAATCATTAATGAGGAAATGCGGGCGACGACCGTTCGCGTCAATGATGTTATTGGTGTTGGCGGGTTTGTTGTCCCAGGGGATCACGTTGACGTGGTTCTGACTATTGGTGCAGAGCCATCAGAAATGAGATCCCTGATCGTGCTGCAGAACATCAAAGTGCTGGGCATCGACCAGGATGCAAACGAGAATCGTTCAGCTCCCACTGTGGTCCGTGCCGTGACGCTCGAGGCAAGCACATCGGA
Organism: uncultured Alphaproteobacteria bacterium; assembly: GCA_965371465.1. GTDB lineage: Bacteria > Pseudomonadota > Alphaproteobacteria > CBDUYM01 > CBDUYM01 > CBDUYM01. The sequence goes on from CBDUYM010000003.1 coordinate 102,919, forward strand.
TGTCCAAAAGCTGGCTCTTGCAGCGCAACTCGGGACTCTGTCCCTTGCTCTGCGCAGCATGACTGACGTTGACAACTACAAGACAGCAACCGTACGGGCACGTGACATAACATCTGCCACCGGCACCAATCCAAGTCAGGGCGGAGGCTCTAGCGTCCAGGGCGCCAGCCTGCGTACCTCATCTGGTTACGCCAATGTAAAAGTCTATCGTGGCCTAGTAGCCCGGACCTACAGGGTGCCGCGCGAGCCGCGACAGAATGTCATCGAACCTGTGATCCGGCCGTTAAATCTGACACCCAGAGCTGACCTCGACAGTCAGGATTCTGCCGTCAGAGCGGCTGACCTGGACCAAGGCTGACGCAGCCCAACCGATTCAAAGGTTTCGGAGGAAGTAGAACGATGCGAACGGAAACAAAGTCTAGAGTGCACTCGATCTTCTCGATAGCGGTACTCGCCTGCCTTCTCTTCACCACGGACAGTTTTGGCCAGCAGATTGTGATTGATCCGCAAAACACAAAGTATGCTGGCGAGTTTGACGTTGCTGTGGACAAATCGCAGGTGCTCAGAATCGACCAGAACTTTACAGATGTCCTGATCGGCAATCCTGACATTGCGGATGTCCTGGCCTTATCTGACAGAACGATCTATGTGCTTGGCAAAGAGACCGGGTCAACGAGCATCACAATCTACGGGCCAAGAAAAGTTCTGATTGCGGTTGTCGATCTGAATGTGAGTGTGGACATTGACGGCCTCAAATCGCGCTTCAACGACGTCATGCCTGGAGAAGCGATCGAAGTCAGGCCGGCAAATGGCGGCATTGTTCTTTCGGGCCTTGTATCGAGCGCTCCCAAACTTCAAAAGGCCATTGAAATCGCACGCCAGTATGTCGAGGGTGATGACCTGATCACCAATCTGATGAGCGTCAGCGGCAGCCAGCAGGTCATGCTGGCTGTTCGCTTTTCGGAAGTTGCCCGAAATGTCGTCAAGGATATCGGAGTCAGCACTTCCTTTGGCAATGATGACTTCAGGGTTATTTCGGGGAACGCTTTTGCCAATCCGTTCGAAGTTGGCGAAGGCTTGGAATTCAACCCTCTCTCCCTTCTTCTGCCTGGATTTGGCTCGGCGGCTGATGCATTCGGTGGCGTCGGGATCAATGGCGACATCGGCAGTGTTGATGTGAACCTCATATTCGACGCCCTTGAACGGACCGGCGCCGTAAAGACACTGGCAGAGCCAAATCTGATAGCTCTCTCGGGGGATACAGCAAGCTTCCTCGCTGGTGGCGAATTTCCAGTGCCGATCGCACAAAACACGGCAGCAGGATCGTCCACGATCACTGTTGAATTCAGGGAGTTTGGCGTATCCCTTTCGTTTACGCCCACAGTTCTCGAAAACGGACTGATCAATCTCGTAGTTGAGCCGGAGGTCAGCAGAATTGACCGCCAGACTGCTCCTGTCATTTTGCAGGGTTTCAACATTCCGGGACTGGTTACGCGAAAAGCCAGCACCACTGTAGAACTCCGTGACGGGCAATCGTTCGCCATTGCGGGGCTCATTCAGAGCGACTTCATCGACACCGTTGAGCAGTTTCCGGTGCTGGGCGACATTCCAATCCTCGGTGCTCTGTTCCGGAGCTCTGGCTTCCAGAACAATGAGACTGAGCTGGTTATAGTCGTAACACCGCATCTGGTACGTGCAGCGCCAGCGAAAGCGCTGGTAGTGCCGGCAGATTTCTTCATCCCGCCAAGTGACAGTGACATTTTCCTGTTCGGCAGGGTCGAAGCACCCGACTCAGGCAAAGCAGTCCGCCCTGCTGCAGCTTCCCTTGACCTTCGCAATGCAGGCGGCATCGAAGGCAGCTTTGGACACATAATCAGGTGAGAAAAGACATGAAAAATCAGATGCCAGCTGTCGGCGCCATTATTGTCTCGTTTCTTTTGGTGGCCTGTGAAAATCAAAACATCGCGCTAAGCGAGGGATTTGGCAATTCGGTTCGCCAGAATATGGCCGCCCACATCATTAACCCAGATCCTGCATATGACGCTGGATCTGTCCCCGCCACAGACGGCGCCCGCACAGCTGGGACCGTAGAGAGGTATCGCGCCGGAGAAGTAAAAGCACTGGAAGAAGTAACAACGTCAGATTTGGGCGAGAACAATTAGAGAGCCTTTTCCATCCTGGGCCAGATGGAAGAAGCACTCGCACAAGACATGTCTTTAGAGATTCTGTCTTGCTGACTACTTAGGGAAAAACGGAATGGAATCAGAGCACGCCATCAATGTTGCCGCAGTACTACGGTCTGATGAAGCAGCTAGCTGTCTCGCGAAACTGTCGAGCCACCTGCCGGGAATCAATATCACGCCATTCAAAGGTGACATTGATTCGGTGACCCCTGGCAGTTCTATTGTTTCGGACGCAGATCTTATTGTGGTCGATATAGATCCTGGCGACCCAGAAAAGGTCGCCATGCTGGCCGAGCTTGTGACCGCGCTGAAACCAAACACGCTCGTCGCGGCCACAGCCATGAACATATCCATAACTGATGTCCGCAGCCTGATGCGGGCAGGTGTGGTTGACGTTTTGCCGCAGCCCATCAGCATTGAAGACCTCAAAAGCGCGGCCCGTCATGTGAACGGCGCGAAGGTGTTGAATGAGGCGGAACGGGCGCGCAAGCGAGGCGCCGTCATTACGTTCATGAATTGCGGCGGCGGTTCAGGCGCAACAACGCTTGCCGTTCAATCAGGTTACATTCTGGCCGCTCGAAATGAAGCCGAGAAGCCAGACACCTGCATAGTGGATCTCGACGTCCAGTTGGGCTCGGCGGCACTTTACATGGATGTTGGCACGCAGCTGAGTGTGGCTGACTTATTGGGCGAGCCGGGCAGGCTTGACGCCTCACTATTGGCCAGCACAGTCGGACACCACGCCTCCGGTGTTGATGTTCTGGCGGCACCCAACAGCGCTATATCACTTGACAGGCTGACACCAGAATTTATCGACAACTGCCTTGGGCTGGTACGCAATCAGTATCAATACAATCTGATTGATATTCCAAATGCCTGGACGCCATGGACCTACCAGGTTCTGAAAAACAGCGATCTGATCATACTGGTTATGCAGCTGACTGTTGCTGGCGTGCGGCGAGCGAAACGGCAAGTGGAAACGCTTCGGGACTCAGGGCTTGGCCAAGTTCCAGTCAGGCTGGTGGTCAATCGAGTTGAAAAACGCGGTCTTCGGCGCATTCGCATTAAAGAAGCGGAAAAAGCGATTGGCCGCAGCATTGATCACAATATTCCGGATGAATACGAAACAGTTGTCGATGCGGGCAACCAGGGAGTTGCCTTGTCGAAAGTGCGTATGAAAACAAAAGTCGGTAGCGGCATCACAACGATGGTTGATGACATGATCGCCGAAATTACAACGCAGCGAGACATTCGGCTCTAGAAGCTGAAAAAAGAACAAAAGGATCAAGGCAGTGGCATATTCAAACCCCTTTGAGGTCACGCGGCAGGATGAGCCCAAACCGGTTCGTGTTGGGCCAAGCATCAGACCGATCGAATCGCCGACATCTACTGATGCTTCAATCTCAGATTACAGCGATCGGAATTCTCCAGGTTACATAAATCTGAAAGTGCTTCTTCATCAGAAGCTACTTGACATGATTAATCTCGCGGCAATCGAAAAAATGCCGTTTGAGACGTTCAGAAGTGAAATCGGCGAGATCATCGGCGAGCTGCTGATTGAGGAAAATAAACCCCTGAATGCTACCGAGCGGAGCACGCTGGTTGATGACATTCTTGATGAAGTCCTTGGCCTCGGGCCGATCGAGCCGCTTTTGAAGGATCCGTCTGTCACCGACATCCTGGTCAACACATCAGCGCAGGTATTTGTCGAACGGGCCGGCAAACTGGAGCTGACAGAGGTTCGTTTCAAGGATGATCGCCATCTCCTGCGTATAATCGGGAAAATCGTTTCCGGTGTCGGGCGGCGCATTGATGAGAGTTCGCCTCTGGTAGACGCCCGCCTTCCTGATGGCAGCCGCGTCAACGCTATCATCCCGCCCCTCGCGGTCGATGGCCCCCTTCTGTCCATTCGTAAATTCGCCGAAATCCCGATTGACATGGATCGCCTGATTGAAATCGGCACTGTTCCCCTGCCCTGCGCTGAATTCTTGAAAGGCACTGTGCAGGCTCGGCGCAACATACTGATCTCGGGCGGCACCGGCAGTGGCAAGACCACAATGCTGAACGCAATGTCCGCGTTCATTGACGGCACCGAACGCATTCTGACCATAGAGGACGCCGCAGAACTTCAGTTGCAACAGGTACATGTGGGACGGCTTGAGACTCGCCCGGCCAACATTGAAGGTACGGGTGCAATCACTGCCCGCGACCTGGTCAAAAATGCCCTGCGTATGCGACCTGACCGCATCATTCTTGGCGAGTGCCGCGGTAGCGAAGCTTTCGATATGCTGCAGGCCATGAACACCGGCCATGAAGGATCAATGGCGACCATTCATGCAAATACCTGTCGCGATGGTCTTTCACGAGTGGAGCAAATGGTCGGCATGGCAGGCATGGACATTCCAGCAACTGCAGTCAGGGCGCAGATCGCTGCAGCTCTGCATATTGTTATACAGCTTGAGCGCATGAGCGACGGTAAACGCCGCATGACCAGTGTGTCAGAGATCACTGGCATGGAAGGAAATGTCATCACCATGCAGGAAATCTTCACGTTCGAGCGTGAAACAGTCGATTCCGACGGCAATGTCATGGGCAAATACAAGGCAACCGGCATTCGTCCGAAATGCATGGAAGCCTTTGAGGCCCGGGGCATAACAATTCCAGCCAATATTTTCGATCCAGACCAGATTCTAGCCGAGGCCTGATATGAGTATCGAACCACTCTATATTTTCTATGCCGCTTCGTTTCTTTGCGTGCTGATCGGCGTCGAAGGCCTCTACTACATGGTCGGCGACCCTGCGTCCCAGCGAAAAAATGTCAACCGGCGCATGAAAATGCTGGAGAGCGGCAAGAAATCGAGCGAAGTCTACGAGCTGCTGCGCCGCGTGCCGAAAGCTCAGACTGAATTTCTTGGGCCCATACGATTTGGCTATGAATGGCTTGATCGGCTGATCACTCAATCCGGGTCTATCATGTCGATGGCACAATTCTTCCTGATCATTGCCGTATCAATCAGTGTTCTGTTTATTGGCGCCCTTATCGCAGCACGGGTGTCTACTGGCTTCGCATTCCTCGCCGTGCCGACGACCTCGTTTCCGCTGGCCGTTGGCAGCGGCATCCTTGGGCCCATCGGATACTTCATGTATCTGCGGGCAGAGCGGCGGAAAGTTTTTGGCGAACAGTTGCCAGACGCCTTGGACGTAATGATCCGAAGCTTGCAGGCAGGTCATCCTGTCACTGCAGCTATGTCGCTGGTTACCAAGGAAATGCCCGATCCAATTGGTACTGAATTTGGTATCGCCGTCGACGAAATGACTTATGGCATGGATTTGAGAGCCGCCCTCGAAAATCTGAGCCGGCGCATCGACCTGCCGGACTTTCAGTACGTTGTCATTTCCATAAGCACCCAGTACGAGACTGGCGGAAACCTTGTGGAGGTCCTTGAGGGTCTGGCCAGAGTGATACGTGAGAGGTTCCGGATGTTCAAAAAGATTCGAGCTCTCTCAGGAGAAGGCCGGATATCAGCCCTTATTCTGAGCATTCTGCCCTTTATCACTGTTGGTTTGATTTACACGGTGAACCCATATTTCTATCTGAATGTCATGGATGACCCCATCTTTATGCCCGCCGTACTGTCGGTGATAGGGCTGATGGCATTTGGCATATTCATCATGTATCGGCTTGTGAACTTCAAAGTTTAAGGGTTGAGGGAAACAGATCATGTTTGTTGACTGGCTAGGCGAAAATCAGACCGGTATTGTCGTTGGTCTCATATTCCTGGCAGTGCTGATTGTGAGCATGGCCATTGTCAGTTTTTTCTCAGGACGGGCCGCTACGCGCCGCCGTCTGGCTGGTGAAACAGGAAGCGGTGTCCAGACTGCTCTGTCGAACAGGCAGGACAGCACGATGCAGGTCCGTCGCAATGAATCCGAGGATTCAATCTGGTCGCGGCTGGTCGGCCTTGTCGGCACCGCAGCTGAATCTTTCCAGGGCGAAGAGGCAGAGGACGATGAAGATGGCCTGACTGCTCTTCAGTTGAGATTGATCCAGGCGGGCTACTTGGGATCCAGCGCCGTGCGGCAGTACTTCGTGTTCAGATTGCTGCTGGCAGTAAGCCTGCCTTTAATCTTCCTGATGCAAGCGCCTTTCTTTTCGACTGGAATGACCGCACAAGGCATGGTTTTTACAACCATTCTGCTGGTGGCCATGGGTCTCTATATCCCTGTTATGTGGACCGGCTATAAGCGGAAGGGTCGCATGGCGGCGATCTCTACAAGCTTCCCGGATGCGATAGACATGATGGTTGTCTGTGTCGAAGCCGGTCTCGGCCTTGATGCCGCCTTCAACAAGGTAGGTGTCCAGATTACCAACGCCCATCCCATACTTGCCCAGCTGTTCGCAATGGTTTCCCTTGAACTAAGAGGCGGAAAAGCGCGCGCGGACGCCCTGCGCAATTTCGCGGAGCGCAGTGGGGTCGCAGCAATTTCATCCTTTGTCACATTGCTGGTTCAGTCCGACACCCTGGGCGCCAGCATCAGCCGAACGCTTCGCGTGCATGCTGATGAAATGCGTGCGACGCGGACACTAAGAGCTGAAGAAAAGGCTGCAATGTTGCCTGTTCTGCTTTCGATTCCATTGGTCACCTGCATCTTGCCCGCCATGTTGTCGGTCATTTTGCTGCCAGGCGCCATCACTATTATTCGTCAGGTGCTACCGCTCCTGGCCGGAACGCAATAGAGGCCCACGGGAAACAGACTGGGGACACGAGAAAAATGTCAAATCACTCAAAATCTATTCTCACACGATCCGGCTTGCTTACACTCATGCTCGCCGGTGTCGTCAGTGCCTGCGCCGGCGATACGCCAGATGTACGTGTGGCCTCGTCGACCGTTCTTCACGAAGGCTCCGCAATGGCGCGCGGAAAGGAGCATTTCTCCGCCGGACGATACGGCCTTGCTTTGACGGAATTCCGTTCTGCTGTCGCCAATTCTCCGATGTCGATCGAGGCACTGAATGCGCTGGCGGCGACTTACGACCAGATTCAGCGCTTCGATCTTGCGGATCAATTTTATCAGCGCGCCCTTACTCACGCGCCGACATCCTCACAGACACTGAACAATGTAGGTTACTCCTACATGCTGCGAGGCAAGTTCGATGTAGCTTCTGCCTATCTTCGTGAAGCAAAACGCGTTGACGCAATGAATACCACAGTGACTGCGAACCTGGAGATCGTCGGCGCTGAAGCTGCCTCAATGTTGAGCGCTGAGCTTGTTGAGCCTGAGGTGTTAAGGGAAGTCGCTACGAAGACTGAGACGGAAGAAAGGCCCATAGCTGAAGCTCTGGGCACGAGAACAGTCGTGGATTCGACTGTGGTTACCGCCATTGGCCGTCCCAATTATCAGAAAGTGGATCAGGAGAGTATCACGGTTAATGCGGCACGCGCGTCTCGCGCGCCCGAAAGCAATGAGAGCAAAATCCATGTTCTTGCGGCAAGGACGCAAATTCCGGCCGGAGGCGAAGCGATCAACACAGATATGAACGTTGCCGTCCGCGGCGGCACACCTGAGCGCCGCCCCCTCTTTGGTACCACCGAAATGGCTGTTTCAAGCCGCTTGGCCGGTCCGGAAGAGACACTTCCGAAAATGCCTGAAGCTACTATCCAGGTGATTGCGGCGCGCCAGATGCCTCCCTTTGGCACGACTGAAGTCAACGTTTCAAGCGAAGCGCTGGATGACGCAGCAGCCGATGTGACAAATGAGGTCGCATTGCACGCGACGGCTTCTCCGCGCGTACCGCTTTTAGGTGCCGGCGATGTCGCTTTTACTGGTGAGAGGGCCACCGGGGCTGCGCCCGCAGCTTCGGTCAGCCAGATTGAAATTCGTGGTGGCTCAGCCCAGGGGACAGCGCTGTTTGGCACCACCGAAATTGATGTTAGCGCCCGACCTTCAGAGCTTCAGGAAACCGAACCGCCCATGAACCAGAATCGGGTGCCCGCCGCAGTAACAGGCCGCGTCCCACTCTTTGGCACGGCACCGATCAGCTTGCCGATCAATGCAGTGGCCTCGGCTGGCGTTGGCTCTGTCCGGCACAACATAGCCTTTACAGCGCTGCCCGCGCCGGCCGCCGCGCCTTTAGAGAGCGAGGAAGCCGAAACCTATGCGCCTATTCCAGCGGCGATGCTGCTGGAGCCAAAGACTGAGCCCGCAATAGCAGAAAGCTATGCCATCTATGAAGTTTCGAATGGCGCTGGTCGGCTCAGCATGGCGGCGCGAATGAAAACGTTTCTTGCAGGAACAGGCATTTCTGTAGCGCGGCTCTCGAATGCTCCTCACTTCAGCCATATGCAATCTTCGATCTTCTTCAAGCCTGGCTGGTCTGAGGAAGCTCGATCGCTTGCAAGTACCTTGCCGATTGAAGTATCGCTGATCGAAACATCCGACCAGAGAGCAGACATCAGGCTTGAACTGGGTGGTGATCTTCTGATGTTTGACGCAAAGCTCTATTACGGCAGAGGAATCTGATATGATGAGATGTGGGTCATTACTTGTCCTGGCCGGGTTTCTGTTCACGGCCTGTAGCGCTGAACCACTGCCGCCTCCACCCGTGATGATGATTTCTGCTGATCAACAGCAGATCTACGATGATCAGTCCCTCGCCCTGGCATCCGTGGCAATCGAAGAGCGCCGATATAAAGACGCCGATCTGATTGTGCGCACAGTACTCCGCCATGACGAAGACAATCCATTTGCCAACTATCTGCGCGCAGAAATTCTGATGTCACGCGGCTCGACCAAAAACGCTGAAAAAGAGTTTGCAGCGCTTGCCGATACAGCTGCTTTGCGGGGCAGAGCATTGCAGGGCCAGGGCATCGCAAATCTGCTGATGGGGCGGCCGGTCAAGGCGCAGAACCTGTTGGCCGCAGCCGTCGCGGAAAACGCAAATCTCTGGCGCGCCTGGAATGCACTGGGCGCGGCATATGATGTGGCTGAAGAGTACGAGAACGCCGACTTCGCATATACACGAGCCCTCAATCTGCAGCCAGATGTGGCTGACATCTACAACAACCGCGGTTTCTCCAGGCTCCAGCGCGACGACGCGGACGGCGCCATCGAAGATTTCCTGAACGCGATCGAACTGGATCCGGAGTTCGAAACTGCGGAAATGAACCTGAGGCTGGCCTATGCATCGAAAGGTATGTACGTCCATGCGCTGTCGGGGGCTGTGGGTGGCGAACGGGAGACCGTACTCAACAATACCGGCTACATGGCCATGCTGAGAGGCGACTATGAGGCAGCGGAAAGCTATCTGAATGCAGCTATGGAAGAGCGGGCCAGCTTTTACCGGAAAGCCTGGAAGAACCTTACGTATCTCTCTGATGTCCAGATGCTCGAAAGTAAGTAGCGCTCAGCAGTCGGCGCACCTGCAATGCCAGAGTTAACCGAATATTCAGGAGAAATTGCAGCAGGAACCTTCGCGTTACTGCTGGCCATTGCTGCGATCTGGGATATGGCCAAGGCCAGGATACCGAACTTCATTCCGATTCTGATGATTGCCGGATTTCTTGTCGCAGCGTTTGCAGGCGCGTCCAGTTTGTCATGGGGGTCTCACCTTGCGGCTGCCGGCATAACACTCGTTGTAACCGTTCCACTGTTCCAACTTGGCTGGATGGGTGGCGGTGATGTCAAACTGCTGATAACAGCGGCTCTGTGGCTTGGCCTTGGGGAGTTCGGCTATTTTGGCCTCTACACCGCGCTGGCAGGTGGCGCTCTGGCGGTGCTGCTCTTGAGTTTCAGGCCAGTGATGACTTCTTTGAAAGCCCTGCCGGTTATCAACAATGACTCGCCGTTGGTAGAACGTCTGTCGAAGCCAGGAAAGATACCTTACGGCGTCGCTATTGCTATCGGCGGCTTGTTTTTAGTGCCTGAGATTCAGAATCTCTACAGCTAGTCCGGAATAGGACCCTGGCGATGAGACACGAAAACACCCTGACGGGCCTGTTGCGATCGGACAGTGCAGGGATATTTGCTGCGCTGGCTTTGATCTGCGCTGGTCTGTTCACAAGCCCCGTCGAAGCGGAAACAGTGCTGATCGATGACGTGTTCATCGAGATGAGGGCAGCATCAGCCGTGTCCGCAAAGGCGGATGCCATTCAAAGGGCTGAAAGAGTCGCGAGATCACAACTGGCGAACGACGCATTTGGCGACCTTCGGCGTACCTCAGTCGTCAAGTACTTTCACATCCGTGATGAAAAATCCGCTCCGGGCTACTATGCCGCCACGTTTCAATTTGCCTTTGAAACTGAACCGACAGGCTATCCAATCGCGCCATTGGAGAGCGAACTGCAGGCCGATATTGGCGGCGGCTTCGGGAACTGGATCCTGGCTGTTCCCATTCATTTTGACGGCAGCAGCGATGTTCCCAGTGTATGGGACCCTGAAGATGAGTGGACCCGTCACTGGGTAATACCAAAAATCAATCAGCAGATTCCGGTCATTGCAAATGTCGCCGACGATCAGGACAGGGAGCTGCTCGCCAGTTACATGGATGGCGACTACGCATCACTTCTGGAAATCCTTGCAGAAAAGTACGGCGCATATGCAGCTGCGTTTATCATCCTGGACAGTGCAGTCGATGGTGTGGACAGCAGCGCATCTCGGGTTTTGGTCGACTATTGGCAGGCCAACACCGGGCTTCTCAGCGCTGCTGTCAGCTTCAACTATGGCGACCTCGTGGATGCCGCCGCCGCTGACGTTGCCGGGCTGAACGCAATCCGGATCATCCAGATGCTGGCGTCTGGACGCACGCCACCAGCAAGGGGGGCGGATGAGACTATCAGTGTGCCGATAAGCATGGAGATCGCGCAGATTTCAGAATGGGCGGATGCAGAGGCGGGCCTGCGGGGCATTGACGGGGCTGAGCTTACGAACGTTCGGATAAACGGCAGCCGTGTCCAGGCTACGATCCTTTACGATGGCGCATACAATGAACTGGTGGCTGTTGTGACTGAGCTTGGGCTTTTGAAACGGCGCAGGGTAGCAGCACAGCAACGTTGATACAGCCGACCTATTCGCGTAAGACTGAGTTCTCGTGTCGGCCTGTCGGAGCAGCATCATTCTCACATCCGTGCCCATTACCATTATCGTGCTGATCGCAGGCGTGGCGTTGTTCGCCTATGGAAATTACCAATCCCGCCAGACACCGGAGATCGGCAAGCTGCCTATTGTTTCCCCGATCGCTGTTCAGTTCATTGGAATTTTGCTTGTGATCCTGATGGCAGCCCATTTGATCACCCTGTTGACGGATGTGCCCTTCGCCGGACGGCGCGGTTAGAGGGCGCTTTCATGCCATCGTCTGAGCAGCAAATTTGAAATTATGCTGAACAGGCCGAAAATGACGATGCCGGATCCTGATATCAGGACAAGGGCGGCAAACATCCTTGGGATATTCAGCCGGTAGCCCGCTTCCAGTATGCGATAGGCAAGGCCGGAGCCGGTCCCGGCCGTACCTGCAGCGAATTCGGCTACCACAGCGCCGATCAGCGCAAGACCGCCCGCAATTTTGAGTCCAGCCAGAAAATACGGCAAGGCTGCGGGCAATTTCAGAAACAGAAGCGTCTGAGTGCGGCTCGCGCCATAGAGCTGGAAGAGCTCACGCAGATTGGTGTCTACGCTATTGAGACCGACCACTGTGTTCGACAACACAGGGAAAAAAGCGACGACCCATGCGCATATCAGCAATGCAAGCCAGGTATCGCTGACATAGATCAGGATGAGCGGTGCGATTGCAATAATGGGGGTCACCTGGAGAATAATCGCATAGGGAAAGAAACTGATTTCGAACAACTTTGACTGGGTAAACAGAATAGAGAGACCAACACCAATGACCACGGCGCTGATGAGGGCGCCAAAAGTAATTTGAAGTGTCACAAGAAGCGACGGGAACAGTATGTCCCAGTCAGCGACAAGGCTCGCCCAGACATCAAGAGGCCCTGGCACCAGAAATTTCTCGACTTCGTTCAGAGTCACGAATGCGTGCCATCCAACGAGGACCAGAATGCCGACAATAGATGGCGCCAGCAGCCGCATCGCTCGTTCACCCATGACGCTGCTCCTCGGCCTCGTCATTAAAAGCATTTGCCATAGCTTCTGAAACACGCCGGCACTCAGCTGCATATTCGGCCGATGTTCGGTAATTCGTGCCCCGTGGATGTGGAGCCGGCACGGCTACTTCTTCAACAATGTGGCCAGGCCTGGGCGCCATGATGAAGATTTTGTTCGAGAGGTAGACAGCTTCAAACACGCTATGGGTTACAAATACGACAGTCCACTTCTGATCAAGCCAAAGCCGAAGCAGATCGTCGTTGAGGCGAAATCGCGACATTTCATCCAGTGCTGCAAACGGCTCATCCATCAGGAGAACATCTGGTTCGGTGGCAAGCGCACGGGCAATTGACACTCTCATTTTCATACCGCCGGAAAGTTCCCGGGGATAGCTGTCTTCAAATCCCTGAAGGCCAACCATTTCAACTGCTTCTGACACTTTCACTGCACGAACGGGCCCCGGAACATTTTTCAGTTTCAACGGCAGGCCAATGTTCGCTTCAACCGTTGACCATGGCATCAATGTCGGTTCCTGAAATACAAAGCCAATATCCAGATCATGTGCTTCATCGTGCCGTGTGATCCGGCCGCTCGTCGGTTCAATGAGCCCGGCGATCAGGCGAAGGGCCGTTGACTTGCCGCAGCCCGAAGGCCCAAGCAGCGAGACAAAATCGTGCCGCCCGACATCCAGGTTGAAGTCACTGAGCGCAACTGTTCCCTGATCGAATGTCTTATCGACATGGCGAAGGGAGACAATGTGCTCACTCGCCGTTGTCAATGCCCAGGCCCCTGTTGACGAACTGCAGCGAATAGGCCTTTCGGAAGTCGAGGTCAGCCTGATAAATGCCTGCTTCAACAACCCGGTCAAAAAACTCCTGCCATTTGGCGTCCGTCATGGCGCCGATACCCATGATGAGAGAGTCGCCTGAATCGACAATGCCGTGTTCGATCATGGCGTCACGACTGAATGCCAGCTGATCGGGCGTGATGTCGGGATTTTCTGACATGATCAATTCATTCGCGGGTGTTGGATCTTCGTAGAGATAGCTGTGCCAGCCCAGAATCGAAGCATCGACAAAACGCTGAACCAGATCTGGATCATCTTCAATCAGCTGCTTGGAGGTCTCCAGAAGTGTCGAATATGATGTCATGCCGTAGTCCGCCAGGAGGAATACCTTGGGGTCACCGCCTGCCTGTGCAATGGCATAGGGCTCGCTGGTCACATAGCCCTGCTGAATCGCGGTTTCATCGGCAAGAAAAGGAGCGGAATTGAAAGTATATGGCCGAAGCTGTTCATCCTTGAACCCATAGGCCAGTTTCAGGAGCCGCCAGAAACTCAATCGCGCATCATTACCAATTAGCATGGGATGTCCGACCATGTCAGCGAGACTATCAATGCCAGCACTTCGATGGGTAATCAGCACCTGAGGATCTTTCTGGAACATCGACGCAATGGTAATCACCGGGATGCCGCTCTCAACATAATTGAGAGAGCCATAGAGGCCGCCGCCCATATTGAAGTCGATCTCACCCGCCGCCATCAGCAGGCTATGGTTGACCTGTGGACCGCCCTGCCGAATTTCGACATCGAGGCCGTATTCGTCATAGATTCCGCTGGCCAGTGCCTGATAGTAGCCGCCATGCTCGGCCTGGGCTTTCCAGTTTGTGCCGAACACGATTCTCTGCTGATCGCCCTGGTCCTGTTCCGGGATCGAGGAGATCAGATCCCGCAGCAGCAAGAGCGTCGATGTGCCGATCGCCAGAATAGCGAGGATGGCAACTAGAATTCGGGCAGCTCTCATCTTGGCCTCAAACTAGGTCTGGTCATGTCCTCACAGTATCCGCGCGATCATGAAAACACAAAAAATGCGGGCAGAAGAGACGAAATCGGGCGCCTCCGTTCAGGAAGCGCCCGATCATGAATTACGGGATCAGCTCAATCGGCGCCAAAAGTGCTTAGGCGTTTTCGCCATAGCGCTTGAGGTGATGATCTGTGGCGCCGAACCATGAGTCAATCATCGTCAGGCGCTTGAAGTAATGGCCCACATGCATTTCGTCGGTCATCCCCATGCCGCCATGAAGTTGCACCGACTGCTGACCGATAAAGCGGCTTGCTTTGCCGATCTGGGCCTTGGCCGCGGATGCGACTTTGGCGTGATCGTCCGGGTCCGTGTCCTGCGACAGGACAGCATAGAGAATGATGGACTTCGATTGTTCGTAGGCCATGAACATGTCGACCTGACGATGCTGCAGGACCTGGAACTTGCCGATTGGCTGATCAAACTGGACCCGGTTCTTGGTGTACTCGAGTGTCGTGTCTTTCAGCACTTCCATCTCGCCGAGCGCTTCTGCGCATAGAGCAATTGTCGCGTTATCGACGACTTTTTCGACAAGCGGCAATCCACCGTCCACATCACCAATCACGTCATCGGCCGAGACTTTTACGTTCTCGAACGAAATCTCAGCGGCCCGGAGACCATCAATCGTGGGATAGCTTCTGCGCGTAACGCCATCGGCATTGGCGTCAACAATGAACACCGTCACACCGTCTGCGTCGCGCTGACCACCCGATGTGCGGGCGGTGACAATCAGTTTGTCTGCCTGGCCGCCAAAGGACACGACTGCCTTGTCGCCGTTCAGGACGAAATCGCTGCCATCCTTTTTGGCCGTGGTCGACAGATCGGCAAGATTATACCGACCCTTCGGTTCAGCGTAGGCCACTGCCCAGATTTTTGAACCATCAATGATGCCAGAGATGTGTGCTTCACGCTGGGCATCGCTGGCGTTCTTCAGGAAACCGCCGGCAAAAATCACGGTCTGGAGATAGGGTTCAACGACCAAGCCCTTGCCCAACGCTTCCATCATGATCATGTCTTCAACAGAAGTGCCGGCGATACCGCCGTCGTCTTCTGAGAACGGAACTGACAGCCAGCCCAGTTCGGCAAACTGTCCCCAGAATTCGCGGCTGAAGCCTTCGTCTGATGCAACCAGTTCGCGGCGCTTCGCCAGTCCTGGGAAATCATAATTGTCCTGGACAAAGCGGTTCACGCTGTCCTGCAGAAGCTGCTGTTCTTCAGAATATGAAAAATCCATGGGTCGTCCGTCTCCCTAATTCATTATATGGGGGCCGGAAGGCGATTGCGCGCCATCGTTTGAAGGGTATTCAAGTCCCTGCCCCCGTTTTGCGGACATATTATGGAAGCATTCCGCCGCCGTCAGGTCTTTTCTGCACAGGCGCGTCAATTTTTCGCATAGGGCGGGCGGGGATCTCAGCCCAGGATGGTTGCCCAAGAAACTAGCAACGGTGCTTTTTGAACAATTCTGGCGCAAAACACTCATCCAGGGCATACGAAAATACGGAGCTGACAGCGACAGGCCGCACTGCAAGCAGGAGTGCGCTGCTGTTCCCTTCCTCCAGCATGGCACAAGACTTGCGTCTTTCTGTCCAGATGCTAATCCATTGGCTCAGGTATGGGCCAGAACAGCTATCTTTGGAGTTATTCCATGCTTTTGAGATCCAGGCCTTCAACCCGAAACAGAGTTCCCGACTTTATCCCGGCCGTGTTGGGCATCCTGATAATGCTCGGGGGCGCAGCCGCCGCTCAGCCGACCGATGGCTGGAGCCATTACGGCGGCTCTCAGCACGGACTGCAATATTCACCGCTGTCGCAGATTAACAAGACCAATGTGGGTGACCTTGAAATTGCATGGCAGTTTCGAACCGGCGAAACAGGAGAAGATCTTGAAGAGCCTTTTGCCTTTCAGACAAATCCGTTGTTGGTCGATGGCAGGCTCTACCTGACAACTGGTGCCGGCGTCGTCATTGCCCTGGATCCGGCCGAAGGGAGTGAGATCTGGCGATACGATCCTCTGATTGATCGTTCGCGTTCCTACTCAGAAATCGCCAATCGCGGCGTGACATCCTGGATCGATCCAGATGCTGACCAGAATGAGCTTTGTCGACACCGCATAATTACAGGAACGCTGGATGCACGGGTCTTCGCAGTCGACGGTGCGACCGGTGTGCCGTGCCTGGGTTTCGGTGAAGCCGGGGAAATCTACCTGAACCGGGATGCCCGTGTCCCGGTAACAAACTGGGGAAACTATACAGTTACCTCGCCACCTGTCGTCGTTGGCTCTGTATTGGTTGTCGGATCGGCAATCGGCGACAACACTCGTGTCGATGAAGCTCTCGGTATTGTGCGTGGGTTTGACATCAGAACAGGCGCTGAGCTGTGGCGCTGGGATCCTATTCCGAGAAACGCCGAGGATCCGGCTTACGCTGGCTGGTCATCTGAAGAAGCTGCCAAAAACGGGGCGGCGAACGCCTGGCCACCTCTTGCGGCCGACGTGGAACTTGGTCTTGTCTACGTTCCGACGGGGTCGCCAAGCCCCGATTTCTATGGCGGCGAGCGGGAGGGCGACAATCGATACTCGACATCGCTGGTTGCGCTACATGCGGCAACCGGGGAACTTGCTTGGTATCAGCAGTTGGTTCACCACAATGTCTGGGACTATGACCTGCCTGCGCAACCAACGCTGGTTGAGCTTGAGCATGATGGTGAAACAATACCCGCGGTCCTGCAGGCAACCAAAATGGGGATGATTTTCACCTTCAATCGCATCACTGGAGAGCCAATTTTCGAAATTGAAGAGCGCCCGGTGCCGCAAGGTGGTGTGGCAGGTGAACACCTCTCACCGACACAGCCTTTCCCAGTGGCTCCGGAGCCCTACGTCCGGCACAAGGCAATTACCCCCGACGATGCTTACGGCCTTCTCCTGTTTGATGAGTGGGCATGTGAAGATCAGATTGCGGGACTTAGGTCAGAGGGCATCTACACTCCGCCGTCGCTTGAGGGCACTCTGATGATGCCGAGCTACGGCGGCGGCTCGAACTGGGGTGGCATCGCTTTTGATCCGGCAAGCCAGACAGCTGTCGTCAATGCATCGGATGCCGCGACATGGGTTCAACTGATCCCGAGAGAGGGGCTTGAACAAGCCGACTTGTCGAAGCGAATTGACGAGCCCGGTATTTCGCAGCAATACGGCACTCCCTATGGCATGAAGCGCGACTTCCTGATTTCGCCTCTTGGCATGCCCTGTGTGCAACCTCCTTGGGGTACATTGACCGCAATTGATATGATCGAAGGCAAAATAAATTGGCAGGTCTCGCTCGGTACTATTGAAGATCTGGCCCCGGCAATTTTCCCCAATCTCGAAACCGGCGGCCCCACTCTTGGCGGCCCAATCGTAACCGCTGGCGGCCTTATCTTCATTGGCGGTTCACCGGACAACTATCTTCGTGCGTTTGATCTTGAGACCGGCGACGAAATCTGGCGTGGCCGCCTGCCTGCAAACGCACAGGCTACACCCATGACATATTTGCTGGCGGAAACCGGCAAACAATATGTGGTTATCGCCGCTGGTGGACACTCAAGGATCGGATACGGATCAGGCGACTACGTCATCGCCTTCGCCCTGCCTCGCGGGTTTTAATGGCTGTGACTTCAGTCCCCGGGTAGCCCGAGAACGTCAGCGGCGATGTTGTTGCGCTGAACTTCGAGGGAAGCTCCGTCCATTGAGAGCTTGCGGGCATTGAGGTACTGCGGACCAACTCCGGCAGACGCATCAGGTCCGATGGGAGGTTCGTTGTGGCCAAGCTGGAAGCGTTCAGCAACGAAAGGATTGGCGTAGTATCCCACAGCTTCGACCAGGAGTTCAGTTACTGCCTGTTGGATTTCGGCCCCCTTGATGTTCAGTATCATGGCCTCGGGGCCAGGCTTCCTGCCCTTCTCCACTGCATCAAGAACTCTCAGCTCGGTATACTCAAGCGCTTTTAGATCAATCTCCAGAGCGGCGAGCTTCATGCGGAAGCTCTGTTCGTTGATGAGCGGCACACCATCAATTTCCTGGTCAGACGAAATTTCCTTCAGATGACCAAGATCGCGCTTGCCGCTGGCAACACTGTCCAGGCTCTCAGAACTTCGATCCATGAGTTCCGATATGTAATCCCAGGCGGCCCCCTCCCTGCCGATCAGATTCTCCGACGGTACAGACACATCTTCCAAGATCACCTGATAGACGCTGGTTCGACCATCCATCAGATTTATGGGTTCGATACTGACCCCGTCAGACTTCATATCGATAATCATGAAGCTGACGCCATCTTTGGTTCGCACCAGACAGAGCATCAAATCAGCGAAGAGAGCATCAGCGATCCAGGTCTTGACGCCGCTGACAATGAACCTGTTGCCCTCTCGCATTGCCGATGTTGCCAACTTTGACAGATCGGACCCAGCGTCAGGTTCCGAATAGCCCTGGCACCACCAGACGTTGCTCGATAGTATTTCCGGCAGAAACTGAGCCTTTTGGTCATCAGATCCTTCGCTCATCAAGAGCGGCCCGACAATGGCCAGGCCCACTGTGGTTGGTCGCGGCGCACGGGCCGCACTCAGCTCCTGATCGAAGAGATATTTTCGGGACAGTGACCAGCCGGTGCCGCCATGTGCCGGCGGCCAATTCACGCCTGCCCATCCCTTTTTTGCCAGAATTCGGGGCCAGGAGAGCGCGTCCTCCCTGGTCAGATCGAGACCGCGATCCAGCTTTTCGCGGAGCGTTACGGGAAAGCGTTCCGAGATAAAGCTCCGGACCTCATCGCGAAAGGCGATGTCCGATTTTGAAAAGTCAACGTCCATGCAGGAAGACTTAGAGAGGAGCCACCTTGAATTCAAGCGTTTAAAGGGCCCTTCGAGCGACCTGGCTCACTCGGCAGGTGTCGGTATGCCCTCAGCCGGCTCCTTAAGACGCGCTACAGCTGATTCCCTTGAGCGGCGGCGCGAAATCAATGTGTAAACCAAAAGCGCCACCAGCGAGACAACGCCCACAGAGACAAACATGCCCCCGATCCACAAAACATCGCCAACAGACAGCACTGCATCATCGCTGTCGTTGAACGGCCGGTTGACCATAAAAATCAGGTACAGGGTCAGGAAAAAGAGGCTGAACCCGACAGATATCCTGACAATCGCTAATAGTACTCTATCCATCATTTTTCATTTCCAGGTAGCTTGAAAGTGCTACCTTACGTATTAGTCGATAGAGAATACTACCATAAATGGGCTGGTCTTTCAAATTGGTCAAGGCAGGCAGGCTTGCTTGCAATTGAACCCAATGCTGACTATGTCATGCTCTCTCGGATCAAAGGCTGGGTGACAAGGACAATGACCGCATGACAGTCTCATTGCTAGTTATCGACATGCAGCAAGCTTCCTTTGCCGGCCCTGCGCAGCATCCTGATGTCGAGGGGCTTATCCAACGCATAAACATGCTCAGCCGGCGCGTTCGCGCGGCCTCAGGCCGTGTTGTTTTCATTCAGTTTGATGGTCCAGTGGGAAATCCTTACCACCCGGATCAGCCGGGCTGGCAGCTCTTGCCGGGTCTTGAAATCGAGGCAAATGACCTATCGCTTCGCAAACCAGGGAGCGATGCATTTCAATCCACTGACCTCGAAGACCTGCTGGGTACGCCAAGTGAGAACGAAATAATCGTCAGCGGCTGTGACACCGAGTATTGTATTGACTCAACGCTTCGTAGCGCCATCGCCAGAGGATACAATGCGACAGTTCCTGAAGACGGTCACACTTGCCCGGACAGGGACCACCTTGCCGCGCAACAGATCATAACTCACCACAACATAATCTGGTCGACCCTTGGCCTGGCCGCCGCCAAGTGCTCAGACATCGATTTGCCACGCCAGTTTGATGATACGGCGGCGAACTAGGCGGCCTCCGGTCTCACTCGTCTCGTAAGCTGAAGGCTGGCCTGACGCCAGCGGCGCGTGCCGCATGGAAGAGGACGACCAGTGTCGAGAGCAGGAACGCCGTCAGAATGGCACCAGCGAGCATGAGCGGGTTGAGTTCGGCGCTACCGCTCTGCCGGCATGTGGCTATTCAGTCCAGTTGTTGTGAGCGATGCGGACCCTGCCTGAGCCGAATTGCGTCACATTGCTGTTATACGCCGTGCCGCCGAATGTAACATCGGCAGAACCCATAATGGAGATGTCCAGCGGGTCTGCCCTGCCTTCCTTGATGTCAATGTCACCGCTGCCCATGAGAGACAGGTCGACGCGGCCGTTTACAGAACCGAATGTGCCACGACCGGAACCCTTGCCGGAAAAATCGAGATCCGATTCAATCTCGTTGATCTTCACGTCGCCGCTGCCGAGACTGCTGATATCTGCAGAGCCCACTTGTCCGACTTCAACATCTCCCGAACCCCGCACATTGAGATCAAGTTCGCCAACGACGTGGCTGATTTTGAGATTGCCGCTGCCAAGAATTGAGATATCGGCTTCAGTTACTTTGCCAATCGAGCCTTTCAACCACCAGCCGCTGAGCTCAAGCGGGCCGTTCAGATCACCGATCTCGAGGCGCCCGGCAATGCCATCCAGATCCAGCGCCATGCCCTCGGGCACCGAAATCTCGGCAACGGGATAGCGCTCGATGTTGTAGGCGTCACGATGTGACCGGTGGCCAAAAATCCGCTCGAACCAGTCGTGGTCCCTGTCATCACGTCCGATATAGAGGCGACCGTCCGATACGCGGATTTCGAGATCCTCCATGTACTCTTCCTCACCGACAATCCTGACACTGACTTTGTCGTCTGACGTCACCGCTATGTTGATCGTGCCGAGAAAGTTATCCACATACACTTTCGTCACATCATAGGTCTCAGGACCGATAATCTGCTCTGCCATAGTGGCTGCTCCAAATGTAATGGTTGCGAGGAGGGCTGTAATTCCGAAGACAACGTGTCTCATTTCTCTTTCCTTTGACTGTGATATTCGAGGTGCGTTTGATCGTAACTGCTTCATTCCTGACTATTCGTCTCGCAGGCTGAATGCCGGCCTGACGCTGGCCGCGCGTGTCGCATGGAAGAGCACGACCAGTGTTGAGAGCGTGAAAGCCGCGAGAATGGCACCGGCGAAAATGAACGGGCTGATGCCTGTACGGTATGCGAAACCTTCAAGCCAGCCCTGCATGACGTACCAGGCGATGGGCGCGGCGATAACGGATGCAATGATGACGAGCTTTGAGAAGTCCCATGTCATGCCGGAAACGATTGAAGGCACTGAGGCCCCAAGGACCTTTCTGACACCAACTTCCTTTGTCCGTCTGGTTGTCGCGAAAGCGGCGAGGCCGAACAGGCCAAGGGCCGCAACCATGAACGCGATAACTGTGAAGATCGAGAAGATCTGGGCCGCGCGCGCTTCATTCTGATAGAGCGCGTCGAAACGGTCCTCCAGAAAAGTGCGGGTGATGGGATAGGAGGGCACCATCGAGTTCCAGGTCTCGTCAATGTGGCGAAGGGCGTCGGCGCGGTTCCGGCCGCTCAGGCGAATAGCAAATTGAGAGACATTGACCGGTGACAGGAAATACGCCTGAGGCTGTATCTCCGAACGGACCGACGTGAAATAGATGTCCTCTGTGACGCCAATGATGTTCAGGGTCTGTGCAGGCGCATCGCTTCCTGGAGGGCCCATTTCCATAGTCATCTGCTGGCCAATCGCATCATCAGGGCTGCCAAGACCCATGGCCCTTACTGCCCTTTCATTGATGATGATTGCGCTGGTGGTTGCACGGTCCTCTGCATCTTCACCAGGGCCAAAATTCGGCAGAATTTCACTGCCACGGTCGCGGGAAAATGCCCGGCCCGCTGCCATGTCGATGCCGAAAGTGCTGAAGTAATCGTAGTCCACCACTGTCATGCGCGTATTCAATGGATTCTCGGGGTCGCCACCTGGCGGCAGTATGCCGGTGCCATTCAGAAGCTCGTCAGTTGGTATCTGGGAAGCACCTGCAGCCGAGATGATATCGGGGTGGCGTTCCCATTCCGCTATCAGGGCTTCGCGCGCTTCTGCCTGCTCTTCCCGCATGGATTTGTAATTGACGATGACGACATCTTCCTTGTCGTAACCAAGGGGCAAAGACCTCGCATAGTCCATTTGCTGGAACACAATGGCCGTTGAAATACCGAGGCCCACAGAGACGGCGAACTGAAGCACGACAAGGCCTTTTCGGAGCAAGCCTGAACCGCTTTCGCTGGCGCTTCCCTTGATGACCATGGCGGGTCTGAAGCCCGAGAGAAATGCTGCCGGCCATGCACCCGCGAGGGCCGTGACCAGAACAACCAGCAACAGGGCCGGCACCAGAACTGCAGGTGCAAGCAGGAGCGTGAGAGAAACAGACTTTCCGGTGAAGCCGTTAAACCAGGGCAATGCAAGAGATGTCAGAAGAACCGCAAGCAAGACGGCAACGATCACAAAAATCCCGGATTCAAGCAGAAACTGGGATGCAATGCCGCCACGTGTGGCGCCTGCCACCTTCCGGACACCCACCTCTTTCGCACGCAGTGTGCCGCGTGCTGTGGTCAAGTTTGCGAAATTTATGACAGCGATCAGCAGAATCGCAATGGCGATGGCCGAGAACATATAGACCATGTCGATGTCGCCGGACGGTTTCATCTCGACCTGCTTTTGCGACAGGAGATGGATATCTGTCAGCGGCTGCACCTTGTGGCCCAGAAGGGCGCCCATTTGTTCGCCTGCATGGCGCGCAAAGAACTCGCCGAGCTGAGCTTCAAGCTCTTCGCCAGTGTCACCCTCCTTCAGAAGCACATAGGTGTAGAACTGGTTGCCGCCCCAGTTCTGGAACAGATTCTGCGCACCTGCACCCATGATGGTGTCGAGGGTCTCAAGGGATGTGAACATATCGGCGGAAATATGTGTCCGGTGACCGAAGTCCTCGATGATACCGGTGACTTCCAGATCCAAGAGCCCGCCATAGTTCACCGTCTTGCCAATGGGATCTTCTGAACCGAAGTATCTGGCCGCTGTCTCTTGGGTCAGGACGATTGTATTGGGCTCCAGAATCGCTGTTTCCGGATCACCGGTTACGAAATCGAAATCAAATACTTTGAAGAAATTGGGATCAGCATAGAAGAAGTCTTCTTCGTAGAACCTGTTCTCATCTCTTGAAATCAGGGGATTGAAGCGAAAGAGAAGCGTGGTTTCCCGGATGTCCGGAAAATCAATTTCCATCTGGCGGGCAAAGGCACCTGAGAGAACAGCGAGGTTGACATCATCAAAGCCTGATCCTGGCTTGCCGTAGACGCTGACACGATAGATGTTGTCCGCTTCGGCCCAGTGCTGATCGTAACTTGTCTCGTCCAGAACGAACAAGAGGATCAGTGTGCAGCAGGCGAGGCCGACCGCTAGGCCGACGACGTTGACGATCGCGTAGAGGGGATTATGAAAGGCATTTCTGAAAGCGCTCTGCAGGTAGCTTCCAAGCATGGTTCGGTCCTTTAGATTTTGGCGGCTTAGTCTTTGGGTGGTACAGGTGGCACCGGCGGCTCGGGGGGCTCTGGCGGTTCAGGGGGTTCAGGAGGTTCTACGCCTGTCTCGCCCTTGAGCTGCTCTGAAGCGAACCGTCCGCCAGATGCAAATACGATGGACAAGGCGTCTGAAAGGTCAGAGTCACTCATTATCTTAAAGCGGATATGACCGGGACGATCAGGTCTGAGATCAATGGTCGTCCACGGATAGTCCGTCGTCTCGCCTTTAGCCGTGATGGCAATTGATACGTCACGTGGCTGGATGGTAGCTGACCAGAAATTGTTCGGGCTTTCGACAAATTTGCGGGCTTCCCCTTCTACCAAATCGCCATCGAAGCGATGGCGAAGGGCGACCAGGAATTGGTGACCGGCGTCCCGTATGTCAGGCGACAGGAGGTCTCCGACTTTCTCTATAAAGTCACGATCACCGGAACCGAGCGTGACATCCATAGCGCCGTCACCACTTTTTTCGGATGCCCTGTATGTCGTGTTGTTTTCATCGTCATCCACCCAGAGATTTACATTAAAGTTGTCTGACAGAGAGCCAAGAATTTCGGACGCAAGGCGTTCGCCAAACCCTTCCCAACGTTCGCCAGACGCACGAGCCTGAGCACTGGCTTGGGCGGCCGCACGCACGGCGCGTTTCGCTCTTGCGGCCGTTCTTGCAAATTCGCCCGCCTGGCGCTGACGACTTCTGCTCCGGGATCTGCTTCTGTGACGATCACGGGAATCGCCGCTTTCTTCATAGTCATCGTCCTCATCCCTTTCTGGCTTGGCGAATTCAATGAAAACGGTGCGTTCGCCAGTGCCTCGGTTGAGGACTGTGGCGGCACCGGAATCGATGCTGAGAAGTTTTGAGTTCCCGTCGTATGTGGCCCCTGAGACGGCGACAACGCTTCTGTCACCGTAACGTTGACGTGATCTGCCCAGAGCATCGACTTCAGAAGGGCTAAGGGGCGCTTCCCAGACGCCGGTGCCCAGTTCAATTGCGTCTTCTATTCCAAGGCGAATGGCCATGATCTCATCCTGTCTTTCGTTTGCTCACGCATAGTCGCGGTTGTCGCCATCCTCGCGGTTCTGACGATCTGCACGATCAAGCCGTTCTCCTGCCATGCGCAGTGCCTTTGACGCCGCGCTCCGGACCTCCCGCTCAATTCTATTCGCAAATTCCGGGCCCATAGCGCGTTCTATGGTGCGACCCCAGCGCGGGGCATTTCGTTCAATGTAACGGGCGGCATCCCTCAGATCGCCTCTGGTATAATTGGCAGAACGGTGGCTGCGGCGGCGCGAGCGCTGCCGGTACTGATCGCGGCGTTCGCGCTGCTCGGCCCGGCGCTCGTGATTGCGGTCGCGACGGTTTTCCTGACGTTCGCTCTGACGTTCGCGCTGGCGTTCGCGGCGCACATCATTGCGCTCACGCTGATGCTGGCGGACGCGCTGCCGGCCTTCTGTCTCGGGATAGAGCCGCCTTTCGCCGCGATGGCGATTGAAGAAGCTGTCGGCCACCTCGTGGCTGACTTCCATGAATAGCGTTTGGGGTTCATCGCCGATACTCAGGACAACCAGGCGGTCAGGATCGAGAGTCAAAGTCTGATGCTCGGTGCTGAATATCTGGCCCCGCACAATGACCAGAGACGGCCCAGCGGCTTCAGCTTTGTAACGGCCAAGCTCTGCAACCTCGTCCGGGGTCAGCCTTGCCGTCCAGATCCAGGTCTCCAGCTCTTCGGCATTCTCAATTACGGGTCTTAAGGACATGATCAGTTCTCCGCTTTCTCTAAACTTGTGTCCTAGAATATTCTAAAAAAAGGTTATTCTGTCAATCTCAAAAATTTAATGGTTTTATTTCAATGTGTTATGATTTCTCAGAATTTGACATTCTAGCGCGACTCGGGCGATGATGTGGATAGCACATTGCGGCATTTGCCTGGTCTGCTATAGAACAAATCGACTGAGGGGTTCGAAATTCAGATCAAAGTGATGAAAGAGAGCGGCAAGTGCTGGAAGTTCTAGGCAACAGCGCTTTTCGGCGTCTCTATGCGGCCCAGGTCACATCCCTTATAGGGACAGGGCTGACGACAGTTGCGCTTGCGCTCTTGGCCTTTGAGCTCGGCGGTCAAAACGCTGGCCAGATTCTTGGCATAGTACTGGGCCTGAAAATGGTCGCCTATGTCGCGGCGGCACCCATATTCAGCGGCTTCTGGCACATTTTGCCGAGGCGAGGCACGATGATCACGCTGGACCTCATCCGGGCCGCGCTCATTTGCCTGCTGCCTTTTGTCAACGAAGTCTGGCAGGTCTATGTACTCACCTTTGTCATCAGTGTCGCGGCAGCAGGCTTTTCACCAGCCTATCAGGCAACCATTCCAGATGTGTTGCACGACGAGCGCCTCTATACCCGTGCCCTCTCTCTGAGCCAGATGAGCTACGACATTGAACGGATCATGAGTCCGACATTCGCCGCTCTGGCCCTTTTGTTCATGCAGTTCAACACTCTGTTTTTTCTGGACAGTGTAACATTCCTGATATCGGCCGGAATCCTGATCACATTGCGCTTTCCGGTGAACAAAAGTGCTGATCGCGGAGACCGGACGATCGGCAACATCCTTTACGGCCTGCAGAAGTACCTGATGGCGCGCCAGCTTCGCGCGTTGCTTCTGTTTTTTGTCAGCTACGCCATGGCCCATGCCATGGTGCTTGTAAACACCGTCGTCATCGTTCGCTATCAGATGGGTTTAGGCGAATCTGAAACCGGCATTGCATTTGCCTCAGCCGGCGTTGGATCGATAGTCGCGTCCCTGTCGGTGCCAAGGCTTGCTGATCGGTTGCAGATCCGGTCAATCCTGGCCTCGGGCGCAGTTGCTCTGGCCTGCGGGCTGTTTCTAATTCAGTTTGCCACCAGTCTGTCGGCACTGTTCCCGGCATTCGCCCTGATTGGCATGGGCGGTGCTTTGATCAATACCCAGGCCGGACGGGTTATTGTGGCAAATTCCGATGAAAGTGACCGACCCGCTTTATTTGCCGCCCATTTCGCCCTTAGTCATGCGTGCTGGCTGGTGGGCTATCCGCTGGCTGGTTTCCTTGGGACACAGATGTCCATGGGCAACACGGCACTTCTTTTAATGGCAGTCGCCTCAGTTAGCGCTGCCGTCGGTGCCGCCTACTGGCACAAGAAGGCAGCGGCCTAGGAATTGCGCCACCTGAACTGATGGCTGTAGCTCACGACATCTCCGACCACCATCATTGCGGGGGATTTGAGATCAGCACCTTTCATGTCAGCTTCCAGAGAGCCAAGTGACGAGATCAATACCTGCTCTTCATCCGTAGTCATGCGCGAAAGGATGGCAACCGGTTCCGAGGCTTCACGCCCCTCCTCCAGCAACCGGTTTGCAATGTCCACCGAAGTCGCCAGAGCCATGTAGATCACCAGCACCGGCGACGACGAAGCCAGGCCCGGCCAATCGACGGTCTCATCTGTCTTGTCACGCGCAGTGTGGCCAGTAACAAAAGTAACGCTTGAATTTACATCGCGGTGAGTAAGTGGAATGCCGGCATAAGCCAGCCCGCCAACGCCCGCCGTAATACCAGGTACAATTCTGAAAGGAATATCTGCCGCGACCAGGGCTTCGGCCTCTTCACCGCCGCGGCCAAAAACGAAGGGGTCGCCACCCTTCAGGCGAAGCACCCGCTTCTTTGCTCTGGCAAGGCTGATCAAAGTATCCGAAATATCTGTCTGGTCGGCAGAAGGCCGGCCACCCCGTTTCCCGGCAGCAATCATTTCGGAGCCGGGCCGCGCCATCTCCAGAATTCGATCATCGACGAGCGCATCGTAAACGATGCTGTCGGCATCCTGGAGACCCTTGAGTGCAAGAAGCGTCAGGAGGCCCGGATCACCCGGTCCTGCACCGGTAATCCAGACCCAGCCCTGTTCAAGTTCGGGCAGATTGTTAGGTAACCCGCTCATGGGTCGCTTTCCAATGCTCACGGTTCATGCGTTGGTGATGCTTATATGGTAATTGCTCGGCCATGACCAAGAATGTTCTTTTCCTTTGTACCGGCAATTCGGCCCGAAGCGTCATGGCGGAAGCTCTCCTCAATCTGTTGGGAGCGCCTCTCTATAAGGCCTACAGCGCAGGATCGCAGCCGGCTGGCGCAGTAAATCCGATTACACTTCGGACGCTCGCGAGGCACCAAATGCATGTGGATGGCTATCGCTCCAAATCCTGGGACGAGTTCGCGGCGCCCTGTGCGCCCGTAATAGATCTTGTTGCGACGGTCTGTGACCGCGCTGCAGCCGAGATCTGTCCGGTTTGGCCCGGGCATCCGGCGGAAGTGCATTGGGGCACTCCTGATCCCGCCGCCCTTGAAGGTACAGATGCAGACAAGGATGAGGAATTCGAGCGCGTCTTCAATCTGATACGTGAGCGCATTGAAGCGTTCGTCGCCGAGGGGCTTCCCGCCAAAGAAGCATAAGGCTATTGTCGCGCCGAATTCTTACCCAGGCGAAGAAGAGATTGGATTCCAGCAGTATGAAAATCGTTACAGCAGAGGAAGCCGCGGCGCTCATCCAGGATGAGTCCACCGTAATTACGGCGGGGTTCGTTGCGGCAGGCCATGCGGAAGCCGTGACCGCAGCCCTTGAAGAACGGTTCCTCAAGGAAGGAAAACCAACGGGCCTCACGTTGCTCTATGCAGCCGGTCAGGGCGATCTCAATACGAAGGGCGCTAACCATTTTGGCCATGCAGGCATGACCAGCCGCGTGATCGGCGGGTTCTGGCGCACGGCGCCCAAGTGCATGGCTCTCGCGAACGCCAATCAGATCGAAGCTTACTGTTTGCCCCAGGGCACGATCGCCCAGCTGTTCAGGGCAATCGCCGGTGACAAGCCCGGCGTCATCACACGGATTGGACTGAACACTTTCATTGATCCGAGGCACGATGGCGGCAAATTGAACGAGAAGACCACTGAGGATCTGGTGGAGCTGATGGAAATCGAAGGCGAAGAGTACCTCCGCTACAAAACTTTCCCGATTGATGTCAGTTTCATCCGGGGCACGACGGCTGACGAGAACGGCAACATCACGACTGAACATGAAATCTGCCACCATGATCTCTTGTCTGTGGCCCAGGCCGCCCACAACACGGGCGGCATTGTCATCGCCCAGGTTAAGCGGCTGGCGAAAAACGGCAGTCTGAACCCCAATCTGGTCCGTGTGCCGGGTATCCTGGTCGATTACGTCGTCGTCTGTGATGATGAGGCAAGCTGGCAAACCTATATGGAGGAACATAACCCGGCGTACACGGGCGAAGTGCGCATTCCCGATGGCCATCACACCCCTCAGCCCCTTGGCCTTCGCCGCGTGATCCAGCGACGCATGCATCTCGAGCTTATGAGCCTCGACAGACCTGTCGCGAACCTTGGCACCGGTATTCCGGCTGCCGCCGGCGATGTCGCCCGCGAGGAAGGTGAGATGCAAGGCTTCACGCTGACTGTGGAATCAGGTGCCACGGGTGGCATGCCCGCTCCCATGGCCTTTGGTGCCTCCTTCAACGCAGAGGCCATCATCGATCAGCCCGCCCAGTTCGACTTCTATGACGGCGGCGGCCTCGACATTGCGTTCATGGGCCTTGCCGAGGCCGACGGCCATGGCAACGTGAATGTCAGCCGGTTCGGCGACGTTATCAGCGGCGTTGGCGGCTTCGTGAACATCACTCAGTCAGCGAAACAGGTGGTGTTCTGCGGTTCTTTCCGTGCAAAGGGGCTGGAGGTTGAAATTGGTGAGGGTGAAATCAAAATCGTCAAGGAAGGCGCAGTCGCAAAATTCGTCGACGAAGTCCAGCACCTGAGCTTCAACGGCCCCTACATTGAGGGCCTCGGGCGCAAGGTCATGTTCATAACCGAACGCGCTGTCCTCGAAGTGCGGGATGGTGACCTGGTTGTCACAGAGCTCGCGCCCGGCATTGACGTACAGACACAGGTCTTGGATATGGCCGACACCACAATCAAAGTCGCTGACGATCTCAAGGTGATGGACCATCGCATCTTCCGGGAAGGCCCCATGAACGCGAGGCAGGCACCATAGCGGCCTGACCGCACTTCTAGACCCGATTCCATATTCATGGAATCGTGCCCAGGTTCCTGTTGTTCACGCCAATGCGTGCAAGCACGCACGGCTCCACGGGGGCGGCGCACTGGCGCCGGAGCCACGCTTGCGGCTCCGACCATTTCGAATTCGAAAATGGTCTATGCTGGTTCAGACCTCCAGCTGTCGCGGTCGTAACCGAAGCTATCGAAGTCCTCGCGGTACATTTCATAGACGATGTCGGCAAGCTCCTGATCATAGGCAGCGGTATGCGAGATACTTGCGCTCTTGCCCCGGACTTCACTGGCCATTTCGAGCACGTTGGCAAGTGCGTTCAGGCGCTTGAGCACTTCTCTGAAATCTGGCCCAAAACTTTCAAACCGCCCGACAAAGTCATAGGGGATCAGGTCCTGCATTAGCCTGAGGTTCTGTACGCACCAGTGACTGTCGCCACTGCGAGCACCTGTTCTGATGTAATAGACGAAGTCGCGAAAGGTCACAGCGGGCTTATCCTGTCCGTCTGGCATGGGATAGTCGAAAGCGTCACGAATTTCATCCTGGGCGATCTGATAGAACGGCTCGGCCATTGGGTTGCCGATCTTGGATTTGTAGGCTGAAAACAGTCTTGTGTAGGGGTTTCTGACGAAACAAAATCGGAACCAGTCTTGGGAAGACAGCATCTCCAACGTCTCGGGTGTTGTGAAATCACTGAGTTTAGGGACGTTTTCGCTCTCCCAGACATTTCCGTCTTTGAGGTCGATATCGTCTAGCCGGCAGAGAGCCGTGCCAGTCGTGGTCGAAGCGACCTTCGCGTTGGCAACCCAGATGAACCTGTGATTTGTAGAAACGTGACTGTGATCGAAGGCCTGAGTTGGATTGTTCTCTCGGTGTGCATCAACCAGCGATGCAAGGGCTCTGGTGTCCATGTTCTTGAGCTTCTTCAGGCCGTGTAGCCAAATGCATTCAGGAACGGCTCCAGCACCTGCATTTGAGGCTGGAGGTATTCGCGGTAGCGCTCCCACCTTGCTGTCGCCCGGTCGTAGATAGGTTCTCCGATCTGGTGATAGCTCGGTGTTGTGACCAGGCCTTTTTCCTCGATGCGTTCACGATATTCAAGGATCGCATCGTCCCACTTGAGACCAAGGAAGGTTACAACACCGTCGACTTCTTGCTCAAAGTCTTCGATCAGGTCTTCATAGCGCACCTGATGCACATCAAGTGACAGGTTCGTCTCGCAGGCCTGCCAAAGGGACATCATGTCGTGATACAGGTTCGCGGCGTCTTTAAGGGTCAGAAAATTCGCCATCGCAGCATTCATGGCAAAAGACTGCATGTAACAACTGAGAACACAGTCGCAGGGGTGCCGGACGGACAGGATGAACTTCGCGTTTGGCAGAATTCGTTTGATCAGCGGCACACGAACGATGTTTAGCGGCAGCTTGTCAACAAGGAGCTCGCCATCTTCCAGATTGACAAATTTTCTCACGGTTTCCCAGTATTGCCGACGATAGCCTTCAATTTCGGTCAGCGTCATGTCGCGCAATCTGTCTGGATACTGGTGGCCCGCCGCCAATATCGCCGCATGCACATCGATGATGGTCGCCTTCTCTTCGAGAACCCGGCAAGACGGATGAGCGTCGAGCATTTGATCAAGAAGCGTCGTGCCCGAGCGCGGAAAACCGATCATGAACACGGGTACCGGCTCATCGTCCTCAAGAGCTTCGTCGGGCCAGCTCGAAAAATCCCCCGCATCGACAAACCGGTGCATGTCACGAACCTGATCTGTGAACTGCTCCTTTGTGTAACGTGCACCGGCCAGGCGTTCGGCAGCAAGACCGTTGCCCCTGGCGAACACAGTCATTGCCTCATCACTGCGGCCCAGTCGATCAAGGGTCTGCCCCATGTCCATGAAGATGTTGGTTTTGACAGTGATAGATGCGTCGCTCAGGTCTGCCGTCTCCATCACTTTCAGCGCGCCTGCCAGATCATTTTCTCGCCTGAGAATTTTGGCTTCAGTCAAATCGAAAGCTGCATCCGGACCGAGCCGATCGCGCGCTGCCGTGATGGCCATGCTAGCTTCGCTGAGACGCCCGGCTTTTTCAAGCATATCGATCAATGAACGTCGCGCGGCCCTGTCCTCGGGCTCCTGGGATACGGCCTGGGACAAGAGCTCAAACGCTCTTTCCTCGTTGCCCAGATTGAGATGTACGGCGCCCGCTCTCAGAACTGTCTCGAAATGATCCGGCCGCAATTTCAGAGATCGCTCATAGAGCGTAGCTGCGGGTTCAAGTGCGTCCACCTGTTCCTGCTGGAGCCCCACATAGGTGTAGACGTTTGCCAGATTACGCTTTGCGTCCGCATAGTCTGACTTGATATCCAATGCACGCTGAAAAGCTGCGGCACCAGCCTCCAGATCCTGTTTGCCCATGAGAGCGACGCCGATGTTATTGTGGGCGCTCGCGTGTCTGGGCTCGACTGCAACGGCCTGACTCAGCGCAACAAGCGCATCATCATAGCGCTTCAGTTCGAGAAGCCTGCAGCCAATGAAGAAGCTCGCTTCCGCATCGCTCTTTACCAGTGGCAGCAATGTCAGATAGCGGCGGCGTGCCTGACTTGTTTTGCCAACCTGTTGAAGTGCGACCGCGGCATCGATGCGCGTTGTTATGGCCTGATCAACCATGGCCAGCCTGATTATTCCTCCGGCAAGTCTTTGCGCGCAGCTATTTCGGTCTTAATGCGATCAAGTATTTTGTTGATCGGCATGGCGCCGAGATCCTTGCCGCTTCTCAGGCGGACAGCGGCGCCGCCGGCATCGCTTTCTGCGTCGCCGACAACCAGCATGTAAGGAATCTTCTGGAGCTGCGCATTGCGGATCTTTTTTTGCATCCGTTCAGAACTGTCATCGACTTCGACACGGAGGCCGCCGGTGCCGGTATGCACTTCCGCCGCCATCAGCGTGTCACGCACCTTGTAGGCATATTCTGCATGGCGGTCAGCTATGGGTACGACCATGGCCTGCACAGGTGACAGCCAGGTCGGAAACGCGCCGGCGTAATGTTCGATCAGGAAGGCAGTGAACCGTTCATGCGAGCCAAGGGGGGCGCGATGAATGACATAAAGCGGATGCTTTTCGCCGTCTTCGGCGATGTAGCCAAGATCAAACCGATCTGTCGCCATAAAATCCAGCTGATTGGTGGAAATGGCGTACTCAGTGCCAAGTACGCTTTTGATCATAAAGTCAACCTTTGGCCCATAGAATGCTGCCTCGCCCTCCTCTTCTTCATAGGGGTAACCACTCTCGTCCATGGCCTCGCGGATGACCGTGATCGCTTTCTCCCAGGCTTGAGGACTTTCGAGGAAGTTGTGCTTCTTGCCGAGGTCAGGAAGTGCCAGCAGCATGTAGTATTCCTTGATGTCGAACATTTCATAGTAGCGGGCATGAAGCTGCATGACGCGAAGGAACTCGTCTTTTGCCTGATCCGGTCGGCAATAGATATGTGCATCGTTCTGAGCAAAAGCCCGGACGCGCATGAGCCCGGAGAGCCCCCCTGACGCCTCGTAGCGATAGACCTGTCCATATTCCGAGAACCGGATCGGCAGCTCGCGGTAGGAATGGGGTCGGTTATCATAGAGCTGATGGTGATGCGGACAATTCATCGGCTTGAGGTAGAACTTCTCGCCGTCAATGTCCATCGGACTGTACATGTCTTCGGCGTAATGCTCAAGGTGACCGGACTTTATGTAGAGGTCTTCCTTTGTAATGTGAGGTGTTGCAACAGGCATGTAGCCGTCTTTGCGTTCTTCCTGTTGGGCAAGAAGCTCAAGTTCCTGCCGAATGACCATGCCCTTCGGCAGCCAGAGCGGCAGACCAGAGCCCACCTCAGGCGAGAACATGAACAGTTCCAGGTCGCGGCCGACACGCCGATGATCGCGCTTCTTCAGCTCTTCAAGCCGCCATATCTCTGCATCAAGTTCTTCCTGGGTGTTGAAGCAAAGTCCGTAGATGCGCTGAAGCTGCTGATTATTCTCATCGCCGCGCCAATAGGCGCCGGCGATTGTGGTGAGCTTGAAGACACCGATCTGGCCCGAATGATCGACATGCGGACCTTTGCAAAGATCGATAAAATTGTCTGTCTTGTAAAATGAGACTGTGTCGAGGCCACTGTCATCATCGGCGATCGCGGCGTCTCCGGTTTCCTTGGCCACGGCCGTTGACCCTCGCTCTTTCAGAAGCTGCATGAGCTCTACTTTGAAGTTCTGGCCCATCTTATCCATTTGGCTGATGGCCTCATCCATGGCTATGTCCTGGCGCGAGAATCGCTTCTTGCCCTTGCGCAGCTTACGCATGGCACTTTCAATCCTGGCCAGATCTTCCTCGCGGACCGGTTCATCGGTCAGGATGTCGTAATAAAAGCCGTTGTCGATGGCCGGGCCAACGCCGAAACGGGCTTCGGGGTATATCTGCAAAATTGCTGCGGCCATGACGTGGCTGCAGGAATGTCGCATGGTTTCAAGGGGAAATTCGCCGGCTTCGACTTTGGCGGCAGGTTTGGCGTTCGCCATGATCTTTCCTTTCGTTGCGCCGCCCTACGATGGCGCCGCCTGCCCTCCGACGATCATAAGTTCGGAAGACGTGAGACATGTAATGCGCTGCCTACAATGCAGCGCTCAGATGGCCGCGATAATGTTGAAAAACATCCCCGCGGTCAAGGCAGTGAACCAAAGTGAGTCTGAGCCTTGGATGCATGATTTGCAAGACAAGTGGCAATCCATCGAAATGCCTCTTATTCTGGGTATGAGGTTGTTGGCAGAGACAGCAGGATCCCGGAATGGCGGATACGATTGAGAGTCAGGTCGAGAAGAGACCGCGTGACCACAAGCTGCGGCTCGAATTGGCTGCCTGGCATGCCCGGGAAGGCCGCAAGGCCGAGGCCGTCACCGCGGCCGAGGAAGCAGCACAGCTAAACTGGCGCTACCATCCCTGGCTTGTCGAAGTCGGCCAGTTCCTTATGGACATCGGTGCCGAACCGCAGGCTGAAATTGTTTTCGGCAACGCGGTGCGGCTTGCCCCCCATAGTCTGGCTGCGCTCAACGGTTATGGAAGAGCACTCACTTTGATCGGCAAGATTGACGATGCTCAACGAGCCCATGAGCTGGCACTTCAACAAGCCCCCAATGACTACCTAACGCAGATGCTGTTAGCCAACATTGTTGGCAATCCAAGAGTGCAGCTTGAACAAGTTGGTGCGGAGGTTCTGATCACGTTCAGAGGATGAAAGAACAATATCTAGGCCCGCAAGGAACCATAGAGCTAACGTGTGGCTAGCATTTCATTGAGCGCATCTGAAATGGCTTGTATAGCTGGCTGCACATACCCGTACCCTTGTAGTTGCGCTTCAGCACTGACCAAGTTCATGGCTGCGTTCGCCTCAAACAAGAGCGTCTGACCATCCTCCATGAAATTCACATCAATACCGAAATAATCAAGCCCTAACCTTTCGGCTATAATGGGGAAGAGAGCATCAAGGCCTTCGGGCTGGTGAGATTGTGGATCCTCTAGAAAATTTTTCTCCGCCAATTGCAAATCTGCCCTCGACATTAAGGGAGCCCTGCGGGAAGCAGCATGAACCGGCCAGTCTTCGGCCAGCAGCCCATGCCTCGCGTAGCCCACTCCATCGACCACAAAATAGCGCACTTTTCGAAAATAGGTATCGGGGGATCTGTGTTCCACATACTTTGTAACATAATGCGGCAAGAGAGCTGCATCTGGGCGGAAATTGTCGGCATAGTAGGCCTCAACTTCGGCGAAACGGTCGAATTTGTTGAGTCCGATTCCGGTTTGGCTGCCCCAGGGGCGAACCAGTATCGGATATCCAATTTCAAGATTCTTGATGAACTCAAGCAAATCTGAGGTGCCTCCAGCTGGGACTAGCTTGCAAGTTGGCACCACTAGTCCATCCAATCCTTGCAACACATCGCTCACGAGGTGTCGTTGAGTTTTCGCGACCGCCGCCGGATGATTGAGAATTGGCGTATTGTTCGCTGCACGACATAGGGCTTCTGCCATGGCCAGGGTCTTTGCGTTGACATCAATATCGGCAATGTAATTCACTATAAGATCGAATGGTTCGTGAGAGATTGTAACGGACTCTCCGGATTGCAGCGGAGCTAGAAATATTCGCGTCAGCTCAAAGCGCGATTGATCAACGAATCTGTCGAAATCGGCGCGACCGATAGTCCCGAATTTGATTCCTTCCTCCAGGAACTCGAAACCGCCGTCTGCACCATATATGCCCAGGATTTTTTTCAATCTAAGCTCCAGCGCCCGCTAGACCATTGCTTCGATCAGGCTGGGGCCCGGTTCGGCCAGGCTGCTCTGAAGCGCCGCGACAAACTCATCGGTTGTCGTGGCCCGCGTGCCCGGCACACCGAGCGAAGAGCCGAGGGTCGCCCAGTTAATATCAGGATTTCCTATGTCAAACATCGAATGGGCGCGATCCCCTACAGCATTCACGCCGAGGCGAAGATATTCTGTCTCAAGTATGCCGTAGATCCTGTTGTTGAAGATGACCGTGGTTACATCAAGGCTTTCCCGCGCCTGGGTCCAGAGCGCCTGGAAGGTGTACATGGCGCCGCCGTCGCCGAGCAGGGCAAAAACATGGGACTGGGGACAGGCGATCGCGGCACCGATCGCGACGGGCCCGCCCTGACCGATGGCGCCGCCGGTGATGCTCAGAAAGCTGTGGGGCGCCGAGGTCTGCGCCGGCCCAAATGCCGCGCCGCCGCCACCGGAGTCGGTTGATATGATTGAATTGTCCGGCATAAGCGCGGCAATAGCCTGCGCTATCGCGCCTGTCGTCAGATCTCCCCCTTTTGGCAGTTCCGGTCGGTTTTGTTCGCGCCTCTCGCCAGCATTTTCAGGCGCCGCAAGGGCATCCGCCACGGCTTCCAGCGCGCCGACCATGTCTTCCGCTTCGTTGGCAAGCTTCACGACTTCGCATCCTTCAGGCACGAGTTCAGAATCAACATTTTCATATGCGAAAAAGCTTACGGGTGCATCGCAGCCGACCAGCACAAGATTGGTAACGCCTTTCAAAGTTGCCGTCACATGCTCCGGGAAATAGGGCATTTTTGCAAAAGGAGCCAGGCCTGGCCCGCCGTCTGTACGGGCGGGGAAGGTTACGCTCATGACGCGGCACCCCGTGGTCGCGGCTATCCTGTTCGCTTCGGCGAGGCCCTTTTCTCTGAGAGCCGGGCCGTTCATGAGAAGGATTGAACTTTCGCCGGATTTGAGGGCGCTGGCAGCAGCATCTACTGCAGCAGAGGAAACCTGAGGGCGAACGGGCAAGGGATTCGCCGCAACGGGTCCCTGGCTCTCTCCCCAGGCTGCGTTCACTGGCACGATCAGGGTAGCCACCTGGCCACGGGAGCCTTCTGTTGCGGTAAGCGAGGCTGTAATCGCCGCTGCGCCGGCCGCAGGCAGATCATTTGCGGTTGCGGGTTCATTCACCCAGCTGGAAATGTAACCCGCCAGTCGATCAATGTCAGAAGTAAGCGGTGCATCATACTGCACATGATAAGTTGCATGGTTGCCGATGACATTGATGATCGGCACGGAGTTCGCCCGCCGAGCGTTATGGAGATTGGCAACAGCGTTTCCGAGCCCGGGCCCGAGATGAAGAAGCGTGATTGCCGGCTTGTCCAGCATTCGGCCATAGCCGTCGGCAGCGCCCGATGCCACGCCTTCAAACATGGTCAGCACTGGCCGCATTTCGGGAATGCCGTCGATAGCCTGCACCAAATGCATTTCTGATGTGCCGGGATTTGTGAAACAGACGTTTACGTCCGCACCGACAAATGTCCGAATGAGACTTTCAGCGCCATTCATGTGTCTTGATCTCCCGGAAAGTCATGAAGTTCGTTGTCCGAAACGACTATTACGTCAGGCCATGCTTGACAAGCGCCGTGTGGGCCGGACAACCAGTTCGCCACTGCAGTTCGGGCAGACGTGGTTCATCTCGTTTGTGCAATCCGGACAGAAAGTACATTCATAGGAGCAGACGTGGGCTTTGCTTTCCTCACCAAGTTCGGTTTTACAGCGTTCGCACTCTTTGCGCATCTCAAGCATATCAACCTGCCTTTTTTGTAAGGAGCATTAGCCGTTCGGCATTTTTCCGTAGGCCGGGATGCCTTCGGGCATTGTCGACCAGGCTGGCGCCGAGTCAGTCCAGATCGCAGCTCCCGGCTTCAGATCGCTACTGTCATCAAGACTTGTCGCCTTTATGATCCAGATCGCATCGTTTTCCCTGATTTCGCTGAACAGCGGTGAGCCGCAGTCAGGACAGAATTCGCGGCTGAGTGTGTTCCCGGATTCTGCCGTCACTGCGTAGGCTTTGGGTGTACCCTTCAACAGAGAAAACTGGGCCCTTGCGACCATAACAACAGGCGCATGGTCGCTGCCGGTCGATTGCTGACAGTCGCGGCAATGACAGATCATGAACCCCATAGGATCCCCTGCAATGCTGTAGCGGATGTTGCCGCACAGGCAGCCACCTTCCCTGATATCAGCCATAATCTGTTCTCCTCTTTTTGATGCGGATCAAGTTACTATATGGCTTCAGCTCTATTGTGCAGAATAACGGCTGATGGGACAGCGAAATGAGCCAGTGAATAATCTGTTGAATATTCAGGCCGAGAGACATAAAATTTGAGGCTATGGCGGAAGCAGACCAGGTACGGGAACAAATAGTCGAAGCGGCTTTCGAGCGCATCTGCGATTGCGGCTATGCCAAGACGTCCATGGCCGACCTGGCCAAAGACTGCTGCATGTCGCCTGGTAATCTCTATCGCTACTTCAAAGGCAAGCTGGACATTGGTGAGGCTATCTCGCTCAAGAGTTCCAACCGGGTCCTTGAGCAGCTTCGCGTGGTCGCCAGAGACCTGAAGCGCCCGGCGCAAGACCGGCTCTATGACTATCTGCAGACCGAAATGCATATGAGCTATGCAGAGCTCGATGGCCAGCCGCACATCGTGGATATGGCGGAAGCCATCATTCATCAGCGCCCTGAAATCCGGGCCCAGATGGTGAAGCAGTCACGATCTGTGTTGTGCGAAATCCTCTCGCAGGGGAATTCCAGTGGCGAATTCAGGATTGACGACGTGGTTGAGACCGCAGGTCACATTCAGGTGGCCACAATGAAATTTCGCTATCCTCAGCTGTTCAGCAACCTGGGCATTACAGATTTGGAAGCCGAGCTGGAAGGGGTTTACCAGCTGCTCATCGGCGGCATTACGACGGACTGACGAATAATGATCTGATTCACCGAATTTCGGTGGCGCGGAAAGACTGTTGTTCCCTCAGATCGGGTCCGAAGCCAGGCTCCAAACTCCGCATAGACTTTAGCATTTTCAGGAAAATTACCTTCAGCCATGCATTTTATGCATATCTGATTTGCAATTTCATAATGAATGAATCGCCTTTTATTCATTGATGTTTCGTCAGAGAACCATATATTTCCCCTGTAGCCATAGAGCGCAACTGTTCGATGGATGCACACTCAACCACCCGGCCCCGAAAGAATTTAACGGGCCAAGAAAAAGGGAAAGAAGAAATGACGAAATTTCTGGAGAGAAGTGCTCTTACGCTCGTTGTTGCGGTTTACGGTCTTGCGCTGCTTCCATTGCTCGCGCCCGGCCTTGCAATCGCTTAAACAACCTTTGAAACGGTACTTACTATGAAAATCTGTCCACTCTGAGGGCGGCCAGTTGGCAACGCCAATCGCCGCCCTCACAACATTGATCTGAAGGAAACCGGCCCTAAGCCGGATTTTTTGTGTCTTAAGTATGTTGGGCAGGAAGACCCCGTCCTATTCCGCCATTTGAGGCCGAACTTTCAGCACAGCATCCATGACGTGGAAAATGTAATTCTGTTCAATCACACCATTTAGCCATTGTGATCCCGGTCCGATGGCGTATACGGCAACATCGTCACCACCGTGGGTCTCACTGGCGAGCGGTACCAGGGCCTGCTGCCGGTAGCTGGGGGCAGACGTTTCCACGCCGGTCAAGTCGGCTCTCGGTTCGCCGACGCTGGCTGTCGATCCGTTAGCATAGCTTAAAGTCGTGTAGGGTTTGCCGTCCAGCGTTGCTGCGGAGGCGCCGGAGAGCCCCAGAATTGGGTTTCCGCGGCGCGAATAGCCAGCGAACGCAAGCGTGTGAGAGTGGTCCGCAGTGACAATGATCAATGTCTCACCGAGATCTGTCATTTCAAGTGCGACATCGACTGCTTTTGCCATTTCGATTGTTTCGCTCAGTGCGGCAGCGGCAGCGTTCCCATGATGGGCGTGATCGATACGACCGCCTTCAACAAGCAGGAAGAAACCGTCCTCGTCCCTTGCCAGCATTTCGATTGCTTTCGCTGTCATGCTGGAAAGTGAAGGTTCGCCGCCTGCGTCATCTGCCCTGACACGCTCGAAAGCCAGATGGTCGAGATCGAAAAGGCCAAAGAGCTTTGCCGGCATCCCGACGTTGTTGAACTGCTCAAGATTCCAGACATATTCACCCTCTGGATACTTTTGGCTCCACTCCGCCGTCAGATCTCGCAGATCCTGACGCAGACCGCTCGCATCCAAATATTCCGGATCCTGGCTGTCTGCCGGCCGAAAGAATGCCCGGCCCCCACCGAGCGCGACATCTATGCCGTCGCCGTGGTCAAAAGCAATAAACTGAGCTGCGATATCGGTGCAGCCTTTGGCACGTTCCTCGATCGGTATCCAGGCATCGGTCTGCCAATCCCGATTGATGGTATGTGCATAGGCTGTCGCCGGCGTAGCGTGTGTAAACGCAGTCGTGGTCACGACCCCAGTTGCAAGCCCTGCATCTTCAGCATACTCGATCATTGTGGTTAGTCCGCGGCCGCCGGCGCTCAGGCAATCAGTACGATCAACTTCCTCGTTCAGGCTAATGACACCGGATCTGGTTTTGTAGCCCGTCAACATGGCCGTAGCGGTGCCAGCAGAGTCGGGCGTCTGCTGGTTTGTCGTATAGGTCTTTGCCAGGGCGACGAAGGGGAACTTCTCAAAACTCAGGAAATTTTCTTCACCGGTCTCACCGCGTCGCTGCCCTTCCAGGATGCGGGCTGCGGTCACTGTGGGCACGCTCATGCCGTCGCCGATGAACAGGATTACATTCTTTGCCGTCGTCGGCGGCACCGCTGCTTCCTGCACCATCTGCAGGCGTGCCTGACCCGCCTGAAACCATGCGTCCGGCCCACTTTGGGCGATCGCCGAAGGTGACGAAGCGCAGCCAGCGGTCAGCAACAGGCCACCCAGTATCAGAGCGGAAGTAAGATTGTCAGGGCGTCTAGCCATGGGTGCCGCCTTTCATTTCGCGGGGACAAAACTGGCTCAATGCTTAACTCCTTCAATTTCTTCTGTGAAGAGAAAAACTGTTGTGCCGCGCTCTCGGCGATGGGGATGCAATTTCTCAGAGCCTATGCTAGACAAATTGAGAACCGCCATTATGGCGGAATTGGAAAAGCTGCATAGCCCGGATTTTTGGCTGTATGGGAGTTCGAAAATCCGACCAGATTTGGCGTATGCGGACGGGCCGCGACAGTTGAGCCGCTGATAGTCTTGGCGGCATTGCTGTTGCGCAAGAGCCGAACAGA
The DNA here is from genome assembly GCA_965371465.1 of uncultured Alphaproteobacteria bacterium. GTDB lineage: Bacteria > Pseudomonadota > Alphaproteobacteria > CBDUYM01 > CBDUYM01 > CBDUYM01. The sequence goes on from CBDUYM010000003.1 coordinate 144,345, forward strand.
GCTCTTCATAAAGTCGGCCCGGTAGAACGCGAGGTTGTACTTTGGCGCATTTCGGCGGCGGCGGTGGTCGCGGCGCAGGGCCCACAACGGGCTTCATAAACACAGAGGTTGAATCATCGACCTTTGGGCGCATTCCGCGTCTCATGCCTTTTTTCAGCAACTACAAGTACTCATTCATCGGCGGCCTTGCCGGCATGGCAATTGCCCGGTGGTTTGAGATGCAGATACCCTGGTATTTGAAAGAGGGCATCGATACAGCTGATGAACTGATTCAGAGTGGCGCCACACTTGATGGCATCAGCCTCACCGCTGACCCCCTGCTGATCCCTGCGGCTTTGATTCTGATGTATGGTCTTCTCCGGTTCTTCCTGGGATCTTACTCCCGCCGCCTGATCCAGAAGGTCGGGATTGCCGTTTCATTTGATCTACGCCAGCGGATGTATGGGCATCTGCAGAAGATGGGAACGCTGTTCTTCGCAAAACACCCCACCGGCGATTTGATGGCCCGAGCGATCAATGACATCCAGCTTGTGCGCCAGTTCATCAACCGCGGTGTTTTCATGGTGAACCAGATGTTCTTCACCGCAGTCATGGCGCTTTGGTACCTGTTTGTCATTTCACCGAGGCTCATGTTGTACGTCCTGGTTCCTCTGCCACTCATCATGATTGTCGCCTATGTCATGTCAAAGCGGATTTTCAAGCGGTCCATGGCAGTGCAGATCGGGTTTGCAGATGTTGCCACTGTCGTGCAAGAGAATCTGAACGGCATCAGGACCATTCAGGCCCAGGGCCAGGAAGAGTCTGAAATCAGACGCTTTCACAAATCCAATAATCAGTATGCCCAGGATTTCTGGACGCTGATGCGGGTCCAGTCTCTGCTGCAGGCGTTCATGCCTCTTCTCAGCGATCTGATGAACTGCATTGTTCTTGGCTTTGGCGGCATGATGGTCCTCAGAGGAGAGATAACAGTTGGCGAGTTCGTCGCCTTCCTTATGTATCTCAGACTGCTGATCATGGCGGCGCGTATGTCCGGGGGCCTTGTCACACTCTGGCAGCGCTGTGCCTCCGGTACAGTACGGCTGTTTGACGTGTTCGATTTTAAACCTGAGATCGCCGACCTGTCCTCAGGATCGGCCCCCAAAACGATGACCGGTGCGCTTGAAGTAAAAAATCTTTCGTTCACCTACCCGGAAACGGATGTTGAGGTGATCTCTGACATTTCTATGAAGGTCGAAGCAGGCCAGATGATTGCCATTCTTGGCCGTGTCGGATCAGGCAAATCAACGCTTCTGAAACTCATGGCACGGCTCATTGATCCACCGCCTGGCACAGTCATTTACGATGGCTATGACATCAGGGATTACCCTCCCGATGTGGTGCGCGACCAGGTCGCGCTTGTGCCACAGGACGCATTTCTGTTTGCCGACACGATCCGGCACAACGTCGCCTACGATGATCCGAGCCGCGAAGAAGAGAACGTCTGGGAAGCAGTGGATACGGCACATATGAAGACCACGATTGAGGAATTTTCCCAGCAGCTCGAAACCGAGATTGGCGAGCGCGGCGTAACATTGTCAGGCGGCCAGAAGCAGCGTTCTTCTCTGGCGCGTGGTGTGATCCGGGATGAGCCTGTTCTGCTCCTCGACGATTGCTTCTCAAGCGTCGATACGGAGACCGAGGAACACATTCTGAGCCGGTTGAAAGAAGTCAGGGCGAACAAGACCACTCTCATGGTGTCGCACCGTGTGTCCACGACACGGCATGCAGATGTGATCATGGTGCTGGATGCCGGACGGGTCGCTGAATCTGGCACCCACGCTGAGCTTGTCGCGCTTGGTGGCATCTATGCGAGCCTCGAGATTGCTCAAAAAAATCAACAGCTTGAGGAGGCCCATCTCGCCGAACTCAGGCAGCGCCTCGGCACCGCCTATGACGGAGTCACTGATGAGTAACTCAACAATGAATGACTCCAACCAGCAAAGACCACCACCTGGCGGCGAACCTGTGACTGTTGATGACGGCACAGATGCCGCCAAAGGCAGCACCTATGGCGCGTACGATGCGGACGGCGCCTCAATTGGCAGCGCGAAAGAGCGTGATCATTCCATGTTCGATGCCGAGCTTGCCGGCAAAGCGCTGGATATGCAGCTTCTTGGTCGGCTTTTGAAGTGGGTGGCACCTCACAGGTACCTTGCTGCAGCCGCCATCACATTTGTAATCATAGCCTCAACAATGGCCGTGCTTCAGCCAGTGGTCTACAGCAGAGTCATCATTGACGGCATCTTTGTGCAAGAAGCGAAAGAGTTCGATGCGCCCGATTTTGGTATGCAGGCCGCTGCGAACTGGTTTACCGAAACCATCGGTCTCGACGTTGCAGTCAACACTGACATGCTCATGGGCGCGGTCGGGCTCTACATGCTTCTGGCGGTGGGCATGGCTTGCCTGGGCCACGCCGAGCGGACTTTGTTGTCACGCGCCGTGACGCTCGCGCTCAGGGATCTGAGAGATGATCTCTTCAAGCATCTCGAAACACGTCCCGCGTCATTCTATGACAAGGTTGCGGTGGGCCGCATCATGACACGCGTTACCAACGATATTGAAACGCTCTACCAACTTTTGGCGGGCTTCGGCGGGCTCTTTGGCGACTTTGTGCCGTTCTTTGTGGCGCTTGCGCTGATGCTGGCGATTTCCGTCAAGATGACAATACTCCTCCTCCTGGCGATCCCGATCATTGCGGTTGCGACCTATTTTTTCCGGCGGGCGACACGATCAGTGTACCGCTTCATCCGCATGAGTGTCAGTGCCCTGAATGGCAACCTTCAGGAAAACGTGTCAGGCATGGAAGTGGTGCAGCTCTATGGCCGCGAAGAGCAGAATCTTGACACCTACACGGCGCTCAACGAAGAAAACTATAAGCATGAGATGCATGCGGTGAGGATCGAGACGATTTATCACCCCTTTATTGAGAGCATGAGCAACATCGCGTTTGCAACGATCATCTGGTTCGGTGGCCATGCGGCTATCTCAGGCGAAATGTCTCTCGGCAGCGTTATTCTTTTCACCCAGTTCGTCGGCATGCTGTTTGGTCCTATTGTCATGGTCGGTTATCAATACAATACGCTTTTCCGGGCCATGGCCTCGGGGGAGAGAATCTTCCAGGCCCTTGACTGGGACGAACAGATCCATGAGCCGGAGCATCCTGTTGATCTTCCCGAACGCCTGAAAGGCAAGGTCGAATTCCGGCATCTCGACTTTGAATATGAGCGTGACACGCCGGTTCTCAAGGATGTGTCCTTTACTATCGAGCCTGGCGAAAAGATTGCCATTGTCGGACCCACGGGTTCGGGCAAGACGACGCTGATCAGACTTTTGGCGCGGTTCTATGACTTTGGTCAGGGCCAGATATTTCTTGATGACATCGATCTTTGTGACATCAGGAGCAAGGATATCCGACAGCGGCTTGGTGTGGTGCTCCAGGACTTCCACATTTTTTCTGGCACTGTGTTTGACAATATCGCCCTTGGTGACGAGAGCATTACGCGTGAACGTGTCATTGAAGCGGCCAAACTTGTGAACGCCCATGGTTTCATCAGTGCGCTGCCTCAGGGCTACGACACAGAATTGCAGGAGCGGGGCATGAACCTGAGCCAAGGCCAGCGGCAGCTTCTGTCATTCGCCCGCGTCCTCGCCCCCGACCCTGAAATCCTCATTCTGGACGAGGCCACGGCAAGCATTGATACGGAAACCGAAATGCTGATTCAGGATGCGCTCAGTAAGCTCACAGAAGGCAGAACGTCGATCCTCATTGCGCATCGGCTGCAAACCATCCGTGAGGCAAATCGCATTGTGGTGCTGCAACATGGATCCATACGCGAAATCGGCACCCATGATGAGTTGATTGAGCTCGGGGGCATCTACAACACACTTTACGAATTGCAATTCCAGGCGGCAGAAGCCGCCTGACAGAATGATTTCAGGGAGATTGATGAATGGGTAAGCAGATCGAAGTCAGCGGCTTTGTCGCGCCCGGGTTTGAATCAGTGCGCGATGCATTTCTCGCCAATTTTGAGAGTGGCGAGGAAGTTGGTGCTTCATTTGCCGCAGTGCACAAGGGCCGGTCCGTCGTGGATCTTTGGGCCGGTCATCAGGATCGCGATAAAACGCGGGTCTGGAACGAAGATACAATCGTCAACGTCTATTCGACGACCAAGGGCATGGGCTCAATTGCTCTCGCCGCCCTTTTCGACGAGGGTAAGCTCGATTACAGCGCCAAGATCACAGACTATTGGCCCGAATTCGGAGCCCATGGCAAGGGCGCGCTATCCGTTGCCCAGGTTGTTTCCCACCAGGCCGGTGTGTGCGGCCCGAGGGAGCCAATTCAAGTCGAGGATCTCTATGACTGGGACAAGATGTGCGCCATGCTGGCGGCGCAGGAACCGTTTTGGGCACCTGGCACAAAATCCGGCTATCACGCCATCACCTGGGGCTATCTTGCCGGCGAAGTAATCCGCCGCATTACAGGGAAGACCATTGGTGCATACTTTCATGAGAAAATCGCAGGGCCGCTTGGTGCGGACTTTTACATAGGCCTGCCTCAATCGGAAGAAAGCCGTGCTTCCGATATGCTTTCGGCGGTACCAATGTCGCCAGATCAGGCCGCCAAAATGGATCCGGAAGCGATCAAGGCGGGGCTGGAAATGCAGAAGTCTGAGCTTTATCAGGCCGCGCTCAGCAATCCACAAATCAAGCCTTACACAGACGTGTCCAGTCGAGCCTGGCGCGCCGCCGAAATTCCAGCCGCGAACGGTACGGCAAACGCCCGTGGTATTGCTCGCATATACGGGGCACTTGCCAATGGCGGAGAAATTGACGGCACTCGCATTCTCTCAGAGGCCGCTATTGACGAGAGCACGAAACAGGAGTGGGGCGATGAGCCTGATGCGGTCCTTGGGATGCCAATGCCGAAAGCGCGTGGCTTCATGCTCAATCGAATGGGCATGTATGGCCCGGACGAAGATGCATTCGGCCATTCCGGAGCCGGAGGATCAATCGGTTTCGCTGATCGCGCCTCTGGAATTGGAATCGGCTACGCCATGAACCAGATGGCAAATAACCTGGATGGTGACAGCCGTGGTGGACGGCTGATCAAAGCTGTTTACGCCGCACTTTAGACCGTTCTCGAGATTGGTCTGGTCCTAGACAACCGTCCGTGCTGATTCTCAAGGACGCTCTAGAGGGTCAGAGATATCGTTGTTCCCTCACCTGGTTCTGAGCGCACCGACAGGCTGCCGCCATGGGCCTGCACAATCAGGCGAGTGAGGCTGAGCCCGATTCCAGAACCTTCAGGCTTGGTGGTGTAGAACGGGATGAAAATGCTCTCTAACTGGTCTGACGGGATGCCGCAGCCATTGTCAGTCACTGAAATAGTACTTCGGCCGCCGACATCGAGATGTGCCGAAAGAGCGACCTTGCCATCATCCCGATCGGCCACAGCATCCAAAGCATTGTTGACAAGGTTCAGGAGGCATTGAGTCAGCAGTTCGGGGTCTGCATACACGGAGAGGGAACTTGGCTCTACTTTCTTGGCAATCTCTGTGGTCTGGTTCTTCTCATCCTCAGCACACAGGCGGGCCACACTTGCAAACAGAGCCTCAATGCTTACGTGTTGACGGCTCGGTACAGGGACCCGGGTGACTTCGCGATAGCGCTGAACAAATTTGAGAAGCCCACGGCTGCGCTCAGCAACAATTTCAAGAGCATCCTCAAACTCCTGGCCATCAACGACCTCTTCCTTGGACTTCAGCATGGAGAGCATGGTCTCACTCATGGAAGTAATGGGTGTCACCGAGTTCATTATCTCATGGGTCAGAACCTGGGTTAGCTTGCGCCAGGCCTCGACCTCGGCCGCGTCCAGCGCTCTGTTGATGTCATTCAGTGAAATAAGCGTCTCCGTGCCACGATCGACCGTAATCAAGGTCTTGCGAACCGACAGTTTGCGGGCACCCAATGGCGTCGTGACATCGATGATAATGTCTCTGCCTGCCCCAAGACTTTGAATTTGCTTAGAAAAATCCTCACCGAATCCAGCGAAATTCCGAATGTTAGAAAGTTCCTGTATGCCAAGAAGTCGTCTTGCCGCATTGTTGAGAAGGGTTACGTTCCCTTCCTGGCCGATGGCAATCAGAGGGACTGGGATATGGCGGGTTACAGCATCAAGGTACTTTGCCTGCGCTTCTCTCTCACTTCGCAACCGGCTGAATTTGTTCGCGAGATTTGTGAACGATGCGCGCAGGCTTTGAAATGAGTCGCCGCCGGGCTCTGTGACGGACAGATTGGCGAAGTCGCCTTCAGCAACCGAGGCAATGAAAGCCGCAAGCTCTCTGTTGGTGCGATCAACATAGCGAAAAAGCCCGAACAACTGAAGGATGCTGGAAGCCGCCACTAAACTCGCAACTGCATAGAACTCCATGGCCAGGAAGAGCCAGACTGCCAGCAGAAGCGTCGCGGCAAGAACTGAAATGCGGACGATCATGTTCACCCGGAAGGCAACCATCCTGTCTTGTCTTCTATTGGATGCCATAGCGTTCCAGCCGCCGATAAAGAGCGGCCCGCGTGATGCCAAGGTCGGCCGCTGCATGCGTAATGTTGCCGCTGTTTTTGACAAGGGCGCGGCGGATCATCCGTTCTTCCGCCGTATCAAGATTGAGATCGTCGTCATCCTCGCTGTCGCCCGTTGCTGGGTCTGTGCCTGCCCTTAAGCTGAAATCTCCGGCATCGATGGTCTCGCCGCTTTTCATAATCACGGCCCGTTCGATCACGTGTCGGAGCTCGCGAACATTGCCTGGCCAGGGATATCCTTCGAGAGCCGACAGCGCTGCAGACGTCAGGCGTTGACGACCACGATTATACTTTCGCGAAAATTCAGCGAGGAATGACTCTGCGAGCGGCGCAATATCCTCCAGGCGATCTCGGAGGGAAGGCAAGTCAACTTCAATGGTGTTAATGCGATAAAGCAGATCCTGCCGGAACCGCTCCTCTGTCTTCAATCGGACGATGGGGACGTTGGTCGCAGAAACCAGCCTGATATCGATCGCAGTCGCCTGATTACCACCGATCTGGACAACAACACGCTCTTCCAGGGCACGCAGCAGCTTGGCCTGGAGATGGAGCGGCAGATTGCCAATCTCGTCCAGAAACAGGGTGCCCCCCGAGGCGGCCTGAAGACGTCCTATGCGATCTGCCTTGGCATCTGTGAAGGCACCTTTCTTGTGACCGAACAGTTCGCTCTCGAAAAGTGATTCCGGTATCGCTCCCATGTCGACAGCGATGAACACTTCGTCGGCCCGCGCCGAGCGCCGATGCAGTTCGCGGGCTATCAGTTCCTTGCCCGAGCCGTTCTCGCCGAGGATGAGAACATTGGCTTCGGTAGGCCCCGTCGCTTCGACCACTGCCATCGCGTTTTGCATGGCCGGTGATTCTGCGACAATTCGAGGAAGAGCTTCACTATCCGCATGGGTCAGCAGGTGCTGGCGGTCCTTAAGCCTTGAGACCTCTTCTTTGCTTTCGCCAAGCCGGCAAGCGGCATTCAGTGTGGCCAGGAGTTTTTCATTATGCCAGGGCTTCAGGACAAAGTCCGTGGCGCCTGCTTTGAGGGCTTGAACCGCTGTGTCAACGCCGCCATAAGCCGTCATCAGGACAACGGGCACGTTGGGTTCTGCGCGCAGGATTGACGCCATGCAATCGAGCCCTTCTTCGCCGCTGGTCGCACCCCGGGAAAAATTCATATCGAGAAGTACGGCATCGAAATGTTGACCGGCGAGGATGCCGCACACGAGTTCGGGATCGCTGCAGGTAACAGCTGCCGCATTCTGATGACGCAGGAGGAGCTCTGCGGAGTGCAGGATCGCCTCGTCATCATCGACCACCAGAACTGTTGCACCTTGTAACAAACTGGCCTCATATTGCTGTCGGGCGGAAGCGTCCGATATCGGACATCCAATGTTCATTATCGTACAGGGAGCTTGAGGCGTCAAGGAAACTATAATCTAACACTTTGTTTCCAAAAGTTATTCTGGCAGCAGTTGTTGGCATATCTCTTGCGCTTAAGAGGTGGTACCAGTCTTTTCAAGGAGCCAATAGTTACGCCTATGTCAGATATGGATCGCATCATTGAACGGCCCTGGTGGCAAAATCGCAAACTGATTTGGGGTGCGGGTGCCGCCGTGTTTGCCGGCGCGCTGATCTGGCTGTCATTGAGCGTCGGCGGCGAACGGACATTCCGTGCCGACCCTGAACGGCTTTCCATAGCCACGGTCACGGAAGGGTCGTTCCGCGACTTCATTCCCATTCGTGGCAATGTTCAACCCATGGACAGCGTCTACCTAGATGCTATTGAAGGTGGCCAGGTCCAGGAGATTTTTGTCGAGGAGGGGGCCAATGTCGAAGCCGGCGACGCAATCCTGAGATTTGCCAACAGCCAGCTGCAGCTGAACGTCATTTCGCGCCAGGCGCAGGTGACAGAACAGCTGAATGTCTTTCGCAATACTGAACTGAACCTCGAACAGAACCGGCTCAATCTGCGTCGCGAAGAGGTCGAAATCGATTTCCAGCTCACCAAGCTGACACGTGAAGTCCGGCAAAAGAGAGAACTGTACAGCCGGGGTGTAATCCCTGAGGATACGCTTTTGGATGTGGAAGACGAATACGATTATTACCAGCGCCGCAAAGAAGTGAATCGGGACAGCCTTGAATTTGATGAGCGCACCAGAGAGGCACGGCTTGAGCAGACCAATGCGGGCATTGCTCTGCTCGAGAGAAACCTGGAGGTCGTGCAGCAGACCTACGAAGCGCTCCTGGTACGCGCGCCTGTTGCAGGCCGGCTGACGTCCCTTGACGCCGAAATTGGTGAAAGCAAACAGATCGGTGACAGGCTCGGCCAGATTGATGATGTCAGCACGAACAAGGTCACGGCACTGGTCGATGAGTTTTACATCAGCCGCGTCATGGCGGGTCAGACGGCGACATTCAATCTTTCTGGGAATGCCTACACTCTCAGCGTCGCCAAGATCTATGCCGAGGTCAAAAACGGCCAGTTTGAGATCGATCTTGATTTCGCTGGGGATGAGCCAACTGCAATTCGACGCGGTCAGACATTTCAAATTCAACTGGAGCTTGGATCGGCTCAGAACGCGATGTTGATTCCCAATGGCGGGTTCTACCAGGATACAGGCGGTGACTGGATTTTTGTACTTGATGAAGACGGCGGGTCCGCTTCCAAACGCGACATCACAATCGGCCGGCGAAATCCGCGGTTTATTGAAGTCCGGGATGGGCTGCGGGCTGGCGAACAGGTCATCGTTTCCGAATATGCAGGCATGGCCGACATGGACCGCATTACACTCGATTAACGGGAGAAATCGAAAATGCTGAAACTTAACAATGTGAGCAAAGTCTATCGCACGGACGACATTGAGACGACCGCGCTTAACAATGTGAACATTGAGATTGCCTCAGGCGAATATGTGGCAGTGATGGGACCTTCAGGATGTGGCAAGTCGACGTTGCTGAACGTTGTCGGACTGCTGGATACGATTTCATCCGGGCAGTATCTGTTCGCTGAAGAGGATGTATCGGACTATTCGGAACGGCGCCTTGCCGACATTCGCAAGAACAATATCGGTTTCATTTTTCAGAGCTTCAATCTGATTGATGAGCTTAGCGTATTCGAAAACGTAGAACTTGCGCTGCTCTATCAGGGTGTTCCGGCCAAGGATCGAAAGACCCGCGTTACCGAAGTGCTTGAGCGGATGAATATTGCCCATCGCGGCAAGCATTTGCCGCAACAGCTTTCCGGCGGCCAACAGCAACGGGTTGCGATTTCGCGTGCTGTTGTCGGGGCGCCAAAGCTGCTTCTGGCCGATGAACCAACAGGCAACCTTGACTCTCAAAACGGTGAAGAAGTCATGGACATCATCCAGGGGCTGAACAGAGAGGGCACGACGGTTGTCATGGTCACTCACTCGAGCTCCCATGCCGAACACGCGAGCCGGATCATCAATCTCTTTGATGGCTCCGTGGTGATGGACGACGTAATGAAGCTCTAGCAGGCGCAGGATCTGTCATGCTTGGAAACACCTTCAAGGTTGCGGCGCGGAACATCCTAAAATATCCGCTTTACTCGGCAATCAACATTGTCGGCCTGGCAGTTGGGCTGGCCGCCGTGGTGCTGATTCTGCTCTTCGTCCGATATGAATTCAGCTATGACAAGGCATTCGCCGACCATGATCGCATCTATCGCGTCAGCCGCATGTTCCATGCGCCGAATTCAGCCACCCTTGACCTGGCGACCATTGCCGGGCCCGCCGCCCCTCTGCTGACCAGCGACTTTGACGAGATCGAGACTTCGGTGCGGATGCTGCAAAGCAATGTGCTTTTCACGCATGGTACGACCAAGATTTATGTCGCCAATACGAGCTTCGCTGACAGGAACGTTTTCGAAGTCCTGCCATTTGAGTTCATCCGAGGCGACCGAGCGACGGCGTTCAATGGGCCTGCATCGTTTGTCGTTACGGAAAGTACAGCCAGGAAATTTTTCGGCACCGTTGACGTTATTGGTGAGACTTTGACCCTGAACACGTCAGACGGCGTAGTATCGGCTGTCATCGCCGACATGCCTGAAAACAGTCACTTCGTGATTGATGCGCTGGCACCGATGGAGCGGTTGGTCGAGAGGTTTGGGCCCGGCTTCGTGGAAGGCTGGGGTAACAACAGCTTCCTGACATATATCAAGCTGGCAGAGGGTGCAGACATCAACAGTGTTCGCAACAATATGGATGACTTCCTGGTCCGCCACATTGCCGCGAACGCACCGACCACTACTTCATTCGTGTTTCAGCCGATAACCGACATTCATCTTTATTCAAGCCGTCAGCTGGAAATGAAGCCGAACGGCAGCATTGCAAACGTCTACATGCTGATCGCCATCTCCAGCATTGTGCTTGCCATCGCCTGCATCAATTTCATGAACCTGACGACCGCGCGTGCAACCCAGCGCGCCCGCGAAGTGGGCGTTCGCAAAGCCATTGGTGCCACTCGCCAAACACTCGTGCGGCAGTTTCTGGGTGAAGCGACTGGCATTACATTCCTCGCACTTTTGGGCGCAATCGCCATTGTGGAAATGGGACTTCCCTCTTTCAACGCCTTCATGGGTGCCCAGATCGAATTCAATTACCTGAGCGATCCTGTGATCATCGGCGGCTTCGCAGCGGTTCTGTTGATCGTCGGTGCACTTGCCGGCAGCTATCCCGCCTTTGTGTTGTCGGCCTTTCAGCCAGCCAGTGTCCTGAAGAGTTCCCAGGCCGCAGGCGGCGGCGGATCCACTCTCAGGCGATTACTGGTGATCGGCCAGTTTACGGTGTCGGTTGTGTTGATGATCGCGACGGGCATTGTGTACGCGCAGATTCAATTCGCGAAAAGCGTGGCGCCGGGTTACGAAATTGACCAGCGTATCATCGTTGCAGCACCACGAGGTCCTGATCCTTTGCCTGTCTACACCACTTTCAAGAACGAGCTTGCTGGCAATCCCGATATTGTCACAATTGCAGCCGGCAGCCGCATGCCGACCACTGCATTGCTGGACGGGGATGGGTATCAGCTTATCGGCGGTGAAGACAACACGGTCTATTCCTTCCGCACGCTGGGCGCTGACTATGGCTTCTTCGAAACATTTGGCATCAAAATGGTTTCAGGGCGCAGCTTTTCAGAGGAATTCGGGGTTGACGCCATTGAGGGCGCCGGTGGCTCCGCCATCATCAATGAATCTGCTGCGCGGATACTGGGCTACAGTCAGCCTGGCGATGCCATCGGGAAACGGCTGGGCAGACTGAGTGGCCAGCCGACGCCGGATGCGTACACCATCGTCGGTGTTGCCTCGGACATTCAGTTCACTTCGGTGCACAGCGAAATAGAACCACTTGTTACATTGCGGATGCCTGCTCGATTCAATTTCTTTGGCATTCATTTTAAGACAACTGACTTGGGAGCAACGCTTGCGGCGATTGACAATGCCTGGGCGACTGCGGCGCCTGAGTTTCCCATTATCCGATCATTTCTGGATGAGAGTTTTGAAGCTCTCTATCGCGCTGAAGAGAGACAGGGACAGATTTTTACGACATTTGCATCCCTTGCCATACTGATCGCCTGCCTTGGCCTTTTCGGCCTTGCAAGCTTCACTGCAGAACGGCGTGAGAAGGAAATTGGCATCAGAAAGTCAATGGGGGCCACCATCTTTTCAGTTGTGCGCCTGTTGTCGACAGAGTTCGCTGTCCTTGTGCTGATTGCGAATGTGATTGCCTGGCCGCTGGCCTGGTATGTCATGAGGACATGGCTTGATGGCTTCGCCTACCGCGTTGGCATTTCGCCGGAAGTGTTCATTGCAGCCGGTGGTATCTCAGTTGTAATTGCGCTGGCGACGGTCAGTGTGCAGGCAGCAAGGTCTGCTGCCATCAGCCCGGCTGTCAGCCTTCGGAGCGACTGAGATCCTGGAGCTGGGGCTCCCAATCAAGAATGCCCTCTTTGAAGCTCTGCCGAAGGCGGGCATTTGTGTACCAGTCTGCATAGTGAGGCACGGCCCCATATGGCATTCTCAAGTGCATCATACGGTGGGCATTGGGCGCCCAGGCAATGTCGGCAGCTCCCCATTTCTGGCCGGTGAGAAATTCAGTTCGCCGCAACTGTGATTCGAACTGCTCAAGGGCGTCTGAAAGCGTGTCTCTGGCTCTGGCAACCCGGGCTGCCCATGCGCTATTGCCTTCGGCAAACTCACGATGGAACCTGACCAGTTCTGCATTCTTGTGATGATGCGCAAAGTCTGCCATTTCGCCGGGCGACTTTCTGTCCTTGCCGCCGAATTTAAGCTCATTCGAAAGCGTCTTAATGGCGTCCTGACAGTCAGCTGTCAGCGAAAGAACATCGTTGGCGGCTTTCCGATCCTCAACACCTTCAGGCATCATTGGCACGTCAGGAAATCTCTCTTCAAGGTAGTGGAGAATGTCAATTGAGTCGGGGATGGCGCGTCCGTCGTGCACCAATGTCGGCACGAGGCCCATGGGGTTCATGGCCTGATAGGCTTCTGAGGCGTGATCGGCTTGCTGGGTATTGAGGATATGGCTTTCAAAGGCGAGCCCCTTTTCCGCCAGCATCATACGAACGCGTTGAGAGCAGCTTGATGCGCCAGCGTGAAACAGGTGCAGCCCATCAAGTTCAGCATAGCGTTCGGCAGCTTCAAGCGTGTCGGTCATGGTTCCTAGGTATCAGCTGCTTTGTGGACAGGCAAGCGCATGCCCCCTATTCTCAAGTCAATAATTCAAGTGCCGGGAGCCACCACAGAAGATGACCGACAAACCCGCCGGGACGCGTCCCAAAAACGCCATTGTCGTGCTTCTCGACAGTCTCAACCGGCACATGCTGGGTGCCTATGGTGGCTCAGAATTCGACACGCCCAATCTGGATGCATTTGCCGCCAGGACAAATCGATTTATGAACCATTACACCGGCGCGTTGCCATGCATGCCGGCACGTCATGACATCCTGTGCGGCGCGCTCGATTTTCTGTGGAAACCCTGGGGCTCCATTGAATTGTGGGAAGACGCCATCACTGTGCCGCTCAGGCATGATGGCGTGACCACCATGCTGATCTCAGATCACCCGCATCTCTTTGAAGTGGGCGGTGAAAACTATCATGTGGATTTCAATGCCTGGGAATATCTCCGCGGGCATGAATCTGATCCCTGGAAGACGCGACCGGATCCAAGCTGGCTTGGCTCGCCAGGGTTTGGCCGGGGCATGACCAACTATGATCGATCCCGTGGCTGGTTCCATAACCGGGAGGAGGAATTTCCGGGGCCCAAAACCATGCAACACGCCGTCGACTGGGTTGATGACAATGCCGGCCACCATGACCGGTTCTTCCTGTTTATTGACGAGTTTGATCCGCATGAACCATTCGATACGCCTGAGCCCTATGCGTCCATGTACGATAAGGAATGGGAAGGCGATCACCTGATCTGGCCGCCCTACAAACAGGGCGCAATTGCTGACGGTACGATCACGGAACGCGAAGGGTTTCAAATCCGGGCTTCCTATGGTGCCAAGCTCACCATGATCGATCACTGGTTCGGCAAACTGATTGATGCAGTGAGCCGAAATAATCTCTGGCAGGATACGATGATCATCCTTTGTACGGATCATGGGCATTATCTCGGTGAAAAGGATATCTGGGGGAAACCCGGTGTGCCGATCTATCAGACCCTGGGGCATACGCCCCTGTTCATACATTGGCCGGGAAGCGGCGGTGCGGAGATTGAGGCGCTCAGCACGAACGTAGACATATTCGCGACGATCGCTGACCTGTTTTCAGCGGAAGTGCGGCAGAGAACTCACGGCAAGTCGCTGCTGCCACTGCTGGAAGGCACGGCACCATCAGTCCGGGACTGGCTGCTTACAGGCATATGGGGGCGTGAGGTCCATGTTGTGGATGGAACCCACAAATATGTTCGGGGCACCAACACCGACAATGCGCCGATTTCCATGTGGTCCAACCGCTGGTCAACCATGCCGATCTGGCGACCGGGGATCAAGCAGCACACATTGCTGCCGCTTCCTGACGACAGGGCGGTCCTGGACAAAATGCCGGGCTCTGATGTGCCGGTAATTCGCCAGCCCTGGGACGCCGAAGACCGCCTGCCTTATTGGGCGCGATCATCAACAGAGAACCTGCTTTTCAACCTCGAAGACGATCCTGATGAAGAGCATGACTTGTCAGGCACCGGGGAAGAGGAGCATTTCGTCGACATGCTGCGCGAAATACTGCGCGACATGGACGCACCAGACGATCAATTCGAACGTCTGCAGTTGACATAAGCCAATAGATGAGGATGCCATGAGCCGACCAATTTCAGTTCAACTCTATTCATTGAGAGAGGAGTGCCAGCAGGATTTCCCTGCCGTCATAAAACGCCTTGGTGAAATCGGATATGTCGGGGTGGAACCTTTCTCATTACTTGATTATGAAGCGAGTGAAGTCAAATCAATGCTGGACGATGCAGGACTCGTTGTTTCAAGTGCGCATGTCAATCTCATTCGTGAGGATGATGTCGAAGCTGCGCTTGATGCACAGGCCGAGCTTGGCAATACGAACATTATTGTACCTATGGTCCCGCCGAACGTCTTTGAAGACCATGATGCCATTCAGGTCGTCGCCGACGAAATGAATGCTGCCAACGAAAAGGTTAGAGTTTACGGGATGACGCTTGGCTACCATAACCATTGGTGGGAGTTCCAGAACAAGATCGATGGCAAAACGGGCTACGAACACCTGTTCGATCTGATGGCCCCGGAAATCTTTTCTGAGCTTGATGTCTATTGGGCGCAAACCGGTGGCGCTGATCCGATCGAGGTCATCAAGAACCTAGCGGATCGTTGTCGCTTTCTGCATGTCAAAGATGGCCCCTGCGACGATCCAGCCTCGGATCACGTGGCCGTCGGAGATGGCATTGTCGATATCGCTGGTATCCTGGGGGCTGCGGAGGCTGCTGAGTGGCATGTCGTGGAACTTGATCGCTGCGGCACAGACATGTTCACAGCTGTTCAGGGAAGTCACGCCTTTCTGGTCGGCGAAGGGCTTTCAGAAGGTAAAGGTGCTTGAAAATGCCGGGTGTTGGAATTGTCGGATGCGGCGTCATCAGCGATGTCTATGCAGACCGGCTCAATCGATTTGACTTTCTGGACCTGGTCGCCTGCGCCGACCTTATCCCGGAGCGATCCGCCGGGCTGGCCAAAAAACACAGCATTCCAAAAGTCCTCGAGACAGCGGAGCTACTGGCTGATCCCGACGTGGATGTCGTCGTCAATCTGACGCAGCCACCCGATCATTTCGGCGTGTCTAAAGCTGCGCTTGACGCGGGCAAATCTGTTTTCAGCGAAAAACCTCTTGCCGTCGAACGCGCGGATGGACAGGCGCTGGCCGATCTGGCCGAGGAAAAAGGCCTTCGTCTTGGCTGCTCACCAGATACATTTCTCGGTGCGGGCCTGCAGACCTGCAGAAAGCTGATCGATGAAGGTGCCATTGGCGAACCGGTTGCGGCCAACGCCTTCATGCAGAGCCCGGGACCTGAGCGCTGGCACCCGGACCCGCATTTTCTCTATCACTATGGCGCCGGACCCGTCTTTGACATGGCGCCTTACTACATTACGGCCCTCGTCAATCTGCTGGGGCCAGTCGCACGCGTGACCAGCAGTGCTCGCGTGACTCATGCCCAACGCGAGATCGGTAGCGAACCAATGCGCGGCACGATGATCGATGTTGAAGTGCCTACCCATGTGGCAACTGTGCTTGATTTTGCTGCCGGCCCCATCGGCACACTGGTCACAAGTTTTGATGTCCAGGCCAGCCGATACAGGCTGATTGAAATTTACGGCACTGAAGGAACCCTGGCGGTTCCGGATCCCAACACTTTTGGCGGACCGGTCCATGTGCGCAAGCCTGGCGACGAAGACTGGACTGAGGTCCCACTCAGCCATGGTAATGAAGGCCAGAGCCGCGGCATCGGGCTTGGCGACATGGTAAGTGCAATGAATTCCGACCGCGCACATCGGGCCAGTGCGGCCCAGTCCAATCATGTGCTGGATTGCATGAACGGAGCGATTGAGGCCAGCGATCTTGGTCGGCATGTAGAAATCCAGACGACCTGCGAGCGGCCCGCGCCGCTGCCTGCCGGGCTGGCTGACGGAGAGTTTGGCGATTAGGCCATGGTCAGCAAGTCACAGATCAAGGGCTGGGATGAGGATGGCTTCTTCATCCTCAAGGACTTTGCTGAGCTGTCTCTCCTGGATGCGATGATGGCCAATGCCATTCAGTACTGCCAAGAGGCTGACGGCCACGGCCTCGTTGGCGATATCATGGTTCAGGCTGAACAGGTTCATGCAGGCCGCGACCTGCCACCTGAAGATCGTGTCTCGAAGATTTTCCGAGTTCACCGCCGAAATGAGGTCTTTCGGGAATTCGCGACGTCAGCGCCAGTCGTGGATGCCGTCGCTTCCCTGTTGGGCGGGAATGTTGATTGCTTCCTTTCCCAGTTTATTTTCAAGACCCCTGGTGCGATAGGTCAGCCCTGGCATCAGGATTCATATTATTTCCCTTTCAGCAGAGGCCCGCAGCTTGGCCTGTGGCTGGCGGTGACCAAGTCCACGCCAGAAAACGGGCCGCTTTGGGTCGTGCCTGGGAGCCATCGGGAACCCGTGCATGCGGCGATCCCTGACCCAAGGGAAGTGACGCAGGCTGGATATGTGGAGATTGTTGATTTTGACATGAGTGATGAAGTGCAGGTGCTGATGGATCCAGGTGATCTTCTGGTCTTTCACAGTCACCTGATGCACAAGTCCACCGATAACGAAGCCGATTACATCCGCGCCGCCATGGTTTATCATTATGCTGAGGCCGGAACAGTAGATCTTCGTATTCGGAACGGGGGAAGCGTACCTCTGAACCAGGATTGGATGGCGGTAACCAGAAATGGTCAGATCGCCTGAGAGACAAGAGAGCGCCAATGCCAGAGCTAGTTCACGGACCAACATCCCACGTCTATTTTTCTCAGCGCCTCAGGCTTCACTACGTGGATTGGGGCAATGATGAGGCCGAACCCATTTTAATGGTTCATGGTGGCCGGGATCACTGCCGAAACTGGGACTGGCTCGCGCGCGAGCTGCGTGAGGACTATCACATTGTTGCGCCGGACCTGCGTGGCCATGGTGACAGCGAATGGTCAATTGGCGGCACTTATGGAACGCTCGAGTTTGTCTACGACATTGCGCAGCTTGTCGACCAGAAGCACTTAAAGCCGGTGACGATAATTGCCCATTCCATGGGTGGCGGCGTCAGCCTTGCTTATGCCGGGATATACCCTGAAGCTATCAAGCAAATGATCGTCATCGAAGGGATGGGCCCGTCGCGTGCCATGGCGGCACGCTTCGGCAACCAAAAGCCGCATGACAGGCTGCAAAGCTGGATTACAAGTCTCAGAAAGATGTCGGCCCGCGTTCCAAGACGCTATCCCACGCTGGAAGACGCTTTTCAGCGTATGTATCAAGAGAACAAGCACCTGACAGAAGAGCAGGCACGACATTTGACGGTTCACGGCAGCAATCAGAACGAAGACGGCACTTATTCCTGGAAATTCGACAACTACGTCAGAACCTCATCGCCTGCAGGCCTCGACATCGAAGATATTGAGCAGCTCTGGCAAAGAATTACCTGCCCTGTTCTTCTGGTCCAGGGCAGTGAAAGCTGGGCGGCCAGGGGCGGCAATGATGATCGGCTGAAGTTCTTCAGCGAAGCTGAAAGCGTTACAGTTCAGGACGCTGGCCACTGGGTGCACCATGATCAGCTTGATGAATTCCTGAAAATATCACGGGCCTTTCTTAGCGACTGACAGAAGGACAAGCGATGCGCGCCATGCAGCTGGCGAAGCCCGGCACCCCCCTCGCACTTGTCGAGTGCCGAACGCCCGTACCAGGGCCGGATCAGGTACTGGTGAAAGTGTCTGCCTGTGGAGTCTGCCGTACCGATCTGCATCTTGTGGACGGCGAACTGCCTGATCCAATGCTGCCGATTATTCCTGGTCATGAAGCCGTCGGAACGATTGCTGAAGTAGGACAGAATGTAACCGATCTCATCCCAGGTCAGCGTGTTGGCGTGCCCTGGCTCGGCCATACCTGCCATCAATGCTGGTATTGTAGCCACGGAAAAGAAAACCTGTGCGACAATGCAAAATTCCATGGCTACACGTTGAATGGCGGGTTTGCTGAATTCATGGCTGTTGACGCTGCCTATGCCCTGCCCTTACCGGAGATGTTCGACGATGTTTCGTCAGCGCCACTTCTTTGTGCCGGCTTGATTGGCTTCCGGGCCTGGAACATGGTCCGCAAGGCGCAATCCGTCGGTCTCTATGGATTTGGCGCGGCAGCGCATATTGTCATCCAGCTGGCCCTTGCGGCAGGCCAGGAGGTCTCAGCATTTACGCGAGAAGGTGATGTCGAAGGCCAGTCTTTCGCCCTGCAGATGGGCGCCGAGTGGGCTGGGAGTTCCGACCAGAGGCCCCCGCGACCTCTTGACGCTGCGATTATTTTTGCTCCCGTGGGGGCGTTGATTCCAAGGGCGTTGGAGGCGATCAGAAAGGGCGGCAGCGTCATCGCGGCAGGCATCCACATGTCCGATATTCCGCAGTTTCCTTACGCTTTGCTGTGGGGTGAGAGGGCCGTGCGTTCTGTTGCAAACCTCACGCGAGAGGACGGAATTCAGTTCCTGAAGCTCGCCGAGAGCATCCCGGTGAAGACCGAAACCACTGCTTATCCCCTTGAAAAAGGGAACGAAGCCCTTGATGATTTACGTCATGGTCGCATCAAAGGCGCGGCAGTACTTCTCATGGCCAGCTGAGCCGTCCTTTGAGAGACGACGCCAAACTGGTCAGCCAATGGCCCAAGAGAGGCCCGACAGCGTAAAATGATCCAGACGCCGGGAGCCCGGCAACAAAAGGGGAGAGACATGGGCACTGCAAAAGCCAGCTGCACTAGGTGCATCGCAATCGTTGGACCATATCAGAGCGGCAAAACCACTTTGCTGGAAAGCCTGCTTTCAATCTCGGGAACCTCATCGCGAAAAGGGACTGTCGATGCAGGCAATACCGTCGGTGATGGATCTCCCGAAGCCCGGGCGCGACATATGGGCGTCGAACTGAATGTTGCCTCTCTTGAGTATATGGACGATCGCTTTACTTTTCTTGATTGCCCAGGAAGTGTCGAATTTATGCAGGACACTTTTAATGCCCTCGCCGGTGCTGATGCCGCAATCGTTGTCATCGAACCCGATACAGCCAAATTGCGTGCCGCTCAACCGACATTGCAGCATCTCGAACGCAACAACATTCCCCACTTCGTTTTCGTCAACAAGATCGATAAATCAGAACGCCAGATTGACGACTTTCTTGCCGAACTGCAGCAATCATCCGGCAAGCCGCTGATTCTTCGCCAGATGCCAATCTGGGAGAACGATATCGTCACTGGCTTTGTAGACCTGGCTCTTGAACGCGCATATGTCTATCGCGAGCATGCCATTTCAGAAGTTATCGACCTGCCAAGCGAACTTGAAGACGACAAAGCGCTCGCCCGCTTCGAGATGCTTGAAAAGCTGGCTGACTTTGATGACAAACTTATGGAAGAGCTGCTTGAAGATATTGAGCCACCCCAGGACGAAGTCTTTGATGACCTTGCCAAAGATCTGCGCGATGGAACCGTTGTGCCCGTCCTCCTGGGGTCAGCGCTGAACGACAACGGTATTAGACGGCTGTTGAAAGCTCTGCGCCATGAAGCGCCCGAAGTGGAGCAATTGGCGAACCGGCTTGGTATCGCTGATGGAGCGCCCGATCCTTGTGCTGTCGTGATCAAGACCAGCTTTGGCGGTCAGGGCGGCAAAGCCTCAATCGCCCGCGTCCTGAGCGGCGCAATTGCCGACGGCATGAGCCTGAACGCGGCAGGCAATGCCAGCATGGCATCAATTCAGGGCCAGGAAACAGTTAAGGTCACAGCCGCCGCTACCGGCGATGTTGTGGCCTTTGGCCGACTTGAATCAACACACACCGGCGACTTCCTGAGTCCTGGCAGCACCCCGAGCGAAAGGCCTGTGCCCCCGGCGCTTGCGCCGGTGTTTGCACGCACAATAAATGCCACGGATCGCAAGGACGAATTAAAGCTGAGCGAAGCGGTCGCAAGACTGATCGAAGAAGATCCCTCGTTGAAGGTCGAACAGAACGCGGACACCCACGAAATGCTTTTGTGGGGCCAGGGCGACATCCATCTGGCCGTTGCAATTGATCGTTTGCAAAACCGGCATAGCCTTGGGATCACAACAGGTGCGCCCCACGTGCCCTACAAGGAGGCCATTACAAAATCGCTTCGCCAGCGCGGCCGCCACAAGAAACAGTCAGGCGGGCACGGGCAGTACGGAGATGTCGTACTGGACATCAAACCCTTACCGCGCGGCTCGGGCTTCGTATTCGAGCAGAAGATAAGCGGCGGCGTTGTGCCGCGACAGTATTTCACTTCGGTAGAGCGAGGCGTCAAAGAGTATCTGGTCGCGGGACCCTTGGGGTTCCCAGTTGTCGATGTCGCCGTGACACTGGTGGATGGATCGCACCATGCAGTGGACAGCTCCGACCAGGCATTCCAGGCGGCCGGGCGACTGGCCATGTCGGAAGCCATGCCGCAATGTAATCCTATTTTGCTCGAACCGATCGCCCAGGTGGCGATTCACGTACCCAATGCCGATGCGTCGAAGATGAATCCGCTGATCAGCGGCAGGCGCGGTCATATCCTGGGTATTCAGGCCCGCGAAGGCTGGGCAGCCTGGGAAACCTATGTGGCGGAGCTTCCTCAATCCGAGATCTATGACCTGATCGTTGACTTGAGATCCCTGACCAACGGAGCCGGAACCTTTGAGTGGGCCTACGATCATCTCGACACGTTATCCGGCAAGCTGCGGGAGGATGTGTTGGCGCGCCAGGAAGCCGCTTCACAGAGATAGCTGGCGTCGCGTTCTGACTGCCAGAAACTGAAAGCGGCCGGCAAGCAGCGCGAGCGATACAGCGCTTGCAATGATGATCGCGCCGAACAGGCCGGCAATCCCCTGACCCAGGTTGAACGTCAGATACCAGGCAACCGGTACCATAACGCCGACATAAGCGATGAAGTGCAGCACTGTAGGTGCGACGGTCTCGCCCATGCCCCGGAGGGCTTGACCCATGACGGCCTGCGCGCCGTCAAGAACGACCCCCATTGCCAGGATCGTCATGAAAGCAGCGATCATCTCAATCAGTGTTTCCTCAGTCGCATAAAAGCCCGCTATCGTCGCCGGCATAGCGAAAAATAGAATTGCCAACACCATAGTGGCACCGAAATTGAGACCCCGCCCTGTCCATCCCGCAAGTGCTATCTCGTGAGGCTTGCCTGCTCCATGTGCGATGCCCACCCGTATTGCCGTGGCGGCGCCGATGCCGATGGCCAGCATATAGGCTACGCCGAGAAGATTGTTGCCGACGAAATATGCCGCTGCCGCAGTTGTGCCAATGAGCCCGGCAAAAAGGTTCATGGACGCGAATGCACCGGCTTCGACACCACCACTGACCCCTGCACCGTAGCCAATTCGCCGCTGTTTCTGCCAATCTTTAAAAGCGCCACCGGGACGGTTACGTACGCCAAACCGGTGATGACCGCGCATGCGAAGAATGTAGATAATAGCGGCAACCAGAACCGCATAGCGGGCAGCGGTTGTACCCCAAACGGCGCCAGCAGCGCCCATTGCGGGCAGCCCAAGATTGCCGGAAATCAGAAGCCAGTTGATGCCCACGTTTACAAAATTTGCAGCGATCATCATGATCATCCCCGGTACGGGACGCTTTACGCCTTCGAGGAAGCTTATGCACGCGAGCCCAACGAACTGCGCGGGCATGCCAATGCCGACCAGCAACATGATGCGTCCACCATTTACGGCCAGCTCCTCGCTTTGTCCGGACCAGCGGAGGAAGCTCTCTCCAAAAAGAGTAAACGTCACGGCTATCATTGATAGCGCGAAGGCATAGGGAACTGCGCGACGCCATGCGCGTCCGCAGTCTTCAAACCTTTCGCCGCCGAAAGCATTTGCCGTCACGACCATTGTGCCCATAAGAAGACCGATTGAGGCGACCACGATGGGGCTTGTCGGCGCCAATCCAATGCTCAGGTAGGCTAACTCGTTTGTGGCATAGCGGCCGACCATGACTGTGTCAGTCACGAACATGGCCATCACTGCCATACGACTCAGCACAATGGGTCCGGCGAGCGCGAGTGTTTCCCTCAGGTGCATGCGGACCTGAGAAGCCAAGGCAGGGACTTCTTCTGTCTGACGCGATAATGACACTGGTTTGACCTTCACAAGGGACAAGCGAGATGGGACGCGAGGCTCTAACACGAGGACCCTTCAGAGGAAAGGTGCTATGCTCGGCCATCCATCGGCAGTGGGGAGAGCAGCTGTGCGAACTGAAGCGTTGCCTGGCGGCTTTGGCGTTGCGGTCTATGGGATCGACGCAAGGGAAGAGCTGGATCACAAGACACAGAAGCAGCTGGCTGATCTGTTGCATGAAAATCTGGTTGTTGTCGTCAAGGAGCAGGATATTGATCTTGCCCAGTATGACCGATTCGGCAGGATCTTCGGAATTCCTCACCCCCATGTAATCGAACAGGCAAGGTTGCCCGATTGGCCCGGCATAATGGGCATTTCGAACAAGACAAAAGAAGGAAAGCCCGGTGGCAATGGTGCGGCGCACTGGCATACCGACCAGTCCTATGAAGCGGAAATTGCAACTTCCACAATGCTCTACGCCATCAAAGTGCCCGACTATGGCGGTGAGACTTATTACGCGAACATGCGCATGGCATACGCCGATCTTAGTGATGAAATGAAAGCCCGCATCAATGGGCTGAAAGCTCACCATCTGTATGGAGCTGGCGTGGCCGCCCGCGAGGGCGAAACTGATCCAGGTGCGTTACAGGGCCAGGAACAGTCAGATTCTGTGCCTATGGTCACTCATTTGCTCGCACGACCGCACAGCGTGACGGGAGAGATTTTTCTGTATTCGCCTGCCGGGACCAGTCGCGGAATCGAAGGCATGGAACAGGACGAGGCAACAGATCTATTGAACGAGCTTGCCGATCATGCGCTGCAGGAGAAGTATTGTTACGCCCATTTCCATACCCCTGGCGACATCGCCATCTGGGATACGCAAGGCACAATGCATCATGCTTCGCTCAATCAGGCTGACGAGCGACCCGAGAGCAGTCGCTTTTTGTATCGCATCAGCAGCAAGGGCGCTCCTGCGGCCTACGCCTGATTTTGGTCTTACCCGGCGACTATCGGATTTCGCAAAATACCGACGTGTGAAACTTCGACTTCCACAGTGTCGCCATCCTTCATCCATAAAGGCGGCGTTCTTGCCGCACCAACGCCGCCGGGGGTGCCTGTAACAATAACGTCGCCCGGTACCAGTTCGGTGAAGATCGAACAGTATTCGATGATTGTCTCAAAACCGAAAATCAGGTCGGTGGCAGGTGCATGCTGAACTTCCTCGCCATTCAGACGGGTCGTCAGCACGAGCACCGAGGGGTCCGGGATTTCGTCAGATGTCACCATCCAGGGACCAAAGCCGCCTGTAGAAACAAAATTCTTGCCGGGCGTAAACTGCGATGTGTGACGCTGAAAGTCCCGCATGGAACCGTCGTTGTAACAAGCCCAGCCCGCGACATGGCTGAGAGCATCCTCAGCACTCACGCGCCGCGCGGTCTTGCCGATGATCAGGGCAATCTCGCCTTCATAGTCGAACGCCTGACTTTCATGAGCAGCGATCATCGGCTGTTCATGTCCAACCTGCGTGTTTGCGAAACGCGTGAAAATGGTCGGGTGCGCAGTCTCACTGCCGCGCCCGCTCTCTTCGCGATGGCTCTGGTAATTCAATCCGACACATAGAATCTTGTCTGGATTCGGGATGACCGGCAGAAGATCGACGTCGCTGATCATGTAGTCGGGACCAGCGGTATCAGCGACTTCGGCAACTTCGGACATGGCGTCGGCGTCCAGAACATGACGCAGCGTCGGATATTTTTCGCCAAGCACTTTGCCGGCGTCGATGACGCCCTCGCCGACGACAATGCCGTAGCTGATCTTTCCGTCATGACCAAATGTTGCGATCTTCATACTGTCTTGTCCCCCGAAAAGTGTTTTTTCATTGATTGGCGCGCATCATGGCACAGAAGGTTCGCATGAAAAAGGCTATCACCGGGCATTGACGCCTGCTTCCACGCCTACGATGATCAGCCGTTCAAACTACTATGGGCCTGAAGGGCAGCGTGTTGTGGCGAAGAGGAAGCGGAGCAGACTGACCAATTGGATGGGCGGTATCGCCCTCTTCCTGATCGCGTCGCTGACGCTGCTCTATGTTTTTCGCGGGCCGATCGTGAACTTCGCCATGACCCCTCCCAACAGCTTTGATGAGACCGAACATCCTGCGCCTCCCGACTATGCCAACGGCGATCATTGGGCTGCGTTGCCGGATCGATTTGATATGGCCGATCTGGTCGTCGCTATCGATGCCGGAAACCCGCTCCTGGCTGATCGGCAGCAGGAGGCAGATGCAGATGTCTTCTATGTCCACCCAACGTCACTGCTGCTCAGAATCAACTGGAACCAGCCGCTTGACCACGCTCTGACCAACATGATTACTGATGACGGGGTGATGCGGAACGAAGCCACTGTCTTCAACAACTGCTGCCGCGTGTATGCGCCGCGATACCGCCAGGCGACACTTCGGGCCTTCTCGGTCGAAGGCGACAGCGGCATCAAGGCCCTTGATCTTGCCTATACAGACGTCAAGGCGGCATTCGAATACTATCTGCAGAACTATAATGAGGGCCGGCCGTTTATCATTGCCGGGCACAGTCAGGGATCAGTCCACGCCTTGCGCCTGATAGCGGAGGAAGAGTTTGCAACGATTCTGGCCGACAAGATGGTGGCAGCTTATTTGATTGGCACTCGTGTTCCAATTGACACTCTTGACGGCGAAAACGGTGGCATCCGAGCCTGCCAGGGTGCAGACGACACGGGTTGCCTGATCAGCTGGAATGCCTATGGTCTCAGCGAGCTCGGCAATGACTGGATCGCGCGCGAAAATGTTCAGCTAAGCTGTATCAACCCGGTCATCTGGACTACAGATGAAACAGTCGCCGGCGCCGAGATCCATGGTGGTTCAGTCTGGTTCAACACGACAAACAACGATCCGCCCGGCATTGATCAGAATGTCGTCTCCGCCCAATGTCGCGACGGACTTCTTCGCATCACCAGACCTACCGTTGTCACCTATCGCCTGGTCATGATGGGACCCGACAATTATCACGCTTACAATTACGGCCTTTTCTACATGGACCTGCGCAAGAACGCGCTTACCCGGGTCAACGCCTGGCTGGCTCACGCAAGCGGCTAATCTCCGGCAATCCCGCCTGCCCGCATTTCGCTAATCTGGTCTGCCGAATAACCAATATCAGCGAGAATCTCGTCGGTCTGTTCACCAAGTAGCGGTGCACCCCGGGGATCATCAACGGGAGTCGCACTGAATTGGGCCGGGACGCGCGCCTGACGAAGATTTCCGGCGACAGGATGCACGGTCTCGACGAGCACATCGTTTGCCAGAATCTGCGGATGGTTGATCATCTGACTTCGTGTCAGCACTGGTGCACAAGGGATTCCGGCCTTATCGAGCATTTCCAGCCATTCATCAGTGGTCCTGGTGATCAGGACACTCTGGGTCAGATCAAGGCGATCATTTGCATTGAGATCGCGCAGACCCGGCGTCTTGAAACGCTCATCTTCCAGCCATTCCGGCTTGTCAAACGCGTTGCAAAGCGCCGCCCAGTGCTTGTTCTGCATGATGGACACGCTCATGTAGCCATCGCTGGTCTCGTAAATGAGATCCCGGAAACTGGCGGCGCGGGACTGCTCGACCGTTTTGTCGATGAATGTCTGACCGCCCATATCGGATGGCCAGAGAAATGCAATGACCGATGCGAGCATGGACAGCTTGATATGCTGGCCTTCGCCAGTTCGTTCGCGCGCAAGCAAGGCAGCTGTAACCGCCTGGGTTGCTGTAAGCCCGGTGAGTTTATCGGGCAGGATCGTGCGAACCAGCCTTGGCCGCACTTCATCGCTCCCGCCCTGGACCGAAGCAAGTCCTGACAGGGCCTGAATCAGTGGGTCATAGACGGGCTTATCGGCATAAGGCCCCTCCTCGCCAAATCCACTCATGGACATATAGATGATTTTGGGATTGAGCTTTTTGATGTCTTCGTAACCGATGCCCAGCCGGTCGACAACGCCTGGCCTGAAGTTCTGAACGATCACATCTGAGGTCTCGCCAAGACGTCGAAACACTTCCACGCCTTCAGCCGATTTCAGATCGATGGTGATGGAGCGTTTGTTACGATTGTTATTAAGGAATATGGCGGACATATTCGCATTCTGATGATGCGTGCCCCGCGTGAAGTCGCCGCCTGCGCGCGCCTCGACCTTAATGACATCTGCGCCCTGATCGCCGAGGTGCATGGTGGCCAGTGGCCCTGCGATCATGGTCGTCAGATCAATGACTCTGAAGCCATCTAGGGGTCCGGGCATGGGAAAATCTCCTCCTGAACTGTTCGGCGTACTTTAACGGATTGGTTTGATCAGTCCAGCGTATCGCGATAGCGCACCAGTGCGAGGGTGACGGCTGCGGCAAGGAAGGCCAACAGAGGCCAGACTTCATGACCAATATCTGTGATGCCGCTGCCTTTCAGCATGATGCCGCGCACGATCCGCAGAAAGTGAGTAAGGGGAAGCACTTCGCCGATCCACTGGGCCCAGTTCGGCATGCCACGAAAAGGAAACATGAATCCCGACAACAGGATTGAAGGCAGAAAAAAGAACAGGCTCATCTGCATTGCCTGCAGCTGGTTCTGCGCGACTGTCGAGAAGGTAAATCCGATGGCAAGGTTTGCTGCAATGAAAATGACGAGAAGTGCCGACAAGAGAACCATGCTGCCAACCATCGGCACATCAAAGAGGTAATAGGCAGAGACGAGAATGACTGTGACCTGGACGTAGCCTGCGACTATATAGGGCACGATCTTACCGGCCAGGACCTCAAGCGGCCGCACAGGCATGGCCAGCAGAGCCTCCATAGTGCCGCGTTCTGTTTCGCGCGTGATGGCGAGCGAAGTGATCAGAACCAGTGTGAGTGTAAGGATAACACCGAGCAGGCCCGGCACAATGTTGTACTGGGTAACTCGCTCTGGATTATATCGGGTATGGACCGTAACTCTGTAGGGATCAGGGCCCGGTGCGAGATAGGCGAGTGATCCGGTGAGCTGGCGCGAAAAAGCACTGTCACCAAAGCCTGCGAGTGCGGCAATGGCGTTTGAATTCGCTGACGGATCCGAACCGTCAGCGATGATCAGAATTTCCGGCTGTTCACCCCTTTGAAAATCGCGCGAAAAATTCGGCGGAATCTGGATAACAAACTGGACAAGTCCCTTTTTCATAAGGGCTTCAGCTTCGGCTTCGCTTTCTGGCGCATGGGTAATATCAAAATAGCCAGTATTCTGGAGGCCGGCGACAAAGGCCCGGCTGAACTCAGATCTATCGGCCGAAAATACAGCTGTCGGCATGTTTTTCGGATCCATGTTGATCGCATATCCAAACAGAATGAGCTGCATGACAGGAATGCCGATCAACATGGCCAGGGTCAGGCGGTCACGGCGCATCTGCACAAATTCCTTCGTCAGAACTGCGACAAAGCTGGTCCAGCTGAAACCGAAGATGCTCATTCCATCGGCCTGTCATTGGTGTTCATCAGATAGATGAAGGCGTCTTCGAGCCCTGGTGCGCTGGGTTCAATCTGCAGACCCGTGGACTCCGAGATGATGGCCATTTCCTGCTCGAGAAGGGATCTGTCGGTTCCGCCAACACGTAGCTCGGCACCAAAGGCAGCGGCAAGTTCGACGCCTTCTACCTTCCTGAGTTCTGCGGCAACGGCCTCGATGTTGTCGCCCCGAACCGTCCACATATGAAGGCCCGTGCCGCCCACAATTTCAGAAATAGTGCCCGTGACCAGGAGATGCCCGCTTTGAATGTAGGCAATCTTGTGGCAGCGTTCCGCCTCATCCATGTAGTGAGTACTGACCAGAACGGTAATGCCCTGGGACGCGAGGTCGCTGATCTGATCCCAAAAGTCACGTCTTGCTCTTGGGTCGACCCCGGCTGTCGGTTCATCCAGCAGCAGTAGTTTCGGCTTATGCACGATGCAGCAGGCCAAAGCCAGGCGCTGTTTCCATCCGCCTGAAAGGTCACCGGCAAGCTGATCACGCCGATCCTCAAGACCAAGCCGCTCAAGAGTCTGATGACAGGCCCTGCGGCGTCCTTTGACACCATAGATCTGGGCGACAAAATTCAGGTTTTCGAGGACTGAAAGGTCTTCATAAAGGCTGAAATGCTGCGCCATGTAACCAGCACGCCGCTTGATTTCCCAGGTCTGGCGGCGGACATCAAAGCCGAGGCAATGTCCCGTACCTCTGTCTGGCGTCAAGAGGCCACATAGCATCCGAATTGTCGTCGTCTTGCCACTGCCATTGGGCCCCAGGAAGCCATATATCTGTCCCTCCTCCACATCGAGAGAGAAATCATGGACGACTTCCTTTTTATCGAATGACTTCGACAGTCCTGCAACTTCTATGGCAAGCGGCCTTGCGTTCATTGTTCATGAACCGTGACCAGGACCGGGATGCCAGGATTGAGGCCTGGCTGATCGGCAGCGAACCTGGCTTCAGCGCGGTAGACCAGCTTTTCGCGGCGGTTTTCCGAATAGATTACCGGTGGCGTGAATTCAGCATCAGGCGATACGTAGGAAATTTCCGCTTCAATCCCGGCACTACATCCGTCGCAGGTAATTGAAACTCCGATGCCCGGAGAAAGCGCTGCAACACTTGTTTCCGGAACATAGAAGATTACTTTGCGATTTTCTGGTGGCAAAAGAACGACAACAGGTCGGCCGGCAGCCACAAATTCGCCGGCAACGTACAAAGTATCAAATACAAGGGCCTCTGTTGACGCCAAATGGAGACGTTCGGAAAGCTGCCATGCGGCCAGATCGCGGCCAGCAATCGCTGTTTCCACGGCAGCGTCCAGCTGCGCGATCCGGTCCGGCCGTTGGCCAAGATCTCCGACGCCAACAGCAGCACTGACTTCCTGCACTCTTGCGACATCTCGTTCAAACCCTGCCTGCGCTTCATCCACGCGGCCCTGGGAAGTGGCATTGGTCACCAGAAGTTCCTGCATCCGCTCAAGCTGCAACCTGGAAAGTTCCAGGCTGGCTTCGGCCTGTTCAAGCTGAGCATGGAGAACATTCTGTTCTTCAGTACGAATACCCTTCAGGGCATCGGCCCGTGCGGCTTCCGCCTCAGCGAGCCGTGCCACAGCCCGGGCGAGAGATGCTTCTGCTTCTTCGGTGTCGAGCAGGAAAAGCTCATCACCTTTTGAGACCCTTTGCCCACGCTGCACCATGAGTGTCTCAAGATCGCCCGGTGCTCGTGGCGCGACCCGCAGATAATCCGCGTCAACATACCCTTGATAGCCGGCTGTCGCGTCACCGTCGCAAGCGCTAACAACTGCAAGCAAGAGCGCCGCTGTCAGCCAAACTCCGATTTGTCGAACGCTGTGATGCAAGGGGATGCTCCTGTCCGTCTCCATGGGAAAACCTAGCATATTCGGGCCGACAAGGCCGTCCAGCCCTCTTCAGGCAGCGCCCGCCTGCCTCAGCGCCCGGAAAATCGACTGGGGCGTCGCCGGCATATCAATGTTGTCGATCGGACCGATCTGATTGAGCGCATCGAGAATGGCATGCATGATCGCCGGGGGTGCACCGATGGAGCCGGCCTCGCCAGCGCCTTTGATGCCAAGCGGATTGGTCGTGCAGGGGATGTTGCGTGTGTGGAATTCAAATTCCGGGGCATCGCTTGCTCTGGGCATCGTGTAATCCATGAAAGAACCGGCAATAAGCTGACCCGAATCTTCTTCGTAAACAGTGTGTTCCAGCAGCGCCTGACCTATGCCCTGGACAATGCCGCCATGGACCTGACCGGCAAGCAGTAACGGATTAATCACGTCACCAAAATCGTCGACGATGGTGTAGCGGTCCATGTCCATCCCGCCAGTCTCAGGATCGATTTCAATCTCGACGATGTGGCAGCCATTCGGAAAGGTCGGTGCAGTGGAAACATGACCGTAGGTTTCGTTCAAAGTCGGCTCCATGCCTTCTTCAAGGCCGCGGCCTTCCCGCGCAGCTCTTGCGACTTCATAAAGTGTCATGAACTGATCTGTGCCGACTACGATGAATGACCCGTCTGAGAATTCAACATCTTCAATTGCGACCTCCATGTCATTTGCCGCAATCGTTTTCCCTTTTTCGACAATCCGCTCAGCTGCGCCCTTGATAGCGGCACCGCCCATAGGCACGGATCGTGATCCACCGGTGAAACCTGGAGGATTACGCGAACTGTCGCCCTGATGGATACCAATGCTGTTGATATCCACATCCAGCTGTTCAGCCATGATCTGGGCATAGGATGTCCAGTGACCCTGACCATTTTCCTGCGTGCCCATGACAAGGGTCATGGTGTCATCTTCAT
>CBDUYM010000004.1:0-169534 GCA_965371465.1 uncultured Alphaproteobacteria bacterium
ACCTCTCCGTTCGTCCTGAGCCTGTCGAAGGACAGGCCACAGGCCGCAGCGTTTGCCGGTCCTTCGACAGGCTCAGGACGAACGGAGGTTTGGCATGTGTTTCCGTATGAAGAAAGTCCGCTCTAGCCCGGCTCAATGGCGAAGGCCCCGGCCTTTGATAATCGCGGCGGCACCAAACTTGTCGCGTATCTGATCCATTGCCCGCTCCGCGGTTTCACGATTGCCGCCGTTGCCATCCATAAGATCGGGCTGATCCGCATCTGCGTCGGAGCCAAGCCCAGAAATGCCAACACCGATAAGCCGGTAAGCCGTGCCATCGATCTCGCGCGCCAGAAGCTCGCGCGCGTGATGGAAAATCTGATCGGCAAGCTGGGTCCGGCCAGACAGTTTTCTGTTGCGGGTTTTTTGCCGGAAATTCGCCGCCTTCAGCTTCAGAACCACTGTGTCGCCGGCGATGCCGCTTGCCTTCAGGCGGGACGATACCTTGTCACTCAGCCGCCAGAGGATGGCCTCCAGCTCCTTTTGATCAGAGACGTCAACACCAAGCGTGGTTTCATTGGAAACGCTCTTGGCGCTACCGCCCGGCCTCACCACGCGCTCGTCCCGGCCCACGGAAAACTGCGCCAGCCGGCTGCCGATGACGCCGTAGCGCTTGATCAGGGCGCTCTCATTTCTGTTTTGCAGCTGTCCGATGGTCGTGATGCCGTCTTTCCTGAGCTTGTTCTGCAGGGCTTTTCCCACACCCCAGATCTTGGACACAGGCATCGGGGCAAGTCTCTTCTGGACTTCAGCGCGGCCAATCACTGAAAAGCCCTTCGGTTTGTCCAGATCCGATGCAAGCTTCGCCAGGAATTTGTTGTAGCTGAGCCCAACAGATGTGCTGATGCCGGTTTCGTCCTCAATCCTGAGGACCAGTCGCACCATTGTTTCAGCCGGTGTCGCATGATGCAGCCTCTCGGTGCCGGTCAGATCGAGGAACGCCTCATCAATTGAAATAGGTTGAACAAGGGGGGTTACATCCCGCATCAGCGCCCTGATGTCCCGGCCGACTTCGCTGTACTTCTGCATATCCGGTGGCATCACAACTGCATCGGGGCAGAGCCTGTTGGCCTGAAACATGGGCATGGCAGAATGAATGCCATAGGTCCTCGCAATGTAGCAGCAGGTCGAAACCACGCCACGGCGGCCGCCGCCGATGATCAAAGGCTTGTCCGTAAGTTCCGGATTGTCGCGCTTCTCCACCGCCGCATAGAACGCATCACAATCAAGGTGCGCAATGCTGAGCTGAGAGAGCTCGGCATGTTGAAGAATGCGCGGGCTGCGGCATTTCGGACAGCGGCTTTGTCTGGGCGCAGCTTTGGCGCCACAGTCACGGCACAGGGCCATCGGGCCGTCTAGTTCAGTTCTGCTGCTTCCGCTTTTGTCCAGAGCCATGCGGCACCTCGAACTCCGCTTGCATCGCCGTGCTTTGCCTTCGCCAGCCTGGTCTCAACAGTATCTGAGAAAGCATGAACCGCCCATAGGTCCGGCACAATGTCATAAAGGGCGTCGATGTTTGAAAGCCCGCCTCCCAGCACCACGACATCGGGATCAAGGACATTCAGGATTGATGACAGGGCGCGGGCGAGCCGGTCTGCATAGCGGTGAATGGCCTGCAGCGCAGCGGAATTGCCACTTTTCGCCTGCTTCGCGATTTCGGCTGCTGTCAGCTCGCTCGAGCCGTAGGCGCGCACCAGACCGCTACCCGAGACCCAGGTTTCGATACAGCCGGTCAGGCCGCAGCCGCACGCGGGCCCCGGGATTTCGTCAGCCTTCGCCCAGGGCAGTGGGTTGTGTCCCCATTCACCGGCGATGGCATTTTTTCCGGCAGTGGGGCGCCCCTGGATCGCGATCCCGCCACCACAACCTGTGCCGATGATGACGGCAAAGACGACTTCAGCGCCCGCTGCGGCACCGTCAGACGCTTCCGAGAGGGCAAAACAGTTGGCATCATTCTCCACGCGCACAGACTTGCCGATTGCCTCCGAAAGGTCTTTGTCAAGCGCATGGCCGATCATCCAGGGCGAGTTGGGTGAGTTCCTGATGCGGCCGTCTATTGGCGAGAGAGAGCCCGGCATGCCAACACCAACGCTGCATGATGAGCGAAGTTTCTGATCTATGCCGGCGACCTGATCGGCAATTGTCCTGACGGTGTCTTCGTAGCCGTGGGGGGCGGATATGCGCTTTTGAAAAACCTGTTCGCCGGCAGGGTCCAAAGCGATGAATTCGATCTTCGTGCCACCGAGGTCTACGCCAATGCGGAAAGCTGAAGCCTTCGCCATCCGGGTCAGTAACCTTCCCTGTCGAGCACATTCTCCACATAGGCATGGATGTTGGGCCAGTCACCGGCCCGCAGGTGAGAGTCTTCTGCAGGGCCAAGCAGCTTTGCAAGCCTGGGATCAGCCACATAATGAATGCGATGGACATGTGCGGCAGCCTTGGCCACAGCACTGATGTGGGTCGGGATGTCGTCGACAAAGAACACTGGGGCGGTAACTTTGGCCGCAAGCTGCTGCACGGCTTCGCCCTTTGGTCCTGAATTGGCGACGACAGGAAAATTCATGCCATTCATCTGCAGTGACCGCAGTCTGGCTGGTCTGTGTCTGGGAGCGATGTTGGACAGCACAAGAACCTGTGCCCGGTTGGCAATCAGATTGAGATTTTCAACGGCCCCCTCTGCCGGCTCTAACGTCGCGGTCCGGTCCTCGAAAAATCCGCGCAGCAATTCCTGCACTTTCTCGTTTGGTGCAGGCTCATCGGTATCCTGCGCCCGAATGTTTCCATTCAACGCGAACGAGCTCAGATCAATATAATGGGCGTTGTCCAGAAGGAAGCTCTCAAGCCCCTCCATAAACCTGAAGATCACTTCGTCAGCGTCCGAAATAAAAAGGGGCCGGGAGGCATCCAGAATGATTTCGTCGATTTGTGCGGCAGTGGTTATTTCAGACGGGCTCAATGGGCTACTCCACAAACTGACCGCCAGGCAGGGCCTGACGTGCGCGCTTCGGTTCCTCAGGTTCAATGCCTGAACTCTCGCAAAAATTCAGAAGCCGTTTGTCTTCCAGCAACAGAAAGTCGAGCACACCCGCCAGAAAGTCCGGATCACCAGCTTCGGAACGTAAATCATCAATGCCAAGGCCGCTCACCGATACAAGCTGATCCAGCAGATCATCATCTCCCACAATAAATCCAAGTGCCTGCAAGGCGATGGTTTCGGCGGCTTCCTTGTTCATAATGTCAGCATATCCGTGCATGGCGACCGGGACAAACCTCTTCGACAAACAGGGGTCCGGCAGCGTATGTTCCGTGATTGGTGTTGGCAGTAGCTGAATTCGTGAAGGAGTGCAACGTGGCCACGGAAATGCAGATTGCCTGGCTGCGCGAGGATTCTGCGCTCATGGCCGAAGTTGTCGAGCTCTGGCGCAAACATGACGCTATTCCGACGGACGCCACGCCTGAGAGCCGCGCAAAGCAACTTGTCATCGTCGGACGACAAGACGGCGAAATTGCCGCGGTGACAACAGCTGCAATTGGCATGTACCAGCCTTTGCGGCACAGATTTGCATTCTATCGCATCTTTGTGTCTCCGGATCACCGTCAGGCAGGGTGGATGCACAAAATTGGCGGCGAGACCTTCTTGCATCTTCAGAGCTGGGCTGCTGCGGATCCGTCGCGGCTATTGGCAGGTGCAGGAACAGTTCGTGAAACAGGTTTTCTGAATGATGGGCGGCGTGGCAGCCCCATGTCGCCCGGCATTGGCGCTATGCTGGTCGGCTACAATCCCAATGGCCTGCCCATCCGATTGAAGTGGTTTGACCATGTCCGCGTCTGATCGACAAAAAAACCGCCACTCAGAACTGAGGGCGGTTTCGGCGTCCAGCATTCAAAATTGCTATTTGGAGATTTTGGCTTCCTCGAACAGTACATGCTTGCGAACCTTCGGATCATATTTTTTCATGCTCAGCTTTTCGGTCTGCGTCCGCGGGTTCTTGCGAGTCACATAATAAAAGCCAGTGCCAGCGGTGCTGACGAGCTTGACCTTGATGCTTGCGGCCTTTGCCATTCTTTCTCTCCGAACTAAGCAGACTTCATTGAATTTGCGAGGAAAATAGCCTGAAATGAGCCTATGTCAAGATTTCTAGCTCAAGCGTTAGTACTGGCCTCCAGGGGGATGGGGCATGGGGCGGCTGAGCATTCTCTGTATGGGACACAGGGCGTGCCGGGATCATGACGTTCCTGATACTCTACTTCCTGATCGCACTCGTGTTCTCGTTCTTCTGTTCGATAGCTGAGGCGGTGCTGTTATCTGTGCGACCTACGTTCGTCGCGGCTCTTGAGCGCCGCAATGCCACTGGCGCCCAGTCTCTGAAGAGGCTGAGGAGTGATCTGGACCGACCATTGGCGGCGATTCTGAGCCTTAACACTGTCGCCCACACTGTTGGGGCGGTGGGTGTCGGCGCTGAAGCCGCAGCCCTCTATGGCAGCCAATATGTAGGAGTAGCTTCGGCCATCATGACACTGGTCATTCTTGTCGTGTCTGAAATCATTCCCAAATCATTGGGGGCAGCCTATTGGGACAAGCTGGCCACCACGCTGGCGCCCATTATCCTGGTTCTCACTTACATTCTGGCTCCTTTCGTCTGGCTCGCCGGTCTGATCACGCGGCTTCTCGGCAGCGGCCATGCAAGCGCCTTCACCTTCACTCGCGATGAATTCGAAGCGATGGCTGAAATCGGCGCTGACAGTGGCAAAATTGATGCGAATGAACTTCGTATCGTTACAAACCTGATGCGGCTCGGCGCGCTGTCTGCTGATGAGATTATGACCCCGCGCGCGGTCATCCAAATGGCATCAGAAGATCTGACTGTGCAGGAATTCTACACCCAGCTGGCCGAGACTACGCCGTTTTCCAGGCTCCCGGTGTATGCCGACGATCCAGACGAGGTTACTGGCTATGTCCTCAAGAATGATCTCCTGATGGCCCAGGCTGGCGATCAGTTTGACCGCAGGCTGCATGAGTTCAGACGAATACTGCCGGCTTTTTCGCATCAGCTTTCCGTCTCTGACATTTTCGATCGCATGGTTCATGGGAAACACCACATTGCGCTGCTGGTCGATGAATATGGCACGGTGAAAGGCCTGGTCACGCTTGAAGACATCCTGGAGACACTGATCGGCCTTGAAGTGACAGACGAATTGGATACTGTCGAGGATATGCGCGCTGTGGCCCGCAACCGCTGGCGCGAACGCATGGCGGCTTTGGGGGTCCAGACGGACCATTTGGAGAACAGTGAAGAGGGCTAGGGCATGAAGGATTTCGGCGGCAAGCTGGCGGTTGTAACCGGCGGCGGCAGCGGCATGGGCAGGGAGCTGGCCAGACAATTGGTGGCAGATGGCTGCGATGTCGCGATGTGCGATGTCTCTGCCGACGACATGGCAGAGACCAAACGTCTTTGTGATGCCGAGGCACCCCAGGGCGTAAAGACAACAACACACATCTGCGATGTTGCGGATGAAGATGCCGTGAACAACTTTCGCGATGAGGTAGCTGCCGAACACAAGACAGACCGGATCAATCTTCTTTTCAACAATGCGGGTATCGGTGGTGGCGGCAGCTTCATCAATTCAACACGTGAAGACTGGGAGCGCACGTTCGATATCTGCTGGTACGGCGTCTACAATTGCTCACGCGCCTTCCTGCCGATGCTGCTGGCAAGTGACGAGGGTCATCTCATCAATACGTCAAGCGTGAACGGCTTTTGGGCAAGCCTGGGTCCAACCTCGCCGCACACTGCGTACTCTGCGGCGAAATTTGCGGTCAAAGGTTTCTCTGAAGCCCTCGTAAATGACTTTCGGATGCATGCGCCGCACGTCAAGGTGTCCGTCGTCATGCCCGGTCATATCGGCACAAACATTGCGTCAAACACGGGTAAGGTGCTGGGTCAGCCCGCACCGGAAGACATGCCGGCTGATCAGGTGGCGCTGATACGCGAGAATATGAAAGCGCAGGGCGCGGCCGTCGATCAGCTGAGCGACGACGACATTCGGGCGGCGATTAAGCAGCGGCAGACAGACTTTCGCGAGAAGGGCCGCACGTCTGCCCCTGACGCCGCCACAGTGATCCTTGACGGTGTGAGGGACGAGCGTTGGCGGATCTTGATCGGGGACGACGCCAGAGCACTGGACGAGCGTGTGAGGGAGGATCCTGAGAATGCTTACGAAGAGAGCTTCGTACTGCCCTGGCGGTCCCTGATAGAGGGGTCCTGAAGGCTCAGCCTGCTTCCCACTTGAAGACCAGGCTGTCCGCGTTCTCGGTCCGGCCGCCTGCCTTCCGGTAGAGGGTCAATGCCGGTTCATTAGCGCGCTCCGTGATAAGCCACATTTCACCGCAGTCAAGCTCCTGAAGCCGTGACTTGAAAAACTCAAGCATTCGGCTGGCAATGCCACGTCTGCGGTGAGATTCAAGAACGTCTACCGCATGCACATAAAGTTCGTCAGGGTCTCCGTCGAACCTGCGTAACCGGTGAGCCAGTATGAGCCCAACAGGTTCTTCGCCGTCAAAGGCGCAGAGCGCGAAGGTGGTCTCGTCATTCAGAAATGCTTTGAGCCTTCGCCTGTCCACGCCGCCCTGGCGCTCACGGAATTTTCGGGCCACGACGAGCGCTTCAATGTCATCGGCAGAACTCAGAAAGCGGATGTGAATTTCGTCCGCCATATTAATTGCACCCTGGCTAGAGGTAGGAGATAACCGGCTTTCCGAAACGATAAGTGTAGCGGGGACGTGGCCGCGCCTTGTCGATGTG
The DNA here is from genome assembly GCA_965371465.1 of uncultured Alphaproteobacteria bacterium. Lineage (GTDB taxonomy): Bacteria > Pseudomonadota > Alphaproteobacteria > CBDUYM01 > CBDUYM01 > CBDUYM01. The sequence goes on from CBDUYM010000004.1 coordinate 6,843, forward strand.
AACGCCGGACAATTGCCGCTGAACTTCTTCCAGCATGAAGGTTGTTACATCGATTATCTTCATCTTTAGCGCCTGCTGGATCGGCACAAAGGCGAGATCTTCAAGCTCCCCACTGCCACCGAGGTCGCCATGAACGTGATCGGCGTCCACCATGAAGAAGCGGGCATGGAACCGCCTTGGGCTGTTGGGCGGCGTTATGGCACGGCCGATGTAATCAAGTTCGCCGAGCGCAGGTTCCAGGGACAGCCCCTTGAATCCCGCCGCCACATCTTCGCCAAGGTGGCTTGAGACTTTGCTGCCCGGGACCCCGACAATCAGCCCGCTTTCCTCTGCGGTCTCCCGGATGGCCGCAATGCCAAGGGCTCTGGCCTCATTAATGCCGCGCCGGCTCGATATCGCCCGTTCGCCGACATCAGGGTGAAGGTCCAGATCAGCGCTGGCGCGAAAGTCCCCGGCGTCGAGGGCACCGCCAGGAAAGACATACACGTCAGGCATAAAGTTGTGCCGTGAGACACGCTTGCCGAGAAGGACATGCGGGTCAGATTCAGCGCCTCTAATGATTATCAGACTTGCGGCGCTGCGCGGTATGACCCTTTTATCGGGTCTTGTGTAAGGCGGAAGTTCCATTCTGGATTGCCTACAAAAGTTCCGGTTCCACAGGTCCACCCCGCTTGAATCTGTAGAAAGGGACTTTTCGTCCGCTGCCGGGACCGCCTTCGCTGATAATCTCTTTTACCTCCTCAATAACCATATGAGTTACAGCAGGAAGGTCCAGGTCAATCGCCTTTGAAATTGGCACCCAGTGAATGCCTTCAAGTTCGCCGCTCGGCGTAAAACGATCTGGATCGCCAACGATGTTGTCTGCGTCCACCATGAAGAAACATGTATCAAAACGCCTGGGCAAAGTGGGGGGTGTGATGGCGCGGAAAACAAGATGAATCTGGCTTAGGTCCGGTACAACGCCTTCCGACAGAAATTCTCTCCACGCCTCGGAACGCGTGCGCGGAACTTCACCGGTCCTTCTACCAAGCCTGATCCCGGTTTCTTCGAATGTCTCTCGTACCGACGCCAATGCAATGGCTTCAGCTCTGCCTTTGGTGGCGCCACCTGAAAGCCTGCCTTGCGTGAGCGCTGGAAGTCGAGAATCGGATCTGACGCGATGATCTGCCCGATCGATCTTTCCGCCGGGAAAGACAAACAGGTTGGGCATGAACTTGTGCCGGGCATGGCGCTGTCCCATTAAAAGTGAAGTTTCTGCTCCACTTGACCCCTTCCTGCATAAAATGAGCGTGGCGGCGGCCTTTGGCCGGACGGCGGGCTGTTCCTGAACTGTGGCCCGGGCCTCAGATTGAACCGGAGGTGTCATGGCTCTGCTACTGATCCCCTAAAAAGACAGGGGCCCAACGGCTGTGCCCCGAAATCTGGCGCTAACATGCCCTGTCGAGGCGCAGCTGTAAAGTTTGCCTGAACGCCCTGCGCGTACGTGCCTGCAAATGGCCTTATTGCTGAGATCAGCTCTCAACAGGACTGAAAATCAACCGCCAAGGAGGGCTCTGGTATGCGTTTATCCCGTTTCATCTTTGCGACTGTCTTCGCCTCAACGGCTGCCTTTGCTGCGCTGGCTCATGAACAACCCATCATAGACGATGAGTTGCGCGACAAAATAGAAGAGGCCACAAAAGGGCTGGACGAAAGAATTCGCCATGCCATTCACGAAGCCCGTGAAGCTTTGAATGATGAGCTGCATGCGACGATTGATGAGGCTTTGGAAGACGGGTCTCTCGAGGCGAAGATTGAAGCGGCTCTGAAAGAGGTTGAAATCAGCATTGCGGAAGCCCTTGAACAGCTGCGCGAGTATCGCCGCGAGCATCTGAACGAAGAGCATTAGGCCTGGATCCTGGAATTGCTAGCGCCGGCGTCCGCGCCGTTTCCTGCCGTGAGTTCCGCTTGGGCTCCGATCGCTGCCAAGCAACTCTAGCCTCAACCCACCGGTCAGTGGCGTTGCCTCTACAAGCCGTACGCGAACCGCCTGGCCAAGTTTGTACACTGTGCCCGTGCGGCGCCCTTTCAGCTGGTGCAGGACTTCATCAAGGATGTAAAACTCGTCACCCAGCGAACGCATGGGCACAAATCCATCAGCGCCCGTATCCTCAAGCTCAATGAACAGTCCGGGACGGGCGACACCGGTAATCCGGCCGTCAAATTCCGCGCCGACATGATCAGACATATAGGCGGCCACATATCGTTCGGTCGAGCTCCGCTCCGCCTGCATGGCCCGGCGTTCGGTCTCTGTGATGTCGCTAGCGGTTTCCGAAAACCGTTCCCGATCGCCGCCTGAAAGACCATCTTCGCCAAGGTGGCAGGCGGTAATCAGAGCGCGATGCACTAAAACGTCAGCATAGCGTCGGATCGGCGACGTAAAATGTGCGTAACGTCTCAGGTTCAAGCCAAAATGACTGTGGTCGTCAGGCGCGTAGACAGCGCGGGACTGGGTCCGCAAAATGACCTCATTGACGGCATGAAAATGTGGTGTCCCTTTGGCACTTTCCAGAACTCGATTGAAGTCTTTTGGCTGCAACTTGCCGGAGGCAGAAATATTCATGTCCAGGCTGCGCAGGAAGTCGCCAAGTTCTGCGACCTTTTGGGGTTCAGGGATATCGTGCACACGCTGCATGCAGGGAACGTCGGCTTTCCGCAATGTCTCCGCGGCTGCCACATTGGCCAGGATCATGAACAGTTCGACCAGCTTGTGAGACGGCAATGTCTCTCTCAGGCTGATTGCTGAAACATGCCCCTCCGCGTCAAATTCAATTCGGCGCTCATCTGCCTCGATGGCCAGCGGCTCACGCGATTTTCGTTCACGATCAAGCGCCGCGTAGGCCGCGAACAGAACTCCTGCCATGCCAGCAGCGTCATCTCCCGTGTCGCGCGCATCGTCATGCATGAGGGCATCCATTTCTGAATACGTAACGTTGCCGGCGCATCTGATCATGGCGCGGCTAAACCGATGACTTGTCAGGCGCCCTCGGCGGTCAATTTCCAGATGAGCAACCATCGCTGCCCGATTTTCATGCTCGACCAATGAACAGAGATTGCCTGAAAGGACATCCGGCAGCATGGGCACCACGCGGTCCGGGAAATAGACGGAATTGCCCCGCAATCGGGCATCGGCATCCAGCGCGCTGCCCGGTCGGACAAAAAACGCGACATCTGCAATGGCAACTTTCAGCTCAAATCCGCTCGGATCATCAGGATCACCCGTGGGTGCCGCCCAGATGGCGTCGTCATGATCGCGAGCATCCCGCGGATCAATGGTTATGAAGGGCAGATCGGTCAGATCTTCGCGATTCTTGACGGTAGGAAGTTCTACATTTTCAGCTTCGCTGATGGCTGCATCGCTGAATTCCACGGGAATGCCGCACTCGTAAATGGCGATGAGCGAAATGGACCTGGGCGAGCTCACGTCACCCAGCCGTTCGACAATCTTCACTGGCCTCAGGCCGCCGCCTCTTTGTGGCAATGTCTCCGCCGCAACAAGCTCGCCGGGTTCGGCGCCATTTCTGTCCCGGTTCGCCACTGCATAGTCCCGCTGCATTCCCTTTTGAATCGGAACCAGACGGCCAGCACTGTCAGATTTCCGATAGACCCCGAGAACCCGTTCCACACCCCGGCCGACCCGACGCATGACTTCTGCGAGGTATGATCCGTCTTCCTGAAGTTCAAGCTTCGCAAGCATCTGGTCGCCTTCCCCAGGGGCGGATCGACCGGCTTTTGATGCCGGGATTACAATGGCTGGAGGAGGGGAGCCGTTACGCCATGACACAGGCGATGCCTCAAGGGATCCGTCATCCCGAATAGCTGTGACACGAATAACGGTAACGCGTGGAAGCTCAGAATTTCGACGCGAAGGAGCCTTTTCTCTTCGGGGTGAGTTTCCTTTGCGTCGCGTCTTTCTTGCCATCAGTGATGCAGCCCTTTGGCGCCTGCGACTTGAGGATCAATCAGCACTCTTTTTGGCTGACGTTTTTTTCTTCGCCGCCGCCTTCTTTTTCCCGACAGTTTTCTTTTTCGCTGCTTTTTTCCTGGTTGTCTTTTTCTTGGTTGTGGTTTTGCGGTTTGCTTTTCGTTCGACAGCCTTCGTCAGCAATTCAACTGCGTCAGACATCAGAAGCTCTTCCGGTGTCATGGATGCAGGAATGGAGGCATTAGTGCTGCCATGCTTGACATAGGGTCCGAAGCGACCCTTCAGGATAGTCACTTCCTTGCCATCGTCCGGATGCTCGCCCAGTTCCTTTATGGGCTCTGCTCCGCGACGGCCGCCCCGCGATTTTGTTTCAGCGATCAATATCACCGCGCGATTTGTACCGATCGTAAAAATCTCTTCCGGATCGCTGAGCGATGTATATTTGCCGTCGTGTAACAGGAACGGACCATAGCGCCCCACGCTGACAACGATGGGCTTTCCGGTTTCCGGGTGATCGCCGATATCGCGCGGAAGATTGATCAGCACCACGGCACGCTCAAAGGCAAGCGTATTGGGATCGATTCCGTCGGGCACAGAGCCACGCTTTGCCTGCTTGTCGTCCGTGCTTTCGCCTAATTGCAGGTAAGGGCCGAAGCGCCCCAGTCTCAACGTAATGTCGATGCCTGTTTCGGGGTCCTGGCCAAGTAGCCGCACTTCGCCTTGCGCCAGCTCGCCTTCGGCTCCGCCGCCATTCTTTGTAAACTGGCGGGTAAACTTGCAGTCTGGATAATTCGAACAGCCAACAAAAGCACCGAATCGTCCGACTTTCAGGCTTAGCTGGCCACTTTCGCAGGTCGGACACTTTCTTGGATCCTCACCATTTTCATCGTCGGGGAACACGTGCGGTCCAAGAACGACATTAAGTGCGTCCAACACTTCAGTAATCCTGAGGTCCTTTGTCCCATCAACCGATTTGGCAAACCCATCCCAGAATTCCCTCAACACCGCCTTCCACTCGCGCTTGCCTGCGGAGATGTCATCAAGCTTTTCTTCCAGCTGTGCTGTGAAGTCATACTGAACATACTGGCCGAAGAAACTCTCAAGGAACGCCGTGACAAGCCTGCCCTTGTCTTCAGGAACGAACCGGTTTCTGTCCATTGTCACATAGCTGCGATCGCGCAGCACGCCGAGAATAGAAGCGTAGGTTGAAGGTCGGCCGATGCCGAGCTCTTCCATCCGCTTCACCAGTGTTGCTTCCGTGAACCGTGGCGGCGGCTCTGTGAAATGCTGGTTTGCTTCAACGCTTTTGGTCGAAACAGCGTCACCCGCTTTGACCTGCGGCAGCCGCCCGCCATTTTCCTGATCGTCCCCATCATCACGGGATTCCTGGTAGAGCGTCAGAAACCCGTCAAACACGGTAACCGTGCCTGTGCTGCGCAGCGTTACAGACGCGTGCCTGTCTTTCATCGTGATGGTTGTGCGTTCCTGTTCAGCACTGGCCATCTGGCTGGCTATAGCCCGCCGCCAGACCAGCGTATACAGCTTCAGCTGCTCATCTTCGAGCATCGCCTTCAGTTCGTCCGGGTGACGGTCAAAGCTCGTCGGCCGTATCGCCTCATGGGCTTCCTGGGCGTTCTTGGCCTTCGTCTGATAGTGACGGGACTTTTCTGGCAGGTATCGTTTGTCAAATGTTGAGCCGATCGTGGCTCGGCATTCGTCAATTGCCTCATCGGCCATCTGAACGCCGTCGGTACGCATGTAGGTAATCAGGCCGGTCGTTTCGCCATTGATTTCCATACCTTCGTAGAGGCGCTGAGCGACCTGCATGGTACGCGACACATTGAAACCAAGCTTGCGGCTGGCTTCCTGTTGCAGTGTCGAGGTCGTGAAGGGTGGCTGCGGATTTCGCTTCATCGGCCGGCTCTCGACCGCGATAACCGACAGTTCGACGCTTTCAACCTTGGCCTTGGCGTCCCGCGCCAGTGCTTCAGTATTGAGGTCGAACTTCTTCAGACGCTCGCCGCCGAGCTCGTAGAGATTCGCGTCGTATGGCTGGCCGCTTTCGGCTGCAAGCTTTGCCTCAACGGTCCAGTATTCTTCATTGACGAACTTTTCAATCTCCAGCTCACGGTCACAGATCAGCCTGAGCGCCACACTTTGGACCCGTCCTGCGGATCGCGAACCAGGCAGTTTGCGCCAGAGGACCGGTGACAGCGTGAAGCCGACCAGATAGTCGAGCGCCCGCCGCGCCAGGTATGCGTCAACAAGTTCGTTGTCAAGCGAGCGCGGCTGCTGCATCGCTGCAAGAATGGATTTCTTGGTAATGGCGTTAAAGACGACGCGTTCCACATCGATGCCATCAAGAAGATTCTTTTCGTTCAGAATCTCAAGAACATGCCAGGCAATTGCCTCGCCTTCACGATCCGGGTCCGTCGCGAGCGACAGACGGTCTGCGCCTTTAAGCGCTTTTGAGATCGCCGCCATCTGCTTCTTGCCACGATCTTCCACTGACCAGAGCATTTCAAAATCAGCATCCGGCAGTACCGAACCGTCTTTCGATGGCAGGTCCCGTACATGACCGAAGCTGGCAAGGACCTCAAAATCGCTACCCAGATAGCGATTGATGGTCTTGGCTTTAGCCGGAGATTCGACGATGACAACGTGCTTGCCCATACTGACCTGTTCGTTTTTGTTTTCTGACGATCGCCGGTGAGCACCGATTGCAACCGCATTGGGGAACCGCAAATAAGGTAAAACGGTATGCCATGTCAATTCGCGGATGCTGACAACATCGGATGATGAAAGCAACCGCGCATGTCATTGCGGCTCAAATTTTCTGGCTGGCTGTGGGATTCAGGACCGGATGACACCTCAGGAATATTTTTTCAGCCAAGAGAAACTTTGTTGCCGGGATGCCGCACTACGCTGCCGGCAAGCTCAAGTTCGAGGAGGATGGTAAGAATCACGGGCAGCATCAAATCGCCTTCCTGATTGCACTGCCTGATCAGTTCATCAAGTTCGACCGGTGCCTCGGTCAGTTTCTCAAGCACAATGGGTCTGCCGGTCGCCAGATCAGCCTCATCGGGCTCGGCACTGCCTTCATCCCTGTAGTCGCGCCCAACCGGTTCCTCTAGCGGCACAATGGCCATAGTGCGCAGCACATCAAGAATGTCTTCGGCGGATTCTGTGAGTTGCGCACCCTCGCGGATCAGGCGGTTGGTGCCTCTGTGTCTCGGATCGGCGGGCGAGCCGGGGACGGCGAACACTTCACGCCCCTGCTCCAGCGCCATGCGCGCTGTAATCAGCGATCCTGATCGCGGGGCGGCCTCAACCACTAAAATGCCGTTCGCCAACCCAGAAATGAGCCTGTTTCTTCGCGGGAAATGTCGGGCCTGGGGCTTTGTTCCCGGTGGCATTTCAGCAATCAGCAGCCCGGCCTCGGCAATCTGGTTCTGCAGCTCTTCATTCTCAGGCGGGTACGCCACGTCAATACCGCCGGCGACAACCGCAATGGTGCCGGTCTGCAACGTGCCTTGATGTGCCGCGGTGTCTATGCCTCTGGCAAGCCCCGAGGCCACGACAACTCCTTCAGCACCCAACGCTGCTGCAGTCTCCCGGGCAAATCTGATGCCAATGGCTGACGCATTTCGTGCGCCAACAATTGCGACGACGGTCTGGTTCGCAATATGAATGTGTCCCTTGACTGACAGAACCGGTGGCGCATCATCTATTGCCGCCAGCCTGGCGGGATAGTCAGGTTCGCCAAGGCAAATCGCGCGGGCGCCAAGGGCTTCAATCTGGGCAAGTTCCTCTTCTGCATCCTTCAGGGCGGCGAGCCTGATCGGTCGTTTTCTGCCGCCCCGCCTGGCAAGCTCGGGCAGCGCGTCAAGGGCCGCGCCGGCGCTCGCATAGCGTTCAATCAGCTGACGATAGGTGATGGGACCGACATTTTCGCTGCGGATCAGCCGGATAGTATCAATCCGCTCACGACGACTCAACTCAACTGACATCTGTGCTACTCGGTTTTCTCCCTGGCGCCGCCAATCCTTGGCTCTTCGCCGGCGACAAGCCGTTGGATATTGGCTGCGTGGCGAATGAATACAAAAAGAGTCATCAGCAGCGTAAGGACGACGAGTGGCATACTGCCCGCCATGAAAAAGGCAAGAACAGGAGATGCTGCCCCCGCGACAAGCGCCGCCAATGACGAATAGCGAAGAACTACTGCCACCAGAAGCCAGATCAGAGCGGTCGCGAGCCCAACCTGCCAGTCCACAGCTAGCAGTACGCCGCCGAAGGTCGCGACACCTTTGCCGCCTTTGAATTTGAGCCAGACCGGGTAGACATGGCCGATGAATGCCGCGCCGCCGCCGACGCACATGTATATCTCCACAGTTTCCAGGGAAGGGGCGAGGTAGGCACCGGCAAACACTGCCGCCACACCTTTGCCGACATCAAAGAGAAGGGTGAGCGCGGCAATGAATTTGTTGCCGGTACGCAAAACATTCGTCGCACCTATATTCCCAGATCCAACTGATCGGATGTCTCCCATGCCGGCCATGGCCGTCAGCAAAAGGCCCCAGGGCACGGATCCGAGCACATAGCCAAGCCCGGCAACTCCCGCGATCAAGCCTAAATCGATACCAAAATACATTGCCGAAATTCCTCAAGCTGATGCTTGCGCGAAATGTCCTAAGACGCGATGTCGAAAACCGTAGCACCACCAACGATGGTTTTCAAAACGCGGCCCTCGAGGCCCCGGCCATCAAAGGCTGAGTTCTTGGCATGGCTCCGAAGTTTGTAACGATCAACCTGCCAGGCGGCATCAGGATCAAAAATGAAAAAGTCCGCCGGCGCGCCACGCTGCAACCGTCCGTCGTCATTCTGCAGGATCTGAGCGGGGCCAGTTGTCATTTTCCCGAGCACGTCCAGCAGGCTCATCACACCGTTATGATAAAGCTTGAGCGCAACTGAAAACATCGTCTCAAGCCCGACCACACCGTAGGCAGCCTGAGCAAAAGGCAGGCGTTTGCTTTCCTCGTCCTGGGGGTCATGGCTCGACGCGATGACATCAATGGTGCCGTCGGCCAGCGCTTCTTCCATGGCCTGGCGATCTTCTTCGGCCCTGAGGGGCGGCGAGGTCTTGGCAAATGTCCGATAATCTGTGACTTCAAGTTCATTGAGTGCGATGTGATGAGGAGACACACCACAGGTCACGTTGAGGCCCTTGCCTTTGGCGCTTCGCACGGCATCGGCAGATTGTCTGCAGCTTATCTGGGCGACATGATAACGCCCGCCAGTCAGCTCCAGTAACCGAAGATCGCGCTCCAGCATAATCGTTTCAGCGGCCCACGGCGTTCCCATAAGACCAAGCCGCGTCGCGATTACACCTTCATTCATCACACCGTCTGCGGCAAGCGCCGGGTCTTCCACATGCTGAACGATCAGTGAATCGAAAGTCGTTGCATAAGAAAGCGCTCGACGCATCACTCGTGCGTCGGCAACGGATCGGTCGCCTTCTGTGAACGCCACTGCGCCCGCTTCCAGCAAAAGTGCGAATTCGGTCATTTCCTGGCCGTTCAGCCCGCGCGTGATAGCCGCCATGGCGTCAACGCGCACCGACGCGGTTTCACGTGCCCGTCGCATGAGGTACTCGACGACAGCGACATCGTCCAGAATCGGATCTGTGTTGGGCTGTGCAATGATGCGAGTGATACCGCCCGCAGCTGCGGCTTCGCTGGCGGTCTGCAAGGTTTCGCGATACTCGAAGCCTGGTTCGCCGACAAACACGCGCATGTCGGTCAGGCCCGGCGCTATTGCGGCGCCTTTGCAGTCGAAGGTCGCCATGTTTTCAGGCGCAGCATCGGCAAACAGTGATGGGCCAATGTTTGTTATGCGCCCATTTTCAATCACCATTTCGCCCATGCTGTCGAGCCCAGAGGCTGGATCAAGGAGGCGTGCGTTGAGATAGGCTATCGGCCCGATCGGTGTTGCGGTTCGGACCATGCGACTAATTCCCGTGCTCGGGAGGTTCGTTGGTAAGGCGCAACGTCAGGATTTCAAGACATGCCATACGCACGGCGACGCCCATCTCGACCTGTTCCTGAATGACGCTGCGCGTAATGTCATCGGCAACGGCAGTGTCGATTTCCACGCCGCGGTTCATTGGCCCCGGATGCATGATCAAAGCGTCATCTTTCGCCACTGACAGTTTGTCGTAGTCAAGGCCATAGAGATGGAAATACTCCCTTGGCGAGGGCACAAAGGCCCCCTGCATGCGCTCAGTCTGCAACCGCAACATCATGACGATGTCGACATCTTCCAGGCCGTCGGCCATGTTGGTGTGAACTGCGACGCCCAGCGCTTCGATGTCGGGGGGCAACAGGGTCGGCGGTGCGACAACGCGGACCTGGGCGCCCATGGCCAGCAGTAGGTGGATATTTGATCTGGCAACGCGGCTGTGCAGGACATCGCCGCAAATGGCCACCAAAAGCCCCTTCAGGTGTCCCTTCCGCCGTCGAATGGTCAGCGCGTCAAGCAACGCCTGTGTCGGATGTTCATGGCTGCCGTCACCACCGTTGATGACTGCACAGTCCACTTTCTGGGCAAGAAGTGCGGCCGCACCAGAATCCGGATGCCGCACCACCAGCGCGTCAGGGTGCATGGCATTCAGCGTCATCGCCGTATCAATCAGCGTCTCACCCTTTTTGATCGAGCTGTCGCTCACAGTCATATTGATGACATCTGCACCGAGCCTCTTGCCGGCCAGTTCGAAAGATGTTCGGGTGCGTGTGGAGTTTTCGAAAAACAGGTTGATCTGCGTTCGACCGCGCAGGGAAGATCCCTTCTTGTCGACCTGCCGATTGTGTTCTACGAAAATATCTGAGCGGTCCAGGAAATAGGTGATCTCATCCTGGCTAAGGCCTTCAATTCCCAGCAAATGTCGGTGCGGGAAATCGAATTCTTGCGTCGGCGCTACATCTGTCATTAAAAAAAGGTGTATAGGGCCAAGTTACGCTCAGTGCAACTCAAAGATTGGAAGCTCAGAAGTATGGCGAAATATGTGTCCTTTCTGCGGGCTATCAACGTTGGCGGCCGAAACGTGATCAAAATGGATGCGCTGAAGCAGATTTATGCCGACTTGGGGTTACTTTCGGCCGTTTCCCATCTCCAAAGTGGAAATGTTGTTTTTGACACGGAACGCTCTGACGAAATGGCCCTTGGCGCCGAAATTGAAACTGAAATTGAAGCATTTGCCGGATTTCGACCGGAAGTCATCCTTCGGACTGCAGACGCTCTTGCCAAGGTGATCGGGGCAAATCCGTTTCCCGGGCCCGCCAAAGACGACCCCAGTCACCTTCTGGTGATGTTTCTTAAGGAAACGCCTTCAAAAGCCCAAGCAGCCGCGCTGACGAAAGCGAACCGAGGTCCGGAAGCATGCGCGATCAAGGGCAGAGACATTTACATCCACTACTCTGAAGGCATTGGCCGCTCAAAATTCACCAACAGTGTGATTGAAAGGGAACTCGGCTTGATGGGGACCGCCCGCAACTGGAATACTGTGACCAGACTTGTGGAACTTGCGGCGGGCTGATCAGAACCGCCTACAGATGCTCGAGGAACCAGTCCCGTGCCATGTCGGCACTTTCTTTGTAATTCTTGTCGTATATGTCGTAGTGCGTGCCGGGGAAGACATGATACTTCCTGATCGTTTTTTCGGGCAGCGCATTAAGGGCGGCGAGGCCGGCAGCCTCCCTTCCGCCGTATTCTTCTTCCTCCTGATCTAGGATCAGAATGGGAACGTGAATGTTTGCAGCTGCCTGCCTCGGATGGAAGCGCCGCATGGTGCGGCTGTCGCCAACGCCGCTCAGGTTTTCGGGCTGGCCCTCGGGCTTCGGGATCAAGTCGATTTCGCCGCGCGCCATCGCCGCCGCAAGAGCCTCGACCTCCATGGGCTCTTCGCCGATCGGAACAATGTCGGCCATAGGGGCGACCTGACAGACAACGACCTTTATGCGACGATCATGGCCCGCGACATATACAACATGACCACCTCCGTAGCTTGATCCCCATAATCCAAGCCGTGATCGGTCAACCTCCGGCCGCTCGAGGAGATAATCGAGAACATTGTTGATGTCGCGATTCTGATCAATCGGATCAACAACATCCCTGACTGGCTTCGCCCTGACAGTCATATATCCGTCTGCGTCAACTTCCGGCTGGCTCTCCATGGTGATGAGCCGCGCATCGCTTTCGAACCAGCCACGATAATCGAAAGTGCAGGCAACGAAGCCCGCGTCGCAAAAGTGTGGTGCATAAGTTGAGCTGAGATGGGACTTTGGCCCACCCCAACCGTGGCAGAGCAGAATTGTCGGCTTCTTTTCGCCTTCTTTCAGATTATCTGGGATGAACAGATCTGCAGCCAGACGGGTGCCTTCGCTATAGATGATGACTTCCTCTTTCATGTCTCCATGTCCTTCAATATGCCCTGAATTTCACACTCTAGGATGTGCGGGCCTGGTTTGATTGATTCCGGTCAATCTGTTGGTCTGAGCCGCAGCATCTTGATGATGTCCGCTGTCAGGAAGTCGACATCGACAAGCTCAAGTCCGGTGCCTGGAATGTATTGTTCTGTGTTTCGATCAAAGGCCGCACCATAGGCAAATCGTACCCAGGGTGCCCAGATATTCATGCTGAGGCGCCTTAAAGGGTTTCCTGAAACAGCGTATTCCAGGATGCGAATTTCACCACCGGGGCGACATATCCGGGCGAGTTCCACAAGGGCAGGGCGCTGATGTTCAGGTTCAAGCACACAGAAGAGGAAGGTCGCGATGACGAAGTCAAAGGAATTTGATGGTAGCCCTGTGTCGGTGACATCTCCCTCCAGCAGCCGAACCGTCAGACCGAGATCTTTGCGTCGGGCTCTTGCCCGTTCAAGCATGGCAGTGCTCAAATCAAGCCCTGTGACCCGGGCGTCGTCAGGGTAGAACGGCATATTGGTGCCCGTGCCGACGCCTGCATCAAGGACATCGCCGTTGACACCTTCCCACATGACCCTTCGGACTGATTGGTACCGGAAGTGTTCAAAGGGCCAGTCGAGAATGTCGTAGAGCTTTGCAATCCTTTCGTATTGGGAATATTTGTCCATCTCGATGTATTCGCTTCAGTTACAAAATGAATGGCTTCACTTTTCAGCGCGCTGTTCAGAGCTGATGCTGCTGATGCGATCAAGGGCGCTCTGAAGGATGTAAGCCGCCGCCATCTTGTCGACGACCTCTGCGCGTTTCGCTCTCGAGGCATCAGCATCCAGAAGCGTGCGTGTCACTGCAACGGTGGAAAGCCGTTCATCCCAGAACAAAATCGGCAAGTCCGTGTGTTCGCGGAGGTTCCTCGCGAATTGCCTGGCGGACTGACAGTTCGCACCTTCCGTCCCGTCCATGTTGAGAGGCAATCCGATCACCAGGCCGGCGATCTGACGTTCGTCGAGAAGCTGAAGCAGCAATTTGACATCAAGCGAAAATTTCTTCCGCCTGATGGTGTCAAGCGGAGAGGCCACCGTGCGGGCGGCGTCCGAGACCGCAAGACCGATTGTTTTTTGCCCGAGATCGAGCCCGAGAAGCCGGCTTCGATCCGGCAACCAGCGAAGAAACTCTTCTGCATCATCAGTGATCATTTGCCGGCACCATCGGGCGTTTTGAGAATTCTTGCAAGGATTTCACAGCGTCATTTCCATGCTGACTTGTTGTCCCGGAAGGCCAGTGATATGTTCCGGCCTCCACGCCGCACAATCGCGGAACACGTTGATTTTGTGGGAAATTCAGTAGGAAACAGAGAATGTCCATCGACCGCGAAACCGTCCTGAAAATCGCTGCCCTGTCGGCCATCAAAGTGCCGGAAGAGGACCTTGATGATCTCGCCAGCGACCTCGGCAGGATCATCGAGTTTGTCGAACAGCTGGCCGAAGTGGACACAGACGACGTCGAGCCGATGACAAGTGTTGCGACCATGACGCTGCGTGAGCGAACCGACGCTGTAACAGATGGCGGCAAGCGCGATGACATTCTGATGAACGCCCCGGAAAGCGAAGAGGGATTTTTTGTTGTGCCGAAGGTGATTGAGTAATGCCCGATCTCACCGATCTCACCGATCTCACGATCGCCAGCGCAAGAGAGGGTCTGGCGTCAGGGTCTTTCTCTGCGCGAGAGCTGGCGGAGGCACATATTGAAGCGATTGGTCAGGCTGACGCGCTCAATGCCTTTATCACCGTGACACCGGAGCGTGCTCTCGAAATGGCGGATGCCTCGGACGCCCGGATAAAATCTAAGGAAGCGGGTCCTCTTGAAGGCGTGCCTCTTGCAATCAAGGATCTGTTTTGCACTGCGGACGTGCCGACGACGGCGGCCAGCCACATTTTGAATGGCTTCACGCCGCCTTACGAGTCGACAGTGACCAAAAACCTGTGGGATGCCGGGGCCGTCCTTCTCGGCAAGGCCAATCTTGATGAGTTCGCCATGGGATCGTCGAATGAAACAAGCTATGCGGGGCCGGTCCAGAACCCGTGGCGCCGCTCTGGCGATGATGCGCCCATTGTGCCGGGCGGTTCATCCGGCGGGTCTGCCGCAGCGGTGTCCGCGCGTCTGGCTCTGGGTGCAACAGGCACCGATACCGGCGGGTCCATTCGCCAGCCTGCCGCTTTCACAGGCATAGTGGGCGTCAAACCCACCTACGGCCGCTGTTCGCGCTGGGGCATCATTGCATTCGCCTCTTCCCTCGACCAGGCCGGACCACTTGCACGCAGCGTTCGCGATGCGGCTATCTTGCTTGGTGAGATGGCCGGGCATGACCCGAAGGATTCCACGTCCGCACCCATGGAAGTACCTGACTTTGAAGCGGCTATCACCGGCGATGTAAAGGGCCTCACTATCGGCATACCCAAAGAGTATGATGCTGAAGGCATTTCGAAGGAAGCTGAAGCGCTTTGGCAGGCGGGCAGAGCCTGGCTTGAAGCAGCCGGCGCGAAAACCGTTGAAATCAGTTTGCCCCACACACATTACGCTGTGCCAACCTATTATGTTGTGGCGCCGGCCGAGGCGTCTTCCAATCTTTCGCGCTATGACGGCGTGCGTTACGGTCTGCGCGTCGAAGGTGAGGATCTGGCCGGCATGTACGCGAACACAAGAAGCGAGGGTTTCGGGGCGGAGGTCAAGCGCCGGATCATGATCGGCACCTATGTGCTGTCGGCAGGCTATTATGATGCCTACTATCTGAAGGCCCAGAAGATGCGCACTTTGATTGCTGATGACTTTTCCCAGGCATTTGAAAAGGTCGATGCAATACTGGCCCCGACAACGCCCACAGAAGCGTTTGGCATCGGCGAAAAGACAGATGATCCGATTGCCATGTACCTGAACGATGTTTTTACAACACCCTGTAGCCTTGCCGGCCTGCCCGGAATGTCCGTACCGGCAGGGATCTCCGAAGACGGGTTACCTCTGGGATTACAGATCATTGGGCGTCCATTTGATGAAGAAACGGTTTTTCGTGTTGGTGACGTCCTTGAAAAGAGTGCCGGTCTTGATGCCCGGCCGGTGGCCTGGTGGAGGAGCTAGGAAGTGGCAAAAGCAGAAGAATCAAGATCGACAGGCATTGTTCAGGGCGCGACCGGCGATTGGGAAATGGTCATCGGCATCGAGATACACGCGCAAGTCACATCTGTCGGCAAGCTCTTCTCAGGTGCGGCGACAGAGTTCGGGGCAGCGCCCAACACTCAGGTCAGCCTTGTTGATGCCGCCATGCCAGGCATGCTGCCGGTGATCAATGAACGTTGCATTGATGCGGCCATCCTCACCGGACTTGGCCTCAATTCTCAAATAAATACGCACTCTGTTTTTGACCGTAAGAACTACTTCTATCCCGATCTGCCCCAGGGGTATCAGATCTCCCAGTACCTGCAACCCATTGTAGGAAAAGGAGAAATTCAGATTGATCTGGACGACGGCACGAGCCGGGACATTGGTATCACCAGGCTCCATCTCGAGCAGGACGCGGGCAAAAGTCTGCATGATCAAGACCCCGATCACACATTCGTCGACCTTAACCGGTCTGGCATCGCACTGATGGAAATTGTCTCAGAGCCCGACATCCGGTCAGGCGACGAGGCCGCCGCGTATATCAGAAAAGTTCGCTCCATCGTCCGTTATCTCGGCACCTGTGATGGGAATATGGAAGAAGGGTCGTTACGCGCTGACATCAATGTCAGCATGCGCCGCGAGGGCGAACCCTATGGGACAAGGTGCGAGATGAAGAATATCAACTCCATCCGCTTCATCCAGCAGGCGATCGCCTATGAGGCACGGCGCCAGGTCGACATTCTCGAAGACGGCGGCGAAGTGAAGCAGGAAACCCGCCTTTATGACAGTGTGAAGGGTGAGACACGCGCCATGCGTTCTAAAGAAGAAGCTGATGACTACAGGTATTTTCCTGATCCAGATCTGTTACCTCTGACGTTCCCACAGTCCAGGATCGACGATCTCAGGAAACAGTTGCCCGAGCTGCCAGACGTCAAGAAAAAGCGCTACATGGAAGAGCTTGGGCTCTCACCGTATGATGCTGGCCTGCTGGTCGCAGAAAAGGATCGAGCACTGTTTTTTGAAGAATTGGCAGAAGATCACGACCCGAAAATTTCTGCGAACTGGGTTATGGGAGAATTGTCAGCCGCGTTGAATTCTACTGGCAGGAGTTATCTTGATTCTCCTGTTACTTCCGTGAATTTGGGCCGGCTGTTGGCGTTGATCGTCGACGGCACAATTTCGAACCGCATTGCCAAGGATGTCTTCGAAATCATGGTGACTACCGGTGATCCACCTGACGGGATCATCGAACAAAAGGGGCTGACACAGGTCTCGGACGCAAGCGAGATCGAATCCCATATTGAGCGCATTCTGGCCGAGAACGCTGACAATGTGGCTGAATACCAATCCGGCAAGACAAAAGTATTTGGCTTTTTCGTCGGTCAGGTCATGAAAGCAACCGGCGGCAAGGCCAACCCCAAGGTCGTGAACGAACTCCTGCGCGCCCGGCTCGATGGCTAGGGCAGCTGCGCTGTTGACGCACCATCGTATTGCAACCGGCCTGATCGCAGTACTTGTCGCGATTATGGGGACTATGGGGACTGTGGGCCCGGCGGTGGCCCAGGCCGAATACATCGATGACTTCCTGCGTGACGAAAGTCGCATCGCAGAAGACCAGCAGTTCATTGTTGAGCAGGTGTTTCGCGGCAGCGATCATGCATACACGGAACCGACACTGTTTTTCGATCCCGATCCCCAGGCAAGCTATGCCATCGCTTTTGTTTGCGACAGGCCCTGTGATTACATGGCCATCGAAGTGTTTGCCGATGAAGCCACTCTTGGCGGGCGCTACCGCGGCCGTGAAGATTTTGACGAACCGCTGAACGGTCGCTTTATTGTCGGCGAACTGCCGGAAGCATCCGCCTACAGGCTGAATATAGACATCGGACGTTGCCGTATGACGATCTGTCATTGGGGCGCCATGCTGATCCGGCTGGAGGAGGATGATGCCTCAGGCCTCTCCCCGGCGTCATTGCCCGCCGGGCCGACCGCAAGGCCTCACGTCGAAGGCCAGGGCGTGGAAACTTTCGCGCCGATAGCAACAGAACCGCGCGCAGGCTCAGACGATATGATTGAGGCAGGAGAACTGCAGAAGTGAACTCGTGGCGAAAGACCCCGGAGGTTGCGCCGGGGCCTTATCGAATTTGAGGGTTGAGCGCTGCTTTAGCGATTCAATTCCTTCATCGCATCATCAATGCCGCCCAATGTGAGCGGGAACATGCGATTGCTCATCAGCTGCTTGACGACCTGCGTTGACGGCGAATATTCCCAGTGCTTTTCGGGTACTGGATTGATCCACGCTGCCGCCTGGTAGGTTTCGATCATGCGCTGAATCCAGACTTCACCGGCCTCTTCATTCCAGTGTTCGACACTGCCGCCCGGATACATGATTTCATAGGGGCTCATGGTCGCGTCGCCGACAAAAATGAGTTTGTAGTCAGGTGGGAAGGTCCGCAGAATTTCGTAGGTGTTGATTTTCTCCGAATGACGGCGCCGGTTGTCCTTCCACATCGCCTCGTAAGGGCAATTGTGGAAGTAATAGTATTCCATATGCTTGAACTCGGTCCGCGTTGCCGAGAATAGCTCTTCGCAGGTCCGCACATGGGCATCCATTGAGCCACCGATGTCAAAGCACAAGAGGACTTTCACCTTGTTGTGCCGCTCGGCCACCATCTTGATATCCAGAATGCCGGCGTTATGGGCTGTCGATTTGATCGTGTCCGGCATATCAAGCTCGATCTCAGCCCCTTCACGGGCGAACTTCCGCAAGCGCCTAAGCGCGATCTTGATATTCCGCGTGCCGAGCTCGACCTCGTCATCAAGGTTTTTGTATTCGCGCTTGTTCCAGACCTTCAGCGCCTTGCCCTGGCCCCGTTTTTTGCGGCCAACACGTTCACCGTTGGGATTGTCGTTTTCCTGTTCGCCCTTGTTGTCGTCGCCTTCGGCGCCGGTGCCATTCTTGCCGTCCTCGTCGTCGCCTTCTCCGCGCTGCTGTTCTTCAAGGCGCTGCTGAATCATCTCCAGAAGAGCTTCGATGCCGCCCATCTTTTCGATCTCAGCAAGCTCTTCGGCGCTCAACACCTGCTCGGACAGCATTTTCAGCCATTCCTCCGGCAGATCGATGAGCTGAACATCACTCAGATACTCAATACCTTTGAAGACCTTGCCGAAAACACGGTCGAACTTGTCGAGATTGCGCTCGTCCTTCACCAGTGCCGACCGGCTGAGGTAATAGAAATCCTCAACCTTGAACATGGCCACCTCTTTGGCCATGCCTTCCATCAGCATGAGATGTTCGCGCAGCGTTACAGGAACTTTGGCTTTCCGTAACTCAAGGAAAAAGTTGATGAACATCGGTTCTCACTTTTTTGGTTTCATTGTGCTGCCATGCAATTGCCCTGCCATGCAATCGTGCTGCCATGCAAGTAGGGGCAGGGAAGGGAGCTCTCTACGCCCCCCGTTCGCGCCGCGCAAGGAACGCGAGCCGTTCAAAGAGATGCACATCCTGCTCGTTCTTGAGGAGCGCGCCATGTAGTGGCGGGATAAGCTTTGTCGGATCGCGTTCGCGGAGCGTTTCTGCCGGAATGTCCTCGACCATCAACAGCTTGAGCCAGTCGAGAAGCTCCGAAGTGGTAGGCTTCTTCTTCAGGCCCGGCACTTCGCGGATTTCATAGAAAACCGACAATGCGTCACGCACCAGCTCTTTTTGAATGTTCGGGAAATGAACATCAATAATTTCCTGCATCACGTCTTCATCGGGGAAGCGGATGTAATGGAAAAAACAGCGGCGCAGGAATGCGTCGGGCAGCTCTTTCTCATTGTTCGATGTGATCATGACGATAGGGCGCTGGGTCGCCTTGATCGTCTCGTCGGTTTCGTAGACATAGAATTCCATGCGGTCGAGCTCCTGCAGGAGATCGTTTGGGAATTCGATGTCGGCCTTGTCAATTTCATCAATCAAGAGGACCGGGCGCTCATCCATTGTGAAAGCTTCCCAGAGCTTGCCTTTTTTGATGTAGTTGGCGATGTCCTGCACCCGCTTGTCACCCAACTGTGAATCGCGCAATCGCGACACAGCGTCATATTCGTAAAGGCCCTGCTGCGCCTTGGTGGTTGATTTGATATGCCACTCAATCAGCGGTGTGCCGAGTGCTTTGGCGACCTCGATCGCCAGCATGGTCTTGCCGGTGCCCGGCTCGCCCTTGATAAGAAGCGGCCGCTCAAGCGCAATCGCCGCATTCACCGCAACGTTCAAGTCTTCTGTTGCGATGTAGTCGTCTGTGCCTTCAAACTTCATTTAGCCCACAATCCCTAGTCTGATCCAAATTCGCTGGCCCCAACCTAAAGTGCAGAAGCCTATGGATCAAGGCAAATAGCGAGCAGGTTGCAGCGCTTCGAAGCGCGCAGAAACTATGGGTTTTTAGGCATCGGCGGGCATGCGGGCCATGACATTTTCGGAAAATCTGGACAGGAGGCCACTACAGGCAGAATCGCCAATGCCTCGCAAAAGAAAGGGCGGCTACAGGAGCCGCCCTTTCAAAAAGCAATCTGATGTAAGCGTCTAGAGGTCCTGCTGCACCCGTGCATAGACCATACGCCCACGCGGATCATGCAGGAATGACTCAATGCCGCCAAGTGTATTGAAGGCTGGTGGATCATTGTCCAGGATATTGAGCGAGCCAATCGTGATGATCGTCTGCCTGTCATCCCCAAACACGCCTTCTTCCCAGGCGAAGGTGTAAGCAAGATCAAGTTCTGTGTGGGACGGAACGATCTGATTTGGGCCCAATGCATCCTGGTTCAGGCCCACTGTGCCGTCCGGCGCAACAAGTGTGGAGAAGATTGCATCATCCTTAACATTGTCGACAAAGCGCATGCCTAAATTGACAGTATGTGGTCCTCGGTTCCATGTAACGTTGGCATTGATCCGCCATTCTGGTAGCGGCGGAATTGCTGTTGTTGGATCGTTTCGGTCACCTGCACGATCTGATGAGAGAGCAGGAATATTGGCTTCGTTCGGAAACAGAATTCTGATTGGGTCATCGGGGTCCGTCACGTCGAAAGCGCTGATGTCGGCGGATGACAACTGGAAGTCATATGAATGAATCCAGGATGCCTGTGCGTTAAAACTGAAGGTACCGATATCGCCAAGGCCAATGTCCTCCGCATCAAAAAGATAGCTCACTCCGAAATCCATACCTTTGGTCTTGATAGCTGATGCATTTTGCCAGCTGCCGGAGATAAATCCAGGCGTCGTACCATCTGCAAGGCGCCTGACAATCGTCTCTTCGTTCGCAATCCAATCGAGAACATCGGCCTCGCTGGTCGGATCTCGACCGGACAGAAGGAAGTCAAGTGCATTCCTGTTTAAATTATCCTGACCTGCCAACAACACAAGGCGGTCAGTGAAATCGAAGCTGTAGTAATCGGCAGTCAGGATCAGATTTTCAATGGCTTCCCAGGACACCCCGAAGTTCCAGGTCTCGGCTGTTTCGGGCACCAAGTTGGGATTAGAATTGTTCTCAGTTGTCACGAAGATCGTCGGTGCTGTACCGAATGCAGAAATCAGCAACGGATCCGTTGTGTTCCTCAGGAACGATCCCGGAGGCCCAAAGAGTTGATCGAGAGAAGGCGCGACAAATGATGTGCCCCAGCTGCCTCGCAGGGAAAGACTGTCGTCAAACAACTTCCACAAAAGGCCGATCTTGGGATCAAAGGTATTTTGGCCGCTGCCGTAGTCTTCGTACCGGCCAGCGAGTGATAGTTCAGCATTGCCGAAGCTATCCGTGTCAAACAGCGGCACTGCAAGCTCGCCAAAGATTGCCCACACGTCGCGCTGATTGAAGCTGTCCAACTCCTGACGATCGACGAACTGGTCGTCCAGTGTCTCGAGGGACGGCTGATTGTCTTCGGCGCGCTCATGGCGATAGTGGACCCCGAGAGCCGCTCCCACCGTGCCGCCAGGGAGGTCAAACAAATCGCCCGTCACAAAGCTATCCACTACAATCAGCCGGTCTTTGGCCACCGCGACGCGGTCCGTGAAGATGCGATCCACAATGCCCTGGCTGTTGAAAGAGGCATCATTTTCATCGGTATCCTCTGCAGTTGGACCGGTAAGGTTGGTCCTGTTCGGATCGAACTGGGCAGTCGAGAACGGGTTGAAATATCCTGTCTGTTCGACGTTGTCGATAAAGGTCCCGGTCAACAGCTGGCCCTGGAAGCCAAGATTGGCATTGTTGAAGGAGTTGTCTGTCGAATTGAAAAGTCCTGTGCTCCGATGGTAAAAGACGGATCCCTGCCAAAGCCAGTTTGAATTGGGGATTTCATACACAAGGGTGCCGCCCAGCCGCCAGGTCTGCTGCTCGAATGTGCCGGCGAACGGGCCAGTTCCATCATCTGCGAAGTTCTTCGCAAACTGCGGCAACGGATTAACATTCTTGCCGCCGAACACGGCGTCACTGATCCTAACATCTTCGCGGAATGAGATGCCGTTGGCTGGGTTGAGCGAGCCATCAAGAAAGGTGTCACCTGAGGGAAGCCCAACAAGTGGCCCATCCGGGAAACCGAGCACACCGATGAGGTAACCGCCAAGAGCGCCGGTGGGATCAAGTGTGGAGGCCTGGATCGGAAGGCCGCTTGCCAGGATCACATCTGCAAGTCCATCACCATTTATATCGTACAAAGGATCAAACGTGTCTGTCCTTCTGTCAGCGATACCATCAGCCCCGGCCGCACCGGTCGCATTGTTAAACGTGTCCCGCGCATACACCGGTAGAAGGATAGGATTACCGCCAGTAGTGCCAAAATCCGGGAGGCTCAAGGTAGCCACAAATGGGTTACCGGGCAGTTCACCAGGGATTGTCGCTAGCTGGTCAAACCTTCCACCAACCACTGACAGAAATCCGCGAGATTTGGCGTCGAGCCGATTGAACGCGACTTCACCCTCAACACGAAGATTGTCCGTAATTTGATGCTGTACGGCGACATATCCCTGAATGAGTTCCTGATCGGCAATGAAGTCGGTCAGATCGGCAAAGCTTGAGCTACACCCTTCAACGGCAAAAGTGCTGTCGTCGATCACGCCTCCGCTCAACGTGAGAAGGCCGCTCTCACGGTTGATTTCGCCAAAATCTTTTTCAGAGAAATTTGGATTGGCGCAGCCAGGGTCACGTGCGGTTCGGAAATTTGCGCCAGCGCCAAGCAAGCCGACGCCTGGCGGCAGTAATTCGCCGTCTATGGGACTGCGCAACGGAATCGCATAGCTTCCCGGCGCGCCATTTGGAACATTATTGCCACCGACAAGGAATCCGGGCTGATCTGTAAATCCCTGGAAGAAGCCGGGAAGCCCCAGAGCATCAGCAAGGCTTGGAATGGTCAGAAAAGACTCCCCTTGTGACGCTTCAGAGAACTTCGGTCGATCCGAGCGCTTCATCCGCGTCCGGTCGTTGATTTCAATGGCCCCCACCACATGGGTTCGGTCGTTGCCGGCGCCAAACAATGTGCCGAAATTCACTTCCTGGGTGTCGAAATGATCATCCGCCCGATAACTGAGGTTGACCTTCATGCCTTCAAATTCTTTGAACGGGATGAAATTCACAACACCGGCAACGGCATCAGTGCCGTAGAGGGCGGCGGCACCGTCAAGCAACGTCTCAACCCGTTGGATTGCGATCTGGGGGTACATCAGGTTGACGTTTTCATTTACCGAACGCCGACCGTCCATCAGGGTAAGTGTTGCGGCCGCGCCAAGTCCACGAAGGTTGGCTTGCGAAAACGTACCAAACTGGAATGTCGTGCCCTCGATGTTGTCGATAGTCGTCGTGCCGTAGTTGAAGGTCTGATTGCGGATGACCTCACCCATTTGCGGGCGGCCCTGGCGCAGAAGATCAGACTGATCAATAATGTTGATCGGCGACGAGCTGTCGAAGTTTCCACGGCGGATATAGGAGCCGGTGACGATGATCTCGTCATCGACTTCTTCGTCCTGTGCCAGTGCTGGCGTGGCGGAAGCCATTATGATGCCGGACATGATGCCCAGTGATACCAGTGCTGTTGTGGATTTGAGTGTGGATTTGAGCCAGCTTTTTTCTACCGGCCTCTGCTGTGCGATCCCCCGAAGCGAACGGCTAACGTTCGAAATCTCCCCCATCATCGCGCTACCTTTACTTAAGCTAATTGCAACCACGGCCATATCCACCGGCGATCTGCCTCTCCGGCAAATCGAAAATGGTGGCCAATTCATACAAGGGCGAAGGGACCGCAGGCAGCACGGGAATGCAACCGTTTCGGTAGTCTTTGACCTGGATCAAGACAAATTTGGCGCTGATTGTTACCAATAAGCTACAATACGGGAACACTATTGCGACATACTCGTTTTTCTATGGCGCGCTATGCGCCTTCTGTCACGCCGGAACGCAAAAAAAGGGCGGCCCGAAGGCCGCCCTTGCTGAAACTCTATTTTAGCCGGACTAAAGGTCCTGAGCGACCCGCGCATAGACAATCCGTCCACGAGGATCGTGCAGGAAGGATTCCAGCCCGCCGAGTGTATTGAAAGCCGGCGGATCATTGTCGAGCACGTTGATCGAGCCAATTGTCAGGATTGTCTGCCTGTCATCCCCGAAGACTCCCTTCTCCCATGCAAATGTGTAGGAAAGATCGATTTCAGTGTGGGAAGGAATGATCTGGTTCGTGCCCAGGACATCAATATTCAGGCCAAGATCGGCAAAAATCGAGTCATCCCGAATGCTGTCGATGAACCTGACATTCGTGGTCACTGTGTGTGGACCGCGGTTCCAGGAGACAGTTCCGTTGATACGCCATTCAGGCAGCGGCGGCACAGCCTGGGTCGGATCGTTGCGTCGACCTGCACGATCACTGGTCGTCGCAGGAACATCACCGACGCCCAGCACATCTTCAAGGATTTCAAGCTCGGCCTCTGTGACCGGAACGCTGGACAGCTGGAAGTCGTATGAATGAATCCAGGAGGCCTTGGCGCTGAAGCTGAAAGTGCCGACATCGCCAAAGCCCATGTCCTCGCCATCAATAAAGTAGTCTATGCCGAAATCCATGCCCTTTGTCTTGATCGCCGCAACGTTTGTGAAACCGCCACTGATGAAGCTCGGCGTGTCGTCCGGCAGCCGGCGGACAAGGCCGGCTTCATTGTTGGCGATCCAGTTATCAACATCTGTCTCACTATCGGGATCGTTACCTGCCAGCACGAAGTTCTGGAAATTGATGTCCAGATTGTCCTGACCGGCCAGCAACAAAATGCGATCCGAGAAATCGAAAATGTAATAGTCAGCACTCAGCCTCAGGTTTTCGATGACCTCCCAGGACGCGCCGAAATTCCAGGTCTCCGCCGTTTCGGCTATAAGGTTCGGATTGGAATTGTTCTCTGTGGTCACAAAGATCGGGCCGATCCCGGTCAGGGGGTCAGTCGTGTTTCTCAGGAACGATCCCGGCGGACCAAACAGCTGATCAAGAGACGGGGCGACAAAGGACGTTCCCCAGCTGCCTCTGACCGACAGATCGTCATCAAACAGGCGCCAAAGTATGCCGATCTTGGGATCAAAGGTGTTGAGGCCGGAGCCATAGTCTTCGTATCGGCCAGCCAGTGAGAGCTCAAGATCTCCGAAGGTCTCGTCATCCAGAATTGGCACGGCAAGCTCGCCAAAGATCGCCCAGACATCCCGCTGATTAAAGCTGTCAAGCTCCTGTCGATCGACGAATTGATCATCGATTGTTTCAATAACCGGCTGATTGTCCTCAGAACGCTCATGCCGGTAGTGGCCGCCAAGGGCAGCGCCGACGGTACCGGCAGGGAATTCAAAGAGATCGCCGGACACAAAGCTGTCAACGATGATGATCCGGTCTTTGGCCACAGCAACGCGGTCAGTGAAAATCCGATCAACAACGGCCTGGCTGTTAAACGCAGCATCACTCTCGTCAGTGTCTTCTGCTGAGGCGGCACTCAGGTTTGTCCGATTGGGATCAAACTGTGCGGTCGAGAAGGGGTTGAAATAGGCGGTCTGTTCAACATTGTCGACGAAAGTTCCGGTCAGCAGTTCCCCCTGGAAACCCAGATTTACGTTATTGAACGAGTTATCCGTCGAATTGAACAGCGCCGTGCCACGATGATAGAAGGTCGAGCCCTGCCATAACCAGTTTGAATTCGGGAATTCATAGAGCAGGGTTCCACCGAAGCGCCAGGTCTGCTGCTCGTATGTGCCAGCGAAGGGCCCGGTTCCGTCATCAGCAAAGTTTTTCGAAAACTGGGGTGTTGGCACCATCAGTTTGCCGCCGAATGTCGCATCGTTTATGCGCACATCTTCCATGAAAGAAATGCCGTTGGCCGGATTGAATTGCGGTCCCAGAAAAGTGTCACCGCCTCCGATATCGGGAAACGTCAGAACGCCAATCAGATAGGCGCCAAGCAATCCGGTAGGATCAATTGACGAAGCCAGGATTGGCGCACCGCCCGCCAGGATGACATCCGCAAGCCCATCTGTGTTTGCATCAAATATTGGGCTGAAGGGATCTGTCTGGCGGTCGGGAATTCCGTCTGGCGTCGCGACACCTGTCGTGTTGTTGATCAGGTCCGCCGCATACACAGGCACCAAGATCGGGTTGCCGCCATTAAATCCAAGGTCAGGCAGGCTCAGACTTGCAACGAATGGGTTTCCCGGCATGTCACCCGGAATTGTCGCCAGCTGATCAAATCGACCACCAACAACAGACAGAAAGCCTCTGGATTTGGCATCCAGACGATTGAACGCTATCTCACCTTCGAACCGCAGGTTGTCTGTGACCTGATGCTGAATACCCATGTATCCCTGGATTAGTTCCTGATCAGCGATGAAATCTGTCAGATCCGCAAAACTCGAGTTACAGGCTTCTACCGCGAATGCGTTATCGTCGATGACCGAGCCACCAATTGAGGGTATGCCGCTCTGCTGATTAATCCGGTCAAATCCCTGGATCGAGAAGTTCGGATTGCCGCAGCCAGGATCTCTTGCGACACGGAAGTTCGGGGCCTCGGTAAAGAAGACGCCGAGATCGTCCGGAAGAAGCCCGCCGTCAAGGAAACTGCGCAGGGGTACCTGGAAGCTGCCAGGTGCGCCGTTTGGCACATTGTTGCCGCCAACAAAGAACGGCGGCTGATCAGTATAGGCGTCGAAGGGAGCACCCAGGCCAAGTCCCGGAATGGTCAACAGAACTTCACCTTGAGATGCTGCAGAGAACCGGGGTCGATCGAAGCGCTTCATGCGCGTCCGATCATTGATTTCAAAGGCGCCAACTACATGCGTCCGATCATTTCCGGCTCCGAACAGCGTGCCAAAATTCACCTCTTGAGTGTCAAACTTGTCATCAGCGCGAAAACTGAGGTTCACCTTCATGCCTTCAAACTCTTTGTAAGGGATGAAGTTTACAACGCCGGCCACAGCATCGGTGCCGTAGAGGGCAGCGGCGCCATCCAGCAACGTCTCAATCCGCTGAATCGCAATTTGCGGGTACATCAAGTTGACGTTGCTGGTTACAGAACGCCTGCCATCCATCAGGGTCAGCGTGGCGCCGGGACCAAGACCACGCAGGTTTGCCGCCGAGAAGGTGCCAAACTGGAATGTCGTGCCCTCGATGTTGTCAATCGTCGTTGTGCCGTAGTTAAAGGTCTGGTTGCGGATCACCTCGCCCATTTGCGGGCGTCCCTCACGCAGCAGATCAGACTGGTCGATGATATTGATCGGTGACGAGCTGTCGAAGTTTCCGCGCCGGATATAGGAGCCGGTGACGATGATCTCGTCGTCGATTTCTTCGTCCTGTGCCAGTGCCGCCGTGGTCTGACCCAGCGTGGCTCCGGAGAGCACGCCTATTGCAGCAAGTGCCTTCAAGGCTGTCGACGCCTTCAGCGTTCTCTTCAGGCTGGAAATTGAAGAATTGGTGGATCCCCACATTAGCATCGGCCCCCTAAACCGACGACCACCGCCGCAGTAAACGGGGATGGCCAGATTGCTTCATCAAGACTCAGTCATAAGGCATATAACTTAAGTTGTAGAAGACCCGAGATTTTCGAAGAAATCAACAGTTTCCAAGTCCTTGATTCTTCTTGAACAAGGCCTGTGCCGCAAAGGCCACAGCATTTCCATTGCTCCACCGCTCAGTTGATAGGCGTTATAAAGAGTTCGCTAATTTGTTGAATTTGCGAACTAAAGATTGATTATCTGGATTGGCGAAGCGGGCTCAGGGAGGCGGTCCGTGACCTGCTTCAGCTTTTTCTTGATCCAGACGGCCCCCCTCGTATAGGTTCGCGCCGAATATTGAACAGCTAGTCGGTGACGATCCGGATGCTCAGCTGCTCAGTTTTCGAGACGACCAGTTACATGCAGAGGATTGAGAATGGCGGCTGCGCTTCCCAAAAATTATAGACCAACGCCTGAAGAACCATTCATGGGCGCGAGGCACAGGACCTACTTTCGGCGGAAATTGTTGAGTTGGAAAGATGACATACTTCGCGACAGCATGGAGACGCTCCAACACCTGAAGCATGAAAATCTGCGCGAACCTGATGACGCCGATCGGGCGTCTGCTGAATCTTCGCATTCGCTGGAACTCCGGACAAGGGACCGTCAAAGAAAGCTCATCGGCAAGATCGACAGCGCCCTTGGGAAAATTGATGATGGGACCTACGGTTACTGCGAAGAGACCGGTGACCCAATTTCCCTGAGGCGGCTTGATGCCCGCCCCGTTGCAACACTGAGCATTGAAGCCCAGGAACGTCATGAACGCCGCGAACGTATCTATCGGGATGACTAGCTGAGCGAAAGATCAGAGCAGCAGCGAGCTACACGCAATGGCTCAATCAAATGCCGACCTGAAGTGTCGGCATTTTTTGTATGCCGCGTTTTCGCCCTGTTCTCTGTCTGTTCCAGGTGATGTGACTCACTGTGAATTCAGAGTTTCACCGCCATAATCGAACCCTAAAACTCAAGAACAATTCAGAAACGTAACCTGAATAACCATCAGAAAACAACGAGTTAAAGACCTGCTTGCCAAAGAGAACAAAAAGTGTACATTTCTTATTCATTGCAAGGGCGGCGCCCGGTGTGGAATAAGGAGATAGGTGGAATGTCACAGTCAGTAGTTCGTTTGGCAGAACGGGGAAATATGGACAAGGAAAAAGCACTGGATGCAGCGCTGAGCCAGATCGAAAGGGCGTTCGGCAAGGGCTCAATCATGAAGCTCGGTCAAAGGGATGTTGACGCGGCGGGCATGCCCACAGTTTCGACCGGATCGCTTGGCCTCGATATTGGCCTCGGCATTGGCGGTCTGCCCTTGGGGCGGGTGGTTGAGATCTATGGGCCGGAAAGTTCCGGCAAGACGACGCTTGCGTTACATGTGGTTGCCGAAGCCCAGAAACAGGGCGCGATCTGTGCCTTTGTCGACGCCGAACATGCCCTGGACCCGCTCTACGCCGGCAAACTTGGCGTCGACGTCGATGAGCTGCTGATTTCTCAGCCAGATACCGGAGAACAGGCTCTCGAAATCACCGATACGCTGGTTCGCTCAGGCGCCGTCGGCATTATCGTCATTGACAGTGTTGCCGCCTTGACGCCACGGGCCGAACTTGAAGGTGAAATGGGTGACACCCATGTTGGGCTGCAGGCGCGGCTCATGAGCCAGGCGCTCAGGAAACTGACCGGTTCCATTTCCAAATCAAAAACCATGGTCATTTTCATCAATCAGATCAGAATGAAAATCGGTGTCATGTTCGGCAGCCCGGAAACCACATCAGGCGGTAACGCTCTCAAATTCTATGCCTCGGTTCGCCTTGATATTCGCCGAATTGGCGCGATCAAGGATCACGATGAAATCGTTGGCAATCAGACCCGGGTGAAGGTCGTCAAAAACAAGGTGGCCCCGCCTTTCAAGAGTGTTGAGTTCGACATCATGTACGGGGAAGGTATTTCCAAGCGCGGCGAACTTATTGACCTTGGTGTCAAAAGCGGCATCGTCGAAAAGTCCGGATCCTGGTTTTCCTATGGCGACCAGCGCATTGGTCAGGGCCGCGAGAACGCCAAAGAATTTCTCCGCGAAAATCCCGACATC
Organism: uncultured Alphaproteobacteria bacterium; assembly: GCA_965371465.1. Taxonomy (GTDB): domain Bacteria; phylum Pseudomonadota; class Alphaproteobacteria; order CBDUYM01; family CBDUYM01; genus CBDUYM01. The sequence continues at coordinate 36,537 of CBDUYM010000004.1, forward strand.
GCCGATGAAATCGAGACCCTCATTCGTGAAAAAGAGGGCCTGACCAAAACTTCGGCAGACGTTGAAACGATTGCCGAAACTGCCTCAGAATCAGACTCCCCAGAAGGATCTTCGGCAGAAAACTCGACTGATGCAGAAGAGGATCAACAAGCGGGTTGAACCCCCGGCGGCCTGCTACCAGAGCAGCAGTGCCGCATATTCCACTGCCCCCCTTCAACCCGCTCAAGCCGGTGACGTGAACAGATGCCCCTGTCACATGTCGCCGGCTTCCGGCGTTTTCTGGACAGGAGACTGGCCAGAGGCTAAAAGCGGTGCACATTCGGCGGCAGATTTTCATGCCCGCGGAAGAACCTAGAGGCAGCGGGATGTCCGGAAGAAATTGGGTCAGCACAGGTGAAGTCCGGAGCACGTTTCTGGATTATTTCCAAAAGCATGATCATGCCTTCGTCCCGTCGGCGCCTCTGATCCCGCACAATGACCCGACACTGATGTTCGTGAATGCCGGCATGGTGCCTTTCAAGAATGTTTTCACCGGTGCTGAGACGCGCGATTATTCCCGGGCGACGAGTTGCCAGAAATGTGTCCGTGCAGGCGGCAAGCACAATGATCTGGACAATGTAGGTTACACAGCACGCCATCACACTTTTTTCGAAATGCTGGGGAACTTTTCGTTCGGCGACTATGGCAAAGCTGAAGCGATTGAATTCGCCTGGGAGCTGATCACCAAGGTTTACGAGCTACCTGCGGACCGGCTGTGGGTCTCAGTTTATCCCGAGGACGACGAGGCCCGTACGCTCTGGCGCAAGATCTCGAGCATTCCAGGTGAGCGGATCGTCGACATTGAAGACAACCTCTGGGCCATGGGTGAAACCGGACCTTGTGGCTTTAACTCTGAAATCTTCTTTGATCACGGAGATCACATTCCTGGCGGCCCTCCTGGATCTCCTGACGAGGATCTCGATCGATTTGTCGAGATCTGGAATCTTGTCTTCATGCAGTTCAACCAGGTCACGCCGGATGAACGGGTGCCTCTGGAAAAGCTGGGCATCGACACCGGCCTTGGGCTTGAACGCGTCGCCGCTATCCTGCAGGGCACGCACGACAATTTTGACACTGATACATTCAGAACATTGATTGACGCCTCTGTCGAGGTTATGGGCGTCGATGAAGCCGGCGAAAACGGCTTCTCGCATCGTATCATCGCCGACCATATCAGATCCGCAGCTTTTCTGATTGCTGATGGCATCTTGCCTTCGAATGAAGGCAGGGGTTATGTGCTGCGCCGAATTCTGCGCCGCGCCATGCGCCATGCCCACATACTGGGCGCCAAGGAACCTGTCATGTGGCGTCTGGTGCCGGCTCTCAACGACACGATGAGCGGCCATTACCCTGAACTGAGCCGTGCCGAGGCGTTGGTGACCGAAACCCTGAAGCTCGAGGAAACACGATTTCAGCAAACGCTCGAGACCGGCCTCCGCATTCTGGAAACGGAGATCGCCAAGCTCAAAGGCGGCGCCGCACTGCCAGGCGATGTTGCTTTCAGGCTCTACGATACCTACGGATTTCCGGTGGACCTGACAGAAGACATATTGCGTGGTCAGGGCAGAGGGGTGGACACAGATGGATTTGATTTGGCGATGGATCGCCAGCGCGCCGAGGCACGGGCAGCCTGGGCCGGTTCTGGTGAGGCAGCTACTGAAGAAGTCTGGTTCGATATCCGTGACCGGGTAGGTCCCACAGAGTTTCTCGGCTACGGCACTGATCAGGTCGAAGGCGCAATCGTCGCCATGCTGATAGATGGCAGCCCGGTCGAAGCAATCCGTTCGGGCGACAAGGCCAGCATCCTGACCAATCAGACGCCTTTCTACGCCGAAGCTGGTGGCCAGGTGGGCGACACTGGAAATCTGACGAGTGCCGGAGGTGCCGCCTTTGAAGTCGAAGATACTGTAAAGCGTCTCGACAATCTGCATGTCCATACCGGCACACTGATGACGGGGGAGCTCAAGATCGGTGACGTTCTTGATCAGACAGTTGATTCTGAGCGTCGTGACCAAACCCGTGCCAATCACTCCGCCACACATCTGCTGCATGCTGCGCTTCGCCGCCACCTGGGAGATCACGTAACGCAGAAGGGATCGTTGGTGTCCCCTGAAAGGTTACGTTTCGACTTCTCACATCCTCGGCCTATCGAAGCTGCAAAGTTGAGTGAAATAGAAAGCGAAGTGAATGAGTACATTCGCCAGAATTCGGAAGTTGCAACCCGCTTGATGACACCGGATGAGGCGGTTGCCGATGGCGCGATGGCGCTGTTTGGTGAGAAGTACGGCGACGAGGTTCGTGTGCTGACAATGGGAGAAGTGGACGGAGGCCCCTATTCAGTAGAGCTTTGCGGCGGGACGCATGTCACCAGAACGGGCGATATCGGGCTCATGAAGATCATTGCAGAGACCGGAATCGCTGCAGGCGTGCGTCGCATTGAAGGTCTTACGGGCTTCGGCGCCATGAATTATCTGAACAGCCAACTGGGCATTTTGCGCCAATCAGCAGGGCTGTTGAAAGTTGGTGCCTCGGATGTCCCTGACAGAATTGCCGCGCTGGTCGATGAACGGAAGCGCCTTGAGACGGAGCTGAGTGATACGCGCAGAAAGCTTGCCATCGGCGAAAACGAAGGAAGCAAGAGCGAGGAGATTGGCGGCGTTCGCTTCATTGGCCAATGCCTGGAAAACGTGCCCGCCAAGGAGCTGCGTGCCATGATTGACGATCTGAAGGCCGGAGGAGCCGGCATCTACGCCCTGATCGCTGTCAATGACGGGAAGGCTTCAGTCGCGATTGGTGTAACGGGCGATGTCATAGATCAGATTGACGCAGTGGCGCTGATCAAAACCGCCGTGAGTTCGCTTGGCGGAAAAGGCGGTGGCGGCCGACCGGACATGGCCCAGGGGGGTGGCCCTGAGGGTGATCAGGCTGATGCCGCCCTTAACGCCATCCGCGACGCTGTGACGGCGGCACTTTAAGCCGCTGCCATCGCGTCCTGAAGATTTTCATCGAGCTTTGCAAGGAACTGGTTTGTCGTCAGGAAGTTGTCGGGTTCTTTTGTGAGCATGGCCAGATCTTTGGTCATATGGCCGCTCTCAACCGTCTCGACGCAGATGCGTTCAAGCGTTGAAGCGAAATTCTGCAGATCGTCGTTTCCGTCAAGCTTTGCGCGATGCTGCAGGCCTTGGGTCCAGGCGAAGATCGAAGCGATTGGATTGGTTGAGGTTTCGTTTCCCTTCTGATGTTCGCGGTAATGACGGGTCACCGTGCCATGCGCGGCCTCTGCCTCAACGGTCTGGCCATCGGGTGTCATCAAAACGCTTCTCATCAAACCGAGTGAGCCAAACCCCTGAGCGACAATGTCCGACTGCACGTCGCCATCATAGTTCTTGCATCCCCAGACGATACCGCCTTCCCATTTCAGAACCTGGGCGACCATGTCGTCAATCAGGCGATGCTCGTAGGTAATGCCGGCAGCTTTGAACTTGTCGGCGTATTCCGAATCAAACACTTCCTGGAACAGATCTTTGAACCGTCCGTCATAGGCTTTCAGGATTGTGTTCTTGGTGGACAGATATACGGGCCAGGAGCGGCTCAAACCGTAATTCATGCAGGCGCGGGCAAAACCGCGAATGCTGTCGTCGAGATTGTACATGGCCAATGCGACGCCGCCGCCGGGAAACTGATAGACCTCGCGTTCAATGATGTCGTCGCCGTTCTCGGGCTCGAATTTCAAGGTGAGTTTGCCTTTGCCCGGCACGACAAAGTCCTGTGCCTTGTACTGATCACCGAAAGCATGACGGCCGATGACAATGGGCTTGGTCCAGCCCGGCACAAGTTTCGGTATGTTTTTACAGATGATGGGTTCGCGAAAAACCGTGCCCCCCAAAATGTTGCGGATAGTCCCATTGGGCGAAAGCCACATTTTCTTCAGGCCGAATTCTTCCACGCGCTCTTCATCCGGCGTAATCGTCGCGCACTTCACCCCGACGCCGTATTTTTGGATCGCTTCAGCCGCATCAATGGTGACCTGATCGTCGGTCTCGTCGCGATGCTCCATACCCAGGTCGTAATATTTGAGATCGATGTCGAGATAGGGAAGGATCAGTTTGTCTTTGATAAATCCCCAGATAATGCGTGTCATTTCGTCGCCATCCAGTTCGACAACTGGATTGGCTACTTTGATCTTACTCATCTCTCACCTTTCTCTGCGGAGAATGTTCTTAAAATTCGTCATGAAAAACAAAGGCTTGGCGAGTGTTGGACACTCGGCCTGACGGTTCGGACGCGACATTAGCATTGGCAAATGAAAGAGGGAAGCGTGGCAAATTGGCTCGGCTCTCAGAGGTGATGGACGATCGGCGACGGCTGTGTTTCCGGCTCCGGCAGCGCGCGCAGGAGCGGAAGAATCTCACCTGGCTCCTGAACAACATGTATCAGGTCGTGGATTCCCTGCGGCGCAAACTGCTCTTCGATGAGATGGTTTATCAGGGCCAGAAAAGGTGTCCAGAAATTCGCCAGATTGACAAGAACCACCGGTTTTCCATGAAGGCCAAGTTGACGCCATGTCAGAAGCTCAATGGTCTCATCAAGCGTGCCGATGCCGCCCGGCAAGGAAATGAACGCATCTGACTTTTCAAACATCAGCATTTTCCGTTCATGCATGGTTTCAACCTCTAAAAGCTGGTTCACATCCTTCATTGATGGTTCAATTTCCTGGATATGACCTGGGATGATCCCCGTTACATGGGATCCGGCGGTCATTGCCGCTTTGGCAAGTGCACCCATGATGCCAATCCGCGCCCCTCCGTATATGAGGTTGACGCCGCTCTCGCCAAGCAGCCTGCCAAGATCGGCTGCTGCTTCGACATATGTTGGATCAGTGCCTTCCGAAGCGCCGCAGAAAACGCAGACAGAACTGATTTTCGCCATTTCTTTTCCTGCTAGTGTTTCTAGAGTTTGTTGCGGGCCGCGCACCATAAGTGCCGATGTCGGAAAACGCCACCAGCAAATTATGCTGAGAGGAGAAAGCGTTGAACCTGAGAATAGCCGGAATCGCATTGTTGCTCATGCTTCTTGCTCTCGGCATCGGCCACATGCTGACTGCCGATCAAAATCTCGCCCCTGAGCTTGCTCGTGCAGAGCCGGATGAGGCCCTGTTGGCGAGAGGAGCGATGGTCGTTGCTATTGCCGGCTGTCGAACTTGCCACACAGCTGAACCCGATGGCGCCCCGGCCTTTGCTGGCGGTAGAGTAATCAAAACGCCTTTTGGCAACATATACAGCCCAAACATTACGCCAGACAAGGTAACTGGTATTGGCGGCTGGTCAGTCGACGATCTGTCAAACGCGCTGCGACTTGGCCTGTCCCCATCCGGCCAGCATTATTTCCCGGCCTTCCCATATACCTCGTACGCAGCCATGTCTGATGGCGACGTGCAGGCAGTATTTGCCTTTCTCCAAGCAATCGAAACCGAGGCAGAAACGAGTGCGGACAACAATCTGTGGCCGCCTTTTTCTTGGCGTTATCTCCAGCGATACTGGAAATGGCTCTATTTCGTGCCTCCAGTCCCCGGCGCGAAAGAGGGAGAGCAGGATCGTGGCACCTACCTTGTCGAGGTTCTTGGCCATTGTGGGGAATGTCACACACCGCGCAATCTCTTGGGCGGCCTGTTGGCTGGGCAACGCATGGCGGGATCGAGGGCTTCAGGGTCTCTAGCCCCGAACATCACGCCCGACATGGAGGAGGGTCTTGGTCAATGGTCGGAAGCGGCTTGGACCTTTTTCCTGAAAAGTGGGTTCAAACCGGACTTCGATAATGTTCAGGGAGAAATGGCTGTAGTGATACGAGAAGGGACCGCTCAACTGTCAGATGCGGATCGGGCATCGATGGCAGCCTATCTGAGATCTCTGGCCGCAAGACCAGCATATGACAAATAGGCTGCTCCATTGCAGGGCCATTCGGCGCCGAGTAGACTTGCCGGCCAGAGCAGATGAGCTGCCGATTTCGCAGTTGCGCTCAATCCATAGATGCCTTGACGATCAAGGGGCAGCAGGCGGGGAAAAAGGAAACCGGTGAGACGCTCAATTCTTTACGCACTCATTGCAGCCATGGTTGTTGCGGTTGCAACGTTTCTGCTGCTGGAGCCACTTGGTTTGCCGCAGGCAGATGACGAGAACACTGAGCCGGTTCCACCTCAGCCGGTAGCGCCGCTCGTTGACGCTCTACCCTCTCTCGCCTTTGACATCATCCGGGTGAGCCGTGAAGGGACGGCTGTGATAGCCGGACGTGCCGAGCCCTTTCAGGATGTTGATATTCTGGACGGCAGTACCGTCCTGGGGACCGTAACGGCGGATGACTCTGGTGAATGGGTGTTCATTCTGGATGCGCCATTGGCACCAGGCTCCCGGGAACTGAGCCTGGAAACAAGGGACCCTGATGGAACGGTCCGTCAGTCGAGCGATGTCGTTGTTCTTCGTGTCCCAGGGGCCGATGAAGATCGTGACGCCATTGCTGTCCTGACGGCCCGAGACGGCAGTGGGCCCAGTCGCGTGCTGCAGGGCCTGGCCGGCCAGGACATGGAAATCGGCGTTGGTTCGGTGGACTATGACGACGAGGGCCAGGTCATGATTTCCGGCTGGGCCAGGCCGGACATGCGTGTCCACGCCTATCTCGACAATGCGCCCATCGGATCGGCCGAGACTGATGAACAGGGCTTCTGGGATATCACTGCCGAACGGAGCATTCCCCCCGGCATCTATACTCTTCGTGTAGATCAGGTGAATGCCAGAGACCAGGTCGCAAGCCGCGTCGAATTGCCATTTGAGCGCGCACCGGTCGCCGACCTGTCGGCCCTTGATGTCGGCCAGGCCATCGTACAGCCCGGCAACAGCCTCTGGCGCATCGCGCGCCGTATATATGGCAAGGGCGCCAGATACACGCTCATCTACGAAGCAAACAACAGCCAAATCCGTGATGCCAATCTGATTTATCCCGGGCAAGTGTTTACAATTCCCAGGCTGGATGAAAGTAATAGTGCTGCCGACGCGGATTAAAGCCATATGATGCGTGATTGGAACAGGGCAGGGGGCATACATGTTCGAGCATAACAGGGCCGCGTACGATCCGGGTACCGGCATGCAGCTTGGTGGCGAAGAGCGCAGCGCACGCGAAACTTTGCGTTCAGTGATACCATTTCTTTGGCCACGCCATTACTGGCAAATGCGGGCGAGGGTGGTGATAGCTATCTTCGCCCTCATTCTGGCAAAACTGGCCGTTATTTCCACGCCGCTGATCATGAAGGTTCTGGTTGACAGCCTGAACGTTGTATTCGCCGGAGAGACAGTCAGTCCGGTGCTCGTAGAATCGCTTGACGGTTTTGGCGTTTCGGTTGCCGATATTACCGTCAATTTTCTGATCCTGATCGCCATAATTTACGTTGGCACCCGCATTGCAAGCCCTCTCCTGAACGAACTCCGCGCCGCCGTATTCATGCCGGTGTCGGAATATGCCCAACGGGTATTTGGCCTTGAAGCATTTCGCCATCTGCACCGGCTGTCGATGAGATTCCATCTGGATCGTCGAACCGGTGGTCTGGCGAGAGCCATCGAGCGCGGGACACGTGCCATAGAAATGTTGATCAGGTTCGTAGGATTCAACATCGCGCCGACCATTTTCGAGGTGTGTGTGACCTCGACAATCGTTGCCTCTCTTTACTCCATCAAATACGTTATCATCATTCTTGTTACAGCAGTCGGTTATATCGGTTTCACACTTTCTTTCACCGAATGGCGAACGAAATTTCGCCGGATGATGGTCGCTGAAGAATCCCGGGCGATGACGATGAGTGTCGACAGCCTTCTCAATTTCGAGACTGTCAAGTATTTTGGTAATGAAGAGTATGAAGCGAAGCGTTACAACGACGCGCTGACGAATTACATGGTCGCGGCCGTAAAAAGCCAAAATACACTGGCAGTGCTGAACGGGGGCCAGCAGATTTTCATCGGCCTTGGTCAGGGCACAATGCTGATCTTCGCCCTCTATGATGCCTATGCCGGCCTCATAACAGTGGGCGACTTTGTACTGCTCAATATGTATGTCATGCAGCTTTTTATGCCGCTGGCGATCCTTGGTTCGTCCTATCGCATGATCCGCCAGGCGCTGGTTGACCTTGAATTTCTGTTCCAGCTCCTGAATGTGAGACCTGAGATTGAAGACAAAGAAGACGCGAGCAGTCTTAAGATCACGCGTGGGGAAATTGAGTTCGATCATGTCAATTTCAGCTATGAACCTGACCGGCGCATTCTCCACGATCTCTCTTTCAAAGTGGCGCCTGGGAGCACAGTCGCAGTTGTAGGGCCAAGCGGTGCGGGCAAATCGACAATATCAAGGCTGGTCTACAGATTCTATGACGTTCAGGATGGCAATGTGACAATTGATGGTCAGAAGGTAACCGATGTAACGCAGCGCAGCCTTCGTGATCACATCGGGATCGTGCCGCAGGACACAGTTCTGTTTAATGACACCATACGTTACAATATCAGATATGGTCATACTGAAGCTTCAGATGCTGAGGTTGAAGAAGCCGCCAAGATCGCTGCTATCCATGACTTCATCATGTCGCTGCCGCAAGGGTATGATACGAACGTGGGTGAACGGGGCCTGAAACTGTCAGGCGGTGAAAAACAGCGTGTTGCAATTGCGCGGACAATTCTGAAAAACCCACCATTGCTGATACTTGACGAGGCCACATCCGCACTCGATATCCATACCGAACGGGAAATTCAGGCCGCATTGCGAGAGGTCGCGGAAGGCCGGACAACCTTGATCATAGCCCATCGCCTTTCCACAATTGTCCATGCCGATGAAATTCTTGTGCTGGATGACGGGCGAATTATTGAGCATGGAAATCACGACGAGCTGGTCGCTCAGCAGGGAATGTATGCGGGTATGTGGAAGCGCCAGAAGGAGGCCGCTGACGAAATTGAAAAACTGGAGGATGCCTTCGGCGAAACCGCAATGCTGCCGGAAGCGCTGAAAGTCGACTGAACCGCGCGCTCTGGCACAACCATAGAATAAAGCATGGACACTATTCAGAGCATTCTCGTACCCATTCACCCCAAGGGTTATCCCTTTGTCGCTGTATTCGCCGCGATCACGCTGGTCTTTTTCCTTATCTGGCTGCCGCTTGGCTGGGTGGGCGTGGTTTTGACCATCTGGTGTGCCTATTTCTTCCGGGATCCTGCGCGGGTCACACCGCGCAGAGCGGGGCTGATCATCAGCCCGGCCGATGGCGTCATTCAATCGCTCGGTTCCGCCGTGCCGCCGGCAGAACTCGGATTTGGCGATGTCGAGCGTATGAGGATCAGCGTTTTCATGAATGTCTTCGATGTCCATGTGAACCGCATTCCGGCAGATGGCACGATCACCGTACAGGCCTACCGGCCGGGCAAATTTCTCAATGCCGCTCTTGATAAGGCCAGCGAGGACAATGAACGGCACGCAGTGCGCATGTCACTGCCATCGGGCGCAGAACTTGCCTTCGTGCAGATTGCCGGGCTGATTGCGCGCCGCATTCACTGTGAGCTTCAGGACGGCGACGAGGTCAAGGCAGGGCAACGCTTCGGCCTGATCCGGTTCGGCAGCCGTGTCGATGTCTATCTTGATGACACCATGGTGCCGCTTGTCAGCGTAGGTCAGCGCACCATTGCCGGCGAGACCGTGCTGGCAGACGAAAATGCCCAGGAAGCGGCGCGGAGCGGCGAAATACGCTAGAATACGGCGACGATGATCTGCCAGCAAACGAGTGAAGGATGATTGCCAGCGATGCGATTGCCCCGCCAGAGACGCTTCCGTCCTTTGCCCGTCCGGGCTGTTGTCCCGAGCCTGCTGACTATTCTGGGTCTTTGCGCTGGCCTGACATCGATCAGATTTGCGCTTGAAGAAAGTTACCAGCTCGCCGTCATTGCCATCTATGCAGCCGGCATCATTGACGGTGTTGATGGCCAGGTGGCCCGGCTCATCAAGGGCGAAAGCAAGTTCGGAGCGGAGCTGGATTCTCTTGCTGACTTCCTGAGTTTCGGTGTGGCGCCGGTCATGCTGATCTATCTGTGGACCATGCAGACGTTAGGCGGCATTGCCTGGATTGCAGTGCTTTTGTTCGCCGTGGCCATGGCACTTCGGCTTGCCAGATATAATGCGTCTAAGGAAATTGAAGACCGTCCAGAATGGAGCGATCGCTTTTTCACCGGAATGCCGGCACCGGCCGGTGCGGTCATGGTGCTCCTCCCGATCGCGGCATGGTTCGGCACAGATGGTCAAGAGCTGATACGTAACCCCTGGCTGTCCTTTGGCTTTGTTGTCGTGATTTCGATCCTGACGGTCAGCCGGCTGCCTACCTATTCCCAGCGCGCCATTCCAATCAGGAGAGGGCGCGTGTTGCAGACGCTGCTTATCTCCTGTGTGCTGATCGCCATCTGGATCACTTTCCCCTGGCAGGCCTGTGCCTTGGGCAGCATCTTTTATCTGTGCACGCTGCCGGTCAGCGCAATGCGATACCGAAAGCTCGCCGCAGCAATGCCTGCTGACGCGATCACTAATCTGGACGATGATGAGGAAGACGAAGAAATTCTGCCAAGCGTGTGACCCTGCTGCCTATTCAGCAGGCATTGCAGCCCTGCCCTTTGCATCCGCCGTACCTGCTCTTCTAAGCTGTCGCCTGTCAATCCACTCGCGAAAGCGTACCGGAACCGCAAGGGCGCAAGGCGTGAAAATGAGCGTCATCAAAGTGCCGAACGCCAGCCCGAATATGATGGCTGTTGCCATCTGATACCACCAGTCCGTACTCGGCGCACCGTATGTAATCTCTCTGTTCCAGAAGTTGATGCTGATCTGCAGCGCCATGGGCAAGAGGCCACAGATGGTTGTCACAGTTGTCAGCAAGACAGGCCGAAGGCGTTGCGCCCCGGTTCTGATGATAGCTTCAATCGCGGCTATTCCTTCGTCGCGCAGACGCTGGTAGTTGTCGATCAGGACAATATTGTTGTTCACAATAATGCCCGCCAACGCCATCAGCCCGACGCCAGTGATCACGATGCTGAACCGCTGGCCGGTGACGATCAGGCCTACCGTGACGCCAACAGTCGACATTGTGATCGAAAACAGGATGAGCAACGCGCGGTAGAAGCTGTTGAACTGCGTCACCAGGATGATTGCCATCAGGAAGAGGGCAACGCCAAATGCGCCGATCAGGAAGGTCGCTGCCTCGTTCGCTTCTTCATCCGAACCGCGGAAACGGATTTCGACGCGATCATCAAGGCTGGCTGATTGGATCCATTCTCTGATTTCCGCCACTTTTTCCAGCGGCAGGACATTGGGCAAAACATTTGCCGACATTGTCATCTTCCGCTTGCCGTCCACGCGCGCGATGGTATCGACTCTGTTCTTGGGCACCTTGCGCACAAAATTGGCGATGGGGACCAGTCCTTTTGCGGTCTGAATGGACAGCTTGTCGAGTTGTTCAATGCTTCTGGCGTCTTCTGGGAAACGGACGCGGATATCTATTTCGTCTTCAGAATCGTTGGGCCGATATTCACCTACTTTGATGCCGTTGGTGACAAGCTGCACCATGCTGCCGATGCTTGAGACATCGACGCCGAATTGACCGGCCCGTGTCCGGTCCACTTCCAGCTGCCATTCAATGCCGGGCAGAGGCCGCGAATCCTCAATATCTATGATATCGGACACCGACGTTTCCATGTATTCGCGCACTTGCCTGAGAACCGGGGGAATCGTGCCAGGGGACAATGTACGGAATTCAAGTTGGATGTCCTTGCCCGTCGGTGGACCGTTCTCGAACATGAAGAATTCCACCTGAATGCCGGCAAGCTCCGATCCACGCTCTCTGATCTGTCGAACAATCTCCTCGGCGCTCGGCCGCTTGTCCCAATCCTCGAACTCGACAATGATCTGGCCGATGACGTCCGAGGGCCGGTCCGCCCCGAACATGCCACCACCACCACGCCCGCCGCCGGTGCTTGTAAATGCGGTCTTGATGCCGTCCGTCGTGTAGACAATTTCTTCGACCTGGCGGACAAGATCGCTTTCTTCAGCGGCCGAAAGATTGCCGCGGGCCTGGATGAAGACAAGTCCGCTGTCCGGCTCGACATCGACAAAGAACTCAATGCCGTTGTCGTTGTAGACGTAGTAGGTCAGAATACTGCCCATAAGGATGATCGACACGGCAATGACGCGCAACGGCATCTCTGTCAGCCGCGTAATCAGCCGCGTGTACCAGCCGGTCAGACCGCTTAACTGCGTCAGATCACCGTGCTCCGTTGCTGCCAGAGCGCGAAGTGTACCGGTGGCGCGCGAAACGGATTTGCCAAACAGCGCGCCCAGTGTGGGTATGAAAATAAGCGCCATGAGGAGCGAGCCTGACAGCACAATGATCAGCGTCATCGGCAAAATGCGCATGAACTGTCCGGTTACATCGGGCCAGAACACAGCCGGCAGGAAGGCTGCAATCGTGGTCAAGGTTGACGCAATGATCGGCCAGGCCATTCGTTTTGCAGCCATGCCATAGGCATCGCGGCTTGACATGCCTTCGGCCATTTTTCGATCCGCCAGTTCGACAACAACAATGCCGCCGTCAACAAGCATGCCCACCGCCAGCACCATGGCAAACAGCGTCATCATGTTGATGGTCAGCCCGATAACCGACATGCACATCAGCGTAAACAGGAAAGATCCGGGGATCGCCATACCGACCAGGCCGGCACTTCTGAGGCCCAGCGCCGCCACCACAATGATCATCACCAGAAGCACGGCAGTCGTAATATTGGCCTGCAGGTCCGACAGCATGCCGCCGATGAAACGCGAAACATCATTGTTGTAATCGTAGTAGACACCATCCGGCCAGGACAGGCTCGACTCTGCCACGATCTGACGGACCCCTTCAGTTGTTTCAATAATATTGTGGCCGCGTCTCTTGATCACCTGGATGCCGACAGCGGGATAGCCGTCAAACCTGGCGAAACCGCTGGGATCCTTGAAAGTGCGCCGAATGTCAGCGACATCGCGCAGCGTGACCACCGCATCGCCATTGGTTTTTATGGCCAGGCCGTAGACATCTGACGCCGTTTCGAGGAGGCCGGGAACTTTCACAGCGAAGCTGCCCTGATCCAGTTCCAGGGAACCGGCCGTTATCAGCCGGTTGTTCCGACCCACAGCATTCAGGAGCTCCACGGCCGATATGCCGTAGCCTTCGAGACGCACCGGATCGATCACAATCTCCAGAACTTCCTCACGGATGCCCGAAATGGAGGCTTCCAGCACATGTGGATTGCCTTCAATGTCATCCTGCAGGCGCCGAGCCAGTTGCAGCAGCTGCCGTTCCGGCAGGTTCCCATACATCATCACCGAAATCGCCGGCTGCAGGCTTGCATTGAATTCAGTGATGATGGGCTCTTCTGAGTCCTGTGGCAGGTCGCGCTGAGCAAGGTCTATCTTTTCGCGCACATCGAGCATGGCCTTGTCCGAATCAAAGCCGGCATCAAACTCGAGCTGAATGTAGGCAACAGACTGGGCGCCAGTGGCCGTGATTTCCTTTACACCCTCGATGCTGCGCAGATGTGTCTCAAGGGGCCGGATAATCAGCCTTTCGCCATCTTCGGGAGATATCCCCTCATGAAACACCTGGACCATGATCATCGGGAAGCTGACATCGGGGTCGGCTTCCCGCGGCAGTGTGATGTAACTGACGATGCCCGTGATGATGATCAGGAACAGAAAACTGAGCGTGGTCCTGCTTCGATGAAGGGCTGCATCGATTATGCGGTTCATGACGGATCGGTGTCATTCTCAAGCGAGACCCGAACCAGCTGACCTTCGCTGACATAATCCTGGCCCACAGTAATGATCGCTGTCGAGCTTGGCAGGCCGGTAATCCATGTGCCGGTAGGATCATCACCGACGATCTCCACAGCCATAAAATGCACACGGGCATCATTGTCGAGGATACGGACACCAAGCACGCCTTCATCGTTGAGCGCCAGAATGGCAGGAGAGATGATATGAACGTAGACAGTGCCGACGTTGATCAGAATTTCGGCTGTGACGCCATCACGCAGCGTGCCCTCAGGATTCCCAACCTCCAGCTCCAGACGGAATGTCCGCGTCGCCTGATCGGCGGTCTTGCCGATAAATCGGACAACGCCCTCAATGCTCTCGCCAGTTATCAGCTCGGCAATGCCGACATCGCCGACACTGAACCGGCCAACATCCTGTTCAGAGATCTGGCCAACGACCAGAAAGGGGTCTTCATCGACAACGCGCGCGCAGACATCACCGATCCGCATGAAATCACCAATTTCAACCGGACGTTCTTCAATGATGCCATCAAAGGGTGCACGGACATTGGTGTAGCTCATCTCGACTTCAATGCCTGCAATTCTCGCCGTTGCTGCATCCAGCTGCGCTTTGGCGGCCAGGGCTGAAGTTTCTGAGCGATAGCCTTTCGCGGCCAGTGAAGCGGCTGCGTCATATTCGAGCACGCGCTGCTGCACCAGGGCTCTGGCTTCTGCCAGTCGCGCCTCCAGATCTTTGGCGTCCAGCCGACATAGCAAATCTCCTTCGACCACGCGCTGTCCTTTGTCGAAGGGCAGGGCGTTGACCCGGCTGGAAAGCTGGGCGCGTACATCTACTGATCGAAGCGCTTCAGTTTTGCCACGAACGGAAAGTGTGCTTTCTCGCGGTACGGCGGCAACGATGCGCGCCCGCACGGAAGCAAGTTCGCTGTTGTCATTGCCCATCTGGGCCCGGAGCCCGCCACCTGCAGCTGATCCGATGTCGGATGTAACCGATGGGCCGGCGGCACGCCCGCCGCCCTCGATGGCGATGCTGTCAGAGCTTTTGCCCTCGCTGGAATATCCTATCTGGCCGGAAAGAATCCACAGAGAGACGCCGAGGGCAATTCCAATGGCAGTGAGTATCGATTTGTTCATAATTTTCTTCCGGTATCAGCTCTGTCGTGTTTTTCGGTTCTTCGCTCAGTCAAACGCCTGCGGGCGTCTATTCCGCCGCGGATTTCTGTGCTTCTAATTCGTGCTTCACGCTTGCTTCTTCAAGGGAATGCCGGCTTTCTTCCATGAATTTGATAGATGCTTCGTGCACGGCCAGGCCGTATGCCGCCACGAATGAGGCGCCTGGCGTCGGATAGTCATCGCGGGTGTCCAGGATGCGCTGCACTATCCGGCGATGATATTCGATCCGCCCGTCCAGCATCCGGCTCAGTTGGCGCGATGAAAAGTCCTGCGCAAACATGATGCTGACCAGGAAATCTGAACGAAACTTGTCTTCAGGGGCGGGGCTCATACTCAGCCTTGTCAAAGCGTCGTTAAAGTCTTCCCGGCCGGCCGGCGTAATCGCATAGATTTTCTTGTTGGGGCGTTTGTCCTGCGGAATTTCTGTGCAGGTCACAAGACCTTCTTCCATCAACCGGCCCATGGCCGGATAGATTGATCCGTAACTCGCGTCGAAGAAGTGGCTGAAAGGGCCATCCTCAAACATTTTCTTGAATTCGTAGCCCGTCCTGTCGCCAAAGGTCAGGATTCCCAGGCACAATGTGCGTACGTCCATTCGTCTCACCTGTTTTATTTAGGCAAGATATATATTGGACCGATATATGCCGTCAAGACATATATTTTCTCGATACAGGTCAGTCTTTAGAGGGGACATCCCTGTAAAAGTCAGGCTCACGCTTCTCCATGAAGGCTTTGACCGCCTCATGATGGGCCGGGCTCTGCATGGCGACGCGGAGAATTTCGAGCTCATTCCTGCTGACAGTCCGTCCGTCGGTCTCGACGGCATTTTGCCAGACCAGCTTTTTCACGGCCCGCGTGGTGTCGGGATGCATGACCGCATACTGAGATGCCCGCCGAACCGCGCAGTCCAGCAAATCCTCAGCCGGCACAACTTCGCCGATAAAGCCCATCTCAAGGGCCTCTGCCGCGGTCACAAACTTGCCTGAAAGCATCATATCAAGTGTGTTCTGCAATCCGACGAGCTGCGGAAAGATCATTGAGCTCTGGAGCTCAGGCGTCACCCCCATGGCCGGGAAGCGGAGTGAAAACCGGGCCCCTTCTGCGGCAACTCTGAAATCCGCACCGAGGGTCAGTGTAAGCCCGGCACCCACGGCCGCACCGTTGTAAGCGACTACGATGGGCTTCACGTCGGCCATCAGGTCGGGCCAGTTTTCGGACCCTGCCGCGCCTTCACGCGATCCACCCGGTCGAGATGCGTTTTCTTCGCTGTCCCCGTCGAGGGCCTTGTCCCAGTCGGAAATGTCGGCGCCAGCGCAAAAGACACGGCCAGCGCCGGTCAATATGATGGCCCCGATGGCAGGATCCGCATCATAGGCGCGGATTGCCTGCTGCATTTCTCTCTGCTGCTGGCTGTGAAGGGCGTTCAGCTTCTCCGGCCTGTTCATAGTGACAATGCCGACCCGATCACGGACTTCAGTCAGCACAAATTCATAAGCTGCGCTCGCCAAGATACGTCTCCCCTATTTTTCTGTACGGCGTGGATAAGGCGTGCCGTCGCGATGAAAATACTCGCTGTCTCTTTTCACCATATCAATGTCGGCATAGTGAACCACGTCTCTTTCCTGCCTGTCACCCACTTCGATCAGTATTGCAGGCACGTCGCCATTGTTGATGAAGTGGTGGCCATCGCCCACATCAGCCGGGAAACCGGCAAACATGCCGGGCGTCAGCACAGTCTCGCCATCGTCGGTGACAAGCGTGACTTCGCCTTCCAGCAGCATGACGAATTCATCTTCCAGATTGTGCCAATGGCGCTGGGAAGACCAGCAGCCCGGCGGCAACGTCATCCGGTTCACGCCGAAGTGCGTCAGGCCAACGCTGTCACCGAGCGCTTGGCGCTCTCTTGCTGCGCAAGGCTCAGAAAAGGGAGCAGGGTAGGGGCTGCCAATCTTCGGCTTTACGGCTGTGACATCAGATATCCGGCTCGGCATGGCGTTTCTATCCCAATTCCCGTTCCAAGAAGGCCATCATGGTGGCCCAGGATTTTTCGGTGGCCTCAGGCCGATAACGCTCTTCACTCATTGTGTTCTGAAAAGCGTGCCCGGCATTGTCGTAGCGGTGGATTTCGTTGCTGGTCCCCAGACGGTTCAATTCAGCCTCCAGCCGGTCGACGTCTTCTGGGGATGGGTTGCGGTCTTCATTGCCAAAAAGCCCGATGAAACTGCCCTTGAAGTCAGCCAGCCGGTCAAATGGCGACGCTATCTCAGTGTCACCCCAGGAGACAAAAATGTTACCCCCGTAATAGTCAGCCGCAATCTTGAAAATCGGATTGCCGACTGCGCCGACGATGGCCAGGCGCCCGCCCATGCAGTGACCGATGATGCCCATGCGCTCCATATCCACCTTGCCGGTGCCCTCCAGGAAAGAAACACCTGCATTGATGTCTCTGAGGATTTGCTCATCTGTCAAAAGTGCTCGGAGCGCCCCCCGGTTTTCCTGAGGTGGATGCCGGTAAAAGACATCAGGCACAACCGCAGCAAAGCCATCTGCTGCCAGTTTGTCAGCAACCAGGGCCTCAAATTCATCGAGCCCACCAATATGGAGCATGACCACGATGCCAGGAAAGGGGCCGTTGCCTTCCGGCAGAGCGTAGTAAAGCGGCATCACCCCGCCATCAGTTTCGTAATCGCCTTCATTTGCCATTGTTTTCTCTCCCTCGGGGCTGCTAAACGCCTGCCTCCTATCTTCAGGCAAGTCGCAAGCAAGAAACAATGACTGTTTTTGACACCAGAGTTTATCAGGACAGCGATCTCGAGGATCTGCTGCGGTTCGTCGGTGAGCTTGTCAAGGCAAGGTTGCCCGAACCCGCCTACATGAAAC
The DNA here is from genome assembly GCA_965371465.1 of uncultured Alphaproteobacteria bacterium. Lineage (GTDB taxonomy): Bacteria > Pseudomonadota > Alphaproteobacteria > CBDUYM01 > CBDUYM01 > CBDUYM01. The sequence goes on from CBDUYM010000004.1 coordinate 54,494, forward strand.
CGAGTGACATCGCATGGCAGATCATGCCCGGTCAAATGCGCGACATGCTGCGCTTTTGGGAGGACGCGAACGGCCTGGCCGGATGGGCCTGGTTTCAGCCGCGCTCGGAACTGAAATTCGAAATGCGTCAGGACCTGGCGGCGAGCACTGAGCTTGCAGATCTGATATTCGACTGGGCCGAGGAAAAACGCCGCCACTACAAACCTGAATTCCCGCGCTTTCTGGCACTTCTGTCCATGGATGAATGGCGCGCCGAAATCGAAAACCCGCGACCGCCACAGGATGATGATGAGCGGCTGTTGATTACGTCGGCGATGGATCAGGACGACATGCGGCGTGCCCATCTCGAGAGGCTTGGCTATGGGCCAACGCAGCATTTTGAGCGCTGTCTGAGCCGCCCGAACGACCTGCCAATTCCGGAACCTTCTCTGGCTGAGGGTCTTGTCGCCCGGCGTGTTGCAGAAGACGAATTTGAGGAACGGGTAGAAACCCATCGTGCAGCCTGGGCGCCGGCAGCTGGCTTCAGCATGGAACGGCTGCTCGAGGTGCGCGCCATGCCTAACTTTGAGCCAAAACTTGATCTGATCGTTGCGACACCTTCCGGTGAGTTCGCCTGCTGCTGCATCGCCTGGTACGATCCAGTGAGCGAAACTGGTTGTTTTGAACCGATGGGAACCCGGCCCGAGTGGCGCGGCAAGGGCGTAACCCGGGAAATGATCTATGAAGGTTTGCGGCGCATGAAGGCGCTCGGCATGACGACACAGACCATAGGCACAGCTGGTTTCAATGACGCTGCTTTCAGCCTCTATCGATCCTGCGGCTTTGAGCTCACCGATGTCGAACGCACCTGGACCAAAAGGATTGAAGCCTGATGGCCGAAGAAGCTGTCATTTTCGGCCGCCTGGAAACCGACCGATGCATTCTTCGCCCGCTGGCGTCTTCGGACACGGCTTTTCTGTTCAGACATTTCGCCGATGAGCGGGTAAATCGCTGGCTGGTTGATGCACCGCCGCCGAAAACTGAAGCCGACGCCCAGCGCATCGCTGATTTTTACACGACCGGTGACGAGACCCGCAATCGCTGGATCATAGAGATGAAGGCAAGTGGTGAGCCTATCGGGACCTGCGGCTTCCACGTCTGGGAGCGCGAACATCGCCGGGCAGAAATTGGCTACGATCTTGACAGCGCCAGTTGGCGCCAGGGACTTGGTTCAGAAGCCGTCCGCGCGGCACTTCAGTTCGGATTTGGTGCGATGGAATTGCATCGCGTAGAAGCCTTTGTTCATGTTGAGAACGTGGCATCACGAAAGTTGTTGGAGGGCCTTGGCTTTCAGCTTGAAGGAACGGCCCGCGAAAACTTCTTCGCAAACGGCAGGTTTCATGATCATTGGTGCTTTGCACTGCTTGAGCGAGGTGAGGTGCAGCCCTGATCGCTCTCTCGCCATAGGGGGCGGGGCCAAAGACCTGCGCTTTGCAACGATCAGGAAATCAAAGAGGTTGGCTGGGGAACCTGGATTCGAACCAGGACTGCACGGGTCAGAGCCGAGCGTTCTACCGTTAAACTATTCCCCAAACATGCCGCAATCGGGCTGATTCCGGGAAAATAGAAGCGGTCCGGGCTTCTGTCAATCACCAGCGCCCTGACCTCGCCGAAGCGGCAGCTGCCGTCGCTGAGCTGTTGCCGTCGAATTCACTGAATCGCTCAATTTCATGTGATCCTGCCGGATTTGTAGCATGCATTGCTCTCAGATTCTGGTAGAGTAAGCAGGCACAAAACCCGTGTTCGAATGCCCGATGTGGCCTTTGTAATGGGGTCTGGAGGAGGTGGCGGTGTCTGGTCACACGCAGAAAACAGACGGCAAGCGACAAACGCCAGGCAGCGTGAACGCTCATCGACGTCGCCGCAAGGGCGGCAATGCGGCGTCCCGCGCCGGGCGCTGGAAGCACATCTATTCGGCAATTGATCTCGGCACCAACAACTGCCGCCTGCTTGTCGCCAAACCAGCCGAACATGGATTCAAAGTCATTGACGGTTATTCAAGAATTGTGCGCCTCGGCGAAGGCGTGTCGAGACGAGGTGCGCTGAGCGAAGAGGCAATGGAGCGCACGATTGCTGCCCTTAAAATCTGCGCCGAGAAAATGAGCCGTTGTAACGTGTCGCGCCATCGCAGCATTGCAACAGAAGCCTGCCGGCGGGCAAGCAATGGCGGCCAATTCCTGAACCGCGTAAAGAAAGAAACCGGCCTCGAGCTGGAGATCATTAAGCCCGCAGAAGAAGCCCGTCTGGCTGTCGCTGGCTGCACCTCTTTGCTCGAGCCGACAACCAGGCATGCACTTGTCTTTGATATTGGCGGCGGATCTACAGAGCTCATCTGGCTTGGTCTGAAGACAGCCGCGCATCCCGAGATTCTCGCCTGGAAATCCATTCCGTGCGGCGTCGTCACGCTTTCTGAAAAATACGGTGGCACAAATGTCTGCAACTGGACCTATCAGGCCATGATCGACGAAGTATCTGATGGCTTGCGTGAATTTGAAGAAGCCCATGACATTTCAGCTCACAGTCGCGACGGTGGCATGCAGCTTGTTGGCACGTCAGGCACGGTGACCACACTTGCCGGTATTCATCTCGGGCTTGAACGGTACGACCGGTCCAAAGTGGACGGGATTTGGCTGAAACACGAGCATGTTCTATCCGTGTCGGATCGTCTTTCCGAGATGAGTTATGAAGAACGTGTCCGCCAGCCTTGCGTCGGACGCGACCGAGCAGATCTTGTCATCGCTGGCTGCGCTGTCGTTGAGGCAATTACGCGGACCTGGCCGGCGAAACGCGTTCGCGTTGCGGACCGTGGACTTCGCGAAGGTATGCTCATGGCGCTCATTCGCGAAGCTGATCACGAGAGACGCACTGCATCACAATCTCGTTCGTGACGTCACTGAAATCTACTAATCGAAAGCAATATTGTGCCACGTCTTGATCAACCGCCCGGCCGCAAGAAGAGGCGAGGAGCAGGCAAAAAAAGCAAACCCGGGGATCCGGCAGCTTCTGGTGCCAGAGGGCTGCATACGCGCGTAAAGTCCGCCAAGGGCCGGCGGCAGGCTTCGACCCTGTGGCTGCAGCGCCAGCTGAATGATCCCTATGTTGCGGCAGCGCAGCGTGATGGATACCGTTCCCGTGCGGCATACAAACTGATCGAGCTTGATGACAGGTTCCACCTCTTCGCGCCAGGCACCAGGGTCCTGGATCTTGGCGCTGCACCCGGAAGCTGGGCTCAGGTTGCAGTTTCGCGGATCAACGCTGATGGCTCAAAGGGCAACCGGAGTGCGAAGGGGACTTTGCTGGGCATCGATCTCCTGGAAATGGTGGAGCTGCCTGGTGCCGACCTCATAACCCTCGATTTTCTCTCAGAAGACGCGGAAGACCGGATAAAAGATATGCTTGGTGGTCCTGTGGATGTTGTCCTTTCAGACATGGCGGCACCGGTCACAGGGCATCGACCGACCGATCACCTCAGAACATTGTCCCTGTGCGAGGATGCTTTTCAATTTGCCTGCCAGATTCTCCGGCCTGGCGGCAGCTTGGTTGCCAAGATCTTTCAGGGTGGTACGGAAAAAGAACTTCTGTTCCAGATGAGGCAGCGCTTCAGCACAGTAAAGCACGCCAAGCCGAAGGCAAGCCGCGCGGAGTCCTCTGAATCCTATGTCGTCGCGCTCGGCTTCGAACCCTCCGCAGATTAGTCCTGTTTGCCAGCTTGGCTGAGCCAGGCATCGGCCCTGCGATGTGCTTCTGCCACCAGTTCATCGCTCAACTCCGGCATCAATTGCTCGCGCAGGAGAACGGCTTCCTCATTGCCTTGTTCAGCCGACAGATCAAGCCACTTCATCGCTTCTATCAGATCAGCTTCAACGCCCTGAGCTTGCCAGTACATATAGCCAAGGCCCTTTTGAGCATGGGCAAAGCCCTGTTGAGCGGCCTCCTGGTACCAGTAGAAGGCCTGATTGTAGTCCAGTGCTACGCCTTCGCCGGTTGCATACATCACAGCCAGGCTTGTCATGCCACTGAGATTTCCATTGGCGGCCGATCTTCGAAACCAGCTGACGGCCAGCCTGGCATCTGGTGCGATGGTCTGCCCTTCCACGTACTCAATGCCCAAGGTCCATTGGGCGAGAGAATGTTCCCTTTCTGCCGCTGCCTTCAGGCGTCTCATTGCTTCATCGGGATCACGCGCGACAACATAGCCCGTGTCGTAAGCCTGATAGAGCCAGAACTGAGCGTCCTCCTGACCCGCGTCAGCCGAAATCAGCATGAGATCCAGTGCATGCTCAGGCCCCCGGTCGGTCACCAGGCCGTCTTCCATCATGAGCGCGATTTCATATGTCACGACCGGCATCATGCCATCGTCTTCGACAGCGGCTAGCAGCTCGAAGGCTCTCGCATTATCAATCTGGGCGCCACCCATACCGTATCTGTGCATTCTCGCCAGGTTCAGACTTGCCGTAACGTCACCCAGTTCAATGGCACGTTCGTAAAGTGCGACAGCCGTTGCAGGATCGCGTTGCACACCCGTGCCGTCGCGATAGGACATTGCCAGCATGTTCGTGGCACCAGCAGAGGCCCGATCAGCCGCCTTCGCAAACCAAAAAACAGCCTCCTCAAAATTCTGTGCATAGCCGGTTCCGAAGAAATAACTGAGCCCGATCGCATATTGAGCTTCTGCATCACCGGCTTCGGCACGCGGCAAGAACAATGCAATGGCTGCTCGATAGTTGCCGGCCTTCCAGAGATCTTCGGCACTGGCGGCCTGATCGTCCTCTGGCAGGGCCACAGCAAGGGCGAGACTGCTTTGCAACAGCAAGAACACAATGCATGCGTTTCGGACCAAGTGAACCACGTCGAATGACTTCCTTCAAATTCTCCGGCAATGTGCTTGTCCAGATGCGGCAATGCTATCAGAAGTGCCAGTTTTCAGCGATTTTGAATCGCCAGAAGAGCCCGGATTTCACCGATCAATTCCTGCTTTCAATTTTGAAAAGAAAGTGAGATAGTGCGCGCCATTCTCAGCCAGGAGGTGATATGGAGATTCGAGAGGCGCTGACTTTCGACGATGTTCTTCTTAAACCCGCAGCATCCGCAACTTTGCCCTTGGAAGCTGACACCCGCACCAGGCTGACCAAAACCATTGCGCTCAATATTCCCCTGATTTCTGCGGCCATGGACACCGTGACCGAGGCACCGATGGCAATTGCCATGGCAGAAGCTGGCGGCGTCGGTGTAATCCATCGAAACCTTTCTCCTGAAGACCAGGCAGATGCGGTGCGCCGGGTGAAGAAGTACGAAAGCGGCATCGTCTTCGATCCTGTCACCATTGAGCCGCAAAAGGCGCTCGCCGATGCACTGGAACTGATGCAGCAGCACCAGATTTCAGGCGTGCCCGTGGTCAAGAAAAGGAAAGGCCAGGGCGTCGGCAAACTTGTCGGAATTCTGACCAACCGCGATGTCCGTTTTGCCGACGAATTAAAGCAGCCCGTGTCGGAACTGATGACCTCAGAAAATCTTGTGACAGTCCGCGAGGATGTGTCGCTTGAAGATGCAAAACGCCTGCTCCACCAGGAACGGCTTGAAAAGCTGATTGTCGTGGATGCGGACTATAATTGTGTCGGGCTTATAACGGTCAAAGACATCGAAAAATCGCGCCAACATCCGAATGCAGCAAAAGACGAAAACGGCCAGCTTCTGGTTGCTGCGGCGACCACTGTTGGCGATGCCGGTTTCGAGCGCACATCAGCCCTGATTGATGCCGGTGCTGACATGGTGATTGTTGACACAGCGCATGGCCATCAGGAAATGGTTCTCGAAGCGGTTGCCAGAATTAAGAAGGTCAGCAACCATTTGCAGGTCGTCGCTGGCAATGTGGCGACCAAAGAGGGCGCTCAGGCGCTCATCGATGCTGGCGCAGACGGCGTCAAGATCGGCATCGGGCCAGGTTCCATCTGCACCACCAGAATGGTCGCCGGCGTTGGCGTACCACAGCTGACAGCGGTAATGGATGCCGTGGAAGCCGCAGAGGAGAGCGGTGTGCCAGTCATTGCCGACGGCGGCATAAAATATTCCGGCGATCTGGCCAAAGCCATCGCTGCGGGCGCCAGCACTGTCATGATCGGTACACTCCTTGCGGGCACAGACGAAGCGCCCGGTGAAGTTTTCCTCTACCAGGGCCGAAGCTACAAATCGTATCGTGGAATGGGGTCACTTGGCGCTATGGGCGAAGGATCAGCAGATCGCTATTTCCAGGCAGATGTTATTGAGGCTTTCAAACTTGTCCCGGAAGGCATTGAGGGTCAGGTCCCCTACAAAGGCGCCGCTACCCACGTCATCCACCAGTTGATAGGCGGGCTTCGCGCCGCCATGGGTTACACAGGATCACCCACTATCGCAGAAATGAACAAGAACTGCACTTTCATTCGCATTTCAAATGCCGGCTTGCAGGAAAGTCATGTGCACGATGTCATGGTGACGCGCGAAGCGCCGAACTACCCGACCAATCGCTGAGCACCAAAACTGAATGACCCCAGCTGCACGTACTTCAGCTGCCATTGATCTTCTCACAGAAGTAGAACGGACCGCTCGGCCCGTCGATGTCGCAGCGAAAGGCTTTTTTCGCCGCCGCAGATATGCGGGCAGCGGCGACAGAAGATTTGTCATCGGCCTTGTCTATGACAGTTTTCGTCAGCGCGGGCAGGCGCTTCACGAAATCAGGGCAATCGGACTGGAAGCTGACCCGAGGCGACTGATCATGATGGCGCTGAAAGCGGCCACTGATGATCCCGCAGCCTTCTTTGATGGCAGCCAGTATGGTCCGGCAGTTCTGAGCGATGCCGAACTCTCTCTCTTTCGGTCTGAAACGGATGACGAAGTCGGCGCAATATGGCCGCTCTGGATGCAGGCGGCCGTTGAACAAAGGTTCGGCGATGCTGCGACAGATGAGATGCTGGCATTGAATGGGCGTGCCGTAACCGTGCTGCGGGTCAACACCCTTGTAACGACAAGGGATGTGGTGATCGCGAAACTTGCCAAGCGAGGCTTGTCAGTCAGCGAAACTGAAATTTCGCCAGTTGGTATCAGCCTGGGCACAATTTCTGGACCCCGTGAGCTTGGAGTTCATGGCAAAGTAGAACTTGATGTCGCGGGATATGAGATCCAGGACGAAGGATCGCAGATCGCGGCGATTCTTGTGGACGCGCAGCCTGGCGCTCAGGTTGTGGATTTCTGTGCGGGCGGCGGCGGCAAGACACTGGCCCTGGCTGCGACGATGGCGAATAAGGGTCAGATTTACGCATTCGACACAAATGAAGCGCGGCTGGGTGAAGTCGCCGCTCGTGTAAAGTCAGCAAAAGTGCGGAACGTTCAGACACGTCTTCTGGCGGGCGATTCAAATCGGTCAGCCGATGAACTTGCAGGTCTGGCGGACCGGGTTCTGGTCGATGCTCCCTGTACGGGATCAGGCACCTGGCGCCGGCATCCAGAAGGAAAATGGCTCATTAAGCCGGAAGATCCAGCACGTGCGGCAGATCGGCAAAAGGACATTCTCGCCACAGCTTCGACACTTGTCGCGCCCGGCGGGCGAATGATTTATGTCACCTGCTCCCTCTTTCCGGAGGAGAATGAAGATGTGGTTTCAGATTTTCTCGCCAATCATGATGAATTCGCATTGAGGGCAGTGCGTCCTTTGTGGCAAGAAGCACTTGGCTCGGATATGCCCAAAAATCTGATCAGTGGGCCGGCCGGAAAGGGCATATTTCTGTCACCTCTGAGGACTGGAACAGATGCCTTTTACATTGCAATTATGGAGAGGAAGATGAAGTGAGAGCCGAAAGAGCATTGCATGAGCGATAGTGTTCTCATCATAGACTTTGGCAGCCAGGTAACACAGTTGATCGCGCGTCGCGTGCGCGAGAGCGGTGTTTATTGCGAAATAGTGCCGTTTCAGCTTGCCGATGGAATTCTTGACGAATTTGCCCCCAAAGCAGTGATCCTCTCGGGCGGACCGGCATCTGCGACCTTTGATGAGTTCCCGGCAGCGCCGCCGCGGCTTTTTGAAATGGGTATTCCGATCCTCGGCATCTGCTACGGCCAGCAAACCATGTCGAACCAGCTGGGCGGAGAGGTTCAGTTCCACGAAGCTGGTGAATTCGGTCGCGCCAGCCTTGAAGTGACAGCCAATTGCCAACTCTTCGATGGTGTGTGGGAGGTCGGAAGTTCTGAGCAGGTCTGGATGAGCCATCAGGACCACGTCATCAGAATTCCTGATGGCTTTCGTATTGTTGCCACAAGTGAGAATGCACCATGTGCGGCTATCGCCGACGATGAGCGCAAATATTATGGCTTGCAGTTTCATCCGGAAGTCGTCCACACGCCCCATGGCACTGCGCTCATCCAGAACTTCCTGCACAAGGTCGTCGGTCTCGATGGCGACTGGTCAATGGAAGCGTTTCACAAGACGGCAGTGGAACGAGTGCGCAAACAGGTGGGCAGTGGCCACGTTATTCTCGGCCTCAGCGGGGGCGTCGATTCAAGCGTTGTCGCGCTCCTTTTGCACGAAGCCATTGGTGAACAGCTGACCTGTGTGTTTGTCGACAACGGCCTGATGCGCGCCAACGAACCGGACGAGGTGGTAAATCTGTTCCGCGATCACTACAACATCCCCCTGGTGCACCACGATGCAAGCGATCTGTTTCTCAAGAATCTGGATGGCATTACGGACCCGGAGGAAAAACGAAAGATCATCGGCGCAACTTTCATAGATGTCTTTGAACATGAGGCAAATGAAGCAGGTGGAGCGGATTTTCTGGCTCAGGGCACTCTCTATCCCGATGTTATTGAGTCTGTCTCCTTTGCCGGCGGTCCCAGCATGATGATCAAGTCGCATCACAATGTCGGTGGCCTGCCTGAGCGTATGAAAATGGATCTGGTGGAGCCGTTGAGGGAACTCTTCAAAGATGAAGTCAGGGAGCTCGGACGTGACCTCGGGTTGCCGGAATCGTTTGTTGGCCGCCACCCGTTCCCCGGACCGGGACTGGCCATCCGCGTGCCTGGCGAAATCACCAAAAAGAAGCTCGAAATCCTGCGTGCAGCCGACGTCATCTATCTCGATGAAATACGAAGTTCAGGGCTCTATGACGAAATCTGGCAGGCATTCGCCGTCTTGTTACCGGTCAGAACAGTCGGCGTCATGGGAGACAATCGCACGTATGACTATGTCTGCGCTCTTCGTGCAGTGACCTCGACAGATGGTATGACGGCTGATTACTATCCCTTCGATCACGAATTTCTGGGCCGCACGGCAACGCGTATAATCAATGAGGTTCGCGGAATAAACAGAGTAACTTATGACATTACGTCCAAGCCCCCTGGAACTATTGAGTGGGAATAGACGAATGCAAATTTGTCACATCTGGTTCGATGTCAGCCGGGACATCACCGATCTCGAGTTCACCCGGGCCCTGAAAGTGTTTCTGGCGAAGTTTCGTGTCGAGAACATACGGTTTGCACTTTATCGGGATTTCCCAGACGAGAACCGCGCGGAATGAGCATCAATTGGAGAGTTCAGAAATGACGGACGGCACGCCGGAGACCATCCTGCGAGAGGACTATAAGGCCCCCGATTTTCTGATTGAGACTGTCGAACTCGACTTCGATCTTGATGATCACAGGACCGAGGTGAAATCCCGCATGACGTTTCGCCGTAATCCGGCTGCCGAGGGTGATGCAGCGCTGGTTCTTGATGGCGAAATGATTGAGCTGAAGGAAGTCGTTCTTGATGGCACCCGCCTCAGCAGCAACCAATATCAGCTCGAAGATGAGACGCTGAGCATTCCGGACGTGCCGGACAGATTTACTCTTGAGATCACAAACCTGAATGATCCGAAGAACAACTCGGCGCTGACCGGGCTTTATCAGTCCAATGGCATGTTCTGCACGCAATGCGAGGCTCAGGGTTTTCGCCGTATCACCTATTTTCTCGACCGTCCCGATGTAATGGCAAGTTTCACAACAAGAATTACCGCCTACCGGGATCGCTTCCCGGTGCTGCTGTCGAACGGGAATCTCATCGAAGAGAGAGATCTCGATGACAACCGGCATTGCGTTGTCTGGGAAGACCCGCACAAAAAGCCAGCCTATCTTTTTGCCCTTGTTGGCGGTGATCTGAAGCCACTTGAAGACAGCTTCGTAACCATGTCTGGCCGCAAGGTCGATCTCAAAATCTGGGTTGAAGAGAGTGACCTGGAAAAGTGCGGCCACGCCATGGCGTCTCTCAAAAAGGCAATGAAATGGGACGAAGATGTTTTCGGCCTTGAATACGATCTGGATATTTTCAACATTGTCGCCGTCAGCCACTTCAACATGGGCGCGATGGAGAACAAGTCACTCAACGTCTTCAACACCAAGCTTCTTCTCGTTTCACCTGAGACCGCGACCGACGCCGACTTCCTGAGCGTGGAAGCAGTCATCGCGCATGAGTATTTCCACAACTGGACAGGCAATCGGGTTACTTGCCGTGACTGGTTTCAGTTGAGCCTGAAAGAGGGTCTGACTGTCTTCCGCGACCAGGAGTTTTCATCTGACATGGGGTCGCGCGCGGTTAATCGCATTGACAATGTCCGTCTGTTGCGCACCGCTCAGTTCCCGGAAGATGCAAGCCCCACCGCTCATCCAGTGCGACCCGATTCCTACATGGAAATCAATAATTTCTACACCGCTACCGTCTATGAGAAAGGCGCTGAGGTCGTGCGTATGTATCACACGCTTTTGGGTGCGGGCGGGTTCAGAAAAGGCATCGACCTCTATTTTCAGCGACATGACGGCCAAGCTGTCACTTGCGAAGATTTTGCTCTTGCCATGGAAGGTGCGACAGGCGTGGATCTGGGCCAGTTCAGGCGCTGGTACGAACAGGCCGGGACGCCGCATGTCAGCATCACTGGTCATTACGATGAGGCATCTGAAACTTTTACGCTCAGTGCCAGCCAACGTCTTTTGCCAACTCCGGGCCAGGAGACAAAGAAACCGATGCACATCCCTTTGGCGGTATCTCTGCTTGGCAAAGGGGGCACAGAACTGCCGCTTACTCTGAAAGGAGAAGAGCCCACAGGCAAAACATCTCGTGTTCTTAATCTGACTGAAGCCGAGCAGGTCTTCGAATTTACCGAAATCAGGGAACAACCTGTTCCCTCTTTGCTGCGAGATTTTTCAGCTCCGGTCCATCTTGAATCCGATCTTACTTCGGCAGAACGGCGTTTCCTGCTTGCCAACGACACAGATCCCTTCAATCGATGGGAAGCTGGTCAGATACTGGCGGCGGAGATCATTCAAACACTTCTTGCGACAGAAGATGAAACAGCCTGGTCTCTGAATGTTGAGTACCTCGATGCTGTTCAGGCAACGCTGACCGCCGACATCGACTATCAATTCCAGGCGTTGGCTTTGTCTTTGCCAGGAATCGCTTACCTGATTGAGCTTTCGGATCAGGTGGACATAGATCGTTTGCATGCCGCCCGGGAATTCTTGCGTCGCGGCATTGCCGAGCACTGCCGCCAGGACTTTGAGAAGATCTATGAGACTATGGCATCGGCTGCGGATTACAGCGTTGAAGTTTCAGAAATTGGTCGGCGCAGTATGCGCAATCTTGCTCTTTCCTACTTGATGGCCCTTGACGAGGATGAGATCGTTTCTGCTGCATACCATCAGTACTGCACGGCAACCAACATGACTGACCGCATGGCTGCTTTGATAGAGCTCAGCAACACCGATGCTGAAGCGCGTAGCGAGGCCCTGGCGGACTTCTACACTCGTTTCGAAGGCGATGCTCTTGTCATAGACAAGTGGTTTTCGGTCCAGGCGATGGCAAGCCGCGAAAACATGCCTGCAGAAGTCGTCAAGCTGACCGAGCATGCGGCATTCGATATCAAAACACCCAATCGCTTTCGGTCTGTGGTGGGCGCCTTTGCCATGAGTAATCCGGTCGCCTTTCACGACAAGGCGGGCAGGGGCTATAAGTTCCTCGCAGACCAGATTTTGAAGCTTGATCCGGTGAATCCCCAGACCGCAGTGCGCTTGCTGGCACCGCTCACACGCTGGGCGAAGCAGACGAATGATCGGCAGGCCTTGATGAAAGGCGAACTCGAACGCATCTTAGGTGTAGAGGAGTTGTCGCGGGACGCCTATGAGATTGCATCCAAAGGCATAAGTTAGATGAGCACAGATTCAAAAATTGGCAAGAAAGCAAGCAGTCGCCGGCCCATGACGGTGAAGCGGTTCAACGCCCGCAAGGCCACGAAAAATCCGCTGGTGTGCCTGACTGCGTATTCGGCGCCAATGGCAGAGATTCTGGATCCCCACGTTGATATGCTACTGGTCGGCGATTCAGCAAGCACGGTCGTGCATGGCCAGGAGACAACAATCCCCATCACCCTTGATCAGATGATTTCCCACGGCCAGTCCGTTGTCAGAGCGGCCGAGAGCGCTCTCGTCATCGTCGACATGCCATTTGGCTCCTACGAACAAAGCCCTGCAGCGGCCTTCAAAAGCGCTGCCCGCATCATGAAGGAAACCATGGCCGCGGGCGTGAAGCTGGAAGGCGGCGTCACCATGGCGCCAACGATCAAATTTCTCGTTGAGCGCGGTGTTCCGGTGATGGCGCATATCGGCCTGCAACCGCAGTCCGTCAATGCCAAAGGACTGGCTGCCACCGGTCGCAAAAAGGAAGAGTGGGATAAATACAAGGCTGATGCGGCTGCCGTAGCTGAAGCAGGTGCTTTTGCTGTCGTGCTTGAGGCCATGGCGGAACCACTTGCCAAACTTATCACGGAAGAGATTGACATCCCGACCATCGGCATCGGCGCTTCGGCAGCCTGCGATGGTCAGATTTTAGTCACCGATGATCTGCTCGGCCTGTTTCCGAAGACGCCTTCTTTCGTCAAAAGATATGCAGAATTGAGATCGATAATCGAGGAAGCTGTCAAAGCCTACAGCCAGGATGTCAAAGGTCGGGAGTATCCCGACGAAACCCATATTTACAATCTCAAAGACTGAAACAGAGCTCAGCCACGAAAGACGAGTGTTTCCGGGCCCTTGCGACACATAATAGTCGCATTGCATGGGCATAGACGTCACGATATGTTACCTGCCTTCATGCCCTCAAGGCGGTACCAATAGAGAAATAGAGTGCAGACAAACTGGCGGCCCTAATGAGTGATTTCTTTCAGGAAGTAACCGAAGAACTACGAAGCGATCAATTGCGCCAGCTCTGGCAGCGGTTTGGCAAGTACGTCATCGGCATTGCAGTCGCCATCATCGTCGCGACGGCGGTGAACGTATTTTATTCCGATTATCGAACTGCAGATCTTGAATCCGTGGGAGATCGCTACATGGCAGCTGCCGATCTCCTGGTCGATGGTGATTTGGAAGCTGCGATGGCCGCCTTCGGCGAGATTGCAGATACGGAAGGCGGTGGCTACGGCATTCTTGCTCGATTTGAAGAGGCCAACGGATTCATTGCCAGCGGAGAGACCCGCGAGGCCATAGCTGCCTACAGAGAAATTGCCGATGACGGCTCCGTGCCGACAAGGCTTCAACAATTGGCATCCCTGGCGGTTGCTGTACATCTTGTGAGAACCAATCAATTCGACAGCGCAGAGGCGGAGCTGGCGCCGCTGATGGTGGATCGATCCACTTGGCGCAGTGCTGCCAGGGAGCTCTATGCATTTTCTCTTTATAGCCGTGGTGACGCCGCGGCAGCTGGCGCAATGTACATGGAGTTGTCAGAAGACCTGAGCGCATCTGCAGAAATCAGGGCGCGATCATCGGATATGTTGGCGATCATGAGTTCTGGAAGGAATTAGGGCGATGAAATTGAAGCGCTGGACAATGCTGCTGGTCATCAGCCCGTTGATTGCGGCTTGCGCAGACGATGCGCCTCCAATCCTCGGTGGCGAACGGGTTTCAGTTCTTACTTTCGAGCGTCAGCTTGAAGTGGACACCGAAGTCCAGAATGTCGTGGTCAGAATTCCACGTCCCTTTGCCAACCCGGATTGGCCTCAGGCGGGCGGCTATTCGCATCACGCCATGCATCACCTTGCGCTTGGCGGCAATCTTAGCGTCGCCTGGACAGAAAGTGTTGGCTCCGGAACCAGTGGTGATTCACATTTGCTGGCACCACCTGTAATCGCTGACGGCCGCGTCTTTACAATGGATTCCGTCGGCAGAGTCAGCGCATTTGGCGTTCGCCAGGGAGACCGGCTCTGGCGCGTGCAGCCGCGCCTGGAAGACGAAAGCGAGGCCGATGGATTCGGTGGCGGCATGGCCTACGAAGCGGGAGTGCTGTACATTGCCAACGGCTTTGGTCTGGCTGTTGCGATCAATGCTTCCACTGGCAGAGAGATCTGGCGTTATAACTATTCGGTGCCGGTACGCAGCGCACCGACAGTCAGTCAGGGACGGCTCTTCGTTACCACTACAACAAATCAGCTGGTCGTCCTCGACACTACCGATGGCCACTTCCTCTGGGCGTTCGACGGCCTGACGGAGGATGCAACTCTGCTCGGTGGCGCGAGCCCTGCGGTGGAGGGCGATCTTGTAATCGGTGCTTTCTCATCCGGCGAGCTCGCCGCCCTCAGGGTCGAAAATGGCCACGTGGTGTGGCTTGATGTGCTGGTAAAGACCGGGGGTCTCAGCTCAATTTCTTCGTTGAACGACATATACGGCCACCCTATCGCAGACCGTGATCTGATTATTGCCATCAGCCATGGCGGCATCCTGGCCGCCGTTGACAAATCGACTGGAGAGCGCGTCTGGGAGAGAGAAGTTGAAGGCATTTCAACGCCTTGGGTCGCTGGGCGCTTTATTTACTTTCTGACAACATCGTCGGAACTTGTCTGCATCCTCAGGGAAGACGGTCGCGTTCGTTGGATCCATGAGCTACAGCCATTTGAGAACATGCGAGACAACAAAGACCCGATCAGATGGAATGGTCCGGTGCTTGCCGGAAATCGCCTGATTGTGACATCCTCACATGGCTGGGCCTATACGATTTCACCCTATGACGGCAGATTGATCGGCAGGACTCAGCTTCAGCAGAACATTTTTCTGCCGCCAGTGGTCGCTGACGAGACAGTCTTTGTTCTCACCGACACTGCTGAGCTTATAGCCATTCGTTGATCCAGAGGGCGTGCTTCGCACGTGAACATGCGTGACAATCACAGTAGCCATCATAGGTCGACCGAACGTTGGCAAGTCGACGTTGTTCAATCGCCTTGTCGGTAAACGCCTTGCCCTCGTCGATGACGCCCCGGGTATGACTCGTGACTGGCGGGAAGGTGAGGGGCGCATCGGCAGCCTCAGGTTCCGCGTTATTGATACTGCCGGCCTTGATGATGCTCCCAAGGGCTCCATTGAGGCCAGAATGATGGCGCAAACGCGGCGGGCGCTGGAAACCGCCGACATCGCTTTCTTCCTGATCGATGGACGGGCTGGGTTAACGCCCGTGGATGAATACTTTGCTGATGAGCTTCGCCGCCTTGAGACAAATACGATACTGATCGTCAACAAGTGCGAGGGGCGCGGCGGTCAGGCCGGTCTCCTGGATGCCTACCGGCTTGGCTTTGGCGAGCCGATCCCCATTTCCGCTGAACATGGTGAGGGCCTCTCGGACCTTCACGATGTCATTTTTGCGGCGGCAGAATTTTCAGAATCAGAAACTGACGAGGGTGAACGTGATGATCATCCGCTTCGATTGGCTATTCTGGGCCGGCCCAACGTCGGTAAGTCCACACTGGTCAACGCGATGATCGGCGAGGAACGTATGATCACAGGGCCGGAGCCCGGGCTGACCAGGGATTCCGTTTCGTCGGATTGTGAGGTTCTGGGCCGCAAGCTGAGGATCTTTGATACCGCCGGCCTAAGACGCAAAGCCCGGGTCAGAGACAAGGTCGAGAAGCTGAGTGCTCTCGACACCTTGCGAGCCGCACAATATGCCGAAGTTGTAGTCCTGATGATCGATGGTTCATCGCCGCTGGAAAAGCAGGAACTGACCATTGCGCGCACCGTGATTGATGAAGGAAGAGCTCTTGTTATCGCGGTGAACAAGTGGGATGCCGTCTCGGACCGGAAAGAGGCGACCGGCATCATCCGAGACCGCATAGAGACATCGTTGCCACAGGTTCGTGGTATCCCCATTGTTACCATGTCAGCGCTTCGCGGGCAGGGCATTGATGATCTCATGGGCGCCATTGATGAAGTCTATGAGCGCTGGAACATGCGCATTTCAACGTCTGAACTGAATCGCTGGCTTGCAGACATGCGGGACCGGCATCCACCACCGATCTCGGCGAACCGCCGCATCCGCATGCGGTATATGACGCAGGTGAAAGCACGACCGCCGACCTTTGCAATCTTTGTTTCCAGACCTGAAGACCTGCCGACCTCATATTCAAGATATTTGGTAAACGGCCTCAGAGAGGAGTTCGGCTTCTGGGGCATTCCGATTAGAATCAATTACCGCAAAGGCAAAAATCCCTTCGTGGACAAGCCCTGATTATTGATCCCTGAAGTCGACGATCTCGCCATTTCTGGTACACGACTGTGCCGCCAGCTCCAAAAACAGCGGCGCGACGTCAGCCGGTGTTGCGAGAGTTTCAGGGTCTTCGCCCGGCATGGCTTCCGCCCGCATGCCGGTCCTGATGGGACCTGGGCTCAACAGGTTAGCTCGTATGTTCGTGCTGGCGATTTCGGCGGCGTAGGTCTTTATCATGGCTTCCAGAGCGGCCTTCGTCACGGCATAGCCACCCCAATAGGCGCGGGTATCTGTCGCCACGCCAGCCGTTACAAAAATTGCGCGTGCTGCCTCCGCTGCTCTCAAAAGACCGTCAAAGGCTCTGAGAAGCCGCCAGTTTGCCGTAACGTTGATCAGCAGCAGTTCCGCCCAGACTTCGGCCGAAATATGGTTCAAAGGTGAGAGCGACCCGAGAATTGCCGCGTTGCCGACCAGGACGTCGAGGCGGCCCCAGCGTTCAGCTACCGAGACGGCAAGCTGCTCTATCCCTGTGTCATCGCGAAGATCCAGCGGGACCAATGTCGCTGCACCACCCTGCGCTTTGATGCGATCATCAACTTCTTCAAGTCCACCGACTGTTCTGGCGACAAGGATCACATGCGCCCCCTCGCGCGCGAAAAGCTCGGCAACGGCGGCGCCAATGCCTCGTGAGGCACCGGTGACAATTGCCAGTTTGTCTTTGAGGGCAGGGTCCGCCATCGAAATTCGCGGGGCTTATGCGTGTTCGGCCAGAAGAGACAGCTGTCTTGGTTCGTCACCGTTTTCAAAATCTGAAATGGGGACGGGATACTCGCGCGTGAAGCAGGCATCGCAGTATGCCGGTGTTTCATCATCTCTTGCCATGCCGGATACAGCTTCATAGACCCCGTCCATTGAAAGGTAGGCCAGCGAGTCCAGGCCGATGTATCTCGCCATCTCATCGACCTGCATGTTGGCGGCCAGCAATTCTTTCCGGCTTGGCGTATCGACACCGTAATAGCAGGGGCTGATGAAGGCGGGACTTGCGACCAGCATATGAACTTCCTTGGCTCCGGCGTTACGAATCATTTCGACGATCTTGATGGACGTGGTGCCGCGCACGATGCTGTCCTCAATCAGCAGCACATTCTTTCCGGCGATAGCACCCGGATTGGCATTATGCTTCAGTTTCACGCCCAGATGGCGAATATGGTCTGCAGGCTCAATGAAAGTGCGGCCGACATAGTGGTTCCGAATAATGCCAAGTTCAAATGGCAGGCCGGCCTCGGCGGCGTAGCCAATTGCCGCCGGCACGCCTGAGTCAGGGACGGGAACGACAACGTCTGCATTCGGCCTGGCTTCCCGAGCCAGCTGACGCCCCATCTGCTTTCTGATTTCATACACATTCTTGCCTTCGACCATGCTGTCGGGGCGCGAAAAATAGATGTACTCAAAGATGCAAAAGCGTGGCCTGGCTTTAACGAACGGATGAAAACTCTGAACGCCATCGGCATCGATGACAATGACTTCGCCGGGCTCTATATCCCTGACAAATGAGGCACCGACGATGTCCAGCGCGACGGTTTCGGATGTGAGAATAATTGAGCCGTCACTGAGCGCTCCCATTACCAGGGGCCGAACACCGTGCGGATCCCTGACTCCAATAAGCTGGGTCTCGTTCAACGCAACCAGTGAGTAGGCGCCTTCTATGCTTTGAAGGGCATCGACCATACGATCAACTATTGTTGGCTGAAGGCTGGTCGCTATGAGATGGACAATGACTTCGGTATCGGAAGTTGATTGGAAGATCGATCCCGCCGCCACCAGTTCGCGGCGCAGCTGCAAAGCATTGGTCAGGTTTCCGTTGTGCGCAATTGCGAGGCCGCCCTGAGCCAACTCAGCGAACAACGGCTGCACGTTTCTGAGCGCCGTTTCTTTGCCGCTGGTCGAATAGCGATTGTGACCGATAGCGCTGTTTCCCTGCAGCCGGTCGATCACATCCTGGGAATTGAAGTGATCCCCGACATGGCCAAGGCTTCGATGGGCATGAAAGTGCACGTTGTCATAGCTGACAATGCCAGCTGCTTCCTGGCCACGATGCTGCAGGGCATGCAGACCAAGTGCGGTATGAGCGGCTGCATCCTTGGTTCCAAAAATGCCAAAGACGCCACATTCCTCGTGGATCTTGTCGTCAGCGGACGGATCAAACGGGTGGCCGGTAGATTGAAAGTCGAGCGATACGGGAGTTGATGCCATTAATTTAGCTCCGGCAAGCTGTCGAACAACCGGTCCATTTGTTGGCGTTGTGCGGGGTTATAACCTGTTTCATCTGATGTGTCAGCTGAACTGTCGATGCCGCTTTCCACGCTGGAGCCGGCGCCTCGGAGCATTTCAATTGGATCAAGCGCCTCGGAAGCAGCATCAAGCGATCCCTCGATGCTTTCGTTGACCCTTTCCTTTGCACTCTCGGGGATAAGTGCGAGCAAAACGCTGGATGACACTTCCATCATGGGCAGGGTCTTCGCATCGACAAGGAATTCGGGTGTGTCTTTCGGGCTGTAGAGATGAATGAGCGTATACAAAAAGCCGACAATCAACAGGCCACGAATCAACCCGAACACGAGGCCCAATGACCGATCTAACGCACCGGACGAACCTTCTTCTATCTTGCTCGCAATGAAATTGACGAGCCGGCTGAAAGCCAGAATAGAGACAATGAAGACAATGAGGATTGAGACAGTAGCGGAGAGCAACGGCGGCGAGATGTATTGGCCCAACCAGCCATCGACTGGCGCGCGAAGCAGCAATGTAATGTAGACAGCGGCGACCCAGGCGCCAATGGACAGGATTTCTCTTACGCCCCCCTTAAAGAAAGCAAAGAGCCCGGATAAGCCGATGATCAGAAATACAACAATGTCGGCAGGGTTCATTGGTTACGCCCTCAACTTGCCGGATGACTGCACGAAAATGGCCGTGAGCTGCGCCAATGTGCCGTGCCAGAAATCATGGCTTAAAGATATAACGGAATGCATGCCAACGTCACCAAATAACACAAATAAAAGTGTATTTCTGGGACCGACCCCCCATATATTGTGGTCTGGCCATGGAGGGGAAGGATAGCGCTTTGCCGTCTCTGCAACAGAAATACTGGCAGTTTTACTGGCCTCTGGCCTTGACCGGCATCGCCATGGTGTTGGCCGCCCAGTTCCAGAACGGCACGCTCGCGCGCTATCCGGATGCTGTGCGCGAACTGGCGACGTTTGCTATTGCTGCCAGCACCTACAGCCTTTTTGACGCCATGCTCGGATTTGTGCCGCAGACCTCCAATGTTTTTGCCCGTTCAGCCCATGGTTCGCGTGTTGCACTGACATTTTTGGTTGGATTTGTCTGTCTGCAGCTGATTCCGCTCTCACTGCTCGCCTATTCACAGTTGGGCGAACTGACATTGGTCGCAGTGTTCAGCATGGATCAGGAATTGTTGCAGAATGTCCGCCAGTATCTGAGATTCTTCATGCCTGTCCTGATGGTCAGTGCCATCCGGCACTTCTTTATCGGGAAACTCATCCAGGCGCAGCTTACCGGCTGGGTAACCGTCCTCAACGTCTGTTTTCTCGTCACAGTAATTCTTATGCTGGTCCTCGGCATTGAGATGCAGTGGGTTACCTCATTTGCATTGCCTTTTGCTCTCCTCACCGGAACTTCAGTTCATCTGGTTCTTGTTCTATTGGTTCACAGAAGCAAGTATCGAAATCCTGTGCGCGAGGAACATGTCGAGCTTACCTATCGCGAAGTCATGAATTTCTTTCTGCCCGTGACCTTCACAAGCCTGATGTTCTCCATGAGCCGACCTGTTCTCTATGCCTATATGAGCAGAATGCCCGACAGCCTCACCTCAATCGCCGCGATGCGCGTCGCTTTTGACCTGTCAGGCATCTTCGGCAATGCGGCGAATACCTTTCGCCACTTCTTCGTGACCTTCGGGCTTCAAAACGTGCCGGAAATGAGAGTGTTTATGGTCCGCATCGCGCTTCTGATCATGGCAGCTCTCTTTCTGGTCGCTGTGTCTCCGATCGGCGTGTTTGTCTTCCGGGAGCTCCTCGGCGTGGAAGGTGAAGTACTTCGAAAGGCACCGCAGGTATTGGTGACGCTGACATTGCTGCCGGCGGTCATGATCACCCGGAATTACTATCACGGGCTTCTCATGGTTCATCGCCAGACCACCAGCATGGCGATCGGAGGTGCTTTGCGGCTTGCTTCTATTTTTGCAATTGCTTCTCTTCTGGAGTCATTTGACCTGCTTACGCACATTACATCTGCTGCAATTCTGGTTGCCGGCTTTGCGACGGAGACAGTGTTTGTTCTGTTTGGTGCTCGAAATCTCAGTCGCCATGAAACGAATGATGAGCGGATGGAACAGAATGTCTAGAGCGAACATCCTTCACATGGAAACACATGCCAAACATCCGTTCGTACTGAGCCTGTCTAAGCCTGGCCTGAGCGACGCCGAAGGGGACAAGCCACAGTCCGCAGCGTTTGCCGGTCCTTCGACAAGCTCAGGACGAACGGAGTGGCCAACTGATTCAGGCGAATTGAAAAGCAGGTCTAAAAGACGTCCTGCAGGTCTGCAACCGTCGACACTTCCGTCAGTCGAATATTGGCTGCCGCACTCTTCGACTGCTTCGGCAGCAGGGCACGCTTGAAGCCCAGTTTGGCCGCCTCGCGCAAGCGCGCATCCGTCTGACCAACGGGTCGGATTTCGCCGGCCAGGCTGATTTCACCAAAAAGCACGGTGCTGTCCGGCAATGCATCTCCTTTGAGCGACGAGATCAGCGCTCCGGCGACAGCCAGATCGGCGGCCGGTTCGCTGATACGCAGTCCCCCGGCGACATTCAGGTAGATATCGTGGCCCGAAAGATTCAGTCCGCCGCGCGTGTCCAAAACTGCGGTGACCATGGCCAGACGTCCGGAATCCCAGCCGACCACGGCGCGTCTCGGTGTGGAGAACGGCGAGGGCGAGACCAGCGCCTGAACCTCGACCAGCATGGGCCGGCTTCCTTCGATACCGGCAAATACCGCAGCACCGGCCACATTTCCTTCGCGGTTGGACAGAAACAGTGCCGATGGGTTCGCGACCTCCATCAGGCCGCGGTCGGTCATCTCGAAGACGCCAAGTTCGTCCGTTGGCCCATAGCGGTTCTTTACGGCTCGCAGAATTCGGAACTGATGGCCGCGCTCTCCTTCGAAATAGAGGACCGTATCAACCATATGTTCGAGTATGCGGGGGCCGGCGATCTGCCCCTCTTTGGTTACATGCCCGACCAGGATGATCGTAACGTTCCGGCGCTTGCCAAAGCGGATCAGCTCCTGAGCCGATGCCCGGACTTGGGCGACACTGCCTGGTGCGCTGTCGAGGGAATCGACAAACATTGTCTGGATGGAGTCAATCACCAGGACCTGAGGGGCGTCAGGCCCGTCAAAGGTCGTAATGATGTTGCGAACACTGGTCTCGGCGCCAAGATTGACGGGAGCATCCTTCAGTTCAAGGCGTTCAGCGCGCAATCTGATCTGCGCGATAGCCTCCTCACCTGAAATGTAGGCCACATTGTTGCCGGATCGGGCCAGATTCGCTGCCACCTGCAGCAGGATTGTCGATTTGCCAATTCCCGGGTCACCACCGATCAACACCGCGGAACCCGGGACCAGGCCCCCGCCAGCGGATCTGTCAAACTCAGTATTGCCTGTTGGCAGCCTGGCGACCCTTGCAGAAGGGCCATCGAGGGGCACAAGATCGAGTTTACGCCCTTTGCCGGCGCCAAGCCCCTTTGGCGTGGCGTCCGTGGCAGCCTCTTCAACGATTGAGTTCCATTCCCCGCAATTGTCGCAGCGGCCCGACCACTTGCCATATGCCGAACCGCATGACTGGCAGACGAAGTTGGCGGCAGCGCGGGCCATCAGGGTCGCAGAACCTCCATTTGAATCGGCCCCTCGGCACGGCCGTGGAGGAACTGGTCCACATATGCATTCCCGCTGTGGTCGACGTTCTCGACAGACCCGTCCCAGATAATCTTGCCTTTGTGTATCATTGCGATGCGATCCGCGATTTTACGCGCACTGGCCATGTCATGTGTGATTGACAGTGTCGTTGCCCCCAGTTGCTTCACACAATTGACGATCAGATCGTTGATCACGTCACCCATAATCGGGTCCAGACCTGTCGTCGGCTCATCGAAGAAAATGATTTCCGGATCCGTGGCAATGGCGCGCGCAAGTCCAACACGTTTCCGCATACCGCCGGACAGTTCAGCGGGATCGAGCTCGCCGACTTCTGCACCGAGCCCGACCATCGCAAGCTTTTCCATGGCGACTTTCTTGGCAGCCGGCTTTTTCATGCGCTGGGCCGATATCAGCCCAAATGCGACATTTTCCCAGACACTGAGACTGTCAAACAGCGCCGAATTCTGAAACAGCATGCCGAAACGCCGCATAACGGCGTCGCGGTCACTCCGGCGCATTTCAGTAACATCCACACCATCTATGAACACACGCCCTTCATCAGGTGTGAGCAGGCCCAGGATACATTTCAGCATGACGGATTTACCGGTGCCCGATCCGCCTATGATGACGACGGATTCGCCGGTGCCAACCTCAAGATTGATGCCGTCGAGTACGACTTTGTCACCAAAGCGCTTGTGAATATTTTCGAGTCTGATTTTGGGCGTTCCGGTCATGTCGCGAAGAAAAACTCCGTCACGACGTAGTTGCTGAACAGAATGAGCACAGATGCCGAGACGACCGCTTTTGTCGTGGCGCGGCCGACGCCTTCAGCGCCACCCTGAGAGTTGTAGCCCTGGTAGCAGCCCATCAGCGCAATGATGAACCCGAAGACCGCGGCCTTGACAAGGCCTGAGATGACGTCAATCGGTTCGAGGAAATCGAACGTGTTCTTAAGGTATGATCCGGCGCTAAAGCCAAGCCGGCCCGTGCCAACCACATATCCACCGAAGACGCCGATAATGTCTGCGACCAAAACGAGAACTGGCAATGTTATTGTCGCGGCCAGCAATCTCGGCACGACCAGATACTTGAACGGATTTGTCGACAGTGTTGTCAGCGCATCAATCTGCTCAGTAACCCGCATCGTACCGAGCTCGGCCGCCATCGAGGAGCTGACGCGTCCGGCAACCATCAATCCGGCAAGCACAGGCCCCAGTTCACGTGTAATTCCGATCACAACGATTGTTGCAACAGCGCTCTCAGCGTTGAACCTTGCGCTGCCGATATAGATCTGAAGGGCAAGAACCGCGCCTGTGAACAAGGCAGTCAGTCCGACGACCGGCAGGGAAAAATAGCCGATCCGCAGCATTTGTTCGCCGATCAGGCTGAGGTAGATGGGCCGGCGAAAAACATGGCTGACGCTTGTAACCGTAAAAATTCCGGTCCGGCCCGCAGCTGCCAGAAACTGCAGAAAGATGCGTCCGATGATCCGAAGAAAGCCCATAATCCAGCGATACCGATCCGTTACTTTGTTCGTTACTCAGCCATTCACGTATTTCCGCCGGTACCGATTCCCAAGGCTGGTCAGAATTTCATAACTGATTGTGCCCGCCGAAGATGCCACATTGTCGAGCCTGGCGCCACCGCCGATCAACGTGACCATCGCGCCTTCATGAGCCAGACCATCCGGTATATCGGTTACATCGATACTCAACAGGTCCATGGAAATCTGCCCGACAATTGGCGCAATATGTCCTTCAATATCGACCATGCTGGCATCTCGCGCGTCATTTTCACCCATACTTCTGAAGATGCCGTCAGCATAGCCGATCGCCAGCGTCGCGATGCTGCTGTCCCTGGCCAGTAATCGGGAGGCGCCGTAGCCGACCGTATCATTGGCCGTGGCCTGCCGGACCTGCAAGATGGGTGCTCTGGCCTCAACAACGCTTTCGAACGGGTTGTCAGTGCCGGGCTGAGGGTTGCCACCAAAGAGCGCGATGCCTGGCCTCACCAGATCATAATGATAGGTCGGCCCGAGCAAGATGCCGCCACTGTTTGCAAGGCTGGAAGGGGCAGCGGGCAGTTCGCCTCGAAGTTCGTCAAAGCGGTTCCGCTGGTCTTCATTCTTCGGATGATCAGGCTGATCCGCGCAGGCCAGGTGGCTCATGATCAGCGACACCGACAGCGCCGTCAGAGTGTCCGGATCATTGGCAATTTCCAGAAGATCTTTGGCCGCCAGACCAAGCCTGGTCATCCCGGTATCAATGTGAAGGTATATGGGCTCACGCGCTGTCGCGGTCCATCGCTCAAGCTGAGCGAGAGAGTTTATGACCGGTGTGAGGCTGGCCTCCACGAAGGCGCTCACTTCGCCTTCCTGCGGCCCATTGAGAACGGCCAGGGTGACTGAGCTGTTCAGTCTTCTGAAGGCGATGGCTTCGTCCAGCGTGGCCACGAAAAAACTGTCACAACCGGCTGAAATCAGCGCCGGCAGCACACCAGCCAGACCCAGCCCATATGCGTCAGCTTTGACGACTGCAGCAACGGTGGCCTCGCCACTGAGACCTTGAAGAGTGGCATAGTTTCTGGCGATAGCGCCCAGATCAATGGTCAGTTCAGGAGTTAAAGCCATAATGTCCCGAGAGTACCGGCAAACTGTGGCTGGGAACAGAACTAGAGAGTTGTCTCTGGCAGATGGTCCCGTTCAACGTGATTCGAGAATTTCGTCAGGTGCCCCTGGAAGGACAGTTTGATCTTGCCGGTGGGCCCATGCCGCTGCTTGGCGACCAGAATCTCGGCGATGCCGTGGACCCGATCCATTTTTTCCTGCCAGTCAATGAATTCGGGCGTCCCTTCTGTCGGCTGCGAGCGTTCGAGGTAATAGTCTTCCCGGTAAATGAACATCACAACATCGGCGTCCTGTTCGATGGACCCTGATTCCCTGAGATCTGAAAGCTGCGGGCGCTTGTCTTCACGCTGTTCGACCGCGCGCGAAAGCTGGGCCAGTGCGACGACAGGTATGTCCAGCTCCTTTGCGATTGCCTTCAGGCCCTGGGATATCTCAGAAATTTCCTGCACACGGTTGTCCAGCCGTGAACGGCCCGACGGACGCAGCAGTTGCAGGTAATCGACCACAATCATAGACAATCCTTGTGTCCGCTTCAGTCGGCGTGCTCGGGTCCTGAGTGCAGAAATGGTCAGGGCAGGGGTGTCATCAATGAAGAACTGGATTTCCTGCAGCGTCTCACTTGCCAGCACCACGCGGTTGAATTCCCCTTCGGTCAGGTCACCTCGCCGAATATGCTCCGATGTGATTTCCGCCTCCTCTGACAGCATGCGTGTCGCAAGCTGTTCGGCTGACATCTCAAGTGAAAAGAATCCGACAATAGCGCCGTCGAGATCGGCTGCGGGCGTCCCTGGCGGGCTTTCCTGCAGGGCCAGCTGTCGCGCCTTTGCAGCGTTGAACGCAATATTTGTACCCAGAGACGACTTTCCCATTCCCGGTCGCCCAGCGATGATGATCAGATCTGATCGATGCAGGCCGCCCAGAATTCGATCAAAGTCGATTAGCCCTGTCGCAACTCCCGTCAAGCCACCATCTCGCTGATAGGCTCGCGCAGCGGATTCCATGGCGATCTCAAGCGATGCGCTGAAGGACCTAAACCCGCCCTCGTGTTCGCCCTCCTCGGCAAGGGCGTAGAGCTGTCCTTCGGCAGCTTCAATCTGAGCGGTCGCAAGGTCCTCGACCTCAGGGTCGTAAGCGCGGTTGACCATGTCCTCGCCGATAAAGATCAGTTCACGACGAAGTGCCAGATCGTAGATCATGCGGCCATAGTCTTCAGCATTGATAACTGTAATCGCGGCGGCGGCCAGACGCGCAAGATATTGCGTGCCGCCCAGCTCAGTCATGGCTTCGTCTTGTTCAAAATAAGTTTTCAATGTAACCGGTGTAGCAACCTGTTGGCGGTCGATCAAAGTCATTGCTGCCTGATAGATCCGGCCGTGCAAAGCGTCAAAGAAATGCTCGGGGTCAAGAAACGTTGTAACCCGTGACGCGGCATCATTGTTAACCAGGATCGCGCCCAGTAATGCCTGTTCCGCTTCCATGTTGTTCGGTAACGATCGGTACGTAACGTCACTGTCTTCCGATGGGATCGGCGTAAGGCGCGGGGTTATGTTGGTTTCAGCCATATATTGCTTTTATCGTCAGATCGGCAAAACTGCCTAGCTTCATTAGAGGCCGTACACAGAAAAACAAAACTGCCCTGTTAACTCTGGGGAAAACATTCTACCAAAAGCATTGATCGCGCGCATTCACTAGTGGCAAGAAAAAAGCGGCACCATGGAGAGCGCCGCTTCTTCGCCTGAGAACTTCCGATTTAATCAATCAGTTTTCTCACTATCTGTCTCTGGGGCATCCGAATCGGAATTTTCTTCAGGCGATTCTTCCTCTGATTCTCCCTCCGGGGCCTCTGTGATTTCGTCATCTGTTTCGTCTTCATCAGCAAGTTCGGCGTCCGCCTGGCGGGCCAGTTCTTCGGTTTCAAAGAACGCTTCAGTTGCAGATTCCTCGCCTTCTGCCTCCGCGCCGCGGGCTCGTTGCTCCGCTTCTTCGGCTGAGCGTGCAACATTTATCGAAACCGTAGCAGTTACCTCAGGATGCAGGTCAATCTTCAATTCGTGAAGGCCCAGTGTCTTGATTGGCTCGTCAATCCGAACCTGACGGCGCTCGACATGGAATCCTTCTTCATTGAGCATCTCTGCGACGTCCCGGTTACTGACCGAGCCGTAAAGCTGATCCATCTCACTCGCCTGACGAAGGATGACTGAGCTGTGGCCATCAAGGACGGCGCGCACAGCTTCGGCTTCTTTCTTGTTCTCGAGATTGCGTGCTTCCAGATCGGCCTTCTCGTTTTCGAAGCGGGCAAGGTTGGCTTCGGTGGCCCGCAGGGCCTTTTCCTGGGGCAGAAGGAAATTCCGCGCAAAACCGTCTTTCACGGTGACCACGTCGCCCATTTGCCCCAAATTCTGCACTCTTTCCAACAAAACGACTTCCATGCCGCTATTCCTTCTTATTTACCGAAAAATTTAGTCTGGCTTTGTACCGCTGAACCTCAGCCTGAGGCTCATTGCCTCTTCCACAAGACCGAGAATCGTCACAGGGACAACAGGCCAGATGCCGAAAACCATGCTGGCATAGAGGATAGTCAATAGCAGTTCCCTCAGCGGCCAGGCGCGGGAAATAACATGAATCGTGGCCAGACCCAAAAGAAAATATGGCGCGAGCAATATGGGCAGCAGGCTGTATCCGAGCAGGCCCCAGGGGTCATTCATGAAACTCATGAGAAGGGCCACAGCGGCAAAGCCCAACAGACTGCGTGGCAACACCATCTTTTGCGCGTCAAATCCCGGTCTGATGTTCCGTTTGAGGCGTTGCAGTATGCCCTGTCCCAGGGCGCCACCGACCAGCATTGCCATTAACCAGCTTAGCCCGAGAGCCATGAGGAAAGACTGTGCGATGGCATCTACAAGAAGATCGGGATCGACCCCTTCGATCAGCTGGGCGTCGCCTTCTGCGACAAGCTCAAGAATGGCGCCAGCCTGTTCCTGCAGAAAAGTTACGGTCCCGCCTGCGGCCAGCTCCAGGAGGATAAAAACAGTCAGAACGCCTGTGGCAGCGATGCCGGTAGCCCATACGATCAACCTGCCCACCGGATACCAGAGCACATCATCGGCGGCTCCATCGTTCTCGGTTTCAGTTCCTTCCGACTCATCATCAGAGCTCTGGGGGACAGACATGAGCGCGAGACGTGTGAGCCAGATGACAGGCAATGCGCTCATCAAAGCAAATCCAAGCGCTGTCATTGCGCCGTCAATGAGCATCAGGCCAACAGCGCCAACCGCAGCACTTATGATGACCGCCTGCCTGCCAAGGCCAAGGCCTGACATGAATAGGGGCGTCGAGTGGAATGAGGCGAGCAGCATCAGCGGCAAAATGCCGCTTTCGGCACCGAGCAGAATCACCGCTGAGCCAAGGCCGGCAATGACCGCGAGCAATAACCAGGGGGGCAGAGCCCGGCTGGCGGGTGGTGGAGAAAGTTGCGTCATCGGTCCGTCCGGCCAGTCACATCAGGGCAAGAGAAATGCCCGTACCTGCCTGGCTCATCCAGCCTATTTCACAATGAATGGCAAGAGCGCCAGATGCCGTGCTCTCTTGATTGCTTTGGCGAGCTCCCGCTGCTTCTTTGCTGAGACCGATGTAATCCGACTTGGTACAATCTTGCCGCGTTCGGAAACAAAGCGCTGCAAGAGTTTGACGTCTTTATAGTCAATGACAGGCGCGTGCGGTCCCGAAAACGGACAGCTTTTGCGACGGCGAAAGAAGGCGCGCCTTGGCCGCTGATCGCCACCGGAGCCGCGTCGCTCTCTTGTATCAACATCACTCATTTGAGCTGTCTCCCTGTTCTGCAGGCTTGGCGGCCGGCTCATTACTGGCATCCTTTGGACTGGCATCCTTTGGACTGGCATCCTTTGGACTGGCATCGGCTGGCGCACTGTCACTGGCTGCCGGACGCTGTTGCGTTGGCTCGCTTCGTGATTCGGATCGTGAATCGGGTCGTGAATCGGATCGTGAATTGCTGCGATCGCCGAAATCTCTTCGACCACGAGGGCCGCGATCATCCCGCCTTTCGGTGACCTGCATGACAATGGAAGGTTCGTCCTGCAGCGCATCAACGCGAATGGTCTGATGGCGAATGACATCTTCATTCAGCTTCAGCTGGCGCTCCATTTCAAAAACTGCCGGATGAGGACTGTCGATGTTCAAAAGAATGTAATGCCCGCGACGGTTCTTCTTGATCTGATAGGCCAGCGGACGAAGGCCCCAGTTTTCTGTTTTGGTGACGTTGCCGCCACCTTCCTTGATGATACTGGCAAACTGCTCGGCAAGTTGATCCGCCTGCTGGGCGGAAAGGTCCTGACGCGCGATGAACACGTGTTCGTAGTACGGCATACGTACTCTCCCTTTGGCTGTTGATAGCCGACAGCGAACTGCCGGCAAGGAGATGTTGCTGAATTTGCAGCAACGGCGGCGGAATATACATCATCTGTCCAGCACCGCAAGGGCTGGCAGGCTCAGATGCAAATCAATTTGGGCGGTGCAAAACTGGATATCGGAACCTGCCGG
The DNA here is from genome assembly GCA_965371465.1 of uncultured Alphaproteobacteria bacterium. Classification (GTDB taxonomy): domain Bacteria; phylum Pseudomonadota; class Alphaproteobacteria; order CBDUYM01; family CBDUYM01; genus CBDUYM01. The sequence continues at coordinate 84,229 of CBDUYM010000004.1, forward strand.
CGGCTACATTGAGGGCGTATTCTCATGTCCCCCGATTCTCACACTGATGACTTAGACGATAATCGACGTTGCCAGATAGAGCTGAATGACGAACAGGATGTGTCCTGCCGAATGCGCAAGGATGACAATCCACAGGTTTCGGCCGCACCAGAGATAGGCAGTGCCCCAGACAATTCCCATAATGAACGTCATGATTATGCCGCCGACGCCCCATTGATAGTGGATCGCACCGAAGATGAGCGCCTGAACGAGAACCGTCAGGACGGCGCCGCCATGCCTGAAGCCGCCAATGGTAGTTCCGAAAATACCTGAAAGCCGACCGATGAGAAATCCCCGGTAGATGATCTCTTCGGGGATTGATGCAGTCAGCGGCAGGCCCACCACCATGATGAGGGCGGCGCCGAGGTTGCCGGCAATTGAATCGTATCGGGACACGTCTGGCGCCGGCAAGGTCATGAACGTCGAAACGATCAGCGGTACCAGGCTCTGCACGACAATGAAGGCGGCGAGGATGCCGACGACCTGGAAGGGAACGATTGCCCAGCGCTCCGGCCGCCTGAACCCGAGATCGGCGAGGGTGCCGCCGCGCATCTGAACAACGCCGAGGGCAGCGAAGGTGCCGGCGATGACGGCTGAAACTCCGCGCAGTTCCGTTGCGTAAGGCATCCATCCCCTGGCAACGGCAATGCCCTCGAGAAAGAAGGCGAGGCCCGACACCGCAGCGACGATCCCGATGTCGATCAGGAGTTCAGACTGTTTCGTTTTGAAGAGCTCTGTCGGTTTCATAAGATTGGACATTTCCATAATGGACATTCCTTGTCGTTCGGTGTAGCTTCATCTTTGAAATAACAACGATATACAAAGAAATAACGCCGTTATATGTCCAGAGTCAACACAAAAGATCGAATTATACAGGCGGCTATGAAGTTGTTCATGGCCGACGGCTATCAGAAGACCTCGATTGCCCGGATTGAAACGGAGGCGGGGCTTGCACCGCGCGCCGGTGCCTTTTACCGCCACTTTGACTCAAAGCAGGCGCTCCTTGTCGAAGGTGCCAAATCATTTGTATCGGAGACGCCGGAGGAATTCGGCTTCGACCGACTGGCGGACTTTGGCGACACAAGATCGGAGCTGGTCGCGATCGCGCTCAAATATGAAGAGGCCATGATCCGGCAGAAACCGTATGCGCGGCTTATCGAGGAAATTCGCCTACTCGATTTCGGGACAGACCTGCAGGACGAGCTCAACTCAGATATGCAGGTGGCGCTTGTGGCATGGGCAAAGGGGAAGCCGGCAGCGAAGGGTCGGTCAGCAGGTCAGATATCGGCCCTGGTGATCAGCGTGTTTGGCGGTTGGCTCTTTTACCTGGACATGGTTCAGCGGAGTGTGGCTGCCGACCCGCTCCGCGACACTCTCCTTGACGAATGGGCGACGCTCTGGGCGTCCATTCTCGACCGGGCACGGTGACGAAGGCGGGCTTCTTCGGATACGAACCTCTCGAGCCGCAGCGGAGCGCAGGTGGCCAAGGGCAATGCCACGCTGTTAATCCTGTCAGGTATGTTTACGACTTCTTTACCGACCCTCAAACTTAGGTGCGCGTCTCTCGACGAAAGACCGCGCACCTTCGGCGTGATCCTGTGTCTCACCGCTGGCGGTCATAGTGCGGGCTTCCTGGGCCAGTGCTTCTTCGACCGTCCCTGTCTCACCGACATTGAAGTTGGCTTTCATGTTTGCGAGCGCCACGGTTGGCCCCTCGGCCAGATTGAGGCAATAGGCAAGACCCTCTTCCATGAGCTGGTCTCCCGGAACGACTTTGTTGACCATACCGAGGTTCAGGGCTTCGGCTGCATCAACCACGCCGGCGAGGTAATAGAGCTCGATGGCACGTCCATATCCGATGAGATGCTGCAGGAAGTAAGAGCCGCCGTAGTCACCAGAAAGACCAACCTTTGCAAACGACGTATGAAACCTGGCACCTTCTGCACAGACTCTTAAGTCGCAGGCGAGTGCAAGGGACAGGCCGGCACCCGCGGCCGCGCCGTTGACAAGCGCCACTGTGGGTTTCGGCATGGTGTGGAGTTTGTAACTGATCGCCATATGGCCGCGCTGCAGCCCGGCGGATCTTTGTTCTCGGGGTGTCGGCACCGGCGCGTCCTGGCTGGATGATTCGTTCTGTACCTTGACATCGCCGCCGGCGCAGAAGCCTCTTCCTGCGCCGGTGAGGGCGACACAGCGGACGCTCTGGTCCTTTTCACAGTCCGCGAGATATTTCTCCAGGAGCTCCTGCATCTCGTCAGAGACCGCATTCAAATTTTCAGGGCGGTTCAATGTAATCAGAGCAATGCCATCACTCCGTTTGTCAATCAGGCATGGGTCCATGTCTAGTTACCCTCTCCATATATGTTCAGTCCGGAAGTTCCAGGACCCGCTTTGCAATAATGTTGAGCTGCACTTCGTTCGTGCCACCGGCGATTCTGAGTGCCTTGTTTCCGACCCACTTGCGCCCCATGGCGATTTCCCAGTCTGAAAACGGTTCTCCCTCCCATGCAAAGCCAGTGGTGCCCATCAGCGCCAGTCGGATCTCGTCTTCTTCGCACGTCAGTTCGGTACTGTAGTACTTGAACATGGATGTTGCGAATGTTCCCACCATTCCCGCTTCAGACTCTTCCCGGGTTCGCTGGACTGTGAGGTCGAAGGCTGTCGTGTTCATTTTATTCCGTGCAATGGCATCCCGAACGCCGCGATCCTGCAATGGCCCAGCCGCCTGTCCGCGATATTCCCGCGCAATGTCCACAAGCCCACCAAGCGTGCCCGACCCGCTGCCGGAGCCCGGGTCCGTGACTGTATTGCGCTCGTGTTGCAACAGTCGTTTGGCAATAGTCCAGCCGGAGTTTTCCCGTCCGATGAGATCCTTCCTGGAGGCGCGGACATCATCAAAGAAGACCTGGCAGAAGTGGGATGCCCCACCAAGCAGTCTGATCGGTTTTACCGTAATTCCCTCCAACGTCATGTCAAACAGCAGGAAACTGATGCCCTGGTGTTTTGGCACGTCAACTCTTGTTCTGACGAGGCAGAAAATCCAGTCCGACTGATGCGCTCCGGACGTCCAGATCTTTGAGCCATTGACGATATAGTCATCGCCGTCCACAACGGCGCGCGTGGAAAGTGACGCAAGATCAGAGCCTGAGCCGGGCTCCGAGTATCCCTGGCACCAGCGAACCTCTCCCCTGACGATTCTTGGCAGGTGACGTTCCTTCTGGTCTTCTGTGCCGGTCTCGAGAAGCATTGGGCCGATCATGGTCAGACCAGGACCGGCAAGGGGCTTGGGTGCCTTGATACGCAGCAATTCTTCCTGAAGGATGAGGGCCTGATCCGGATCCAGTTCTGCACCGCCATACTTCGCCGGCCAGGTCGGAGTCGTGTAGCCGCGTTCGACGCAAGCCGCGAACCAGGCCTGGAAGCCTGCGTCGGTAATCGGTTCCTGATTCCCGCCGGCATAGAAAATACCGGACCCGCGAATGCTTTCCGGGCAATGCTGGTCAATCCAGCCCCTGATGTCTCGGCGAAATGTTTCCAGTGAATTCATGCCGCCACTCCCCGTTCGATTGTCTGGGTCAGATTGTTGGCGCAACAGCCAGTACGCTTTCACTATCAGTTTGGATGCCAACAAGAGTGATTAGGATCAAAGTTCATTGTTACCATTTCGCTATGCAACAGGGATTACATGCGGGGCAGGCATTCAGCCTCTTCCCCCGGGGAAGGTAATGACGTGAGCGAGTTTATCCTTTCAGGTCTGAAAGTGTTGGATGTAGGCACCTTTATCGCCAGCCCCATGGCCGCAACAATCCTCGCGGACTTTGGTGCTGATGTCATAAAGGTAGAGCAGGCCGGCCAGGGCGATCTCCTGAGAATGTTATATCACGCGGATCAGGCGCCAACAGCGGACACAAACTACTTGTGGAGCATGTGGAACAGGAACAAGCGCGGCCTGTCTTTGAATTTCAAATCGCCGGACGCCGCTCTCATACTTCAGAAGCTCGCATCTGAATGTGATGTGCTGATCACCAACATGCCGAGCCCGCTCAGAGACTCCCTGAAGCTCGGCTATGAAGAAGTGAAGGCGTTGAACCCGACTGTGATCTACGCGTCGTTCTCCGCATTTGGCGAGAAGGGACCGGACAAGGACGGCACATCATTTGATTTCTACGGCTACTGGAACAGAAGCGGATTGATGGAAGGCACCCGCAATCCTGGAACGCCGCCGGCTCAGGTCTTTGGGGCCATGGGGGATCAGGTTTCTTCAATTTCCATCTACGCCTCGATCGTAACCGCACTTCTAAAGCGTGAACGCACAGGCAAAGGCTCGCATGTCCAGACGTCGCTGCTGGCCAATGGTGTCTGGGCCGCAGGCGCACTTCTGCAAGGAGCGCTCGCAGGCGCTGATCTCGATGACTTCAAAACCGTGAACAGTGTTCTCGGTGTAACCGCACGGATCTATCAAACAAGGGATGATCGCTGGCTCCAGCTATCACTTCTTCGAACGGAAGAGATGTTTCTCTCTCTCCTGAGCGCGCTCGACATCGCTGAAGTGCTTGAAGATGAACAGTTCGCAACGCCTGAAAAGCGGCAGGCAAACAAAGAGGTTCTTTCCGACATGCTGCAGGACGCCTTTCTCAAGAAGGATTCCGCCGAATGGATCCAGGTTTTCAAATCAGTTGATCTGCCCGTGCCATTGGCGGCAACTTTGAAAGATGTCATTACAGATGAGCAACTGCGTGCAAATGACATGGTCATTCCGCCCGCGCATGACGACATGGACTTGTCCTTGCTGATCAGTCACCCCATCAACATCGGAACGGGAGAGACAGTTGGCCCCACACCCGCTCCTGACGTTGGCGAACATACCGACGAAATCCTGACTGAACTTGGTTGCACAGCAGATGAGATCGAAAAGTACAGGAACGACGGGACGGTCTAGTTCACGCCACTCCGGGTCGCGTGTACTTATCAAAATAGAGCAGACCCAGAAGCATGCCGCCGAGCCTTGCAGGGTGGATGTAGCCACCGAGCTCAGGTGATTCTGTCCAGCCGGGACCGGTTGATTCCACTCGCTTCCTGATTTCCGGGATGTCATCGGTCTGGATCGCACACATATAGACACCGGAATTCTTGCGCTTTACGAATCGTGCAACCGCTGCCTGGTCGTCGGTGGGTTCCAGGTATTCGACGCTGTCGAGAGGATTGCCCTGTTTCACTTCTTCGAACCAGGTGATGCCACCATTGTAGCCGAAGGTTTCGCTATGATAGATGCTGGTGTGAAGACCCTTCATGTTGAGCAGGCCGCAGTAGTATTCGACCATGTCATCAAGGCTCGGTGCAGCATAGGTAACCTGCCAGATGCGATCCGAAAGGCCGACCCGTTCGTGTTCCACCTTTTTTGAGAGGATGATGCCGGTGCCCCTGCAGTCTTCAGGCAATATAAGGAAACGGTCCGGGCCCTGTTCATAAACAGGAATTCCTCTCTTTTGAATGTGATCAGCAAGGGCGCCTGGATCATCAAGGGAGAAGCCCCCGGCAAAAATGCCGCCCCGTCCCCCTTCCAAGAACTTCGCGACAGACCCTTCACCGCGCGGCTCCAGTAGTTCCAGCTGGTCATGCCCCCATTGCAGGGTCACGCGCCTTGCGGCGGCAATCTCATCAGGACAATCATCCACAACTTCAGTATCAAATATGGATTTGAAGGATTCCGCGACCAGATCGGCATCTGGCACCGCCAGCGTGATCCGGTCATTTACTTCGGGCATTGCATTTGTTTCAGCCACGTTAGTCCTCGCATTGCACAGGATTGAATTGAAAGAGAAGGGCATGCTACCGCCAACCGCAAGACAGTCCATTGACTGGGCTCAGGGGTCCGGGGCACTGATACCAGGCAGATCATATCACGGTGGAATTACGGTAGGAATTCGGTGGAATTCGGTGACAGTTTACTTAATTCGCGTCTGAAGCCGCAATACTCTGGGCGGCCACGACCTTTGGCACGGCGGATTGCTGTTCGCCGAGGCGCCGGAATGGTTGCAGGACTGACGAGCGTCAGCTGTCAGCCAGGAAATCAAACAGTCTGGCGTTGGGGCAAAACGCGCCGCTGCCGCCAACATCGCCTTTGAACCACCTCTCGCAATGGCCTTCAACGCTGCATTTTCTGCAGCGCCGCCGGGCCGCCTGGATCGTCGTGTTGGTCCGCGGGCTGAATTGCGATGTGATCCCGGCATCAAGGCCAAACCGGCCCATCATTGTCGACATCCGCCGCATCGTCGCAGCCGACATGCTGAGACGAAGCCAGGCGAAGAGGCCGAGAACCACCGATAACATGGCGACAGCGAGATTGATTTCAAATGTTGTTGGTGTCATTTGTCCATAACTCCGCTACGCAGGGCTGATTAGACCTGCGGCCAAAAATTCTATTGTGCAACTGCATGCAGGGCATTGATCCCGATCAGAGGGTCTTTGTGACATCGCCTGGTTCCACGCTTGACAGAACATTTGCAAACAGTGTGTCTTGGGCTGAAACGTGCAAGCCTCAAATCTGGAGCCAAATTCGCAATGACTTCTTACGCATTCACATTCCCGGGGCAGGGATCCCAGGCTGTCGGTATGGGGAAAGAGCTTTCAGACAGCTTCGAGACGGCAAGGCGTGTGTTCGAGGAGGTTGATGAGGCGCTTTCCGAAAACCTCAGCAAAATGCTGTTTGAGGGGCCTCAGCAAGACCTGACATTGACCCAGAATACGCAGCCCGCCCTGATGGCCGTCAGTATAGCTGTCGCCCGGGTCCTTGATGAAGAGCATGGATTTGGTATTGCAGACAAAGCGAAAGTTGTTGCGGGCCACTCGCTTGGCGAATATTCAGCACTTTGTGCGTCGGGCGCCATTGGCCTTGCAGATACGGCACGGCTTCTTCGCCGTCGCGGGGAGGCCATGCAACGGGCAGTGCCGGTTGGCGAAGGCGCGATGGCTGCCATCCTGGGCCTTGATTATGAAGTCGTTGAGGCTGTGGCTGCTGAGGCTGCCCATTCAGATGATGCAGAAGTCTGTACTATCGCCAACGACAATTCCGACGGTCAGGTCGTGGTCAGCGGGACCAAGGCTGCCGTCGAGCGGGCTATCGAAATTGCCAAGGAAAAAGGCGCCCGGCGTGGGCTGCTGCTGCCGGTCAGCGCACCATTTCACTGCCCTTTGATGCAGCCTGCCGCCGATGAAATGAAGGATGCGCTTGGTGCCGTCGATATCGGCCCGCCATGCGTCCCGCTGATTTCAAATATAACGGCAACAGAAACATCTGACCCCGAGGAGATCGAACGGCTGTTGATCGAGCAGGTCACGGGTGTTGTCAGGTGGCGCGAAACTGTCGGATACATGACGTCAGTTGGCGTTGATCATTTGCTTGAATGCGGAATCGGCAATGTGCTGACCGGACTGGTCAGGCGCATTTCTAAAGGAACAGCCGCCACATCTCTTCATACGCCCGAAGATATTTCAGCGTTTCTCGCAGCCGCGTAACAGAAACGGAATCGCATATGTTCGACCTTACCGGCAAGACCGCTCTGATTACAGGTGCCACAGGCGGCATCGGCCACGCCATTGCAACAACATTGCATCAGGCAGGTGCCGAGGTCGCACTGACCGGCACGCGCGAGGCGGTTCTGGATGAGGCCGTCAATGCTCTTGGTGAACGGGCTCACCGGATTGTTGCAAATCTTGGCGATGCCGACGCGATCCCCGAAATCATTAAAGCGGCGAACGAAGCAATGGACGGTATCGACATTCTGGTCAACAACGCCGGCATCACGCGAGACAATTTGTTGATGCGGATGAGCGATGAGCAATGGGATGAGGTGACAAACGTCAATCTGACGTCCACGTTTCGGCTTTGCCGCGGCGTATTGCGCGGGATGATGCGAAAGCGATGGGGGCGGATCATCAACATGAGCTCGGTTGTCGGTATCACCGGCAATCCGGGTCAGGGCAACTATGCTGCATCGAAGGCCGGGATAATCGGCATGACCAAAGCCCTTGCTCAGGAAGTGGCCTCCCGCAACATCACAGCGAACGCAATTGCCCCCGGATTTATTGCGACCCCTATGACGGATGATCTGGATGAGGCACAAAAGGACGCATTGTTTAGCCGGATCCCGGCGGGCCGTATGGGAACACCGGACGATGTGGCAGCGGGTGTTCTCTACCTGGCTAGTGAGGAAGCTGCCTACGTTACCGGTTCGACACTTCACATAAACGGCGGTCTGGCTATGCTTTAGCGCCGAACTATCGCCAAAAAAGGGCAGAAATCTGCCCTGTTCGGGCGCATTGTGCAAACTCTTTTACAGCCTTAGCATATGTGTTACGAAACCGCGGCGCCTGAGGAGAAACGGGGCTGGTCTACAATTTGATCAGCTTCTAACCTGTCCCTTCAGGCGCACCGCGCGTAGAGCGCTGATTAACGAAACCGCCGGGATTCGCGGAATAGATTCAAGGGATAGAATATGAGCGACACTGCTGATCGAGTGAAAAAAATCGTTGTCGAACATTTGGGCGTCGAGGACGACACAGTCGTTGAGGGTGCAAGTTTTATTGATGATCTTGGTGCCGACAGCCTCGACACGGTCGAGCTCGTCATGGCCTTCGAGGAGGAATTTGGCATTGAAATTCCCGATGATGCTGCGGAGAAAATCCTCAGTGTTAAAGACGCAATAACCTACATCGATGCAAACGCTGCTTAGCCACCGAACCTGACTTTGGAGGCAGCTTTGCTTCCTGAGGCTTTCAGTCGATGGACCGGCACATATTCCTGAGCAACCAGACCAAAGCTCTGCAGAAAAGGTACGGGATCAGATGAGGCGCGTAGTCGTAACTGGAATGGGACTTGTCACACCGCTTGGAGCTGGGGTCGAAACCACCTGGGCCAGGTTGATTAATGGCGATTCAGGCGCTGGACAGATCACGCGATTTGATGCAACCGGATACGCCTGCACGATAGCTTGCGAAGTCCCACTGGGCGACGGCACCAACGGCACGTTTAACGCTGACAATGTCATGGCTCCCAAAGAACAGCGGCGGGTAGATGACTTCATTATCTACGCTGTGGGCGCTGCCGATGAAGCGATCGCCGACGCTGGCTGGACGCCTGACGATGAAGAGTCCCTGGAACGGACCGGCTGTATGTTCGGAGCCGGTATTGGCGGCTTACCGGGGATCGAAAAAGAGTCCATCGTTTTGTATGAACGAGGTCCCAGACGCGTAAGTCCCTTCTTCATCACCGGCCGACTGATCAATCTCATGTCCGGCCAGATAGCGATCAAGTACGGTTTCAAGGGGCCAAACCATGCCGTTGTGACGGCCTGTTCCTCTGGTGCCCACGCAATCGGCGATGCAGCGCGCATCATCATGTTTGACGACGCTGACGTGATGATCGCGGGCGGCGGGGAATCCACCGTCAGCCCCATTGGCGTTGCGGGTTTCGCTGCGGCAAGGGCGCTTAGCACAAACTTTAATGATGAGCCGAAGAGGGCTTCGAGGCCCTATGACCAGGACCGAGACGGATTTGTCATGGGTGAAGGCGCGGGCGCTGTCGTACTGGAAGAATATGAGCACGCGAAGGCCCGCGGCGCCAAGATTTATGCGGAAATCGTCGGCTACGGCATGTCGGGCGATGCCTACCACATTACGTCGCCGGCGCCTGATGGCAACGGTGCCTATCGTGCCGTCATGGCAGCCCTCAAGAGGGCAGGCATGGCTGGCTCGGACATTGATTACGTAAACGCCCATGGCACGTCGACGCCGCTCGGCGATGAAATTGAGCTCAAGGCCGTCGAGCGAGCCTTTGGCAATGCCGCCAGCAAACTTGCCATGTCATCGACCAAGTCATCGGTCGGCCATTTGCTCGGCGCCGCCGGCGCTGTCGAAGCCATCTTTTCGATGCTTGCCATGAAGCACAGCATTGTGCCACCGACGATCAATCTTGAAAATCCTTCGGTGGAAACGGCGATTGACTTGATACCTCATGAAGCCAAGGAAATGGAAGTAAACACGGTACTAACAAATTCCTTCGGGTTCGGCGGCACCAACGCAAGCTTGATCTTCACGAAAGTGAATTGACGTAATCGCCAAAGGATCGTGCGACCTCAAATATGGCACGTCTGAAATCACGCATTCTGTCGGCTTTGAAAGTTGGCGTTCAGCTTGGTTTTCTCGCAGTGATCTTTGCCCTGGTATGGGGCTTCCACAGTTTTGAAAAGCCGTTTGCAGCGCCTGCAGGGACACCTGGCCCTGTCATCCTGATGCTGGAAGAGGGCGCGACGCTGTCTGCAATCGCGAATTCACTTAGCCAAAGCGGGATCATCTCAGATGCGAGCCTGTTCATCTGGGGCGCCAGAATTTCCGGATCTGGGACATCGCTGAAGGCTGGAGAATATGAATTCGCCGAAGCGACAAGCATGCGCGCTGTCTTGAACAAACTGTCCCTCGGCCAGGTCATCGAACATCGGCTGACCATTCCGGAAGGGATATCATCGGCTGCAGCGCTTGAGATCATCAACGCCGACGAACGGCTCAGCGGCGATACAGTAATGGCGCTTTCAGAAGGGGCACTATTGCCCGAGACCTATCTGATACGAAGGGGTGATATCCGGCAATCCGTGATTGATCGGATGCAGGCTGCGCAGGCCGAATTCCTCGCCAGAGAATGGGCGTTGAATACCGAGACCAGGCCGCTTCCGACGATGCACGAAGTCGTCACACTTGCCTCCATCGTCGAACGCGAAACAGCTGTCGGTGAAGAGCGCGCACATATTGCAGGTGTTTTCCTCAATCGCCTGCGTTCAGGAATGAAACTGCAATCGGATCCCACAGTCCGCTATGCGCTCGTTCTTGCAGGGAAGATGGCAATAGACAGCAATCGCCCGCTTCTACGATCCGAGCTCTCATTCGCTCACGGCTACAACACCTATGTGCACGCCGGATTGCCACCCGGGCCCATTGCCAATCCAGGTGCGGCAGCCCTTCGGGCGGTGCTCTCACCGTTGCCGACCCGCGATCTCTATTTTGTTGCAGATGGCAACGGCGGTCATGCCTTCGCTGAGACCCTGGCCGAACATGAGGCCAATGTCCGCCATTGGCGCAGCATTGAGCATGTGAGATAATGAGCCGCCCTGAAATCCGCTTTCATTGAAGCCAGTTTGGCGCAAGCAGTTGATTGGAACGAGAAAGGTAGAAATGGCCCTCGCAAGCATGACAGGGTTCGCCCGCCAGGACGGTTCCGAAGAGGGTTTGAGCTGGACATGGGAAGTCCGCTCCGTGAACGGCCGGGGCCTTGATGTGCGATTTCGCTTGCCGAGCGGTCTTGACAGACTGGAGCCAAATTTGCGAACCGCAGCAAATGCTGTATTGAGCCGTGGCAATCTTCAGGTCTCGCTGAGCATTGAAACTTCGACTTCCTCTCAGTCAGTCACCATCAATCGCGATCTGATCAGAGCGCTGGTTTCTGAGATCATCAGCCTCAAAACGGAATTCGGACCGGAAGTGATCCTTGAGAACGATGCGCTCTCGCTGGACTCGATCCTGAGCATTCGAGGCGTTCTGGACATCGCGGAGATTGGTGCCGACCTGCCCAGCGGTGCCTTTGATGACGCGATTGTGGCCAGTTTCAAGGAGCTCATGGCGGCTCTTACAGAATCTCGTGAGAGTGAGGGCGCGAAACTCGATGCGATCCTGAGGGATCAGCTAGGTCAAATGTCGACCCAGATTGACCTGGCACTTGCGCAGCAGCCGGATTGTCAGCAGAAGACGCGAGAGCGACTGCGGCGGCAGATAGAAGAACTCACTGCCAAGGTCAAATCTCTTGATGAGGGACGGCTTGAACAGGAACTTGCCGTGATTCTGGTCAAGAACGACGTGACGGAAGAGATCGATCGGCTTTCGGCTCACATCGCTGCTGCCGTCGAACTTCTTGATGGCGGCGGAGTCATTGGCCGCAAGATCGATTTTCTGGTCCAGGAGCTCAACCGGGAAACAAACACACTTTGCGCAAAGTCGGCTCATATTGGGCTTACGCAGGTCGGCCTGGAACTGAAAGCCATTGTCGATCAATTTCGTGAACAAGCCCTAAACGTCGAGTGACATCAGATGGATGCTGGATACAATTGCCTACAATGAGCGATGAAAGCACAGAGACTAACGATGGTATTGATCGGCGTGGACTGATCCTGGTTCTGTCGTCGCCCTCGGGTGCAGGCAAAACCACTTTGTCACGGTTGCTGCTCGAACGGGACTCGAACATCGTTATGAGTGTCTCTGCGACCACGCGCACGCCGCGACCAGGTGAAGTGGACGGCAAGGATTACCTTTTTGTCAGTCGAGACGACTTTGGCATGATGAAAAACCGCCGCGAGTTCCTCGAAGATGCAAAAGTGTTTGATCACTATTACGGCACGCCCAGAAAACCTGTGGACGAGGCGCTTGGCGTTGGCAAGGATGTTCTCTGTGATGTTGACTGGCAGGGCGCTCAGCAGATGACGCAAATCGCCCAGGAAGATTTGGTCAGCATTTTCATTCTCCCCCCTTCGAACGCTGAGCTGGAACGCCGTCTGAATACCAGGGCGCAGGACACACCTGACGTAGTGTCCAGGCGTATGGCCGGGGCCTCAGACGAAATCAGCCGCTGGTCCGAATATGACTACATTATCATTAACGATGATGTAGAGACGTCTCTCGAGAAGATCCATGCGATCCTGAAAGCGGAGCGCCTGAAGCGCGTGCGGCAGATCGGGCTCATTGATTTCGTAAAGCGGCTGCAAGAGGGTCATTAGTAGTCCCGGAATCCCCCTATTTGCCAAGCAATGTCTCCAGGGTCCGCGCCAGATCACAGAATTCGGTGATGGAGAGTGTTTCAGCCCGTCGAGCGCCAGAAATCCCTGTAATTTCCAGAAGTTTATCAGTGTTAACCGGCAGCGCCTTCAGGCTCGATCGCAGCATCTTTCGCCTTTGTCCGAAGGCCGCGCGGGTTACATCCTCAAGCCGTTCAATGCTGACATCAGGATCGCGATGCGCCTTGGGGATGAGCTCAACCACGCTAGATGTGACTTTGGGTGCAGGAACAAATGCCTCCGGAGCGACATCAAACAGTCGGCGGCACTCCATCAGCCAGCCTGTGAGTACCGTGAGGCGGCCATAAGCCTTGGATCCAGGCTCTGAGACGAGCCTGTCTGCGACCTCCTTCTGGAACATGAGGGTCATGCTTTCAAATGTGGGGCTCTCGAATTCCCGATGCAGCCACATCGTCAGAAGGGCCGTCGATATATTGTAGGGCAGGTTGGCTATGATCCGGATCTTCCCGGCGCTTCGTAAATCAGTGAAAAATGAATCGGGCAGCTTCAGCGCATTTTCCTGCCGAACCGACAGTCGGCCATCGAAACTCGCGGCAAGCTCGTTCAGTGCTGCAACGCAGCGTCTGTCGGTTTCCACTGCGATTACCTGCCTGGCGCCGGCTTCCAGCAGGGACCGGGTCAGGCCGCCGGGCCCTGGCCCAATTTCCAGGACGATGCAGTCATTGAGGGGCCCTGCCGCCGAGGCGATACGGGCTGTCAGATTCAGATCGTGCAGGAAGTGCTGTCCCAGCGATTTTTTTGTTCTGATGTTGTGACGTGCGATGACGTCCCGCAATGGACCGAGATCCCCGCTTGCAACGTTTTTCATCTAGGAAGCTTCCTTGGCGGCAAGTCCCTTCCGAGCCTTGGCTATGACAGATGCTTCCTTGATCGCCGCAATTATGCTTTCAGGGCTGGCAACGCCTTCACCAGCTATGCCGAGAGCTGTGCCATGATCGGGTGAGGTGCGGACAATGGGCAATCCCAATGTAACATTGACGCCTTTGTCAAAATTCAGAGCTTTGATCGGGATAAGTGACTGATCATGATACATGGTGACGATCATGTCGTACTTCACCCGCTCGCGAGCTGAGAACAGAGCATCGGCCGCGAACGGGCCTTGAACATCAAGTCCTTGCTGCTGAGCTTTGCCGATGACCGGGGCAATCAACTCGACCTCCTCAAGCCCCATTTTACCGTCTTCGCCAGCATGTGGATTCAGTCCCGTGACGGCGAGTTTGGGCTGCTCAATACCATAGTCCTCAGAAAGTGCGCGATGCGCGATCTGCAGCGTTAAAAGGATCAGCTCTTCGCTCAACGCATTTGCAACCTCAATAATTGGAATGTGTACGGTTACGGGAACGGTTCTGAGTTCACCATCTGTCAACATCTGAAGTGAGTGAGGTGAGGTCGTGCCGTCACCACAGAGCGCCGCAATGAAGTCGGTGTGCCCTTCGAATCGAAAACCGGAATCATACAGAATGGACTTTTGAATAGGCGCGGTAACCATGCCGCCGATCATTCCCTTGCGAGCCATGTCAACTGCGGCCTGGATGGCGCCGGTGACGCAATCCGTGTTTTCGATTGCTGGTGTGCCAATCACGCCGGTCTTGTTCAGTGGCAAGTCAATGACCGGCAGCGTGTCGCCGAATTTTGCTTCCGCTTCGTGATGCTCAGATATGGCTTCGACTTGGACGTTGAGATTGAGCCGTCTGGCAAGAGCCCGCAGGTGATCGACAGATCCCAGAACGAAAAAGGTGGCCAATTGGTCCTGTTTTCGCCGAAGCCAGGCCTTCAGGATCACTTCCGGGCCGATTCCGGCAGGTTCACCCAGCGTGATGGCAAGGGGAAGCTCGCTCATTCAGTGCCTTTCTCGGTTAACCCTACTGGAACGCTCTCACTCTCATTTGCTTTCTAGCGAATATCGATGATCGCCACTGCATGAAGATCGCGCAAGTATCGTCGCGCCAGCATATTCAGTTTCTGCTGAAAAATCTGATCCTGGATCACTTCCTCCGTCGGCATGGGTGAAGCCGGCTCTTCTCGTCCGCACAGGCTGAACACATAGAGAGTGTTATCAATCGCGATCGGAGCCGTGGCATCATTCGGCTCAAGAGCCAATATGACATCGCTGAGAGATGTCGGCAGCTCCAGAGCCCGGACGTCGCCAAAATACGCAGCAGTTGCCAATGGTGAACGTTCAGTGATGTCGAAAACATCCCCACATTCATTGATCAGACCAGAGACCTGCTCGGCTCGCGTCTGCAAAGCCGTAAGCAGGTCTGACGGCATGCTCTGGTCGAACTTCCACATGATGGCGCGAAGACTCAAGATGTCGCCCAACGCCTCAATGTCGCCAAAAATCTGCCGATTTCGGACAAGAAATATGTAGTAGCCTGATTCGCCGCGCAGAATGGGGCTGATTTCGCCGATTTCAACGGTAGCAAGCGCATCCTCAATCTCAGGCAGCAATGCGCCGGACGGGATCCAACCTATGTCTCCGCCTTCAGAAGCGGTGGTGCCCCTTGAGATTGATCTGGCGACAACGTCAAAGGCCTGCCCATCGCGAATGGACCGATGTGTGCGCTCGGCGATTTCGAGAGCTGCCGAGTCATCTTCCGGGTAATCGACCGGTATCAGAATCTCCGAGAGATGATGCTCCGGTTCGCCTACGTTTCGTGCCAGGCGGCTTTGAACAGCGCGCACTTCGCTATCCGAGACCGCCGCCTGCGGGCCAAGCCTGCCACTTACGAGCCTGCTCCAAAGCGTTTCAGCCAGCGCTCTCGTTTCAAACGCTTCTCTCTCGACCCCAAGCTGCACCATGAAGCCTTCAAATTGCGCTTCGCTCATATTGTTGCGCTCACGTAATCGGGCAAGTGAGTTCTCAAGATCGACTTCTGCCAGCGCCTCAGGATTGACATTGATTGCCTCCTGAATCTGAAGGCGCTCATCTATAATGGTCTGCAGGGCGCTGGTACGGAGTTGTTGCAAAACGTTCTCCGGGACCTGCGCGCCATTTGTCACGATGAGAACACGCTGATCCAAATCGAAACGAGAAACAACTTCATCGTTCACGACGGCGACGATGGCCTGAATATCTAAAACCTGAGCCGATGCGACAAATGGCATCCCAGTTGCAAAAAGCGTGAAAAGCGACACGCCCATCACTCGCTTAAGTACTGCGAGCCGGTTGCCTTGCATTTGCGCCTCACATTTCATTCGGGGCCTAACATAGTGGTGCGGTTGACTTGAACGCCATGGTGCCGAGCGCCGACACCGAGGCTGATTTAGACTACGATCCGAGCGCCGATATGACCATCAAATTGTGTCGCCAAAGTGTTTCAAAGAGATCCTGAAAATGACGGATGTCGACGGTTCTACGTCGCGGTCTTCAGAGAATTGCCTGTCGTAGGTTACACCTAGCTCAATGCACTCGTCTTCATAGAAGACGCCAAAACGGGTGTCAACGGTATGACCGTTGCCAATCAGGTTTCTGCGACCGCCGGCATTTATGGACCAGTTGTCATTGATCTGCCATCTTGCGGCGGCGCCAATTTCGCGCCGCTCAGTTATGTTGGCGTCCGTTTGTTCTTCGGGCAGATCGACAAATTCCACGTTCAGGAAGAGCTTGTTTGTGGAATAAGTAACATCGACTTGATTCCGCCTGAAGGCAAAGCTGTCGTGATCAATCCGAAATCGATGGACGACGGAGACCTGGGGGACCGGATTGAACTGCAGCCGGCCGACAATGTCCGAGAGATTATCTTCAAGACCCGTTCCGGCGGCGAAGACATCACCTTTCTCGAACCTGTAGCTCTGGCCGAGCATAACGCCTGCGAATCCTCCCTGGCTGCCATGGAGGCCCCACTTGAAACCGTAATTGATGCGCGTTCCGCCTTCCCATTCGTCAAGGCCCGCAAACCGGTTCATGGCGAAGATATTACTGTCTGAGAATTCAAAGCTCAGGCTGTCTTCATTGGGAATTTTATCGGGATTGCCGCCGTTGGGTGTCGCTATCAGAGTGAGAATTGGTTCAAACACCTGATATGCCTTTCCGACATTCTTGATCAACGGATAGCGCCAGCTGGCGGCCACATAGGGCAGCACACGGGCCTGAAATCCTGTGGCAAGGCTGTTGTCCGGCAGGAGGACATCGTCCAAATGATAGATGTCACCCCGGACCCCAGCAGTCACATCCATGATGTGACCAGACAATGTGTAAAAAGGACGGCGCCAATCCGCGTCAATGGACAGTCTTCGGCTGTCTGTGCCGTCGGTACGCGTCAGAACCATGCCGTTCGCCGCCACTGACCATTGGCTGCCATTGATACGCGGTTCGCTTTCGTATCGGTAGTTCAGATACGGAAACAGGAAAGGTGTCTCACCGGCGCGATCTTCCCGCCGTAGTCCCTGGAAGAACAATATTTCGGCTGACCCCTGGACACGCCCTCGATAGGACTCAGTAAACAGCCTGCTCATCAATGACTTTTCATCGCTAAAGCCGTAGCGGCGCAAATAGGTATCGTCGGTCGAGCGTTCCAGTTGAAATCCCCAACGGCTCATTGCACTGGTCTGAAATTCTCCTTTACTGAAGATATGTCCTCGCCAGTCATGACCGCCAATGAGATTGTTCTCATCATCCCGCGTACGGGGCCGGGTGATACTGCCATTTACCTGCAGTTGCCCCGTGCGCCGCCGTTCGCGAAATTGGGCGGTGAGTACGGGGCCTTCGTCTGTTGTGAGCATGGGTGTCAGCGTGAGGTCGCGCCAGGGTTTGAGCGCAATGTGATACGGCAATTCAAAGGTCAGCCCAAGTTCAGTGGATGTGCCAAATTCCGGTGTCAGAAAGCCTGTTCTGTTTTCCACGCTCGGATCGGGGTGCGAGAGGTAGGGCAGGTAGAAGATCGGCACGCCGTATACTTCAAGGCGAGGATTGGTATAGGAAATAGTATGGGTTTCCTGGTCGTGGATGATCTTGCTTGCACTGATCTGCCAGAGCGGTTCCTCTTCGGGATTGTCTTTGCAGACTTCGCAGGGAGAATAGGCGGCGTCGATCAGTTCAGTGATATTGCCGCCGGTTCGCCGACCGAGGCGTGCAGCAAATTTGGAATCGTCGGCGAGCAGCACACGCAGACCTTCAAGAAATCCATCTCTGAGATCATTGGTGATGGCGACCCGATCCGCGAAAAGAACTTCGCCCGTCGGTTCCAAAAGGCTGACATTCCCCTCGGCTGTAATCCTGTCGGCATCAAGATTGTAGGTTACACGATCGGCAAGTAAAATGCGCGTGTCTGAAGCCACTTCGACATTTCCCTCAGCCGTCATGGTGCGTGTCGCATCATCATAAATCATGGAGTCAGCGCTGAGGAGGTAGCCCTGAATTTCAGTTGTCCGGGAACTCTCTGTATCCTGCGCCAACGAAAATTCAGACATCGCCACTGTCACAGAAGTCAGCAAGCATAAACCGGTTATGAAATGTGACAGGTTACGCATTTTCAGTTCTGTGCTTCATTTCATCAAATTGTGGCAATTTGGAGTCTCATCATGCAGATCGTCGTGAAGCGGCAGGGACATCCAGCCGCCTTCCTGTGAGCCAGAAAGCCCTGCTTTCGGGCAGGAAAACATCGGAAACTGAAGCCGCAACGCTGCTTTCTGAACGAGATGTATCTTTAAAGCCGAAATGAGTGCGATCAACCTTTTATTTGGCCAGAAGGTGGTTAAGATGAGTTGTACTCGTGACGTGCATCCATGATCAAGAGAACCGGATCGCGACGGGCATTTCCGAACGCGAGGATGGAGGGGAAAATGAGAGTCAGCTTTTCGAAAGTGACGTCACCGCAGTCGGGCGCCCTTGTGGTGACGGCGCTGGAAGGCGGCAAATTGACGCCCAGCGGTATCGCTGTGGACAAGAAATCTGGCGGCGCGGTCAAGAAGGCGATAAAGGGAGGCAAATTTTCCGGCTCCAAGGGCCAGACAATAGAAATCCTCGCCCCAAGGGGCACGCGTGCAGACCGGATACTGGTCGTAGGTCTGGGGGATGCCGCAAAACTTGGCAGGGCTGCTGCCCGGTCGGCCGGCAGCGCCATTGTCGCCAAGCTGCTCAGAAGCGGATTGAAGACGGCCGCGATCGCTGTGGATGCAGTCAAGGGGGCCCAGCTTGATGAGCTGGAACTCGCCGCCGAAATCGCCTATGGGGCTAAGCTCAGAAGCTACAATTTCGACAAGTATTATAAGCGCAAGAGGGCTGATCATCGTTCTTCACTGACCATGTTCACAGTCATGACCGAAAACCCCGACGAGGTGCGAAAGGCATTCTCTCCATTGAACAAGGTAGCGGATGGTGTCGTATTGGCACGGAACCTGGTCAGCGAACCGGGCAACGTCATCTATCCCCAGTCCCTGGCAGCTGAAGCTCTGAAGCTTGAGAAGCAGGGCGTTACAGTAGAAGTCCTTGGCGAGAAAAAGATGTCAGAGCTGGGTATGGGCGCCTTGCTGGCTGTCGGGCAGGGCAGCGCCCAGGAATCGCAATTGATCGTCATGGAATGGAACGGAGATCCGGACGCAAAGGGTGGGCCGATAGCTTTTGTCGGCAAAGGCGTCTGTTTCGATACTGGCGGCATCTCTTTGAAGGGCGGCGCGGGTATGGCGGACATGAAATTTGACATGGGCGGCGCTGCAGCGGTGATCGGCCTGATGAAGGCGCTGTCCGGCAGGAAAGCGAAAACTCATGTGGTCGGTGTGGTTGGTGCGGTCGAGAATATGCCCTCTGGGGACGCTTATCGGCCGGGCGATGTCATCACTTCCATGTCGGGCCAGACCATCGAGGTTCTGAATACGGATGCTGAAGGTCGTCTCGTATTGGCCGATGCTATTCACTACACCCAGACGAATTTCAAACCGAAATTTATCATAGATCTGGCGACACTCACTGGCGCGATCATGGGGGCGCTTGGCAAGAACATTGCCGGGCTCTTCAGCAACAATGACGAACTTGCTGACAGGATTTTCAAGGCTGGCCAGGATGAAAGCGAAAGAGTTTGGCGGATGCCCATGGGTCCTGAGTTTGATTCTCAGGTCAATTCCAAGATTGCCGATATGAGAAATACCGGATCGGTTCCGCAGGGCGGTAGCATCACGGCAGCCCAGTTCATCCAGCGCTTCGTAAAAGGAGGTGCAACCGGCACACCCTGGGCGCATATTGATATTGCGGGCGTCGCCTGGTCAACCGCAGATCGCATGGCGGCCCCTGCAGGTGCAACAGGCTTTGGCGTCCAGCTGCTAAATCGCCTGGTTGAAGATCACTATGAGGCTGAATGACTGAAGTCAGCTTCTATCATCTGGAGCCATGGCCGCTTGAAAGGGCTCTGCCGAAGCTACTTGAGCGTGTTCTTGAGGCGGACCTCCGAGCGGTGGTCCGTACTTCTGATCGGGATCGGGCGGTTATGCTGGATCAGGCGCTCTGGACGTATGAGCCGGACAGTTTCCTGCCTCATGGACTTGCTTCAGAAGACGGCGCTGCCGAACAGCCGGTTTGCCTGACTTACAAAGATGACAATCCCAATGACGCATCCATCCTGGTTCTGGTCGATGGTGTTCTGGCAGCCGACCTGGTGAGCTTTGATCGCTGCCTGGATATGTTCGATGGCAGAGATGCCGCGGCGGTGGAAGCGGCGCGGGATCGCTGGCGGACTGCGCAGGACGCAGGATGCGATGTTACCTATTGGCAGCATAGCCCCGAGGGGCGGTGGGAAAAGAAGGCCTAGCTATTCACCAAACTCATCCTCTAATCCCTGCATTGCTTCTTCGATCTCTTTTTCCAATGCGAGCCAGCGATCTTCTTCTCTTTCGATCTCTGCGGAAAGCTCGCCACTTTGCCGCGTGAGGGCAGGGATATCGATATCATCTCGATCATAGGATCCCGGATCAGCCAGCATTGCTTCTATTCGTTCCATCTCGGGATTCAGAACTGAAAGTTTCCTCTCCGCTGCTTCGCGGGCCTTCCGCAGCGGCGCAATGACAGTTCTTTCCGCCGCCTTCCTTTGCCGCAGCTCTTTCCTGGATCCGCTCTTTTCGGGTCCTGGCGCGTTTTCTTTTCCTGGATCCATTGCCAGGAGATTGGCCTTGTAGTCTTCAAGTGAGCCATCAAAACGTGTCGCACGACCCTCTGCGACAAGCCACAACTCGTCAGCGCAGGCGCTGAGCAGATGACTGTCGTGGCTAATCAGAATGACGGCTCCCTCATACCCGTTGATGGCCTCGATCAAAGCTTCACGGGCGTCAATATCAAGATGGTTGGTCGGTTCATCCAGGATCATGAGGTGAGGGGCGTCAAATGACATCAGCGCGAACAGCAAGCGGGATTTTTCCCCGCCGGAGAGCTCTGCTGCCGGTATATCCATGTTGAAATGCGTCAGCCCGAAACTGCCAAGGCGTGCTCGGACACGATGTTGCGGTGATCCTTCCATTTTCTCGTTCATGTGCTGGAAGGCAGTTCGGTTTGGATCCAGCTCATCTACCTGGTGCTGTGCGAAGTAGCCGACTTTCATTTTGGACTGTCTAGTGAAGTTTCCGTCAAGCGGGACAAGCCGGTCGGCAAACAGTTTTGCCAAAGTCGACTTTCCGTTCCCGTTTCGGCCGAGCAGGGCAATGCGATCATCCTGAGCCAGCGAGAATGTCAGTTTTTCCAGTACAGGTTCACCGTCGTATCCGACGGCGACGTGGTCACATTTCAAGATAGGCGAGGCCAGCGGTGTCGTTGCCGGGAAATCAAATGTGACAGCGCTTGCAGCAGAAAGTGGTGCAACAGGTTCCATCTTTTCCAGCATTTTAATGCGGCTCTGTGCCTGCTTGGCTTTGGTGGCTTTGGCCCGGAACCGTGCAACAAATGCTTCCATCTTTTTTCTTGCAGCCATCTGTTTTTTGTATTGAGCGCCCTGATGATCCAGCCTCAGACGCCGTTCTGCAGAAAACTGATCGTAACCACCCCGGTACATCGTCAGGCACAGATCTTCAACATGAAGAATGTGGCTGACCGAGCTGTTGAGAATGTCGCGATCATGGCTGATGAGAAGCACGGTTCTCGGATAGTTCTTGATAAATTGCTCAAGCCAGAGGGTGCCTTCGAGGTCAAGATAGTTGGTTGGCTCGTCCAACAGCAAGAGATCAGGTTCTAGAAAGAGCGTGGAAGCAAGGGCCACACGCATCCGCCAGCCGCCGGAGAACTGAGAGAGAGACCGGCCTTGCTCTTCTTCCGTAAAGCCAAGCCCTGCCAGCACCCGCGCCGCACGCGCCGGTGCAGCATGGGCCTCAATGTCGTTGAGACGTTCATGGATCGCGGCAATGCGGTTCGCGTCGCTGGCCCTTTCAGCCTCCCACAAAAGTTCACCACGTTCGCTATCTGCGGCCAACACCGTGTCGATCAGTGTGGCGTCGCCATCCGGGGCCTCCTGGGCCACTTCGCCAATGCTTATTCGCGGACGAAGCCTGACCATGTCGGGTTCTACCCAATACTTCCCGGCAATGATCTTGAACAGGGTCGACTTGCCAATACCATTGCGGCCCACCACGCCGACGCGATGTCCCTCCGGGATGTGAACGCTCGCATCAACAAAGAGTTCGCGATCACCGATTTTAAATTCAAGCTCGTTGATGTGCAGCATCGGCGGCGTGATTTCTCTGTCTGGCCATTGGGGCGATTGGAACTTGCAGCTCGGTAGCCCAGCCACTATAACCCGCGCGCATACATGAACAATCCTGGGCCAAATGTCCAGAAGACTGACCTGGTCTGAGCACGAACAGAGCAGCAAGCCCGGAAAGAGGACATCTGAATGGCAGTTGAGCGAACTCTATCAATAATCAAGCCTGACGCGACCCGTCGCAATATAACCGGGGCAGTCGTTCAGCGGCTGGAAGACGGCGGCCTCCGCGTGATAGCGCAACGGCGCATCCAGCTGAACCGCGCCGATGCGGAAGGGTTCTACGCTGTGCATAAGGAACGCCCATTTTTTGATGATCTTTGTAACTTCATGATCTCAGGACCTGTTGTTGTTCAGGTTCTGGAAGGCGAAAACGCGGTGACAAGAAACCGCGAAATCATGGGTGCCACGAACCCGGAAGATGCCGATGCCGGAACGATACGCAAGGACTTCGCTGAATCATTGGAGGCGAATTCTGTCCATGGCTCCGACAGCGCAGAAAATGCAGAAATCGAAATTGCCTTCTTTTTCAAGGACGAAGACATCGTCGGTTAACAGCCATCTAGAGGCTGCCCGAATAGATTATGGCCTCAGCCTCGGCAGATTTGGCATTTATCCAGCCAATGAGGGCGACCTCTTCACCGGAATCGCTAAGCCTCGTACTGACTTCCTGCACGGATTCCCGATCGACCACGACGGCCATGCCAATGCCGCAATTGAAGGTGCGAAGCATCTCTGATTGATCAAGCCCGGAGACTGTTCGAATCCAGTCGAATACGGCGGGCATCGCTATGCTGTCGAGATCAATCTGGAACTGATGGGTATCAGTATTGAAAAGACGGGGCAGGTTTTCAGTCAGACCGCCGCCTGTGACATGGGAAAGGCCTTTGATCAGACCATCCTTCAAGAGCGGCAAAACGGATGCGACGTAAATGCGTGTCGGCGTCAGCAGCACGTCACTCAACTGCACATTGTCGGCAAACGGAGCGGTAGCCTTGAGATCAATGGTGTTGGCGTCAATCAGACGTCTGATCAGGGAGAATCCGTTTGAATGTACCCCGCTTGAAGCCAGTCCCAGAACGACATCACCTTCCTCAATGTTGTCTCCTGTGAGAACTGCGTCCCGGTCAACCGCGCCAACGGCGAACCCTGCGAGGTCGTAGTCCGACCCTTCGTACATGCCTGGCATCTCGGCACTTTCACCACCCACCAGGGCACAGTTGGCGAGAGTACATCCGGCTGCCACGCCCTGGATAACACGTGTCGCCAGTTCAACATCAAGCGCTCCTGTCGCAAAATAATCGAGAAAGAAGAGCGGTTCCGCGCCCTGGACGATCAGATCGTTGACGCACATCGCGACAAGGTCGATACCCACTGTATCAGGCTGGCCAGTTTCAATGGCGACTCGCAGTTTGGTGCCGACACCGTCCGTTGCCGCGACAAGAACCGGATCAACATAGCCGGCAGCCTTCAAATCGAAGAGCGCCCCAAAGCCACCGAGGCCCCCCATGCTGCCAGAGCGCTCAGTGGCTTTTGCAAATGGCTTGATGGCTTCGACAAGAGCATTACCAGCATCTATGTCAACGCCGGCATCCTTGTACGTGTATCGATTCTTCGGCACATCGCCTGACATGATGGGAGAAGCCTTCTAATGGTCCTGTTGCCCGTAGAAGATGATATATATGGCCCAAAGCAGGTCAAATGTCTTCAAATGGAATGGCCCCGGCCCAATTCTTGCCCCATACAAGAGATACGCGTTTAGCGATGGATTCAGAGTTCAATCAAAGAAGGCCTGATCTGTCCGCGCCAGGATCAGCAGTGCTCGCATTTCTCCTGGCCCTGTTCGTCGCTTTTTTTCTGCCTGGCCAGGCCAGGGCTGAGGTCTTTACCATCGACCATATTGATGTCGACATAAGTGCCAGAAATGCCCTCAGCGCAAGAGAGACGGCAATTGACTGGGCGGAAGCCGAGGCCTTCAGAATACTCCTGAGAAAGCTGACGCTTGAAGTGGATCACGACAATCTTCCGCAGCTCAGCGCTACAGAAGTCAAGGCACTGGTCGAAGGCATTCAGATTGATGACGAGAAGACAGCATCGCGCCGCTATCTGGCCACTATGACCGTCAAATTCAGTGCTGACGAGGTTCGAAGTCTCCTCAATTCACACCAGATTCCGATGGCGGAAAGTGAAGCGCGGTCTGTATTGCTGCTGCCGGTGTTCGAATATGCGGGTGCCTTGACGTTATGGGCGGAACCGAACCAGTGGTTTGAAGCCTGGCGTCAGGTCGACCTCAACAACCGTCTGCAGCCACTCATGCTTCCTGAGGTCAGCTTTCAGGATTTGCTGGAGATCAGCGCAATTCAGGCGTTCAGGCAGGATGATGAAACATTTGAGACGATTCAGGGAAGATATGGCGCCGATACAGTCATGACCGTCGCGGCAACGCTGACCACGGACTTCGAACGGAATGCCTTTCTTCTGACCGTCGACTTCACCGGCAACAGCCCGACACCAGCCGTTGGTGCCGAGCTGGTGTTTCAAGGAGCTCCGGATATAACAGCGTCAGAGCTCCTGAAAGCAGCTGCCAAGGGCATAGCCGATCATCTCGAGCGCGTGTGGAAAGGGCAGGTCGTGCTTCGCTCCGATCAGCGAGAAACGATTGTTGCATGGCAACGTGTCAACGACCTCAGCGACTGGCTGAAAATGCAGGAGACGATCTCAGACAATCCGCTGGTGCGGGATCTCTCGATCCGCTCGCTTCGATCTGACAGTGTCGAACTGGAATTCTCACATGCTGGTACTCAAATTCAGGTTATCGCTGCGTTCGCTCTGCAAGACGTATTTTTGGTTGAGGCGGACGGTTTCTGGGAAATGGGATTCGGCCTCAAGGAGCCGATACCTTCAGAAGATCCCGAACTTGCACCGCTTCGGTTCCCATTGCCGGTCGGCTATGAGCAGCAAACTCCGGCATTGAGCGAAGACAGCTGGCCAACTACACTCGGACCTGATCCTTATCGAGAATAGGCGCCGTAAAGGCAGGACGGGTTCCAGAGACTTGCTCGCAAAATTACCAAATATCATCTCCACGCTCAGGCTATTGATGGTACCCGTTGTTGTATGGCTCATCGCCATTGACGACTATTACCTCGCGTTCTTTGTGTTTCTGTTCGCGGGGTTCTCGGACATGCTGGATGGCTATCTGGCCAAACGCTTTGATGCAGCCACTGAATTGGGCGCCTGGCTGGACCCGGCGGCTGACAAGATCATGCTGGTATCGCTTACCGTGGTGTTCTGGTATCAGGGCATCATACCCATATGGCTGATTACGCTGATTTTTTCCCGCGATCTTTTGATTGTTGTCGCCATGCTTTTGTCGCTTGGCTTGAAACATCCGATGCGCGCCGATCCGACACAGGTAAGCAAGTGGAACACAGGCCTTCACATGCTGCTGTTCGGATTCATTTTTGCTGAACGCGGTCTCGAATGGCCTGTCAGCATTTGGGTCACGGCTCTGCTCTATGCAGTTTGGGCGACGACGCTGACCTCGGGCATCAGTTATCTCCGTGCCTGGTATAAACACATGGCGATGGAGCCAGTTTCAGAATGAGCGAAACCCCCTCCGGCAACGTTGAACTTACAAATGCGCGAGCAATGCGGTTCTGGATTCTTACGCTGCTTGGCGTGGTCGTCCTGTTTTACGTTCTTCGCGACATGCTTCTGCCTTTTGTCGCCGGCATGGCCGTCGCGTATTTCCTTGATCCTGTCGCAGACAGGCTTGAAAGCTGGCGGGTGCCACGTGGCGTCGCGGCTTGCGCCATCATAATTGCCTTCTTTGCCTTGCTGATTGTCTTCCTGATCCTCCTCTATCCGCTCCTCGAAACTCAAGTTCTTGGGTTTTGGGAGCGCCTGCCTTTCTACATAGAGCGAGCGAATCAGTCATTTGTTCCGGCGATCAGAGATGCTCTGGTTATATTTACCGGCTCCGACGGTGCCCAGATTGATATCGCTGTGCAGGAAGGCATCGAATGGATCAGTCAGGACAGCCTTCTGTTCGTCGGCAACATTTTCATCGGTGGCATTAATATTGTCCTGCTGTCACTGATTACGCCCGTTGTCGCCTTTTTTCTGCTGAAGGATTGGGACACCATTGTTGCTAAAGTCAATGGATGGCTGCCACATGACTATCGCGACACCATTCAGCAGCAGTCTGCGCTGGTGGACAACGCATTGGCCGGATTTGTCAGAGGACAGGCAACGGTCTGCATCATTCTTGGCACGCTCTACGCAGTGGGCTGGTCCGTTGTAGGTCTCGATTTTGGCTTGGTGCTGGGGTTGATGACGGGACTGTTTGCTTTCGTGCCCTATGCAGGCGCCTTCATCGGGCTGTTTCTGGCCTCTGTCATCGGTGCCGTACAGTTTCTGCCAGCGGACCTGACGCAATTTGCCTTGGTTGTTGGCGTCTTTGGTCTGGTGCAGGCGCTTGATGCAACATTCATTACACCTCGGCTGATGGGTAGCAGCATCAACCTTCATCCGGTATGGATACTGTTCGCTTTGATGGCCGGGGCAACGGTGGGTGGTTTTCTTGGCGTGTTGGTGGCGGTGCCGACGGCTGCCATTCTTGGCGTCCTCGGACGATTTGTCATCGGCCAGTATCTTAAGAGCAAATATTTTCTGGGCCGAAATGGGGCTTCAGGCATCGCCGATACCTCATCGCAAAATGTGCCAAAGGAAGAATGAGCCCTCAGGCTCAGGTGCCTCTCGACCTCAATTTCCGTCCAGCTCTTGGGCGGGAGGACTTCCTTCTCGGCGAGGCCAACCGGGATGCCGTGAAATGGATCGACCAGTGGCCAATATGGCCAGGCGGGGGTCTGGTTATTTTTGGCCCCGAAGGCAGCGGCAAGTCTCATCTCGTGAAGGTCTGGCTGGATCGCTGCGATGGGAACGCCGTCAAAAAGAGTGAGCTGGAGTCGGTGAATCAGAAAGTGACCGCCTTGCAAAGGCCGTGCTTTGCCATTGAAGACTTGGATGGCGGCTGCGATGAAGAGGGGCTCTTGCATCTTTTCAACCAGATAATGGCACGGGATGGGTCACTTCTGCTTACGTCAAGAGCGGCGCCCAGGAGCTGGGGCATGGAGCTTCGCGATTTGTCCTCCCGTATTCTGGCGTTGCCCGCAGTGGAAATTCACGAGCCGGATGATGAACTTCTGGAAGCCGTCTTGCGCAAGCTCTTTTCAGATCGTCAAATTCCGCTTCGGGACGACGTCGTCAGCTATCTCATCTCTCGGATTGACAGATCATTTAGCTCGGTCGTGAGAATTGCGGCTGCGCTGGACAGTGCTTCCCTTGCATCCCATCGGGCGATAACCGTTCCCATGGTAAAAGAGTTTCTTGAACAAGGTGTCGAAAAAGGCGGGAGTTGAACCTCGATCTGCGGATGGCTGGCAAGAGAGCCATTGTTCAAGCGGATACCTCGCGA
Organism: uncultured Alphaproteobacteria bacterium; assembly: GCA_965371465.1. GTDB lineage: Bacteria > Pseudomonadota > Alphaproteobacteria > CBDUYM01 > CBDUYM01 > CBDUYM01. The sequence continues at coordinate 112,314 of CBDUYM010000004.1, forward strand.
CCAGAACATCTTGATGGATGGCACCGCTCTTGCGGGCGTCCTATAGGTTTTTGCGCCTCACATGACAATTTAGGCCCGAAAAGGTAGACTGGAGCGAAAGTTCAATCAGGAGATATTCGTGGGTAAGCCATCGGCTGAAGTCAGGCCATTGAGGCCAGCGACCAAGGCTGCGGATGCGATCGACATTACCAGCCGTGAGAGGTTCATCAACCGGGAGCTATCCTGGCTGGCGTTCAACTCTCGGGTGATTGAAGAGGCTGAAAACCCCGGCCACCCTGTGCTGGAACGACTGAACTTCCTGGCAATTTCAGCGAACAATCTCGATGAATTCTACATGGTTCGTGTCGCCGGTCTCCGCGAACAGGTGAAGGCGGGCGTGCATGCGCTGAGCCACGATGGTCTCACACCCGAAAGACAGCTCGAAGCTATTGAGGTGAAAGTCACCGATCTGATTTCGCGCCAGCAATGGCTTTGGGCATCGCTTAGAGATGAGCTTGCTTCTGAGGGAATAACAGTTGTCGAGCCTTTTGAGCTGACCAAAGAGCAAAGGACCTGGCTTGAGGGTCACTTTTTGCATCAGATTTTTCCGACGCTGACCCCTCTGGCCATTGACCCTTCGCACCCATTTCCCTTTGTTCCCAATCTCGGCATCGTCCTCGCTCTTGAATTGGTCCGCAAGCACGACGGTGAACACCTCAATGCACTCGTGCCATTACCTCAAAACACGAATCGTTTCATTCGGCTGCCGGGCAAAGAAATCAGGTTCATCACGCTTGAAAATGTGCTCCGGCTGTTCATTGAGGAACTGTTCACCGGGTACCGGGTAAGCGCGCAGGGGCTCTGCCGTGTGTTGCGGGACAGTGATCTTGAGGTTGACGAAGAGGCGGAAGATCTGGTGCGCGTCTTTGAAACGGCGCTGCAACGTCGCCGCCGTGGTTCGGTCATCCGCCTCAAAGTTGAAGCGGACATGTCCACTGCACTTTCGGATTTCATGGCGAATGAATTTGATGTCGCACGGGAGCTGGTCATTCGAGTGGATGGTCTGCTTGGACTGTCTGACACCCGAGAGTTAATTATTCCCGAGCGACCCGACCTGCAGTTTCCGGCCTACCATGTAAGGTTCCCGGAACGTATCCGCGAGTTTCATGGCGATTGTTTTGCGGCGATAAAGTCGAAAGACATCCTTGTCCATCATCCCTATGAGAGCTTCGATGTTGTCGTGCAGTTTCTGCGCGAGGCTGCGGCAGATCCAGCCGTCGTCGCGATCAAACAGACGCTGTATCGAACCACAGTGGACAGCCCAATCGCACAAGCGCTGATCGAAGCCGCCGAGGCCGGCAAGTCCGTAACGGCGGTGATAGAACTAAAGGCCCGCTTTGACGAGGAAGCGAATATTCATCTGGCGCGAAATCTTGAGCGGGCAGGGGCACAAGTGGTCTATGGCTTTTTGAGTTTGAAGACACATGCCAAGGCAACCCTTGTCGTGAGGCAGGAAGAAGACGGATTAACCTCATATGTTCATTTCGGTACCGGGAATTACCATCCTGTCAACGCGCGTATCTACAGCGACCTATCCTACTTTACAATAGATCCGGCGATCGCCCGTGATACAGCGCTATTTTTCAACTACGTTACAGGCTACGCTGAACCCGAAGATTTCGATAAAATTATTGTGGCACCTTTGATGTTACGATCAAGAGTCATTGAACTGATTGAGGACGAGATCGCTCATATCGAGGCCGGGCAACCTGGTGCCATCTGGGGGAAACTTAATGCTCTTGTGGATCCTGAAATCATTGACGCCCTGTACAGAGCCTCTCAGAAGGGTGTCTCGATCGACTTGATCGTGCGCGGCATTTGCTGCCTGCGCCCCGGCGTGGCGGGCTTGAGCGAAAATATCAACGTAAGAAGCATCGTCGGCCGCTTCCTTGAGCATTCAAGAATCTTCTGCTTCGGAGCCGGCTATGGTTTGCCGTCCGCGAACGCCAAGGTTTTCATTTCTTCTGCTGACTGGATGCCCAGAAATATGGACCGGCGCGTCGAGGTTATGGTTCCTCTTACCAACGAAACAGTGCATGAGCAGGCGATGAATCAGATCATGGTCGCAAATCTCAATGACGATACGCAAACCTGGGCACTTGATTCTGATGGCTCGTATCACCGTCTGGATGGCAAGAGAGGGTTTTCGGCGCATACGTATTTCATGACGAATCCAAGCCTTTCCGGCCGCGGTAGCGCCATTTCAGAAGGCGGTCCCGTGCCGCATCTTGAATTGGAGGGTTCGTGAGCACTACTGATCCCCTCTCGATCGCGAAAACCGCAAGACAAGACACATCTTTGGAGCCGCGCAATGCAGCGGTTGACAATGAGCCGGTTGGAATTCTTGATCTTGGCTCGAATTCCATTCGATTTGTCATATTTGAGCGCCTTGAGCGAGCGCCTTTGACGGTTTTCAACGAAAAAATCCTGTGTGGCCTCGGTCGGGATTTGCCGCGGACCGGAAGGTTGAACCCCGACGGCATTGGTCGCGCAATTGACGGCCTGAAGCGCTTCCGGGTGATAGCAGCGGAAATCGGCGTTACCAACGTTCACGCAATTGCAACGGCCGCCGTTCGCGAGGCAGAGGATGGTGCCGAGTTTCTGCAAAAGGTGGAAAGCGAAACTGGCTTTGCCATCAGTACTATCAGTGGACAGCGCGAGGCCGAACTGGCGGCCCTGGGTCTTATTTCAGCAATTCCCAGTGCCAAGGGTATCGTTGCTGACCTTGGCGGCGGCAGCCTGGAAGTGGCAGAGATTTCAGCCGGTAAGTTCGCGGCCGGGAGCTCTTTGCCGCTTGGACCGTTCAGGCTGATGGCTTTCGGCCCAATCAGACGGCGTAAAACGCGAAAACTTGTCGACAATGCGCTGGAAAATGAGAGCTGGCTGCACACACACAAAGGCGAAGACCTCTATCTGATTGGCGGTGCCTGGCGTGCTGTTGCCAAGGCGCATATGGCGAAGGTCGATCACCCATTGCAGATCGTGCAGCAGTACTCCCTCAGTCCGAAGGCCGCAGAAAAGATTTGCACCGATCTCATCCAGCTGGATCTTGATCAGATAGCCCGCCGGTATGACGTCTCCATCGCGAGATTGCCATCGCTGCCATATGCTGCGCTGGCGCTTTCAAGGCTGCTGAAGTACGTCCATCCCGCAAGAGTGGTTTTCTGTGCTCACGGTATCCGTGAAGGTTATCTTTTCGACCTGCTGAGTGATGACCAGCGAAAGGCTGACCCGCTCATTGAGATGGCGAACGAAATGTCAAAAGTGGGTCGGCCTCAGTCGAAAGGCGACGTTCTGTTTGACTGGATGACGCCACTCTTTCCAGACGAGACCGTATCGCAGCGCCGGTTGCGATACGTGTCATGTCTCCTGAGTGATATCGGCTGGCGCACACATCCCGACTATCGGGCTGAGAAAGTGCTGATTGATATTCTGCGCGCACCATTTGTCGCGATTGAGCACAATGAACGGGCCATCGTTGCACTTTCCGTGTTCTTCCGCCACAAAACCAGCGGCCGCGGCAGAGAGGTCGAGAGCGCAAAAAGCCTGCTCGACAGGGAAGAGCTGAAGCTGGCTCAGAAGATAGGCTACACTCTTCAGCTCGCACGGGTCCTGACAGGTGGCATCACGGACCTGGTCAGTACTACCGTGCTGTCAATTGATGCTCAGTCCGTAACGTTGAAGCTCCCCCGCAACGACGCGTTCGGTACGCCAGCGGAAATCAAGGAAGCCGTTGGCAGAATTGGCCAGGTCATTGGACTTTCACCCGAGGTGGAGGAACATGAGGCGCATTGAAACCTGCCCAGCCCCCCAGTCAGGCACTTCAATCACTCGCTTCAATCACTCACTTCGATCACGACGGTCCGATTTTGAATGACGCTCAATGCCAGCTTGCCTTCTCTGAGCTTTAGCGCATCCTCGCCAAAAACCTCTTTGCGCCAGCCCTGAAGCGCCGCAACGTTCTCAAGGTCACCCATCGCTATTTTCTCAAGATCGCGCGTATTTGCGACCAATTTTTGGGCCACTTCGTGGCTCGTGCATTTGTGCTTCAGAAGGACCTTCAGGAGTTCGATTGTCGGTTCGGCGGATGCCGGCACTTTGCGTTTCTGTGGCAGTGACGGACGCTCATCTCCTTCCATTTCAAGGCCGACCTTCAGGGCCTCGAGAATTTGCTCGCCCATGCGGCCCATTGCGACGCCATTTCCAACATGCCGCAGCTTTGACAGTGCTCTTTGGTCCCTCGGCTTTGTTGCGGCGATTTCCATCAGCGCCTCGTCCCGGACAATTCTGTTGCGAGGCAAATTCTTCTCGCGTGCCTGCTCTTCGCGCCAGGAGGCGGTCGCCTTGAGAATGGCAAGGAAGGTGCGGTCGTTGCTTCTTGTTTTAAGGCGGCGCCAGGCCTCTTTGGGATCGAGTTCATAGGTCTGTGGATTTGTCAGAATGGCTTCCTCTTCCTCAAGCCACTCCTGTCGGCCGGTCTTTTCCAATGTTGCCGCTAATGCCTTATAGATGTTGCGAAGGTGAGTGACATCTCCGATTGCATAGTTAAGTTGCTTCTCGGTAAGAGGTCGGCGGGCCCAGTCGGTAAATCTCTGCGACTTGTCGAGATTGTGATCAGTGAATTTGGCGACCAGGCGCTCATAACCGACGCTGTCACCAAATCCGCAGACCATGGCTGCAATCTGTGTGTCAAACAGAGGTTTTGGAATAACGTTGTCAGCCTGATAGAAAATCTCCAGGTCCTGCCGGCACGCGTGCAGGACCTTTGTGACGTTCTCGTTCCTCAAAAGGTCGTGGAAAGATGAGAGATCAATGCCATCACTCAGAGGGTCAATAATTGCCGCCTTTTCATCGGATGCGATCTGAATGAGGCAGAGTTTCGACCAGTAGGAATTGTCGCGGACGAACTCAGTGTCAATGGTGACAAATTCTGCCTTCACCATGCTGGCCATCAATGCGTCAAGGCTGTCCGTCTCATCAACAATACTGTAATCGGTATCCTTTGTGCTTGTGCTTGTCATTAATTCTTGCGCTTCGGCTCTGCGCTGATCCTTCCTTGCGTGACGATTGTTGGTAGCCTTGCATGGCGGGGCAATGATTTGAAGCGATCTGGTGTCGCGCCCAGAAATTCAGCACTGATTTGCCGTTTTTGGCGCCATTTCGTCTCATCGGAAGCGGCTTTCCACCCTCTGCGCTTGACATATGATGCTGTTCCATGCGCTTTACGGCCAGCTTTCAAAAAGCCAGACATTTATCTTGAATTTGCGCGACTGAAGAAAGAGTAATCCGATGCACCCGTACCGATCCGAGACCTGCGGCGCCATAAGGTCAGACCACGTTGGCGAGACAGTACGCCTGTCAGGCTGGGTCCACCGGAAGAGGGATCATGGCGGATTGCTGTTCGTCGATCTCAGGGATCACTACGGTGTCACGCAATGCGTGGTTGAACCGGAAGATGCCTCATTCAATGAAGTGGAGCTGGTTCGGAGCGAGAGTGTCATCATGGTCGAGGGCAAAGTGGTTGCCAGGTCCGATGACACAGTGAATTCAGATCTGCCCACAGGTGAGGTTGAGATCCGGATAGAGCATTTTGAAGTTCTGTCGGCGGCAGATGACTTGCCTTTGCCGGTTTTTGGCGAGCAGGAGTACCCCGAAGACGTGCGGCTCACCTACCGCTACCTGGATCTAAGACGCGAACGCATGCACGAGAACATTGTGCTGAGGTCAAAAATAATCTCAAGCATTCGGTTGCGAATGACGGATCAGGGCTTCCTCGAGTTCCAGACACCTATTTTGACCGCTAGCTCGCCCGAAGGTGCACGCGATTTTCTGGTCCCCAGTCGGCTGCATCCGGGCACATTTTATGCGCTGCCACAGGCGCCGCAGCAGTATAAGCAGCTGATAATGGTCGCTGGCTTTGACAAATACTTTCAGATAGCGCCCTGTTTCAGGGATGAAGCCCCGCGCGCGGATCGTGTGCCGGGCGAGTTTTACCAGCTTGACGTTGAAATGTCTTTTGTAACGCAGGACGACATATTTGAAGCGATTGAGCCGATGCTGGCCAAGCTCTATACCGAATTTTCGGGTGAACGGCAGGTCGTCACACCTTTCGAAAGAATCCCATTCGGCGAATGCATGCTGAAATACGGCACAGATCAACCTGATCTCAGAAATCCAATTGTGATCTCCGACGTCACAGAAGTCTTCTCAGCGGAGGAGAGCGAATTCAATGCGTTCAAGAACATTATCAAAAAGGGCGGCGTTGTCCGCGGCATTCCAGGACCTGGAGCTGCCGCTCAGCCCAGGAGCTTTTTCGACAAACTGAACGATTGGGCGCGCTCCGAGATGGATGCCGCCGGGCTTGGCTATATTATCTTCGAGGAAGAAGGGGCGAAGGGCCCAATCGCCAAGTTTATCCCCGAAAATCTTCTCAAGAGACTTATGGAAATTGCCGACATCAAACCGGGCGACGCTCTGTTTTTCTCCTGTGATCAGGAAGACCGGGCGACAAATCTTGCCGGCGAAGCCCGCACCCGTATTGGTGAGCAGCTCGGCCTGATAGAAGAAGGCAGCTTCCGGTTCTGTTGGATTGTCGATTATCCGATGTACGAGTATGACGAGAACGAAAAGAAAATAGACTTCAGCCATAACCCGTTTTCGATGCCCCAGGGCGGGCTGGACGCGCTGGACAACATGGACCCGCTGGACATCCTTGCCTATCAGTATGATCTGGTGTGCAACGGAACAGAACTCCTGAGCGGTGCCATCCGGAACCATCTGCCGGACATTATGTACCGGGCTTTCGCAATAACCGGCTATAGCCCGGAAGATGTTGAACGCGATTTCGGCGGCATGATCGGAGCATTCAAATTTGGTGCGCCGCCACATGGTGGTGTCGGTGTTGGCATTGACAGGATCGTCATGCAGCTGACCGATGAACCGAATCTCCGTGAGGTCATCATGTTTCCGGTCAATCAGCAGGGGCAGGATCTGATGATGGGTGCGCCATCAGAGGCGCCGTTAAATCATTTGCGCGAACTGGCTTTGCGGGTGATCCCTCAGGATCCCAAACCATCCTAGAGATTTCGGCCAAAAAAAGGGGGGTGTCACAAGAACACCCCCGAGTTGGCAGGGAGACAACTGTGGAGGACGCAGGTGAGTTAGGTTTCTCCTCTGGAACACCTGCGTTCTGATCTCTTCCTATGGCATAGCGATGTGCCTCTCTCTTTCCACTGCTTCTACGAACAGCCGCTTGTGCCACCACAGGTCATGCATTTCATGCATGTCCCGTTTCGTACCAATGTGAAGTTGCCGCACTCTGTGCAGCTATCACCTTCATAGCCCTGTGCGCGTGCTTCCTGAATTCGTCCATTGCTTCTGCCGACAACACTTTCTGAGACGATCGCAGCACTTATCGTGACCGATTCGCTGACACTTACGCTTGCCTCAGGCGCTGAGTTTTCTGGCGAGGTTGCCGATAGCTGAGTTACGGCTTCCTCCAGGCGGCCGCCCTGCAAGACGCGCAGGTTGTTCCGAACATAGCCTGTGCTGGTAAAGCCCATGACGGCGTCAAGGGCGATATGGCCATCATTAGTTTTGTCGGATTTCATGCCCTCCGACGCACCGGCGCCAAGCGCATCAAATCGAATGTCGGGATCGACGTGTGCGAGATCGTTGCGGCCAAGATATGAGACGGCGAGTTCGCGGAAGACATAGTCGAGCACTGAAGTCGCCATCTTAATGGTCTCGTTTCCTTCAACGATTCCGGAAGGCTCAAAGCGGGTGAAGGTAAATGAATCGACGAATTCTTCCAGCGGCACACCATATTGAAGGCCAATGGAAACAGCGATGGCGAAATTGTTCATCAGGCTGCGCAGTGCGGCACCTTCTTTATGCATATCGATGAAGATTTCGCCGATGCCGCCGGTGTCGTACTCGCCGGTCCTGAGATAAACTTTGTGCCCGCCGACGATGGCTTTTTGCGTGTAGCCCTTCCGTCGATCTGGCAGACGCGAACGGCTCTGCTGATAGTAGACATGTTCCACGATCTTCTCAGCGACAATGCTGGTTCTTTCACTCTGAGAAACTTCGACTTCAGCAATAGTCTCCTCAACATCGTCAAGGACACTGGCTGCAAGAGGCTGGCTCAGTTTGGATCCGTCCCGATAAAGGGCATTGGCTTTGAGCCCCAGCCGCCAGGACTGGATATAGGCATCTTTGCAATCTTCAACGCTCGCACTGGCCGGCATATTGATCGTCTTGGAGATCGCGCCCGAAATGAACGGCTGTGCCGCGGCCAGCATTTCAATGTGGCTTGAAACCGAAAGGAAGCGCGTGCCGCTGCGGCCGCAGGCATTTGCACAGTCAAAGACGGAAAGATGCTCATCACGTAAATGAGGCGCGCCTTCCACTGTCATCGCGCCACAGCAATAGAGGTTTGCCGCTTCGATATCGTCCTTCGAGAAACCAAGAGCCTTGAGCATGTTGAAGCCGAAGTCGTCAAGCTGAGTGTCGCTGAATCCCAGAACGTCCCGGCAAAATGTGTCGCCGAGCGTGTAACGGTTGAAAGCAAACTTGATATCAAAGGCGGCTATCAGGTTTTCTTTCAAAGCCGCGAATTGATCATCGCCGAAACCCTTGTCGCGCAACTGCTGAAAGTTGATCGACGGGGAACCATCCAGAGTTCCGTGGCCCACGGCATAGGAGACAATTTCTGTCCGTTCCGCTTCCGAATAGCCCAGGGTCTTCAATGCCTTTTCTACCGTTCGATTGATAATTTTGAAGTATCCGCCGCCGGCCAGCTTTTTGAATTTTACGATTGCGAAATCCGGCTCAATGCCGGTCGTATCGCAATCCATGGTCAGACCGATCGTGCCGGTCGGCGCGATCACCGTTGTTTGAGCATTCCTGAAGCCGTGGGCCGTGCCCAGTTCCAGCGCTCGATCCCAGGCGTTGGCGGCGGCAATTACAAGCGCCTGGTCAGGGCAGGGGCGGCGCTTGAGGGGCACAGGATTGGTAGACAACGATTCGTAGCCTTCAACTTCTCCATGGGCGGCGCGCCGATGATTTCGAATCACGCGCAGCATGTGCTCCCGGTTCGGTTCAAATTCAGGAAAAGCGCCTTGCTCCCTGGCCATTTCAGCCGATGTCTCATATGCGACACCCGTCATCAGTGCGGAGACTGAAGCGGCGACAGAGCGGCCCGCTTCGCTGTCGTAAGCCAGTCCCGAGGCCATGAGGATGCCCCCGAGATTTGCGTAGCCCAATCCCAGTGTTCTGAACTTGTAGCTCAGGTCAGCGATCGCTGCCGATGGGAACTGGGCCATCAACACGGAAATTTCCAGGACGATCGTCCAGAGTCTGGTGGCATGTTCGAACGCATCAGTGTCGAAGCTATAATCATCTCTAAGGAAATTCATGAGGTTGAACGAGGCAAGATTGCATGCCGTGTCGTTCAGGAACATGTACTCAGAGCAGGGATTTGAGGCGACAATGGCGCCGTTTTCCGGGCAGGTATGCCAGTCGTTGATTGTCGTATGGAATTGGATGCCAGGATCGGCACAGGACCACGCGGCATAGCCGATCTGATCCCACAGATCCCGGGCGTTGATTGTCTTCGCAACAGAGCCATCCGTCCGATGGGTCAGGTTCCAGTCACGGCCCTCATTGACTGCATTCAGGAAGTCATCGGTGACGCGGACTGTGTTGTTCGAGTTCTGACCTGACACAGTGACATAGGCTTCTGAATCCCAATCTGTATCGTAAATCGGAAAGTCGATGGCTTTGAACCCCTGGCTGGCGAATTGAATCACTCGCTGCACGTAATTTTCAGGAATCATGCATTCACGGGCAGCGATGATTCGGGTTCTCAGGGCTTCATTTTTCTTCGGATCCAGCCTGTCTTCTTCACCAATGCTTTGGTCGTGGCAGGCTGCCATAATTGCGTTGAGGTGTTTGTTCGCAAGAGTCGAGCCCGCGACCAGGGAGGCTACCTTCTGCTCTTCAATGACTTTCCAGTTTACAAAACTCTCGATGTCCGGGTGATCGGCATCGACAATCACCATTTTGGCTGCCCGTCTGGTGGTCCCGCCTGACTTGATGGCGCCAGCAGCGCGATCACCGATCTTCAGAAAGCTCATCAGTCCGGAAGACTTTCCGCCCCCCGAAAGGCGTTCTTCAGAACCGCGCAGCTCCGAGAAATTGCTTCCTGTGCCCGATCCGTATTTGAACAGCCGCGCCTCGCGGACCCACAAATCCATGATCCCGCCTTCGTTTACCAGGTCATCGCTGACGCTCTGGATGAAGCAGGCATGTGGCTGCGGGTGCTCATAAGCAGTCTTCGATGCAACAAGCTTGCCCGTTACAAAATCGACATAAAAGTGCCCCTGAGAAGGACCGTCTATGCCGTAGGCCCAATGCAGTCCTGTATTGAACCACTGCGGTGAATTCGGCGCACAAATCTGCGTTGCAAGCATGTAGCAATGTTCATCATAGAAGGCGCGGGCGTCGTCCTCTGCGTCAAAATAGCCAGCTTTCCAGCCCCAATACGTCCAGGTACCGGCCAGGCGCTCAAAGACCTGTTGTGCACTTTTCTCGCCAGAATATCTTTCTGCTTCCGGCAATGCAGCAAGTGCGCGTTTGTCGGCCTCGCTGCGCTGCAGCCATCCTGGGATGGACTTTTCCTTGATCTTGACCGTGGCAGCCGGAACGCCAGCCTTGCGAAAGTACTTCTGGGCAAGAACGTCGCATGCGACTTGGGTCCATTTCTCCGGTACAGCGTAATTTTCAAGCTGGAAGACAAGCGATCCGTCGGGGTTCTTGATCTCTGTGCTCGCTGACCGGAACGAAACAGTTGCAAACGGTGAGAGGTCTTTTTCAGTGAACCGACGATTTATCCGCATTTTGACCTCTGATAACTGCTCAGTTTCTCGTCTGAGGCATTCATTTCATCCTGCGGGAGAGACTGAAGGACCCAACGCCGCATCAAGTTCGCGGCATCAAATCAAGAACTGAAGGCCAATTCTCCCCTCCCTGGGGTGCTGAGACATGCAATGAATCCACAGATACTAGATATTGATGTCTCGCGATGCCTATTCACTAGATAGTGTAGCTGCTCGAAACGAGTTTTCAATCTAAATCATTCGCTGAAATGCAGTTTTTTGAAATAAATGCGTAGCGCAAGGGCAGTTTTGAGAATTTTATGTGCGCGAAACATGGCAAGCGTGAAATAAAATCACTTTGCCGAGCACGTTCAATTGCGATCACAGAGGCAGCTCAAAGGTGCCTGCAATCCCGCCGCATCAATCCGAAACCTCTACACTCGGGTATCAATGCGGAAGAAAAGGATACGCGCGTCGAATCGTTTCAGCAACTACATTTTGATTGAATGCTTGCCTTGGGTACCTGATATAGCGGTAGGTGCGTTATCTTGGCAACGCTGAGGCGGCACTTGTGCAGCCGTTGGCCGAGGTGTTAAGCAGGTCCGAAATTCTATGCTAAGGCATAGAACAGACGTGCAATGAGCTGCCTTACTGAGGCCCAAGTGATAGATCAGCATATCCAAATGAGTGACACGAAGCGTTGGGCGCGCTGGGAAAATTACCAATGAAATCTCTGAAGCATTTCTTTACCTGGTGGAACGACCGCACAATTGGCACAGCGTTTTTCACGTTCCGGCACGGCCGCCTGGTTGGTGAAGATGGCACCGGAAACAAGTATTACGAACACAAGAAAAATGACCGCCGCTGGGTGATCTACAATGGTGACATGGAAGCCTCGCGTGTGCCGCCGGAATGGCACGGCTGGCTCCATCATACCGACGATGTGATCCCTTCCAGTCTTGCCGCCGCAGATGCCACGAGCCCGGTGATGGCCCCCTGGCAAAAAGAACACCAGCCAAATCGCACGGGTACCAATGCGGCGTACCATCCGCCGGGCAGCCTTGTCGGTGATGGAAAGCGGGCCCATGCAACAGGTGATTATGAAGCCTGGCGACCGTAATTCCATTTTGCTGCTGGCAAAATGATCGCCGATGCGCGAATCAACATTTGGCGCTTTATAGAGAGACCACAAGCAGGAGTATCAAATGCAGGGCAATCTGATTGAAACTTTGATGGGAGCCGTGGTGCTGATTGTGGCCGGGGCATTTCTGTTTTTCGCATATTCAACGACAGAGGTCGGTGCCAGGGACGGTTCACTGCTGAGTGCACGCTTTGATAATTCGACAGGACTGGGTGCGGGTAGCGATGTGCGGATCAGCGGCGTCAAGGTCGGTTCGGTAACCGGCAACACACTTGATCCTGAAACTTACGACTCTGTTGTCACATTTACTGTCGACCCAGCATACCCACTTCCGTTGGACAGCTCGGCGCGCATTGCTTCCGAAGGCATCCTTGGCGGAACCTATTTGTCCGTGTCACCAGGAGCTGATGAGGAGTTTCTGAGCGCCGGCGACGAAATCATGTTCACTGAAGGTGCGATGGACATTACTTCTCTTATCAGCAAGTTCATGTTCAGCCCTGGTGAAAACGATTAACAAGCGCTCAACGTGATCCTCAGAACAGCAACAAGAATTCTGTTATGTGCGGTGCTGCTCCAGGCCGTGACCGGCAATGCACTGATAGCGATCAGCCATGCGCAAGAACTGCAGAATGCGAATGTCATCGCCAACGAGCCGCTTGATCGCGCTGACGACCTGTTGCCCCTGGTGCTGGCGCCGGAGCCTCAGTTACCGATGTCGGCGAGGGATCATGCCGTACTGGGCGGCTTGAACAAAATTACAGCACGCGTGTCGACAATTGAGATTCCTATAAATCAGGAAGTCTCATTTGGAACCTTGTCCATTACCGTTCGAACCTGCGCCAAGCGGCCTCCGACAGAAACTCCAGAAACCACAGCGTTTCTCGAGATTACTGATGCCACCATGCCCGACGGAGAAGGTGACTTTACCGGCTGGATGTTCGCTTCCAGTCCGGCAATATCAGCGCTTGAACATCCCGTCTACGATGTCTGGGTGCTGGACTGCAATATTGTGTCCGGCGAAGCATCAGCCGCCAACTGACCGAAGTCGGCGACCTGATCGACGACGTTGGCAAGCAATGCCTTGTATTCTGCCCTGGCAATTTCGATGGCGCCAAATTGCAGCAAATGATCTGTCACCCATTGAGTGTCCAGAAGCTTGAAGCCGCCTTCTTTTAGTCGAGCGACCAGGTACACCAGGCAGATCTTGCTTGCATCATCTCTAAGCGAGAACATACTTTCGCCGAAGAAGGCAGCGCCAAGGTGAACACCATAGAGACCGCCGATCAGGCTGCCGTCCTGCCAGGCCTCCATGCTGTGAGCAAAGCCCTGAGCGTGAAGCTCAGCGTATAGCGTCTCGATTTCTTCGTTGATCCAGGTGGTCTCGCGACCGGCAGAGGATTGCGCACAGGATGTCACGACATTCGAAAAGCAACTGTCATATGTAATCAGGTATGGGGCCCGTTGAATGGTTCGGCGCAGGCGCCTCGGGACATGAAACTTGTTCAGCGGCAAAATGCCTCGATCCTCGGGGTCGTACCAGAGAATCTCGTCATCCTCGCGACCGCCAGCCATAGGGAAGACGCCCTGAGAGTATGCTGTCAGAAGAAGTTCCGGCGTAATTTTCACTGCGTCGTTCGATGTTCCAGAAACTTTTCAAGCCAGTGAATGTCGTAGTTTCCGTCGACAAAATCCCGCTCAGCAATGATATCGCGGTGCAGCGGCATTGTCGTTTCGATGCCGCTAATCACGAATTCTTCCAGGGCGCGCTTGAGGCGCAATACACATTCTGCCCGTGTCGTGCCATGCACAATCAACTTTGCGATCAGACTGTCATACTGAGGAGGCACGATATAGCCAGAGTAAAGTCCACTGTCGACACGGACACCCAGGCCGCCAGGCGCATGATACTCCTTAATGCAGCCGGGCGATGGCTGGAAGGTGTCGGGATTTTCGGCATTAATCCGGCATTCGATGGCGTGACCCCGAAAGGAAATATCTTCCTGCTTGAAGGGCAGGGGCGCCCCGGTGGCGATACGGATTTGCTCCCGCACGATATCGATGCCCGTGATCATTTCGGAGATTGGATGCTCGACCTGCAACCGTGTGTTCATTTCAATAAAATAAAAGGCGCCATTCTCGTAGAGAAATTCCAGCGTACCTGCGCCCTGATATCCAAGCCCAGAGACTGACTTTCGAACAATCTCCGCCATCTTGTTGCTGTCTTCGCGATTGAGGGCGGGTGATGGCGTCTCTTCCAATAGCTTTTGATGCCTTCGCTGCAGTGAACAATCACGTTCACCGAAAGTTACCGCTGTGCCGTCGTTGTCGACCAGCACCTGAAATTCAATGTGGCGTGGCGTTGTCAGAAACTTCTCGAGATAAACAGCGTCGTCGCCAAACGCTGCTTTAGCTTCAGCCCGCGCTGTAGTGAAGGCCTCTGCCAAGTCATCAGCGGTCATCGCGACGCGCATGCCACGGCCGCCGCCGCCAGCCGATGCCTTTACCAGGACAGGATAGCCAATTGCCTTCGCAGCCTTGCGGGCCTCATCCAGGTCCTCAACGACGCCATCAGAACCCGGGACGCATGGCACGCCAAGATCGAGCATCGTCTTCCGGGCGCTGACCTTGTCTCCCATGAGGCGAATGTGCTCAAAGCTTGGGCCAATGAATTTGATGTTGTGGGCTGTGACCACTTCTGCAAAGTCGGCGTTTTCCGAAAGAAATCCGTAACCCGGATGAATAGCGTCAGCGCCCGAAATTTCGGCCGCCGAAATTATCGCCGGGATGTTCAGATAGCTCTTGCTGGCCTCAGGCGGGCCGATGCAGACACTCTCATCCGCCAGCCGCACATGCATTGCATCGTTGTCTGCGGTGGAGTGCACAGCAATCGTTGCAATACCCATTTCGCGGCACGCACGATTGATGCGAAGCGCAATCTCGCCGCGACTTGCAATGAGGACCTTATCGAACACTTCAGCGCCTACCTGGACAATGTTTCTACTGAATAACCAGCAAGGGCTCGCCATATTCGACAGGCTGACCGTCTGCAACAATGATCTCAGTAATAATTCCAGCATGAGGTGCCGGTATCGCATTCATGATCTTCATTGCTTCAATGATGATCACTGTCTGGCCTTCACTGACCTGATCTCCGACCTTTACAAAGTCGGGTGCCCCTGGTTCGGGTGCAGAGTAGACAGTGCCGACCATCGGTGATGTAACCGACCCGGGTGCAACCGCAGGCGTTGATGAGGCAGCAGAAGGTTCAAAGGTCTCATTCATCGCGGCCGAGGTCAGCGGACTGGCAACGACAGCGCCGTTCAGGTTCCTTGCCACGCGGACCCTCTGATCGCCTTCTCCGATTTCGATCTCAGACAAAGCTGTTTCTTCCAGAAGCTGTGCAAGTTCCTTGATCAGATCCCTATCGACTTTTAGCTGAGCCATACAATCGGTTCCATTACCGTTCTTGATTCTTGATGATCGGCGCCAGGGCTTGAAGGGCCAGATCATAGCCCTGACTGCCCAGGCCGCAAATCAGCCCCTGGGCAACCGATGTGATGTAGGAGTGGTGCCTGAATTGTTCGCGCTTGAAGAGGTTTGACAGATGCACCTCAACGATGGCGCCTTCGTAGGCAAGCAGGGCATCCATGATCGCCACCGAAGTGTGGCTATAGGCGCCAGCATTGATCAGAATTCCGGCATGCGCCTCTCGCGCCTCGTGAATCCACTCGACGATTTGGCCTTCGCTGTTCGACTGACGAAAATCGACGCCGATGCCGAGCGCGCCAGCCTTGATGGTTACCGCTGCGCAGATATCATCCAGCGTCTCAGTTCCATAAATCTCGGGCTCACGGGTGCCAAGCAGATTGAGATTGGGGCCGTTGATTATCAGAACTGTTGGCTTGTCGGCAGCCATCCGGTTAGGTCTCCCTTTGGGTTTCAGGCCACTGTATACTCAATTGGCACAGAAGATAGAAGCGGATGTGCTTGAATGGTGCCAATCTAGCCGCTATCAAGGCGTTCAGATAGCAGGGCAACAACGGGACCGGACCAGATGTATGTGACCATAAATGGCGAGCCGAAGGAATTTGACGGTCCGCTCACGGTCCGTGAGATGCTGGAACGCCTGGATATAAACCCGGAGAAAGTGGCTCTTGAGCGAAATCTGGAGATTGTGCCACGGTCGATTTACGGGGATACGGTCGTATCCGATGGCGATCAGATGGAAATTGTCCATTTCATCGGCGGTGGAAACCAGGCCGCAGCTGCTGACGATACGTTCGAAATCGCCGGAACTACATACCACTCGAGGCTGTTGGTCGGCACCGGCAAGTATAAAGATTTCGAAGAGACAAAAATTGCGATCGAGGCATCCGGTGCCGAAATTGTCACCGTATCCGTCCGTCGCGTGAACGTCTCTGACCCCAAACAGCCTATGCTCGTCGATTATGTCGATCCCAAGGTCTACACCTATCTGCCGAACACCGCAGGTTGCTATACGGCCGATGAAGCAGTGCGAACTTTGCGTCTGGCAAGGGAAGCTGGCGGCTGGAAGCTGGTCAAGCTGGAGGTGCTTGGTGATCAAAAGACACTATACCCCCACATGACTGAAACCCTGGCCGCCGCGGAGACTCTGGTCGGTGAGGGGTTCGACGTCATGGTCTATTGCGCAGATGACCCAATAGCTGCCAAGCGGCTTGAGGAAATCGGATGTTGCGCCATCATGCCGCTCGCCGCACCGATCGGCTCCGGTCTCGGGGTCCAGAGCCCTGTAAACATCCGGCTCATCGTTGAAGCCATCAGTGTGCCGGTGCTGGTTGATGCCGGCGTCGGTACGGCATCGGATGCAGCGGTTGCCATGGAAATTGGCTGTGACGGCGTATTGATGAACACCGCAATTGCTGAGGCGAAAGATCCGATCAAAATGGCTGCTGCAATGAAGCTATCGGTCCAGGCGGGACGCCTGGCATATCTTGCCGGCAGAATGCCGAAAAAATTCTATGCGGATCCTTCTTCTCCCGTCGCCGGTCTCATCTGAGCGTTTGGGAGCTCACCCTTCGATTTCTGCGCGTGCGCTGGCTATGTGATCACGCAACTCATTAAGCCCGACGGCACCAACAATTATTTTGTCATTCAGCACAAAAGTTGGCGTACCGGATAGGTCAAGATTGTTAGCCAGTATCAGATTGTCCCGGATTGTCAGCATGATCATGGGATCGTTCATATCTGCGGCAAGCTCAATAAGATCAAGCCCAACTTCCATGGCAATTTCCATTATGGCTGCGTCTGTCAATGTACCCTCAAACGCCATCAGCGCACGGTGAAACGGGAGATACATACCCTGCCGTACGGATGCCAGCGCAGCTCGGGATGCGACGATGGATTCAGGGCCAAGTATGGGATATTCCTTGTAGATTATTTTGAGATTCTGATCTTCGGTCAGGGCGATCATATCGGGCAGGGCCTGCTTGCAAAAGCCGCACTGGTAATCGAAGAACTCCACAAGCGTTACATCACCATCTGGATTGCCTCCGACCTGCGATGACTCATCCTCAAAGATCGCGCTGTAATTCAGCGATATGGCACGTCTGGCAATCTGAGTCTGCTGCTCAATTTCGTATTGCTGGACAGACTCGATGATGATTTGCGGATTTTCAAGAATGTAACTCTTCAACAGCGGACCCAGGGCAAGATATCCAACCAGCAGGACCAACAGTCCGCCGGCGGCCATTGAGACAAGCGCAATAGAGGTAACCTGCCAGTTAGCTTTCACACTCAGTTTCATCTGCTGCCAATCTCGTTGCCTGGAATTTTCACCTGGCGTCTTCGAGAGCCATTTCCCCGCTGAGTCTCAAGCATGTTCTGGGCGGCGATCTGGATGTCGCGCGCCCGGAGTTCGCTTGGCGTGCCGTCCGTCAGAAGATCAATAGCTCGCGTGGCATGGCGTATCGCCTGCGCAAAATCTCCGTTCAACAGTGTGCGCTCAGCGGTCGCCAGGGCCGCCAGCCCGTCCTGACCGGCCCGGTCGTATGCATAGGCAAGCTGATACCAGGCAAATCCGTTGTCACGCTCAAAGCCAACCGCTGTTTCGAGATGATTGATCGCTTCGCCAAGAACATCTGAATCTTCAGTGGCGATCAATGCCTGCCCCAACGAAACACGCAAAAGCGGTTCACGGGAATTCAGTTGAACGGCATCATTGTAAGCGATCACAGACTCCCATATCTTGCCGTGTTCGAAATAGATCTGGCCTTTCAGTTCATGAAAGTAGGGATCGTCCGGATGCTCAGCAATCAGGCTATCCACTTCGCCCATGGCTTCTTCAAGCATTGAGAGTTTGTGATAGGCATAGGCGCGGGCATACCTCGCGCCCAGGGACTGATCGGAGCGGGGAAAGGCCGCCAGAGTGCGATCCGGCTCCCATATGTAACCTTTGAGTTTACCGCGCATGCGGTCATGCATTTCGATCAGCTTCGGATCAACGGGGATATCAGTTGCATGCGACGTTGCCAGTCTCTCTTCCAACAGTGATATGCGCATGCGTGAGAGAGGGTGAGACATCAAGTAAGGGCTGATGCGTGCGGCGGCAAAGGCCTCGTTTCTGGCAAGTTTGTCAAAGAATTCTACCAGACCAACTGAAGAGATATTGGCGCCGTCCAGGATCGTAACTGCGGCCTGATCTGCCTGGGCTTCCTGGGCACGGCTGTAGGCCAGTATCTGCCCGGTCGATACTGCCTGGCCAAGCTGTAAAAGCCCAATGCCCGCTTCGCCCGCGCCGGCGATCAGCGCGCCGACACCAAGCAGCATCCCGATGATGGCCGGAGTGGAAGCCTTTGCATAGGCTTCCTGGGAACGTGCAAGGTGGGCACCTGTAATGTGGCCGGTCTCATGCGCCAGGACACCCATTATCTGGCCGGGATGATCGGCCGCCATGATGAGGCCCGTGTTAATGAATACGCGGCGGCCCGCGGCGACAAAAGCATTGATGCTGTTGTCCGCCACAATGTAGATTTCGACGCCATCAGGATCGAGCCCTGCCGATTCAAACAGCGGCGTCGTATATTCGCGAAGAATATTCTCAGTTTCCGCGTCGCGCAGCAAGCCAATGGTCTGAGCCATGGTCGGTGAAGTGACGCGAAGGGTGAACAGCGACAGCAGCAACACGAGGCAGATGATCCGCCAGCCTCCACGACCGCGCCTCGAAATTTCTCTGTGACTGAGTGGTCGCCTGTTCAACTGTGTCTCCTCAGTGTCCGCGCAGACTATGTGAGCCCATGCCAAGCGTCAAATCACGGAACTGTATACCTTGGTCTGCATGTCCCGCCCATCAACTCATGACTGGAAGCCAATAATTTGGCAAGATGATGGCTTAATAATGAAACCACTGTTATGCACAGCTTCTATGAACAATTCATTAAGACCCTCCAGACGAAGCGGCATAGAGCCTTTTATCGTCATGGATGTCCTCAAGGCTGCAAACGACAGACAGGCGATCAAGGGTGATGTACTGCATCTTGAGCTCGGGGAGCCTGGCTTCGGCGCCCCTGATCTGGTGATTGAGGCAGCAACCGATGCACTCAGGTCTCAGCCGTTGCGATACACCGAAGCCTTTGGTTTCCCAGCGTTGAGGGACCGGATTGCAGCGCACTATCAGGAGACATATGGGGTGAGCCTCAGCCCCGGGAGAATTGTTGTCACCCAGGGGTCCAGCGCGGCTTTCATTCTCGCGTTCCTCGTTTCGTTTGATCACGGTGCCCGTATCGCAATCGCCGAGCCGGGATATCCCGCATATCGGAATACGGCACAGGCACTCGATCTCACACCAGTACCGATCAATGCCGGTGCGGCAGAAGGATTCATTTTCACTGCCAGTGCCATCGAGAAGACGCCTGATCTTGATGGCGTATTGATTGCTAGCCCGGCAAATCCAACCGGCACCATGATCCCGGTTGCCGAACTCGGAAGAATCGCTGACTGCTGTGCTTCCCGCGGCATAAGACTGATATCGGATGAGATCTATCACGGGATTACCTACAACCAGCCGGGTGAAACTGTCCTGTCATTGAATGCAGACGCAATTGTCATCAATAGCTTCTCCAAATATTTTTGCATGACCGGATGGCGCCTTGGCTGGATGGTGCTGCCCGAAAATCTATTACGGCCGGTCGAAAGACTGGCGCAGAATCTGTTCATTTCACCCTCGGCTCTGTCGCAGATTGCCGCGATCAAAGCTTTCGATTGCAAGGAAGAACTGGACAGCCGCGTGAAGATGTACAATCGGAACAGGTTGCTGATTGTTGACACACTGGCCGACATGGGAGTCACAGCTTTGGCGCCGCCGGATGGCGCATTTTATGTCTATGCAGATGTTTCAGGCCTAAGCAGTGACAGTGCTGCATTCTGCAAGCTGCTGCTCGATGAGACCGGCCTCGCCCTCACTCCCGGAACAGACTTTGATCACACCAACGGTCGCCGATACGTGCGCATTTGCTATGCCGAGTCAGAGGAGAATGTGGCTGAAGCAGCCAGACGCATGGCGGCCTGGCAATCCTGAACGGAACGAGACCATTTTCGATATTCAAATGGTTGGAGCCGCAAGCGTGGCTCCGGCGCCAGTGCGCCGCCCCTGTGGAGCCGTGCGTGCTTGCACGCGCTGGCGTGAGCGACCGGAACCTTGGCCCGATTCCATGAAGATGGAATCGGGTCTAGCAGCTAATCTTTCTGCCACCAGCCGCTGCGCTTCTCTTTGGCCGGGCCTTTTTCCTCGACAGGCTCCATCTCGGGAACCACTTCCTCAGTCGCCACTTCCGGCTCTGAAGTTGAGGCGGAAGCTTCCTCAGGTTCCGTTTCGACTTCTGGTG
This sequence comes from uncultured Alphaproteobacteria bacterium, assembly GCA_965371465.1. Taxonomy (GTDB): domain Bacteria; phylum Pseudomonadota; class Alphaproteobacteria; order CBDUYM01; family CBDUYM01; genus CBDUYM01. Next base: position 133,235 of record CBDUYM010000004.1, read on the forward strand.
CAGGTTCCGGGACTGGCTCGGGCTCAGAGATCCGTTCGGCGACAACTTCAGCGACGGCTTCGCCCGCAGGAACGGTCTCGGCTTCGACCGGTGCCGCCGCAGTTTCAGTGCTGGGCTCGGGCTCAGATTCCACGGGCGCAGCCTTGTTGTCGTCCTTCTTGGCCCGGGCCTTTGCGTTTCGCCCTCTGCCGCCTCTGCGGCTTCGGCGCCGGGGCTTTTTAGGTTCATCAGAACTTTCCTGGGCAGTGTCGTCGGAGATTGCGTCTTCTGGCTCTGTTTCATCGGCGAGGGTCGCATCATCTTCGCTGACAGCTTGTCCTTGAACTGGCTCATTCTCTTTGCGGGGCTTCCGGCGCCGCGAACGCTTGCGTTTCTTACCTTCTTCCTGAGGTTTACTTTCGTCAGATGATTTCTTGGCCTTGCTGCCGCCACGGCTCTTCTTCTGTGCACCTTCATTGGCGTCTGGCTCGACTTTGACTTTGGTGCCATCGGCTTCTTGCCGCATCCGCTCAATAACAAAGTCGGGTGCGACCAGATCAGGGCCAATGCCGATCGTGAGGGTGAACCCGAAGCGTTCCTCATAGTCCGCTACGACCGTTCGCTTCTGATTGAGAAGGAATAAGGCCACTTCAGCCGGCAATTTCAAGCTCAGCAGATTGCTGCGTCCGCGCAAGCCCTCGTCCTCAACTGCTCTCAAAGCGTGAAGGGCCGCAGACTCGATGGACCGGATTGAGCCTGTCCCGTGGCAATGAGGACAGGGCAGGGTGCTTGCTTCAAGCATGCCTGTTCTAAGCCTTTGGCGCGACATTTCCAGCAGGCCAAAGCTGCTGATGCGACCGATCTGAATGCGCGCGCGGTCGGTGCGCAGAGAATCCTTTAGCTTCCTTTCGACGTTTCTGTTGTTGCCGCGATTTTCCATGTCGATGAAGTCAATTACGACGAGTCCGGCCATGTCGCGCAGCTTCAATTGACGCGCGACTTCCTCAGCAGCTTCCAGGTTGGTTCGTAGCGCGGTCTGTTCGATGTTGCGTTCACGCGTGGATCGGCCCGAGTTCACGTCAATTGATACCAGGGCCTCGGTTGGATCGATGACAATGTAACCGCCTGAAGGCAACGACACATTGGGATCAAACATCTGATCCAGCTGGCGCTCAATCTGATATCTCTGGAACAGCGGCACTCGATCTTTGTAGGGTTGAATTTTCTTGGCGTGACTGGGGGTCAGCATTTTCATGAAGTCCTTGGCTTGCCGGTAACCGCCATCGCCTTCGACAAGAATTTCATCAATATCCTTTGAGTAAATGTCGCGCAACGAGCGCGTAATCAGGTCACCTTCCTCGTGTACGAGGCACGGCGCGATTGATTCCATTGTGGTGTTTCTGATCTCGTCCCAAAGGCGCACAAGATATTCGTAATCTCGCTTCAGTTCTGCCTTGGTACGATCAGCGCCTGCGGTTCTGACAATGACTCCCATGCCGTCGGCCACTTCGAAGTCTTCGACGATGTCCTTGATCCGCTTCCTGTCTTTGCCCTGTGTAATCTTTCGGCTGATGCCCCCGCCGCGCGCCGTGTTCGGCATCAAGACACAGTATCGGCCAGCCATCGAAATATAGGTAGTCAGGGCGGCACCCTTGTTGCCACGTTCTTCTTTAACCACTTGGATCAGGAGAATTTGGCGCGGTCTGATGACCTCCTGAATTTTGTAGCGGCGTCTCAGATTTGAGCGCCTCTTGCGCACGCTTTCGATCGCCTCTTCGTCGTCTGTCGCGGCCTCCGATAAGCGGGTTTCGTCGGGCAGCTCAGCTGCATCGTCTTCAGGCTCTGCATCCGACAGGTCCTCGCCACTGTGTTCCTGGTCGAGGACCACCCCATCGCCATTTTCAGTGTCCAGTGCAACAGAGGTAGCGGCGCTTTCGTTGATGGCATCTTCAAGATCTTCATTGACGGTATCGGAAGAATCTGCGGATGTATCTTCCACGCTAGCTGAAACTTCATCATTTTGCTGTTCCTGGCCCGACAGTTCGGCCTCTTCCTCTTTGAACAGCGCTTCGCGATCGGCGAGTGGAATCTGATAATAATCCGGGTGGATTTCATTGAAGGCCAGGAAGCCGTGCCGGTTGCCGCCATAGTCGACGAAAGCCGCCTGTAACGACGGTTCAATTCTGGTGACTTTAGCTAGGTAGATATTACCTTTTAGCTGTTTTCTGGCGGCGGATTCAAAGTCAAAATCTTCAACTTTGTTGCCGCGCAGAACGACGACACGGGTCTCTTCCTCGTGTGTCGCATCGATTAGCATTCTTGCTGCCATTTGAATTTTCCCCAAGGCTGCTGAAGTTCCATCGAAAGGGAGCGGGCTTCAGTCTGGCCTTAATTTCGCTCGAACGGCGCGCAACAGCGTGCAACCCATTCTCTGGATCGGAAAGCCCGACCATGAAAGGGGACACTGTTTCTTTTGTCAGACCATGCAGAGTAATTGGCATAGAGCTGGAAGCCTTCGAGCGCGATTTTCTGTTAAACTTGATTTACTTGCATCCATATATCGATCGTCCGGGACTGATGAAAGCCTCGCTGCGAGCCAACTGCCTGCAATGGATATTCATACCCGTTCCCGGTATCTGACTAATGCCGACCGCTTTCGGCTGAAGCCGATGACGTGATCGATGGTCGTCAGACGCCTGCTATATGTACCGGGCTCTTGCGTGCGGCACAATCCCAAAAGGTGCACCGAGGCTATCGGGTTCGCTTGCAGGCCGATAGTATTTTCCCGCTTGCCTGCCACTAAATGTGGTAGACTTAGGCTGAAAAGTCACACCTGATCGGAGATGCAATCTGTTCAGGTGAGGTCAATTGTTGCGACATTAACCTGCAGAAATCGGCGACACGAAAGCGCCACAGCCACAAATCAGAAAGCGATTCATGACGATGGGTGCTCAAGCAGGATGATCCGAAGACTGGGAAAGATCGGCGCTGTCGTGGTCGTTCTCATGTTTTGGGGCGTCACGGCTTTCGCCGCGCCGACCATAACCGGCGTGCGTATCGGCCAGCACGACAGCGGCAAGACGCGTTTCGTGCTTGATCTGGACGAAGAGCTCGAATATTCGATTTTCACTCTAGCCAATCCCAATCGGGTGGTTATTGACCTGCCTGAATTGCACTGGACAGCCCCACAGGGAGATGCCGTGTCAGGTAAGGGGCTGATTGACCGGTTCAGAGTGGGGCTATTCAGGCCAGGTATTTTCCGTGTTGTGCTCGATGTGAATGAAACTTTATCGGTTGATCGCGCTTTTGTGCTGAAGCCTCAGGGACCATTCGCCTATCGGCTGGTCCTGGATCTGAAACCGATTGATCCGGCGACATTTAATGCCAGCGTGGGACGACGGGGATCGGTACCTTTCACGCCAATCGGTGCGCCGTCGATACCGCGGGCGCCAGCTCAGCCGAGCGGCGATCAACGTCCGACGATAGTCATTGATGCCGGCCACGGCGGTATTGATCCGGGAGCGATAAGTCCAAACCGGCGCTACGAGAAAGACATTACGCTTGCCGTCGCAAGAGCGCTGAAGCGGGAACTTGATCGCTCGGGCAATTACAACGCCGTCCTGACGAGGGATCGCGACATTTTCCTGCAGCTGCGTGAACGCGTTGCAATCGCCAGGGAAGCAGAAGCTGATCTCTTTATTTCCGTTCATGTGGATACTTTGTCACGCCGCTCGGTCCGCGGAGCTTCGGTCTATACGCTGTCGGAAACAGCATCGGATCAGGAAGCTGCGGCTCTGGCCGCAAAGGAAAACAAGTCCGACATTATCGCGGGTATAGATCTTGATGTTGAGAACCAGGAGGTCGCGAGTATTCTGATCGACCTCGCTCAGCGGGAAAGCATGAACAATTCGGGGATTTTTGCCGGGGAGCTGGCCATAGAACTGGCCCGATCAGTGAGGGTCCTGCGCAACACGCACCGCTACGCTGGATTTCGTGTCCTCAAGGCACCAGATGTGCCTTCCGTGTTGATTGAACTAGGATATCTGTCAAATGCTGAAGACGAGAAGATGCTTCGTTCAGCGTCAGGCCAGACACGGATCTCCAGGGCTATTGTCCGGGCCGTGGATACCTATTTCAGCGACTTTGAGCGCTGAGCGTACGACATCCGGGCCTCTCAGAGTCACAAACTGACCACATTTTGGAACTAGCTTTCGCCCACAGGAATTGCTCTTCTGAGTGGGTAGACAAATCTGCCACTCCCTCAGAACGTGGAGATCGGACATCAGGATAAACCAGCAGCGCGTGCTACGGATATTGTCTGTTTCCGTTGCCCTGATCCTGGTCGGCGCTGTGGCTGTCGGCGCCGGAGCCGTCTACGTCCTCTACAGTTTCGGCAGAGGTCTTCCAGAATACAAACAGCTTGCCGTCTATGAACCGCCGGTGATGACTCGTGTGCACGCCGCCGATGGACAGCTGATCGCTGAATATGCGCGGCAGCGGCGTCTGTATGTCCCCATAGCAGCGGTGCCTCAGGTCATCATCGACGCTTTTCTGTCTGCTGAAGACAAGAACTTCTATGACCACATGGGCATAGACATAAACGGTGTGCTGCGTGCCATCATAACGAATGTCCAGGCCATTGGCAGCGACAAGCGCCCTGTCGGCGGCTCAACAATTACCCAGCAGGTGGCCAAAAATTTCCTGCTCAACAACGAAGTGTCCTACGAGCGTAAGATCAAGGAAGCCATTCTGGCACTTCGCATTGAACGTGCATTTACCAAAGACCGAATTCTGGAGCTCTATCTGAATGATGTCTACTTGGGGCGAGGCGCTTACGGCGTGGCTTCAGCCGCTCTGAATTATTTCGATAAATCACTGGAAGAGGTGACCCTGCCGGAGGCTGCGTATCTCGCGGTTTTGCTGAAAGCGCCTAACAACTATCACCCGATCTACAAGACTGAAGCGGCAATCATCCGTCGGAACTGGATTATCGGCCGGATGCTGGAAGATGGCAAAATCACGCAAGAGGAGGCCGAAACAGCAATTGCCACACCGCTGGAAGTTGACCTCGGCCGTGAAACTCACTTTGTCCAGGCGGAGTATTTCGCTGAAGAAATCCGGCGCGAGCTTTATGGCATCTATGGCGAGGATATGCTCTATGAAGGCGGACTGTCGGTTCGCAGTACATTGGTGCCGCGCCTGCAGCGGGCGGCCCAAACCGCTTTGCGAAACGGAATCCTCGCCTACGACCGGCGCCATGGCTGGCGGGGCCCTCTCGGTCACACAGAGCCTGGTGATGCATCATCCGAAATACTGCAAAACTTCCAGGCAGAGGGACTGTATCCCTCCTGGCAGCTGGCCCTGGTTGTCGAAGCCGTTGATCGGTATTCGATAGTCGAGCTCAAGGATGGAACGCCTGGCGTTATACCCCTGCAACAGATGAGCTGGGCCCGTGAATGGCGTGAGGGCCAACGTGTTGGAGGTCAGGTCAGGCGTGCCGACGATGTGCTTGATGCAGGTGACATCGTCGCAGTGGAAGCAACGGGGGTGAACCTTCAGGGCACGATGGTGTACGAGTTGCGCCAAATTCCTGATGTTAATGGCGCGATTATCGCCATGGACCCGCATACCGGTCGCATTCTCGCCATGGAAGGCGGCATCAGCTATGCGACCAGCGAGTTCAACAGAGCGACGCAGGCTGCAAGGCAGCCGGGTTCCGCGTTTAAGCCTTTCGTCTATTCCGCAGCTTTGCTGGAAGGATTTACGCCATCCACTCTCGTGCTGGACGCGCCCTTTGTCATTGATCAGGGGCCCGGCCTCGGCATCTGGAAACCGGCAAACTACAGCCAGGAATTTTACGGGCCAAGCACACTCCGGCTGGGCCTGGAGAAATCCCGCAACCTGATGACCGTTCGTCTTGCTCAATACATCGGTATGGATAGGGTGGTCGACATGGCCGGGCGATTTGGCGTCGTGGAGAATATGCGGCCGACCCTAGCTATGGCCCTTGGTGCGGGAGAGACAACCCTGCTGCAGCTGACCGCTGGATATTCCATGCTTGTAAATGGCGGCCATGAAATAGAGCCGACACTTATTGATCGCATTCAGGATAGAAGGGGCCGAACTGTATTTCGGCACGACCGGCGCCAATGCATAGGATGCAGCGCTAATGCATGGTACGGACAGGCTGAGCCATTCCTTGCGGACGAGCGCGCGCGCGTCATCGACAGTGCCACTGCCTACCAGATTGTCGCAATGCTTGAAGGTGTGATTCAGCGCGGCACGGGCGTTGGTGCACGGATTCCGGGGCGGCCGCTGGCAGGCAAAACCGGGACGTCGAACGATGCTCTGGACACCTGGTTCATCGGTTTTTCGCCGGATTTCGCCGTTGGTGTGTATGCGGGCTTCGATAACCCGCGTACTTTGGGCGACAGAGAGCAGGGTGCATCCATCGCGGCGCCAATTTTCAGAGAATTCATCGCCGAAGCGCTGGAGAAAGAGCCTGCTATTCCGTTCCGAATTCCATCTGATATCCGCCTGGTGCGGGTCAATGCCAAGACCGGTCTGCCTGCCGCGCCCAATGACCGTAATGCTATCCTGGAAGCATTCAAACCTGGAACCGAGCCGATTGCCGAAAGATGGGTATTGGACGGCACCGGCGGTGTGCTACAAACCAGCACATCACCGCGGGTTGGCACAGGTGGGCTATACTAGAAAAGCCATCTCTGTTGGTCTCAAGTCATCCGTTTAATCAAGGTCGAAGAAGCCATGCGTGCTGAGGCAGAATTGCTGATCAAGGAAATTGAGCAGTCGCTTGAACTGCTGAGGAGGCATCTTTGACTGGGATGCTGCAGAAAAGCGTCTTCAGAAGCTGAACGAATTAGCAGAAGACTCCTCATTGTGGGACAATCCCCAGCGCGCCCAGCGCGTCATGCGCGAACGAACATCCATTGAAAGCGGCAGGGATGCCTACACTGCTCTGCAACAGGAGCTCGAGGATGACGTAGCTCTCATTGAGCTCGGCGAGGAGGAAGGCGACGCGGAGACAGTCACTGAAGGCGTTACAGCTCTACATGACCTGCAGACCAAAGTAGGCAAAGCGGAGCTGGCAGCACTGCTGTCAGGTGAAGCGGACGCCAACGACAGTTACCTCGAAATTCATGCCGGTGCCGGCGGCACAGAAAGTCAGGACTGGGCAGAGATGCTTCGGAGAATGTATGTCCGCTGGTCAGAGGCCCATGGCTACAAGGTCGAGATCGTTGATGAAACGTCGGGAGAAGAAGCAGGCATCAAGTCATCGACCCTTATAATCAAGGGAACCAATGCTTTCGGTTGGCTGCGCACCGAGAGCGGCGTGCATCGTCTTGTCCGGATATCCCCGTTTGACTCAAATGCTCGACGGCACACCAGTTTCGCAAGCGTTGGCGCCTATCCCGTTATAGATGATGACATCGAAATCGAACTAGAAGACAAGGACCTTCGCATCGACACCTACCGCTCGTCAGGCGCGGGCGGCCAGCACGTGAATACAACGGATAGCGCCGTTCGAGTTACACATGTTCCCACAGGGATTGTTGTCCAGTGCCAGAACCAGCGTTCGCAGCACAAGAACAAGGCCACTGCAATGAAGATGTTGAAGGCAAGGCTATATGAGCAGGAAATGCGGCGCCGGGAAGATGAAGCCCAGGCACAGCATGACTCAAAAACTGAAATTGGCTGGGGACATCAGATTCGATCCTATGTCCTGCAGCCTTATCAGATGGTGAAAGACCTTCGTACAGGCTCCCAGTCGCCGAACCCAACCGCCGTTCTTGATGGCGATCTCGATCAATTCATGGCCGCCGCGTTAGCCGCAGAAGTCAGTGGTACCCTGGACGACTCTGTCGAGGATCTCGAATAGAGGTCGGTTCAACCCCAGAACAGGTTGTAACAACCTAGGACAGTTGCGGTCTTGCTGGCGTGCTCTGGGCTGCGGCCTTTGGTTTTTCGGATGCTTTTGCCTCTTCTGTCGCCGGCTTCGCAGTTTGTGCTGCGGCTGCTGGCTTCGCTGCGGCCTGACCCGATTGACGGCGCCGTATCTGACCATCGACAAACGCGCCACGTTCGATCGCCACCAGGTCGTGATGGATGTCACCCACGATTTTTGCGCTCTTTGAAAGATAGACATCTTTGGCGGTTACGCGACCGCTTACAGAGCCGTGGATGAGCGCTTTGTCGCAAACGATTTCGCCTTTGACCTGAGCTTTCTCGCCGATGGTCAGGCTGACGCTTTTTACATCGCCAATCACTTTGCCATCTATCTGCAAATCACCTTCAGACACGATGTCGCCGGTAATTGTCAGATCAGTTCCCAGCAGGGAGGGTGCCGTCCGGGGAGCCGGACGATTCGCATTCATGAGACTTGGTGCTTCTGCACTGGCCTCTTCTTCGCTAGATTTGCCTGTTTTGTTGAACATATTCGCCAGCCTTTAGGAATTTGGCAGGATCCATTGTCTGGTTATTGTACCAGATTTCGTAATGGACATGTGTGCCAGTTGTTCGTCCCGAGCTTCCCATCGTTCCAATAATTTCACCAGCTTGGATCCGGTCGCCTCTTTCGACACCTAGGGTGTGAAGATGGCCATATCGTGTCCGAAACCCGTTGCCGTGATCGACCTCGATCATATTGCCATAGGGTCCGCTGACACCAGCCATGATTACAATGCCGGAAGCGGTCGCCCGAATAGGTGTTTTCCGGTGGCCGCCAAGATCGATCCCGGCATGAAAGGCGGGCTCCCGCGTAATCGGATCGCGTCGCCTTCCGAAGCTGGATGAAAGATAGAATTCCTCGGATTCAATTATCGGAGTAATCAACGGCAACTGGTGAACCGCAGCCTTTAAATCGGCAAGACGGCCAAGATTATTGGCTGCACTGAAGTACAACCGCGTAAATTCATTTGCTTCGTCGACAAAATTGCCAGGCGCGGCCGGCCCATCATCGCGGCTCAATTGCAGTGGGCCGCCCTGAGCGCCGCCTTCGACTTGAAGTCCGTTCAAATAGCTATCGACGTCAAGCCCGGTCATCTGCACCGCTGCAACGAGATGATCCGTATCAAGCGAAGCACGTCTTTCGAGGGCCACGAGAAGTGTCAGCTGATCGCGTCGAAGTTCCTCTGCTGCACTTTCGGCTGTTATGGCCGGCGGCGCTCCGCCGACAAAGTCCCAGATATAGCCAAGTATGTTCTGAATATCTTCTTCTGCTACCGGCTCTGGAACCGTTGTGGTCTCAATCAGTCTTCGCTCCTGGATCAGGTCTTCAATCAGCCGATGATTTTCAATCAGCGCGTCTGTCGTGGCCTTGTACTCACTTCGCAGCTCCTCGATATCCGAAGTCAGGCTGTCGACCTGCAGTTTGGTGCGTTGCACTTCTTCGGATTTGCTGGCTATCAGACGGTTCTCCAGGAGGACGCTTGATGTTGCAATGATTGTCCAGATCAGCAAACCAAGGGCCGCGAAAGCGAAAAGTTGCTGCACTTTTGCCGGCAGTACTACGTAGCGCATACGACCCTGACTGCGGACAATCAGTTCACGCTCATGAAAAGCGTTGCGCCACATTTCGCTGAGCTTCGAAAAGTCAGCCTTCTGAAATTTGCCTGCTATCTCCCGCCCTCCCTCCGAAGAGACCCCGCCTTGGTACTTTCAGGCGGGTTGCTCCAAGGTCCGAGACAATATCATCCTTCGATCCAATTCAAGGGCCAAAAGATGATGCATCGGCGCATTGCTTGCCGAGCTTTCCAATGCCGACCTAGTTTGTTCACATGACAGCCCTAAGCCCATGATTTTACAGGAAGTTCTAATCAGCGTCATGAGGAAGTGCCAGTTCGGCCGACGGCGCTCGGTAACAACTGATCCCGGTCGGACGAGGGGGGCAACAAAGGCCATTCGCAATTTACCTTCGGGCCCAAGCTCGAGAACTGCGAATCATCCCTCTATTGTTTCCGATCACGATCAGGATCCGAGCGCCTTCAGAGCCTCCTGAACAGCCTCTACATGGCCATTCACCCGAACCTTCCGCCAAATCTCACGAACGGTGCCTGTTTCGTCTATAAGGAAAGTCGCCCGCTCAATGCCCATATATTTTCGGCCGTAATTGTTCTTTTCCACCCAGACCCCGTACTTCTCAACCAGCTTGCCGTCCTCATCCGCGAGGAGCGTAAGCTTGAGGCCGTGCTTGTCGATGAACCTTTGATGGGACTTGATACTGTCCTTCGATGCACCGAGCACGATCGCATTCAGTTTCTTGAAATCCTTTGCTGCTGCGGTAAAGCCGATGGCCTCTTTGGTGCATCCAGAGGTGTTATCCTTTGGGTAAAAATACAGAACAACATTTTGTCCTTTCAGATCACCAAGCGAAACTGTCTCGCCATTGCTTGCCGCAATCTTGAACGCAGGCGCCTTTTTACCGGTCTCTGGTAACGCTGCCATTCCCTGTCTCCCATAGCTACTGAGTCGCTGTGCCGATCAGATCAGCCCCATCCTGTCCCTAAGACGTTACTCCAAAACCAACCATCACTCGCGCATAGATTTCTCTGACTGCGTTTTGATGTTCGTTAAGCTCCTCCGTCAGATCTTCGTAACTTTTCCCCTCGTTCAGCCGTCCCAGAATGCGCCGCAGTCCGGTGGGGCCTTCGGCCTGGCTGTCCCACGCACCCAGACAAAGACGAATCTGGCTTTGCAGGGCTCTTTGGAACGCATAGGCAGCGCTTAGCCTGTGGATGTCATCCGATGGCGCCAGGCCCTTTGCACCCAGCCAGTCGATTATTTTCGGTGGCGAGACATCCTGTATCTCAGGATATTGATCTGCGTAGTTGAGTACATAAAGTTGAGAGAGAAACTCAAGGTCAATGAGTCCGCCACGAACGTATTTAAGCGACCAGACATTCCAGGTTTTGTATTCACCATCGATTCTAGCCCGCATGTCATCAACATCCTGAGCAAGAGCGGGCTGTTCTCGAGGTCTGCTCAGAGTTCGGCGAATGACCTGCTCTATGTCGGCACAAAGGCTTTCATGACCCGCAATTACATGCGCTCGACTAAGCGCCATCTGTTCCCAGGTCCAGGATGAGGTTTCATGGTATTTCGTAAAGCTCTCGAGCGATGCAGCGACAGGCCCTTGATTGCCGGAGGGCCGCAGCCTCATATCCACTTCAAACAGCCTTCCTTGTCGCGTCAGCGTCGTCAGGGCGTTGATAAATCTTTGTGACAGACGACCATAGTATTGCGGCACGGACAGGCTGGAGCTGCCGCCGGAACTGGTAACCAGATCCTGGCCATCATAGACAAGGATCAAATCGAGATCGGATGTCATCGTAAGCTCATGGCTGCCAAAGTTACCCATGGCGATGATGGCCATGCCACGGCCAGGAACATTGCCAAACTTCTGCGAAAACTCATCAGTCACTGCAGGGAACAGTTGTGCCAGCAATGCCTCAGCGCCAGCACTCAGGCTCTCGCCCGCTTCGACGGCATCAATGACATTGCCAAGCTGCTGCACACCAATCTGCAGCCGCAAGTCATTCATCCAGCTTCGCGCCGCATCCAAAATTTCTTCGTAACTTCCGCAGTCGCTGAATTTGCCCGCAACCTGAATTTCAAGATCATTGCGAGCGGGCACGGGTTCATAGAATTCCGCTGTCAGCAGTGCGTCGAACATCTCGTTGTGTCGTGACAGCTTCTCTGCAATCGCCGGCGCAGTGCCAAAGACATCTGAAATCAATTCCAACAGCCAAGGGTTCGCATGGATGAGGGAGAACAACTGAACCCCAGCGGGCAGGTTCCGGATGAATTCGTCAAATCGCTGCAAGCCAAGATCCGGGTCAAGACAGCCGCCAAAGGATTCGACGATCGTTGGCAAGAGGTCGTTCAACAGTTCGTGGGTGCGGTCATTTTGAAGTACGCGATAATTTCGGTCTTGCCAGCCGTTCAGGATCGCAAGGACGCGCTGCGGGTCTGAGTACCCCCTTTCGTCCAGGTAGGCGACTGTCTCCGGGACCGATCCGTCGGCTTGCAGCAACAGATGGATAGCTTCCGGTGCGGCTGAAATCTCCGGGAATTGCGTCAGATAGTGATTGTGCACAGTGTCCAGAATCTTCTGCAGTTCTGCTTCAAACTCGGCAGCGGAAGAAAACCCCATGAACATCGCGACGCGATTGAAACCCTCATCATCGGCGGGCATGAGATGGGTCTGTTCATCGTTGATCATCTGCAGGCGATGTTCGAGCCTGCGCAGAAATTCATATGCGCTCATGAGATCGGCAGAGACAATTTCGTCGTCCCGGTCGGGCATTTCTGCCAGCGCCAACATCGTTGCTGCGGCACGCAGATGGGGGTTCCGCCCACCGACTACAAGTTGCTGCGTCTGGACATAAAATTCGATTTCGCGGATGCCGCCAGCTCCAATCTTAATGTCGTGATCACGGGTTTTGACGCCTTTTTGGCGGTTCGAAGACTGCAATTGCCTTGTAATGCCTCGAATATCCTCAATGGCTGCGTAGTCAAGGTGGCGACGCCAAACGAAAGGCTCCATCATCTTGAGAAATGATTTGCCAGCCGACAGATCGCCTGCCACCGCGCGTGCTTTAATCATGGCCGCCCGCTCCCAGTTTCGGCCGCGGCTCTCATAATAGCCTTCAGCAAATTCAGTGGAGATGGCAGCAGGCGTCGAACCTGGATCGGGTCTGAGGCGAAGGTCAATACGATGGACATATCCGTCAGCAGTCTGTGTCTGGATTATCCTGATCAGATCCTGCACAAAGTTCACCATCAATGCCCTTGGCCCATCACCCAGCTGACAGGGCACTTTTTCGAGGTCGTAAAGCACGATCAGGTCGATGTCGCTGGAATAGTTCAGTTCGAAACTGCCAAGTTTGCCCATGCCGAGGATGAAGAGCCCACAGTCCACAGCGACTTGGTTCTGGTCCGTGCTCGTGCCGTTTTTGAGCTTCAATGAGCCCGCCTCGTGCATCCGGCACAGAAGATGAGCCGTTGTTGCCGTCAGCGCGCCGTCAATAAAGGCCGTCAGCGCGCCGGTAACTTCGGGCAGCTGCCAGATTCCTGTCACATCAGCCAAGGCAACAGTGAGTGCCAGCTCTTCGCGGGCCTGCCGCAGGCTTGTCATCAGGGCGGCTTCAGACAAACTCGGCAGAAGGGACCTAACTTTCGCCAAAATGTTTTGCAACGATTCATCGGGCCCAAGAGCCATCAATTGGCCGAGAAAGATGGGATTTCTGCGGGTTATCCGTGTAAGAAAGGGACTGTTGCCGAAGATTGCTTGAAATATTGGTTGCGCCATGGGCTCCTGCAGAACATCCATCAGTTGCTCCGCGCCGGAGCTGGCCGCAAATTCCGTCAGCTCTTTCAGCGCACTTTCTGCAGCACCCTGGTCAAATCCCGCCAGCCGTCCAAATTCGGCAGTTTCTTGAGCTTGCAGGAGTAATTTGTATTGAGGCATTTAGGGACCCTGACCAGGCTTTTGAAGATGTTAACCAACCCAAATTGGCGACGCATTACAAGATGACAATTCTAGCTGCAATTGCTGATCCGGACCATGTTGCTGATCCGCAGCGCTGTGTCAAAAGGGACTAGGCGCTCTTGATCCGCCGGATTGGCAAATACTCGATCTGGACCAGTGCCGTTGTTTTGGCGTTCATTGTGGTGGTCGGTTCAGTATTCGTGTGGCGAATTTCACAGGGCCCAGTGTCGCTGCGGTTCCTGAACCCCTGGATTACAGCCGCTCTGGCGGGCCAAAACACTGACATTATCATCGAGTTTGAGGAAACCATCCTGGTCTGGGAGAGTGATCGGAACAGCCTGGAAGTGCGCCTCGTCAATATTTCCTTTTCAGACATTCATGGCATGCCGCTTTCCTCATTCCCAGAGGCCTCGATTGAGTTCAGCGGATCAGCCCTCTTGCGGGGCATGCTGGCCCCAGCCCGCCTTGAGATATTTGGCCCGAAACTGCCGCTGGGCAGACTAGCCGACAACACCATTAGTTTTGGCGGCACGCCGATTGGCTCAGAAGACTCAGAGCCCAATCAAGGCGCCGTACTTGTATTGTTGGGCGAGCTTCTGAACCAGCCGAACGAAGACTCCGTTACTGGTTACCTGGAAGAAATCACGATTTCCGGCGCGGACCTGAGCTTCATGGATTGGCCAAGCAATACTTTCTGGCATGTCCCGGATGCGCAGCTCAGTCTGTTGCGTGCCGAAGAAGGCGTCAATGCCTCCCTGTTTGGCGAGGTCGAAGTGAAAGGCCAGCGCTGGACCGTCGCCGCGTCCGGCCAGTATGACATCAGCTCTGAAGTGATTCACATCACCATCGAAGTGGCGGACATTGAGCCCTTCGTGCTTGCCAACGAAAATGATGGGCTGGCAGCACTGGCTGCAATCCACTTTCCCATTTCGGGTTCGCTGGAGGCCACACTGACCAAAGATGGCGATATCATTAGCGTCTCAGCGGATCTTGTCGGCGGCTCGGGCTACATAGATCTCCCCGACCTCTATCCGAATGGCTTTGACATTTCAGCTGTCGAATTAAAGGCATCGTACAGGCCGAAAGATCAGACGATCATCATCAGCAGCGGATCTGTGGCCATCGAAGAAACGGTAGTCGACGTAAGTGGCTATGTGGCGTTTCACGATGGCGGCGTTGAAACCAATGTGGCGGGCACGCTGTCACAGTTGCCCGCCGCTGAACTGGCCCGCCACTGGCCGGTCGGCCTGGCCGTCAAGACACGGACCTGGCTGCGGGACAACATAACCGCCGGCACAATCACGGACGGAACATATTGGGTTCGGGTCCAGGCTGGACGTGAGCGTGGCGCGCTCACCTCTGAAGAGATTGAGGTGGAGTTTAATTTTGAAAATTTGACCGGTCACTACACTCGACCGATGCCACCGCTGATCGCGGCAACTGGATACGCAATCTATGCCGGAGACTATCTCGACCTCTACCTTGACGCCGCCGAAGTTGGCGGATTGCAGCTGTCCGAAGGGCATCTCCTTGTCGAGCAGATCACTGAGCCGCAGACCATCGCCACGGTCGACGCGGTGGTAACAGGGTCATTGAGGGACACCCTTCTCTTGATTGACAGTGAACCTATCAATTCCCTGAAGCGCGCCGGTTTCACACCCGAGGGTGTCAGGGGCGATGCAGCAACCAGAACTCATCTCGAATTTCCGCTTCGGGCCGGCATCAAGGCTGAGGACATCATGTACGCCGCTGCGGCCACCATTACGGATGCACATCTTCCGCATATCACCGATAAAATCTGGCTCGACCATGGCAATATGCTTGTTCAGGCCAACTCGAGCGGCCTGATCGCAGAAGGGAGTGCCGAGATAAACGGCGTTCCGACAGAGGCGAACTGGCAGTTAAATTACCAGGATGTTGATGGTATTCGCGCCACTTACAAGATCGCGGGCGAAATGAATGTCGAGAGCCTCAAGACTCTTGATATTGACATCACTGATTACATTGCCGGGGAGGTCTCGTTCGATGCGACGATCTCTCAAAGGATCGACGGCACCTTGCTGGTCGGCGTGGATGGGGACATTACCGGAGCGGAAGCGAAAGTTCCCCTGCCGGGCTGGGTTAAGCCAGTGAATGACCCCGGTAGCATTCATGTTGATGTGATCTGGGATGAAGGTGAAGAATTGCACCTGAAGAACATTGAAGTCAGCGCCGAGAATTTTGAAGTTCAGGGTGAGATCAAATTTGACGCTGATGCTGTTTTGCGTCAGGCAAAGTTTCCCTACCTGAGATTTGGCCCCTCAGAGCTTGAAAGCGAAATTCTCAACACTGGAAGTAACACCTTCCATGTGAGCCTGACAGGCGCGCGCTATGACGCAGCGCTTCTGCTTGAAGATCTGTTTGCCAGCGACGAAGGTATTGAAACGGCATCGCTCGCAACCTATGAGGCCGAAATCGAGGTTGCCATCGCTTCGGTGCTGATTGGCGAGGGTGTTGAAATCCGGGACGTTGGGGGATCCGGCCGGATCGTCAACGGATTCTGGACTGACACACGCTTTGACGGAAAACTCAATGGCTCCGCCTTGTTCGCCGTGGCAATTGACACAGTGGGCCCCAATGACCGCTTGCTGCGCGTTGAGACCCATGACGCGAGCTCGCTTTTCCGGGGCATGGGCTACTTTGCTGGCGGCGAAGGCGGCATTCTCAATTTCACCATGACGATGCACGAAGCCGGTGAACAGTCCCGAAATGAAGGGCGGCTGATCGTTGATGACTTCGTTGTCCATGACATGCCGGCTCTTGGCCGTATTCTGAGCCTTGGCTCCTTGACCGGGTTCAGCGAAGTGATGGCAGGCGAAGGCATTTCATTTGAACGTCTCTATGCGCCATTTGCCTACGACAAAGCTACGTTCCGTGTCACTGAAGCCAGAGCGTTCGGACCTGCGCTCGGCTTTACTATGAGCGGAGGTCTGGATCGGACCCGGAAAACCATGAATTTTGGTGGCACCATTGTTCCTGCATATTCCATCAACTCAGCGCTTGGCAATCTGCCCATCGTGGGCAGATTGCTGGTTGGAGAAGAAGGCAGTGGCGTTTTTGCGATCACATATGGTGTTGCCGGACCCTATTCGAATCCAGTCTTTACGGTGAATCCACTGTCTGCGGTGACGCCCGGTTTTCTGCGCGGAATTACGTCAATTCTGGATCCGTCAGTCGACGCCCCTGCGGAGGAGCGTGTGGAGTTACAGGACGCTCAGGGCCCGGACGGCGAAGAACCGCAACAATAACTAGTCGGTCGAGCCTTTGAGGCTTGCAACAATCAGGACATGGCGCTTTTTTCCCGCGCTCAGTTTGATGCTATTGTCCGGCCCAAGATCTTCCAACGTTATGCTCTGATCTTCGGTCTGGACAGGCACATCATTGATTCTGGCGCCGCCGCCCCTGATGAGCCGCCGTGCTTCTCCGTTTGATTTAGCCAATCCAGCCTCGCGCAACAGCTCGACGACTGTAATGCCCTGGCCAAGCGTATTGTGACCAACGGTGACAGTGGGCAAGTCCTCGCCGGCACCACCTCTTTCGAATGTCTCTTCCGCAGTGCGCGCACTCGCCTCGGCATTCGCGCGCCCGTGAATTAAAGCCGTAGCTTCAGTCGCCAGGATTTTCTTGGCCTCGTTGATCTCAGCACCCTCGGCGTTCTCGTACCGGGTAATTTCATCAAGCGGCAGGTCAGTGAAGATTTTCATGAACCTTGAGACATCAGGGTCCGGCGTGTTTCTCCAATATTGCCAATAATCGTATGGTGACAACATGTCCTCGTTCAACCAGACGGCACCCTCTGCAGTTTTACCCATTTTGCGCCCGTCCGAAGTTGCGATGAGCTCGGTTGTCAGTGCAAACAACTCTTTGCCGTCAGCGCGCCGACCAAGATCAACACCGTTGATGATGTTTCCCCATTGATCAGATCCACCCATCTGCAATGTGCAACCGTAGCGGCGCGACAGCTCCAAAAAGTCATACGCCTGCAACAGCATGTAGTTGAATTCAAGGAATGTCAGATTCTGTTCGTTCGAAAGCCGGCGCTTCACAAAGTCGAAATTGACCATTCTGTTGATCGAAAAGTGGCGACCGATCTCCCGCAGAAAGGCGAGATAGCCAATGTCATCCAGCCAATCAGCATTGTTCACTAAAATGGCGTCGGTGGGACCGTCCCCGAATTTCAGTATTTTGCTGTAAACCTTGCGAATGCCCGCGATGTTGGCATCAATCTCGTCGCTGGACAGAAGCGGGCGGGACTGATCCTGATCAGAGGGGTCGCCGACTTTTGTCGTGGCGCCGCCGACCAGGACGATGGGCTTGTGCCCAGTCTGCTGCAACAGGCGCAGCAGAGTGAGGGATGCGAGATTGCCGGCATGCAGGCTGGGTGCTGTGCAGTCGCAGCCGACATAGCCTGTGATCATGCCTTTGTGAGCGGCCGCATCCAGAGCTTCAGGGGCTGAGCATTGATGCAAGAGGCCCCGTTCCTCAACCGCCTTCATGAAATCTGACCTGAACTGGCTCATCGGACGCCTATCTGAATACCCTAAATTTCGCAGCATGTTGCAAGTGAATAGAACCGGCTTTGACCTGCTATCATACTACACATCAAAGCCGGTCCGGCAGATGAGCTCACATATCATGCGGCGCTGTGCATTAACAGAAGAAGAGATGAAGGCAGGCGATGCCAGAACATAGTTCATTCAAAGCCATTGGCCTGATGAGTGGAACGTCGTTTGATGGCATTGATGCAGCACTTATTGATAGTGATGGCTTCGCGGTAATCGGCCATGGACCGGCCCTGGAAATTCCTTACAGCCGCGAAGAAAGGCGCATCCTTTCCCTTGCAATTGATGCGGCAGCTTCGCTGAAGGCAGCTCCAGATTTTATGCCAGAGCCAGTCAGGCGTGCCTCGGAACTGATTGTCGGTCGCCATGCCGAAGGCGTGGAGGAGCTGCTGCGCCATGGCAAGATTGATCCCGCTGAAATAGATCTCATCGGATTTCACGGCCAGACGATTTTGCATCGCCCAGACGAGAAGTGGACCTGGCAGATCGGTGACCCGCAGGCGCTGGCGGATGCTTTGGGGTTACCCGTGGTCGCTGATTTGAGGCAAGCGGATGTCAGGGCAGGGGGCGAAGGGGCGCCTATGGCGCCAATCTATCATGCCGCTCTGGCGGCTGCACTTCCAGAGGCTGCGTTTCCGGTTCTCGTGCTCAATCTGGGTGGGGTCGGCAATATCACCTGGATTGCCGAGCGGCAAGCTGTGCGTTTGCCAGCCACATTGCTGGCCTTCGATACAGGACCAGCGAACGCTCTTATCGATGATTGGGTGGCAAGTCAGATTGGCGCTGCATATGACGATGGTGGGCGTCTGGCCGCCGCTGGCCGGGCCAACGATGCAGCTCTCGCGACACTTATGGATAATCCGTATTTTGACCTTGCGCCGCCGAAATCGCTGGATCGCAACGCTTTCTCGCTCAGCCCTGTAGCCGGTCTTTCACCCCAGGACGGCGCCGCGACGCTCACCGAATTTACTGCTTCCACTGTTGCTGCGGCGATGGCTCACCTGCCGGAGCCCGCTCGAACATGCCTTGTCACGGGCGGTGGCCGACACAATTCGACGCTGATGTCAGCGCTTGGAGCGAAGCTGACGTTCCGGGTCCAGAGTGTCGAGGAAGTCGGCTGGCGTGGCGACGCGCTCGAAGCCGAAGCGTTTGCCTTTCTGGCAATCCGATCCGAGCTCAGTCTGGCAAACAGTTTCCCCGGCACCACTGGCGTCCGAGAACCTTGCGTTGGCGGTGTTACTTACCGACCCAGATAACTGACATCTCAGGCAAGAACCAGCGCAGAGTCCAGATATCCACCCGCTATCGCTGACAGCTCTTCAATATGATTGTCGAAGAAATGGGTAGCGCCCTCGATCTGCACGTATTCCACTGTGATCGCTTTTTGCGTCTTCAGCCGTTCAGCAAGCTTGTCGACATCTTCGGTCGGTACTACGTCGTCGCTCGTGCCATGGACCAGAAGGCCGGATGAGGGGCAGGGGGCAAGGAACGAAAAATCATATGTATTCGCCGGCGGGGCCACAGAGATAAAGCCACCAACCTCTGGCCGGCGCATCAAAAGCTGCATGCCGATCCATGCACCGAATGAGAAGCCTGCGACCCAGGATGTAGCAGCGTTTGGATTTTGCGCTTGCATCCAGTCAAGTGCGGCCGCGGCGTCAGACAATTCGCCAATGCCATTGTCAAACGTCCCCTGACTGCGTCCCACACCCCTGAAATTCAACCGCAGAGTTGTGAAGCCCCTCGCGAGGAACACTTCCGTCAGGTGAAACACGACTTTGTTGTTCATCGTGCCGCCGAACTGCGAATGGGGATGGAGGATCAAAGCCAAAGGCGCGTTCGGCGCTGCCCCTTGCCGGTAGCGGCCTTCCAAACGTCCATCGGGGCCGCTGAATATCATTTCAGGCATAGTTCAACCAGGTCTTTCATTTGCAATGGCAGGACAGAACGCTCCTTTTTTTCGGAATATGACCGATTCAAGAGGTTGTACCCTGCGCTCGCCATCTTATGTGTGGACATGTATATCATGATGCGAACAGCAGATTGCAAGGACTGATGGCAAACGGCCACGCCCTCACGTGCCGAAGCCTCAAAACGCAGGAAAAGCCGTGGTGCAAACTCAGATATACCTCGATTTTAATGCGACGGCACCGGTGCTCCCGGCGGTGGTGGATGCCGTTACGCATGCACTTTCCGTAACCGGGAATCCATCCAGCGTCCACCAGCACGGTCGTGAGGCGCGCCACCTGGTGCAAACAGCCAGGCAGAACGTTGCCGCAGCTGTTGATACCAGCCCTGAAAATGTCGTCTTCACCAGCGGCGGCACAGAATCGAATAACGTCGCACTGCGTTCAGCCATAAGCGCCACCGACAGGCCAGAAATGCTTGTGGCATCGACCGAACATGATTCTGTCTTGGCAACTGCAGGAGCGCGCAACCCGCTTCTGCCGGTTCAGCAAAATGGCCTTCTTGATCTGCAGGTTCTGGATGACCGGCTTGCTGCATTGGCCGGTCGCGCCGTTGTGTCCACCATGCTTGCTAATAATGAAACAGGTATCATTCAGCCAATCCCGGAAATTGCAGAGATCGTCCATGCCCACGACGGCATTCTGCACTGCGATGCTGTGCAGGCCGTCGGCAAGATACCGGTCAGTTTCCCTGCCCTCGGTGCGGACAGTATGGCGATAACGGCGCACAAATTCGGCGGGCCGAAAGGCGTCGGCGCTCTCGTTCTCAGGTCAGGCCTTGATTTTGAACCTGAAATAATTGGCGGTGGCCAGGAAGAGGGCCGCCGCAGTGGCACCGAAAATGTTGCCTCAATTGCCGGCTTTGGCGCCGCCGCGGCTCTGGTCCCTGAACTTCTCAGCCATGCTTCACGACTGGCCTCAATGCGAGACGATTTGCAATCGCGGCTAGAGGAGACGGGGTCGTCGGTTTATGTCGCTGGCAAGGACGTCGACCGCCTGCCGAATACATTGTCTGTGACTATGCCCGGCGTTCCCGGGGACACTCAGGTCATGTCATTTGATCTTGAAGGCATATCAATCAGTTCGGGAGCAGCCTGCTCTTCAGGCAAGGTTTCTATTTCGCATGTCCTAGGGGCCATGGGCGTTGACCCTGAGGTCGCGAAATGTGCAGTCCGCGTCAGCCTGGGGCCCAACACGCGTGACCAGCACATCGAGAGATTTCTGAGTATCTGGCTGCAGCTCTCCGACCGGCTGAAGGCGGCATAGGCGCATCATGAACGTTGTTTCAAACCAGACAGCGAAGCCAATATACCTTGATTATCAGGCGACCACGCCCATGGATCCCCGGGTTTTGCACGCGATGATGCCTTGGCTTACGGAGAACTTCGGCAATCCGCATTCTGTCTCTCACAGCTTTGGCTGGACGGCAGAAGACGCCATCAGTAAAGCACGCACAGAAATCGCTTCCGTGATTGGCGCCAGGGCAGAGGAGATCACATTCACATCAGGTGCAACGGAAGCCAACAATCTGGTGTTTCAGGGCCTTGCCAGGAAATATGGCCACCGGAAACGTCACATTGTCACAGTCTGCACCGAGCATCCCTGCGTGCTTGAAAATGCCAAGGTTCTTGAACGCGAAGGGTTTCGCGTTGATGTGCTGCCCGTGCATGAGAATGGTCTGATCGACATCGATCAACTGGCAGGCGCCATTTGTGATGAAACGCTTCTGGTTTCAGTCATGGCTGTTCAAAATGAGATCGGTGTTATCCAGCCGCTGACAGAAATCGGGAAATTATGCGCGACCCGGAAGACTTTCTTCCACACCGATGCGGCCCAGGCATTCGGCAGGATCAGCCTCGACGTGCAGGCAATGAACATTGATCTCATGACCTTCTCGGCACACAAGATCTACGGACCAAAGGGCATCGGGGCGCTTTACAAAAAGAAGGGACGCCGCATTCAGTTGGCGCCGTTGATGCACGGTGGTGGTCAGGAGAAAGGCATAAGGGCCGGCACGCTGTCGCCGGCGCTGTGTGTTGCCTTCGGCAAGGCCGCTGAACTTGCAGCCGCTGATCAGGCAGACAATCTCGAAAGACTGGCGGCGCTTAGCCACAGATTCTTGAGCGTAATCGAAGCCGAGCTTGATGGAGTCATCCTTAACGGTGATCGCACCCAACGGTATCCGGGAAACCTGAACTTGAGTTTTGAGGGCCTTGATCCAGCAAGCCTGATACCGGCGCTGAACAGGATCGCCGTTTCCTCGGGTGCGGCATGTGCGTCCGGATCAACAGATCCGTCTCCTGTTATTCAGGCCCTGGGCCAGAGCGAGGAAATGGCACAATCGTCAATTCGCATCGGTTTTGGCCGGTTCACAAGCGAGGCCGATATCGACATCGCCGCTTCTCACATAGTAGAAACAGTCAAGGAACTTAGAAGTCGCTGGGTGACAGCAAATTGAGCGGAGATTTGCAGTGATGGCGAGCGTCACTTTTATCAGCCCGGACGGCAGTACGGAGTGGGTGATAGATGCTGAAGTCGGCAAATCCCTGATGGAAATCGCGCGCGAAAATGACATTGATATTGAAGGCGCTTGTGAAGGCATCATGGCCTGTTCAACCTGTCATGTATTGGTCGAGCAGGACTTTCTGGCCTTGCTGAAGAAACCAAGTGAGGATGAGCGTGACATGCTGGATCTCACGGCCAACCTCACCAGAAACTCCAGGCTCGGCTGCCAGATAAGGATGACTGAAAGACTTTCAGGCCTTAGAGTCAGGCTCCCGAAAGAAAGCCACAACATGTTGCTGAGCATTGTGTGAGGGGTGATGGCTACGGACAATCAGTTCAGAGATTATGTTTTGGATATTCTTGGCCCGGCCGCAAATGTGACGGCCAGACGAATGTTTGGTGGGCTCGGCTTTTTTGTCGATGGTGTAATGTTTGCGATCGGGTCAGCCGATGACATCTACTTCAAAGTCGATGACAATCTCGTCACTGAATTTGAGGCCCACGGCATGGGTCCTTTCCTGTTCCAATCCAGGAGAGGCGAAGCTGCCCTTAGAACTTATTATCAATTGCCCGCCGAAATTCTTGAAGATCCGGAAGAGATTGTCGTTTGGGCCGAAAAGTCAATTGATGCCGCTATGCGTGCAGACGCCGCAAAGCCGCCAGGTCAGCGGAAACGAAAAGGTGCCGGGCGATTGACCGCCAGAGAGCTCGCCGACCTGCCCTGAAGGCTAACGTCCCTTGAACACTGCCTCGCGTTTTTCGATAAACGCCAAGGCACCTTCTCTGGCATCTTCGGTGCGGCCCGCTAGGCCCTGCAGGCGGGCCTCAAGCTCAAGCTGTTCCGAATACTCGTTGTCGTATGTTTTGCTCAGCGCCTCGCGCATGTAGGTGTAAGCCCTGGTCGGGCCATGGGCCAGGAATCGCGCAAGTTTCATGGCTTCTTCCATCAGTTTGTCGTCATCGTAGACCCGGTAGACAAGGCCCCATTCCTGGGCTTTCTCGGCTGGCAGGCGTTCCCCGAGGAACATGAGCTCAATCGTGCGCTGATGCCCTATCAGGCGCGGCAGCAACCATGTGCTGCCGACATCGGGGATGAGGCCGATATTGCGGAACGCCTGCAGAAAATAAGCAGACCTTCCGGCAAGAATGAGATCAGGTGTGATGGCAATGCTCATGCCTGCCCCGGCTGCCGGTCCATTGACCGCAGAGATCACGGGCATTGGCAGCGCACGGAGCTTCTCCGTAATCGGATGATAATGCGTCACCAGGCCGTCTCCGCTGCCGCCCGATGCTGCTGAAGGTGTCAAATCAGCCCCAGCACAAAACGCGCGACCCGCGCCGGTCAACAGCAGACAGCGCGCGTCATCATTATGTTCGAGGCTCTCGATGGCATCGCGAAACTCAAGGAGCAGGTCAACCGACAGCGCATTGAGCTTTTCAGGCTGATTCAGTGTCAGCACCGCCACGTTGTCAGTGATTTCCAGGATAATTTTCTTATAGCTCATATCGTCTCCACACCAGATGCTTTGCCATGCGCCTGCCTTTTCCGCTGGCGCGCAGAACAACCTATCGAAAGAAGAGAGGTGCGGGCAAGGAAAAGTCCCTTCAGCCCGCCTTCCTGGGCCCGCCCTGTAAGAATGCAGGGACATGGTCGCCAAGACCAACGACGGTTCCGCCACGGCCGCGATTGGCGCCATGTTGGGGCTGCGGCTTGCGATCTCTATTTTTAGCCGGCTGTGGCGACGCCTCTATTTTGGCCTTCTTGTGTTCGACGCTGACAGCCGTTTCAGCCGCTGCCTTTTTCTTTTTCGGGCCGCGCTGGTGGGACTGCGCTGGAACGGCCTTTGCTGCTTCAGACGGGTTCGGCGTCTCGGGTACGCCGCCATCGACAGATGTGATTTCTATCGGCGCGCCGGTCAGGGATTTGATTGCATCCAGGTACTTCTGGTCGTCACCGGTTACAAGCGAATAAGATGTTCCCTTTTTCCCGGCGCGGGCAGTTCGGCCGATGCGATGAACATAGTCTTCAGCCTGCGTTGGAATATCAAAATTGAAGATATGGCTCATTTCCGGGATGTCGAGACCGCGTGCTGCAACATCGCTGGCGACAAGCAGTTTAATCTTGCCAGCCTTAAAATTGTCCAGAACTTCAATTCGCAGAGACTGATTCATATCACCGTGCAGAGCCATGGCATTCAGACCATGTGCCTTCAGATGTTTGGCCAGCGTATCGACATCGCGCTTTCTGTTGCAGAATATGATCGCGTTTTTGACCGGTTCACGTTCAAGTATCTTCAACAAAGTGGCCCGTTTGTTGCGGGGCGTCACGTTGACCGCGAATTGCGTCACGGTTTCAGAGACAGATGCTGGCGGGGCGACTGAAATTTCGGCCGGATTGTCGAGAAAGTTGTCAGAGAGTTTTCTGACCGCCGGCGGCATAGTCGCTGAAAAGAACAGTGTCTGATGCTTTTGCGGCATAAGTTTGCAGATGCGCTCTACATCGGGAATGAACCCCATATCGAGCATGCGATCAGCCTCATCTATGACCAGAACCTGGACGCCATTCAGCATCAGCTTGCCGCGTTCAAAATGGTCAAGCAGGCGGCCCGGTGTCGCAATGAGAACGTCGACGCCGCGATCCAGTTTTGCGTTCTGATCACCAAACGAAACGCCGCCGATGAGCAGTGCCATTTTCAACCGATGATGTTTGCCATACTTTTCAAAGCTTTCAGCAACCTGAGCGGCAAGTTCGCGCGTTGGCTCCAGGATGAGGGATCGCGGCATGCGCGCGCGTGAGCGACCGCTGGCCAGAATGTCGATCATTGGTGCCGTGAAACCAGCAGTCTTGCCGGTGCCGGTCTGTGCCACACCCAGCACGTCCTGGCCCATAAGCACGGCCGGAATCGCTTTTTCCTGTATTGGTGTTGGCGTTTCGTACCCTGCCTCTGATATGGCAGCCAGTACTTCTTGGCTCAGGCCAAGGTCTGCAAATTTCATATTGTGTGGCTTGCGCCCACTTTTCCTTAATGTACCCGTGTGGCCGCCCTTGCGGAACACTCGGGCGGCAGATAGGCCATTTTTGGTCGATGTGTCAATGTTGCTCTGTGACGCGTGGCTTTTGGGCCACTTTATATGTCCAGATCGGTTACAAATTCCGCATTCTGCTGAATGAAGGTAAAACGACCTTCTGGCTTTCGGCCCATGAGGCGTTCGACCAGCTTTTCAGTGTTTTTCCCTGCCTTTGGTTCGTCTGGGACCGTGACCTTGAAGAGTGAACGGTTTGGCGGATCCATGGTCGTTTCCCGCAGCTGTGCTGCCGACATTTCACCGAGCCCCTTGAACCGGCTGACGTCAATCTTTCCCTTGCCTGTAAGTTCAGTTGTCTCGAGTTCTTTCCGATGGGCTTCGTCACGCGCATAGACAACTTTGCCGCCCTGGCTGAGGCGATAGAGGGGAGGGACGGCAAGATAGAGATGACCGTCCGCAATCAGCTGCGTCATCTGGGTGTAGAAAAATGTCATCAAAAGCGACGCAATATGCGCGCCGTCCACATCGGCGTCCGTCATGATGACCACTTTGTCGTAGCGCAGGTCGTCCTCGCGATACTTGTCGCCCATGCCGCATCCCAGAGCCTGTATGATGTCCATCAACTCGACATTTGCATTCATTCTGGCCGCATTCGCACTGGCTACATTCAGAATCTTGCCACGAAGCGGCAGGATCGCCTGGAATTCCCTGCGTCGTGCCTGTTTCGCGCTGCCACCGGCACTGTCGCCTTCGACAAGGAATATTTCAGTGCCGTCTGCGCCGCCCCTTGCGCAATCCGTCAGCTTGCCCGGCAGACGCAGCTTGCGGACCGCCGACTTGCGATTTACTTCTCGTTCCTGGCGCCGCCGCATGCGCTCGTCTGCCCTAGCAATGCACCAGTCCAGAAGTTTGTCGGCATCGGGGGGCGATCCACTGAGCCAGTGGTCGAAATGGTCCTTAATCGCAGATTCTGCCTGCTTGGCGACTTCAGCGTTGGTCAGCCGTTCCTTGGTCTGACCATGAAACTGCGGATCCTTGAGAAAGATGGACAGGACAATGACGGCACTGGCCACCACGTCATCTGCGACCAGTTGCAGAGCGCGTTTATTGCTGATCATCTCACCGTATGACTTCAGACCACGCGTCAAAGCATTGCGAACACCTGTTTCGTGGGTGCCACCGTCAATCGTTGGAATGGCATTGCAATAGGAATTGATGCTGCCCTCTTCATCGCTCGGCCAGGCAACGGCCCACTCTACGCGACCGCCACTTCTGCCTAACGTGGCGGTACCAGCGAAAACCTCGGCAGTTACAGGCTCACGACCACCAAGGTTGGCCAGAACATAATCTCCGAGCCCACCAGGGAAGTGCAAATCCGCCTTTTCGGGAATGTCACCGCCTTCCTTCAACAGCGACTTTGCGCAGGCCCATCGTATATGGGCGCCTTTCTCGAGATAGGCTTTCGATCTTGCCAACCTGAACAGAGTGCCCGGATCGAACATTCTGTTTTCACCGAAAATCTCGGGATCAGGATGAAAGCTGATGGCGGTCCCACGGCGGTTCTTGGGCCCGGGTTTGGAAACGAGCTTTCCCTTCGGCTTGCCGCGAGCGTAGGTCTGCGTCCAGGATTTTCCGTCGAGAATGACTTCAACATCCAGTTTGTCGGAGAGAGCGTTGACAACAGAGAGGCCGACACCGTTCAGGCCGCCAGTTGTCTCGTAGGCGTCGCCACCAAACTTGCCGCCAGCATGAAGTGTGGTCATGATCACTTCCAGCGCCGACTTTGACTTGAATTTCGGATGTGAGTCAGTCGGAATGCCACGGCCGTTATCTGTCACTGTCAGGACGCCGGTGGCAGCAAGGTCGACATCAATGCGGCTGGCATGTCCGTTGACAACCTCATCCATTGCATTATCGATGACTTCGGCCGCCAGGTGGTGCAGGGCTCGGTCGTCTGTACCACCGATGTACATGCCAGGCCGTCGCCGGACCGGTTCAAGGCCCTCGAGGACCTCAATGTCTTTCGCTGTGTAGGAGGCTTTGGTCTTCCGTCTCTTCGGCGCCCGAGCCTCGCTCGCATCAAAAAGATCTGCCATGGGCGGGCTCAAATTCCTTCATCAGAAGCGTAAAACTTACGGGGGCATTTATAGCTGAAATCAGGGGATTTTCCACATGATAATGCGGTTCGTCTGACTTGGATACCAATATGTAGTCCTACAAGGCCTCTGTCAGAGCCGTCTCATCAAACCCCACCAGCACCCGGCCGTCAATTTCGATCACAGGCCGTTTGATGAGCGTGGGCTCAGAAACCATGAGTTTTACCATGGCTGCGTCAGAGGTCTCTGCTTTTGCTTTTAAAGGAAGTTCACGCCAGGTCTTGCTTCTCCGGTTGACGAGCTGATCAGCCCCGACGATCCCGACCCAGCGATTTACAGTTCGCTCATCGAGGCCATCCTTACGAAAATCGTGGAACTCATAGTCAGCAGCCCGTCCATCAAGGAACTTTCGCGCCTTACGCACGGTGTCACAGTTCTTGATGCCATAGACAATCATGATGGCTTGTAACGTAATGTATCACAAAGAAAAGGGCCACCCGATATGCCGGGCGCCGCTCCTCTGGAGTGACACGCTTGTCCGGTCAGGCGCTGTAGTACATATCAAACTCGACAGGGTGGGGGGCATGTTCCAAGCGGTACACTTCCTCCCACTTGAGTTCTATATACGCATCGACCTGGTCCTGGCTGAAAACGTCTCCTTTAGTCAGGAACGCGTTGTCGCCTGCCAGGGCGTCCAGGGCATCACGAAGGCTGCCGCAGACCTGGGGGACATCAAGAAGCTCTTCAGGCGCCAGAGAATAAAGGTCCTTGTCCATGGCCTCACCGGGATCAATCTTGTTTTCGATGCCGTCGAGGCCAGCCATCAGCATTGATGCGAATGTGAGGTAGGGATTGCCGGCTGAATCCGGAAAACGAACTTCGACCCGCTTGCCCTTGGGACTGTTGGAATAGGGAATCCGACAGGCAGCTGAGCGGTTGCGGGCGGAATACGCGAGCAGAACGGGTGCCTCAAAGCCTGGGATCAGACGCTTGTAGCTATTGGTCGTCGAGTTGGCGAAAGCATTGATTGCCCTGGCGTGCTTGATGATGCCACCGATATAGAACAGCGCTTCATCAGACAGATCGGCGTAGCCGCTGCCGGCAAAGACCGGATTGCCGTCCTTCCAGATCGATTGATGTACATGCATGCCGGTACCATTATCGCCGGAAAGAGGCTTGGGCATGAAGGTCGCTGTTTTGCCATAAGCATGGGCAACATTATGGACGCAATACTTCAGAATCTGGACCTTGTCGGCCTGACTGACCATGGTGTCGAAGAGAATGCCCACTTCCTGCTGGCTCGGGGCGACTTCGTGGTGATGCTTTTCGACGGTGATCCCCATCTCAGTCATCGTGCTCAACATTTCAGAACGGATGTCCTGGGATGAGTCCACTGGCGGTACAGGGAAATAGCCACCTTTTGCCTTCGGGCGATGGCCATAATTTCCACCTTCATATTCACGGCCGGAATTGAAGACCCCTTCGATATCGTCAATGGCATAGAAAGTGTTGTTCTGCGCGTCATCAAAGCGCACATCTTCGAAAATGAAGAATTCAGGCTCCGGCCCAAAGTAAGCCGTGTCGCCGGTGCCGGTATAGTTCAGATACGCTTCCGCACGTTTGGCCGTTGAACGGGGATCGCGCGCATAGTCTTCGCCGGTCAGCGGCTCGTGGATGTCGCAGGTGATGATAAGTGTTTTCTGCGCGGTAAACGGATCCAGCACAGCTGTATCCAGATCCGGCGCAAGCGTCATGTCGCTGTCGTTGATTGCTTTCCAGCCCGCAATAGATGAGCCATCAAACATAATGCCTTCGTCAAATGAGTCGGCATCCATAATGCCCGCATCCATTGTCACATGCTGCCACTTGCCGCGGACATCCGTAAAACGCAGGTCTACGAACTTCACATCGTCATCCTTCAGCATTTTCACAATATCTTTTGCGTCTGCCATTTTTGTATTCTGCCTTTTGCTGTCTTTGATGGTTTTGCCGGATTGCGTGCCAGCGTTTAAATTGCTTCGCGGCCGGTTTCGCCAGTCCGGATGCGAATTGCCTGCTCAATTGTCTGAATGAATATCTTGCCGTCCCCGATCCGACCGGTTCTGGCCGCATCTATTATGGCCTCTACGGCTTTGTCCACCATATCGTCATCAAGGACCACTTCGAGCTTCACCTTGGGCAGGAAATCAACAACATACTCTGCCCCGCGATAGAGTTCTGTATGGCCTTTCTGGCGGCCGAAGCCTTTTGCCTCAATGACCGTTATGCCTTGCAGTCCTATGTCCTGAAGGGCTTCTTTCACTTCGTCCAGCTTGAACGGCTTAATGATTGCTTCGATTTTCTTCATGGGGTGATGAGTTCCGGGTATTGCCTGATCAATTGCGATCGACTGGAAAGGTTGAATTCCAACGGATTCTACGTAGCACGCGGCGTGCCAACTTTGTAGCGGACTTTACCCTTGCCCCGAGACAGTGAAATGCAGCAGAAGAGTAGGCGACCGGCGGCATCAAGTCGCAATGTTTTGATGGACAGCAGTGTTGATACGCCCAATTTATAGGCGATTGCACATTTGTTGGGCAGTTCGGGTGTGAAAAGAGGTGCAGGGTGCAATCTGGCAGCAACATTTTGTCGTCTTACGGAACAACCATTTTCGAGGTCATGTCTGCACTTTCCATTGAAAATGATGCCATCAATCTTGGCCAGGGATTTCCGGATGAAGACGGGCCTGAGCTGGTCAGAGCGGCAGCTGCGGAGGCAACGCTGAACGGACCAAATCAGTACCCGCCCACCTACGGCATACCAGAACTTCGCCAAGCGGTCGCAAATCACAACAAACGGTTCTATGACCTTGATATTGATTGGAAAACTGAGACGCTGGTTACTTCAGGAGCGACCGAGGCTCTGACCGCCTGCATAATGGCTTTGCTGAACCCAGGCGACGAAGCCATTGTTTTTGAACCACTTTACGACACCTACGTCCCGGCCATCAGGCTCGCCGGCGGTGTTGCAAGGACAGTCCGACTTGAGCCGCCTTCGTGGGACATCGACTTTGTTGCCCTGGAAGCAGCGTTTACCGAGAAAACACGTTTCATTCTCTTCAATACGCCGATGAACCCGGTCGGTAAGGTATTCACTGAAAACGAACTTCGAAAGCTCGCAGAACTAGTTGAAAAATATGATGTTTATGCCATTTGTGATGAGGTGTATGAGCATCTCGTGTTCAGCGGGCACAGGCACATTCCCTTGATGACACTGCCTGGCATGAGAAATCGCAGCATACGTATCGGATCCGCAGGCAAAACGTTTTCCCTTACAGGCTGGAAGATCGGCTATGTCACGGCGGCACCGCCGCTGCAAAGCCTGATCGCAAAGGCACATCAGTTCCTGACTTTTACCACCCCGCCGAACCTGCAGAAGGCAATCGCAATCGGGCTTGGTATGCCTGATTCATATTTTGCTGGTCTGGGAGTGGAGCTGGAACGAAAGCGCGATGTCCTGAAGGCAGGATTTGAGCGCCTTGGCTGGCCGATTTTGCCCTGCGATGGCACCTATTTCCTGACCGTCGATATTCGGCAGCTCGGCTATAACGGGACGGATCTCGAGTTCTGTAAGGAAATAACCCGTAAAGCTCGTGTCAGTGCGGTGCCATTGAGCGCTCTTTACGAGAACGATCCGCCCAACAATCTGATCAGGTTCTGTTTTTGCAAGCAAGAAGCAGTACTGAACGAAGCCATAGCGCGGCTTGAAGAGTTTGTCGGGTGATGCGGCTTGACGGGGTTTGAGCAGGTGTCTAAAGAATGCGGCATTCACTGAATGGCGGGTGTAGCTCAGTCGGTTAGAGCACCTGGTTGTGGTCCAGGGGGTCGCGGGTTCGAATCCCGTCACTCGCCCCATTTTTTATCTGTGAGACGCCCGGAGCGTAGAGCATGACGAAAGTGTTTTTGGTACGTCACGGCAAGGCTGCAGCGGGTTGGTCTGAAGACCGCGATCCGGGTCTTGATCCGGATGGCACGCGTCAGGCTCAGCAAGCCGCCGCCGAGCTTAAAGAGCAAGGACCCATGGACATCCTCGTCAGCCCGCTCAAGCGCACGCTGGAGACCGTACGTCCTTTTGAAGAGGCCTGGAGTGGCAGCGCCGTCGTCGAACCACTGGTCGCCGAAGTCCCGTCACCGATCGAAGATCTGGAAGCCAGGGGCAAATGGCTGCAGGGTTTCATGGGCGGAACCTGGGATGGGCAGTCGGCGGAGCTTCAGGCCTGGCGGGCCGGGCTCCTGAAGATTGTCAATGGTGTTCAAAGCGATACGCTCATTGTCAGCCACTTCGTCGCTATCAATGTGATCGTCGGGGCGATTACTGATTCCGAAAGAGTGATCAGCTTCCGTCCTGATTACTGTTCATGCACTGCTCTTGAAATCAGCGATGGCACCGCCAGCATCATATCCCTCGGCCGCGAGCAAATCACAATAGTCCGGTAGTCGCTCTCTGGGCCCAGTCTGAGCGGAAAATTTAGTCCAGAATGGGATTTCCCAGCTCGTCCCTTGGTACTGGCTTGCCGGCTTCCGTGTTTTCTGTTTTTTCGCCATTGGCCTCGCCGCTCTGGTCGCGTGAGACTTCGGGCAGCCGACTCTGTCCCTGCACCCAATCCCGCCCCATATAGTCGTCCCGCAAGAAAGGGCTGCAGCCACTGACAAGAAAGGCGCAAAGTGCGGCCAGAGCTGCATGCCTTGCCGCTACAGTCATCAGGTTTGGCTTTTGTTCTCGCATCCAGGTCAGCTCTCGTTTTGGCAATAGCCTGCCGTCACATGCCATTGAAGCAGAACTCTAGCGGCACTACCATGTTGTCGGCCATAACTTTGAAAACACCATTATCAACTGTGGATGCCAAACTGAAACTCCCCATGCCCCCAAGTCACCTTGAAATTCTGACGAATGAGGAAATGCGCGAAGCCGACCGCCTGACCGTCGCCGGCGGCATTCCGGGCGCAACTTTGATGGAAGCGGCGGGCAGGGCGGTTACCGACGTCATTCTTGAACGATGGGGACCAGAGGACATTGACGGCCCTGTCCTTGTCGTATGTGGGCCGGGCAATAACGGAGGCGACGGATTTGTCATTGCCCGGTTGCTCGCGGGCGCAGGCATTACCGTGGCCCTGCGCGTGCTCGGGCCGATAGAAAAACTGACCGGCGACGCGGCATTGATGGCGAGCAGATGGACCGGGAATACGTTGCCCTTGTCTGCCGAAGAGAACATTGATGACTGCCCCATTGTTGTGGATGCGCTGTTCGGCTCGGGGCTTGCGCGACCACTGGACGGCGATGTTGCTGGCCTCGTCGAGAAAATCAACCGCTCAGGCTCGGCAGTTGTGGCTGTCGACATACCAAGCGGCGTGAACGGCAATTCAGGCGCGGTGTCCGGATCTGCCATCCGCGCTGATGTGACGGTCACGTTCTTCCGGAAAAAGCCCGGCCACATCCTGCAGCCTGGGGCCGACCTGACTGGCGAGCTGATTGTTTGCGACATCGGCATTGGTAGTGAAGTGCTGGCCAGGATCGACGGAAAGACATGGGAAAATGGGCCAGCTCTGTGGCTTTCGGATTTCCCATGGCCTGCAAGGACCGCCCACAAGTACAGCCGCGGTCACGCGATCGTTGTCAGCGGCAATGCGTCGGCGACCGGCGCGGCACGGCTTGGCGCCTATGCCGCTCTTCGTAGCGGTGCAGGGCTTGTCACATTGGCCGCGCCATCTGATGCAGTTGACGTGATTGCGAGCCAGGTCAGCGCCGTGATGGTCCGGGAAATTGCGGATGTGCAGGCCTGGCAGGATTGGCTCGCCGATGAAAGGATTTCGGCGGCATTGATCGGGCCGGGGAACGGGATTTCAGCCAGGACACGCGACTTTGTGATTGCCGCACGCGGCATGGCAAAAGATCTGGTGTTGGATGCCGACGCGCTGACTGCCTTCGAAGGCGATCCCGATCAGCTGTTCCAGCTCCTTGACCAGCGGTGTGTTCTGACCCCCCATGAAGGCGAGTACAGGCGCCTGTTCAAGGACTTCGCGGACGGCCTGAAAATTGAGCGGGTGAAGCGGGCTGCCGTGGCCGCAGGCGCTGTGTTGCTGCTGAAAGGGCCGGAAACTGTTATCGCATGTCCCGATGGGCGATGTGTGGTCAGTGTGAACGGCAGTCCGTGGCTTGCGACAGCGGGGTCAGGAGACGTGCTGGCCGGGATTATCGTCGGACTTGTCGCGCAGGGTATGCCAAGTTTCGAAGCTGCCTGCGCCGGAGCCTGGATTCATGGCGCCTCTGGTAACCTCATCGGTCCCGGATTGATCGCTGAAGACCTGGTCAAAGGTATCCCAGTATGTCTTTCCGAATTATTTGATCTTGCGGGCCGGAAATTTTCTTCTTGATGTGTATTTTTGCTGTCACAGTGGTTTTCGTTCTGTTACGCTTCAAATCTATTTCCGGTGGAATAACAACTGGGTGTCATGGAACGCTGTCACCGGAAATTTGGGGTTGGGCCGCTGTTTAGATGAAATTGTTTGCATCGCATTCGACGAATATAGCTGTTGAAATTGGCAGCACATTCGAATGCGTCCACGATTCAGGCCTGATTGAAAGCGCTGAAGTCCTGGATATTTCAACTCTCACCGATGGCATCAGCCACGTTCGCTTCCGGGCGGTCTATAAAAGAAGTGGCGGATCGCAAAGCCTTGGCGAGAAGATTCTCTCCATGGAAAGCTTCACAGGCCGATACAGGACGCGGCGTTAGCAGCCCCACACCCACATTTCAGCTGCCGGCGTGCCGATCAACGCGTTAGCTTCTCTCAATGCTGCATAGTGCTCCATACTCTGGCCGGTCAAAGCTACGTGTTGCAATGGTTTGCCAAAGTGGGTACATGATCGTCGCTCTGCACGGCAGTAATGTTGGACAGAACATAAATGTACCCTCGAGAAACGGGCGGGCGTGGCGGAACTGGTAGACGCGCCAGATTTAGGATCTGGTGATGAGAATCGTGGGGGTTCGAGTCCCTCCGCCCGCACCAGACCCATTGAGGCGGCGGCAAACACGAAAACCGAATGAGCAGGTAAAACACGATGCAAGTAACAGAGACCACATCAGAAGGTCTGAAGCGTAGCTACCGCGTTGTTGTCGAGGCTGCCGTCATAGCTGCAAAGATCGATGAACAGCTCACCGATGTAAGCGGCCGCATCCAGATGAAGGGCTTCCGACCTGGCATGGTGCCCCCATCGCTTGTCAAGAAGCTGCATGGCGACGCCATACGCGGAGATGTCCTGCAGGAAGCTTTGAACGCCTCCTCGCAGGAGTTATTCGAAGAGCGGAACCTGAAACCTGCTCTGCAACCAAGTATTGAAGTCATTGCATTTGATGATGGAAAGGATCTTGAGTTCAGCCTGGATGTTGAGCTTATGCCTGAGATTCCTGAAACAAAATTCGCAGAAATTTCGCTCGTCAGGTACGAGGTGGCGGCAAGCGATGAGCAGGTCGATGAGTCTGTATCGAGATTTGCGGAACAGCAGAAGACGTTTGAGGACGCACCTGACGATCATGCTGCGGCAACCGGAGATGCTGTTCTGATCGACTTCGTTGGCCGCTCGGACGGTGAGGAATTTGAGGGCGGAGCGGCCGAGGACCATCTTCTGGAGATCGGTAGCGATTCCTTCATTCCGGGCTTCGAAGAGCAGCTTGTCGGCGTCAAGAAGGGCGATGAAACCATTGTGAAGGTTACGTTCCCCGAAGAATATGGCGCCAGCGATCTCGCTGGCAAAGATGCTGAATTCAGTGTCACAGTGAAGGTCGTCCGTGCGCCCAAAGAGGTCGCCATTGATGATGAGTTTGCAAAATCCCTTGGCCTTGACGATCTTGAGGCATTGAGAAATTCCTTCCGTGAACAGATCGCCGCGGAGCATCTCTCCTATTCGCGCGCCCGTCTGAAGCGGGATCTGCTGGATCAATTGGCCGACATGCATGATTTTCCAGTCCCCGAGGGCCTTGTAACAAACGAGTTTGACCAGATTTGGGAGCAGTTTGAGCAAGAGCGCGAACGCCTGAAAGCTGCAGGCCAGTTTGAAGAAGAAGACGACAGCGAAAAATCTGACGATGAATTGCGGGAAGAGTATCAGGATATCGCGACCCGCCGGATTCGCCTTGGTCTGTTGCTCGCGCATGTTGGCGACGAAAACAGTATTCAGGTCGATCAGCAGGAAATGGGCCGCATTATCAGCGCTGAAGCTTCGCGCTATCCTGGGCAGGAAAAAATGGTCTTTGACTTCTACCAGGAAAATCCACAAGCGCTGGCTCAGCTGAGAGCGCCGGCTTATGAGGACAAAGTGGTCGACTTCGTACTTGAAATAACGAAAGTTGAGCCCAAATCAGTTTCTCTTGAGGAATTGATGAGAGACCCGGACGAGGCAGACGAGAAGGACGCGAAAGAGGCTCCGAAATCCAAGGCCAAGTCAAAAACAAAGGCCAAAGCCAAGGCGAAGTCAGGAGCTAAGGCCAAATCGAAAACGAAGCCGAAGGCTAAACCCAAAGCCAGGGCGAAGCCGAAATCGAAGGCCGCCTATGTGAAGTTTACTTCGTTCTACCGCCC
>CBDUYM010000005.1:0-162868 GCA_965371465.1 uncultured Alphaproteobacteria bacterium
TCTGGATGAATTGCGCTGGGTTGTTGAGAGGTAATCATGAGAGATAAACCGTGATTTCTTCCCTCTTTTACGTATTGAATCAATATGGAGGTGCATGGATTTGCTTTGGA
This sequence comes from uncultured Alphaproteobacteria bacterium, assembly GCA_965371465.1. GTDB lineage: Bacteria > Pseudomonadota > Alphaproteobacteria > CBDUYM01 > CBDUYM01 > CBDUYM01. Next base: position 111 of record CBDUYM010000005.1, read on the forward strand.
TGGCGGAGCGTATCCCTGTGCTTCGTCAATGCAAAGCAGCGTGCGTGGAGGAGAAGACTCTATGGTTCTTACCGCTTCAGCGCGTTCGCTCTCAGAGATACCACTGTCCAATCGTAAGGTCTTGTTCGCTTCTGCGGCACCGGATCGCAAATTGAACAACTGTCGAACAAGAATTGCTGCAATCAGGCTGCGCATCGGGGGCGGCAAGTGCCCCAAAAGGAGGATTGTGACCTCGCCAGCCCTAACCATCGAAGACACAAGGGTTGGCGTCGATGAAAATAATTCGTCTCGGGCAAGGGTCTGGAGGCGGCTGCGAAGAGCCCTGACTGTTGTGCGTTCAAAACTGCCAGCCGTATTTGTCTCGTCAGAAAGATACTCGATGAGTTCTGAGAGGCCGGCTTCTTCTTTGCCTTCGCGCGCCACCGAATTGTGTGTATACCCGGAGTTCTTCACAGCATCGAATGCCGCCAACAAGAGATGCCCTGTCGGGTCTTTAAAGAGATCGATCTCGAATATATGGGCATAGTCCTCAGGCTGAATGAGCGAGGTGTCCAAAGCAAAAGGCTCGTACCTCGACGTATAGAAACCTTGCCGACGCCCTTCGGGATAGTATGTTTTAATTGCTATATCTGCTTCCTTTAGCCCGAACCCCGCAATTTTTGCGGAAAGCATCTTTCGCAAAGAATCATCTGGAATCTTCGACACCGGTACTGCCGCGTACTGGTAGATGTTGAGTGTGTCCAAAACCAGCACGGCGCGGTCGTTAACGTTAAAGCCGATATTTGCCTTGGGATCCTTTGTGCCCAAAGCTTCGATAACGGTTCCGAGCGTGTAGGATTTCCCGGACCCTCGCTGCCCGAAGATCCCTGTTACCACTTCGCGAGCAAACCCCAAAACGACCTTCGGACGCGAACCCTGCTCGCTCAACCTTCCGAGATTGACGTGAGTGATCTCGTTCATACTCGCCCGGCTACAACCAAGACAGATCGTTCCGTCTTCATCTCGGAGCCTAGGTGTTACATTGTAGCGAAGCATTTAGCCCTCCCAGGAGTCGTTCATCATAACCCCCCTTCAGTGAAAATCAGCTGAGCTGGTTCCAGGTCATCTGTATCTATGACGTTGCAATCTCGACGCGCAGCATGAACCGCCCCCTCGTTGAGGGCGGATATGAAGTTCCGGGGTAGGCTGGCGGTCGGCGCGGTGACGGCTAGGTTCACAAGCTCATCCATTGCCTCGTCGGTCAACGGGTAATATTCGAGATCTTTTGGCACCTGCCCCTTTTCCTCCTTCTCTCTTTTCCTGTCTTCGTCAATAACAAGCTCAAGAAGGTCTTTTAAGAATTGTCGCACATCGTCCTCATGAGCCAGGTACTCAAGATGGTGAATATTCGCTTTGTTCAGGCGCGTCCTAATGTCTTCCGTCCACACGAATTCTGGAATTTCGTCTTCTTGCATCGCATAGATGGAGAAGATGAAACCTACAACGCTGTTGTCGTCGTCGGCGAGTTTCCGGAATGCATCGTGAAATGACTCTCTACAGTCCTGGTTGCGAATGTTTCTCAAACCTTCCATCTCGTCCAAAAGAAACAGGTAATAAACTCCCTTGTCGACGAAGAGCTGCATAATCCCAACCATCACCCGATACATTTCGGATACGGTGTCCATATTCTTTGTCAGATTGTATGAAGTGAGTTCAGCTGCAGTTAACGATCCGCCGCATAGCCATTTCCACAATGCAATCGGTTCCCCGGCATATCCCAGCGCCCGGATTGCCCGGGCAATATTGGCGTCACCGAAGTCATTCCTCAGTTTGTCTTCGAGGTTTGGTCCGGCATTTTGCGCAAGATATTCGTCGATAACTTCCTTTATCTTCTCCAGCGTGAGCGCTTCCATCATTTGCGCATGGAGATAGTTATAATTCGTCTTTTCCTTGAACTCGGCATCTATGAAACAGCATTTGACCCGATAGTCCGTGATTGCCTTTGCCTCCGGGCTTTCCTCAAGCTTGTATTTGATATTGAACAATGTATGCGTCTTGCCGGCGCCGTATTGGCCGTATAGATACTTTTTCGGTTGAGTGCCCATCATGTAACGCTCGCGGATGTCTTCAATGATTTCCTCGTTTATTTTTCCTTTTCCGAAATACGCTGCGCGATCTTCCTTATTGAGGCGGAAATTAATTGTGAAGTTCTTTCTATCACCCTTTAGACAGAATCTTTCGTTCAGCGGTGCGGCCATTCTCTTGTCTCCTACGCTCTGCGTGTGTGTTGTGTCACCCGAAGGTCGATCACGAGCTGCTCTAACTTGTCCACTAGCACCTCTCCTTCACCACGGGCCTCTATAACAATCCCAAGTTCGTATGTGCGGTTTGACCATTCATACATATTTGCTGAGCCCACCAGGGCGTACCGCCGTTCATTGGTCGTTGCGACATAGAATTTTGCGTGAAGCGTGGGCATGTAGAATATTGAAGCCGTCGGTAGTTCCTTAACGTCCCTGACAAATTCTTCATGTGGACTTCCCGCCTCAGGTTCGCGAGTGATTAGAATGAGATTAACTTCTCGCATCTGAAGTTTCTGCAAAAGCTTTTTTGTGGTTGCAGTTCTGAAATTCAAATGGGTAAGCCACGGTGATACCCAATAAACAGTCCTGGGATTCCGTTCCCCAAATAGGCGTGCTAGAAAGGGCTCAACAACTGTTCCTGCGCCGTATCGTAATTGGAGAAAGTCAGCTCTTTCCATGTCGTCCTAAGTTCTCTTTGTTACTTGACGTGGTCTCGTGATCCGTTCCCTGCACAATCATTCGAGCTGCACAAGCTCCGCCAAAACGTTCTTGGCCAATTCCGGTGAAACGACCTGCATCTTCTTGTCCTCAATCTGAGAGTCCCCCTCCAACAACACGGCATTGAATGCCTGCATGATGGCCCGTGGCTTCAATTCATCGTTCTTATGGATGTCTTCGATAATTAAGCGGCAGGTTTTTTCCGTAAAGGGGAAATAGGGATCGATTTCAGTACTCTCCGGCGGACGGGCGTGAGCCAGTACGTCCCTGACAAACTTTAGTGCGTCACTAGTTTGCATGGGTGGCAAGATCATCACCTTTGTTCTCCCGATCCGATCCTTCAGTTCGGGGCTGAACCACTCTGGCAGCGTTTCAGTTGGCTGACCCGAAAATGACAGAATCATACTGAAACCAGTGGGACACGCATTGAATGTTGAGTGTAGGCCTGTGTTGATCTCGTCACGTACTCGAGGTGGTAACCGGTCGATCCTTTGCAGTTCGTCGAGCAGCCAGATTAGTCGCGAATTGGTCTCATTCAGGGAGTTGGCGCAAAGGCCGAACATTTTCACTAGGGCAATCAAAACGTGGCTCGACTCTTCAGACGATGAGATTCTTTTGGATATGCCAAGTCTGCGACAATCGGCGACAGGAAGGGCCTCTGCGCGAAGCCAGCGCATGGCTAAGTCCTGATCAACCGATTCCCCGATTACCAGGACTTTAAGAGCGCTCACGAGATTAGATGAAGCGCTGAGTAAATCCCGCTCGTGGCGGGCGGCCTCGGAAGATGTGCAAATTTCCAGGTAGGCTTCGGATAGTGCCTCTCTATCCAGTTGGAACGCAAAACTCTTGTAGACATCTACAAAGGAACGCGGATTTTGCGGAAACTCGCTGTAAATAGTTCTGAGATTGCTCGTGCCCTGTTTATGTATCTCGGCAGCTCTGTTTGCTAGGTAATAGAGTGTGTGGGTTTTGCCCGCACCGAACCAAGACCAAAGGGGGTGGATCGAAGAAGCGTTCTGCCGGGACAGGTTTCGCAGCAGCTTCTCTATATCCTCGCGAAATTGCTCCCTACCGGCAATGAAATCGCATAAGGCTGGCTCTGGCACAACCACGAATGGCCATCGCTGTAAACAGAGGTGGTCGAGCACTATGAATTAACTCCTGTTGCTTCGGGGCATCGCCGCAACGTTATTGGTCATACCAACGTCGCACTTTCTTGTTCCTAGCCGGGTGTGCTTCGGGTCGTCGCAACGGAAGATTGGCTTCGACAGTGTCGCGATGCCGCGCCACGAATTCCAACATGGCGCGCCGAATCATCCAGGCCGCTGGCAGGCCCAGCTTGGCACCGAGGCGCTTCAACTCCGCATACTCGCCCTCATCGACTGCCACGGACAGGCGTACGCTGTGTCTTTTGTTTTCGATCAAGGCATATTGCAACTCCTGATAGACGCACGACTCTTACACCATTAGCTCTCGCGAAACAGTGAAATTTTTTGTGGGCGCGTCAGGCATAGCCGGACCAGGCTCTCGTGACCCCCGGTGATTGCCGCGTGGCTAGTCCGGCTGCAGCAGCAGCGCGCTGGGCAACTGCGATTACGAAGAAGGAGCGATGGAAATGAATCCCGATGCTTACACCCGCATCACCGACAAGATCATCGCCGACTTGGAGCTAATTGATCATTGGCAGGACGTCAACGCTCGGACCGATAGCGGTGAAACGCCATTGGTCACCGCCGCTAGGGCTGGCCAGGCTGACACTATTAAGCTCTTGGCAAAGGCAGGTGCGGTGATCTGGGAGCGTCGCGCCAGCAAATCGGATCCACTATGGCATGCAGTGCCTGGAGGCCAAAACCGCGTTTGGAAACGCTTCTTGAACTGGGGGTCAGTTTTAAAGGTGTGCCGCACGACTACGGTGAAAGAAAAGATGGCGTGTTCGGACTTATCCAGCAATGTGTACGAGCCCGGAACCGCTTGTCAAAGATACCAGGAGTCGCTGCTTGGTTAGGCAATGTCCTCTATGGGTCAGAGGGAGAAGTCAGAGCGGGTCCAAAGAATGGTCTGCTACGCGGCTCATTGCGGACATGATGGCCACTAATTTCCTAACACCTCCTTTGCTTTTTGAAATTGGGAATTTGCTGCCCCGCTTGCTGCCCCCGCAGATGCGAATAGGAGACTGCAGGCCATGCAACTTACATAACTATTTGTTTTATAATATCAAATTTGGTGCCGGCGGGGTGAATTGAACACCCGACCTACTGATTACGAATCAGCCGCTCTACCCCTGAGCTACGCCGGCCCTGGCACTGGGCCCGGCGATCTGCCGGGCGCGGCGAAACATATGGTTTTTTGGCCGATAACTCAAGCTTGGCCGCTCTCCAGGCGGGGACAAAAATGGGCGCCCCCCGGGGGGAAGGCGCCCATGTCTGAAAAGCTACGCTGCCGCTCAGGATAGAACCTCCAGGGCTGAATCCTGGCGGATCGGATTTGCCATATTGAAGTAGTTCGCCGAGGTTTTCATCACGCCATCGTCAAACTCACGGAATTGTGAATCTGTGACTTCTCCCAGTGGGTTCACTCGCCGCCCTCGGCAGTGGCGCTCTCCTCGCTGGTTTCCCCTTCGGGTTCAGACTCGTTCTCTACAATGTGAGGCATGTCCGTCAGATCTTCATCACTGAGCGTAATGATTTCCGATGTGCTCTCGCCCTGCAGCACGGCAATGGGATCGCGCCAGCGCAAGCTGCCAAAAGTTGCGCAACCTTCGCAATGCAGATGCCATTCACCGTGACGCTGGCTGCAGGAATCGCATATCCAGCCGGGCCCCTGGCTCGCCGCATCGGCTCTGAACCGCCATTCACGGGCCGATGCCTCGTTGCCATCGGCTTTCAATACAAGATCAGCTTTCAGCCTGCAGACCCGGGCTTCCACCGAAAGATCGTAAGCCAGATCAAGAGCATCCCGTGCCTTGTCCCAGTTTTGCGCTGTGAGCGCAGCTTCAGCCACATAGAGATAGCTTTCGATATGCTCCGGGTTACGTTCTGTGAGGCGCTGGCATCGCTCGAGCCGATCCTCAGGCGTTTCCAGCGCTTCGAGTTCATCAAAAGCGGCAGCCAGGTCCGGATGGGGGGCAACCGCCCAGGCATCCAGCAGAATTCTTTGCGCGCGGCGCTTCTTGTCGGACTTGATCAGCAGCGATGCCAGCAGTGCGACATTGGGCTGGAATTGCGGCAGGTCGCGAAGCGTGGTTTCAGCTGAACTGATGGCGTCCCCAACGTTGCCCAGCCTTGCCGCTTCCGATGCTTCTTCAAATTTGATCAGTGCGCGTGATCGCTTGTGCTCTGAAGCATCTATTTCACGTGCCTTCAATGAAGCGCTCAGGACCTCCTCAGCGTTGGCCCAGTTGAGGGCTTTTGCCTCAAGGTCGAAAAGCAATCCGTTCAGCCAGCCAATGTCGCTCTTTTTCGAAGCCGCTGCTTTGGCTTTTCTGGCGAGGTCCAATGCACTTTCGGCATCACCCTTTCTTGTTGCCTGATTAATCAGGCCCCGGTAACCAAGAAGGACGGTCCGTTCATCTGCCAGCATGCCTTCAAAATGTCGGGTCGCCGCTTCATCATCGTTGTTCAGTTGAGCTGTCTGCGCATTCAGAAGAAGTGTCAGCGCCGGCCGGTCGAGATGCCGTTCGGCGGCTTCTGAAAAGCGCTGGGCCTCTTCGCCGTTCCCCGCGGCGATTGCCAGAAGACTGTCAGTCACTGCTTCGATCCCCAGCGTTTCCTGGCGTCGTTCGCGGCGGTTCTTTAGCCGTCCGGGCGCCGCCCGCAAGATGCGCAAAATCTCAAACAGCAGTATCGAGAAGATGATGGCGCCACCAATGAGGCCGGTCAGAAATGCGACCGATGTGCTGATTTCGAAGTCGCGCCAGTGAACCAGCACATCGCCTGGCATATCGACCAGCAACGCAAGGCCTGCCGCCAACAACAAGAGCCCGGCCAGGGGCAGAAGAATGCGCGCCACAGCCCCGACCCTATCCGGCAGGCGCGATCAGCGCCGTATCGAGCAGCCTGGCTTCGATCATTCGCAGAATCGATTCAGCTGCCAGCCGCGCCTTCGCATCGCCCAGCCAGAACGAAAAAGCTTCGGCGGCATCGCCTGGCAAAAACGCCAGTTCATCGACCGCATCATCAAGGGAACCAGCAGCAAGACGCTGCTCCGCCCGGGCGAAGACAGAAATCGCATCCTCGCCCTCTAGCTCGCCGGTCCGGCGAATCGTAACCAGGGAGGTTATCTCGGACCAGGCTTTATCAATCATTGAAGCGTCCTCGTCGACAGCCTTGATTGCCGTCAGAGCTGCACGAACTTCGACGGGAAAGCTTGATCTAAGAGACGGGAAGGAAGGAATACCTGCACGCGAGAAACCTTCAAGTTCAATTGCCAGGCCCGAGAGAATATCATCATCAGCCACGACGTGTCGAAATGCAGTGAGTTCGTTGGCGAATGGAAGCGATGTGGCAACGCTTGCTTTCAGGCTGCCGAAGGCAACATAACGGAGGCCTGCACCACTGCCCGGCTGAGAATTCGTGGCCCCGCTTGCCGCCTCGAGCACCCCGATCCGTTCTTCGAGGCGCCTCGAAAGTTCAATGGCGGCTATGGACGCGCCTGTCCCGCCACTCCCTTCGCCTGTTGAGACCGGAATCGAAAGGATCTCAATGCGCAGGCTGTCTATTTCGCCTTTGAGCATATCAATACGGGCGGCAATTTCCGGGTCCTGAGCCACATCGGGGGGAATGCTGGCAAGGGCGGCGTTGAAACTCTGATTTGACTGTTCCATCTCGCGGGCCATGGCGCCGATCTGTTCAGAGAGACCGGACACTCGAAGCTCCAGGGCTTCGGTTTGGGCGTTGGCGGCATTGAGATCCGAGCGCAGCGCGGCCAGACGGTCCGGTTCTGGCGCGCTCGGCGTCATCAGATCGTCCAGAAAGCCCCCGTCATAGAAAAAATAAAGCGCTGCCGCTGCAACTGCCGCGAGGACAAGATAAATCCCGGGTCTGACGAAGCTGAATTTTTTCTGTCCTGCCTCGTCGTCTGAACTTGCGTCTTCGGTGCCCCCGGCTGCATTGCGGCGCCGGATGTCATCCAGCAGTGTGCGTCCTTCTTCGACGGATCTGGTAATGTTCTCCGACACATCCTCGGGGTTCTCTGAAACGTCCTCGGGGTTCTCCGACACGTCCTTGGGTGCTTCGGCTTCACCCTTGCTGCCCAGATTGTCGTCAGCTGCCATTTTTCATTCCTTCAGAGCGAATGATCAATACCGATGAGCGACAGCATTGCACGTTCGCTTGGCTCCTGAGCGGTCAGGACTTTGAGAAAGCCGATCTCAGCCGCAGCCTCCGCCACATTCCGGCTGAGACAGTATGCATCAATGTCATGGCATGCGTCCATCAGGCTTGACCCTGCGACAAGGGATTGAAAGATGCGCACAGTTCGTGGTGAATAGAAGAGAATGCCGGTGACCCCCGCGTCGTTCATGTCCGCCACCAGGCCACGGCTGATTTCTGCCACTGGTTTTGCCTCATAGAGAACTTCACGCCGCACCTCAAAGCCGTGAGCTGAAAGCGCGCCCTCCAGGTCACCGGCGCGATCCGCTCCGGCACCATGGAACAGAGATCCTGCCGATGGCGTCAGCTGATGCGCCACCAGTGCCACCAGGCTTTCGACGTTGCCTTCAGCAGACTGAACGTTCACGAAGCCAAGCTCTACGGCACGTTCAGCACTCATTGCACCTGTGGTGAAGACCGGCAGGCCACGTTCCCGGGATTGTTCTGCGAACGCGCGAATGCCGTTCGAACTGGTAAACACAAGAGCCTGGACGCCTTCAAGATCAATGTTGGCAGCACCGCTCGGTTCAATTTTCATCATCGGTTCAATGGTGACATGGACGCCACCGCGGCGCAGCTTCTCCGCAAGGGGCCTGGCATCCTCGGTGGGTCTGGTTACAACAACATGCATAAAAATGTCATCTCAGAGAATCAAAGAAATCATCGCCCGCCATCGTCTTCAGTTCAGCGGCAACTTCAGCACCAAGATCGGCTGCAGGCCCAGTAGCTGAGCGTTCCACTTCGTGCATCGCGGATCCATCCGGTGCAATGACACGGCCGCGAAGTTTCATGCTGCCGTTTCCCTCGAGCCGAGCCAGACCGGCAATCGGCGTTTTACATGATCCATCAAGCCCACCAAGCATGGCGCGCTCTGCAGTCATAACCTGATAGGTATCATCATGTGAGATTGCCGAGATCAGCTCACGGACTTTTGCATCATCACGATTGACTTCAATGCCGATAATGCCCTGGGCGACGGCGGACAGCATAATATCCGCGCCCAGTATCTCGGTAATTTCGGCCTCGGCGCCAAGCCGCGTCAGACCGGCTACGGCAAGCAGCGTTGCATCCGCCTGACCCTCGTCCAGTTTACGCAATCGCGTGCCGACGTTTCCGCGAAAGACGCAGGTTTTCAGATCGGGCCGGAAATGCCTGATCTGCGCCTGTCGCCTGAGCGAAGTTGTGCCGATGACCGCGCCGGTGGGCAGGGCATCAAGCGATGCCGCCACCCGGCTGATGAATGCATCTCTCGGGTCGGCGCGCTCAAGAACCGCCCCGATGATGAGACCATCCGGCAGGGCTGTCGGCATGTCTTTCATGGAATGAACGGCGATGGAAATCTCGCCAGCCAGCAGAGCATCTTCGAACTCTTCGACCCAGAGGCCCTTCCCGCCCGCCTCGGCAAGCGCCACATTTGCGGCCTGGCTCTTGTCACCCCTGGTTTCGATGACGGCGATTTCAATTTCATCATCAGCGAGTTCAGGATGAGCGGTATGCAGACGGGCCTTCACCTCGTTTGCCTGCCAAAGAGCAAGCGGGCTGCCCCGCGTTCCAATACGCAAGGTGCCGGTCTGGGAAGCGTCGCTGTCTTTTGGTGATTGCTGGGCCATGTCATCCAATGGTAAAGCCAAAGAGAGCCCAGAACAATCAGGTCAAATGATCGCAGGATTGTGTATGAAAGCCGCCGCCGAACTTACGGTTCTTGGAATTGAGACAAGCTGCGATGAGACCGCGGCAGCCATTGTCACGTCGGATCGTCAAATTCTCAGCAATATTATCTTGAGCCAGATTGACGAGCATCGTCCCTATGGCGGCGTCGTGCCCGAGATCGCCGCGCGCGCTCATATTCGATATCTGGACGGGTTGATCAAAGATGCCCTCAGCGAAGCGGGGAAGACAATCGAAGACCTGGACGCAATCGCTGCAACAGCAGGACCCGGTTTGATCGGCGGTGTCATGGTCGGCCTTATGACCGCCAAGGGAATCGCTGCTGCGGCCGCGAAACCTTTCGTCGGCGTCAATCATCTTGAGGGGCATGCGCTGTCGGCGCGGCTCAGTCACAATGTGCCGTTCCCCTATCTCCTGTTGCTCGTCTCGGGCGGCCACTGCCAGATTTTGAATGTCCAGGGGGTTGGGTCCTATCGCCGGCTGGGTACAACCGTTGACGACGCTGTCGGAGAAGCCTTTGACAAAACGGCAAAGCTGCTGCGCATCGGCTACCCCGGAGGTCCTGAAGTTGAACGCCTCGCAAGAGACGGAGACCCTGGCGCCTATGCGCTGCCCCGACCAATGTCGGGACGGGCAGGCTGCGACTTTTCATTCTCGGGCCTGAAGACAGCCGTCAAGCGCGTGTCGGAAACATGGCCCAATTCGCAGGGCCAGGACCAGGAAATTGCTGATCTTTGCGCCTCGTTCCAGGCGGCAGTCGGCGACGTGCTGGTTGATCGCTTGGGGAACGCGATCAAGAGCATCAGGAGCAGCAAACCCCTTGAAAGCCCCCTTGGCAGCATAGTTGTTGCCGGCGGTGTCGCAGCAAATCTCTATCTCCGTGAAAGGCTTGAGAGGCTGGCCAGGTCGAACGATCTGGGCTTCATCGCCCCGCCGCCGGATCTTTGCACCGACAATGCTGCGATGATTGCCTGGGCCGCTGTCGAACGGCTGCAGGCCGGGTTATCAGACAAGCTTGATCTCCCGGCAAGACCCCGCTGGCCCCTCGATGCAAATGCGCCGCCGAAGACGGGCGCGGCTGTCAAGGCGTAACCATTTCAGGTACAGTGGTCGTATGAAATCAATCGGTGTAATCGGTGCAGGCGCCTGGGGAACAGCCCTGGCCACTGTCGGCGTCAAGGCGGGCAGCAGTGTTTTCTTGTGGGCGCGCGAAGAAGAAGTCGTTGCCAGCATAAACAATGACCATCAGAACAGGCTGTTTCTGCCGGACGTCAATCTTGATCCGCGCATCATTGCAACATCAGACCTCGCCGCCCTTGATCAGTGTGATGTGCTCTTTCTGGTGACGCCGTGTCAGTTCGCAAGAGCCACACTTGGTCAGCTCAAAACGCTTGGCATGTCAGCACCCCTGGTCATCTGTTCCAAGGGTATTGAACAGGACACCGGGCTGTTAATGACTGACGTCGTGGCTGAAATTCTGCCGAACGTGGTTCAGGCCGTGCTGTCGGGGCCGACGTTCGCACGTGAGGTGGCGAACGGTCTGCCGACCGCGGTGACCCTGGCCTGCAAGGACGAAAAGACCGGCAAAGCTATTCTCAAGGTCATCGGCTCGCCCACCTTCCGGCCTTACCTTGGCGATGATCTGATCGGCGCCGAAATCGGTGGAGCCGTCAAGAATGTCATCGCCATTGCCGCTGGCATTGTCGAGGGCCGCGGCCTTGGCGACAATGCTCGCGCCGCTCTTATTACCCGCGGCATGGCTGAAATTACGCGGCTCGGCGAAGCCATGGGGGCCCGGCCTGAGACCCTGATGGGCCTTGCCGGTTTCGGTGATCTCATGCTGACCTGCTCAGCCTTGCAGTCGCGCAACATGTCCCTCGGCCATGCGCTTGGCAAGGGCGAAAAACTTGAAGACATCCTTTCCGCCAGGAATGCCGTAACTGAAGGGGTCTACACCGCGGAAGCCGTGACAGCGCTGGCGCGCAAGCTGAATATCAGCATGCCGATATCTGAAGCCGTCAACGATATCCTGCATAACGGCGTCAGGATCGATAAAGCCATCCATGGCTTGTTGACGCGCCCGTTTACGACCGAACAGTAAACCGTAGTTTTCCAATCAGTTTTTTGGCCAGCCTCGTGGCAGCAAGCGTGTCTCGCCGATCGCCATAATCCATGTATCATCGGGCGCATAACGTGCTGAGGCGGCGGCGGCGCGAAAGCGCCCGGGCGGCTCGAAGGGTGGCTCTTCGGTGAGAAGTACGGTGCCCCAGTGCATACCGAGAACGGCTCGCGCCTGAAGATCGACCGCCATCTGTACTGCCTCTTCCGGGTTCGCATGCGATGCCTGCATGATTGCACGCGGTTCGTATGCGCCGATACCGACGATCGCCAGGTCAAAGGGTCCGTATCGGTCGCCAAGTTCCCTGAACACCGGCCCATAACCGGAGTCGCCCGAAAAGAAGAACGGCAAGTGTTGGCCAGCCTTTATGCTGAAGCCACTCCACAGGCTCTTGTTCGTGTCGCTGCGGTTTCGTTGAGACCAGTGGATGACGGGCAGGGCCGTGACAGTAATCTCCCCGATCTCAGAACTTTCATGCCAGTCCAGTTCAATGACCTCTTTGAAGCCCTTGTCGGTCAGGAATTTTGCGTTGCCAAGCGGTGTCATCACCGTCGTTCGATCCCGATGACGGAGTTTTCTGAGCCCCTGATCGTCAAGATGATCGTAATGGTTATGGCTGAGAAGGATGACATCGATCGCCGGCAATGCCGATATCGGAATACCGGGCGGCACGAATCTCTTCGGGCCAAAGCGGATCGGGCTTGCATGCTTTGTAAGATAGGGATCGGTGAGGATGATCTTGCCGGCAAGCCGGATCAGGAAACAGGCATGCCCGATCCAGGTGATACTGTCTGCAGGCGCCGTTACATGGAAATCAGCGAGCGCTTCGGCCGGCGGAATTACATGACCCAGTGGGATGTTGACCCTGGGCCGAATGCTGCGACCAAGCTGGCGCAGGAGAAATCGCCACATTTTTGGCGGCCGGTTGAGACGTTTGGGTGAGCCGGGCGGATTGCGAAACGTGCCATCCGGGAGATGGTGCCAGGGCCGTTCTCTGTCATTCATCAATCTGTCTCCCATAGAGCTGAGTCACATTTACCACATGTCTGCCGCTGGCTGTCGTGGTAAACTTTGTCAATGGCTCAGGCACCTCAAGCAACTCGTCCATTTTGGATCGAGAAATCACTCGAAGAGATGAATGCGGAAGAATGGGAATCACTTTGTGATGGTTGCGGGCGCTGTTGTCTCTTGAAATTGCAGGACTTTGATACGGGCGAAGTGAGTTACACATCTGTGGCCTGCAGACTTCTTGATCTTGATAAATGCCAATGCACCAAATATGCGGAACGCCGCAGGCTGGTGCCCGATTGCGTCAAGCTGACGCCTGGCAACATTTCAGACCTTCAGTGGATGCCTTCAACCTGCGCCTATCGGCTGCTCTATGAAGGAAAGCCGCTGGAACCCTGGCATCCCCTGGTGTCGGGGAGTTCGCAGTCGGTTCATGAAGCTGGCATATCCATTCGCCATCGCGCCATTTCGGAACGCGAGGCCGGCGACATCGAAAACTACATTCTGGACGATAACTTTTAAGGAAATCTGAGTGAGCGACATTACACTTGATATCGGCGGGCGCGCAGTGCCCATCCGCTTTACCGTAAGAAAACAGGCCCGCCGTCTGCGCCTTCGCATCAATGACCTGGAAGAACGGCTTGACATCACATTGCCGAGAGGCGTGCGGGAGGCGGAAGGCCTTGAGTTTGCCGAAGAAAATCTTTCCTGGATTTCGCAACAACTCAAGTCCCTGCCGACACGTATCTCGTTTGTTGATGGCGCGACCATTCCTGTCTGCAATCGCGATCACGTCATCCGCCACATTCCAGGTAGACGCGGTCGCACTGTCTCTGAGTTTGGCGAGCTGATAGTCTATGGCGACCAGGCGCACCTTGCGCGCCGCGTGCGCGACTGGTTTCATGCCGAATCCCGCCGTATCATCCGGCCAAAACTTGATGAGGCTGCCGCCGTGATCGAAAAACGCGCTGGCAAGCTCAGCATCCGCGAGATGCGCACACGCTGGGCAAGTTGTTCGGACAGAGGCGATTTTTCCTTCGCCTGGCGGCTGATCATGGCGCCGGAAAATGTAATCGACTATGTCATTGCCCATGAAGTGGCGCATCTCATTCACATGAATCACGGCCGCGAGTTCTGGGCACTGGTGAAAGAGATTGATCCTGCAGCCAATGAAGGCAAGCGCTGGCTGAAGAAGTTCGGATCAGACCTTCATCGGTTCGGGTAGACCATTTCGAATTCGAAAATGGTCTATTTCCTGATCCCCACAGCGCGCAGGAGACGGTCAAGAAAGCCGTCGCCTGAAGATCGTCCGTTCGCGTCATCAAGGCCGGGGAGTTCCGCGACGGCTATGCCCAAATGGGCCTCTTTCATGAACCTGGCCCAGATTTCGGCCGGCAAGCCACTGCCAGTGACATTGTTCATGGGCGTGCCGTCATCGTTGCCAACCCAGACGCCGACCACCAGATCGGCCGTAAAGCCAATGAAATAGGCGTCGCGAAAATTCTGGCTGGTACCGGTTTTCCCACCGGCCGGCCGGTCGAGCTGAACCTGTTTGCCCGTGCCGCTGGCCATGACCTCGGTGAAGAGACCATTCATCAGGCGAACAGCTTCTTCGTCAATGATCGGCCCCAAGCCAGTGCCGGACCTTCGGTACAGGGTATCCCCTGACTGCGTTTCGAGGGCACGAATGCCATGGGGAATGACGCCCTTTCCGCCGTTGGCAAAGGTGGCATAGGCGGCCGTCATTTCGATCAGCCGTACCGAAGCCGTACCAAGCGCAATGCTTGGTACTGCGCGCAATTGTGATGTGATGCCAAGCCGCCGTGCAGTCGCGACAACATTCTCGCGGCCAACATTTTCAGAAACACGGACGGTTGCGGTGTTCAGAGAATTGGCGAAGGCATGCCTGAGGGTCACCATGCCTGCATAGGTGCCGCTGTAATTGCTGGGCTTCCAGCCATCAAGTGTGAACGGGCCGTCCATGATGATGTCGTCAGGCAGCAGACCCTGTTCCATCGCCGTCAGATAGACAAAAGGTTTGAACGCCGATCCGGGTTGACGAAGAGCCTGGGATGCACGATTGAACTGGCTCTCGCCGTAGGACCGACCGCCGACCATTGCGAGAATTTCACCGTCGGGGGTCAACACCACCATCCCGGCCTGACCCGCTTTTCGCGCGCCGCCTTTTGCGTCCAGGACAGCATTCACAGCATCTTCCGCGAGACGCTGGAGCTTTGAATCGAGGCTGGTCAGCACCGTGATACGATCAGGTGTCGTGCCTACGTAATCATCAATCCGATCAAGCACCCAGTCGAGAAAGTAACGGTCCCCCTGCGCAGGCTCAGCGCTTACAACTCTCACCTCAGTCTGTTTTGATTGCCTGGCGCTTGCCTCATCGAGAAAGCCCGCATCCACCATGCTGTCGATCACCCGGTCAGCCCGTTCTCTGGCGCGTTCGATGCTCGCGGTTGGCGCATAGCGGGACGGGGCCTTCAGCAGCCCGGCAAGCATTGCTGCTTCGTAAAGGGTTACATCACTCGCTGAATGCCCGAAGTAACGCAGCGCCGCCGCTTCCATGCCGTAGGTACCGGCACCGAGATAGACCTTGTTCAGATACATCTCGAGAATTTCCTGCTTGGTGAATTCACTTTCAAGCCAAAAGGCAATCAGCAGTTCCTGGATCTTGCGTTTGAGACTTTTTTCTGGTGTCAGAAAAAGGTTTTTGGCCAGCTGCTGGGTGATGGTGCTGCCACCTTGACGGATCTGACCGGCGCGCACGTTTACCCACATGGCGCGGGCGATTCCGGCTGGATCAACGCCGTAATGATTAAAAAACCGGCGGTCTTCAATCGCGAGAACAGCCTGAGTGAGATAGGGCGAGACGGTATCCAGTGTCGCGTTTCCACCTGAAACATGGCCCTGCCCTGACAAAGGCTGACCATCCCGGTCCAATACGAGAGTGGCTGAAGATGAAGTCTGAAATACCCGACGATCCAGGTCCGGCAACTGGTATGCATAGTAGCCGATGAGGCCAATCAGAAAGATCGCGCTCCAGAGGCCCGACACAAAGCTCCAATAGAGAACTTTCCGGTGGCGGGGCTTTTCCTCTGCCGACTTCGGCGCAGACTCTTTATTTGATTTTGTCGGCACGCCTGAAAATTATCAGATGTCCAGGTTTGTCACATTAAGCGCGTTTTCCTGAATGAAGATTCGACGTGGTTCGACAACGTCTCCCATCAGCTCGGAAAACACTTCATCCGCGGTGTCTGCATGTGACACTTCCACTTTCAGCAAAGTTCTGGCATCGGGGTCCATTGTGGTCTCCCACAACTGATCGGCATTCATTTCGCCGAGCCCCTTGTAGCGCTGAATCGTGAGACCTTTCTCGCCAAAATCCATTACCGCATCAAAAAGCTGAATTGGCGAAGCAATGCTCGCTGCCTCATCCTTCTGCTGCAATGTCGCTGTTTTGCCGTAAACCGCCTGCAATTCTTCGCGCCAGCCATTCAGGCGCCTGGCCTCGATGCTGCCGAAAAGATGTGCGTCAATGAGGTGAGTTTCAGTCACATCGCGAAGTTCACGCGTGAACTGGAAGGTTCCATCATCAGTGACTTCCCCATGCCAGCCTTTCTCTGTCTCCACTTCCATTTCGTCAAGCCGCTCGGCGACCAGCTCAGCGGCAGAGCGTGCTGCCCTGCTTTCGTTGAAGACATCGGGGCTGAAGGCACCGGCAACAGCCAGCTGTTCGACAATGGGAATGTGATACTTGTGTTTCAATGTCTCAAGCAGAGCGCGAGCAGCGCGGGCGCGTGACACGAGCTCTCGAAGATCAGGCCCGGCTCTTTCGCTACCGTCACCAAGCTTCAGGATCGTATCGTCAAGACCGCTCTCGATCAGATAGTTTTCGTAATCAAGTTCGTCCTTGCAATAGACCTCGGACGAGCCTTTCTTGACTTTGTAAAGCGGTGGCTGAGCAATGTAGAGATATCCCCTTTCAATAAGCTTCGGCATCTGGCGATAAAAGAAAGTAAGCAGCAGTGTGCGGATGTGAGAACCATCAACGTCAGCATCGGTCATGATGATGATCTTGTGATAGCGGACCTTTTCGATATCGAATTCGTCCCGGCCAATGCCGGCGCCAAGAGCAGTGATCAACGTGCCGATTTCGTTTGAGCTCAGCATGCGATCGAATCGTGCCCGTTCCACGTTCAGAATTTTACCGCGCAATGGCAGGATGGCCTGTGTTGCCCGGTCACGGCCCTGCTTGGCGGAGCCGCCAGCGCTGTCGCCCTCGACAATGAAGATCTCGGATTTAGCAGGGTCCTTTTCCTGACAGTCCGCCAGTTTCCCTGGCAGGTTTGAAACATCAAGCGCACCCTTTCGCCTGGTCAGCTCGCGCGCTTTCCGCGCGGCCTCTCGTGCGGCCGCAGCCTCAATCACCTTGCCGACAACAATGCGCGCGTCCTGGGGATGTTCTTCAAACCATTGGCCCAGTTTTTCGTTGATCTGGCTTTCAACCACGGGCCGCACTTCGGATGAGACAAGCTTGTCTTTGGTTTGGGAAGAAAATTTCGGGTCCGGCACTTTAATCGACAGAACGCAAGTCAGGCCTTCGCGCGCATCATCCCCACTGAGATTTACTTTCTCCTTCTTGGCTCCCGACATCGCCGAGGCATAGCCGTTGATAGTCCGGGTCAGGGCGGCCCGAAGTCCGGCCAGATGCGTGCCGCCGTCGCGCTGGGGAATGTTGTTGGTGAAGCACAGAACGTTCTCGTGATAACCATCATTCCACTGAAGTGCCGCCTCAACAGTGAGCCCGTCAACTTCCCCGTGAATTACAATAGGTGCATCCGCAAGTGCGTTCTTTGATCGATCGAGATACTGGACGAACGCTTCGATACCTCCTTCATAAAAAAGACTGATGGACTTCGGCGCGGCCGTCCGATCGTCAATCAATTCAATGCGAAGACCAGAATTCAGAAAGGCAAGCTCCCGAAGGCGATGCTCAAGCGTATCGAAATCAAATTCCACATCCGAGAAGACGTTGAGAGAAGGCTTGAACGTAATTTCACTGCCACGCTTGTCGCCGGCGGTGCCGGTATGAGCGAGCTCTGCCTCAGCCTCGCCGTCGCGGAAGCGCATGAAATGTTCTTCGCCATCCTTCCAGATGCGCATTTCAAGAACTTCTGACAAAGCATTGACAACAGAGACACCGACGCCGTGAAGTCCGCCGGCGATCTTGTACGAATTCTGATCAAATTTCCCGCCGGCGTGGAGATGAGTCATGATGACTTCAGCCGCCGACACGCCTTCTTCTTCATGAATATCAACTGGAATTCCGCGGCCATTATCCGTCACCCGTGCCGATCCGTCCGCCAGAAGCCGGACCTCTATCTGATCGCAGACTCCGGCCAGCGCTTCGTCGATGGCGTTGTCGACAACCTCATAGACCATGTGATGAAGCCCGGAACCATCGTCTGTGTCACCAATGTACATGCCCGGGCGTTTGCGCACGGCATCCAGGCCCCGGAGCACCTTGATCGAGCCGGCGTCGTACTCGGCACTGGGCATCACATCATCGTCCGCCTGATCCGGCGCGGCATTTTCTGGTGTGTTTGCAGTCATATTTTTCTGTTCCTGGCGATTGCCGGTGGATGGGTTAGCTAGATTTGGCTGAGGACGCCGTCTTCGACGTTGAAATGCTGAGCGCGGCCGGCCAGTCCCTTGAACGGAAACGCCTCTGTGCCTGTCATCCAGGCCTGGACCTTGAGTTCAACGATCTCGTCAAACAAGGCGTTTCGCCGGTCCGCATCAAGATGGGCCGCAATTTCGTCAAGAAGGACAATCGGTGGTGATCCATGGAGGGATGACAGCAGCCGCGCATTGGCAAGCACAATGCCGATCAGCAGCGCTTTCTGTTCTCCAGTCGAACTGTCCTTCGCCGGCGCTCCTGTCAAAAGATGAGAGACCTCCAGATCACAGCGGTGAGGGCCAGAAGTGGTTTGCCCAAGGTCTGCATCGCGCCGCCGGTTTGCTTCCAGGCGGCCCCGAAATAGGTCTTCTGTTTCAAGCGCTGCGCGGCCTGCAAGCTCGTTCTCAAGTTCGCCGGCAAGGGTGAGCCTGGCTTTTGGAAAGCTGGTCACACTTTCTTCTATAGCCGCCTGCAACAGTCTTACAGCATCATTGCGTGCCGCGGCCACGGCCACGCCCTGTTCCGCCATCTGAGCCTCAAGCGCCGACAGCCAGGCAGGATCCGGCTTGGCAGCGCCCCTGAGGAGCCTGGCCCGTTCGCGCATACTGCGTTCGTAAGCGCCTACGCGTCTGGCGTGGTCGTGATCGAGAGCAAATATGAGCTGATCCAAAAAGCGCCGTCTGGAAGCCGCCCCTTCTGCAAAGAGGCGGTCCATGGCCGGTGTCAACCAGACAACTTCCAGCACCTGCTGGAACTCTGCCGGTCCCGCAGCCGGCATCCCATCGATCCTGACAATCCGCCTGACAGCAGCCTTGCCGTCCGTTCTGTTTTCAGCAGTTTCAATTACTTCATCGGGCTCGGGCGGGGCATCGCCGATGCTCCACTTGGGGCTTCCTACAGCGCTTTCGGCAGCGCTCTGGACAGACTTTCCAGCAGAAACGCCGGTGCCCACTTTCACGGGACCCGATGACGTGAGCACCGTGGCGCCAATCTGGAAGCCGTTTTCGCTTGCCGGTGTGTCCGGGAACTTTCTGGTCATGTCAGCGAGATGGGCACGCCTTAGTCCCCGACCCGGAGCAAACAGCGAAATGGCTTCAAGGACATTCGTTTTGCCGGCGCCGTTCGGACCGCTCAGCACGACAGGATCGCCGCCGACGCTCAGTGACAAGGATGCATAGGATCTGAAATCCCGCAATGTGAGGTGGATTAAGTGAGACAAATGTTGATCTTTACTGGTTGGCTCATCGCGCGCACAAAGGGCCTCGTTAAAAGAGTGCCGCTCGTCATCGTCCAGAATCTGAGACTGAGCACTGTCTGGATGAACTTTCATTTCGAGTAGCTCGGCTGGTTGGTTCAGGGGAACCCTCCTTAAGCTTTCTTCGCGCAGGCGATCAGTGTTTGTCCTGTTTCAAAGCCTGATCTGTTTCCGGCAACGCATTCGACCGTATGTCAGGCACGCATCGGCATCAGGACGTAAAAAGCTGATGAATCGCTTGCGTCCTGGATAAGGGCGGCCTTCAGGGGCGCACCTTCGGCAAGCAGGACCTTGGCCACATTGCCTTCCACCTGGGCGGTTATATCCAGGAGGTAGCGGGCATTGAAGCCGATTTCCATGGGCGTTCCTTCATACTTCGCACCCACTTCTTCGGTTCCTGTGCCCTGATCCGGACTGTTCACCGAGATCACCACCTTGTCCTTGCTGATGGAAAGTTTCACGGCACGCGATTTTTCGCTGGAAATGGTTGCAACCCGGTCCACAGCTTCAGCAAATTCCGTGCCGTCGATTTCAAGAATCTGGTCGTTTCCTTCGGGCACAACGCGCCGGTAATCAGGATAGGTGCCATCAATCAGCTTGGAGGTCAGGACGGCATTGCCGACACGAAACCTGATCTTTGTTTCATTCAGGGCGATCTGTACAACTGTCGAGTCATCTTCATCCTCTTCGGTCACAGGATCGTCGAGCAGCTTGCGAAGTTCAGTGACCGTTTTTCTTGGCAGGATGATCCCGGGCATGCCCTGGGCGCCGTCCGGCATGGGCAGATCGACCTGGGCCATCCTGTGGCCATCTGTGGCCACCGCCCGGAATACGGCTGTGCCATTGTCTGTGGCGTCTGCTTCCACAACATGGAGATAAATGCCGTTCAGATAGTAGCGTGTTTCTTCCGTCGAAATCGCAAACCTGGTCTTGTCAATAATGCGCTTGAGGTCTGCACTCGACAGCGAAAACTGATGGTCCAGATCATCTTCGGCCATGACCGGAAAATCTTCCGTGGGCAGGCAGGCCAACGTGAATTCAGACCGCCCGGCAACCAGCTTCAGGCGGCTGGCATCTTCGTCCTGAGAAATCTCGATTTGCGAGCCGTCGGGCAGTTTGCGGACGATGTCATAGAAGGTGTGTGCTGGTGTGGTGGTTGCACCTGGCACCTGAGCATCCGCGGCAACGCCTTCGTTGATGGCAATATCGAGGTCAGTGGCGGTCAGTGTCAGTTGGCCGCCGTCGGCTTCAAGTTGAACGTTGGATAGAATGGGGATCGTATTTCTGCGTTCGACTACGCTTTGCACATGCGCCAGTGATCTTAACAATGCGCCTCGTTCAATTGTAAGTCTCATGGATACTCCGGTTATCTCCCACTTCTCGCCCTGTGGCAGCTTCCTGATTTCAGGCTGTTGGATCGCTACATCGGGAGCTTTAGACCCGCCGCCTGTGCGGCGAAATTTCGACCCCTTGATCAAGGAATTCGGCGCGTGAGTGACGCCCCTTCTGCCGGTGCGAAAGTATAGCAGATATCCGCCGAAAACGCATGTTTTTCGCCGTTTTATACGAGCTCAGTCTGTCGGTCCGCGGCCCGGGTTCAAAGTCGACGGCCTACCCCTGAAGCCGGCAGATTTCTGCGCTTTCCAGACGTCATCTGAAGGAACCGGCTGAGCCCTACCGGGCGTGGCAGCAATGACGGCGGCCGGCGCCGGTGAAAAGTGTCTCTCGACTGCCGGTTCAGGCACCCAGCATGCGGCGGAGAAGATCAATATCCTCGTTCAGACCGGCATCAGCGGCGGCCAGTTCTTCGATCCGTTTTACCGCATGCATGACCGTCGTATGGTCGCGTCCACCAAAGCGGCGACCGATCTCAGGCAGTGACCTTGATGTCATTTGCTTGGCCAGGTACATAGCCACCTGACGAGGCCTGGCAACCGCACGGGCACGGCGGGCAGAGAGCATTTCCGAGAGCCGTATATTATAGTGCTCTGCCACTTTCCGTTGAATTTCGTCAATCGTAATGCGCCGGTTGTTCGCCCTCAGGAGATCTTTCAGAACCTCCGTTGCCATCTCAACAGTGACTTCCCGTCCCACGAGCGTCGCATAGGCCATGACTCGGTTCAGTGCGCCTTCAAGCTCTCTCACGTTCGAGGTAATGCGATGAGCCAGGAACTCGAGCACTGTATCCGGCACAACAGTGTTCGCTGATTGCTCGGCCTTGGACTGAAGAATACCAAGACGCAATTCATAGTCCGTCGGATGAATATCCGCAGCCAACCCCCAGCCGAGCCGCGATCTGATCCGTTCTTCAATACCCTCCAGATCGGGCGGTGAGCGATCAGCCGAAATGATGACCTGGCGATGACGTTCGACCAGCGCATTGAAGGTGTGGAAAAACTCCTCCTGAGTACTGTCCTTGCCGCTGAAAAATTGAATGTCATCGATCATCAGCACATCAGTGGTCCTGAACTGCTGCTTAAAGGGCATCGTATCGCGGAAGCGCAATGCCCGGACGAATTCATACATGAACTTCTCAGCTGACAGATAGAGCACACGACGGCTCGGGTCACGCTGACGGATGTGATGGGCAACAGCATGCATTAGATGTGTCTTGCCAAGGCCGACGCCGCCATAGAGGAAGAAGGGATTAAAATTGACTTCAGATGATTCAGCGACCCGTCGGGCAACCGCATAGGCAAGCTCGTTTGACTTGCCGACAACAAAATTCTCGAACGTAAATCTCGGATCAAGCGGTGCACCAACTTCATTGCTCGGCTGCTGCACTGTCGCCGCAATCGGCGCCACGACCGTTTCCAGTTGGGGCTCTGCATCGTAAGCCCGCTCACCCTCGTTCGCCATATTCTGAGGCGTACCTGCTTCGCTGATCTCCGCGGTCCTGCCGGCCGAAGGTGCCATGCCGATTCCGAGCTCGACGTTGACCCGCGAGATTCCAGCGTCTTCGTTCCGCCAGTGCAGGGTCAGCCGATCGCTGTAATGAGAATTCACCCAGTCCCGCATAAATCGTGTTGGTGCCTGAATGGCGACAACGCCATCGGTTTTCACATCAAGCTTTAAGGGTTTGATCCAGCTATTGAACGTGGCACTGCCAAGTTCGCTGAGAAGCCGCCCCCGAATTCTCTCCCACTGCTCGCCGCGCGCGGATGCGTGGCCTGGATTTTCTCCAGCCATTTACAGCCCCTCTTATTGCTGTATCCAGGGCAGACCGGCAGCTTTCCAGCCATTTGCCGTTCCCCGGTGATTGTTTTTGTCTTTGTCGCCCTCGAAGCCGCCGATGACGTTGTAGCAACGCTCGTATCCTGCATCTGTCATGGCTATTGCCGCAGCCCTTGACCTCATCCCGGACCGACAGATGAACAGCAGGCTGGCTGCAGTATCAGCGGCCACCGAAAGGACCTGCGCTTCGAACTCTTCATTTCGGTGCATGTCGGGAAAGATGTGCCAGGGCACCAGCGCGAGCTCTTTTCTCAAAGAACTCAGATCAGGCATGCCAACATATGCCCATTCGGCATTGGTCCGCACATCGACGAGAACAGAACTCTGGTCAGTTTCGAGTGCCGCCCAGGCATCACCAACTTCCACTTCGCCAGCGTAACCGAGAGCAGGCTGAATACCGGCCAGTACATCTGTCGATGCTGTCTGATGTTGCGCTTCCATGCCCCCCCCAATTGCTTATACGCAAGGTCGAAATCTTCCGTCAGATCTGACTTCCGTTTCCAGTTACGCACTCCCTGCCAAACTGATTGGCCCGCCTCTCCTTCAGTTTCGCCTAATGTAACGGGTCCTAGCAAGTAACGCTTTCTGCGGAATTCAGCGAACTGAGCCCTGTTCTTGAGAACCGGATCGTAACTAGAAACATTACATTTCACTGCAATTTCTCATCAGCCAGATGAGGACATAAGCCTACTCTCAGACCCTCACCCTTTCAACTGACGAAGCTGGACGGCAGAATTTTTTTCTTGGGCTCTATGCATCCTTCGGACTACGGCCACTAGATATGGTGAACAGACCAGCCGGTCTCGCCGGGTCGCTTGGCGGATCGCTCAGGCAGGGCCCGGCGCCATCGAGGCGGCCACAAAAAAGCCGTCCGGAAGACCGAACGGCTTAATCACTTACCCGCGAATCGCCTGGCGACGATTCGTATGGATTTGGTCTTCTAGAGGGCCTGAACCCGCTTCGACAGCCGTGACAGCTTTCTCGACGCAGTATTCCGGTGTAGAACGCCTTTGGTTACGCCCCGCATGATTTCAGGCTGGAGAGCGGTGATCGCCGCCATCGCGGCATCACGATCTCCTGCATTGATCGCGCTCTCTACATTCTTTATGTAGGTGCGCACACGGCTGAGCCGGCTCTTGTTTAATTCGGTCCGTTTCCCTGCCTGGCGGACCCTTTTGCGCGCTTGACGCGAATTTGCCATCGTTCATTTGCTTTCATATCGGCTGCGACGTGACGACCCCTTCTTGCAGCCGAAAATTGCAAATTTCGTGGGTCCGAAAGCCCTGACCTTGGCGGGTCAATCTGTCATTGACATTCGCCTGCCAATAGGGCGAAGCGGTTTATATCGTCCGTGATTGATGGCGTCAACTGAGAAGAACACTGGTGTTTTCACTGTTTAAGCAGCCGGTTTTACTGATTTCGCCGCTATTGCGGGCGCAGGTAGAGCCGGACCCTCAAAAGTGGCCCATTTCTGTCGGTTTCATTCGCTTCGCTCACTTCGATGGAAAGCAACTCTCCATCCCGAACGTAATCATTCTGATCGTGATTGATCCAACCCAGTTCTCTCAGAACCTGGCTGTAAAACAGCAAAAGCGCTGCTGGTTCACCGGGGCCCATTGCCTCAGCTTCGACGATGCGTCCAGCTGGCGTATCGAAGTTGAAAGCCTCAGCTGACCGCTCCTCGAATCCTTCTATCAGCGGGATATTGGGAAGGTCGCTGAAGAAAGCTGTCTCAGCTGCTCCGGTGGCAGGCGCGAGCCAACAGACCCCGAGCAGCGGGATGAGAAATAACTGGGCGAATGCCTGTCTGAACCTTCGCATGAAGAGAGATTATCAGTCACCAACAGGGCCGCCAACAGGTAAGTCGGCACCGGAACGCTGCCTTGCCCGGTTATTGCTATCGCTGGCAGGACGGACAGTAAAAAGAGGATCTGCCGGATTGCACGATCCGCCGGATCGTGCCGCCGCAATCCGGCTTGGTGCACGGTTCCCCTTCGCGGCCATAGACCTTGAAGCTGTGCTGAAAGTAGCCGGATCCACCAGAGGACTGAACATAATCCCGCAACGTCGAGCCGCCAGCAGCAATGGCCGAATTGAGAACGGTGCCAATCTGAGGATAGAGCCGTTCGATCCGTCTTTTGCCGAGCGATCGCGCCATTCGTCTCGGCGAAATGCCGGCAAGATGAAGCGCCTCACAGACATAGATGTTGCCAAGCCCGGCTACGGTGCGCTGGTCCAGCAGGAACATCTTCACAGAAGTCTTGCGCCCTTCCGCTCGGTCCCTGAGCCAACTCTCGGAGAACTGGTTGCCAAGTGGTTCCGGCCCCATGCTCCGAAACAGTTTGTGATTTCCAAGTTCGGCCTCGTCAACCAGTGTCATGAGGCCGAAGCGTCTTGGATCCGCAAAGAAGAAGCCTTCGCCGCCTTCAAGCTCAAAACTGGCATGCACATGGATTTCTTCTGCGGTATCACGGCCAAGAAGGATCCGGCCTGACATGCCAAGATGGATGACAATGACAGGTGCCTCGCCATTTGCCTCGTGCTGGAGATTGATCAGCAGATACTTGCCGCGGCGCCCAACATCGACAATTCGCCTGCCGGCAACGCGGGATTCAAAGTCTTCCGGCACCGGCATGCGCAAATCCCTGCGATAAACTGCAACAGTTTCGATCATCCTGCCCTTGATACGGGGCTCCAAACCGCGACGCACTGTTTCAACTTCTGGAAGTTCCGGCATGGGGCGAGAGTAGCGATTTGCAAGGCTTCAGGCTATGTTGCGATCACAATTTCACAGAGAAGGGTGCCCTGGGAGTGTCAGATCTTACCCATTTCGGCTCGAGGACCGTTCCTGCGGACGAGAAAGCCGGTCTCGTCGCCGGTGTTTTTGAGCGGGTCGCGGGCCGCTATGACCTGATGAACGATCTGATGAGCCTGGGGATGCACCGCCTCTGGAAGGAGGCTTTCGTCTCCTGGCTCAATCCGCAGCCCGGCATCCGGCTTATGGATGTTGCCGGCGGCACCGGCGACATAGCCGCCACCGTGGCCAGACATATCGCAAAAAAGCAGCCAGCCGGCCAAAGCAGGCGGGCAAGCCAGATCACCATATGCGACATCAATCCGGCCATGTTGGATGCAGGTCGGGAAAGGATAGACGCTCTGGACAGCTGGCCCCCATCTGTTGGGCTGTCGTGGATTGCCGGGGACGCGCAGTGCCTGCCGGTACCTGATGCCTCAGCCAACGCCTATACCATCGCTTTCGGCATTCGCAACGTCACCGACATAGAAGCTGCGCTCTGTGATGCCTATCGCGTGCTTGAGCCCGGCGGCCGTTTCATGTGCCTTGAATTCAGCCGCCCGGCGGTGGCCCCATTGCAGGCCGTCTACGACAAATGGTCCTTCGATGTCATTCCAGAGATTGGCGCCCGCGTTGCAAACGACAGGGAAGCCTATGTCTATCTGGTGGAGAGCATCCGGAAATTCCCAGAGCAAACAGTATTTGCCGAGATGATTGAGGAAGCAGGCTTTGATCGTGTCCAGTATCGCAATCTGGCGGGCGGCATTGTCGCGATGCATTCGGGCTGGCGGCTTTAAGGTCCGGATCCGATCCCATGCTTAAGGAAATTGGCTACAGCCTGAGGGCATTCCGGACACTCCGCACGCTGGTCCGCTATCGTGCCGCACTGCCCGCAGGGCTGCTGGATTCTGCGCCCGCTTCTGTCAAAACTCTTTACAGCCTTGGCA
This sequence comes from uncultured Alphaproteobacteria bacterium, assembly GCA_965371465.1. Classification (GTDB taxonomy): domain Bacteria; phylum Pseudomonadota; class Alphaproteobacteria; order CBDUYM01; family CBDUYM01; genus CBDUYM01. Next base: position 26,977 of record CBDUYM010000005.1, read on the forward strand.
GCATTGGCCAGCGCAAGTCGGATCCGGGTGGCCCCGATCAAGACAGTGGTCAGACCGGTCGTCAGCTTGCCGAAGCTTTGCAGACTCTGGGCCCGAGCTTCATCAAGCTTGGCCAGTTTCTGGCCACCCGGCCGGACGCCCTTGGCGAGGACATCGCCCGCGAACTGATGGCGCTGCAGGATCACCTGCCTCCCTTTGCCATGCGTGATGTCGAAATTGCGATTGGAACCGAGTTCGGCAAACCGGTTTCAGATCTATTCGAAACCTTTGCAGACGAGCCGGTCGCCGCCGCTTCAATCGCCCAGGTCCACCGGGCAACGACCAAAGACGGTGCGCTCGTTGCGGTGAAAGTGCTTCGCCCCGGCATCGAGCATGAAATGGCTGAAGATCTTGAATTCTTCGCTTTCATTGCCGCCGGGCTTGAACAATGGGCGCCAAAACTTCGCCGCCTGCGTCCCGTGGCATCAGTCAAGATGCTGGCTGATCATATGCGCCTCGAGCTTGACCTCAGGATGGAGGCCGCAGCAGCTTCAGAGCTCGCTGATATCATGACTGATCTGCCGGGCTATCGGGTGCCCAAGGTTAACTGGGACCTGACCGCCCAGCGCGTGCTCACCCTTGAATGGGTGAACGGTATCCCCATCGGCGATCCTGCCGGCCTGAAGAAAGCTGGCCATGATCTGCCGAAACTTGCCCGGACATTGCACCAGGCCTTTCTCACACAGGCCCTGTCTGGCGGCTTTTTCCATGCCGACATGCACCAGGGCAACTTCCTTGTCGACGATAACGGCACGATTGTCGCCCTTGATTTCGGCATCATGGGCCGCCTGGATCAGAGTACCCGGAAGTATCTTGGCGAGATTTTGCTGGGCTTTGTTGATGGTGATTACACGCGCGTGGCCCAGGCCCACTTCGATGCAGGTTACGTCGGCAGTGACTATCCTGTCGCCACCTTTGCCCAAGCCTGCCGTTCAATTGGTGAACCGATCCTTGACCGCCCGGCTGAGGAAATCTCTGTAGCCCGGCTTCTCGGCCAGTTGTTCGGCATCACCGAAACATTTGAAATGGAAACACAGCCCCAGCTTCTGATGCTGCAGCGCACCATGGTCATGGCGGAGGGGATTGCCCGTGCGCTCGACCCTGCCTGCAACATCTGGGAAATTGCCCGTGAGCCGGTGACGGCCTGGATGAAGGAAACGTTCTCACCTCTGCAGCAGCTTCAGGACACCGGCGACCGACTGGCCCGCCTCGGCCGATCCCTGCCAGACGCTGTTGAAACCATTGAAAAAATCGGCCAGCAATATGACGCCGATGGCTTCCGCCTCCATCCCGAAGATCTGAAGATTCTGAAAGATTCCCGTGCCGGCCCTTCCTGGCTCTGGCCGGTCGTCGTGGCAGTTGCCCTCATTTCTGGCGGAATTCTGCTATTCCTGGGCTGAGAAGCTGGTCACGGAATCAAGAGTTTAAAATACAGGAAATTTTCGTATTATACCGGCGGAATGCACTGACCCGGATGACCGGGCCCTTCTCTTCGGAACACTGGGACCAGAGGTAAGCTTTGTTGGAAAATCAGAAAATCCTGCTGATTGTGGGCGGCGGAATCGCTGCCTACAAATCGCTTGAGCTGATCCGTCTGCTTGGCCGCGAGGGCGCCAGCGTACAGCCCGTGCTGACATCGGCGGGCAAAGAATTTGTCACTGCCCTTTCTCTGGCCAGCCTGAGCGGCAATCAGGTCTACGAAGACCTGTTTTCTCTGAGCGATGAAACCGAGATGGGCCACATCCAGTTGAGCCGCCAGGCGGACCTTGTCGTCGTTGCACCGGCAACTGCGGATCTCATGGCAAAAATGGCGACCGGGCTTGCCGGCGATCTTGCGACCACTCTGTTACTGGCAACCGACAAGCCCGTCCTGATCGCGCCAGCCATGAATGTGCGCATGTGGGAACACCCCGCGACCCAACGCAATCTTGCGACACTCGAGGCCGATGGTATTCACATCGTCGGGCCGACCGAGGGCGACATGGCCTGCGGAGAATTCGGCATGGGCCGCATGTCAGAACCTGCAGACATCCTTGCCGCTATTTCTGCCATCAATTCGGAGGTGACGCAGTCGAAAGCGGGAAAGCCTCTTGAGGGTGTGCGTGCCGTCGTCACATCCGGCCCGACACAGGAAGCGGTAGACCCAGTTCGCTATATCGGTAACCGATCATCTGGAAAACAGGGCCATGCCATTGCTGCGGCACTGGTCGCCGCAGGGGCCGAAACCGTGCTGATCACGGGCCCGAGCGCAGAACCTGATCCCATCGGTGCAACCATTATCCATGTCGACACGACAGCTGAAATGCTGGCGGCATCCGAGACCGCGATGCCCGCTGACGTGTTTGTTGGTGCCGCCGCCGTTGCCGACTGGCGGGTGCGCGATGTGGCCGCTTCCAAGATCAAGAAGGGCGAAGCTGACGAAATGGAGATCAGCTTTGTAAAGAACCCCGATATTGTCGCCACTATTGGCAACCGCAAAAAGGCACGCCCGGCGCTCGTGATTGGTTTTGCGGCAGAGACCGACAATGTCATTGAGTACGCGAAGAAAAAACGCATACAAAAAGGCTGCGACTGGATTCTTGCAAACGACGTTTCGGCCGATGCAGCGGGCCGCAGCAAAGTTTTCGGCAAGGCTGACAACAAGGTTCATCTCATAAACGGCTCAAGCGTCGAAGACTGGCCGAATCTTGCCAAGAGCGAGGTTGCAAAACGACTGGTCGATCACATCGCCACCCATCTTGGTGGGCGCTGAGATGGGGACCAGGATGGGTGCCGACGAAGTCGCAGTCAAAGTTCGGAAACTGCCTCATGGCGAAGAGCTGTCGCTGCCGACCTACGCCACTGAGCTCAGTGCCGGTATGGATCTCTGTGCAGCGATCCCTGAAGAGAGCCCAATAACATTGGCCGTCGGTGCATTTGTGAAAATCCCAACTGGCATCGCAATTGAGCTGCCGCCCGGTCACGAAGCGCAGGTTCGACCCCGCTCCGGCCTTGCCGCGAGAAACGGCGTCACAACGCTGAATGCGCCGGGAACCATTGACGCTGACTATCGTGGCGAAATCCATGTCATTCTGATCAATCACGGCTCTGCGCCATTTGCTGTGACACGGGGCCTCAGAATTGCACAGCTGATTGTCGCGCCTGTGACCAGGGTCGCCTGGTTTGAAAGCATCGACCTTTCTGACACCGAACGCGGCGACGGCGGGTTTGGATCGACCGGAACTCAAAGCGAGCCCAGCCGGCGGATGAAAGGCTAGAAGCTGATCATGCTCCGATTGCCCAAAAAGGTCTTTTTTGCTTTGGAAGCTGTGGTCGACGTTGCCTATAACGCGCGGCCCGACCCGGTGCAGTCCAAAGACATCACCAAACGTCAGGGCATTCCCCAGCGCTATCTGGAACAGGTCATGCAGCAGCTCGTCAGGGCGGGCATCCTGCGCGGTGTCCGTGGCCCGAAAGGCGGCTACAGGCTCGCCCGTGAGCGCAGACGCATCAGCGTTGGCGACATTGTCCGCGTTGTCGGTGAAGCGGATGAAGAGGAAAAAAACGTCGATGTTGGCAAGTCCGAGCTCGGCAAACGTGTTGTCGCACCCCTTTGGGATCAGCTTGAAACCGACATCATGAAGCGCCTTGACCAGATCACTATGGACGACCTTTGCAATGACGCCGCGAGTGAGGGCATCGCCACGGCCGAGCAGGAAAGCTATGATTTTGTCATCTGACTCGGAATAGGCTTAAATCAGAAAAGAAATCGAACAGGGAGGAAAGTATCATTATGGCTGCAGAAGGGTTCACCAAAGGCTCACCGCCAGGTCGCGGGCGCGTCTACGACAGCATCACAGAAACCGTCGGCAACACGCCTTTGGTCCGGCTAAGCCTGCTGTCTGCTGAGATGGGATGTGAAGCAGATGTGCTGGGCAAACTTGAATTCTTCAACCCGATCGCTTCAGTCAAAGACCGCATTGGCGTCAGCATGATTGAAGCCATGGAGAAAAAAGGCCTGATCAACGAAAACAGCATTCTTGTTGAACCGACGTCCGGGAATACGGGAATTGCGCTCGCTTTCGCGGCGGCGGCAAAGAACCTGAGGCTGATCTTGGTTATGCCAGAGAGCATGTCCATAGAACGGCGCAAAATGTTGGCCTTTCTCGGTGCCGAGGTTGAGCTTGCGACCAACATGGTGGAAGCCATTAAACGTGCGCAGGAGATTGTCGACAAACTGCCGAATGCAGTGATGCCGCAGCAGTTTGAAAATCCAGCCAACCCTGAAATTCATCGCCGGACCACAGCGGAAGAAATCTGGAATGACACAGGCGGCAACGTTGACGTTATCGTCTCGGGTGTCGGCACTGGAGGTACGATCACCGGTGTCGGACAGGTGCTGAAGGAGCGGAACCCGGATATCAAGATGATTGCGGTGGAACCCGAAGACAGCCCGGTGCTCTCCACCGGTAAGCCCGGTAAGCACGCAATTCAGGGCATAGGTGCTGGCTTTGTGCCGGAGATTCTTGACCGTTCCATCATTGACGAGATCATCACCATCGGCAATGAAACTGCCTTTGATATGGCGCGAAAGCTGGCATTGGCAGAAGGCATTCCAGCCGGTATTTCGTCGGGTGCTGCAATTGCTGCAGCTTACGAAATTGGCATGCGACCGGAAATGAAGGGCAAGACCATCGTCGTGATTGTGCCAGACTTTGCCGAACGCTACTTGTCGACCAAGCTGTTTGAGTAATCCTCCATGGAGTTTTCGGATGACCAGATAGAGCGTTACGCCCGCCACATCATCTTGAAAGAGGTCGGTGGCGCTGGTCAGGCGAGGCTTCTGAATGCCAGGGTTCTGGTTGTCGGTGCAGGTGGCCTCGGCTCGCCGGTGCTTATGTATCTGGCCGCTGCCGGTGTCGGCACCATCGGTGTGATTGACGATGATGTGGTGGCCCTTTCAAATCTTCAGCGCCAGATCATTCACCGGACTGAAGACATTTCTCGCCCCAAAGTGGAACGCGCCAAAGAAGCAATTGCCAGCATAAATCCCGATGTCGAAGTCATTCAACTCGGCGAACGGCTTACCGCTGCGAACGCAGAATCAATTATCTCGGGCTACGATGTCGTTGCCGATGGCAGTGACAATTTCGAGACCCGTTTTCTCGTCAATGATGTCTGTTTTCTTACACGCACTCCGTTGGTCGCAGCGGCCCTTGGTCAGTTTGAAGGTCAGCTTTCCACCTATAAGGCCTGGGAAGGAGATGATTACCCCTGTTACAGATGCCTTTTCCCCGCGCCGCCGCCTGAAGGCATGGTGCCAAGCTGCGCCGAAGGCGGCATTTTAGGCGCACTTGCAGGGGTAATGGGATCGTTGCAGGCGACGGAAGTTCTGAAGGAAATCATGGGCATAGGATCTGGCATGTCGGGCAAACTCATGCTTTACGATGCCCTGTCAGGTGATTTCCGGACCGTCAAATTCAAGAAAGATTCCGGCTGCGCCCTTTGCGGAGATGCACCCACTATCAAAAACGCGGCGGCAGCAGAGTAAGGCCGGGCGCAAAGCCCTGAACCAAGAAATAGGGCTGGGGCACAGGAAAAATGGCAGGCAAAGGCCTCAAAATAAATTTCGTCTCGGGCGATCCTCTGAAAATTCATTATGGCTTCATGCTGGCCGCCGGCGCCTGTGCTATCAACCGCCCGGTCACGCTCTTTTTCACAATGGAAGGTCTTGAGGCACTGCAGGGCGGCGTCGAGGACATAGAAGAACTTGTTGAGGCCTGTGTGGAACTGGGCGCCACGTTCCTGGTTTGTGAAACTGGCCTTAGCGCCATGAACATGACGCTGGTCGACTTACGCCATGATCTGCCGCTTGAAGTGTCAGGCGTTGTCGGCATGCTGAATGCGGGCGACGGGAATGCGGAAATCGTTGTCATATGAACCGACGGATCACCATGCTCTCATCGCTCATCGTTCTCGCTCTTCTGGTGAGCCTGTTCCTGGCGTCTGAACCGGCGGGAGCTCAGGAGCGGTCGGCCAACAGCCGATTCGCCTCTCTCGACGCCGGTGAGATAAATGTCCGGACCGGGCCGGGCACCCGCTATCCGGTCGAATGGGTTTTTGTCCGCAAGGGCGTACCTGTTGAAATCATTGCGGAATATGACCTGTGGCGGAAAATCAGAGATCAGGAAGGCGATGTGGGCTGGATTCATCGCGCCCTTCTTTCTGCAAGAAGGACATCACTGGTTACCGCCAGACTGGCGAATATTTATCCCGAACCGGGCGGTGCCGGCAGTCCGCCATCGATGCCACCCTCAGCCATTGCAGAACAGGGCGTGATCCTGACACTCAATGCCTGCGCTGGAGCATGGTGTGAGATCGAAACCGGTGATCATCATGGCTGGATTCTGAGAGGCGACATCTGGGGCGCTTATCTGCGCGAGGATTTTGATTAGATAGACCATTTTCGAGTTCGAAATGGTCAGGGCCACAAGCGTGGCCCCGGCGCAATCGCGCCGCCCCCCAATGTCTATCAAACAGTGGGGAACCATGCGCATCTCGCGCATTGGTGTGAACGACAGCAACCTGGACCCGATTCCATAAAAATGGCAAAGGGTCCAGAGCGCAGGCTTAGTCGAAATCAACTGCTAGTGCGGTTCGCAGAACTTCCGACAGCCCGGCCATATGGCGATAGTTTTCGTGACGGATGCCGACGATCACTTCGGCGTCGGGCGCTTTGAACGCTTCGATCGCTTCCACCGGGAAAGGGAAGTGAATGAAATGCACGGAAGATGTTTTACCGGCTTCATCGGTGCGTACCATGTCATCATCGGGGATGCCCTGGATTACATGGCCTGCCACTTCAATATAAGTCAGATTTTCTATGCCGCCGAGCGCAATGAGGATTTTGCGCCGCTCCTCCTCATCGATTATCTCAAGCATCAGCGTCGCGACAAGCTCCTGGCCTTGCGGAATCAACGGGTTATAGGCGCCAAGCTCATCCTCAAGCTGTTCGGCGCCTCCTTTTTCGATGTGGAGCATTTCCTGAATCTGAAGCCACATTGTCTGATAGCATTCAAAATGGAATTCTGCGAAGGGCCCGACACTGACGCGTCTTGCCTTCTTGAGCTCCATTCCCTCCCGGCGTAACACTTGGCGTCTTCGGGCATAGTCATCCGGCTTCAGAATGTCGCCGGCGGTCACCGCCTTGGTTACAGCACTCATTGTTTTTCATAAGCCTTGGAAAGAAGCTCGATCGGATGGTAACTGGTCTTTGATCCGTCATCCGGCCGATCCATACCCTGAACAATATGCTTGGCCGCCAGTGGGCAGTCTGACGCAACGAAGACGTTGCCTGCATCTGCCTGCCTGCTAGCGTCGCGAAACACGGGCCGGCCGATTTTCATGGCGATTTCATGGCTGCCTTTCAATATGCCGAATGTGCCACCATGGCCGGAACAGCGTTCAATCACGTCGATCCTCGTGTCCGGTATCATGCGCAGCATCTCAGCTGATTTCTGGCCGATATTCTGGGCCCGCGCATGACAGGCCTGATGCAGGGTGACGCCGCCGGCCAGGGCATGCAGATCCCCTTTGAGCCCATCGGGCTTGGCAAGTGCCACGACAAATTCATCTATATCCGACGTGGCTGCTGAAACAGCTTGAACAGCTTCGTCGTCCGGCAGCAAAAGCGGCCATTCGAATTTCAGCATCAATGAACACGATGCGGTCACGCTGACGATGTCATAGCCCCGGTCAATCCAGCTCCGCAATTCTACCGCAATACGGGCGGCTTCCTTTGTGACGCTTTCCAGGTCGCCCTCTTCCATCAGCGGCATACCGCAGCAACCCGGATAGACGATGTCTGTTTCCACACCATTGGCTTCGAGGACCTGTCTCGCGGCATCCACAACATCGGGCTGGTTATAGTTGCCAAGACAGGTTGCGTAGATCGCCGCTTTACGTCCCGACCCCTTCGTGGGCTCGCCGCGCCTCAGTTTCCGGCGGCTGTATGTCGGCAACTCTGCATCCGCCGATATGCCACTGAGCAACTCAATAATTTTTCTGATCAGACGCTGTTTTCGTCGACTTGCCCAGTTGAAGAGGGCAGCGCAAGACGTCAGGAACCTGCCATTCCGGTCTGTTTTGGCCAACTGATGCCTGATCCACGAGCCATGCCCAGCGCTGAATTCCGCGGCCCGGTATCTCAACATGAGATGAGGGAAATCGAGATTGAATTCATGGGGCGGCACATAGGGGCATTTGGTCAGGAAGCACATGTCACAGAGAGTGCAGGCATCGACGACATCAGCGAAGTCTGCGCTGGTCACAGTATCGAGTTCCAGCGAAGGCGCGTTGTCGATCAGGTCAAAAAGTCTGGGGAAACTATCGCACAGGTTAAAGCAGCGCCGGCATCCATGGCAGATATCAAAGACGCGGCGAAGTTCTTCATCGATCTTAGCCGTGTCGTAAAAGGATTCATCCTGCCAGGGGATGGCATGACGAACGGGCGCCTCTGTGCCACCTTCTTTCATCTCGTGCAGGGCTTTCTTACCGAGAAAAGCTCAAGGGCTTCTGGCCGACGCAGACGCGGATCAGTCGTCGAGACTATCGAGTGCTTTTTGGAAGCGCCCAGCGTGCGAACGCTCTGCCTTGGCGAGAGTTTCGAACCAGTCGGCAATTTCGTCGAAGCCTTCGTCACGCGCGGATTTTGCCATGCCGGGATACATATCCGTATATTCATGGGTTTCGCCGGCCACAGCGGCTTCAAGATTTGCAGATGTCGGCCCGATAGGCTTGCCGGTTGCCGGGTCGCCGGTTTCCTCAAGGAACTCCAGATGACCATGGGCATGACCGGTCTCGCCTTCCGCTGTGGAGCGGAAGACTGCCGCAACATCATTGTATCCTTCCACGTCCGCCTTTTGCGCGAAATAGAGATAGCGGCGGTTTGCCTGGCTCTCTCCGGCGAATGCGTCTTTCAAATTCTGCTCTGTCTTGGTCCCTGCTAGTCCTGCCATGACGACCCCCTTTTCTTGTTTTCATGAGCATTCTATCCGTGCCGAGGATAATTACCACAACAGCACTCCCGCTTTACGGGGTAATTCATATAGGGAAAATCCTGCTTCCCTGTCAATAGATTAGAATGATTCTATTCGTCGCGAATACGGATTATGATGTCCATCCGCTGCACGAGCGTACCTTCTGGCGGCCGCGGCGCTGCCGGCAATCCAATGTCGCTTTCCGGAATATCGAGAAGCTGACCGGTTGTCTCATTGTAATAATGCTGATGCTCGCTCGCATTGGTATCAAAATACGTGCGGGCCGGATCGACCACGATCTGGCGCACGAAACCGGCATCGGTAAACTGGTGCAATGTGTTGTAAATTGTGGCCTGCGAAATCGACAGATTCGCTGCCTTGGTCTCCTCGTACAGCATTTCTGCTGTCAGGTGCCGGTGACCACCTTCTGAGAGAATCTTCGCCAGCGCAAGCCGCTGACGGGTTGGCCGAAGCCCTGCCGTGCGCAATCGTGACAGCGCATCGGCGAATGGTCTGTTTCCAGACGTTTCGCTTGAGTAATCCATCGACCTATTCAGCCCATCTGTTCAGGTTCAAGTGCAGTCTATTTAGCCCCTCGAACAAGCGGGGAGCAGTTCAAAGTCGTTCTAAACAATACATCGGGACACTGGAAATCTGCAAGCGGCTTGAATCGGCATGTATTTCTGGCGATTTCTGCTTCTCCTTAATCGCCCGTCAAAAGCCGCTGAATCAACTGTTTTACGGTTGGCACAAAGCCGTTTGAATAGAAGGGATCATTGGCGAACTCATAAACACCATGGCCCGCGAACATCAGGTTCTCGTTTACTGGCGCGCCGTGAGCAATGTTCTGAAGAGTCTTTTGGATACAAAAGCTTCTGGGATCTGCTTTTCTGCCGGTCGAGTGATTTCCACTGTCCGACCACGATGAGAAATGACAGGATTTCAGGCATCCCATGCATTCCTGCTGATCCGTGTGGATCTGCTGCTTCTTTTCCGGTGTGACAAAAATCAGCGTACGTTCTGGTGTTCTCAGGGCCTCGGTAAAGCCTGCTGCACACCAGGCCTGCGCCTTTTTCTGATCTTCCGCCGTTACAAAGAGAGCAGAACGCACCCCCAGATCAAGTGGAACGTTCAGTTCGTCATCCTGTTTGGCTGCATAACCGATCTGGCGTTCAGATCTCGCCTCCAGTTCTCTCAGGAAGTCATTGTGGATTGCAGAAGAGTAAAAACCAGTTGGGCTGAACTTATGTAGAGCAACATCGCCTTTTTTGAATTTTGTCAGCGCCTGCTTCCAGCCTTCCGGAATCTGACTTTCCTTGGTCAGAAGCGGCCGGGTGCCGAACTGGAACAGGATGGGCCCAAGCTCCGGATTATCGATCCAGTCTTCCCAGTCCCGCAAATACCAGACACCGCCCGCCATGATGATTGGCGTGTCCCCGAGACCAAGTTCAACCATCATCTGGCGCAACAGCAGCACGCGCTCATAGGGATCTTCAGGCGAATTCGGGTCTTCGCTGTTAGTAATGCCGTTGTGACCGCCAGCCAGCCAGGGGTCCTCATAGACAACGCCGCCCAGCCAGTCGGCAAACTTGTGATACGCGCGTTTCCAGAGAGCACGAAAGGCGCGGCCCGAAGAAATGATCGGGAAAAAGTGCACGCCATATCTTGCGGCAATTTCACCAAGCCTGTAGGGCATGCCCGCACCACAGGTAACACCGTTTACAAGCCCCTTCGCACCTTCGAGAACGCCGCTCAGGACAGTCTCAGCCGCACCCATTTCCCAGAGCACGTTGATGTTCAGCCGGCCCTGGCCATTGGCGATTTCGAACGCTTTTTTGACCTGCTCAACCCCGCCATCAATGGCAAACCTGATCATCTCGAGATGGCGTTCCGGCCTGGTTTTGGTGTGATAGACCTGCGGCACAATGTTGCCATCGGCATCCCAGCTGTCGGCGTTGACAGCCGAGACCGTACCGATTCCGCCCTGGGCAGCCCAGGCACCTGAGCTGGCCCCGGTTGTGATCGAGACGCCCTTGCCCCCTTCAATGAGTGGCAGGACTTCACGGCCCGCGATGCGGATGGCGTTCAATGCTTTCATCAGGCAGTTACCTATCCTGCATTACGTGCAATTCAGTGGCCTGCAAGCGGCGCTATTCAGCAGCGGAACTGGCGATGATTTCTTCGCCGGATTCCTGATCCACAACCTTCATCGAGAGCCTGACTTTGCCACGATCATCAATCGCCAGGACCTTGACCTTAACCATATCACCTTCATTGATGACATCTGTCACCTTTTCGACGCGCCTGGGCAGCAGCTCACTGATATGGACGAGGCCGTCCCGGGTTCCAATGAAGTTTACAAAGGCGCCGAAGTCAACCGTCTTGACGACCTTGCCATCATAAATGACACCAACCTCCGGCTCCGCCACGATGCCATGAATCCAGGCCTTGGCCTTTTCAATAATTTCACCGTTCGGAGAAGCAATTGTAATGACGCCTTCATCATCAATGTTAATCTTGGCGCCAGTAACCTCTGTGATTTCACGAATTACTTTGCCGCCGGTGCCAATCACTTCTCGTATTTTGTCCTTGGGCACAGTCATTGTTTCAATTCGCGGCGCATTGACATTCAGCTCTTCTCTTGAAGAGGTTAATGCCTTTGCCATTTCGCCAAGAATGTGCAGCCGGCCCTCTTTCGCCTGATCAAGGGCAACCTGCATTATCTCTTCGGTGATGCCGTTGATCTTGATGTCCATTTGCAGCGAGGTGATGCCGTCTTCGGTGCCAGCCACCTTGAAATCCATGTCGCCGAGATGGTCCTCGTCGCCAAGAATGTCGGAGAGAACAGCATATTTGTCCCCTTCCTTGATCAGGCCCATCGCGATGCCTGCAACCGGTGCCGAAATTGGCACGCCGGCATCCATCATGGACAGAGATCCGCCACAAACAGTGGCCATCGAAGACGATCCATTGGATTCCGTGATTTCCGAGACAATCCGAAGCGTGTACGGAAAGTCATCATGATCCGGTAAAACCGCCTTCAGGGCGCGCCATGCCAGTTTTCCATGGCCGGTTTCGCGGCGGCTTGTCGCACCCATACGGCCAACTTCGCCGACGGAATAGGGCGGGAAGTTGTAATGCAACATGAACGGTTCCTTGTAGGTCCGCGTCAGCTCTTCGGTCAGTTTTTCGTCGTCAGCCGTTCCAAGCGTGGTGACGACAAGCGCCTGTGTCTCACCTCTGGTAAAGAGGGCTGCACCATGGGCACGGGGCAGAACACCGACCTCTGCAACAATTGGCCGGACAGTTCTTGTATCACGCCCGTCAATTCGCTCACCGGTATCAAGGACATTGTTCCGCACAATAGCTTTCTCGATCCTTTTCAGGATGTCACCGGCACCTTCAGGGGCGCCTTCTTCGTTGGCAATGCTTTCAATCGCTGTTGCTTTGGCGGCACTTACTTTTTCCTGACGCACAAGCTTTTCTTTTTCCTGATAGGCCTCACGCAGCAGCGGATCGGCCACTTTCTCCAGAGCTGCCCTTAAATCGGCATCTTCTTCCGGCGGCTGGAAATCCCAGGGCTCCTTCGCACTTTCTTCAGCCAGCCCGATAATTGCATCGATGACCGGCTGCATGGCCTTATGACCAAAGGTCACCGCGCCGAGCATTACTTCCTCAGACAGCCCACTTGCTTCGGACTCGACCATCAGAACTGCCTGCGATGTGCCGGCAACCACCAGATCAAGATCGCTGTCAGGCAGATCATCGACTTCCGGATTGAGAATGTATTCACCGTCTTTGTAACCTACCCGGGCACCTGCAATCGGGCCCATGAACGGCACACCGGAAATGGTAAGAGCCGCAGACGTGCCGATCAAGGCAACGATGTCGGGGTCATTTTCCATATCGTGACTGACGACCTGGCAGACAACCAGCGTTTCGTTGTCAAAGCCATCAACGAACAACGGCCTGATCGGCCGGTCAATCAGGCGGCAGGTAAGCACTTCTTTCTCTGAGGGCCGCCCTTCACGTTTTGGAAAGCCGCCGGGGATTTTGCCCGCTGCGTAAAACTTTTCTTCATAGTTTACAGTCAGCGCAAAAAAGTCTGCGCCGGGACGTGGCGTCCGCGCCGCCACAACTGTGCAAAGAACCGAGGTCTCACCGTATGTGGCGAGAACCGCGCCATCTGCCTGGCGCGCAATGCGCCCTGTTTCGAGGACCAGTTTGCGGCCCCCCCAATCAATTTCTTTACGAGATATATCAAACATTAATTCATACCTTCCTTAAGTACCTCAAGCCATCAGCACCTTTGCCGACAGCGTCTGATCCTGCTCGTCAGGATCCTGTTTTTTCATTCATTAACTCTATTTCCTCTTTCCAATTCCACCGGCGATAAGAGTGCCCTTTTGAGCAATCAAGAATAGCGGGTGGTACAGGCTGACATCCAGTATATGGATCAGGGACATTGTCAAAAAAGAGAGAAATTTCACGCCCCATAGATCGGCCCTGATTTGGCGGGCCAAAAATTCTAGCGCCGTATGCCAAGGCGCTCGATGAGCGTCTTGTATCGTTCGGGATCGGAACTGTTCAAATAATCGAGCAGCTTTCGACGCTTGGCCACCATCATAAGCAAGCCGCGGCGCGAGTGGTTGTCCTTCTTATGATCCCGGAAATGTTCGGTAAGATTTGCAATTCTTTCACTTAGAATTGCGACCTGTACTTCTGGCGAGCCTGTGTCGCCCTCTGTTGTAGCATAGTCATTTATGAGCGTCTGTTTACGCTCTGCAGTTATCGACATCGGCAAACTTTCTGTATTTTGGTCTATAAATTGAATACACGTTTCGGTTTCACGCTATCAGCCAGAATTTCAACAATGGCAACAAGCGTTTCATTATTCATGGCCCGGCCGACAATCCCTTTCACCTCATCAGAGGCTCGGATATTTCCTGCCGATGCAATCTTCTCAGTCTCTGTTTCCAGGGCTTTTCGTTGCATGCGGGAAATCTGAATTGATCTGCCGTCCCGAAGGCGGCGGGCTTCTTCATCACTGATGATCACGGCCGGGATGTCGTCCAGCACATGTTCCATCGGATAGAAGCCCTCCAACAGGCGCGGAATATGGCCTAAGTCTTCAAGCTTTGCCAGAGAAATCGAGCCCGCTTCATCAAAGCAGCCAACAGCCGTACGACGAAGGGCGGAAACATGGCCCACTGTCCCAAGTTTCAGGGCCAAATCCCTTGCCAGAGACCGGATATAGGTGCCCTTGCCACATTTCACACGGAACCGAGCCTGAAGGGTCGGCGACAGCGCCAAAAGAGAAAAAGTTTCAACGTAGACCTCGCGCGCCGGCAATTCAGCCAGATCGCCTGCGCGGGCAAGCTTGTAGGCCCGTTCACCGTCGACCTTAATGGCCGAATATATTGGCGGCCTTTGCAATATGTTGCCTCGAAAGGCTGGCAAAGCAGCCTCAATTTCCAGTTGGCTGGGCAGGTGTGTGCTGGTGGCAATGGTTTCACCTTCCGCATCATCGGTACTTGTCTGTATGCCAAAGCTGACCGTGAAAACGTAAGTTTTTGGCCGATCAACGAGCCAGGGGATTACTTTTGTCGCCTCACCGAGCGCGATCGGCAGAATGCCGCTGGCCAGGGGATCAAGTGTTCCGGCGTGACCGGCCTTCTTGAATCCTGTGACCCGTCGGACGCGGGCCACCGCTCTGGCGGAAGAAATGCCAGTTGGTTTATCGAGAGTGATCCAGCCACCGTTCAGTCGCGCGCTCGATGCTGTGCTGGTCACTTAACTGTCGTCAGAATTCTGCTCAAGGTCGCGGGCGACCTTCGGGCTCGCCAGTATTTCGCCAATTCGGTCAGCAGTCTCGAACGAAGTGTCGAGTTTGAAATCGAGAGCGGGCACGTGGCGGAGAGTGATCCGCCTGGCAAGCAGTGATCGGATCAGGCCGCCACATCGCGCCAGGCCTGCCATCAATGGTTCAACTTCGCCGCCGCCCAGTGGCGCGATAAACACGACAGCGTGGCTCAGATCCTTTGAGGGACGAACCTCTGTAACTGTAATGATTGCATCCTGCACGGCCGGATCATGTATGGCGCCGCTGGCGAAAATATCCACCAGCTCCTTGCGAATCATTTCGCCAACGCGCAGGGGCCTGTGTTCGCCGCCACCGCGGCCAAGGCCAGCTGATCTGCCGCCCGATTTCCTGCCGCTCGAGCGCCGGTTTCCTGAACCTTTGCCTTTATGTTTAGCCATTGAGATCTACGCCATTGAGACCTACAGAGAGCGTTCGACTTCTTCGACATCAAAGATATCGATCATATCGCCCACATGTATGTCCTGATAATTCTCGATTGTCAGACCGCATTCCGTGCCCGCGTTCACTTCATCAACTTCGTCTTTGAAGCGCCGCACGCTGGACAGAATGCCGGTGTGAACCACCACATCGTTTCTGAGAAGACGCGCATGACTTCCCTTGCGCACGACACCGTCCGTCACCAGACAGCCAGCGACTTTGCCGGTTTTGGAGACGGCAAACACTTCCCGCACTTCAGCCGATCCAAGGGGAAGTTCGTTAATGGCAGGGGCCAGCAGGCCGGACATGGCAGCCTTAATGTCATCTATCAGGTCATAGATGATTGAATAATATCGTATTTCAATGCCGTTCGTTTCTGCAAGGCCGGACGCCTGTTTATTTGCCCGCACATTGAAACCGATGATCGCGGCCCCTGAAGTGGTGGCCAGCATGACATCCGATTCTGTTATGGCACCGACGCCACGGTGAATGACCTTGGCGCGAACCTCGTCGGTGGACAGCTTAGTCAAGGCATTCGCAATTGCTTCTGCGGAACCATGAACATCGGCTTTGATCAGGACCGGTACTTCACCGATTTCATCGTCCAGCGCGCTCTGTTTCAACAGTTCTTCGAGACTGATTCCCTGCGCCGGTCCCTCGGCTTCGTCCCGCACACCATGGCGTCGAAACTCGACAATTTCGCGCGCCTTCTGCTCGTCTTCAACGACGACAAACGCTTCACCTGCATCAGGCGCGCCGTTGAAGCCGAGAATTTCGACCGGCATGGAAGGACCTGCACTGGAAATCTGCTTGCCATCTGATCCAAATATTGATCGGACCCGGCCCCATTCTGTGCCGGCGAAGAAAATATCGCCGCGCTTCAATGTGCCGCGCTGGACAATGATGGTTGCGACCGCGCCGCGCCCTTTATCAAGACTTGATTCAATGACGGTACCATTGGCGCGAGCCTCGGGATTTGCCTTGAGTTCCATAAGTTCAGCCTGCAGCACGATGGCTTCCAGCAGCTTGTCGATGTTCTGGTTTTCAAGCGCAGAAATTTCTACCGACAGCACATCACCACCAAGTTCTTCTGTGACAACCTCATGCTGGAGCAGTTCCTGACGGATCGCAGCGGGGTTCGCGTCAGGCAGGTCGATCTTGTTGATCGCAACAATGATCGGCACCGATGCAGCTTTGGCATGATTGATGGCTTCAATCGATTGCGGCATCAATCCATCGTCAGCAGCAACCACTAGAACAACAATATCGGTTACCTGAGCGCCGCGTGCTCGCATTTCAGTGAAGGCCGCATGACCAGGCGTATCAATGAAGGTAACTGTCCTTCCTGCTTCAATCTCGACTTCATAGGCACCAATGTGCTGTGTAATGCCGCCCGCCTCACCGGCAATAACATTTGCATTCCTGATGACATCCAGAAGAGATGTTTTGCCATGATCCACGTGACCCATGACTGTAACCACCGGCGCACGAGCCGCCAGAGAAGCTTCATCATCATCTTCTTGGCCCAGAAGAATGTCCATGTCTGGTTCAATGACACGGTTGACGGTATGGCCAAGTTCAATGGCCACGAGCTCGGCGACATCCGCTTCAACAACAAGATCCGGCGTTGCTTCCACATCCATTTCGATCAGGGCGGCAATGACAATGGGGACGCGTTCGCTCATACGATCAGCGAGTTCGGAGACAGAAATCTGCGCCGGCAGAGATACTTCGCGGAAGATTTTAGTCTTTGGCATGGGAGAGCTTATGCGATTGCGCCGTTCACGCTCGCGGGCACGGCGCATGGACGCCAGACTGCGCTGCCGCTCTTCCTCACCTGCCAGTGCCCGGGCGACCGTCAGTTTGCCGGTACGCCGCTTGGGTTCGGTCCGTCTCTCCTCAGTGGTGCGCGCTTCGCCCCTGTTCTGTTCGGCACGTGATGGTGCAGAACGAATGGTGCCGCCCTGACGCCCCGTTGCTTCCTTCTTCGTAGGCTTTTTCTCCGTGCCATCTTCGTCCAGCAGGCTAGCGGCTTCTTCGGCACGTTCGCGGTCTTCTTCAATTTGCCTGAGCCGGGCTTCCTCTTCCTCGCGTTTGCGGGTCTCTTCGTCAGCCTGACGCTGTTCAGAAGCCGCCTTTTCACGGGCAATCTGCTCTTCTTCTTCACGTTTCAGAAGCTGTTCTTTGCGGGCGATTTCCCTCTCGGCGCGTTCCTGTTCCTGGGCCGAGCCAAGAGCTCGCTGGCGCGCAGCGCGCTCGTCTTCGGTCAATGTGCGCAGCACCATTCCTGTTGGCTTCCGGGCTGCATCTTCTGCTTCTGGCGTCGCAGTGTCACTTGGCGCCACCGGTTGAGCGCTTTTCGCACTCTCGGCCGGTTCAATAACCGGGACAGCTGCAGGAGCCGGCGCCGCCTGGCCTGGCCGCGGCTTCGCCACACGTTTGCGCCGGCGCTCGACAACCACGGCTTTGGATCGACCATGGGAAATATTCTGACGCACACGCCCGCCATCCGCTGGTCTCTTTGCCCCCAGCGTGCCGCCGCTTGATAACCCAAGCTTCCTGTCGTCTGTGCCGCCCGTATCCGTCATTCAGTTCCAACCTTCAGGGCGCTGCCTGGCTAAAGCCTGCCTGGTCAAAAACGCCATTTCCCCATTCCAGACCTCGGCCTACTCCACGCTCTGTTGGTCCAGAGCACGAAATCCTGCCAGACGTCTCGCATCTGCTTCAATTCGCCGGGCTAGGCCGCCGAATTTCAACGCTGCATGTACCACATTTTCCCTGCCCAATGCCAAACTCAATTCTGCACGGTCGAGAATCCGTATTTCAGGGATTCCGGGCTGCAGAGAGGCTAATTTGCCGATTTGGTCCACAGATGCATCCGCGGCAGCAATCAGCGCGGCAGCTTCTTCGCGTTTCAGCAGATCGTGGACCTTTTCGTGGCCAAAAATGATCTGACCGGACCGGCACGCGAGCCCGATCAATTCACATAGGCGGGCAGCGAGTGCTGTTTCAATCCGATCTGGAAGATCTGCGGGCACGACGACACTCGTGCCTGCACTTTTGGCCGCGGCGCTCGCCAGTTGTCCACCCGATATGCCCTGTTCAAGCACCTGGCGATCAGCCCTGACCCAAAGTCCCCGGCCAGGAAGTTTGTTCAGCAAATCGGCGACCAGAGAGTTGTCGGGTGCCACGACAAATCGAATCAGATATTCGCGCGGCAGGTCCTGACGGCTGACAACACAGCGCCTTCGGTTTGCCTCATCTTCCGATGAAGCAGCGGCATGAAGCTCTCTGCGGTCCCGAGTAGCGATCTGAAAAAACCCTTTGTTCGTTGTGCAATGCTGACCACTGGGTGCAGCTTCCGGTTTGTGGCGGGAAAAGCATCACGCCTTTGCACCTTCTTCCGGTGCTTCAGCTTCTGGACTGGCCTCATCTTCCGGGCCGGCTTCATCATCCGGTTCGGCATCGGCGGCTTCTTCCGGTGCTTCAGCTTCTGGGCTGGCCTCATCTTCCGGGCTGGCTTCATCATCCGGTTCGGCGTCGGTGGCTTCTTCTGAGACCTCTTCATCCTCAAACCAGTGAGCCCGGGCTGCCATGATGATTGCGTTTGCTTCTTCTTCGTTCAGACCAAAGCTCGATAGTGCGCCATCCGGCGGATCACGCAATTCGTCCGATGCAAGATCGCCGAGGTCGTCGAGGGTCTTGATACCGGCCTCGCCCAATGCCACCAGCATTTCTGTGCTCAGGCCTTCAATTGCGGCGACATCGTCCTCGACACCAAGAGACTTCCGCTGATCGTCAAAAGCCTGGTTGATCTCGTCCAGTTTGCCAAGCGCACGCGCCTGAAGTTCGGCCGCAATCTCGTCATCGAGACCTTCTATGCCTGCCAGCTCTTCCAGTTCAACATAGGCTACATCTTCAACAGTGAAGAAGCCTTCAGTCACCAGCAGAAGCGCCAGTGTCTCTTCAAGATCGAGATCTTCCATAAACATGGCGCTGCGCTGTGTCTGCTCTTCCATCCGGCGGTTGGATTCTTCGTCTTCTGTCAGGATGTCGAGATCCCAGCCGGTGAGCTGGGACGCGAGCCGCACATTCTGACCGCGTCGGCCAATGGCCAGGCTCAGCTGATCATCGGGCACGACGACTTCGATCCGCTTGGCATCCTCATCCAGCACCACTTTGGCGACTTCGGCCGGTGCCAGGGCATTGACAACGAATGTCGCCGGGTCCGGCGTCCATTGAATGACATCAATTTTTTCGCCCTGCAGTTCGTTGACCACCGCCTGGACCCGGCTACCCCTCATGCCGACGCAGGCGCCGACCGGATCAATACTGCTGTCGTTCGAAGCCACGGCAATCTTGGCGCGGCTGCCTGGATCGCGGGCGACGGACCTCAGTTCGATGATGCCGTCATAGACTTCCGGCACTTCTGAAGCAAACAGCTTCGCCATGAACTGGGGATGCGTGCGGGACAGAAAAATCTGCGGACCCCGCTGCTCGCGACGCACATCATAAATATAGGCGCGCACGCGATCATTGCTGCGATAGCTTTCGCGCGGCAGCGTCTCATCGCGTCGGATCACAGCTTCACCGCGACCCAGATCGACCACCACGTTGCCGTACTCAACACGTTTCACAATGCCTGTGACAACTTCAGTTACGCGATCCTTATACTCTTCATATTGCTGATCCCGTTCGGCATCCCGTACTTTTTGCACAATCACCTGCTTCGCCACCTGGGCGGCGACACGGCCAAAATCGACCGGCGGTAACGGGTCCATAATAAAGTCATCGACCTGCGCCGCAGGATTCTTTGAAATCGCTTCTGCAAGGGATATCTCAATCGCAGGATTTTCGATGGTTTCGACCACTGTCAGCATACGTGACAGCTTGATCTCGCCGGTTTCCCTGTCAATCTCCGCACGAATTTCATTTTCGCTGCCATATTTCGAACGGGCGGCGCGCTGAATGGCGTCTTGCATGGCTTCGATGACGATTTCCTTGTCGATATTCTTGTCACCGGCGACAGCATCTGCGATCTGCAAAAGCTCAAGCCTGTTGGCGCTAATTCCAGAAGCCATTTCTCTGACCTTCCCTTTGGTTACAGATTGCCGGCACTATTGCGTGCTGGCTTTCTGCTCTTTCAAACTTTCTTCAATCAATCTGTCGGTGAGCAGGAGTTTGGCTTCAGCGATGTTTCTTGCCGGTAGTCTGAACTCCTCGCCATCACAGCGGATCATCACCAGGTCACCCTCAAGGCCCAGAAGCTGGCCCCTGAACCGCCGCCGCCCGTCAACCGCAGGCTCGACATCGACCCGGGCGTCATAGCCCTGCCAGACGTCAAAGTCCTTAAGCCTCGTCAGTGGCCGATCAAGACCCGGAGAACTCACTTCCAGGGCAAACTCTGTCTCGATCGGATCTTCGACATCCAGCACCGTGGCCAGTGTCCGTGAAAGTTCAGCGCAGTCATCCACGGCCATGGAACCATCCGGGCGTTCGGCCATGACTTGCAGCGTCTTGTTCTTTCCGGAACCAAAGAGACGCACGCGCACCAGTTCGAAGCCCATGGCTTCGATGGTTTCGCCGATCAACTCTTCAATGCGCCCTGCGGCGCCTTTGCTTGTCTGCATCTGTTCGTTATCCGTGCACCCCGGTCCGGCGCTCTGATGAAGATCGCCGAAAGCGCCCGGGAAATAAAAAAGTGGGCCTCTGGCCCACTCCCCAATTCTGCTCAGGCAGCAAATTTCTTTCGGGGATTTTACCTAAATCCTATTGATCTTCAAGGGTTTTCTGGGCCCATCGACGCGTCAGACCGGCGAAAAGAGAAATAGGAGGGCACGTCGCCCTCGGCCATGGCCTTTCTTGCATATCGCGTTAAAGCTGCCTCATAGGGCGGCAAACGCCAGTCATCAGCGGTTTCGGCAAGCCACGCGAACCGCCCATCAGCCAACAGATGGCGCAGAATCCAGTTCAGGTAGTCTTCTTGGTCCGTGGCAATGCTCAGCTGGCCACCAGGGGCGAGAACCGCAGCCATCAGATCGAGGTTTTCAGGCGAAATGAAGCGGCGTTTGTGGTGCCTTCTTTTTGGCCAGGGATCAGGGAACAGAACAAATATTCGCGCAATGGACTTAGGCGCCAGCCTCTCCAGCAAGAGCCGCGCATCATCATCGAAAATGCGCAGGTTTGAGAGATCATTTGCCTCCACTTCCTTCAGGAGCTGTGCCACACCGTTCACAAAGGGTTCCGAGCCAATGAAGCCGATGTCAGCATTTTCCTGGGCAAGTGTTGCAAGATGTTCGCCACCGCCGAAGCCAATTTCGAGCCAGACCTCTTCCGGTTTTTCGGTGAACAGGCCTTTTGGGTCAAAAAAGCCATTGCCTGGCAGTTCGACACGGAGGCTGGGCAACAGTCTCGCCTGCCGTGCAAGTTGGCCAGCACTCAACGGATGGCCGACGCGTCGGCCATAGACGTAGTGTCCGTAGTCAGGCTTTGAATTTCCGCTGCCGCTCATCTCCAATTTGGCCTTCTGCCCAATTCGGTCTCGCGCAAAGAGAAAAGCCAATCGTATCGGCCGTCAAAGAGCTGCTTTCAGCGTATCAACCAGATCAGTACGCTCCCACGAAAATCCGCCATCTGCATCTGGCTCACGACCAAAGTGGCCGTAGGCTGCCGTGCGGGCGTAGATCGGGCGGTTCAGCGCCAGATGTTCGCGAATGCCGCGCGGGCTCAGGTCCATACTTTGCTGCAGCACATCTTCCAGATGGGCCGGATCGACGTCTGAAGTATCCCCAAGATCAGCGTAAATCGCGAGTGGCCTTGAGATGCCGATCGCGTAGGCAAGCTGCAAGGTGCATTTGTCAGCGATCCCGGCAGCCACGACATTTTTCGCCAGATAGCGCGCCGCATATGCTGCAGATCGATCCACTTTGGTCGGGTCCTTGCCTGAAAACGCACCCCCACCATGCGGCGCCGCACCGCCGTAGGTGTCGACGATGATCTTCCGGCCGGTCAGCCCCGTATCACCATCCGGGCCGCCAATGACAAACTTGCCGGTTGGATTGACATAGAAGTCTTTCTCAGGACACATCCAGCCGTCGGGCAGAACTTCAGTTACATAAGGCCGCACAATCTCGCGCACCTGTTCGACCTCAAGTTCATCTGCATGCTGACTGGACACAACAATGGAATGAGCACCAACCGGCATACCTTGGACATACTTCAATGTAACCTGACTTTTTACATCAGGACCGAGAAGCGGTTCCTGTCCGGAGTGCCTGACCTCGGCCAGTCTTTTCAGAATTAAATGCGCATAGTGGATTGGCGCCGGCATCAATGACAACGTCTCGCGGCAGGCATAGCCAAACATGATTCCCTGATCGCCGGCGCCCTCGTCCTTGTTGCCAAGCGCATCGACGCCCTGCGCAATATCTGCCGACTGGGCATGGAGATAGACGTCTACCGCCATATGCTTCCAGTGGAATCCATCCTGTTCATAGCCAATTTCGCGGACCGCATCGCGGGCAAGTTCTGTTATTTTCTCGTCAGTCATGCTGTCTGGACCGCGTGTCTCACCTGAGATTACAACGCGATTGGTCGTCGCCAGGCATTCAACAGCGACCCGGGACTGATCATCTTCGGTGAGGTAGGCATCAACCACGGCATCAGAAATTCGATCGCAAATCTTATCAGGATGGCCTTCAGAGACCGATTCACTGGTAAATAGATAGTCGCGCATTCTGCCAATACTGATGGATCATCTCCGAAACTGAATTACCTGAATGAGCGCTGCACACTCTTCATGGAAAAGCACTTTTGGCAATCAACAGGGCGTGCGTCAAGTGATCGATGTCTGGGCGTCGATCAATAAGCTATGGGTTGGCGGGATTAACTCTTTTTTTTGGGTGGTCGACCCCGGCGCTTTGCGCCTTTGACTTCGATTTTCGGGCTGATTGCTTTTACAAGTTCGAATATTTTTTTGCGGACCGTATCGTGTTCAATCCGGTAATAGGCGCGCACCAGTTCCAGCGTTTCACGCTTGGAAAGCTGCTCAGACTCGAAAACCGAGGAATTCGGTTCAGAAAACCCGCGCGCCTTCTCAGCTGCGGCGTTTTCGGCGCCATCAAAGAAGAATGAAACCGGTACATCAAGAATTTGCGATATCTGAAACAGCCTGGACGAGCCGATCCGGTTGGCGCCTCTCTCATATTTTTGAATCTGCTGAAATGTGAGGCCAAGTTCCTGACCAAGCTTCTGCTGGCTCAAGCCCAGAAGTGTTCTGCGCAGACGAACACGGCTACCGACAAATATGTCTACAGGATGGGGATTTTCTGCCACTTGGAGGTTCCTGTCTGTCCATTGAAAGCTACTGTCTACCCGCCGGTCGCATACCCTTGTATGACTGCCATCAAGTGCCGGTCAAGGAGATTCGTGGCGCCCCTGCCGCCAGAAGAAAGGGGCGATCAACCGCCAGATCAAAATGACTGCGAGGAAACCGAGAAGCGGGAAATCTCCATAGCGACGGTAGAGGGTTTCATCATCCAGAGCCTTCGGCAAAGAATGATCAATGACGCCAGTTGTTCCAAGGGCCAGCTCAGCCAGAACACGGCCACTTGGATCAATCACGGCTGAAATGCCCGTGTTGGCCGCACGCAGAAGAGGCACGCCCTGTTCTACAGCGCGCATCCGTTCCATCTGAAAATGCTGCCAAGGACCCGCGGTAGTTCCGAACCATGCATCGTTCGTCACATTGATCAGAAGAGCCACTTTCGGCGTCAGAGAAACTTCGTCCGGAAATATACCTTCGTAACAGATCAGCATTCTGGCCGGCGGCAGGCCTGCCACTTCGAGTATGACAGGGCCCTGGCCGCTAACGTAATCGGACGGCCCGAATACAATCTTGTCGAGACCCATTGGTGCGAGCAGGAAGCGTAACGGCAGGTATTCGCCGAAGGGCACCAGATGAATTTTGTCATAGGTTGCCTCTATTCCGCCGCCTCCGTTGATCACAACGACACTGTTGAATGACTGGACCGCGCCCGTCGCGTCTTCAGAGCGCCGAACAGTGCCACTGATGACAAAACCATCCTCGCTAACAAACTTTCCGACCGCTTCGGCGGCACCCGGATCGTCTGCCAGAAGGTAAGGGAGAGCCACTTCAGGCATGATCAGATGAGTAATCGGTTCCGCGCTTTGACGCCCGGCGAGATCCCGATAAGTGGCAAAATTTCGCGCGCGGAATTCCAGCGCCCATTTTTCCGCCTGGGGAATATTAGGCTGCAGAATCCTCACGAAGGGACCATCGAAAAATTCAGGCGGATTGGCCTGAAGCCGAGCTCCGCCCCATAGCTGAAGCCCGAGCAAGACCAGAAGTGAGACGAAAAGCGGGGCGCCGCGGCGACCTACCGAGCGATTCGGGTTACCCAGATCCGATGCGGCAGAGCCGACAAAAAATGCGACGAATGTGAGCCCGTATGCGCCGACCAGGGCCGCGCCCTGCAGCAGGCCATCCGTGGCCGCGAAACTGTATCCTGGCAGGTTCCACGGCAGACCTGTGAATATGTGACCCCGCAACCATTCTGCTGCCGTCATGACCACCGAAAAGAAAAGCGGCGAAAGTGGCTTCCGGCCTTTCAGGAGCCACATCACTGAAGCCGCAACACCCCAGATCAGAGCGATGGACAGGGGCAGCACAAAAGTCCCAAACGGGATTGCCCAGGCGAACCTTTCGGCATCGACCAGCATGGAAAAGGAAATCCAGTAGAGCCCTGCCCAGAGAAAACCGCTGCCAAACATCCAGCCAGCAACGAACGCAGCCTTTAAACCTTCGACCCCGCGCATGATCCAGAGAAAAGGGGCAAGGGACAGCGGCAACACAATGAGGAGCAAAGCCGGCGCCATGCCAAGCGTGAGGAGAGAGCCGAGTACGAATGCGAAGAGCGCGCGGCGCCAGCCCCTGAGGGCGCCAATCCATTCGGCCGTTTGGGCAATCCTGTTCATGACACCGTTACCTAGCCCCTTTGGCTGGGCCTGATTTTACTACAGGGCCCAGAGCGAGGAGCCGATGGCTAAGCGGCACAGGAAATCTTAAGAAGACGCGTCCATTGCGGGGACGCGCCTTACACGAAGGCGCTTCAGTCGTCTGGGATCTGCGTCAATGACTTCAAATTCGAGCCCAAGGGGATGGGAAATTACTTCGCCACGGGCCGGGACCCGGCCGGCAAGCGTAAACAGAAGGCCACCGACCGTGTCAATTTCGTCTTCGCGGTCTTCGGCGATTCTCGCGACACCCATCCGCTCTTCAAACTCTTCAAGCGGCAATCTGGCATCAATATAAAGCACGCCATCACCACCTTCGACGATCATTGGTACATCGATGGCATCATGTTCATCTTCAATTTCTCCGATGATCTCTTCAATAACGTCTTCGGTTGTTGCCAGACCGTCTATGCCGCCAAACTCGTCAACCACCAGAGCCATATGGATACGGGTCGCGCGCATTTGCATCAACAGGTCCGCCACCGGCATGGATGGCGCCACAAAAAGCACGTCGCGGCGCACGTCTTGAAGCTTGAGCATGTCTTCAACACCGTTTTGGGCAGCCTCACTCCAGTATTTCAATATGTCTTTGACGTGAACCATACCGATAACATCATCAAGCGTTTCGCGGTATATGGGCATGCGCGAATGGGCAGCTTCTCCGAACTTGCGAATGACTTCCTGCATCGATGTTGTACTTTCCACCGCCACAATATCGGCGCGGGGCACCATGACGTCTTCTGCTGTGAGCTTGCCGAAGCTCAGAACATTCATCAGCATGGTGCGTTCTTCAGGATTGATATCCTCTTCCGCAATCACATGCTCTTCGATGACTTCTTCAAGCGACTCTCTGAGCGAGGGGCCTTCATTCTTACGGCTCAGGAATGAGCGAATGCTTTGCATCAGGGTCCGCTGCCCGCCGTTATTGCCGGATCCATTTCGACTGACACTTCTGTCAGTCTGGCTGTTTACCATCGTCGTAAGGTTCCTCCTTTAATGCTGATCGCATCCTCTACACTACCTCAATTCGGGCGTCGATATAAGGATCAGGAACATCGAACTGAGCCAGTATTGTCTGCTCCAGAGATTCCATCTCCTGGGCATCGCTTCTGTCCACATGATCATAGCCCAGAAGGTGAAGCACACCATGCACTGTCAGGTGCCGGAAGTGCTGTTCCAGGGTCTTGCCCTGCGCCAGTGATTCGTCGCTCACAGTGCCAAAGGCCATCGCAATATCGCCAAGATGCCGCCTGGTCCCACTCTCCTCCAGGGCGCCACGCCCGGCTGATGCTTCTGGAAATGCAAGCACATTGGTTGCCGCGTCAACCTGGCGAAATCGGCGGTTCAGATCCTGAATGGAACGATCATCGGTGAGCGAAATTGAAACTTCGCATGCCGCATCAATTGGCTCAATGTCAGCCAGATGAGCAAATGTCGCTCGGACCATTTCGCGGGCGATCACTTCAAAATCCAGGCTTTCGTCTCGCCAACTCTCGGCGTCAATCATCACATGGACCAGGACTTCTTCTGGCATGATCGGGCTCTTTGCTGTCTTGTCTTTCATCATTGCGAGGGCGTAACCGGCTACCTTCTCAGGCACCGTCTGGATTTCGATCCTTTCGCTCTTTTGCCTCTTTCGCATTATAGGCGCGAACCACCTGGGTCACCAATCTGTGACGAACAACGTCCTGCTCGCCAAAATGCACCGTCATGACTTCCGGCAGATATTCAAGAATGCTGACCGCATCTCTCAGCCCGGACTTTGCATGACGCGGCAGATCCACCTGGCTCGGGTCGCCAATCACAACCATGCGCGAATTCTCACCAATTCTTGTGAGGAACATTTTCATCTGCACGGCTGTCGTGTTTTGTGCCTCGTCCAGAATGACGAATGCGTTAGCCAGTGTGCGACCTCGCATAAAGGCGAGCGGCGCCACCTCAATATCTCCCTGCTCCATACGCTTGGCCACATGATCCCCCGGCAACATATCGTAAAGAGCGTCATACAACGGACGCAGATAAGGGTCGACTTTTTCGCGCAGATCACCTGGCAGAAATCCAAGATTCTCGCCTGCCTCGACAGCTGGTCTCGAGAGGATCACGCGATCAACCTGGCCAGCCAGCAGCATGGAGACGCCCATGGCCACTGCAATATATGTCTTGCCTGTGCCGGCTGGACCGAGACCGAAGACAAGTTCGTGATCACGAATTGCCTTCATGTAGTCGGCCTGGCGAGTGTTGCGGGGGGTTACAACTCTTTTAGGTGTTGCGATCTGTACTTCGCGCGCGTCGGCGTCTAGCGCCTCGTCCCCTGAACGGCTGACGGAAACTTCGGCAAAGTGAACTGCGGCATCGACATCCGGTGCCTGGATGGCCCCGCCGTTTTCGACCTTTTCATAAAGGTCCTTGAGCGACCTTTCGGCGACTTGACGCATCAGGCCGTCAGCGCCGCTGATCTGAAGGCGGGTCCCGCGGCACTGGATTGTAACACCACAGAGCTGTTCGACACGGGCCAGGTAGCAATCATGTGGTCCCAGAACGTCCCGCAAGCATCGGGCTTCGGAAAATTGTAAGACCAGTAAGGCTTGGTCCCGCCTGGTCCTTCTTTCAGCTCCTTTGTTCCTCGATGAAGAGGTCTTTCCCGTCAAGGCATCTCCTTTACGCGACATGTCGCGCCGCCGTTCCTGACGTGAGTTTACCTGAAAGACTGTTTGCCATCCCCTCTAAAATTTCAACCTGGTTGATTGTACCGAAACAGTCAGCTATCGCATCGGCAGGGACATCGACATGAACCGCCTGTAGCCAAGGGCTGCGGCCCACCAGCTGTCCTCGGTGACGTCCTTCGCGGTCAAACAGAACAGGGATCGATTTGCCTGTCATTTCCTGATTGAAAGCCAGTTGCGCCCTGTTAAGCACCGCCTGCAGCCTGGCAATTCTCCCGGAACTGACTGACCTCGGCACCTGGCGATCAAGTCCGGCAGCTGGCGTGCCGGGCCGCGCACTATAGATAAAGGAATAGGCCTGCGCGTAGCCGACGTCTTCAGCAAGCCTCATGGTTTCCTCAAAGTCAGCATCCGTTTCGCCAGGAAAACCAACAATAAAATCACTTGAAAGGGCGATATCAGGTCTTGTCACACGCAATTTCTCAACCAGCCGCAGATAGAAGTCCGTGTCATGTCCGCGATTCATCGCTTTCAGAATCCGGTTCGATCCAGACTGAAGCGGCAGATGCAGATAGGGCATGCATGCCGGCTCCTCGCCATGGACAGCGATCAGATCATCTGTCATGTCGCGGGGATGGGAAGTCGTATAACGAATGCGATCCAGCCCGTCGAGCCGCGCCAGAAGGCGGATCAGGTCGGCGAGAGAGCAAGTGCAGCCTCGGCCATCAGCACCGTGATAGGCATTGACGTTCTGGCCAAGGAGCATGATTTCGCGAGCGCCAAGATCAATGAGGCGCTTCGCTTCATCAATGACCTGCGCCACCGGCCGGGAAAATTCTGTGCCCCGCGTATAGGGAACCACACAGAAAGTGCAAAACTTGTCGCATCCTTCCTGCACGGTCAGAAATGCTGTCGGTCCCTGGGAAGACTGCTCTTCCGGAAGATAATCAAATTTGTCATCGGCCGGAAAATCGGTCTCAATCAGATCCTGGCGCAGTTTTTTACGTGCAGCCTTGGACAGATCGCCATTCTGTTCAGCTTCAAGTCGCGCCAGCATATCGGGCAGACGGTGATAGCTTTGCGGTCCCACAACGATATCAACTGTCGGCGCACGACGTTTTATCTCCAGCCCTTCCGCCTGGGCCACGCAGCCGGCAACAGCGACTACCATGTGTCGTCCGGCCTCGGCCTGTCTTGCCTGATAGGGCTTCAGCCGGCCAATGTCCGAATAGACCTTTTCAGCCGCCTTCTCGCGAATGTGACAGGTGTTCAGGATGACCAGATCCGCGCCTGCCGGAGAGCTGATTTCCCGATAGCCAAGCGGCGCGAGCACATCGGCCATCCGCGCTGAATCGTAGACGTTCATCTGACAACCATATGTCTTGATGTAGAGCTTCTTTTGCAAGGCTCAGGCACCCGCTTTCGGCGCAGATTGCTGCGCCACGTTATAGTTCCGCATATTCTGAACCGGTTTCTGTCCGGCCAGACAGCAGAAGAGCGCGGAACCTATCACCGGGCAATTGAGAGTCAAGGCCAGCCAGCATCAGGATATCCAGCCGGTCTTGATTATTCCGATTCCTCAGGATCAAGCGGCACACCATATAATTCCAGGCGATGATCCAGCAGGCGGTAGCCAAGCTTCTTGGCAATTTCTTTTTGCAGGGCCTCGATTTCGTCACTGCGAAATTCAGTGACTTTGCCGCTGCGTGTGTCGATTAAATGGTCGTGATGTCCGTCCCTGATTTCCTCATAGCGCGAACGGCCATCACCAAAGTCGTGACGTTCAAGGATACCTGCGTCTTCAAACAGCCTGACGGTCCGGTAAACAGTGGCGATTGAAATCTTGTCGTCAAGCTCGATCGCGCGCTGATAGACGTGCTCTACATCGGGATGATCCGTGGCCTCGGACAGCACTTTGGCAATCACACGGCGCTGTTCGGTCATACGAAGACCTCTATTGATACATATCTCTTCAAGTCGTGATGTCACGAGGTTTGTTCCCTAGATCTGCCTTGCCCGTTTCGGTGCCAGTTAATCAGTCCGGTCGCTTGGTGCTTCATAAGACTGCCACTACCATAAAGGATGACAGCGGCGAAAAGAAGCTGCAGCATTGTTTCAATGCCGATTGACGCAAGATAGAGCAGCACGGACTGATTGGATCAGGAGAAATCATGGAGAAGCATTTCCTCGATATCACGCACCTTGAGTGCCCCATGACCTTTGTCCGCGCGAAATTGTTCCTCGCCGACTTGGCACCGGGCGATCGGGCTCAAATCCGGCTGAATTCCGGCGAGGCTCTTCAAAACCTCCCGACCGCAGTCAGCGAAGCAGGCCATCAGATCCTTGGTCTTGCACCGGAACAGTCATCGCCGGGGGACGGACGCGCAGAGGGCAAGCATCTTCTGAGCGTGCGGGTCGCTGTCGGAAGCCGCTAAATTTCCCGGCGCAAAGTCAGCGCGTCGATGACACCGCCTCCGGGCTTCTGAAAATAGTCCTTGCGCAGGCCGGCATTCTGGAAGCCGAGTTTGTAATAGAGTTTCTGGGCGGCAGCGTTGTTGACGGCGACATCCAGAAACACAGTTCTGACGCCCAGTTCACTAATTTCACGAAACATTTCACCGATCAGAAATGAGGCGAGGCCCGACCGCCTGGACTCGGGCAATGTGCCGAGCGTTACGATCTCGGCTTCGTCTGCCGCCACTCTGTAGAGGATGATGCCCTCGGGCTGGTCAGAGCCCTGCCTGATGCCGACAAGCCCGGTGGCGTGCTTCATATCAAGGAGAGCAACAAAGTCGGTCTCGTCCCAGGAAGCTGTCACCTCGCCCGCGAAGCTGGCTTGATGGACTGCGGCAAAGAGCTCAGCAGCCTCAGCGCCCATGGCCTGGCAGACGAAGCCGGACCGATTTTCATCTGCCTCAGGCGCTGAACTCATGACGCTGCCGGCAACTTTGCATCCGGGGAGCGGATGTAAATGGGCTCCGGCTTTGGCCTGCCGGTCTTTAGTACCTGAGCTGCCCCAAGGCGGCACACGGACACCGGATCAATACCCCTCTCCGGCACAGGAACCGCGCCTTCAGTGACCTGCGCGCCGCTGCCTTGCAGGCTCTCCACCAAAAGCCCGCGGCCGGGACCACAGGTTCTGATGGACCGGTCCGGGCCAACTTCCCGAAGCCAGGTCGAGGTTTCACTCAGAGGCACGTGAGCGGGCGGCACCAGGATGGCGAGTCCGGCGCTGAAGGCCTGCAGGTAAAGCGCTTGCCTGCCGGCATCAAGAGCCGCAACCAGGCGAACTGCTGGTGCCAGTTTGTCGAGCTCAAGCACTTCATGGGCGATGGCGTGAAGCGAGCCGATGCCGACGACTTCAGCCTTCGACGCAAGCGAGATGCCATTCGCGGCCGCAAGACCAATGCGAATGCCGGTGAAACTGCCTGGTCCCACCGTCACCGCAATTCGATCAAGGTCACCGTAGGTCACCCCCGCCTCGGACAGAACACCTTCAAGAATGTCCATCAGGCATTCGACCTGACGGCGCGGAGCGTTCTGACGCAACGACGCAGCAACCTTGCCATTGATCAGAATCGCAGCTGAACAATGGGTGCCTGTGGTGTCGATACCAAGCGTCAACATAGCCGAACCTCAGTGCTGGTGTCTCTCAGACCTGCCAGGTCTGCCAGACCTGGCAAATCCGCCTGAGATGCATGATGAGCCTCTGTTGAACTCATGTATACTCGTCACAGGACGTGAACCGCAAAGATTACTTTGAAAGTTTGCTGGGAAAGTTTGATGGGAAAGTGCATGTACGCACGACTGGGATCACATTCGTTCTTTCTTACGCTCACTTTGCTGTTTGTCCTTTCGTCATGGGGCGGGGGTCAGAGCGCCGTTGCTCAAGAAGCGGCTTTGCAGGCCGCAAGCAGTGCAGGTGACCGGAGCTTCGCAACTGTCCTTATGTATCATCGCTTCGGCGATAGCCGCTTTCCAAGTACGAACACGACCATTGATCAGCTTGAAGCGCATCTTGCCCTGATCAGGGAGGGTGGCTTTGTCGTCTGGCCGTTGCACGAGATTGTCGACGCCATACTGAGCGGTCAGCCGTTGCCGCCCAGAACCCTTGGCATTACAGTGGACGACGCATATCTGTCTTTGTTTGAGACCGGCTGGCCCCTGTTCAAAGAGCAACAACTGCCGATCACTGTCTTCGTCGCCACGGACCTGCTTGACGGAAATTCTCCAGACTATATGAGCTGGTCGCAGCTTAAGAGCATGGTGTCCGCAGGCGTGACGATTGGCGGCCACAGCGCAAGCCACACGCATCTCGCCCTGCTTGATGCAGCAGCCATCCGCGACGAGCTGGACCGCTCAAGCAGTCGTTTGAGGGAAGAATTGGGCCAGGCACCGACGCTGTTCGCTTATCCTTACGGTGAATACAGCCTGGCTGTAATCGATGCCGTTCAGGGGGCTGGTTTCAAGGCAGCTTTCGGCCAGCATTCGGGTACGGTTCATGAAGCAATACCATTCTTTGAGCTGCCAAGGTTCGCGCTGAACGAAACCTATGGGAGTGCGGACAGGGTCTCTAGTCTCATCCTCAACAGCATCCCTCTTGTTGTAACAGATGTAACCCCTCGTGACCCGTTTCTCACTTCCAGTCTGCCTGCCATCGGCATGACGGTGGCAGCTGATATGGGGGATATTGACGGGCTGGCCTGCTATGCGTCCTCAGAAAGTGGTGCCGCAACTCTCGCGCTTATTGGCAATCGGCGCGTTGAGATCAGACTTGGCACACCTCTGCCAAAAGGGCGCAGCCGCGTGAATTGCACGATGCCGGGCGATGAGGGGAAATGGCGCTGGTTCGGGCGCCAGTTTTACCTGCCCTGAACCACCGCAACGCTTTTACATCTCGATGGGCTGAACTTCCGTCACTTCCGGTATGTAGTAGCGCAGAAGATTTTCAATGCCGTGCTTCAGCGTAGCGGTCGAGCTTGGGCAGCCGGCGCAGGCGCCCTGCATTTTGAGAAACACGACGCCTTCCTCATAACGGTGGAAGATAATATCGCCACCATCCTGGGCCACGGCGGGCCGAACACGTGTATCCAGCAATTCCTTAATCTGGGTGACAACTTCGCTGTCAGGACCCTCGTCGGGAGCGTCTTCAGATGCCTCGCTGTCTGTGGCAGGCGTTTGCGCGTCAAAGAACAATGGCCGCTTGGATTGGTAGTGGTCCATGATAACGCCGAGGATCGGGGCCTTGATGTGCTGCCAGTCGCCCTTTTCCTTGGTGACAGCGACGAAGTCGTTGCCGAAGAAAACGCGGCCAACGCCTTCGATCTGGAAAAGCTCGCTGGCCAGCGGGGAGGCTTCAGCCGCCTCTGCGTTCTCAAAGTCGGCAGTGCCGTCTGCCATGACTTCCTCGCCTGGCAAAAACTTGAGAGAGGCCGGGTTCGGCGTTGTCTCGGTCTGAATGAACATGATTTTGTCCTTTGACCCTGGGAATTGATGCATTTGGGCGCTAACCGCGCCAATCTGGACTATACATGGAAAACCTGACCGCTGAGGTCAAGTATTATTGCATGAATTTCCGTTGTGCGTCGCCTTGTCTCAAATGCATGAAATCCGGTTCAGGTCAGCTTGTCGATATCGCCTTCTGTCAGATTGCCTGGAATCAGTACTACCGGAACGCGCAGACCCCCGGACAGCTCGCCTGCCAGGTACTGCACCAGCGGGCCGGGCCCTTCCCGTCCCGGTGCCGCACCGAGAACAAGAAGCGTAATTGCCGGATCTTCTTCGATCAGCGACAGAATCTGCTCTTTTTGCTTGCCTTCACGGATAACCAGTTCCGGCGAAAAGCGCACCCAGGCTCGAACTTCGGCCGCAAAGCCTTCGAGTAGCCGCTCAGCAGCCTCCTGCGCTTCCTGGCTCATCACCTTCCTGACCGACATCCAGTGCTGGAATCCTGCCGGCTCGATGACATGCATGACAACAAGATCGGCCTCCGTGCGCTGTGCCCTGAACGCGCCAAACATGAGAGCAACCCGGCATTCGGGTGTCTCATCGACGACGACCAGAAACTTTTTCCTGGCGCCCTGGTTCAGATCCTCATCAGCCATCTGTCGGTTCTGCCTTTGCTGGCTTCTATCCTGCCACCTTTCCCTGATCCCGGGCAATTCGGTCCTTGCCAACCGATCCTGGCCTCAGATCTCAGGCCTGCTGCATCTATGACATTCTACTTCTGCCGGCTATTTCAGCTGGCTATTTGAGTAAAATGTCGGTGATCTCGCGCAAATTCGTGCGTGCCCGCAACAAGAAAAAGCCCTGAGCTGCAAGATGATTGGGCGGGATGAGCCCATCGGGCCCGCCATTGGCGACCAGAATTGGATCGAGTTCGATGGCGTCTTCCATCGTCCCCATCATTGCAGCCCATATGGGCTCCAGATTGTTTGTCCTGATGACTTCGCCGAAATCGAGTTCGAGCGCCTCCAGCACCATAAAGTAGGCATAGAGCTTCCCCTTGATGCGGAAGAAGACATCATCCGCCTCAGTATCAATCAGGGCGAAACTGTCGTCGTTCACCATATCCTCGAGATTTGCCGAAGCAGAGCCAAGATCCAGAGCGATCCGGTCAAGGGTCGCCAGAAGGTTATCGGCACGCAAATCAAAAACCGCATCACCCGCTATGAGCCTCTGGTTAAAGGAACGAAGGGCATCACGTGCAGAGCGGTACTGAGTCTCCGATGGTGCGACGGGTAGCCACGCATCCGGCCAGTCAATAATCCATCTGTCTGATTCATATTGAAGTCGGCTTGCTGCGGTCTGCAGGTCAGGGTCAATCTGGCTTGCACCGCGTCTGCGACCCAGCTGGTCCCGCAGTTCCACCGAAACAATCGCCAAAGCACCGATTATGCCCTGCTGAAAATTAGGCATGTTGTCGAGAAGGGCGGCCGGTAAAAAGAAAGGATCGTTTGACACCCACCGGTTCACAGTCGTTTCACGATCCACAATGGCCGCCATCACCTCGACGGTATAACTACCCGCGTAGCCAGGATCCAGTTGAGGACCGCGGGTCTGGTGGCCGAACTCGATGTCGTCGCTGACGGTGTGGAACCACAACATTCCCAGCGGGTAATAGAGAACCATGAGCGTGGCAAACACCAACCCCGCAACCATCAAGCGCTTGCGCCCTTTGGAGGGATCGTTTCTGTACCAGGAGGCTTTCCTGAAATCGAACCATCGGATCACCGAAGCGGCGCGATCCCGTAAGGTTCCAAAGTTCATGTCATGGTCCTCGACTTCCTTCTGACAAGCGGGAGAATTCGTAGTCTCTTTCTTCAACTGCCGTAACCGAATGCGACCCTGAATCTGGTTAGCTAATTCGTCTCTATTGCGCCGATTGGACGGCCCTGAGAGATACGCAAAAGGTAACACTAAGATATCATGCAGGTCGTCCCCGCCGAAAATAGGGCATTACTGTTGCGATCTGGTCACGCTGCCGTTCAAAAAAAAGCCCAATCTGCAACCTAGGGAGCGGAAAGGTTACGCCCTTTATTGGAATAGGTGTAGCTTTAAGCATCCCATTTTATCAACCAACTTTAAAGACATAGCCATGGCTGCAAAACCTAAATCCCGAGGACCGGCCCATCCAGGCGTCGCTATCGCCAGGGACATTCTCGGTAAACTGAATCTGACCCAGGACGAACTGGCAAAGATGACGGGCGTATCTCGCCGCACCATCAACCAGCTTGTCAATTTCCGCCGCAACCTGACCGCCGATATGGCAATGAGGCTGGCCAAAGTTTCCGGCACATCAGCTCGCGCCTGGCTTGAACAACAGCTCGCCTGGGATCTAGCCCAGGCCGAGAAGAGTTCAGGCCGCGCCGTCAGCCGCATCAAGCGGGCGAAGGCAAGGCCGAAGGCCAAGGCCGCTCCAAAACGGAAGGCCGCCAAGAAGAAGGCTGCGTCCAAGACCAAACGCAAAACCAAGGCCAAAGCGAAACCAAAGGCCAAAGCCAAGCGCAAGACAAAGGCGAAAGCCAAATCACGCGCCAAGTCCAGGCCGAAGGCAAAAGCCAAACGCAAGACGAAGGCAAAAGCCAAGCGCAAGACAAAGACTAAGGCCAAGCGCAGAACCAAAGCGAAGCCGAAGGCAAAAGCCAGGCGCAAGACAAAAGCCAAGGCGAAGTCGCGCGCCAAGACGAAAACCAAGGCGAAAGCCAAACGCAAGACGAAAGCCAAGGCCAAGTCGCGCGGCAAAGTAAAGACGAAGGCAAAAGCCAAGCGCAGAACCAAAGCGAAACCGAAGGCGAAAGCCAGGCGCAGAACCAAAGCGAAACCGAAGGCGAAAGCCAGGCGCAAGACTAAGGCAAAAGCCAAACGCAAAACCAAGGCCAAGGCGAAACCAAAAGCCAAGGCCAAGCGTAAGACAAAGGCTAAAGCCAAATCACGCGCCAAGCCAAAGGCGAGAGCTAAAGGCAAGACCAAAGCCAAGGCCAGGCGCAAGACAAAAGCGAAACCGAAGGCAAAAGCCAAGTCACGCGCCAAGCCTAAAGCGAAAGCCAAACGCAAAACGAAAGCTAAGGCCAAGCGTCGTTAGAGCCAGTCCTTAGCCGGAATCAGAAAATCAGCGGTCCAGCCAGTTATGGCTGGGCCGCCTTTCTTTTATTCGGCGCTCTCTTCACTTGAGATGCAATGGCGAGCCATGATTGCCCCGCTATGAATGGCTCACTGTGAATGGCCGGGCCGCAGGAAGCCGACAATATCGTATATTTCCTGCAGGTTTGGTTCCGCCATCGCCCGCGCTCTTGCGGCACCCTTTGCAAGCACGTCATCAATATAGCCGGGGTCGGCCATAAGCTTTTTCATTTCAGACGCAATGGGTGCAAATGTTTCAACTGTCCGTTCGACCAGCGCTGCCTTGAAGTCAGAAAATAGAGCACCCTCGAATTCACTGCAGACATCATCCCTGTCCTCGTTGCCGAGGGCCGCATAGATGGTGATCAGATTGCGTGCCTCCGGGCGGCCCTCAAGATCGTCGAAGCGTCCCGGCAAGGGGTCGGCATCGGTGCGTGCCCGGCGAATTTTCTGGGCGATCTGATCAGGGCTATCCAGGAGATTGATGCGGCTATTGTCTGAGGGATCCGATTTGCTCATCTTCTTGGTGCCGTCACGCAGGCTCATAATCCTGGGCGTGTCGGCCATGATCAGCGGTTCAGGGATCGGGAAATAGTCGGTTTTGAAGTCCGAGTTGAACTTCTGGGCCATGTCCCTTGCGATCTCCACATGCTGCTTCTGGTCGTCCCCCACCGGCACATGTGTTGCGCGATAGAGGAGAATGTCTGCCGCCATCAGGCTGGGATAGACATAGAGACCTGCACTCGCCTTTTCCCGTGACTTGCCTGCTTTGTCCTTGAACTGGGTCATGCGATTGAGCCAGCCGATGCGGACCACGCAGTTCATAATCCAGGCCAGCTCAGCATGTGCCGACACCTGGCTCTGATTGAAAATGATCTGTTTTTTGGGATCGACACCAGCCGCCATAAAGGCGGCAGCAATAGAGCGCGTGTGATCGGCAAGCTCTGAAGGTTCCTGCCAGACCGTAATCGCATGGAGATCGACCACACAATAGAGGCAGTCATAGCTCTCCTGCAGCGCGACAAAGTTGCGGACCGCGCCAAGATAATTGCCAATGTTGAGATTTCCCGTCGGCTGAATGCCGGAGAACACAAGATCCATCATATTTCCTTCGCTTTGGACGCGGCCCTTATCGGTTTCTTGTTAGTTGGGGCAATGGCCTTATCCGCTTCCGGACCCAAGCTGTCAAGCCGCGGGCGGCGGCGTCAGGCGTTCCGCCACAGACCGCGCAGATCGCTTATCCTGACGGCCCCGGTAGCAACGGCGAGGCCAAGGTAAACAAAGGCACCGGACACAACCATGATCGCCGTCCAGAAAATGCGGTCCAGGCGATCCCCAAGGCTGATCGGCAGGATATCAGCTGCCATGGGTGACAGGACCCAGAGGAAAACGCCCATAATGCCGGCGCTTGCGATGAGTTTCGCGATCCGCGTCACCAGGGCCCGGTCCATGGCGAGGTGACCCCGGCGCCACAGGATGAAACCCAGGGCGAGCACGTTGAGCCAGCCGGACAGAGAGCTGGCCAGCGCAAGCCCCGCATGTTTGAGCGGACCCATCAGAATGAGATTGAGAACGACATTGACACTAAGCGCCACGATGGCAATGCGCATCGGCGTCACTGTGTCCTGTCGCGCAAAGAAGCCAGGGGTTACGACCTTGATCAAAACAAATGCCGGGATGCCGAAAGCGAAGGCCATCAGGGCGTAACCGGTCTGGCGGGTCTCGCTGGCGCCGAATTGCCCCCATTCGAACAGCGTTCCAATCAAAAGATCAGGCATGGCCACAAATGCCACGGCTGCCGGCAAGGTCAGAAAAAGCACGAGTTCAATGGCCCGGCTCTGGCTTTCAAGACCGCCGGCGGTATCGCCACTCGCGGTCTGGCGGCTCAGAAGCGGTAGAAGCACAGTACCCACCGCCACGCCAATCACGCCGACCGGCAATTGCGTCAGCCGGTCAGCAAAATAGAGGTAACTGACAGATCCTTCCGGCAGCAAAGACGCAAGGATCAGATCAATAACCAGATTGATCTGCGCGACCCCTGCGCCAAGCGCCACCGGCGCCATCAGTTTCAAAAGCCGTTTAATGTCAGGCGTCAGTCGCGGCCACGGCAGCCGAAGCGCAATCCCTTCCCGGCGAAGTGCCAGCAGCAACCAGACCAGCTGGAGCATCCCTGCAACGGATACACCGACAGCAAGAGCGTGCCCCGGCGTTTCCCCATAGCCGGCAAATAATGTCAGCGCCCCGATGAGCGTCAGGTTCAGCAGGATCGGCGCTGCCGCCACAGCGCCAAAACGGCCAAGACCGTTCAGCACACCGCCCATCAGCGAGACGATTGAAATGAACAGAAGGTACGGGAAAGTGAGCCGCGTCAGTGTCACGGCCAGATCAAATTTCACAGGATTGTCTGCAAAGCCGGGAGCCAGTCCCAGCATTGCGAGCGGCATCACAGCCTGCAGCAGTCCGACAAAGACGATCAGTGCCAGAAGGAGGCTCGCAAGGGCATCTTCCGCAAATTGGATGGCGCCGTCCTTGCCGTCAGGGCCTTCTTCAAGATGTTCGGCAAAGAGCGGAATGAAGCCCGCGCTGAATGCCCCTTCAGCAAACAGTCGGCGAAAGAAATTCGGCAGCTTGAAGGCAACAAAAAAAGCGTCTGCGACCATGCCGGCGCCAAGCACCGAGGCAATCAGAATGTCCCGAACAAATCCCAGGACTCTGCTGACCAGGGTCAGGCCACTGACCTGCGATGCCGCCCGTAACAGGTTCATTTGGCCCACGGGGTCATGTGAGGGGTCATGTGATATGCCAGCGGCTATTCGGCAGCAGCGTTAGCCTCGGTCGCTGATGCTGCGCGCAACCTGGCAGCCTCTGTGCCCGATTTGGGCTCAGGCTGCAGCACTTCGGTAAGTCTGCGTTCAATAGCTTTCTTTTTTCCGCCATGGGTAATCTTCTGGCCAATCAGATCCTGGACATAAAAGACATCAACTGCCCGCGCACCATAGGTCGTGATATGCGCCGAAGTGATCGAAATGTTAAGATCAAAAAGGGCGCGAGCCAGATCGTAGAGGAGGCCGGGCCGATCACGCCCGCTGAGTTCGATCACTGTGCTCACGTTACTCGCGCCGTTGTCGATCAGTACGCGTGGCGCCACAGTAAATGCCTCAATACGGCGTTCTGATGGCGACTTGCCGGCCAATGTCTGTCGCGGCACCACATCGCCCGAAAGTGTGGCTCGGATGACCTCACGCAGACGTTTGAGCCGTGGCGGGTCGTCAAAGGCATGCCCCTGCTCATCCTGAATCCAGAACATGTCGAGCGCCATGCCGTCCGACGTGGTGAAGATTTTTGCATCCAGCACCACTGCGCCACATACTGCAAGGGCGCCTGTAATGCGCGCAAAAACGCCGGGATGGTCATCAAGATGGAGGGTCATTTCGGTGGCCGCCTTGAACGCATCGGGTCTGAAATTCACAGTCATCGGTTGATCGTTCGCCGCAGCATCTTTCATCAATCCGGCGTGGTAGCCTTGCGTTTCGCGATCCGTAGAGAGCCAGTAGGCTTCATAAAAGCGTTCGGTGTGACGAGAGATTTCATCCTCATCCCAGTCCTTGAGATAGCCGGCAAGCGCGACCTTTGCTTCTTTGATCCGTCCGGCCCGCCCCTTTGTCGCGAAACCACCTGACAGCACTTCTTCACTGAACTGATAGAGATCCCGCAAAAGCTGACCTTTCCAGCCATTCCAGACGCCAGGCCCCACGGCACGAATGTCGACAACGGTCAGCAGAAGAAGGAGCTTTAACTGCTCGAGGCTCTGCACCTTTTCAACGAAATCGAGAACCGTCTTTGGATCTGAGACATCACGCCTGAAGGCTGTGTTCGACATATCAAGATGATGCAGCACCAGCCAGGCCGTCAGCTCCGTTTCACTTTCCGAAAAACCCAGTCGCGGACAGAGCTTGCGCGCCACTTCCGCCCCAAGAACCGCATGATCGCCACCGCGCCCCTTGGCAATGTCATGCAGGAGAACCGACGCATAGAGCACCTTTCTTGAAATCGCCTCATGGACGACTTCATCCGATAACGGATGCTCTTCCGCCAGCGCACCGGATTCAATCCGGGACAGAATGCCGATTGCACGGATGGTATGTTCGTCCACTGTGTAGTGGTGATACATGTCATGTTGCATCTGGGCTACCACACGACCAAAATCCGGAATGAATTTACCAAGCACGCCGGCCTCGTTCATGCGCGTAAGCGCAATGTGAGGTCCCTTTTTCGATGTCAGCATCTCGACAAAAAGTTTGTTCGCTTCTTCATTTTCGCGAAGTTCTCGATCAACCAGACTAATGTGCCGGGTCAGTAGCTTAAGCGCATCAGGATGGATATCCAGATCTCGCTTCTGCGCCAGATGAAAGAGCCTCAGAATATTGACG
The DNA here is from genome assembly GCA_965371465.1 of uncultured Alphaproteobacteria bacterium. Lineage (GTDB taxonomy): Bacteria > Pseudomonadota > Alphaproteobacteria > CBDUYM01 > CBDUYM01 > CBDUYM01. The sequence goes on from CBDUYM010000005.1 coordinate 68,084, forward strand.
GGATCATCAAGGAGAACCTTTTCGTTCGGGACATTGAGGCGAATGCCATCGGTTTCAAAGGCGTCGATCTTTTTCGTGCGTCTGGCAATTTTCCTGAGGCTGCGTTTGGCGCTTGACCCCATGCGGGCTTCAAGGCTGGCACAGAAGATACGCGTAAGGTCGCCGACATCCTTCGCGACAAGAAAATACTGCTTCATCAGCCGCTCAGGCGCGCGCTGGTTCTTGGTATCCTTGATGCCCATGCGTGCCGCAATCTCGGGCTGTATGTCAAATCCGATCCGTTCCTCCGCCCGCCCCGCCAGATAGTGGAGATGGCACCTGACGGTCCAGAGGAATTCTTCCGCCTTCATGAAGAGCTGAAATTCCTGCTCCGTAAAAACGCCCTTGTCGACAAGCTCTTCGACAGTCTCCACATTGTAGGCGTACTTGCCGATCCAAAAGAGAGTGTGCAAGTCGCGCATGCCGCCTTTGCCTTCTTTCAGATTTGGCTCAACCACGTAACGCGCGTTGCCCATGCGCTGATGACGTTCATCCCGTTCGGCCAATTTCTGATCAATGAAGCTGGCACCGGAACCGGCCACCAGTTCTTTGCGGAACCGGTCGCGTAACTCGACGGCCAAATCCTGATCGCCCCAGATGTACCTTGATTCCAGAATCGATGTCCGGATGGTCAGGTCAGCCTTGGCGCGACGGAGACACTCATCCACCGAACGTGTGGCATGGCCAACCTTCAGTTTCAAATCCCAAAGGATATAAAGCATGAATTCGACAACCTGTTCCCCCCAGGGTGTCTGCTTGTAGGGCAGCAGAAACAGGATATCGATGTCGGAGCCGGGCGCCAGTTTGCCCCGCCCGTAACCGCCAACAGCGACAAGGCAGAGCCGCTCTGAACTGGTCCGGTTGATCACGGGAAAGACATGGGTCGTCGCAAAGTCATAGAGCAGCCGCATGATCTGATCAGTCAGAAAACTGATGGACGCGGCAGCGCTTGATCCTTTCAGGCCTTCATCCAGGAACCGGCGCCTGACCTCTGCGCGGCCCTGATCCATGGCTTCACGTATGATTTCCAGAACCAGGGGGCTTACGGTTGTGGCGTCACTGCCGCGATCTTCGACCAGCTGCTCGAGCTTTTCCATCACCACCTGACGGTCGATGATGTCACGCTGACTTTTGATCTTTTCCGCTGGCATAAGGCTGCGCTCGAAGAATGTTCAGGGCCAGAATATTTAGGCCAGAGTATTTGGATCAGTATATCAGCTGAGGCGCATCAGGCCAATTCTGGCTATGTCGTATCCTTGACGGTTTTCAGCCGATAGATCGCTTCCAGTGCCTCTTTCGGCGAGAGCTGATCTGGGTCGATTTCATCAAGGGCGGCCTGGAGCGCCGGGCCTTCCGCATCAGCCCGGCCGCCCCGGCCCTGGGCCGAGAAAAGCGGCAGATCATCGATCAGACGCGTATGCAAGCCAGCAAGTTCCTGGGATTCCAGTTCACGAAGGACAGCTTCCGCGCGTTTGATGACAAGATCCGGCAGCCCGGCCAGTTTCGCCACCTGAATGCCATAGGATCCTTCAGCAGCACCAGCGACCACTTCATGCAGAAAAATCACCTCACCCTCCCATTCGCGGACCCGCATGGTGCGATTGGCAAGCGCTGAAAGGCGTTCCTGAAGCGCCGTCAGCTCATGATAATGCGTGGCGAACAGCGCCCGCGAGCGGTTCACGTCGTGAAGATGCTCAATCGCTGCCCAGGCGATGGAAAGACCATCAAATGTCGCCGTCCCGCGTCCGATTTCGTCAAGCACGACCAGCGATCTTTCAGTCGCCTGATTGAGAATCGCGGAAGTTTCCACCATTTCGACCATGAACGTTGACCGCCCTCTTGCCAGGTCGTCGGCAGCACCGACGCGGCTGAACAGCCTGTCGACAGCGCCGATATGAGCACTGCCGGCGGGAACAAAGCTTCCGATCTGAGCCATCACGACAATGATGGCGTTTTGCCTCAGGAAAGTGCTTTTGCCCGCCATGTTGGGTCCGGTGAGGACCCAGAGCCGTGTATCCAGTCCAAGGTTACAGTCATTGGGGACGAAAGGAGTATCGTTCCCGTGCTTCAGCGCTTCCTCGACAACCGGATGTCGGCCGCCGGTAATATTGAATGCAAGACTTTCATCGACAACCGGGCGGCAGTAGTTTCTGACCCGTGCCAGTTCAGCGTGCGAGGAATAGATATCAAGCAACGAAAAAGTCCGTGCAACCTGGCCGATCCCGTCGGCTTCGGCGCGGATTTCCTGAACCAGCTGATCAAAAATCTCCTGTTCCATGGCAAGGGCGCGCTCAGCAGCCCTGCTCATATTGCTTTCAAGTTCGCCAAGCTTAAGCGTCGTAAACCGAACCGCGCTGGCCAATGTCTGGCGATGGATGAAAGTCTGGGAATTGGGATCCGCCATCATCTGGTCGCCCTGTGATGGCGGCACTTCGACATAGTAACCAAGGACGTTGTTGTGCCGTACTTTTAATGTATTGATGCCGGTATCCGCTCGATAGCGGCTTTCCAGGCCGGCGATCAGACGCCGGCCTTCGTCGCGCAACGTCAGCTGTTCGTCGAGAACGGCATTGTAGCCCTTGGCGATGAAGCCGCCCTGGCTTCTTTGCGCCGGCAAATCCGCTGCCAGGGCAAGGTCCAGGGCATCCACCAGGGCCGCATGGTGGCCCAGGCCGTCTACTGCCCCGCCAATCAGATCCGGCCAGAAAGTCGCCTCTTTGCCTAACAGTTCGCGCATTTCAGGCACTCTCATGAGACCGGTACGCACCGCAGCCAGGTCATGCGGGCCAGCCCGCCCCAGTTCGATCCGGGCCAGACATCGTTCCATGTCCGGCAGGCCGCTCAGCATCTCGCGGAGGGAAAGCGAAATTGACTGGCGATCACTGAAGAACTGCACGGCATCCAGCCGATCATTCACCGCCCCGGCGTTGCCCAGCGGCGTCGCCAGGTGCGCAGCAAGCTGACGGCTTCCCGCCGCGGTCACCGTATTGTCGATGACGTGAAGAAGGCCGCCGCGCCTGTCACCGCCGAGGCTTTCCGTAAGTTCAAGGTTCCGCCTTGTGGCGCTGTCGATGCCAAGCGTGTGCGCCGTCTCGTAGCGCGCAAGCGGATTGATGCGTGGCCGTTGCCCCTTTTGGGTCAGGGCGACATAGTCGATGATCGCGCCAGCGGCTGAAATTTCAGCGCGGCCGAATGAGCCGAAGGAATCAAGCGTCGCCACACCAAAAAAATTCTGCAGACGTTCGACCGATGAAGCGGATGAGAAGCTCGCTGGTGACAACACCGCCAGCCGTTCCTCATAGTCGTCCAGCACGAACTCAAGTCCGGGATGATCATAAAGGCGATCGGAGATCAGTACCTCGCGCGGATCAAGCCGGGCGAGCTCTGCTGCAACCTCTGACATCTCGACCGCTCCGGCCCAGAAGTCACCAACACTGAGATCAAGCCAGGCAATGCCGATGCCACCAGATACCTCGGCAATGGCAAAGAGATAGTTCGCCGCCCGGGCATCCAGCAATGTGTCTTCAGTCACCGTCCCGGATGTCACGATCCGGACAACTTCCCGGGCGACGACCGATTTCGGGCCCCTTTTCTTTGCTTCCGCCGGATCTTCCGTCTGTTCGCAGACCGCGACGCGGAAGCCTTTTTTGATCAGCCTGTGCAAGTAGGTCTCGGCTGAATGCACAGGCACGCCACACATGGGAATGTCGGCGCCAAGGTGTTTCCCGCGTTTGGTCAGGGCAATATCCAGCGCCGCAGATGCTTTGACCGCGTCATCAAAGAAGAGCTCATAGAAGTCACCCATCCGATAGAAAAGAAGGTAGTCCTGATGATCGGATTTGATCTCCAGATACTGCACCATCATGGGCGTCGCGGTCGTGGACGGCTTTGCTCCGGACGATTTGCCAGGACCGTCCGGTTGGTCTCTATTTGCGTCATTGGATGTCATGGCAGGACAGTATCACCCCCCTCTCTGAAGGAAAATCTTTCCAGCCTCCGCGTCACGTTCTCTGGCCTGCCTGTTGGCAGGGGTACAGGCCGAAATTGCATAATTAGGCGAATCTCGTCATTCAGGTATACTCACGCGATCATTTGCGGCACTGGGGGGCAGTCAGTGATGAGTGGGCTATTTACGGAACTGAAGCGTAGAAAAATATTTCAGGTTGCAGTCGTGTATGGTGTGACCGCCTGGTTGCTTATACAAGCTGCCGGCCTGTTGATGCCCGCATTTGAAATTCCTGCCTGGGTTTTCCGTGCAGTGGTTATTCTGCTGGCGCTCGGCTTCCCTGTTGCCCTGATCCTTGCCTGGGCATTTGAAGTGACGCCGGAAGGCGTGCACCGCACCCAGACAAGTGCGACAGCCGGCGCGGGCGGCTGGCCTCTCAGTGCTAAAATCATCGGCTATGGATCATTTGGCGGCCTGATTATTCTTGCCACCTTAATGCTGAATCAGTTCGCCAGCCTGACATCATTCAGTGTCACCACGTCCGGGACCGTGGCAATGGTCGATGTTTCCGATCCCGTGCCAGGGTTTTCAAGCCGCAGTGCCATCGCCGTTTTACCCTTCACCAATATGTCAGGTGATCCGGACCAGAACTATTTCGCCGACGGCATGACGGAAGACATTATCACCGGACTTCAGTCAACGCGCAGCTTCCCGATCATTGCGCGTACGTCTTCATTCACGTTCAAGAATTCGGACAAAGACATTCGCGAAATTGCCGCCGCCCTCGGCGCTGGCTATATCCTTGAAGGCAGTGTCCAGCGTGCCGGCGATCGCGTTCGCATCACGGCTCAGCTCATTGATGCCACTGGTGTGCATCTCTGGGCAGACGCCTACGATGCTGACTTTACAGACATTTTTTCGGTTCGCGATCAGATCACCCAACAGATTGTCGGCACCATTCAGCCTGAACTCCTGTTGGTCGAAATGGACCGGGCCGGACTGGTCGCAACTGAAGACATGGAAGCCTGGGACTATTTTCTGCAGGGCTATGCCGAAACCGCGACATTCGCCGGTTATGTCGATGTGAACGGTCAACCCGTGACACCCGAGCGGAACCAGCGTGCCAAAGAGCTTGTCAATCAGGCCATTACCATAGACCCGAATTTTGCTCTTGGATACATGCTGCTGGCCCACATCGATGCGGTCGCAGGCATTGGCCTGCGTAACGAAATGGGTGCCGAAGCCGCTGATGCGGCGTTGCTCAGGGCACGAGAAAATGCCCGGCGCGGGCGCGAGCTTAATCCATTCAGCGCATCAACCTGCTCATGCTACGCCTATATCCTGACCTATCTTGGCGATGCCCGTCAGGCCGTCGCCATGCAGGAGGAGGCAGTCCGGTTAAACCCGGCGAACGCACAGGCCCACGCTATTCTGGCCAAGGTCTATGAAAATCTCGGGCGTTATGAAGAAGCCCTTCCGGAAATTACTATTGCCAAGCGCCTGAGCCCGCGCGATGTCGACATGTCATTCTATATTTCGATCGAGGCCGCCATCCATCTTGGCATGGGCCACTACGAGGTCGCCGATCAGGTCGCCCAGCGTTCCATAATGCTGACACCTCTGAACCACGACGCTCATGCCATCAGCATTGCGGCGCTCTTTGCCCTAGAGAGATATGAGGAAGCGGAGCTCGCGAGACTGGATCTGATGGAACAGGTGCCCCTGTTCAGTGCTGACATGCTTTGGGAATCAGATACAGCCCCCCTGTGGCAGCCAATGATCGCCGTTGTGGAAACCACCGGCGCGAGTGCGGCAACATACCGTCAGTTGATAACCGGCATCATGGGTAACCTCAATAACCGGCAGCAGGCGGTCATCGAGCGACCCTGAATCCGGCTGGCCGAACGCCCTGCCTGCCAAGACTTGCAGCTGAAAAACTGCGGATGTACTGTATGCCTTCACACCCGATGCATTCAGACATGAAAAGCGGTGCAGTTCGGTTAATTCATAGAGAGAGACTTTGTGGCACGATCTCTGAAGAAAAGCTCTTCAGAGCGTCTGTCCGTACCGATTGGCCCCCGAGAGAGCCAGACCGAGAGCAGAAGAAAGAGCATTAAGAACGAAAATGGCGGACCATACATTTACTGAAGAAGAAGCGCTTCTGTTCCATTCGAGCCCCAGGCCCGGAAAGCTGGAGATTGTCGCCACCAAGCCGATGGCCACACAGCTTGATCTTTCTCTCGCCTACTCACCCGGTGTCGCCGTTCCGGTTGAAGCCATCGCTGAGGATCCGTCCCTTGTCTACGACTTCACATCGAAAGGCAACATCGTCGCGGTCATTTCGAACGGCACCGCCATTTTGGGTCTTGGCAATCTTGGGCCGCTTGCATCAAAGCCTGTGATGGAAGGCAAGGCGGTTCTCTTCAAGCGATTTGGCGATGTCGATTCCATTGATCTGGAAGTCGATACCTCGGACATAGACGAATTCGTCAATTGCGTTCGTTTTCTCGGTCCAAGCTTTGGCGGCATCAATCTGGAAGACATCAAGGCCCCGGAATGCTTCATCATTGAGCAACGCCTTCGCGAGGTCATGGATATTCCGGTTTTTCACGACGATCAGCACGGCACCGCCATTATTTCGGCCGCCGGCCTGATCAACGCTGCCGACCTCACCGGAAAACGCATTGAAGACATGAACATCGTCATCAACGGTGCGGGGGCTGCCGGCATTGCCTGCCTCGAACTTATCAAGAGCCTTGGTCTGCCCCATGATCAGGGCATTCTCTGTGACACAAAAGGTGTCATCTATCAGGGCCGCGAAGAAGGCATGAACCAGTGGAAGTCAGCCCACGCAGTTGATACCGACAAGCGCACGCTGGCAGACGTCATGGTCGGCGCCGATGTATTCCTCGGGCTTTCAGTTAAAGATGCGGTAACCGATGAAATGGTCATGTCCATGGCCGATCAGCCTGTTATCTTCGCCATGGCCAACCCTGATCCTGAAATATCCCCGGAGCGGGTCCACGAACTTCGCGATGATGCCATAGTTGCCACCGGTCGTTCGGACTATCCAAATCAGGTCAACAATCTCCTTGGTTTTCCCTACATTTTCCGAGGCGCTCTTGATGTGCGCGCGACCACAGTGAACGACGAAATGAAGCTTGCAGCCGCCCATGCGCTGGCAAGCCTTGCCCGCGAAGATGTGCCCGACGAGGTCGCCGCCGCCTATTCGGGTGAGCGTCTGCAATACGGGCCCAATTATATTATCCCTGTGCCCTTTGATCCCCGCCTGATTACAGCGATCCCATCTGCCGTGGCGCAGGCTGCAATGGACTCAGGGGTCGCCAGACGTCCCATTATTGATATGGATAGCTACAAAAAGGAACTGCGTGCCCGTCTCGATCCCACGGCCGGGTCATTGCAGCTGATCTTTGACCGGGTCATTGCGGCGCCAAAACGCGTTGTCTTCGCAGAAGGCGAAGAAGACAAAATCATCCGGGCTGCGGTGGCGTTTCGGAAAAACGGCTACGGCGATCCCGTTCTGATCGGTCGGCCCGATGTCGTTCTCGAAATGATGCTTGATGCCGGCATTGATCCCTCTGAAACCCTCGAAGTGATCGACATCAGGGAAAGCGGAGACAGTGAACGCTATGCCGAGCATCTCTATGACCAGTTGCAACGTGACGGCTATCTGCTGCGTGACTGCCAGCGCATGGTCAATAACGACCGCAATGTCTACGCCGCCTGCATGGTTGCTGTTGGCGAAGCAGATGCCCTGATCACCGGGATTACACGCAGCTACCCAGTTGCCATGAACGACATCAGGCTCGTGATCCCGCCCCGCGAGGGGCAGGTTGTCTTTGGCATTTCCATTGTTGTGTCGCGTGGACGCACGGTCTTCCTCTCCGACACCTCAGCCATGGAAGAGCCGACCTCAGAGCAGCTCGCCGATGTCGCCCAGCAAAGCGCCGACATTGCCCGTGAATTTGGCCATGAACCAAGGCTTGCGTTCCTGTCTTATTCGAACTTCGGCAATCCCGACACCCAATCTGCCTCCCGCGTTCATCGCGCAGTTGAAATTCTTGATGAACGCCGACCTGACTTTGTCTACGAAGGCGAGATGGCGGCAAACGTGGCCCTCAATCCGGAAGTGGCCAAGCTGTTCCCCTTCAGCCGTATTGCCGGGGACGCAAATGTGCTGATCATGCCGAACCGCGATGCGGCCAACATTTCGTCTGAGCTGTTACAGGAAATGGCAGGATCTTCCGTCATCGGACCCCTGCTCACCGGCATGTCCAAACCGGTGCAGATCCTGAGGCTCGGTTCAAGCGTCTCAGATGTTGTCGCCATGGCTGCTCTCGCCGCCTATTCAGCGACACAGTAGTCTCAGGAATGTAATGCGCCTGCCCCTGACCCTTTGGCTGACGAAAGCCGGGGCGGGCCACAGGCCAGTCCAAAGGCCCTTACAAAGGGATGCCTGTGCCATCTGCGGCGGCGCTTCGTTTCTGGATTTGCGCATTGTCGGGGGCGACTTCTGTGAATTCTGTGGTCTCGTCCACATTCTGGAATCTGGGGAAGCAAGCGACGACCGCCAGCGCATCATCACCGCTCATATGAACCGCTCAGACAGACTGCTTCAGCGATTCAAGCGGTTCCGCGCCGTCAGCCCGGGCGGGGAAATCCTGATCGTCTGCGAAATGGATCACATTCCAGAGCAGGCGGTGCGCGATGTCACCATGGGGTTCGGCATGAAACCGACGTTTTTGCACGCGCCGAGGCCACTGGATAGTCAGGCTGCGCAGATCTATTGCCTGTTCTCGTTTGAACGTTCATCGAATATTGACCAGTTGGCTCAGGACCTTGCAGGCGCGCTCAGGCCCGGCGGCGTGATACTTGTCGAAACGCTGTTGGCCAAAAGGCGCACGATCAACAAGGCCAGGGAACTCGGCGTCCGCCATCTCATGAGCGCACAAAATCTGTCGCACCTGATGGAACGCCACGGGTGTCAGCTGATCCATAAGGAAATCAGCTGGCGTCACCCGATTGCATCGCTCTTGTATCGAAAGGCTAGCTTCTGAGCACGGCCCCTGTGCGCGAACCGGTATGTTCGTCGTCGCGAAGCATGACTGTACCGTTGACCAGGGTAGCCTTGTAACCAGTTGCGCCCTGTGTCAGGCGAGCTGCCCCACCTGGGAAGTCATAGACAATCTCCGGCATCTTTTCGCCGACGCTGGCGAGATCGATGACATTGACATCCGCCCGCTTGCCAACCTCCAGTGTGCCCCGGTCATCAAGCCCGATGATGCGGGCCGGTGCGGAAGTCATGCGACGGATCGCTTCGCCCGGCGAATAAAGCCCACGCGTCCGGAGCCAGTGGCTGAGCACAAAGCTTGACCAGCCGCTGTCCATAATCTGGCTGACATGGGCGCCAGCATCGCCAAGTCCCGGCAAGCAGAACTCGCTGGAAATCAGCCCTTCGAGCACTTCGAGGTTCGGGTTGAACATGCGGAGCGTGAACCATGCCTTGCCCTCGGTTTCGAGCGCCATACGCAGCCATGTTTCGACCGCATGCTCACCCGCCGCTTCGGCCAGGCGTTCGAGATTGTTCTCACCGCCCGCCACATAGTTCGGCCGTTCAGCGTCGCCAAGCCAGAAGACACGGGAATAGGCCCGCTGATTTTCCTGGCCCTTGGCCTCCTCGATCAGCTCTGCCCGTGTCGCATCATCCTTGATCGCCACGAGGCGTTCCGGGAATTTCAGTTTCTTCAGTTCCTGCCATGCCGGCGTGCCCCACAGGAACTGGCCCTGCAGGCCGGTCAGAAAACCTGATCCTCTGGGAATGGAAACCGCGCTCAGGTCAAAGCCTTCGCTGTTCAGCTCGGCAATCCGACCCATCACCCGATCTGAAAATGTGCTGTCCGGACCGGATCCCATGGAGAAAAGAACCCGGCTGCCGGCGCGGGCTTCCTTTTCCAGAAGCGCCATTTCACCGTCGAAGTTGGCGAAATTGAGAACGTTCTGCATCAGTCCATTTTCAGCGGCTACCGCTTCACTGATTTCAACAAGCTCTTCATGGGCCGCGAATGTACCTGGTACATGGCGTCCGTCCGGAATGTAGTGACCGGGAAAGCGTGATGTCGAGAAACCGACAGCGCCATCACGGACAGATTCTGAAACCACTTCTGCAAGCTTTTTACGGTCTTCCGCCGTTGCCTCCTCGGCCACACCGCGATCACCCATGACGTAATAGCGAAGCGCACAGTGGCCGACGAGGCCGGCGACATTGATGCCGGGGTTCAGGCTTTCGACCATATCGAGATATTCGCCGTAGCTTTCCCACTGCCAGCTGAGGCCGCTCATGATGGCGTCCTTGGGGATGTCCTCGACAGTTTCCATCATGCTGGCCAGGAGTTCATGATCCGTCGGCTTCACCGGTGCAAACGTGACTCCGCAATTGCCCAGAAGCGCGGTTGTCACCCCATGCTGGCTGACCGGCCGCAATGCTGGATCCCAGCCGATTTGCGCATCCAGATGCGTGTGGATATCGACAAATCCAGGCGTTACCGCATAGCCCGATGCGTCAATTTCCTGCTTGCCTTCGGCTTTAACGGCACCAACCGCTGAAATCCTGCCGTCATCAATTGCGACATCGGCTGCAATTGGCTCATTGCCCGTGCCGTCAATGACGGAACCGCCACGAATAACCATGTCGTGAGACATTCTTCTCTCCCCCAAAAATCATAAGATTTGCGTCTAAAGCTGTTGATCCAGCCTGCCGCATCAATTCGGGCTGCGCAAGCCCCCCAGGCCGATCACCGCCGATCACCCTTGAAGCCCTGCGCGCCCAGCCACCAGAGAAGAATGAGACCGGGCACCGCCGCCACCGTGGAAACAATGAAGAACGTAAACCAGTCCGTCGCCGCGACGATGTAGCCCGATGAGGCCGACAGGACGGTACGTGCAACAGCGGCAAACGAGCTCAGAAGTGCGAACTGGGTCGCCGTGAAGGCTGTATTGGTCAGCACGGACAGATACGCCACAAACACCGTAGTGCCGATACCGCCTGCCAGGTTTTCGCCGCTGATCGTCACCGCGAGCCAGCCGACATCCGCGCCGACCACCGCCTGCCAGGCAAACAGCAGGTTCGAGAGCAATTGTAGTATCCCTGCGACCCAAAGGGATCGGTAGATGCCCAACGCCTTGACAATGAACCCGCCGAGGCCGATGCCGACCAGGGTCGCAACAAAACCAAAGACCTTGGCCACGGTGGCAATCTCGTCGGCTGTGAAGCCGGTCTGATTATAAAACGGCATGATCACCGGGCCGAGAATGGCATCGCCAAATTTGTAAAGCGCAATGAACAGCAAAATGGCGAGCCAGTTCCCCCGCGTCATGAAATCGGCGAAGGGCCGGATGACAGCACGATCAACCCATTCCACCGCGCCGACACGTTCAAGCACCGTGTCGTCATCGCCAGCCCGGGGACCGAACAGGGCGGCAAGTACACCAACCGTCATGCCCGCAGCCATGACCACATAGATCCACGGGAACATCACACCGGCACCGAAAAGGTAGAGCGCACCGGCGCCTGAGCCCAGCATGGCGATGCGATAGCCGTAGACATAGTTGGCCGCCCCTGCGCCGAGATCACTCTCCGGCAGGAGCTCGATCCGGTAGGCATCGACAACAATGTCCTGGGAGGCCGATGCGAAGGCCAGCGCGAAGGCGGCAACGGCTGTGATGCCGATGTTTTCCGAGGGCGCTGAGAAGCCAATCGCCAGCATGGCGGCGATGACCATCGCCTGCGTCACCAGAAGCCAGCTTCGCCGCCGGCCAAGAAGGCGCGTCAGCACCGGTAAGGGCACGCGGTCGATAATCGGCGCCCAGAGGAATTTGAGCGTATAGGGTGTCCCCAGCACCGCAAACAGGCCGATGGTCTCGATGCCGACGCCTTCGCGGTCGAGCCAGTATGAAAGCGTTGACAGCGAAAGAAGCAGCGGCAGGCCGCTTGAAAAGCCAAGCACCATGACCAGAAGCACGCGCGGCTGAAAATAGACGGCGAGGCCAGCGATGAAGCCGCCCCCTTCACTCGTTTTCGGCGCATCTGGCGAGGCGGTCATCGGTGGAAACCTGTACTTCCTGGAATGCGGATGGCGCCAAAGTCTCTCATGGCCATGCGAATTCCGCAAAGCAGCCATTCGGCCGATTTGCCCTGATTCCCTTCCATCTGGCTCTCTGAGTGCTTATATTCTGTAGAAAGGAGACCCCTGATGGCAAATTACGATTTTCTCGGCTCAGCCGCCACACCCACAGTGGTGCGGACAGCGCCGCCGGGCATTGATGGGAAAGCTGTCGATCTGGTCACTGAAGTCGACCCCCTCGTGGATATTGAAGAAGCCATCAACGAGATTCGCGAAAAGCGGAACGCGGTTATTCTCGCGCATTACTATCAGGAAGCCGAAATCCAGGACATTGCCGATCATGTCGGCGATTCACTGGATCTCAGCCGCAAGGCCGCCGCCACCGACGCTGAAGTCATCGCCTTCGCCGGTGTCCGCTTCATGGCTGAAGTCGCCAAAATCGTCAATCCGACACGCACGGTTGTCTTGCCTGACGCCGAAGCCGGCTGCTCTCTGGAAGACAGCTGCCCGCCGGACCGGTTTGAGGCCTTTCTCAAGGACTATCCCGATCATCTCGTGCTGAGCTACATCAACTGTTCGGCCGAAGTGAAAGCGCTCTCGGATATCATTGTCACATCGACCAACGCCGAAGCCATCATCCGCCAGATTCCGAAGGACCAGCCAATCGTATTTGCGCCGGACCGTCACCTTGGCGGTTACCTTGCCAAAGTGGCTGAGCGCGACATGGTGCTCTGGCCCGGTTCCTGCATTGTCCATGAACGCTTTTCCGAACGCGAGCTGATCCGGCTCAAGGGCGACACACCAGGTGCCCCGGTTCTTGCCCACCCTGAATGCCCCGATGCGATATTGAAGCATGCCGATCATATAGGCTCGACATCATCAATCCTGAAATACGCTGGCGAAACGCCGGCCCAGACACTTATTGTGGTGACCGAGCCTCATATCATTCACCAGATGGAGCTTCGTTCGCCCGACAAGACCTTCATTGGCGCGCCCGGGGCTGATGGCGAATGCAACTGCAACAACTGTCCGTTTATGGAGCTGAACACCATGGAGAAGCTCTATCTTTCATTGGCCAACCTCGCGCCTCGCATAGAAATCCCGGAAGACCTGCGGCTGAAAGCGCTCGCCCCCCTTGAGCGGATGTTTGAAATGTCGGCCAATGTGGGATCAAGCGTCCCCGCCGCCGCCGCCGCAGAATAGCGCCGCACTCCGCCATGCCCATTACGCGCCTTGATGATGATCTGATAGCCGCGTTCGCAAAAGCCGCCGTCGCCGAAGATGTCGGCAGCGGCGACATCACATCGAACGCAGTCGTTCCAGAAGGCGCCGAACTGACCGCGGTCATGGCGGCGCGAGAGAGAATGGTGCTGGCAGGCCTTCCCCTCGCTGAAGCGGTCTGTGCCGAGGTCAGCCCGGACATTTCATTTGAGCGCCGCACCATGGAAGGGGCCGAAGCCGAAGACGGCGACATGCTGGCCATCCTGAAAGGCCCGGCGCGCGCCATCCTGAGCGCTGAGCGCACAGCACTCAACATTGTCCAGCACCTGTCCGGCATCGCCACCCTGACCCGCGCTTTCGTCAAACAGATGGAAGGTTCGGGCGCGGTTCTGCTTGATACCCGGAAAACCATCCCGGGCCTCAGAAAGCTCGAGAAATATGCCGCCAAGATCGGCGGCGCCCAGAACCACCGCATGGGCCTTTATGACGCCGTCCTCATCAAGGACAATCACATCGCGGTGTCAAAAGACGGTAACGCCTTCGGGATCACATCAGCCATCAAGCGCGCCCGCGCCGCCGGCGACTGGCTTGTCGAAGTGGAATGCGACACTCTCGATCAGGTCCGCGAGGCGCTCGCAGCCAAAGCCGACATGATCATGCTCGATAACATGAGCCTCGAAGACATGCACCACGCCGTCGAGATCACCCAGGATCACGCCAAAGAGGGTACTGTGCAACTTGAAGCGTCGGGCGGCGTCACCCTCGAGACCATCCGCTCCATCGCCGAAACCGGCGTCGATTTCATCAGTGTCGGTCGCATCACCCAGAGTGCACCGGCAGTGGATATCGGTTTGGATTTTGTGGGCTAGCCCAGCACCTTCTCGAAATAGACGAGCTTTGTTGCGCCAACAGGTCCGCGGTGGACTTCGCTGTAGCCGCATTTCTCATAAAAAGGTCCGGCGCCGACGTCGCCATCGTAGGCGTCAAAACGCACGGCTTTGCAGCCTGCCTTGCGGGCGAGGCGCTCGATTTCGGCCATGACGGCACGGCCGAGGCCCCGGCGCTGATGATCCGGATGGATCGCCATGTCAGTCAGATAGAGAGCCGGGTCGTCCGGTTTTTGGAACCATGCTTTCCGGTAGAAACCGATTTTTGTCTGGTTCAGTGTGAAGCTGCCGCAGGTCTGCCCGTTTTCCCGGGCGAGATGAATGCGCTCCTTTTCAATATGCTTCCTGAGGGTTTGTAGCGTCCGCACGCTTGACCAGAAGCCCGGACCGAATTCGTCTGTCAGCTTTTCAGCCGCAGCCGCCTGCAGCGCGCGCACATCCTTTGCGTCCGCAAGCTGTGCCAGGCGAAAACTGGGCCAGGTAATGGTTTCGTGCGAAGCCATGGCCCCGAAGATAACACGTTAAATGCAGCATGTTCACTGACCCATGACTACCGGGGCAGCTCGAACCGCCGGTAGCTCAGCGCCTCGGCAATCTGGACGCGGGTAACGCCGTCGAGCCCATCAAGATCGGCAAGGGTGCGCGCCACGCGCAGCACACGGTGATAACCGCGCGCCGTCAGCCGCATCTGTTCAGCCGCCTCGGTCAGAAGTTTGCGGCCCGGTGCATCGGGCGAGGCGACAGCCTCCAGAATTTCACCGTCGGCTTCAGCGTTGGTGAGGATCGGTTGATGGCTGTCGACATGTCTGTAGCGATCCGCCTGAATCGCACGTGCGGTCATCACCCGGGCGGCGATTTCTTTCGTGCCTTCGGCCGGCGGCGGCAAAGTGAGATCGCCGGGGGTTACAGGCGGCACATCAAGATGCACGTCGATCCGATCATAGAGCGGCCCCGAGATCTTGGTCTGATAATCCGATGCACATCGGGGTGCCCGATTACAGGCGAGCGCCGGATCACCGAAATGGCCGCAGCGGCACGGGTTCATGGCAGCGACCAGCTGCACACGGGCGGGAAACGTGATGTGGGAATTTGCCCTGGCCACCATGATCTGACCGGTTTCCAGAGGTTGGCGCAAACTGTCGAGGACGGCACGCTGAAATTCCGGCAGCTCATCGAGAAAGAGCACGCCGCGATGGGCCAGGGATGCCTCGCCCGGCCTGACCCGGGTGCCGCCGCCGACCATGGCGGCCATGGAAGCCGAATGATGGGGATCGCGAAACGGGCGCCGCCGGGTGATCTTGCCGTCGGTCAGTAACCCGGCGACGCTCTGGATCATGGTCACGTCCAGAGCCTCTTTAGGTCCGAGGGGCGGCAGAATGCCGGGCAGCCGGGACGCCAGCATGGATTTGCCTGCGCCCGGCGGGCCAATCATCAGAATGTTGTGTCCGCCCGCCGCCGCCACCTCAAGACCGCGTTTGGCGGTTTCCTGCCCCTTGATGTCGCGCAGGTCAGGCACGCGAATGTTGTCTTCAGCAAGTGCCGGGCTCGGCTGACTGAGTACCTGAGATCCTTTGAAGTGATTGACCAGGCTGAGAAGCGATGTGGGCGCAAGAATTTCAAGGTCCCCGGCCCAGGCCGCTTCAGGCCCGTTGCCAGCACCGCAGATCAGCCCTTTGTCCGTGCCCACGGCATGCATGGCTGCCGGCAGCACGCCGGCCACTGCGGCAATGGCGCCATCGAGGGCGAGTTCACCAAGGACAACATATCGCTCCAGTTCTGCCCCCGGGAGGACGTCCATGGCGGCAAGCAGCCCAACCGCAATCGGCAGATCATAGTGGCTGCCTTCCTTGGGCAGATCTGCCGGTGCCAGATTGATGGTGATGTGCTTCGGGGGGAGCGCGAGCCCAATGGCGGCAAGTGCCCCTCTTACCCTCTCGCGCGATTCCGCAACCGCCTTGTCGGCAAGGCCAACAATGGAAAAAGCCGGTAAGCCGGACGAGATCTGGACCTGAACATCCACTGCCCGGGCTTCGACCCCGACAAAGGCGACTGTGCCAACATGCGCAACCATATACCTGGCCTCCAAAATGCAACTGAAGGGACACTAGAACAAAACAGATACAAACGTCACCCCTAAATCCTGTTGTGCCGGAAACCCATTCTGGCCCTATTCAGGCCCTGTTCAGCGCCTGCCGCTAGTGTTTCAATGGTGCATCGATGCGTTGACGGGAGATTTGTGATGAGGGCGTTGGTTTTAGGTACGGCAGTTTTGATTTTGTTGGCTGGCAACGTGATGGCGCAGGAAAACGACAATTCATCGCGGTCCCAGTCCTCTGAGGGCGGCACTGGCGGCGGCGAAGTCTGTGATGGCATCGACAATGACTGCGACACGGGCGATGTCATAGGCGGAACAGAATCAATCGGTGGCACGGTTCAGGACATGGAAATCTGTGATGGCTTCGACAATGACTGTGATGACTATGGCGATGAAGGCCTGCGGTCAGGTCGCGACACAATGCAATCCGGCCGCCCAGCATCAAGGCGCGGCGAAGTCCGCGGATCAGACCAGTCTTCTTCCAGAACCACGGGCGGTGGCTATAATTCGTCACGCTCAAACAATTCTTCGCTCAGAATTTCGGCGGGTGGCGGGTCCGACAGTGACGGAGTTTGCGATGCCATCGACAATGATTGCGACGGTCTGACGGATGACGCTGATGCCTGCAATGACCCTGATTTGAATGTCAGCTGCAGCCTGCCGTATGGAACCGCCGACTTTAGAGATCGTGATAGTGATAACGACGACTTTGCAGACAGCGCCCGCGAAATCTGCGACGGCACGGACGACGATTGCAACGTTAATGCAGATGGAAGCACCAGACGATCAGCTGCTTATGGTCGTGTCGCGATTAACCCTGGCAAGATGAACACTTCACGCGGCGATGGTGATTCAGACAGCGCCAGCGAAATTTGCAACGGCATGGACGACGACTGCGACGACTATGTTTATGAACGCGGCACGAGAACCGGGGAGCCGGATCATGTCGGGCTGATGCCAGGCCGCATGAACGATACGCGCGGCGACGACATGAGCCGGCCGGAGGGCCTCGGTGGTTCCGCCTGGCTCGATGATGATGATGACGGCGACTCGGTTCCCACCGCCTGCAACAACAAGGACGATGACTGCGATGACGTTATCGACGAGCGACCCGGCGCATCCGGCAATCTGGAAGGCGATCCGGACCGCCCGTTGGTCACTGGCCGCACCTACTCCGGGCCTGATTAAGCCACCGGCGTCTCGAACGAACCGGCTGGCGCTGCTTCCCAGGGCTGCAACAGCGGCAGGTCTGCGAATGCCTCTGTGAAGGCATGCCAGGCAGCAGAGCCTTCAACCCCGAAATAGAGCGCATGGCTGCATGCCAGAAGCACCAGCGTCACCAGCCAGGGCGAACGCGCGAAGCCCTTGCTTCGATCAGCAATGACGAGCCCGATGGCGAGGATTTCAAGCGGTATGTAGGCGCCATGGGTCGCTGCAGCGTTGTTGCCAAAACCGGGCACAAAGAAGAAGAAAATCCTGAATGTGGCGGCACTGGCAATGACAATGCCTGTCGAAATCATAAAGCGCGCATGCAGTTCACGGTTCTTCCTGTAATAGATAGCCAGCCCCCAGCAGATGGCGAAGGCCGTAATCGGTGCAAGCGGCAGCGTAAACGCCTGTGCCTCTTCCATGGTTACACCACCCGGGCCGCGCCAAAGAACATTCTGAGCAACCGCAAGCCCTGACCAGACAACCAGCGGCGCAATCACGTAAGTCGATTTCCCTAGCGCGCGGTGGAACGATTTCAGGTCACTGCGCATCAGAAAAGCCTGCGAAATCAGTATCGCCACCCATAGCATCATCAGCAAGCCATGCACATGCGGTCCGGTTGTAACCGTAGAAATCACACTGAAATAGCTCGGCCAAAATCCGATAAGGACGGCCAGGGCAAGCAATGAAAGATAAAGGTATGCGTTCCGAAAGGCGGTCATGACTTTACTCCTCAATTAGGCAGTCTTAATTGCTCCGGATGTTCCATCGCTGTCGGCTAAACGATCGGCAACGTCGCCACACCGCTACGTTCCCAAGGCTGGAAGAGAGGGACACCGCCAAACCATTCGACAAACTGATGCCAGCCGGTCGATCCTTCCACAGCGAAATACAGCGCGTGACTGAAGACGAGCACGCCAAGAGCCACAAGCCATGGCGAGCGTGGAAATCCATTTTTTCGGTCGCCAACCACCAGTGCAACAACGACCAGTTCCAGGGGTACATAGGCGCCATGAACGGCCATGTCATTGTTGCCAAAGCCCGGCACGAAGAAAAGAAAGACGCGCAACAACGCAGCCTGACTGACAATAAGGCCTGTCGACATCATAAAGCGGGCGTGCAGTTGGCGATTTTTCCGATAGTAGATAGCCAGGCCCCAGCTGAGCGCAAAACCGGAGATTGGTGCCAGGGGCAGGGCCATAACCTGCGCTTCTTCCATGGTTGCGATGCCGGGCCCCCGCAACAGGGCGTCCTGAGCAACAGCGAGACCGGACCAAAAAATGATCGGCGCGAGGACGTAGCTTGACGTCCCGATAGCGCGATGAAGTGACCTATTGTCGCTTCGAATCAAATAGGCTTGGGAAATCAGCATGGCGATCCACAGCATCATCAGCACGCCATGAACATGAGGTCCGGTTGAAACCGATTGAATTACACTGAAATAGCTTGGCCAGAATCCAACAATGACAGCCAGCGCCAGCAAGGAAAGATAAAGATATGCGTTGCGAAAAGCAGTCACGATCTCTCTCCCCCAAGGTGATCATTGAAGCCGATGCTTCAGAAGGCTAGCATTTCGTGCAAAAAGTGCAAACTTTCAGGAGAGTTCAGTACGGATCTGGTCTAGCCGATGCGCGCCTCGATCGCGTCCCAGATGGATGCAGAAATGTTGGATCCGTTGAAGCGGTCAATTTCCTGAATGCCGGTAGGTGAAGTCACATTGATTTCAGTGAGATAGTCGCCGATGACGTCGATGCCGACGAAAATGAGCCCGCGCTCCTTCAATGCAGGTCCGATCTGCGCGCAAATCTCTTCTTCGCGCTTGGTGAGCTTTGTCGCGGTGGCTTTGCCGCCCACATGCATGTTGGACCGGGCCTCACCTTTTGCCGGAATCCGGTTGATCGCCCCGACCGCCTCACCATCCACCAGAATAATGCGCTTGTCGCCTTTACGGACCGCCGGCAGATACTGCTGAATGATGATCGGCTCGCGATAGAGCTCGGTGAACAGTTCAAGCACAGTGTTGATGTTTTCATCATCGGGCGTGATGTGAAACACACCGGCACCACCGTTGCCGTAAAGGGGCTTGATGATGATGTCTTTGTATTCCGAACGAAACGCGAATATTTCCGTACTGTCGGACGTGATCAGGGTCGGCGGCAAAAGGCCGTCGAAGTGCGTTACAAACAGTTTTTCCGGTGCATTGCGCACATGAACCGGATCGTTGACCACCAGTGTTTTGGGATGAATATGCTCCAGCAGATGCGTCGCTGTGATGTAGGCCATGTCAAAAGGCGGATCCTGGCGCATATGGACCACGTCCATGGTTGTGAGGTTGATGCGTTCGGGATTACCAAGCGTAAAGTGGTTGCCCGGTTCCCGCCTGACGCTGAGAGCACGGACGGTGGCCACCACTTCGCCGTTTGAAAGGCTGATCTGGTTTGGCAGGTAATAGAACAGATTGTGACCGCGAGCCTGGGCTTCCAGCGCGATCGCGAAGGTGCTGTCCCCGTCGATATCTATCCCGTCAATGGGATCCATCTGTATGGCAACTTGCAGGCTCATTGGGTCAGTTTCACTCGGTTACGCGGCGTTGGGCCGAATAGGGGCCCACCGTCACGTATGAAACAACTTCATCAACGCCACTGGTGTTGCGGATGATTTCATGGACCAGATCAAGCTCCCCCTGTGACCTTGCTATGCCGATGACGTAGACGATGCCGTTCAATGTCTCGATGGAGTAGTTGATGTCCTGAATGTCTTCATGGACCAGGAGCTGAGGCTTGATTTTCAGTGTGATGAAAGTGTCCTTGAAATAGTCAAGGACACTTGAATCGTCTGCGACATTCAGCTCATTTGCAACCTGTCTGACGCCGTCGATCCGCCAGGCCAGGCGGGCCGCCGTGATCCGGTCTGCAGGATCAGGCACGTTGCCGGTCAAGAGGATGCGGCCCTCGACAACCTCGATGTTGACGTCGTTGAACAGGCGGTATCCTCCTTCTTTGATAAGATCGCGCTGCAGTTCCAGCTGAATATTTGTGTCATCAAGGGCCTGTCCAACATTGCGCTCCTGCGCGGCGACCACCCCCGCACCCGCAGCCGTACCGACAACGACGGCGCCGACGCAGCCTTCAAGCAGGACCGCCGATAGCAACAGTGGCAAGACCATGGACCGGTGATTTCTGTGCCGCCCATGGGTCCGAGACTTACAACTCCCAATAATTTCCAATTCAGCCCTCTTCCATATGTGGGGTTTCGATCCGGTTGACCGAAACACTCTAGCGCCAAGCATCGCTGATGTGAATCGGCAGCTTCCCTGGAACCATTAAAATTGCGTCAAACCGTTGAATCATTCTCTGGCCCCCAGGATAGGTCTTCAGAAAATGCATTGCTGCACGCTCTATGCGCCGGCGCTGATGCGGCGTGATGGCGTGGCGTGCCTCTGTTTCAGTCTTTCTGGCCTTTACTTCAACAAAGAGAAGCAGGGCGCCGCGCCGGGCCACAAGATCAATCTCACCGACCGGACATTTGTATCGCCGGGACAGTATTCGGAACCCTTTGAGCCGCAGCCATAGCGCCGCTGCAGTTTCGGCCCTCTGACCTGCCAGAAAAGCCGCGCGCCGGTCCTCAACCGTCATTCGATGTCGCATCCTTCAGGCCAAGCGCTCTCTCATATACCGCGTTTCGAGGCTGACCCGTTTCATGAACGAAGCTCTTTACAGCCTCCTTCAGACCAAGTTCACCGATGAGATCCCTGAGCCGCTGCTCATCCCACGCAAGATCTCCTGTAAGGCGCTCTGCTGAAGGGGGACCCGTTACAATAACAAATTCGCCACGAAGCGGCACGGTATCGCCGAGCTGAGCTGCAAGTTCGGCCAGCGAACCGGTGGCGATCTGTTCGTGTCGTTTGGTCAACTCGCGCAGAATTGCCGCTCGCCGATTACCCAGTACAGCCGCCATATCAGCAATCGCACTTTTTGCCCGGCGCGGAGATTCATAGAAGATCAGCGTCGCGTTGACAGCCATCAGCGCCTCAAGAGCCTTGCGGCGGTGGCCGGATTTTGACGGCAGGAAGCCGACAAACAGTGACGGATGAGGTGGCAGTCCGGAAAGTGTCAGCGCCGTTGCAAATGCAGTTGGCCCCGGCACCGCCGTCACCGGCAGTGAAGCGTCACGGATCGCACTCAGCAGTTTGAAGCCTGGATCGGAAATCAGCGGCAGGCCGGCATCGGATATCAGTGCGATGGCCTCGCCCGCCTGTAGCCTGACCAGAATACTATTCCGGTCAGCTTCGTCTGAAAAATCGTTATAGACGCTGAGCCTGGTGCCAATGCCATAATGCTCAAGCAGCCTGCGGCTGATGCGGGTGTCCTCGCAGAAAATGGCGTCAACCGCCTTCAGTGTCTCAACTGCCCGATAGGTGATATCGCCCAGATTGCCAATCGGTGTAGCAACCAGATAGAGCCCTGCTTCAAGTGTTGACGCCATATTGTGAAGTCCGCGTTCAGGGTCGAGAATGCCGGCCTGAACAGAAAGGTTCTTTCCAGCATCACAAAATTTCCTTAATCAAGGCGTAGGCGGAAAGAGCGGGCATTGCAATACAAAGGCCCAGGATAGAGGATCAAGACGGTTGCATTGGTGCAAGCCACAGAAAATTGCTCTCATCGGCATTCTTGCCGCGCTGGCCCTTATGCTGGAGGCCTGTGCTGGCGGTCCGTTTGAGCCGGTCCGCCTGCATCCGCCGGCCGGGGACAGAGCGGGCACCCAGCCGGGCTCCACACTGGCTCAGGATCTCTCCCTTTACAGGCGTGACGCTGCCCCCGATCAGACATATGTGCCAATTGACGAAGCCGGCATGACGCCCCGCACGCCGACGGAGCGGGTGCGGATCGGCATGCTGTTGCCCCTCAGTGGGCCAGACGGGGCACTTGGCAATGCACTCCTGCATGCCGCAGAGCTGGCACTGTTCGAAATCGATGATCCCTGGATAGAGCTTATTCCTGAAGACACCATGGGCACACCCACTGGCGCCAGGGCGGCCATGGACGCTGTCCTGAAGGCCGGTGCCAGGGTTGTTCTGGGCCCGCTTCTGAGCACTTCTGTGCGCGAAGTGGCCCCTATGGCCAAGCTGGCAGGCGTCAATGTGATCGCCTTTTCAACCGACCGTAGCGTTGCCGGGGACAATGTATTCCTGATCGGCTTTTCGCCGGAAAACGAAGTCTATCGCATTGTCGAGTTCGCACGTTCTCAGGGGCTCCGACGTTTTGCTGCTCTGGTGCCCCAGACAGCCTACGGCGAACGGGTCGCTGACTCCGTGCGCGTCGCAACATCGGCGAACCCCCGCGATCTGGTGAGAATAACCACCTATCCGCCGCAGACCGACAGCATCTATGATCCCGTGCGCGAACTGGCAAATTACGATCAGCGCCATCGCGCCCTGCTTGAAATGCGCCGTGTTGTGGGTGCCATGGCGACAGATGAGGCGATCGCACTTCTGGAGGAACTTGAAGAGAAAGACACATTGGGCCCCGTCAACTTCGATGCTGTTCTGATTGCCGAGGGCGGCACTATGCTCGAGGCCCTGGCCCCTCTTTTGCCATTTTATGACATTGATCCGAAACTCGTGAAGTTCCTCGGCACCGGGCTCTGGGACGACAGCGGCACATTGATAGAACCGTCTCTGGAAGGCGGCTGGTTTACCGGGCCCCATTCCCGGAACGGACGGGACTTTTTCGAGAAATTTGAAACTGCTTTCGGCTATGAACCACCAAGAATTTCCAGCCTCGCCTACGACGCCATGGTGCTCGTTACCGCCCTGCAATATCATGACCGGCCGGACCCCTTCTCAGCCGCAGCGCTTCGCGAAGAGCGGGGGTTCATGGGCACCGACGGTGCGTTCCGTTTTCGTGCCGATGGTACAGCTGAACGGAACCTGGCCATCATGGAGGTCGGCGCCCGATCCTTCAACGTGATCGACGAAGCGCCCGATGTCTTTCTGCCGGCAAGCGATCTATATGAGGCGCCGGCAGTCGCTGCCGCCCGACGACCGGGGGCCAGTCTTGTTAACCCCAGTCTTGTTAAGCAAGGATCGAACCAAGGATCGAATTCAACACCAGCCGACCCTTACTTTCAACGAAGAGACGATCTTCGGCGAGGCCGATAAATCCCTCTCGTGCGAGGCTTTGCACGCGCTTCCAGTCGAATGTTTCAGTGCGGCCAAGACCGGTCCGTCGTTCAAGCTCAGCCAGGGAAACACCTTCGGCCAGGCGTAATCCCATCATCACCGTTTCGGAGGCGATTTCCGCAGGGGCCAGCGCATGCCGGTCAGCCATTGAAACCTGCCCGGCCTCGATCTCATCAAGCCAGGTTTCGGGCCGTTTCGAATTTGCCGTGGCCACGCGGATGGCGTCGAGGGTGATGCGGCCATGGGCACCTGGCCCAATGCCAATCCAGGATCCTGATCGCCAGTAGTTCAGATTGTGGCGGCATTCAGCGTCCGGCCGTGCGAAATTTGAAATCTCATAGGGCACGAGCCCCTGTGCACCGGTAATTTCTTCGGTTGCCAGGAAAAGATCCGCCTGCAGATCGTCTGTCGGCATCGTAATCTCGCCCCGCTGGACACGGCCGGCAAAACCCGTATTCGGCTCGATCGTGAGCTGATAGAGGGAGAGGTGTTCTGTGCCGAATGAAATCGCCTCACGAAGCTCGGTTTCCCAGGCGGCGAGCTTCTGGCCTTCCCGGCCATAGATCAGATCGAAGGAAACTCTGTCAAAAGAATTGGTGGCGACATCAAGTGCCTGAAGTGCCTCCGCCACTGAATGGGCCCGGTCCAGAAATGCCAGATCGTCATCCTTCAGTGCCTGAATGCCAAGGGACAGGCGGTTCACCCCTGCATCTGCAAGCTTCGCAAAGTTCTCTGCTTCCACCGAAGTCGGGTTTGCTTCAAGGGAAATTTCGACGTTTTCTGTGAAACCCCAGGCATCCCTTGCCGCCTCAATCACCGCCGCCACTGTCTCGGGAGGCATCAAAGATGGTGTGCCACCGCCAAAGAAGAGCGTATCGAGCGGGTGAGGGGCGAGCGTGTTGGCGTAATACTCGATTTCCGCCAGCAGACCCGTCCGCCAGCGGTCCTGATCCACATTTTCGCGGACATGGGAATTGAAGTCGCAATAGGGGCATTTCGACAGGCAGAAAGGCCAGTGCACATAAAGGGACAGAGATTCCATGAATTTAGATGGTCCAGTCGTTGTTGGTCACCCCGAGGCAGAGAAGCACCTGTCGATCAATTTCCGAAATGCATCAGCACGGTGCGAGATGGCTTGCTTGTCGGCACCGTCCATTTCGCCAAAGGTCAAGTCATGTCCGTCCGGCACAAAGACCGGATCATAGCCGAACCCTTTCTCACCCCTGGGCGGCCAGATCAAATGCCCGGCCACGGTACCCTCTACAGACTCAGTATGGCCATCGGGCCAACCAAGTGTCAGCGCCGCCACAAATCTGGCGTGCCGGGCATCAGGCTTATCGGCGCCCTTATCACTTAATGCTTTTTCCACCCTTTCCATAGCCCGCAAGAAGTCCCGTGGTTCCCCTGCCCATCTGGCCGAATAGATGCCAGGCGCGCCGTCCAGAGCATCTATGGCCAGGCCAGAGTCATCGGCAAGGGCGACAAGGCCCGAAGCTTTCGCAGCAGCCAGGGCTTTCAGTTCGGCGTTGGCAATAAACGTGTCGCCGGTTTCTTCAACATCCTCGAGATCAAGTTCGGCGGCAGAGACTGTAGCAACACCGAAGGGTGCCAGCAGATCACGAATTTCGCTGACCTTGCCTTCGTTGTGACTGGCGACCACCAGGCGCGCTTCACCGGAGCCGATGTCAAATTGCCGGGCCATCACCAAACCGCTCCTGCCTAGATTGCTTCAAGCACTGCCTTTTGCATTTCGACTAGCTCTCGGATGCCCGTTTTTGCCAGTGCCATCATTTCAAGGAACTGGGCTTCTGAAAAAGGATCGCCTTCTGCGGTGCCCTGAATTTCGACAACGCCGCCAGCCCCTGTCATGACGAAGTTCGCATCCACATCGGCGTGGGAATCTTCCGCGTAATCAAGATCAAGCACTGCTTCACCCTTATAAAGCCCGCAGGAAATGGCAGCCACTTCTGAACTGAGAGGGATTTTTTCAATGCGGCCATGCTCGATCATACTGGCGAAACATTGATAAAGCGCGACGTAGCTGCCGGTGATTGCCGCGGTGCGGGTCCCGCCGTCCGCCTGAATGACATCGCAGTCAATCCGGATCTGGCATTCGCCCATGGCTTTGAAATTTGTCACTGCCCTCAAGGATCGGCCAATGAGACGCTGAATTTCCTGGGTCCGGCCAGATTGCTTGCCCCGCGCCGCTTCGCGGTCCATGCGTGTATTAGTGCTCCTGGGCAGCATGCCATATTCGGCCGTGACCCAGCCCCGGCCCTGATTTCGAAGCCACGGCGGCACCCCGCTATCAAGAGACGCTGTGCACAGGACATGGGTGTCGCCGAACCTTGCGAGGCACGAGCCTTCGGCGTGCTTTGCATAGCCCGGCTCAAGGCTTATGGGTCGAAGATCAGCTGGTTGGCGGCCAGATGGGCGCATCAGGGTCCCTTTCCCTTTATGAGTGGCACGAAATTCCTGAATTGTTTGTAGCTTTTGGTTTCAGGGGCGTCCAGCGGCTTCCACTGGCATCAAAGGCAAGGATGTTGGATGATCCCAAAATGATTGAAGAGCTGAACAGTCGGTCGCGGGAGATTTTCCGTGAAATCGTCGAGAACTATCTCTCGACCGGCGATCTTGTAGGTTCACGTACGCTTTCGAAACGCCTCGGCGACCGGCTTTCGGCGGCAACTATCCGAAATGTTATGGCCGATCTCGAGGAAAAGGGCCTCCTGAGCGCCCCCCATACTTCGGCCGGTCGAATGCCGACAGATCTGGGGCTTCGGCTTTTTGTCGATGGTCTGCTGGAAATCGGCGATCTGCCCAGCGAAGAACGCAAGGAAATTGAAGCCCTCTGTGCCGCCGAAGGGAAAAAGCTTGAGGACGTCCTGACCGAAGCGACCCAGGCGCTGAGCGGTCTTACCCATGGAGCGGGTCTTGTGGTCGCGCCAAAACTGGATCGCGCCATCCGCCAGATCGAGTTTGTCGGGCTCGATGCTGACCAGGTGCTGGTCGTCATCGTCTACGAAGACGGCACTATCGAAAATCGGGTTTTTGCCGCTGTCCGGGGACTTACCCCCGCGGCCCTGGTGGAAGCTTCAAACTATCTCAACAACCGTCTGAAGGGGCGCACGTTGCAAAGCGTGAGAATGCAGGTGCTGGCCGAAATCGCCGCCCATAAGGCCGAGCTTGATGAGCTGACGGCCCGCGTTGTCGAAACCGGTCTTGCCACCGCCACCGGCGAAAAGGATACGCCCTTGCTGATCGTCAGCGGCCGCGCAAATCTTCTTGATGATGTGACCGCGACAAAGGATCTTGATCGGATCAGACTTTTATTTGATGACATTGAACGCCAGCAGGAACTTTCGGGGCTGCTTGATCTCGCGGAAGGTGCAGATGGTGTGCGGATATTTATCGGCGCGGAAAACGACTTATTTTCGCTTTCGGGTTCATCTTTGATTTTGTCACCCTATATGAACAAACGACATGACATTGTAGGCATTATCGGTGTCATCGGCCCGACGCGGGTCAACTATGGCCGCATAATTCCCATGGTTGACTACACCGCGCAGGTGATCAGCCGTTTCATCGGCTAGAGCGACCTGATATAGGGACCAGCAATTGAATCCGGCAATTGAACCTGCCGAACAGAAAAAGAGACAAAATAGCGCCCATGAACGACACCGGAAAATCTGAGCCGCACGAGGAAGAAGGTGGCCAGGAGCCTGAAAACCAGAGCGGCGAAAAGACCCAGAACAGCCAGAACGATCTTGAGGCCCAGGCCGACAAGATTCTCAGGGCCGCCGCGGATGCGGCCAGGGATATGTCTGAGGATTTCGATGCCGACGAGGATATGTCCTCGGATGAGAGCGGCCAATCCTTTGCCGAAGCCATTGACGGCACCGGCATGGATGATGGAGAAATCAGCAAAGCGCTGATCGACAACATCCTCGGCGAACGCGAAAAACTTGAAGAGGAAATCGCGGAGCTTAAGGACCAGCTGCTGCGCGCCATGGCGGAGGAGCAGAATCTCAGACGTCGCATGGCACGTGAACTTGAAGACGCATCAAGATACGCGGTAACAAATTTTGCCCGCGACATGCTTGGCGTTGGCGACAATCTGAAGCGCGCGCTCGACCACATGATCGAACATACGGACCCGACGGAAGAAGAGGCAGACACCTTCCGGGCCGGCGTCGACATGACAGCCCGAGAACTTCAGAACGCGTTCGACAAGCATGGCATCAAGACTGTTGAGCCTCTCGGCGAGAAGTTCGATCACAATCTGCATCAGGCCATGTTTGAGGTCCCCGATTCAGGCGAACCCGACGGTACCGTCGTACAGGTCATCGCCGCAGGTTACACAATTGGCGATCGGTTGCTGCGCCCTGCCATGGTCGGGGTCGCCAAAGGCGGTGAGGGGGCTTCCACTGAGCCGCCAGAAGAACCACAGGAAGATCAAGCGCCGGAAGATCAAGTGGAACAGCCAGACAAAGAATAAAGTTCTGGCCGAAAGAGTGCCGGGCAATCTTGGGGGAGCGCTATGGATCTGGAACTGAGCGGCAAGACCGCACTTGTAACCGGCAGTTATCGCGGTACGGGCGCGAAGATCGCTGAAGCGCTGGCGGCTGAAGGCGCACATGTCCTGGTGCATGAATTGTCAGCTGGCCAGGCCGATGAAACCCTTGGACTGATCGGCGAGGCCGGCAATGAGGGATCCGCCGTCACCGGCGACCTCGGCACAAACGATGGACGGAAGTCAGTCATTGAGGATGCCGTTGCCAGCGGTCGCCAGATAGAGATCCTGGTCAACAACTACGGCACCTCGTCGCGCGGCAATTGGGCCCGTGACAATTCGGAAGGCACTGGCGAAGAAGCGTGGATCGATATCTATCAAAAGAACGTTCTGTCGGCTGTCGAACTGACCCAGGCCATTTTGCCAGGCATGCGGGAACGTAACCAGGGCCGCATTATCCAGATCGGCACCATTGGATCGACCCGGCCCGGCAATCAGATGCCGCATTACTACGCATCCAAAAGCGCGCTTCACAGTGCGACACTTAGTCTCGCGCGCGAGCTTCTGGGAACCGGCATCACGGTCAACCTGGTAAGCCCCGGCCTGATCCGCACCAAAGAAGTTGAACAGAGCTTTCGGGCCCGGGCTGAAGCCCAGGGCTGGCCCAACGGACCTGACGACTGGGACGAAATAGAACGCAGAGTGCTTGGTGAGCGCGGTGGTGAAGGGGCGGGCAGAATTGCCCGTCGGGAAGACATTGCCGATCTGGTGCTCTTCCTGGCATCGCCCCGCGCCGCCTTCATTTCCGGCGCCAATATCAAGGTTGATGGCGGAGGAAGCGCTACTTACGCCTGAAATTGCTCAAGTTGGCTCTTTTTTTTGCGCCAAAGCGCTCTCTTTTTGCGTCTAAGCGGTTGCGGACAGCCATTACAGCCCTATATACGGTGCTGACCAAAACCCGGCCAAATGGCAGGTCAGCGCACGATTAAAATGAGGGGGAACAGGGCCGGTGCCATCGAAGGCCGGACATGTTCAGCCCAGATAGAAGGAAGACAAGAACGTGGCCAAGGTAATTGGAATTGATCTCGGAACAACAAATTCCTGTGTTTCCATCATGGATGGTGACACCCCGCGCGTGATCGAAAACGTTGAAGGTGGGCGGACCACGCCTTCGATGGTGGCCTTCACCGAAGACGGCGAAAGGCTCATCGGACAATCAGCAAAGCGCCAGGCCGTGACCAATCCTGAAGATACGCTATTTGCCATCAAGCGCCTTATTGGTCGCGGGTTTGACGATCCGCAGACCCAGAAGGACATCGAAATGGTGCCCTATGAAATCGTCAAGGCAGATAACGGCGATGCATGGGTCAAGGCGGGGGGCGAAAAATACAGCCCGAGCCAGGTCAGCGCTTTCATTCTCCAGAAGATGAAAGAGACAGCCGAATCTTATCTCGGCGAGCCGGTGACCCAGGCAGTGATCACCGTCCCGGCCTATTTCAATGATGCCCAGCGCCAGGCGACCAAAGACGCCGGCAAAATCGCCGGCCTTGAAGTTCTTCGCATCATCAATGAGCCGACAGCAGCATCGCTTGCTTACGGTCTTGATAAATCTGAGGCGAAGTTGATCGCTGTCTACGATCTTGGTGGTGGCACTTTCGACGTATCGATCCTTGAGATCGGCGATGGCGTTTTTGAAGTCAAGTCGACCAACGGCGACACCTTCCTTGGCGGTGAAGATTTTGACATGCGGCTGGTGGATTACCTGTCTGACGAGTTCAAGAAAGATACCGGCATCGATCTTAAGGCCGACAAGCTCGCCCTTCAGCGGCTGAAGGAAGGTGCCGAGAAGGCAAAGATTGAGCTTTCAACAGCGACCCAGACAGAGATCAACCTGCCCTTCATTACAGCTGACGCTTCAGGCCCCAAGCATCTCACGCTGAAGCTGACCCGCGCCAAACTTGAAGCGATTGTTGAAGATCTGATCCAGCGGACCATCGGTCCCTGTCAGTCCGCGATCAAGGATGCAGGCGTTTCGGCCGGTGAAATTGAAGAAGTTGTCCTCGTCGGCGGCATGACGCGCATGCCAAAAATCTCGGACACTGTCCAGAACATTTTCGGCCGTGAGCCCCATAAGGGCGTCAATCCGGATGAAGTGGTCGCCATGGGCGCCGCCATTCAGGCCGGCATTCTCCAGGGCGACGTCAAGGATGTTCTCCTCCTGGATGTGACACCCCTGAGCCTGGGCATTGAGACCCTGGGCGGTGTGTTCACGCGGCTGATCGAACGGAACACAACAATCCCGACAAAAAAGAGCCAGGTGTTTTCCACCGCAGAAGATCAGCAGAGCGCTGTAACCATTCGGGTCTTCCAGGGCGAAAGGGAAATGGCGACCGACAACAAGATTCTCGGTCAGTTCGATCTGATCGGCATTCCGTCGGCCCCCCGTGGTGTGCCACAGATTGAGGTGACCTTCGACATTGATGCGAACGGCATCGTCAATGTCTCGGCCAAAGACAAAGGCACCGGCAAGGAGCAGCAGATCAGAATCGAAGCTTCAGGCGGCCTCAGTGACAGCGATATTGAGACCATGGTCAAAGACGCTGAAGCCCATGCCACGGAGGATCAG
This sequence comes from uncultured Alphaproteobacteria bacterium, assembly GCA_965371465.1. Taxonomy (GTDB): domain Bacteria; phylum Pseudomonadota; class Alphaproteobacteria; order CBDUYM01; family CBDUYM01; genus CBDUYM01. The sequence continues at coordinate 98,942 of CBDUYM010000005.1, forward strand.
GAACGGCGCGAGAAAGTTGAACTGACAAATCAGGCAGAGGGCCTGATCCACTCAACCGAGACGACCCTCAAAGAGCATTCCGACAAGATTGACGAAGGTGAAAAGACCGCCATCGAAGCCGACATTGAGGCCCTTCAGGCAGCGCTCGAGGGTGATGACAAGGATGCCATCACGGCGAAGATAGAAGCCCTGGTGCAGAGCTCCATGAAGCTTGGCGAAGCGATCTATAACGCTGAACAGGCCGCTGAAGCCGGGGCTGAACCGGGCGACGAGCCCAGTGATCTTGATGATGATGTCGTGGATGCTGAATTTGAAGAGGTTGACGACAGTGACCCTGATGAAGATGACACCTCAGACGATGACAAAAACGCGGCTCAGGATCAGCAGGTCTGAGGCAAAACTTGGCGCTCCGGCGATAATTCTGTAAACCGTAACAACTCATCGCGAGTGTTCCTCAAAGAGCGGGACAAGGTCGTTAAAGGATCGGGCTGAAGTATCCATGGCGAAACAGGATTATTATGACGTTCTGGGGGTCAGCAGGGATGCCGACGATGATGCCCTCAAGAAGGCGTTCCGCAAGGCCGCTATGGAGCATCACCCAGATCGCAATCCAGACGATGACAGCGCCGAGGCTAAATTCAAGGAAGTCAATGAAGCCTATGAGATCCTGAAGGATCCCGACAAGCGCGCCGCCTACAATCAGATGGGTCACGCTGCTTTCGAGAACGGCACGGCGCCGGGTGCGACGGGCGGTTTTGAGTTTACCGGCAATTTCTCCGACATTTTTGATGATCTCTTTGGTGAATTCACCGGGCGGGGCCGCCAGGGGGCTGGCCCAGGTCGTGGCGGAGGGCGCCGGCGACGTCAGGACAGTCGCGGGGCCGATCTTCGCTACAATATGTCGATTTCGCTGAACGAAGCCTTCACCGGCAAGAAGGCGACTGTGCAGATACCGACTTCCCAGGCTTGCGAGGCTTGCGAGGGATCTGGTGCATCAGCTGGTTCAAAACCTGCCGTCTGCGGCACCTGCAATGGTGCGGGACGGGTTCGCGCCCAGCAGGGCTTTTTCACCGTTGAGCGGACCTGCCATGAATGTGGCGGTCAGGGCCAGGTGATCCGCAACCCCTGCGCCGATTGCAACGGCCAGGGCCGGGTTGCCAAGGAACGCACGCTTCAGGTCAATATTCCGGCAGGTGTCGATGATGGCAACCGCATCCGGCTCACTGGTGAAGGTGAAGCGGGGATAAGAGGCGGCGGACCAGGGGATCTCTATATTTTCATCACTGTCGAGCCCCACGATCTCTTCACCCGCGACGGCATTGATATTTATGTGCGCGCACCCATTCCCATGGCGACTGCAGCCCTGGGCGGACACATCGACGTCCCCACGCTCGGTGGCGGCAAAGCCCGCCTGACCATTCCATCCGGCACCCAGTCGGGCCGCCAGTTCAGAATGCGCAAGAAAGGCATGCCCGTCATGCAGTCGAGCGCCTTCGGCGATCTTTATGTCCAGACCGTGGTGGAGACGCCAAGCAAACTGACCAAGCGCCAGAAAGAGCTCCTCGAAGAGTTTGAAGAAGCCGGCACCAAACACAGCCCGCAATCAGACCGTTTCGCCTCTCGCGCTGATACCCTGTCGGACGAGGCGGCCGAATAGCGCTCGCTGAGTTTTCTCCCCACAGATACGCTTGTCTCCGGTAATGCAGTAAAGTAAACCGCCAAAAGCTGAACAGAGACAGGAACGCAAGATGTCAGACATTCGAATTGGAATTGTGGGCTGTGCCGGTCGCATGGGCCGGACCCTGATCAGCGAAATCCTAGCGGCTGACGGGATGACGCTTGCCGGCGGCACCGAAGCGCCTGGTCACGCCGAGATTGGCACCGATCTTGGTCGGCTGATCGGTGGTGATGAACTGGGTCTTGAGGTTGCAGAAGAGAACCTCCCCCTGTTCGCGGCCTCAGACGCTATCCTCGATTTCACCGTGCCGTCGGCAACATTGGCGCACGCCGCCCTGGCCGCACAGGCACGCATTGTCCATGTCATCGGCACCACCGGGCTGGAAGACGCCGATGAGGCGCAGATCGTTGCCGCATCCAGGCATGCCCGCATTATTCGCGCTGGAAACTTCAGCCTCGGGGTCAATCTGGCCGCCGAAATCACCCGCCAGCTGGCAAGCACGCTCGGTGAAGAGTTCGATATTGAAATCCTCGAAATGCATCATCGGCACAAGGTGGATGCACCCTCTGGCACGGCGCTGATGCTGGGCGAAGCCGCCGCCGAAGGCCGGGGCCGCATGCTCGGTGAAGTCGCCAGGCGCGGCCGCGACGGCATCACTGGCGAGCGCAAGCCTGGCGACATCGGTTTTGCAAGCCTCAGGGGCGGCAACGTTGTCGGCGAGCACACCGTGATTTTTGCCGCTGACAATGAGCGCATCGAGATTACTCATCGGGCGGCCGATCGCGCTATTTTTGCGCGCGGCGCCATCCGCGCTGCCATCTGGGGCCAGGATCAGGACCCGGGCCTCTATGACATGGCGGACGTTCTTGGTTTCGGGAAATGAAAAAGGCCGACATCGAAACCTTTTTCACCCGTCTTCAGGAACTCGACCCTGATCCAAGAGGCGAGCTCGATTTCATCAATCCTTACACTTTGCTGGTCGCCGTCGTCCTCTCTGCACAGGCCACGGACGTCAGCGTCAACAAGGCGACGGAGCCCCTGTTCAAGGTTGCGGACACGCCCAAAAAAATGCTCCGGCTCGGCGAAGACAGGCTTCGCGATTACATCAAGAGCATCGGCCTCTTTAACACCAAGGCCAAAAACATCATCAAGCTGAGCCGGATGCTGCTCGATGATTTTGACGGTGTGGTGCCCCAGACGCGCGAAGAACTTGAGACACTGCCGGGAGCAGGCCGTAAAACCGCAAATGTGGTTTTGAACATCGCTTTCGGGCAGCCGACCATCGCCGTCGACACCCACCTCTTCCGCCTCGGCAACCGCACTGGCCTGGCGCCGGGCAAAAACCCGCTCGATGTCGAAAAAAAACTTGAGAAAGTGGTCCCCGAGAAGTTCATGCAGCACGCCCACCACTGGCTGATCCTCCACGGCCGCTATGTCTGTAAAGCAAGGAGGCCGCTCTGCCCGACCTGTGTGGTCAGCTCAGTTTGTGCGTTCAAGGAAAAAACCGAAGAGCCTGCTTAAGTGCCGAATTCCTCAGCCCGCGGAATCGCCTGGTGGGATTTCGCGGATCAGGCTTTGGAGGCAGCTCGTCTCATCCAGTGAGTGCCCCTCATCCGCCGGGCGGAGTTCGACATGGCGCACTCTGAGGTCGTCCGCATCAAGGCTGCCGACGACATAGACTGTGTCGTCGCCGTAAACCAGAACCTCATCATCGGCATAATAGACCAGATGAACCGAACAGGCCGGGCGTCGGTAGAGCCAGAGTTCCGCCCGCTCCTCCGATCGAACCAGATCAGGTTCACCGAAGAGATGGCGGATGTCGTCGGTGCCGAGCTCAAGCAGATCCATATCGTCAATTGTTGCGCTCGGAGGATCTGGCTCGGGCTCAGGCTCTGAAATAGCTTCGGAAATTGCTTCTGCAGTGGGAGGCGTGGGCTCGGCTTCGGCGACCAAAGCGGGGCCGACTGGCTCACCGCCCAGCAGGTTTCCAGACCCCTGACAGCCACCAAGGGCCAGAACCGCCGAAAAGAGAAGGGCTGCAGAGAAACGAGACAAGATCATCTGGCTTGGGTTCCCGGTGCTTGCTGAGCGAGGTGCATGCCTGACTTAACACAGGCCCGGTCACAGGCCCAGTCACAAGACAGCCATAATGACACGGGCGGGTGCCCAGCACGCTTGTTGCCGAGGGCTGGATCGCTATACTCCGCCGCACTTGCACACCCGCCTGTCAATCGGACGCGAGAATCTGCCCCTGAGATTTATGCAAACGAGAATTCTAGATGCCGGCTCAAACTCCTTCCAATCAGGCCTTTGACGTCGTTGCCATCGGCAACGCGATTGTCGACGTTCTGGCCCATGCCGAAGACCCTTTTCTGAAGACCCACGCCATGGAAAAAGGCGCCATGGTGCTGATTGATGCCGCCCAGGCCGATACAATCTACAGCGCCATGGGCCCGGCTATCGAGGTCTCCGGCGGGTCGGCGGCCAATACCGTCGCCGGCATGGCTGAACTTGGCAACAAGACAGGTTTCATCGGCCGCGTTGCCAATGACCAGCTTGGCGAAGTGTTCATCCATGACCTCAAGTCGCTGGGTGTTGCCTTTGATACGCCGCCGGCGACCGATGGCGTCCCTACGGGCCGTTGTCTGATTCTTGTAACGCCGGATGCCCAGCGCACCATGAATACCTATCTCGGCGCCTGCAACGATCTGAGCCCGGCCGATATCGACCCTGACTTCATCCGATCTGCCGCCATCAGCTATTTCGAAGGCTATCTCTGGGATCTCGAGCCCGCCAAAGAAGCCTACAGAAAAGCCATGGACATTGCCCATGCCGCCGGCCGCAAGGTCGCCTTCACACTTTCGGACAGGTTCTGTGTTGATCGCTTCCGCCAGGAATTTGTCCATCTCGCCGAACACGAAATCGACATTCTGTTCGCCAACGAAGACGAGCTTTTGTCCCTTTACGAAACCGATGAATTCGACGCTGCCCTGCAGCACGTCCGCGGCCATTGCGAAATCGCCGTCCTGACGAGGGGCGCCAAGGGTTCTGTCATCCTCTCAGGTGACGAGGTGCATATTATTGATGCGACGCCCCAGGGCCCTGTCGTAGACACCACAGGTGCCGGCGATCTCTATGCTGCAGGATTTCTCCACGGCCATGCCGCGGGCCACGATCTCGCCACCTGCGGCCACATGGGCAGCCTCGCCGCAGGAGAGATCATCACCCATGTCGGTGCAAGGTCGGAAGCTGATCTGAAAGCGCTGGTAGCCTCAGCCCTTCGGTAACAGCGGCCCCATGTTGCGGCCGCCGAAGATGTGGAGGTGGAGATGCGGCACCTGCTGGTTTGAATCGCGGCCGGTGTTCATGAGCAGGCGATAGCCGGGGTCCGCAAGTTCCAGATCATGGGCGATCTTTTTTACCGTCCGGAAGAAATGCGCAATCTCGGCATCGCTGGCCTGGTCGACGAAATCATCGAGGCTGACATATGCCCCCTTGGGGATGACCTGAACATGGACCGGTGAGGCGGGATTGATGTCATGGAAAGCAAGCACGTGTTCATCTTCGTAGACTTTATTTGACGGTATTTCGCCCCGGATGATTTTCGCGAACACGTTCTGATCGTCATAGGGTTCGCTCTGGTCAATGCCGAGATACGGGTTCTCATGCGGATCATCACTCATGTTCTGGACGCCTTTTCATCAATTCCGGAAACACCTTCGCGATCTGCGAGGGCACCGAAAACATCCCGAGGGGTTACATCTTTCGCTGCCCAAAGAACGAGGAGATGATAGAAAACATCCGCACTTTCGTTGATCAGCGCCTGCTTGTCCTCGGTCAGGGCCGCGACCATGGTTTCTACCGATTCTTCCCCGACCTTCCGTGCAATCTCCGACAGACCCTTGTCGAACAGGGACGCCGTATAGCTGGTCGCAGGGTCGCCACCCTTGCGAGACAGAATAACTTCATAGAGGCGTTCTATAACGTCCCCAGTTGTAACCTTATCAATTCCACTCATGTCTTGCCCCTATATCCGAACATCAATGCCGGCATCGGCCATGTATTTTTTGGTCTCATGAATGCTGAATTCATCATAGTGAAAAATCGACGCCGCCAGCACGGCAGATGCATGACCTTCCTTGACGCCATCAACAAAGTGGCTGGGGTGGCCGACACCGCCCGATGCAATCAGCGGGATTTTGATGCCATCGGCGATCAGGCGCGTCAGCGTCAGATCAAAGCCCGACTTGGTGCCGTCCTGATCCATGCTGGTGAGCAGGATTTCACCGGCACCCCTCAGTTCCATGTCATAGGCGTATTGTACGGCATCGACGCCGGTCGCCGTGCGGCCGCCATGGGTGAACACTTCCCAGCGATCATCGGCGACGCGTTTGGCGTCAATGGCTACGACTATGCACTGGCTGCCGAACTGCTCCGCCGCATCGCTGACCAGCTCCGGATTTGAAATGCCCGCCGTCATGATTGAGACTTTGTCAGCGCCGGCCGCCAGCAGTTTTCGCACGTCTTCTGTGGCCCGCACGCCGCCGCCCACGGTCATCGGCATAAAGCATTCTTCGGCCACTGCAGAAACCATGTCGTAGAGGATGCCGCGATCATCGGAGGATGCCGTGATGTCGAGAAAACAGATCTCATCCGCACCGGCAGCATCATAGCGCCTGGCCTGTTCGACCGGATCGCCGGCGTCGACGTGGTTGACGTATTCAATGCCTTTGACGACGCGGCCCTTGTCCACATCAAGGCAGGGTATGATCCGAACTTTGAGCATATCTAGTCCGCAAGCAGTTTCAGCGCTTCGGCTGGGGCAATGCGGCCATCATAAAGCGCCCGGCCCGAGATGACACCTTCGATGCCCTTGTGCGCTTCGGCCTTCAGGGCGACAAGATCAGCCATCGAGCCGACACCGCCTGAAGCGATCACTGGAACGTCGACGGCTGCGGCGAGAGCGGCTGTGGCCGCCACATTGGCGCCTTCAAGGGTGCCGTCACGTCCGACATCTGTGTGCAGAAGGGCGGCCGCTCCGGCATCTTCAAATTTTCGCGCCAGATCAAGGGCCGTAAGCTCCGACACTTTGGCCCAGCCTTCAACCGCGACTTTGCCGTCCAGAACATCCATGCCGACGACAATTTGCCCCGGGAAGCGGGCGCATGCCTCGCGCGTCAGTGCAGGATCGCGGACCGCAAGGGTGCCGAGGATGACCCGCCGGACGCCCTTTTCAAGCCACATCTCGATAGTTGCGAGATCGCGAATGCCACCACCCAGCTGCACCGGAAAGTCGGTCGCAGCCAGAATGCCTTCAACAGCTTCGGCGTTTACAGGACGTCCTTCAAAGGAGCCATTCAGATCGACAATATGCAGCCATTGAAACCCCTGGGCTTCGAACTTCTCCGCCTGATCCACCGGATCTTCGTTGTAGATCGTTGAGCGTTCCATATCGCCCTGGACCAGATTGACGCAGAGGCCATCTTTCAGGTCTATCGCCGGAAACAGAATCATGGCGACCACAGAAGAAAGTTTGAGATGATTTGGAGACCCACAGCCTGGCTTTTTTCCGGGTGGAACTGGGTACCAAACAGGTTGTCCCGCGCCACCGCCGCCGTCACCGGCCCGCCATAGTCAACGGTCGCAACAATCTCGCTTTCGTTTGCGGCTTTAAGATGGAAGCTGTGAACGAAATAGGCGTGGGCGTGATCCGGCAGCCCGGCAAGGACAGGGTGCGGCGCGCTACCAAGCTCAAGCTCATTCCAGCCCATATGCGGCACTTTCAGGTCAGTTGCGCCAACGTCAATCTCCTCGACATCGCCGGCAATCCAGCCGAAACCTTTCTGCTCGCCAAATTCAAGACTACGCGTTGCCATCAGCTGCATACCAACACAGATGCCAAAAAAAGGCCGGCCGGATTTCACACTGTTGTCAACTGCATCCCACATGCCTGGTACCGACGCCAGCGCATCCCGGCAATGGCCAAAGGCGCCAACACCCGGGAGCACGATGCGGTCGGCCATGGCGACAGTTTCAGCCTCAGCCGTCACGATCACGTCAACATCAATGCCTGCCTCGTCTGCCGCACGCGCAAACGCTTTCGACGCGGAATGCAGATTCCCCGACTTATAGTCAACGATGGCAACGTTCATCGACACGGAACTGGACCTTGTAACTTATCTTGTTTCGGATGTGCAGGTAGCCTAGAGCACGCCTTTGGTGGATGGCACTTCGCTTGCGCGGCGCGGGTCAATCTCAATGGCCTGGCGCAGGCTGCGTGCCAGGCCCTTGAAACAGCTCTCGACAATATGATGGCTGTTCTCGCCATAGAAGTTCTCGATATGGAGCGTAATGCCCGCACTTTGCGCAAATGCCTGGAACCATTCCTTGAAGAGTTCGGTGTCCATTTCGCCGACTTTGGGCCGCGTGAAGTCAACCCGCCAGATCAGATAAGGCCGGTTCGAAATGTCGAGGGAAACCCGCGAGCAGGTCTCGTCCATGGGAATTGTCGCCGTGCCGTAGCGCGTAATGCCGGCCCGGTCGCCAAGGGCTTCGGCTACCGCCTGGCCGATGACAATCCCGGTGTCTTCCGTGGTGTGATGAAAATCGATATGCGTGTCGCCGGTCGCCCGCACTTTCAGATCAATCAGCGAATGGCGCGACAGCTGTTCGAGCATGTGGTTGAGAAAGCCAATACCGGTTTCAACATCGTAGACCCCCGAACCATCAAGGTTCAGGCTGACGGAAACCGATGTCTCCTTTGTCTTGCGTTCGACTGCTGCTTCGCGCATTGCGCACCTAATCATTGATAATCAGGACCATGCTGTCCCAAGGCCAGTGTTTGCGCCGCCCATATAGCACCAAGCCCGTAAAAGAGCCAGTCAGTGGCTCAGGCAGCGGCTCAGTCAATGGATTTGAGAAACCTGGCTATTTTCGCGAGTAACGCCTGTTGCTCAGCTTTCGTCGAGACCCGGAACCGGTCAAAATCAAAGCCGCCAAGCCGGGCATCGGCAAACAGCCCCGCCGGATCCTGGTGAAAGTGGAGAAACGCCCTGGACTTGAGATAGAAAACGCCGCGCTTGCGCTCCTTCAGAGGTTCAAACTGCCGGATCCGGGAAAGCAGAGCGTCCAGTTGATCCAGGTCTTCCGTCCGTGCATGTCGCATGCCGGCAATCTAGCATGGTTGGCTGAAGCCGCCCAAATTCGTAGGATGACAACAAGCCTTGACGTAGGTGTCGCGAACGCCCACATCTTGACCCTTGGATGCGACGAAAGAGCAGAGAAGCAATGGAAAGCTGGCACGGAACAACCATTCTGACGGTGCGCAAAGGCGCCGACGTCGTTGTTGCAGGCGATGGGCAGGTCTCGCTCGGCGATACTGTGGTCAAAGCGAACGCGATCAAAGTGCGGCGGCTGGGCGGCGGTAACGTGATCGGCGGCTTTGCTGGCGCCACTGCTGATGCCTTCACGCTGTTCGAAAGACTGGAAGAAAAACTTGAGCGCCATCCCGGTCAGCTGACCCGGGCTTGCGTTGAGCTCGCCAAGGACTGGCGCTCAGACCGCTATCTTCGTCGCCTCGAAGCGATGATGATCGTCGCCGACAAAGAGGCCAGCCTGATCATAAGCGGCACTGGTGACGTGCTGGAGCCTGAAGACGGGGTTGCCGGCATTGGCTCCGGTGGCAATTATGCGCTGTCAGCCGCCCGTGCGCTCATCGATCAGGACCTGGACGCAGAGGCAATCGCCAGGAAGGCCATGGCTATTGCCGCTGATATCTGCATCTATACGAATACCAATCTGACCGTGGAAAGCATCTGAGCGAATGTCTGATTTCAGCCCCCGTGAAATCGTCTCGGAACTCGACCGGCACATTGTCGGCCAGAATGACGCCAAACGAGCAGTAGCCATTGCCCTACGAAACCGTTGGCGGCGCCAGCAATTGACCGACGATCTGGCGGAAGAAGTACAGCCGAAGAATATCCTGATGATCGGCCCCACCGGCGTCGGCAAAACCGAAATCTCGCGCCGCCTGGCCAGGCTTGCCCATGCGCCCTTCCTGAAAGTCGAAGCAACCAAGTTCACCGAAGTCGGCTATGTCGGCCGCGATGTCGAACAGATCGTCCGCGATCTGGTGGAAATCGGCATTTCCATGCTCCGCGAGGTCAGACGGGTTGAGGTAACGGCACGCGCCGAACTGGCAGCGGAAGAGCGTGTCCTTGATGCCCTGGTCGGCGATAGCGCTTCGAAAGATACGCGGGCGAAGTTCCGCGAAAAATTGCGCTCGGGCGAACTTGACGAAAAAGAAATCGAAATCAATGTCGCCGACAGTGGCGGCGGCATGCCGACTTTTGAAATTCCCGGTATGCCTGGCGCCTCCATGGGCATGGTCAACCTGGGCGACATATTCGGCAAGGGCATGGGCGGCCAGACCAAGCCGCGCCGCATCAATGTCAAAGACAGTCACACTCTTTTGGTCGCTGAAGAAAGCGACAAGCTTCTCGATGAGGAGGAGCTGCAGCGCGATGCCATTAACGCGGTCGAAAACAACGGCATCGTGTTTCTCGATGAAATTGACAAGATCTGCCACCGTTCGGACAAAACCGGCGGCGACGTCAGCCGCGAAGGTGTTCAGCGCGATCTCCTGCCGCTGATCGAAGGGACTCAGGTGCCGACCAAATATGGCACCGTCAAGACCGATCACATTCTGTTCATTGCCTCCGGCGCATTCACCCTAGCAAAGCCGTCCGATCTTCTGCCCGAACTTCAGGGCCGCCTGCCGATCCGCGTGGAGCTCGCCGCTCTGAGCGTCGATGACCTCAAACGCATCCTGACGGAGCCTGAGCACAGCCTGGTCACGCAATACATCGCCCTGATGGGAACCGAAGGCATTACGCTTGATTTCACAGAAGACGGCATCGACGAGCTCGCCAACATGGCTGCTGAGGTCAACACGAATGTTGAAAACATTGGCGCCAGACGCCTGCACACGATCCTTGAGCGTGTCCTCGATGACATCAGCTTCCGTGCCGGCGACATTCCCTCACAGGCCTTCACAATCGACGCCGATTACGTCCGCGAAAATGTCGGCGACCTCGCAAGAGACACCGATCTCTCGAAGTTTATTCTCTGAGAGCTGCCGCCCCGCTTACGCGCTGCAGAGTGACTCTTAATAGTAGCATTAATTGACTCTTTCTCTCGATTGGAACTAAGCTCCGGATGCTACCTGCAGTAGCACAACTGAGGCGTTACGAACGTTCAGTTTCTTGCATGGGAGGGGATAAGTTGCCAAAGAACATTGTCATTTTCTCAGATGGAACTAGTCAAGAAGGCGGCAAAGGTTTCAATAGTAATGTCTACAAGCTCTTTAATGCCGTTGAGGACAGGACGGAGCGGCAAGTGACCTTCTACGATCAAGGGCTTGGCACTGAGTGGCGACGCAAAGTCACTGGAAGTGGTGCGGGAATGGGTATCTCAAAAAACATCCTCGAATGCTATGAGTTTCTGTTCGACAATTATGAAGCGCACGACAGGATCTACCTATTCGGTTTCAGCCGCGGCGCTTACACCGTGCGCAGCCTTGCTGGTTTCATTGACTTGTTTGGTGTGCTTCCAAAAGCACGGCGGGAGCTCATAAGGAAAGCGTGGAAACTCTACAAGACCAGGAACCGCGACAATCAACGAGCCAAGGCAGATGCGTTTGTCAAAAAACACCACACGATGTGGTGCGATATTCATTTTATTGGCGTGTGGGACACGGTCTCTGCTCTTGGCGTTCCTTTTCGCGGAATGGATAGATTTGTTAACAAAGTACCTTGGTTTAAACACAAGTTTCATAGGGCCGGACTGAGCGAGGGTACCCTCTTGGCTCGTCAGGCGTTGTCGATTGATGACGTACGCACTACGTTCCATCCAGAGCTATGGAGCGAAGACAATGCGAACAGAGCCCGTCTGGTAGAGTTGACTGGCGGGAACCGCGTTCCGCGCGTAAAACAGGTATGGTTTCCTGGCGTTCATACAGATGTTGGCGGCGGTTACCGTGAAACGGGACTATCTGATTTTACCCTGAAATGGATGAGCAATGAGGCCCTTGACGCTGGGCTCCTTATTTACCGAGACGCAGCGGTAGCGGTCCAGGGAAATGCATCGGACGTTTTACATGACTCCACAAAAGGTGGCTTCGGGCGATTCTACAGAACCTCCACTCGGAGCTTGAAAACAGAAATAGACCGTCCCCTAATTCACCAGTCTGTGATTGACCGCAGCAATGATCCGGCTCTCAGTTACGATCCTTGGCTGCTGAATCACGCTTCGTACCTTGAAGGCGAATACGATCTTGAGACTTAAGTAGACATTTTGCTTCACGACTGTCAGGTCCGCTCAGCCACGCATCCTTCTCAACAACACATAGAACGCGCCGGCACCGCCATGACGGCCGCGGGCCGGATGCCAGCCAATGACCCGGGCCCGGTTCTGCGGCTCTGATAGCCAGCGCGGCAACGCGCGGCGCAGGACGCCCCGACGCTCAATCCGCAGGTCACCCGCAGAAATCTCCTCATCCCAGCCCTGATCCTCGCGCTCTGAATCCCGGCTTAAAAGCGGGCCTTTTCCCGTTATGACCAGAATACATCGATGACCGCGCATCGCAGCTTCCGCAAGAAACGCATTCAGGGCACCATGGGCCTCGGCCTGACTTTGACCATGAAGATCAAGGGTTGCATCAATCTGCATTTGGCCGCGTCTGAGCCGAAGCGCGTTCCGCCGATCCATCTGATGGATGTGCTTTTCTTCAGGCGGTGGATGCGCTTCGCTCTTTCTATTGCCACCACGGGAGCGAAAGGCCATCTCACGCTTCAGGGCGGCAAGACGGCTGTTGTTCGGCCTTGGCGGGTCTGATCGCAGCGCAGCCACATCCGCGGATCGTATGGGCCGGGCCTTTTGCTGGCCCAAGTGACCTGGCCCAGCATGTCTGGAATTGTTCTTTCGCCGGTTCAGCGGCGTGACATCGCCCATCATATGCGCCCAGAGACGGGTTTCGTCTCCGCTTGCAGGTCGTTTGACCATCAGAGGCTTTGAGGCAGACGGGCCGCCACAGCCTTCGGCAGTAGCATGTACCAGGACCCCATATTGCTCATATGACCAGCGATCCATCCCGCACCAACGCCCGCACCCCAGTAGACATCGCCACGAATAGCGCCCTTGATGGCGCCGCCCGTATCCTGGGCCACCATCAGCTGTTTGAATGGTTCCATGGAGGGCTTGCCGGCTTCCGTTGTCGGCCCGGTGGGGGCGGTGACATCAAGCCAGATCGGCACACCAAGCGGCATGTAGCGCCGGTCCACTGCCAGCGACCGACGGTCCGTCAGCACCACGCCCTGCGCTCCTTCAGGGCCATCGCCTGGTAGAAGGCGAAAGAAGATAAACGACGGGTTTACGTTCATCAGAACTTGTGCGCTCTGGGTATTCTGGCGCAGGAAGCCCTTGATCCCCTGCATCGAGCCCTGGCTTGGCTGGATCAGGCCCCGGTCGATCAGATCCCGGCCAAGCGAATTATAAAGATGGCCGTTATGGCCATCGTAGCCAACGCGGATGATCGTGTCGTTCTCGAGCCGCACCTGGCCCGATCCCTGAATATGCAGGAAGAAAGCTTCCACCTGATCTTCAACCCATAGAAGCTCCAGACCCTGGGCGTCGAGAGCACCGCCCGCGATGTCGCCCCTGGTGGAATAGGGATCGAGGTAGCTGCCTGCGACGCGGCCAGCGATCCGTTCGCCCCGGAGGTCCGGTCGGAAGCGCCCCAGATCAACCATCACCAGATCATCGGGCCGGCGGTAGAGGGGAACCGAAAATCTGTCGGTCTGTTGACGTGCCCCCATCATTTCAGGAACGTAGTAACCGGTGAAGCGGCCTTTTGTTTCTTTGTTCGTCGTCACGGCGACGGGCTGGAAATTCGCTTCGAGGTAGTCCCGTATCACCTGAATGTCCGCACCTTCAGGATCCGGTATGCCCTGGCACACATTGTCCCAGTCCCCGATACTGCCGGCGATGCCATTGGCCCCCATGTCGCGCGCATCCGGCTGGATCAACAGCTTCACGCAGCTTCTCTGGAAAGCCTGCAGTGCCAAGCGCGGGTCATCCTCCAGCCAGCCACTAAGGTCGGCAAAAGTTACCGGCCGGTAATAGACCGCAAACGGCACATCTTCGACATCTTCAACGATTTCGTCCGGCGCATAGATCAGAAAAATCACAAAGCTAATGGCAGCGATCAAAAGAACGCCGGTAATCAGGATAAGAGTGAGAATACGCCGGTTCATGACCTGAACGCGCCTAACCGCATCATCGGAAGTCAGATACTCCAGAAAAGCTCAGTGGACTGAACGCGTGGCAATCAGCTGCCAGTTTGGATTGCGGCTCTTTAGATTGCGACCAAAAGTCCAGACATCCGTGGTCAGAGAAATCTGGGCGACGTCCTCATCCTCATCGTCGTCGGGATGTTCGACCTCCTGGTCCAGAGACCGTATCTCGGCCTGGAACTTGACGCTGAGCTCCGCCGCCTGCTCTTCGAGACTGGCCGTCACAAGATCAGCGGAGATTATGCCCACAACCTCTTTCCGGTCCATGGTCCCGGCGATCTTCTGCCTGTCGATTGAGCTTTCGAAGCTTTGCTGCACATCATTGCCCAAAAGGCCTTTAAGGCTTTTCATGTCGCCGGCGCCGAAAGCTTCAATAATCATCTTATACGCTGCGCGCGCACCATCCAGAAACTGTTCCGCATCAAATGAGTGATCAAGGGCCAGAACAGCCTTCAAAGTGGTCCAGAGATCGGAGCCTTCTTCGGCAACCCTGCCGATATTGCCATCATGTTCGCTCGGTTGCGCTGTCCCAGCAGCTGCCTCGCGATCAGGCAGCCGGACGACGTTGTCCCTGCCCTGTTCCAGCTGGCGGCCACGGTTTTCGGTCTTGGGTTCGCCAGGCTTCAGCCAGTCGCTGCCAGGATCCTCATGGCCGGTGCGGCGGCCCAGCACATTCCTCAGCCTGAACAGGAAAAATCCCGCAATGGCCGCAAGAATGATGATGTCCCAGTATTTTTCCATCCCGCGCTTTCCGATCCTGTGCTTTCTGACAGCCTGTGCCTTCTGATAGAGAGCCAAGCCGAACGCTTTCGGTCGCACTTGTGTCTCTACCTTACAAACTAAGCCACCTAAGGTCCAGAAGCTGCTGAATTTGCCGCATGAACGGGGTGCGGTCTGAAGACAGCCAGTCAGCGCTTGAAGTTTACCCGCCAATAACCCATGTCTTGGCAAGGATATCACCACTGCAGCCAGCACAGAACCGAAGGAACAGAACTTTGGGCTTCATTACATTCCTGTTGTTCCTGTTAACGCCGGTCATTGAGATTGCCGTTCTTATTGAGGTCGGCAGCGTCATTGGGACGCTTCAGACGATCCTCCTGATTGTCGCCACAGCAGTGTTTGGTACCGTGCTGCTCAGGCATCAGGGGATCGGAGTCCTGCGCAGAACGCAGGCCAGCCTGAACCAGGGCGAAATGCCCGTAGCTGAGGTTTTTGAGGGTGTCTGCCTGCTGGCCGCCGGGGCGCTTCTCCTGACGCCCGGTTTCATCACTGACATTGTCGGATTTTTGCTTCTTGTGCCCGGCTTGCGCAGCCTTCTCGGCCGCGCCCTGCTGCAAAGGCTTTTGGCGCGCGGCCAGTTTACAATGTCCAACGCGCCCGGCACCAGAAAGCAAGACGACGTGCTTGAAGGTGACTTTACCGAAGTACCGGATCGAGAGCCCGGGCCGTAAGTGGCTGACAACGGTATTCGTAGAGATTGCAAGACAAGCGACTTGAAGCTGCCATCTGTGATCGACAGAGCCCGGACTGCAACAGATATCCGGCCTTCTTGTGCCCCATCTCGTTCCATGATAGCCACGGCCCGGTAGTGAGTGGGGATTGGTGATCAGAGGACAACAGAGGTCATGGCTGACGAAAAAACGGCTGACGAAGCACCGGAGAGTGCTCAGGCACCGCAACCGGCTGAAAGTCCCAGGGTCGGACTGCTCGCACAATATGTGAAGGACATCTCATTTGAGAATCCCAATGCACCGCAGAGCCTGACCGCTGCGGGAACACCGGAAATCGAGGTATCTGTAAACACTTCGACGCGGCGCATGGACCCGGAACGATACGAAACGATCATCAAGATCGAGATCACTGCGCGCCACGAGACAGCCACCATGTTCATGCTTGAGGTGAGTTACGGGGGCCTGTTTGCGCTCGAGAATGTGCCAGAAGAACAGCTCGCTCCGGTATGCATGATTGAATGCCCGCGCCAGCTCTTTCCGTTTGTTCGCCGCGTTGTATCCGACGCGACCCGCGATGGCGGCTTTCCGCCTTTGATGCTGGACCCCGTGGATTTTGCCGCGCTCTACCGTGCAGAGCTTGAAAAACGGCAGGCCGCGAGCGCCACTGACGACTAAATCCTGCTCGGCGTGAAGGAACGATCAGGCCTCAGACCTTTTTCCATATCGGATCATCCATACCATCAATGAACGCTTCGTGAGCCCTGGCCTCTTCAGGATCCAGGGGAAAGTCACGGGCCGAACGCATGACCCGGCTCACGTCAGTTTTTTCCGTCTTTGTCGCCACGCTCAGCGTAAGCCCGATCTGGCGCCCGCCGATCAATTCAAGGTAAACATCCGCCAAAAGCTCTGCATCCAAAAGCGCCCCGTGTTTCGTGCGTTCTGAATTGTCGATGCCAAAGCGGCGGCACAGCGCATCCAGATTGACCAGTGCGCCGGGGAATTTCCGACGCGCCATGCTGAGAGTGTCAACCGCCCGGGCAAGCGGTATGGGTTCCCTTTCCAGCAGCTGAAGCTCGGCGTTCAGGAAACCAATATCGAATTCAGCGTTATGAATGACAAGCTGGGCGTCGCCCAGAAATTCAAGAAATGCCTCAGCCACATCCTTGAACACAGGCTTGTCCATCAGGAATTCTTCCGACAGGCCATGGATCTGAAATGCCGCATCCGGCATGTCGCGTTCCGGATTGACGTAAGCGTGATGGGTTACACCGGTCGGAATGTGATTTTCAAGTTCAATGCAGCCGATTTCCACCAGGCGGTCGCCCTCAGCGGATCGCAAGCCTGTTGTCTCAGTGTCGAGAACCACTTCACGCATCGTGACCCGTCATCCCTCGAGAAGTTCCTTGATGATTTCCCGTACTCTGGCATGAGCATGCTCAAGCCCTTTACCGGTGTCCACAATGAAGTCAGCCTTCTCGCGCTTTTCGCTGTCCGGCATCTGCCGTCGAAGGATGGCTTCGAACTTTTCTTCCGTCATCTCTGCGCGAGCCAGAACCCGTTTCCGCTGCATGTCCGCGGGCGCGCTGACAACCACTATTTTATCCACATTCGCGCCACCTGAGGTTTCAAACAAAAGGGGTATATCAAGAACCACCAGGGGTTCATTGGCGGCTTTCGCGTCGGCCATAAATTCGCGCTGTATTTCGCCGATTTTGGGATAGACGATCTGTCCAACTTTCTTGACCGCCTCGTCATCGCCAAGGATACGCTTGCTCAGAAGCTCGCGATCGACAGCACCATCTCTGGTTACACCCGGGAAGGCCTCTTCCAGTGCCTGAACCGCAGCTCCGCCCTTGGCATAGACTTGATGCACGGCGGCGTCGGCATCATAGACCGGCACACCTTCTTCGCGGAACATGCGGGTGGTCTCGCTTTTGCCCATGCCGATAGAGCCTGTCAGGCCGATAATCAGCATGCGCCCGCTCTGAATTCAGTCTTTTGCTTCAAGGACGTACTTTCTTTGTGCCTCGGTGACTTCAGGATCAACACCAAACCATGTTTTGAATCCTGGTCTGGCCTGATGGAGGAGCATACCGAGGCCGTCGACAATTTCCAGACCTCTCTTTTCGGCCGCCACCAGAAGTTCTGTTCTGAGCGGCACATAGACAATGTCATTGACCAGCGCCTTGGCCGGAAGATCGTCAAGAATAATTTCAAGGGACGCTGATCCGGTCATGCCAAGGGACGTTGTATTGACCAGCAATTCGGCATCGGCCAGTGCCTGGTTGCGCTCAGCCCAGTCAATCACAGAAACGGCTTTTCCCATAACGTCGGCAATCTGCTCCGCCTTTGATCGGGTACGATTGCTGATACGTACCTGGTTCCAGCCGTCACTGAGCAGCGCTGCCGTCACGGCCCGGGCCGCGCCGCCGGCACCAAGCACCGTGGCCAGGGACTTCCGCGGTTGCCAGCCTGGCGCGCCGTGACGAAGATTCTCGAGAAAGCCGAAACCGTCTGTATTGGTTCCCAGAAGTGTCTCCTTGTCTCCCCATGTAACCGTGTTCACGGCCTTAATTCTTCCGGCCAGTTCATCGACCTGGTCCATGAGCTGAAATGCAGCTTCTTTGTGCGGTACTGTGACATTCACGCCGGCCAGGCCCCTGTCACCAAGGGATTGTAGGAACTCAGCAAGCGCCTCAGGCGCCACCTCAAAGCGATCATATTGTCCGGCGATGTCATATTTGTGAAGCCAGTAGCCATGCACAAAGGGCGATCGGGAGTGCTTTACAGGCCAGCCGACAACACCGGCCAGAATTTGGCCTGCAGGGCTTTCATTTGCTGAACTACTCATTGCGGCATCATGTCCGCTCTGCGCAGGAATTCAAGCAGTGGCAGCATGGGCAGGCCGAGGATGACGCTCTGCTCCCCCTCGATTTTTTCAAAAAGCTGGACTCCCTGTCCTTCCACGGCATAGCCGCCTACTTGCCCGAGCGCCTGGTCGCCAACTCGCTCGAGATAGAGCTCCAGAAACCGGTCGCTGAAATTCCTCATATGAAGGCGCGCTGTGCCGACATGACTAAACTGGAGCTCACCTGCCTGGCAGACCGCGATGGCAGAGACTAACTGATGTGTCTTGTCCCTAAGCTGTCTCAGGTGCTGACGTAACTCATCGAGGTCGCTGGCCTTGTCATAGCGGATGCCGTTGGCCTCAAGCATCTGATCGGCACCGACAACAAGAGCTCCCGGCTGAACTCTGGAAACCAGTGTCGCTTTCTCGATAGCAAGGCCAAGTGCCATGTCGGCAATGGAGCTGTTCTGTTGGCCGTGGGTGGTTTTGAACGCAGCCTCATCCAGGTCCGGCGGCACTACACGAAACTGAATGCCGGCGTTTTGCAGGAGCATCGCACGAGCTTCGCTTCTTGAAGCCAAAATCAAATCTGGTCTTGTCAAAGCTGCTCCTTCCGCCTGTGGAACATGGGATTAATGGGCATTGATTCCGCCGTTTCGCATCGATGTCCTCAATCCAAGTCGAAACCATCAAATCTGTTCTCGAGATTCCGTCTGCCCGATCGTGCCGGTAAAAACCATGTATGGCAGATAGAGAAATTTCTATCCCCATTCTGTCCTTTGTCCACAGGTCCGCGACAGCCTCAATTCCCGTGATGTTTCCTACTGTTCCACAATGCGTTGGATTTATGCATTCAGTTCCCCTGGCCTGAGAAGACAATGCATAAAATGTGGATAAGACTTAATCCCAGATTCTCACAGGGATCTACCAATACAACTAAAGATTCTTATTCTTATTGGGGGTCGCTCAAAGTAGAGTGCGCGCTCCTTCACGAACTTACTAAAGACGCATCCATGACCAAAGCTCTTCTTGAAGTCCTAAAAGGTAAAGCGATGACGCCACCACCGGTCTGGTTTATGCGCCAGGCCGGTCGGCACCTGCCCGAATACAGGGAATTAAGAGCGGACATAGGAACATTCCTGGATCTTTGCTACAGCCCGAAAGATGCTGCCGAAGTCAGCCTCCAGCCGATCAGGCGCTATGCCATGGATGGCACGATTATGTTTGCCGATATCCTGCTGATCCCGGACGCATTGGGCCAGAAAGTGGAATTCAAGCCAGGCGTTGGCCCGGTTCTGGAACCATTGGTGAACAAGTCGGATCTTGATGCTTTGTCGATGGATGGTATGGGCCAGCATCTGGGGCCGATTTATGAAACGTTGGCGATCTTGAAGGATAAAATTCCTCCGACAACCACCTTGATCGGATTTGCCGGCGCGCCCTGGACTGTAGCCAGCTACATGGTTCATGGGTCGGGGTCCCGGGATCATGCCGAGGCGCGGCTGTGGGCCTATGAGAACCCAAAACTTTGGGACAGGCTGATTGATCTTCTGGTGGAATCCACCTCGATCTATCTCGAGCGCCAGATTGATGCCGGGGCCGAGGTGGTTCAGATTTTTGATAGCTGGGCCGGTGCTTTGCCGGACTGGGCGTTTCGCGCCTGGACCATTGAACCGATCAAAGCGATTATCTCGCACTTGCGATCACGTCACCCTGAAACTCCGATCATTGGCTTCCCGCGTGGTGCCGGTGCGCTTTACGCAGAATTTGTAGAGGAAACAGGGGTCGACGCGGTGAGCATTGATACAAGCGTCCCTCTTGAATGGGCCGCCCGTGAATTGCAGCCAAGGGCAGCGGTCCAGGGAAATCTTGATCCTGCCATGCTGCTGAGCGGCGGTGATCCCCTTCTCCGCGAAGTTGACCGCATTGTTGATCTGATGGGGAATGGCAGATTTGTTTTCAATCTTGGCCATGGCGTCATCAAGGATACACCGCCTGCGCATGTCCTCAGTGTGGTTGAACACATCCGCCGTCCCCGCTGATCCCGGGTAAAACCATGAAGACCGCCGTTGTCCTCTTTAACCTGGGCGCTCCCGACAGCCTCGAAGCGATTGAACCGTTTCTCCTGAACCTGTTTTCTGATCCTGCGATCATGACGCAGCCGGCGGTCATCAGATGGCCTCTGGCCCGTTTCATCGCCAGACGCCGGGCAAAAATTACCAGGGGGATTTATCAGCAGATTGGCGGTGCTTCACCTTTGCTGGCGGAAACCAAAGCGCAGGCAGCTGCTCTTGGCGAGCTGCTTGGTGATCAGTGCAAAGTCTTCATTGCCATGCGCTATTGGCACCCTCTGACCGCTGAGGCCATTGAGGAAATCGCCGCTTACGATCCCGACGAGGTGCTGCTGCTGCCGCTTTATCCGCAGTACTCGACGACCACGACAGGATCCTCCCTGAAGCTGTTCAAGGCGGCGTGGGACGCGCTTGGCCATCGTGCTGAAGTCAGGGCGCTCTGCTGCTATGCCCATGACACAGCCTTCCTGGGGGCCTTCACGGATCAGTTGAGACGCAAGCTACATGCCGTGCGTGAGGCCCAGGGTACGAAACCGTTACGCCTGCTCTTTTCCGCTCACGGCCTGCCACAAAAGATCGTCGACAAAGGGGATCCCTATGCCTGGCAGGTGGCCCAGATGGCCCAAGCCGTTGTTGTGGCGCTTGGCGAACCGGATCTTGATTTCGCGGTCTGTTTTCAGAGCCGTGTGGGCCCTGTGACCTGGCTCAAACCATACATCAACGATGAAATCCGCCGCGCCGGTGCCGATCAGGTCGGGCTGCTGATCGCGCCCATTGCATTTGTCAGTGAACATTCAGAAACTCTGGTCGAGCTCGACATTGACTTCGCCCGGTTGGCCGAGAGCGAAAGCGTCCTGTTCTATGAACGCATGCCGACGCTGAGCGCCGACCCGGCATTTATCGGCGCGCTCGCAGGGCTTGCGAGAATGCTCGGCCGATCGCAAGAGTCTATCTGTTCAGCCGAAGGGGTCCGGCGTTGCCCTGACGGCTTTAAAGGCTGCCCACTTCAACCTGCAGAAACGAGAACGTGAAATGGCTTTTCTGAGTGATGCCTATGCCTGGACCAAAGCGCTCCACATCATTTTTGTGATTTCCTGGATGGCCGGCATGCTCTATTTGCCGAGACTGTTTGTCTATCACGCTGAATCCGAGCCCGGCAGTGAGATCTCGGAGCAGCTGAAAGTTATGGAGCGGAGGCTGCTTCGCGCAATTGTAAATCCCGCTATGATCCTGACCTGGCTGTTTGGCGGCGCACTTTTTTTTACGCCGGGGATTATTGAAAACGCCGATGTCTGGTTCCATATAAAGTTATCAGCTGTTTTTATCCTGTCGGCTGTCCATGGTCTGTTTGCCCGCTGGCGAAAGCAGTTCGAGCGTGATGAACGAAAGCACGCCACCCGGACCTATCGCATTTGGAATGAAGTACCAACGTTGCTGATGATTGTGATCGTCATTATGGTCGTCGTACGGCCAGTCTGAGGGGTTGCTGTCGGCGACGATGTCCGGTTCGGGGATTGAGCCCGGAAAAATCGTCAATTGACTTCGCTGCCGGATTATGGCCTTTATAGCGCCTGAAAGCACCGGCTTGCGCTGTTAGCTGCAGGCAGGGGCTTCTTCCCACCTTCCCATTTTTGGTATTCTGCAGGCCCAGACGTGTCCACCTGCCAGTAGCCAGAAATTCCCAGAAGAAACTACTCGCAGAAAAAATCAGGAAATTACCGGGTCGAAGGGAAGGAGAAGGGCTGGAGCCCTACTTTTGAAGATGCCCGCCAAGTGAATCCCACCCTGACGCATGCCGCCATATATTGCTGAGCCAAGGGGGTGAGTATGACCTTCTGTAATTGCTACCAACCACCGATCTGAATTGGAAAATCTCGTGAATCTTCAAGAACTGAAAGAAAAATCACCGCAGGAACTTCTGGAGTTCGCGGAAGCAGTGGAAGTCCAGAACGCCAGCACCATGCGGCGCCAGGACATGATGTTCGCCATCCTGAAAAATCTGGCAGAGGCGGGCACAGAAATTACCGGCATCGGCGTGCTTGAAGTCCTTCAGGACGGTTTTGGCTTTCTCCGTTCACCGGAAGCCAATTATCTGGCCGGGCCTGACGACATATACGTCAGCATTAGCCAGATCCGGCGGTTTGGCCTGCGTACCGGCGATACAGTAGAGGGTGAAATTCGCGCCCCTAAGGATGGTGAGCGCTACTTTGGCCTCCTGAGAGTGGATCAGATCAATTACGAAGACCCGGAAGCCCAGCGCCACAAGGTTCATTTCGACAATCTGACACCGCTTTACCCGGATGAGAAAATCAATCTCGTGCGCGACGATCCAACGATCAAGGATGTCACAACCCGCGTCATTGACATGATTGCGCCAATTGGCAAGGGCCAGCGCGGCCTGATCACGGCGCAGCCCAAGACCGGCAAAACGGTGGTTCTGCAGAACATTGCTCATGCCATCGAGGCCAACCATCCCGAAATGTTTCTCATCGTTCTCTTGATTGATGAACGTCCGGAAGAAGTCACCGACATGCGCAGATCGGTGAAGGGAGAGGTCATCAGTTCAACATTTGATGAACCGGCGAGCCGCCATGTTCAGGTCGCCGAGATGGTCATCGAAAAGGCCAAGCGCCTGGTCGAACATAAACGCGATGTTGTCATTTTGCTGGACTCGATCACACGGCTCGGCCGGGCCTACAACACGGTCGTGCCGTCCTCGGGCAAAGTCCTGACTGGCGGCGTCGATGCAAACGCCCTGCAGAAGCCAAAAAGGTTTTTCGGCGCAGCCCGGAATATTGAAGAGGGTGGTTCACTGACCATCATCGCCACCGGCCTGATCGATACCGGCAGCCGCATGGACGAAGTGATCTTTGAAGAGTTCAAGGGCACCGGCAATTCGGAGATCATCCTCGATCGCAAGCTTTCGGAGAAACGCATTTATCCGTCCATTGACATCATCAAGTCTTCAACACGGAAAGAAGAACTGCTGATGGATCCGGGCCAGCTTGCAAAAATTCACGTCCTGCGCCGCATCCTAAGTCCCATGGGGTCGGTCGACGCGATGGAATTCCTTAGCAAGAAACTCTCTGAAACGAAAAACAACGATGAGTTCTTTGATTCAATGAACCAATAGCTGGCGAGCGTCTAGGGGATCAGAACGATTGACCCGGTAGTTTTCCGTCCTTCCAGATCGATGTGGGCCTGAACCGCCTCCTTCAGTGGATATTCCTGATTTATCTCGATCTTGACCGCGCCGGACTGCACAACCGCGAAAAGATCTGCAGCACAAGCCCGCAGGTCTTCGGTTGAGGCGGTGTAAGCCGCCAGACTTGGCCGCGTGAAGTAGAGCGAGCCCTTGGCCATGAGAAGCTGAGAGTCTATGGGCGGCGTCAGGCCGGACGAGTTTCCGAATATGACCAGAAGACCGCGCGGACTGAGGCAGTCAATGGACTTGTCCCAGGTATCTTTGCCGACGCTGTCGTAGACCACGGGGACGCCCTTGCCATCGGTGATGTCGCGGACGCGCTCAGCAATGTCTTCGGTTCTGTAAAGGATGGCATGATCGCAACCATGCGCCCTCGCAAGCGCCGCTTTCTCTTCACTGCCCACCGTGCCGATCACTTCGGCGCCGAGATGCTTGGCCCACTGGCAGGCGATCAAGCCAACGCCGCCAGCCGCCGCATGGATAAGCACCGTGTCGCCCGGCTGAATTTCATAAGTCTGACGCAGGAGATACTGGCTGGTCATGCCCTGCATCATCATTGCGGCTGCATGGCGGTCATCGATATCTTCCGGCAGCTTTACAATGCGAGCTGCCGGCACATTGACGGCTTCGGCGTAGGCGCCGATCGGCCCCGATGGATAAGCCGCCCGGTCGCCAACAGCAAAATCGCTCACACCTTCGCCCACGGTTTCCACGACACCGGCAGCTTCAAGCCCAATGCCCGTCGGCAGCGGTAGACCATAGAGGCCGGAACGATGATACGTGTCGATGTAATTCACGCCAACCGCGCTGTGGCGCAGTCTTACCTGGCCAGGCCGCGGCGCCTCAAGCGGCACCTCTTCCCAAGACAGAACTTCCGGCCCACCCGCCTCATGGACCCGAAAGGCATTGGTTGTATCGGTCATTTCCTGAGCTCCCTTTGGCAAACTTGATCCGTTGATCTCTCCTACCTTTGCTCTCCTGATGAGTCCAGCCGGGTTACAGAGAAAGTTCAGACAAAAAGACTGCCCTCCAGGCGGAGAAGCACCGTCTTTGTCGCCACGCCACTTCCCCCTGAATAGCCGCCAATGGCACCCCGCGCCGCCAGCACCCGGTGGCAGGGAACGATGATGGCGATGGGATTTTTGCTGCAGGCCGTGCCAACTGCCTGGGCACCGGATCCGATGCGCCGGGCGAGCTCGCCATAGCTCTCCGTCACGCCGTAGGGAATTTCCATCATCGCCTGCCATACTTTGCCCTGGTGGGCGGTGCCGGCGAGATTCAAAGGCAGGTCAAAGTCCTGCAGATCACCATCGAAATACGCATTCAGGAGACTTTTCGTGCTGCTCAACAGCGGTGTTTCTGCCTGCTCCCTGACCCAGCCCCAGTCAAGGGAGACCAACAGACCGTTCTTCTCGGACACTGTGAGGTCGCCGACCGGGCTATGGAGGCTAAGCTGTGGCAACGGGTTTCTCCAACTCTGAGAGATGGCTCCGCAAGGCCTCTTCGTCGATGACCGGCAAAGAGCAGACGGCGCCCTTGCACAGATAGACAGTAGGGCTCTGGGCTACAGCCGTTTTCCCCGCCGCCGGATGGGTCGACGGCAAGGGCCGCCCAGGCTCGACAACCGACAGAACACGGCCTTTCAGACTAGCGCTCCATATAAGTCGCAGGAGATTACATTCGGCCATACCGTTGCGGTCTCCCACAATCACGATCTGTAGGGGATCATGGAACAGCTCGACACCTTCAAGAAACGTTGCCAGCGGGTAGATGTTGCGGGCGACTTCGCCGGAGAAGGCGTCGATCAACCTGAGCGCAGAGGTCTGACAGGCCGGATCACCGGTCAGGTGGAAAAGCCGGGCAAGAACGCTCAGCATCGTGCCATTTCCTGAAGGCACAGCATTGTCGCTGACGCTGATGGGTCGCAGCAGAAGTGTGCCGCCGTCATCCGCGGTCTGATAATAACCGCCGGTTTTTTCGTCCAGAAAGCGATCGCCGACCGCTGCAACCCAGGCTTGCGCGCGCTCAAGGTATGACGGATCGCCGGTCGCCTCATGGAGAGTCAAGGCGGCTTCGGCCATGGACGCATAGTCTTCGAGCAGGCCCGTGGCGCCAGGAACACCCTTGCGGAAGCTGTGATAGAGACGTTCGTCACGGTCCAGATTCCGCCGCAGGAATGCGAAAATTGCCGCCGCCCTTTCCACCCAGTCTTGGCGATCGGCTGCCATGCCCGCTTCTGCCAGAGCGGTCACCAACATCGCGTTCCAGTCGCAAAGAATCTTGTCATCCTGATCCGGCGGGATGCGGCCCTGACGTTCTGCAAGCAGTAAGGATCTGGCCGTCTCGAAACGCTCCACTTCACTGATGCTGCGCCCTGGATCAAGATGCAGGATACTCTTCCCTTCCCAGTTACCGGCAGCTGTTACATCATATGCGACTTTGAAGGCCTCGCGGTCCGGATTGCCCGCCAGGATGCTGTCGACCCCGCCTTCATTCCAGACATAGTAAGCACCTTCCACACCTTCTGAATCGGCATCGAGTGAAGCCGCATAAGCGCCCTGGTCCAGAGGTCCAGCGGAAATCAGCATATCCCGGTCGAGCCACGCGAAGGTTTCTTCGACGCGCCGCAAAAGCACCGGGTCCCGGTTCTGTCGCCAGACCTCGATCAGCAGCGATACGATTTGTGACTGGTCGTAAAGCATCTTTTCAAAATGCGGCACAAGCCAGCTTCGCTCGACCGTGTAGCGTGCGAAGCCGCCGCCGAGATGATCATAGATTCCCCCGGCACACATATGCTGAACCATGAGAATCACAGCGTTACGAAATTCTGCCCTGCCGGTTCGCTGCCATGCCCGCCAAAACCCTTTGTAGATACCGGTTTGCGGGAATTTCTGTGCCTGACCGATGCCGCCATATTCTGGGTCCGCGCCGGCCAGGAGACGCTCAGAAATCTGATTGAGGACGGCGGGCGTGATTTCCACCGGGTCGCGCAAGGTCTGCATATCCGCCAGCGCGCGCAGGATCGTCGTCTGGTTCTTGAGAACCGTATCGGGCTCATCCGCGTAAACCTCGTGCATGCGATTGAGGACACTCTTGAAATCGGGTCGCCCGTAGCTCGGTCTTGGCGGGAAATAGGTGCCGCCCCAAAACGGTTCTCCCTTTGGCGTCAGGAACATGGTCAATGGCCAGCCCCCCTGTTCGCCGAGAACCGCCAGGGAATTCTGATAGATCGCATCAACGTCTGGCCGCTCTTCCCTGTCAACCTTGATGGAAATGAAGTGCTGATTCATCAAATCGGCGACTTCCGGGTCTTCAAATGACTCATGGGCCATGACATGGCACCAATGGCAGGCGGCATAGCCAATGCTTAGCAGGATCGGCTTGTTTTCAGCCACTGCCGCGCTAAATGCGGCGTCGCCCCAGCTCTGCCAGTGCACCGGGTTGTCCTTGTGCTGAAGCAGATAGGGGCTGGTTGCGAGATCAAGCCGGTTTTTGTTCAATTCATCTGATTTCATGGATCTTGTGCCGATATCTGGGCTCAGTGTTTCCATTTTGAAGCATGCTTTGCTAAGGGAGAGAAAGGAAGCAAAAGAAGCCTTGAGAGGGAGCCCGACCTTTGCCCCAACGCGACACCATCTACGCACTTGCTTCAGCCCCGGGGCGCGCCGGTATCGCCGTTGTACGGGTTTCTGGCGCGCACGCTTTCGGGGCGCTTGAAGCTATCACCAGGCGCCCTGTGCCGGATCATCGCCGGGCTGAGATCCGCAGCTACTATGCCGCTGGGGAAGAAAGGCCGGTTGATCGCGGGCTGGCGCTTGCCTTTCACGGACCAGAGAGCTTCACCGGCGAAGATGTTGTGGAGTGTCACGTCCATGGCGGGCCTGCGGTGGTCGCTGCACTGTTGAGAGTACTTGGTTCAGTTGACGGGCTGCGTCTCGCTGAACCAGGGGAATTCACCAGGCGGGCCTTTGAAAACGGCAAGCTTGATCTGACTGAGGCAGAAGCCATTGCAGATCTCGTAAACGCTGAAACCGAAGCCCAGCGGGCCCAGGCGCTGCGTCAGCTTGAGGGCGATCTCGGCGCGCTCTATGCCCGTTGGCGTCACTCGCTCTTGAACGCTGTCGCTCATCTTGAAGCCTGGCTCGATTTTCCTGAGGAGGAACTTGAAGGCGCAAATGCTGAAACAGCGGACATCGTTGCCGGCCGGATCGCACCGGAGGTCCATGCGCTTGCCGCCGAAATTTCCACTCATCTGGCCGAAGGGCACAAGGGCGAGATAATTCGCACTGGCTTCAGAGTTGCTATTTTGGGTGCCCCGAACGTAGGCAAATCAACGCTTCTGAACAAATTGGCAAGTCGTGATGTCGCCATTACGTCAGAATCAGCAGGCACGACCAGAGACGTCATAGAAGTGCGCCTTGACCTTGGCGGCTATCCGATTGTCATCACGGATACGGCAGGGCTTCGCGCCACCGCGGATGCGGTTGAGGCGGAGGGCGTTCGCCGCGCTGAAAAAGCGGCAGAAGAGGCAAACCTGAAGCTTGTGCTGGTCAGTGGCGAAGCATGGCCGAATCTTGAAACAGCAGTTATCGGCCATCTGAATGGCGAATTCCTGCTGGTGGTCAACAAGTCAGACATTTACCCCCAGAACGCGGTAACCCTTGGTCAGACTCGCTTTGGCAGGGCTCTTTCAGTGTCCGCAAAAACCGGCGAGGGATTAAATGAACTGACACACGCCATTTCTGAAAGGGCCTCGAAGGCCTTGATTCAAGCCTCTGATCCATTTCTTACTCGCCATCGTCATCGCCAGGCTTTGGAAGAAGTGGCAGGCGCACTGACCCGCTTCGAGTTGAGTTGCAAAATTGATAAGTATGACTCTCATAGGGATTCATCACGCCAAAAAGAACCAAAGTCAGGTAGGACTCACCCGTCATACGAGTTGCTTGCCGAGGACCTGCGCCTGGCCATACGGGCGCTGGGGCGCATAACCGGTCGCGCCGATGTTGAGGACGTTCTTGATATTATTTTCGCCGATTTCTGCATTGGAAAGTGATTGTTTCACGTGAAACAGAGTCTAGCTCTCGCTTTTTCGGCAATCGAAGAATCGGCCACGGAGCTGAGCCGAGGGCTGACGCCCTTCAGTGATGGACTCAAGCGGTGAGCTTCCCTAGATTGCCGCAATGAAAAAGTTTGAGAAAAACGCTGCGAAAACCCGCGGATCCGATCACAGCTGGGACGTCATCGTCATAGGTGGCGGCCATGCTGGCTGTGAGGCTGCGGCAGCTGCCGCGAGGCTCGGCGCTCAGACACTTCTGCTGACCCACAAAATCGAAACTATCGGGGAAATGTCCTGTAATCCGGCAATCGGTGGACTTGGCAAAGGCCATCTGGTGCGCGAAATTGATGCCCTTGATGGCCTGATGGGACGCGTGGCCGATGCCGCCGGCATACAGTTTCGGCTTCTGAACAGGCGCAAAGGCGCCGCAGTCCGTGGCCCGCGCGCCCAGGCGGATCGGAACCTCTACCGCGAAGCCATGCAAGCGGCCCTCCTTGGGACTGACAATCTCGAGATCCGGGCGGAGGCAGTCGGCGATGTCGTCGTCGAAAAAGGCGTTGTCAGGGGGGTCGTCACCGAAGCCGGCGAAACATATACCGCCGCGGCCGTTGTTTTGACCACTGGGACTTTTTTGCGCGGCCTCATTCATATGGGCGAGACAAAGATCCCGGCTGGCCGGATCGGCGATGCAGCGGCAGTAGGACTGGCGCTGTCCCTTGAAAAAGCAGGTTTTCGCCTTGGCAGATTGAAAACCGGCACGCCGGCGAGGCTTCTCCGGGAGAGCATCGACTGGGAGGCATTGGAAGAACAGCCGGGCGACGAGCCCCCCGTTCCCTTCAGCTTTTTGACCGGCAAGATTCAAAACCCGCAGATTTCATGCCGTTTGACGCGCACCACCCTCGAAACCCACAGGATCATTGAGGAAAACCTTCACCGCTCGCCAATTTTCTCAGGCCAGATTGACAGCCGTGGACCGCGCTATTGCCCCTCCATCGAAGACAAGGTTGTCCGCTTCCAGGAGCGCGCAAGCCACCAGATATTCCTCGAGCCGGAGGGCCTGGACAACCCGCTGGTCTATCCGAACGGCATTTCCACCAGCCTGCCCGAAGCTGTCCAGGCCGCGTTCATTGCCACCATCCCCGGCCTTGAGCATGCAACCATCGCCCAGCCTGGTTACGCTATTGAATATGACTTCGTCGATCCACGGGAATTGCGCCAGACGCTCGAGACCTATCGTCTCCCGGGCCTGTTTCTGGCCGGTCAGATCAATGGCACAACCGGTTACGAGGAAGCAGCAGCCCAGGGCCTTATGGCGGGTTTGAACGCAGCCCTGAAAGCCAGTGCCAGTAAGCCTTTTCTGCTCGATCGGGCAGATGCCTATATCGGCGTGATGATTGACGATCTGACCACTCTTGGCACCGGTGGTGAGCCTTATCGTATGTTTACATCCCGCGCTGAATATCGGCTGCTGCTCAGGGCTGACAATGCAGATCGCCGGCTGACAGGCAAAGGTATGGCTCTGGGCTGCGTCAGCGGCCTTCGATCTGCCGAATTTTCAAAAAAAGAGCAGAAACTGGCCACTGCGCGCCTACTTTCGGAGAAACTGTCGCTAACACCGGAGGAAGCCCTCGCCTTCGGCCTGGCGGTCCGACGCGACGGCCGAAGGCGCAGTGCGTTTGAGCTTATGGCCCATCGCGATGTCAGCCTGACCTTGCTGTCGGAGATCTGGCCCGATTTGGCCGCTCTCAGCCCTGAAATAGCGGAACAGCTGGAGACAGACGCTCACTATGCAGGCTATCTGAAGCGTCAGAAGGCAGATCTGGACGCTTTCAGACGGGATGAGGCACTACGCCTTGAGGCGGACATTGATTATGCTGCGATGAGCGGGCTATCCGCAGAACTCTGCGAAAAACTGGTTGCTGTTCGGCCTGAGACGCTGGGCGCGGCCTCACGCATTCCCGGCATGACGCCGGCCGGTCTGACGCGGCTACTAGGCCACGCGCGCCGCCCGGACCGTAAATCCGGACGCCAGAGCGCCCGCTAAAGGGGCTGAAAAGCGCAGATGGCAAGGCTCACAGCGGCACGACCGCAAAATGCGACTGAGTTTGAGGCAAACTTCCCTGTTTCACGTGAAACATTGGATCGGCTTCGGGCCTTTGTCAGCCATCTTGAGAAGTGGCAGGAGAAGATGAATTTGGTGGCGCCCTCGACCCTCGGAGCGGTCTGGTCTCGCCATATTCTTGATTCTGCGCAGATTCTGGCGCTCCTGCCGGACCGTTTCAGGTCGTCAACACGAAAAACGCTGCGGATCGCGGACGTCGGCAGCGGTGCCGGGTTCCCGGGCATTATCCTGGCCATACTGGGGGCCGGCGAGATCCACCTCATCGAAAGCGATCAGCGGCGCGCGGTTTTCTTGCGCGAAGCGCTTCGGATAACGGATACAAAGGCAACAGTGCATGCCGGACGATGTCAGGAAATGGACATTGCCGCCATAGACGTTGTGACCGCCAGAGCCTGCGCGCCGCTTGACCGGTTGCTGAGCGTTGTCGCCTCCCTGATTGGCCCAGAAACCGTCTGTTTGTTCCATAAGGGGCAGGATGTAGACGAAGAATTGACCCGAGCCACTAAATATTGGAGTATGGAGGTTAGCCGGCATCCAAGCATCACGGATGCGGGCGGGACAATTTTGCAATTGGAAAACGTCAGGCCAAGCCATGACAGTGTCAGAGACCGCTGAAAAGTCACCTTCGTCTGAGGACCTCTCCCGCGCTGGTCCGCGTATCTTATGTGTATCGAACCAGAAGGGAGGCGTTGGGAAAACCACAACCGCGATCAATCTTGCCACTGCTCTTGCCGCGGTAGGGCAAAGAGTGCTGGTCATCGACCTGGATCCACAGGGCAATGCAAGTACCGGGCTCGGCATTCGCAGAGCGGATCGCAAATATTCGTCCTATCACCTTCTGCTGGGCCATGAGGAGCTGTCGAAGACCGTCAAACGGAGCGCCGTGCCAGGGCTTGATATTGTCCCGTCGACCTTCGATCTGGCGGGCGCGGAGCTGGAACTGGCCGATATGCCAAGGCGCGCCCATCGCCTGAAGGAAGCGCTTGCCGCTGATAAAACTCGTGTGAAATCAGATAGTTATGGCGTTTCGAGAGAAGGCTATGACTATATACTGATTGATTGTCCCCCGTCCTTGAGCTTTCTCACGATTAACGCCATGTCGGCGGCTCATGGACTGATTGTGCCGCTCCAGTGCGAGTTCTTTGCTCTTGAGGGCCTCTCATCACTGTTGAAAACAGTGGAACGCGTGCGCGCAAGCTTCAATCCGGGCCTTGAGATACAGGGCATTGTCCTGACCATGTACGATCGCCGGAACCGGCTCTCAGATCAGGTTGCACGGGATGTGCGCGATTTCATGGGAGACAGTGTCTATGCCACTGTTATCCCCCGCAACGTGCGGATTTCCGAGGCGCCGTCCTTTGGCAAACCGGCCCTTATCTATGACCACAAATGTGCC
Organism: uncultured Alphaproteobacteria bacterium; assembly: GCA_965371465.1. Classification (GTDB taxonomy): domain Bacteria; phylum Pseudomonadota; class Alphaproteobacteria; order CBDUYM01; family CBDUYM01; genus CBDUYM01. The sequence goes on from CBDUYM010000005.1 coordinate 131,120, forward strand.
GGCAGCCGTGCCTACATGCGGCTCGCCAGCGAAATGATGCGCCGGGAGAAAATTGAAATCGCGGCCTGAATGAACGCCTGCAGTGAACGACAGATTATCATTGCGAGCTAACTTTTCGAGTAATTGACATGTCGAATGACGATGAGCAAAGGCCAGTAAGAGAGCGTATCCGTGGCCTGGGCCGAGGCCTGTCTTCCCTCTTCGAAGATGACGATGCATCGGACTTCCAGAGGACTGCCGCCGGGACGCGTATGGTCGAGCTGCCGATAGAATTTCTGCAGCCCAACAAGAGCCAGCCCCGCCAATCGTTCGATCCTGAAAAGATCAAGGAACTGGCTGAATCGATCCGGGAGCGCGGTGTTCTGCAGCCCATCCTGGTGCGCCCGGTACCAAATATCGACGATCAATTCGAAATTGTGGCAGGTGAAAGGCGCTGGCGTGCCGCCCAGATCGCCCAACTCCATCAGGTCCCGGTCATCATCAAGGACATTGACGACGCCCTCACTCTCGAAATTGCCCTGATCGAGAATATTCAGCGCGAGAACCTGACCCCGATCGAAGAGGCCAAAGGGTTTCAGCGGCTGATGAATGAATACGCCCACACCCAGGAACAACTGGCCGAAACAGTCGGCAAAAGCCGTAGTCACATTGCCAACACCGTGCGGCTTCTGTCTCTGCCCGAAAGCGTCCAGGCCATGCTGCAGGCGGGTGAGCTGACGGCAGGCCACGCTCGCTCCCTGATCACTTCAGCGGACCCGGTCGGGCTGGCCCGGCAGATCGTCCAGGGCAAAATGTCGGTGCGTGACACTGAAAAACTGGTCCAGCAATCAAAACCGGGTGGCAAGCGTAGCGCTGGGTCAACAAAGGCGGTCAAGGATGCCGATACCCTGGCGCTGGAAAGCAGCGTTTCTGCGGCTCTGGGTCTCTCCGTCGATATTGCCCATAAAGGACTGGCGGGCGGCAAGTTGACGGTCACCTATAAGACGCTTGAGCAGCTCGACGACATACTGCGCCGGTTGCGCCAGTCGCCCGCAGGGCCCTTCTGATAAGCACTACCTGAAGTATGACTCGATGGCCAAAGGACTCGCATAGGTAAGCATCCGGAATTCGCTGGCATCGGGGGCATCGGGGCATCGGGCAGAATTTTCAGGCCTGGCCCATGACTGCCAGGCGCAGACATGCCCGGCTGCAAATGGTCCGGTCGGGGTAGCCCGTTGTCTTGCAGTGAAGTTCAGCCTCCATGAGAAGCGCCAGCGCAGTGTTGATGCGCTTCAGTGTCCAGCGCTGCAGCTGGGCGCGAAAGCTGGACTGATACTTGAAAAAAACCGGTGGACGCAAAGCTGTCATTGCCTGGTCGGCGCCGTGGCCCTCAACCATTTCTGCGGCCACCAGTTGCAACCGGCCGTAGTGGCGAATGAGGCCCCGCAGAATCTGTACTGGCTGCGCGCCGGCGACATAGGCGCTCTGCAGTCCCTCATTCATGCGGGCGGCGTCACCCGAGGCCACGGCATTGATCAAAGTATCGGTGGCCATGATGCCCCGGTCGCCGATGGCTGCCTCGGCATCCTCGAGCGAGACTTCTCTTGATTGCTCCTGATCGGGCTCCTTGCCAGGCTCCTTGCCAGGCTCCTGATCGACCCCTTTATCGACCATGTAAAGAGCCAGCTTTTCAAGCTCACCCCGTGTGACCATGCGATCTGTGCCTAACGCTTCGCTCAGAAAACGGCGCGCCTGAGGGTCGACTTTAAGGCCGTGTCTGCCCAGGGTTTCTGCAATGACCGCATCCAGCGTTTGTCCCTCATCTTCATAGCAAGGCAGGGCGGCAGCGTATCCGGCGCCCTCAAAAAGCTTTCTCAGACTTGAGCGGGCAGGCAGGTCGCCGGCTTCCAGGATGATCAGCCCGTCGCCAGCCGGATCGTTGAAAAATGCCTCGAACACTTTTGTGACCGCATCGGACCCGTCGCGCAGACGTACAACTCTTCGGCCGCCCAGCATGGCGACGGCGCCCACCTCATCTACAAGTTTCGCCGGATCCTGGCGCAGCTCTCCGGCCGAAAATTCGGCAATACGAAAGGGATCAGACGCATCCTCAACGACCTTGCTCTGGAGAAGATTTCCGCGCTCGCGCACCAGGCCAAGGTCAGGCCCGTAGATCAGCACTGCAGAGACCGGCACCTCCGGGCTTTTCAGAAAGGTCTCTATCTCCCGGCCTCTGAGCCGCATTTGCTTCCAATCAGACTAGGATCTTCGATTCTTCTGACGCTCCAGAAACAGCGAAACTTTCAGCGCAATCTCTTCCGAAAGCTGATCTGCCACGCGATCTTCAGCATCTCGTGCCGTCACCAGTGTCGCGAAATCAGAGGTTACCACATTGTAGCTCGCCGATGACCGGCTGGCCGCTTCGAACACAACCCTGTCGGATTGAATGTGGATCAGCCGGGCGGTGGCCAGGACCCGGATATCGAATCTTGTGGCGGTCCGGTCATCCTGCACGGCGAGGGCAATCCGCTCTTCATTGAGGGTAATTTCGAGCCGATAGACCAGGCTCTGGCGCTGGCCGAAGGGGTTCACCTGGTTCAGCAGCCTGGTTCGCACCAGATAGCCCATGCGATCGGGAATAGGAGCGATACCGACGCCGGCGAGATCGGCTGCCAGACTGGTCGCGTTCTGATCGCTGGCATAGAGCGGCCGATAGCCACAGCCAGCCAGCAAAAGGCCGCAACAAAGTAGTCCGACGGCGCGGCGCAGCATCTAGCCCGCCACCACGTTGACGATGCGGCCCGGCACGACAATGACTTTGCGTACGTTTTTCCCGCCAATGGCGGCGACAACGCCTGCCTCGTCCAGGGCCAGAGCCTCAAGTGCTTCGCTTGACAGATCCGGGGCCACGTCGAGCACGCTGCGGACCTTGCCGTTTACCTGCACAGCAATGGAAATGGTATCGCTTACCAGCAGCTTCGCATCAGCCATCGGCCAGGCAGTTTGTGTCAGATCCTCCGCATGGCCCAGTATCTGCCAGAGTTCCTCTGCCAGATGCGGCATCATCGGCGCAGACAACAGGGCTAGGGCCTCAAAGCCTTCCTGCAGAGCGGCGCCTCCTTTCGGGCCAGAGGCCCGGAAATCGCCCATGGCGGAGGCCAGGGTGTAGATTTTCGCCACAGCCCGGTTAAATGCGAACGCCTCAATGTCATGGCCTACGCCATCAATAGCGCGATGAATTTCGCTTCTGAGGGCATGAACAGCTTCATCATCATCGTCGCCATGGAATGCTGACTGTTGTTCGGCGAAGGCCTCAACCATTCGCCAGAGACGCTGGGTGAAGCGCCAGGCCCCGTCAATGCCGTCTGCAGACCAGTCAAGATCGCGATCCGGCGGGCTGTCTGAAAGGACAAACCAGCGCGCTGTATCCGCACCATATTGCAGGATGATTTCGTTCGGGCTGACACCGTTCTTCTTCGACTTGCTCATCCGGATTGAACGCCCGACAGTGACCGGATCGCCGCTTGCGCGTAGTTTAGCGCTCCGAAGGGTGCCCTGGCCTTCGACCGGATCTTCAGTGACCTCAACGTCATCCGGCCCATACCAGGTGCCGTCATCACTGCGGTATGTTTCGTGGCAGACCATGCCCTGCGTATAAAGGCCCTTGATCGGTTCCTTTAGATGTAGATGGCCGGTCCTTTCCATGGCGCGCGCCATGAAGCGCGCATAGAGAAGATGCAGGATCGCATGCTCTATCCCGCCTATGTACTTATCCACGGGCAACCAATAGCTGGCGGCATCGGCGTCAACCGGAACATCGGCGTTTGGGCTGCAGTAACGTGAAAAGTACCACGAAGAATCAACAAAAGTATCGAACGTATCCGTTTCACGCAGCGCTTCCTTGCCGCAACTCGGGCAGCTCACATGCTTCCAGGTCGGATGTCGGTCCAGTGGGTTGCCGCCGCCGTCGACGATTACGTCCGTTGGCAGTTCCACTGGTAGCTCTGATCTGGGCACCGGCACGATGCCGCATCCCGCACAATGAACAACGGGAATAGGGCAACCCCAGTAACGCTGTCTGGAGACCAGCCAGTCCCGCAATCGAAATGTTACAGCGCGCTCTCCCTGGCCACTGCTTTCGAGCCGCTCGGCGACGCGGACTTTTGCCTCTGCAACAGAAAGATCGTTCAGGAAATCTGAATTGATCATCCGTCCGGGGCCAACATAGGCCTCATTAGCAATCTGAAATGTCTCACTGTTTTCGCCCTCAGGTGCAACAACAGGGGTTACAGACAGATCGTATTTCCTGGCAAAATCCAGGTCTCGCTGGTCGTGCCCCGGGCAGCCAAAAACAGCGCCTGTGCCATAATCCATCAAAATGAAATTCGCCACGAAAACCGGTACACTTGCCCCGTCGATCAAAGGGTGTTTCGCTCGTACGCCGGTGTCGAAACCCTTCTTTTCTGCCGTCTCCAGCGCTGCCTCGGAAGTTCCAAGACGCTGACATTCTTCGATAAAGGATTGAAGTTCGGGATTCTTAGAAGCTAGTTCGGTGGCCAGATCATGATCCGCGGCTATAGCACAAAAACTAGCACCATAGAGTGTATCCGCACGCGTGGTGTAGACCTCCAGCTCCTGTCTCTGTTGGCTCAGGCCCGCTCCTTCAAGCGCAAAGGTCACGCGCATGCCTTCCGACCGGCCAATCCAGTTTTCCTGCATCTTCTTGACGCGATCCGGCCAGCCATTAAGCTCGTTGAGCCCGGCCAGCAGGTCTTCAGCGAAGTCAGTGATTTTCAGGAACCATTGCGACAGTTTCCGTTTCTCAACAAGGGCACCCGATCGCCATCCCCGGCCGTCTTCAACCTGTTCATTGGCCAGCACTGTCTGATCAACGGGATCCCAGTTCACCGATGCTTCACGCCGCTCAACCAGCCCGGCATCGAAAAAATCAAGGAACAGAGCCTGCTGTTTGCCGTAGTAGTCAGGTGAACAGGTTTCAAATGCTCGGCTCCAGTCGACCCCGATGCCAAGCGTGTCCAGCTGCGCGCGCATGCTTTCAATATTCTGGATGGTCCAGCTGGTCGGACTGATACCACTTTGCATTGCAGCGTTTTCCGCCGGCAGACCAAAGGCGTCCCAACCCATCGGGTGCAGCACATTGAACCCCTGAGCCCGTTTGTATCGGGCAAAGACGTCGCCAAGCGTGTAATTCCTGACGTGCCCCATGTGCAGATTGCCTGACGGATAGGGAAACATTTCCAGCACATAGTATTTGGGTTTTGCCGGATCTTCAGTGACTTCGAACCGTTTGTGTTTGGCCCAATGGGCCTGCCACTTCGGTTCATTTGTTTTTGGATTGTATCTCGACATTTCGACGCTCCGGGTGTCGGCCTTGTGGCCATCGCCTTAAGAGGCGGCCATCAGTGGTCAGGTCAATCAGGGTCTCAAGTGAAGGATCCCGGCCCTGACCTACTCGCCAAGCTCAGCGATCCGGATATTCCTTGCCCGCGTAAGTATAGCATTCTCGAGCTTGGTGACGGTCTCCGCGGAGATGGCAGAATCGAGCCAGACGCCTGTCGGCTGAAGTGCCTGGCGAAACAGGGACACTCTCACGGCGTCAGCACGAAGACGGCCATCCAGCACATAGACGGTTATCTTGAAGCGTTCCAGGGGTGCGTCCGGATCGGCATACCAGTCCGTAATCATGACCCCGCCAAAGGCGTCAGAATCGAGCATTGGCATGAAAGCGAGTGTGTCGAGAGCGGCGCGCCAAAGATAGATGTTGACCCCGACCCGCAACTCGCCGGTGTTGCCCAAATTGATGGGCGCCTCGGCTTCACCGCTGTCGCCGCCAATACCGGTGCCAAAAAGCGAACGGTCTTCGTTTTCAGGGGCGTTTGACAGCGTGACGGGCCGGCCATCGTCAACTGCTTGTCTGTCGAACATGCTGCAGGCGCTGAGGGCCATCAACAACAGGGCTGGCAGTATCACAAAGCCCATGCCGGGGAACCTCGGCGCCCCCGATGCATCAATTTCTGTGGATAAACTGTGAAAAAAGCTCATGCCGACACTCACCCCTATCTGTCTGCCACGCTGAAGGCTGTATAAGCGGTTTATGGTATCGAATCTAGGCCACATCTGGGCGGATCCCCACAATGGCCCAAACCCATGACAAGCCAAGGGCAAACCCGTGGCAAACCCTTGGCACGAGTCGATTTCTGGCCTGCAGTGGTCTCGCAGAGCCGTGAGACAGCCGCTGTTTCGTTGCTCTCGCGGCACAGTCGTGCCATTTTCGCCTGTGTTTCGCCCATGTTTCGCATGCATAGTGAGTTTTCCACAGGCTTGACCTTGACCTCATCGGCCTGGAGAACGAGATTAGGGGCAGGAGCTGAGTTTGTGGCCCATGAGCTGAGTTTGTGGCCCATGAGCGAGCCTGGTCCCTTGCAGGCAACATAATATCACCCAGTTTGCGGATCAGAGTTCTGAGGCCAAGGCCGCTGGCGGTTCTTGGTGCCGAAGTGCTCGCAAACTGTGGCCAAGAGATTTTGGCCTTGAGATTAAAGCGATCGATGTGAAGACATGAGTAAACAGAGAAAATTCAAAAAGTCGGTCGGCGGCGCCGGTGCGCTCGCTACGACTTTTGCGTTCGCTCTCATGTCTGTTGGCCTGATATCGGGTGCAGTGCCGCTGGCCGCCCAGACCCTGACCGAAGAGACGCTGAACTTGCCTGGGATAGCCCCCATAAGTTCGCTGATCGCTTCGGATGATGACACGGCCATATTGATAACTTTCGGCACCACAACATCGCTGCGCCAAGGTCTGTCGGCCGACGCACTCGACCGCCGCGCTTTCGGGTTTGACCAGCTAAGCCGTTTTGACGAGGCCTTTGCCTACCTGAGATCACCCCTCGGCGAAATCCGGGTAGGCCGAACGCCGGGGGCGGCGGTTGTCCTTGGCACAGAAGTGCCTTCGGCGGCGCGCAGTCGCGGCTTCTATCTCACTGATTTTGGGTTACGCACGGACGGGGCTGCCAACCGGCTCAGTATCAGCCCGGGCTCGTCCTTTGGCGGCGGCTTCGGCACGGCGAACAGTTTTGCCAGCAACGCTGAGAAAGTGGTCTATTTCACGCCGCGCCTGGCCGGCGTTGAGCTCGGCATTTCCTGGGCGGCAGACCTTGATGCCAATGAAAGCCTGAGGCCAATTGACCGGGCCCCTGCGGCGCTTGATGTCGATGGCGGATCCGCTCTTGAGGTCGGGGCCAACTACATCGCGGAATTTGGTGGGCTGCAATTGTCGCTCTCCGGCACCTACCTCCGCGCCGATCAACCCGGCGATCCCGTTGTATTTGCCCGATATGATGGCCTGGCCCTCGCCCGCCTCGAACAGGCGGCCGCCACACGCACATCGCTGGGCGGTGGTGGCGCGATTGGCTATGCCGGCTTCAGCATCGGCGCTTCCTGGCTTCGCGAAAGAGGCGGCACGTTCGACAATTCCCAGGGTGTACTGAACGGCTTTGGCGAATATGAGGCCTGGGAAGTAGGGCTGATGTATGATTCCGGATCCTGGGCGGTCAGCCTGGGTTACGGGGCGGCAGATCAGCAGATCGGGGATGCAAGGCAGACTGAGTTCTTCGCCCGCGACAGCATCGATCTCTATGAGATTTCAGCTTCCTACAGCGTTCTGCCCTGGCTCGACCTGTCTACCGGGCTGCAATGGTTCGACTATGATGCTGAAGCACTTCTCTCCGGCGAGACCGGCATTGAAACCGATGATGCTGCGGTTCTCTTCATGGGCACTTCTGTCCGCTTCTGACCACCTCTGATGTCTGCAATCGCCTGCATAGCTGGATACGGCCAGGCCATGGCTGCTGCCACTGGTGGTCCAGGCTTTGCTATGTATGCCGATATGCGCACTGGCGACCGCAAAAGGCTTGATCCGAAAGGAATTGTTCTGTATTCACACTAAATCTACACCAAAAACTACGTGATATGAAATTAATCACACAAACTTAGTGTGGTAAATAGCGAATTGTAACAAAGGCAGGGTCCGATCCATGGATCATCTCGACGAGCTCGAAAGCAAGAGCATCTACATTTTCCGCGAAGCATTTAACCAGTTCGACAGGCTTGGCATGCTCTGGTCCCTCGGCAAGGATTCCAATGTCATGCTCTGGCTCGCCAAAAAGGCGTTCTTCGGCTCAATTCCTTTTCCCCTGATCCACATTGATACCAAAATGAAGTTTCCTGAAATGTACGAATTCAGGACGCGCTACGTGAAGGAATGGGGCATCAACCTGATGCTTGGCGACTGCCCTCCGATCGAAGAGGTTGATCAGTCACTGCCGCCCGCAGCGCAAGCCGCCGCCCGCAAAACCGAGGGTCTGAAAAAGCTGCTTGCTCGAGAACAGTTCACCGGCATTTTTGCCGGCATCCGCCGAGACGAAGAAGGCACGCGTGCCAAAGAGCGTGTGTTCAGCCCCAGAGGTGAAGGGAACGTCTGGGATTTCAGAGATCAGCCACCTGAATTCTGGGATCAGTACAAAACCGACTTCCCGCCGGGCACGCATATTCGAATTCATCCCTTGTTACATTGGACCGAAATCGACATCTGGCTTTACACAAAGCGCGAGAACATTCCGACGATCAGTCTTTACTACGCGAAAGACGGAAAGCGCTATCGCTCTCTTGGCGACAAACACATCACCTTTCCGGTCGACAGCGAAGCCACGACAATTGACGAAATCATCGAAGAGCTCCGCACCACCAAAGTTTCCGAGCGTGCCGGGCGCGCCATGGATCACGAATCCGAAGATGCCTTCGAGCGTCTTCGCACTGCCGGGTACATGTAACCATGAGTGATGCAAGCCATCTGACGGCGGATGAAATCCGCGACGAAGACGAAGCACGGGAAAGGGCGGCAAAGGACCTGATGCGCATCGTCATTGTCGGCCACGTTGATCATGGAAAATCAACTTTGGTCGGGCGTCTTTTTCATGACACGGGATCACTTCCGGATGGAAAGTTCGAAGCCATCCAGGCGATGTGCGAACGAAGAGGGATGCCCTTTGAATGGGCTTTCCTGATGGATGCACTCCAGGCTGAGCGGGACCAGGGCATTACCATCGACACGACCCAAATATGGTTCAACACTGACAAGCGTGACTACGTGATCATTGATGCGCCAGGTCACACCGAGTTCCTCAAGAACATGATCACCGGCGCGGCATCATCAGACGCCGCTGTGCTCGTCATCGATGCAGATGAGGGGGTCCAGGAACAGTCCCGTCGTCATGGCTATCTTCTGCATCTGATGGGAATTCGACAGGTTACAGTGGCGGTAAACAAAATGGACCTTTGCGATTACAGCGAGGAACGCTTCAAGGCCGTTGAAGCCGAGTACCGCGACTATCTCAGTTCCATTGGTGTGACACCGACATTTGTAATCCCTGTTTCAGCCCGTGAGGGTGATGCGATCGCAAGCATTGGGGACAACATGCCCTGGTACAACGGTCCGACAATCGTTGACGCTCTTGACGCTTTTGAACCGGTACCAGGCGCTACGGACAAGCCACTCAGATTCCCCATTCAGGATGTCTATAAGTTCGACGAGCGCCGTATTCTGGCAGGCCGAATAGAAAGTGGCAGCCTCAGTGTGGGCGACACGCTGCTCTTCTCGCCGTCCAACAAAACCGCCAAGGTTCAGTCCATAGAAGCCTGGAGCGTGCCGCAGCTGCCAGACCATGCGGATGCCGGCTATTCGGTCGGCGTCACTCTTGATAAGCAATTGTTTGTCGAAAGAGGCGAAGTCGCCAGCCACACAGAAGGTGCACCCATTGAGACGGACGTGTTCAAGGCCCGTGTCTTCTGGCTGGCCCACAAATCACTTGAGGTCGGAAAGCGTTACAAGATGAAGCTCAACACACTATCTGTGCCGGTAACGGTGCAGGCGATTGAGCATGTGATCAACACAACGGATCTTTCAGAAAACAAGGCCGCCAGTGTGGAGCGGAACAGCGTTGGCGAGATCACTTTGCGTGCTGACCGCCTGATTGCGCTGGATCCATTCAGCGATCTTTCCGGCACCGGCCGCTTTGTCCTGGTGGATGACTTCGACATCGCCGGGGGCGGCATTATCTCCATGGAAGGCTATGCCGACCAGCGCAGCTTTCAGACCATCGCGTCGAGCAACATTCAACGCGTCGAGCATGACGTATCGGCTGACGCACGAAAGCACCGCAACGGACACCTCGGCGGCGTCATGTGGTTCACGGGCCTTTCTGGATCCGGGAAATCAACGCTCGCCGTTGAGGTCGAAAAGCAGCTCTTTGCGGAAGGCTATCAGGTCTACGTCCTCGATGGCGACAATGTCCGCAGCGGATTGAACGCCAACGTGGACTTTTCGCCGGAAGGCCGCGCCGAAAACATCCGCCGGATTGGCGAAGTCGCCGGGCTCTTCGCCCGCGCCGGGATCATCGCGATCACTTCGTTCATTTCGCCCTATCGTTCGGATCGCGATCGTGCCCGTCTGGTTATGGGCGGCAGCGGCTTCCATGAAATCTATATCAGTGCTGATCTCGAGACCTGCGAGCAGCGTGATCCGAAAGGTCTCTATAAGAAAGCCCGCTCAGGCGAGATTGCAGATTTCACCGGCATTGGCGCGCCCTATGAGGCGCCGGACAATCCTGAACTGGTCGTCGACACCGGTGCCAATGACGTCGAAACCTGCGTCAATGCGATCATCGCCTATGTCGGGGCCAACTTCGAAGTCGACACTGCCAAGCTTGAAAGTCAGAAGCTTCCCTAAGTCCGTTCAGCCGGCAAGCCCGCTTATGCCGGCGATGCCAGCGGCGGCACTGTTGCGAAGAAGCGGCGCATTCTCATCTGAAATGCCGCCAAGCGCATAAACCGGCATAAAAGTGCTGCCCACCAGCCGCGCAAAATTTGTAACGCCGAGAGCCCTTCGGCCGGGATGGCTCGCCGTTGGAAAAACAGGCGACAGGATGGCGGCATCGACGCCCAGCAGCCAGGCGCGACCGAGCGATGTCTCGGAGTGCGCCGCAGCGGTGACCAGCCAGTGCGGCGGCACCTTCAGTTGCCAGCGCGCTGTAATTCCATGATCCGGCAAATGGAAGCCATCGGCCTTCAACCGGAGTGCCAGATCAATATCAGCGGCGACCAGCAACTTTAGCTTCCGTGCTTTTGTGGCCACGCGCAGCGCCTCGCCCAGCGCGTCGCGTTGCGGGCTCCCGTAATGGCGCAGGATGACACCGCTGCCAGCCGGCAGTCGGTCAAGGGCGACCAGCGGATCCGGCAGACGCTCCTCATCTGTCATCAGCAAAAGGGGCGGCAGGCCTGCCTCGGCGTTCTGGAAATTGAGCCGCTCCGCGACTTTTGCTAGGGTCATTCTCTCTCCTGGTCAAATGCGCCCAAGAGATATCATGGGAGGCAACTCTTGCCAGATTCAAAACCATCACAAAGTTCACCCCCGGGCACAAATATTGCCGAAAACCTGGCCGCCATTCATGCCCGGATTGAAGCCGCCGCCGCCGATGCCGGCCGAACAGCATCAGAAATCACTCTCATCGCCGTAACGAAGACATTCGCCGTCAGCTTCATCGAAGCGGCATATCTGGCCGGTCAGCGGATTTTCGGCGAAAATCGGGTGCAGGAAAGCGAGACAAAATGGCCGGAATTCCAAAAAACTCGTGGCGACACAGAATTGCACCTGATTGGGCCGCTACAGACCAACAAGGTTGCCGGCGCCGTGGCTCTTTTTGACGTGATCGAGACGGTGGATCGCCCCCGCCTCGCCAATGCGCTCGCCAAGCAAGCGGCAAAGACCGGTCATACTCCCGATCTCTATGTTCAGGTAAACACAGGCGAAGAGCCCCAGAAAGCGGGCCTACCGCCAAGGGAGGCGGACGCCTTCATCAGGCTTTGCCGCCAGGAGCTCAAGCTGCCGATTATTGGTCTGATGTGCATCCCCCCCCAGGATGAACCGCCGGCGCCCCATTTCGCGCTGTTGAAAAAAATAGCTGATCGCAATGGCCTCAAAAATCTAAGCATGGGGATGAGCGCTGACTTTGAGACGGCGATCGCCTTTGGTGCCACTCATATTCGCCTTGGCACGGCCCTATTCGGCGAGCGAAAACCCATACTCCCGGTGGCATAGATAAGCCCTACTCTGAAATCTGTAAAGTCAGTTCCGGGCCGCAGGAAGCGGCGATCTCGAGCAGCAGCTCGCGCTTGAGCCCGATACATCCTTCTGTCGGACCAAAGTCGTCAGCTGCCAGGTGCAGAAAAATGGCGCTGCCCAAATTGGCCACGACCGGCGCATCATTGTAACCGAGGACGAAGATCAGGTCGTAAAGGTGATCATCTCGCCACAACGCCTCGCTGTGACCAGGGTAGGGCAGCTTAACATGTTGATTATACTTGGCATCCTCTGCTGAGTCACACCAGCCATCATCGGCTCGCAGGGGCTGAACGGGAAGTGCTGTCGGCAAGGATTCTATCCGGCCCTCCCGATAGTAGATCAGCCGGACAGGAAAGCTTCCGGCTGGGGTCGAGCCGTCACCTTCCCGGCGCCCCCTGACAATGCCGCCGCGTCCAATGGCGCAGTCATACTCTGCCCCTTGCCAAATTGCCGTAGGGCCCTGTATTTCGAGCACGCTCACGGTCCTACCTGTAGGCGGGAAAGTCAGAGAAGATGGCCACTGCGCTTTGCCTTGGTCGAAAGATAGAATTCATTGTGCTGATTGGACGGAAAACTGTGGCTGACGCGCTCGGTGACCCGGATGCCGTGGCTTTCGAGGCCTTCAATCTTGAGCGGATTATTGGTCAGCAGACGCACTTCTGTATGGCCGAGCGCACGGATGATCTGGGCGGCCGGCAGATATATTCTCTCATCATTTGGGAACCCGAGCCTCTCATTGGCTTCCACCGTGTCAAATCCCTGATCCTGCAGCTCATAGGCGCGCAGCTTGTTAATGAGCCCGATGCCCCGGCCCTCCTGGCTCAGATAGATCAGAATGCCGGCTCCCGCCTTGCCGATTTCTCGAATAGCGCCTTTCAGCTGTTCGCCACAGTCACATTTAAGGGAGCCCAGGAGATCACCGGTGAAGCAGTCCGAATGAATGCGTACCAGGGGCGGCATGTCGCGGGGCGGATCGCCGATAACCAGGGCGAGATGTTCAATGCCGCCATCATCCGGCCGAAAGGCGTGCACTCGAGTGTTCTCAGCGTTCAGCAAGGGCACGCGTGCGTGGGTGACGGCCTTCAGGGCCTGGGCCGAGGCGATGTCATAGGAAAGCACATCGTCCGCATCGACAAAAAGCAGGTTCCGGGCCGCGGCAAATGTCTTTCCCGCCTCGTCTGACAGGATCGGCGCTGAGACAATAGCCGGCAACAATCTGGCGATCTTGGCGAGTTTAATGCCCGCCACATTGCCGACCTTGTCGGGTTCCATGACGCGCTCAAAAGGGCCGCGCATCGGATCGGCCAGATCCTGCGTCGGGTCAGCCAGACTCTGAATCACGGATGGCGTGATCCTCTCATTCAGGGGTATGCGAACCGTCGTATCGTGGCTCGGCAGAATCTTGAGCGTCATGGCACGCTCAAGTGTCAGAACAAGCGAAACGGGTCCACGCGATATGGCAGCGAGCCGCTTCAGACTTTCAGCGTTGATCATTTCTGCGGCAGCAATCAGGGTCGCGCCCTCTTCGGCCTGATCGCCGACAACCGAGGGGAGGCCGCGCCTCAAATCTGATGCAACGCGGTCGACAGCGACCAGCTTGCTGACTATTTCATCTGATGCCATCAGGCCTCGCGAACCGGTCCATATTGCTAGGGGGCATAGCACGATTGCGCTAACATAGTCTTGGTTGCGTCTTTGCAACCCTGGAACAGAGCGCCGCAGGTCCTTCGAGGCCGGGATATGGCGGGCATGTTTCATGTCGGGAGGAAAACCATGGCACAAACGGTTGAAATACTTTTGGTCGACGACGATGTGCTGCTGCGCGAAACGCTGCAGGAACAACTGGCTCTTTATTCGGAATTCAATGTCAGCGTCGTGGGCTCTGTCGGCACCTGCTTCGATCATCTGGCCGATCATCGCGCCGATCTTATTTTGCTGGATGTCGGCCTGCCTGACATGGATGGCCGCGAGGCCTGCCGCGTGCTCAGAAAGAAAGGCACAACCTGTCCGATCATCATGCTGACCGCCTCCGACACTGACGCCGACACCATCCTCGGGCTTGAAGCCGGCGCCAATGACTATGTCACCAAGCCGTTCAAGTTTGCGGTTCTCGTTGCCCGCATCCGGGCCCAGCTCCGTCAGCGCGCTGAAAGCGAAGACGCCGTCTTTGCCATTGGACCCTACACGTTCCAGCCCAGCGCCAAAGTTCTGCTTGATCCAGAGACCCAGGAAAAAATCCGCCTGACCGACAAGGAAACAAAGATACTCAAACATCTCTGCAAAGCCGGCAGCCACGCTGTGCCGCGGGACGAGCTCCTTGATCAGGTCTGGGGCTACAATCCGGAAGTTACAACACATACTCTGGAAACCCATATCTACCGTCTCAGGCAAAAGATCGAGCCTGACCCGACACAGGTTACCCTGCTTCTGACCGAAGCCGGTGGCTACCGCCTGCAGATCTGAGTTTGCTCTGGCTGGCTGTCAGACCGTGCTACAAAATCCGCCGGACTTTAACCGGCTTTTCAGGGGACATCTTCATGAGTGATACATCTTCATGAGTGATACTGGGAACACCGGCAAGAAAGACGATGCAGCGCAGGCGCTTCGTGACGCCGGTCAGAAAAAATCACGCGCCTCGCGCACGCTCGGCATGCAGTTTGTCACGGCCGATCCCGAGGCCGGCACGGCGGAAGTCTACTTCGACGCTTCAGAAGAATTCATGAACCCCATCGGTTCCATTCAGGGCGGCTTTGTCGGCGCCATGCTGGATGACGTAATGTCGGTCGTGCTCTCGACCACGGTTGGCGCAGGTTTCGGCTTTCCCACTCTTGAAATGAAAGTCAGTTTCATCGGCGCCGCTCAGCCCGGCAAAATCAACGCGACAGCCAAAATTGTCCACCGTGGCCGCTCGACCGCATTTATTGAGGCTGAACTGCGTGATCCAGATGGCAAGCTGATCGCCACATCTTCCTGTACATCCCGCATCATCCCGATGAAGCCGCGGTAAGAACCAGCCGCCCCGAGTCCCTCCGGTCGCGCTCGATTGCCGGGCGATCCCGTTGCCCTGCATAAGGCGCTGAAGGAGATTTACGTTCGCGGCTTTTGCACCATCCGGGAAGAAGAGGTCACCCACGAGATGCTGGACCAGCTCTCGTTCGAAGATCTCCTCAGAATTGCCGAGAACTACATTGCAAATTTTATCTTTGCTTCCTGGTTGCGGAGGAGCCTCACGCCTATGAATCACTGAAGATCCGTCTGGCCCATGTCGCCAACGGCGCCCTTTCGATTACCGAGCTCGATCGGATGCCGATCATGCGTGTCCTATTCATCGTCGGCGAATACAACCTCATCGCCGAGGAAAAATCAGAGGCGCTCTATCAGAGATATCTCGACCGGGAACGCGGCGACTAGAACACAAAATTCATGCCAGCTCATTCAAACAATCAAGAGAGAAGCAAATCATGCCGCATAAAAACCAGCCTGCTGAGAACAACCACAAGCTTGCAGATGGACAGGAACGGCAATGCAATGAAACTCTAGCAAATGCGTAACAAGTTTTAGTTGATGGAGGATTGCGAATGAACCCCATAGAGGCTCTCAACCACTGGATTGAAAATAGCAAGGACCAGCCCTGCATGTACGAACTGCTGGTTCTGTCATGTGATTGCATGAGTGCTTCCAGCCGCGATGTGGCTGAATGCCAGCGGTACATATCAGACGTCCTTGGCCACAAGCATCCGTCCGCTCGGCTCGGCAGTGTCATCTGGATCAGATCACTGTTCGATTTCTTCACTCGCCACATGACCGCCGATATAGCACGGCAGGAAGCGGCGGAAATCGCCGAGCGCATGATGGAAAGAGATCAGTCCCTGGCCAGGGAATTGAAAGAGAATTTTCCGATCAATCTGGAACATTGGAGAGAACTTGCTGACTCCTGGAAAGTCCTGCGCTACCACCATCTGTCTGACTCAAATCTTCGCAGATTTGAACGCCAGTTGACGTTGGAAGCCATTGCAGATCTTGCATAGAGAGCAGCCACAAACTCCTGTTCTCGTTGCTCCACCCTGCACCGCATATGGTTACAGACAGGCTACTCTTCGCGGTCTGTCTGTCAGCGCTCGGCAAAACCGTAAAGATGCATGACACCGGAATGTGGCTGGCCGTCGCTGTCGGCGTAACTGTACCGCATCGCGTTACCTGTTCTCATCTGACTGATAATGAGTACTGCTTCCTGTCCGACGAAAGGTGTTTTGCCGGAAACGGCAGGCAACTGATCAATCTGTACATTGAGATTTTTGCCATATGGTTGGCCAAATATGTAGATCCAAGGAAACGAACCCAACGCCGATCTTGAGGGCCGCGATCAGCCCTATTTCAACATCTGGCCCGGCATGGTGCCTGGCGAGACTGGTGAGAGTGCAGAGATTTCAGCATTTGCCAGCTCCCCCCTGATCGCCGGGATGGCTGAGCAGGTGAAGGGGTGGATGGAACTTGAGAGGTTGCTGCCACAGCTGCCGGAACCGGGCAGCCTGCCGCCAGCGGCCGGCGTTCTTGTGTTCCCGTCGGAGATCAGCATGCTGACTGCCGGTTCGGGCATCCTTGGCGCCGAACACGATGTCAATGTCGACATCAATCTCAAAGATCCCGGAGAGCTGGTCAAAAGCACATTCAGCCGCGTCGAGCTGACAACCGATGTCGCCGGCGACCTCAACCTCGGCATGAACATGGACTTCAATGAAGGCGATTGACAGAGCCCCAACCAACCAATCGTGAAACAAACGCGATTCAGAATTCTATTCTGACGGCGACCGGCGCATGGTCTGAGGGTGTGGACCAGTCGCGTGTGTCGATGAGAACTTCCGTGTCGACAATGCTCGGCGACAAGGCTTCCGACGCCCAGATATGATCAAGCCTGCGACCCCGATCGGCGATGCGCCAGTCTTTCGCCCGATAGCTCCACCAGGTCGCGAGTTTGTCTTCGTCCGACAGATCGCGGCGCATCACGTCATGCCAGCGGAAGGCCTTCACGGCTTGACCGAGCTTTTCAATCTCGATTTCGGTATGGGTCACAATGTTGCGAAGCGCCTTATGTGACCAGACATCGTTGTCATGGGGTGCCACATTCAGATCGCCGACCAGCAGGGCGGTGCGGCTTCGTTTGCCGGGCAGCCGCTGAAAACGCCGGGTCATCTGATCGAGAAATTCAAGCTTGTGGGCGAACTTGTCGTTGACCGCCGGGTCCGGTACGGCGCCGCCGGCGGGCACGTAGAAGTTATGCAGATCAAACAGGCCGTTGACACTGACCGCCAGATGGCGGGCATCAGATCTGCCGGCCCATTTTTTTGCCCGCTCGACCGCCAGTGGCAGGCGGCTCAGGACGGCAACACCGTTATAGGCTTTCTGGCCGCTGATCGCCCGATGCGCGAAGCCCATTGCTTCGAACGGATCGTGTGGGAACAGCTCGTCCACCACTTTGGTTTCCTGCAGGCAAAGCACGTCGGGCTTTGCTACCGCCACCAGCCGGCCGATCTGATCAATCCGTTTGCGGACGGAATTCACGTTCCAGGTAATGACTTTCAGCAAGGGCATACCGGCAATCAGTAAATGTTGAAGCTTGAGCCTGAAATCGAAATCGGCCAGCGACCGCTTTCATAAAGGCCGAACTTTGCCGTGAAGGGGTGGTCGTCTTCTGTCCCCGACGCAAGCACCAGGGCCGCCTGATGGCAGGCCTGAACAGCCGAACCGACCATGGCCTTCAACAGCGCCTCTCTGTTTTCCTCAATGTTCTGTTCATCAGGCTCGTCAGAATCTTCTTCTTCATCGAAGGCATCTTCAGGCCCAGAAGCATCGTCCGGCTCATCAGCCTCTGTCCGTTCCGCCTCTTCCTCGTCCATGGCGGCGGCCTCACGAGCGGCAGCGTCAACAATGTCCGCCGCCACACTGCCAATCTGCGTCAGCATGATGTTGAGAACATCTTCCTCCATGAAATTGAGCGCATCAGCGATCAGGGCGCCGCGCAGCTGCTCTTCCATCTCCCAGGCAATGCTGTTCACTTCCGGGTTCTCGGCGACCAGGGCGGCGTCGGCGAAGCTCTCAACAACCGCCGGCATCGCTTCAGGCACACCAAGCCCGGCGACATAGTCAGTGGCCAGCGCTACCTCTTCCCCGGACAACGGGAAACCGCCTCTCGCGAACCAGGGAATGCGCTCCAGTGACTGAGTGAACCTGTAGAGAACTTCAATCGCCGGATTGTCGGCGAGCAGGTCGCGCAGCTCCTCCTGCTCCAAAAAGCCTTCAAAAGCTTTGCGGCTTTCAGGGGAATCAGGATCAAAGGAATTTGAATCGGACATTGAAGCGGGGTGAGGCCCTTATCTTTTGTCTGCCATTTCGGCATCACTGTAGAAAGCATCGGCGTGACAATGCTCGCGGTCAAGGCCATTCCCGGTCAACACCTCGACAATCGTCTCCACCATGATTGGCGGGCCGGCAAGATAGGCTTTTGACCCGTCAAGGCTTTGGCCTTTGGCGGCCACGTCTTCAGCCATCACATCTGCCAGAAATCCGGTGCGATGCTCAGTGTCGCCCTCTGGTTCCGAAAGAACCGGCACGAAGGTGAAATTTCCGTGGGCCCGGGCCTGCGCCTCGAAGTAATCTGACAGGTACAGATCATCTTCAGTGCGGACACCAAAATAAAGCGATATCGGCTGCGCCATGCCACGCGCCAAAGCATCGTCCAGAATACTTTTTATGGGTGCCAGGCCTGATCCGCCGGCCGCCGCCCAGATCGGCCCGCGATGCTGGATGCGAAGATATGAAACGCCGAAAGGCCCTTTTATGCT
The DNA here is from genome assembly GCA_965371465.1 of uncultured Alphaproteobacteria bacterium. Lineage (GTDB taxonomy): Bacteria > Pseudomonadota > Alphaproteobacteria > CBDUYM01 > CBDUYM01 > CBDUYM01. The sequence continues at coordinate 150,133 of CBDUYM010000005.1, forward strand.
GAGCTGATCTCCTGGCTTCAGATCGTCATAGACAAACTGGGACACCAGTCCGTCTTCTTCCTTCCGGATAAAAAACTCGATCTCGGTCTTACCCGGCGCCGAGGCCATGGAATAGTCGCGTGCCGGCTGGTCGGGGAAAGTAACTTCTGAATACTGGCCGGGAGAAAATTGAAACGCCTCACCTTCAATGGCCACGGTCACATGCTGAATGTCGTGGGTCAGGCGCTCCACCTCAGTCACTTTGCCGGCCATTTCGCGCCGGTCATGCTCAGCCGGCTCATCGGGATCGATGAAGGCAACCTCGACGTTTGACTGGGGCACGGCCTGACAGGCGAGGATGAAGCCCTGCGCTTCCTCTTCCTCGGTCAGCGCGAATTCAGAATGTTCCCTCAGATGCACTTCGCCGCTTAAAAGCACAGACTTGCACGACCCGCAATTGCCGGAATGGCAGCCAAATGGATAGTCCAGGTCGTTGCGAAGCGCCGCATCAAGGATCGGCTCATCGTCCTCAGCGCTGAACGATCCTTCGAACTGGCGAACAAAAACAGTATGGGGCATGGATGGTCTCTTGCTGTGCCGGGCTTAAGATTAGCGGCGCAAAGTACGGTTGCCGAAACGCCAAGTCAATCGGCCATTCGTTGGCGACAGGCCTCGCCAAAAGCCTGGAAGATGGCTGCAGACTGGGTGTTTTCGCTTGCCCGCCATTCCGGATGCCACTGAACGCCCAGCGCAAAAGTTCGCGCGCCGCTCACAGATATTGCTTCGATGGTCCCGTCTTCCGCCGTCGCCTGAATTTGCAGCCTGCGGCCAAGTTCGTCGACGCCCTGGCTGTGGAGAGAATTCACCCGGTGCGGGCCCGGCCCGATAAGCTCCTCAAGAAGGCCGCCCGGCGACGTCGTAATATCGTGAACCGCTGCGTATCTTGACGCGAGCTCGGCTGTTTCATCCTCGCGATGGTCAAGACGTCCCGGCACTTTGTGCAGCTGCTGGTGAAGTGTGCCGCCAAAGGCCACATTCATTTCCTGAAAGCCAAGACAGATTGCCAGAAAAGGCACGCCTGCCTCGGCGGCGGCCTCGAACAGCGGCAATGTGGTCAGCTCCCGCTGGCGATCAAGAAGCATATCGGAGTGTTCAAGTGAATTGCCGTAATGCGCCGGTGCGACGTTTGACTGCGCGCCGGTGATCAAAATGCCGTCAACATGGCCAAGGATGTCTCTGATCGGCAGGCGGTCCTGCAGGGACGGCACGAGAAAGGGCGTCGCGTCAGCAGATTGTGCGATGGCCTCGATATATTTCTCGCCGACCACCTGATAGGACTGGGGTGCGATGAATTCGGTTGATGTGACAATGCCGATGAGAGGCTTCTCATCCGCCGATCCGGTCATGAACCAGGTCGTCCCGGCGCGCGGCGCGTGTCCAGTTCAAAGAGGGCAAAGTCGACCGGGCCGTTGAGCTCTGTTTCTTCCAGCACCAGGGTGGTGACCTGATCCTGGCCGTCAATGATAATCCATTGCTTCAGCTCGAAAACCGGGCTCTCGACAAAAATCAGCTTGATGAAGCCCTGATCACTGCGTTCCTCGTCATAGAGCGTAACCGTCAGGATACCCTGTTCACTGAAAGCTTCGCGGACATGAATGTCACGGCCGATCTGAATTTCGTCGCTGAGCAGGAACCCGATTGGCGTGTCATCAATGGCCCAGCGTGTCGTGTCGTTAAGCGATGTGTCGTGAAGATAGAGATATTCGCCATCGGCGATGATCAGCAGGGTTGCCGGCGGATCATAGTCAAAGCGCAGCAGCCCGGGTCGTGCCAGATGGAAAAGTCCGCGCGCAAGTCCACCATCCGGCGACAGCTGCACGAAACGCGCCCGCAAGGATCGAAGTTCGGTGAAAAAATTCTGCACCTTGGTTGTGACGCTGTCGAAGGCATCCTCTTCCACTTCCATTGTTTCAAGAGCGGGCGTCTCAAGCGGCGGCAAATCCTGGCCAAATGCGACAACCGTCCGGTGCAGGCCAAAGACCAGTATCAGGGCGAGAAAAAACGCGCCAATGATAGCCAGTGTTCCAGGTCTCGACTGTTCCGGGTGTGTGGTCATGTGCTTCGCAGGATCAGTTATTTCCATCTGCCTCCTACCTAGCATGAGTTTTATGAATAATCGCTGACCAGAATTTCGCGTTTGCCGACATGGTTTGCAGGCCCGATGACGCCCTGCGCTTCCATTTCTTCGATGATGCGGGCGGCGCGGTTGTAGCCGATCTGCAGGTGGCGCTGGACAAAACTGGTGGACGCTTTTCCTTCGCGGGCGACAAGGGCAACGGCCTGATCATAAAGATCGTCTCCGGTCGGTGCACTGCCGAAGGGGAAGGGCGCGTCGGCGTCGCTGATTTCGGTCACCTCTTCCAGATAGTCTGGCACCCCCTGCGCTTTCAGGTGCCGGACCACATCTTCGACTTCCTCATCCGAAACAAAGGGTCCGTGAACGCGGCTGATGCGGCCACCGCCGGCCATATAAAGCATGTCGCCCTGGCCAAGCAGCTGCTCGGCGCCCTGTTCACCGAGAATGGTTCGGCTGTCGATTTTTGATGTCACCTGAAAGCTGATTCTGGTGGGAAAGTTTGCCTTGATGGTGCCTGTGATCACATCGACCGAAGGACGCTGCGTTGCCATGATCAAGTGAATGCCGGCAGCCCGCGCCATCTGTGCCAGGCGTTGAATAGCGGCTTCGATATCTTTTCCGGCGACCATCATCAGATCCGCCATTTCATCGACCACAACGACAACCAGCGGCAGCGGCTCAAGATCAAGGGGCTGTTCTTCAAATACAGGCTGGCCGGTATCAGGATCAAATCCGGTCTGCACAGTGCGGGTCAGGGCCTCACCCTTTTTGCGGGCTTCTGCCAGGCGTTGATTGTAACCCGTGAGATTGCGAACGCCAAGCTGCGCCAGTCGCTTATAGCGATCTTCCATTTCACGAACCGCCCATTTCAGAGCGACAACGGCTTTGTGAGGATCGGTGACAACAGGCGTCAAAAGATGCGGAATCCCGTCATAGACGCTGAGCTCGAGCATTTTGGGATCGACCATAATCATGCGGCACTGATCCGGGGTCAGCCGATAGAGCAGGCTCAGGATCATGGTATTGAGGGCAACGGATTTGCCGGACCCGGTGGTGCCGGCAATAAGCAGGTGGGGCATGCGGGCGAGATCGACGACGACCGGTGCCCCACTGATATCCTTGCCCAGGGCAAGCGCGAGCTCGGCCCCCGACCCTTCATAATCCGTTGTCGACAACAGCTGCCTCAGGCTGACGATTTCGCGTTGCGCGTTGGGCAGTTCAATGCCGATGACATTCCGTCCGGGAATGACGGCGACACGGGCCGAGACCGCGCTCATGGATCTTGCGATATCGTCAGCGAGACCGATAACGCGGGAGGATTTAATGCCGGGTGCAGGTTCCAGTTCATAGAGAGTGACGACCGGACCAGGCCGCACATGCAGAATCTCACCCTTGATGCCAAAGTCGCCCAAGACAGATTCCAGAAGCCGCGCATTCTGTTCAAGGGCATCATCCGAAACTCTGATGACGCGCTCAGCTGAACCCTGCACCGACAGAAGCTCGAGCGTCGGCAGGACGTACTCGCCGTCCGGGTCGATGGCAAGGCGAGGCTGGCGATCCTGTTTGGCGCGGCGGCTTTCCTTCGTCCTTTTGGTGCTGCGGGCAACGCGCCTCGGTTGGGCTGCTTCCTCGAAATCTGCAGATCCGTCCTCTTCATCAAAAGTGCTGACGTCCAGTACCGGCTCGACCCTCTCAATCGGGTTCGTGTCTTTCCTGGGCGAACGAAGTCTTGTCAGGACCACTCTGGTCTCATTGATCCAGTCGGCGGGTCTTCTCAGGAAAGCACCGGTTCGCTGGGCGGCCGTGCGGCTCAGCTGAACAGCACGGGACACATCAGCAAGGCGAATGCCGATCGCCAGATAGGAAAGCGCAATCGCCGTTACAAACAAAAGCAGCGTGAACAGCCAGATCGGCACGTCGACAGCAAAATAGGCACCGAACCTGTTCAGGCCAGAAATGCCAAGATCACCGAGCGCTCCACCAAGGCCGGCGGCAATTGGCCAGACCGCAGGGACGGTCAGCGTTGCCGCAAAACCGGCACCAATCAAAAGGGCGAAGGGCAAAAGCGAAAGCCGCCGCCATAGCCGCGCCATGTGATGTTGCCGCACAATTTCGAACCCCCAGGCAGCGATTGCTGTGGGCAACAGAACAGCCGCAATGCCGATTGTCTGCATCAGAAGGTCGGCAACATAAGCGCCCCACAGCCCACCCAGCCCGGCAACCTCGGTGGCACCTGCATTGTTCCAGCTCGGGTCCGCGCTGTTCCACGACAGGAGCGACAGCATAAGCCAGCCACTGCCGACCATGATCAACAGACCAGTTGCTTCGGTCAGGCGTCCCCGGATTGCTGCCGTCACGCTCTGCGGCAGGAGGACCGTTTTACGGTCAGAAGTGGCGCTGTGAGCCATCAGTTCATTCCTATCAGCTTTCCGCTCTCAATATCACTCTGGTCCAAGCCCAATACCTTCCTGATCAAAGAACCGCAGCGATCTGCCGGAGCGCGGTGTCCACAGTTTCATTGTCGTGAACCAGGGCAACGCGAATGTAGGGTGCACTGGCGTTGAACCCTTCTGCGTCCGCTGCGGCAACATAGGCGCCGGGCAGAACTCTCACGCCGGCTTCCTGCCACAAAGCTTTTGCGGCCTCTTCTCCATCGCCCACGTTGAGCCACAGGAAAAAGCCCCCGGGCGGACGGCGGAAATCAAAGCGATTACTCAAAATGCTTTCCGCAGTGTCGAATTTTTCAACATAAAGCTGTCGGCTTCTTTCCACATGAGCCTCGTCCGACCAGGCTGCTGCCGCCGCCGCATAGACCGGCAACGACGAAGGTGCGCCGCCATAGCTGCGAAGCTGTTTATAGGCCTGGATGATTTCAGGATCGCCAGTGACAAACCCGGATCTGAGCCCGGCAAGGTTTGAACGCTTGGAAAGCGAATTGAAGACGAGAAGATTACGGAAGGGATGTCCCTCGTCGCCATCTTCCCTCTGCAACGCTTCTGCGGCCTCAAGCGCGCCCGGCGGCTTTTCAACATCATAGACCTCAGAATAACATTCATCGGCCACCAATACGAATTCATGCTCGCGCGCAAGGCGCAGCAAGGCCTTCAGATAATCGAGCGAGGCGATGGATCCTTGCGGATTTGCCGGCGAACAGATGAAGGCGAGCGCCGTTGCCGACAGGATATCCGGTGACAGGGTCGCATAATCCGGCAGAAAACCGTTCTCCTCCGTGCCGTCGACATAGATCGGCAGCGCGCCGGCCGCCGCCGCACATCCCGCATATGGCGGATAGAATGGGTTCGGCATCAGCACTTTAGGTCTTACATCAGCGCTTTGTGGGATGACGGTCAGGCCGATGCTGAACAATCCTTCACGGGTGCCGGACAGGGGCACAATCATCTGATCGGCATCGATATGCGCGGGATCAAGGCCATAGCGGCGGTTCAGCCAGGCGGCGATGGCCCCCCGGAACTCAGGCGTGCCGTCGTTTGGCGGATACTTGTTCAAAAGGTGCTGATTGGCTGCCAGCACCTCGCCGATGAAGTCGGGAAAGGGGTGCTGTGGCTCGCCTAGCGCCAGATTAAGCTCGGCCTCGCCACCCCGCGGCAAATGGTTAACCAGGGCCCGAAGCCGTGGAAACGCATATTCCGGAAGGTTTTCAAATCGGTTCTCGGTCATGCCTCAGGCGCTAAAATTCAGATCGCAGCGTTCTGCCAGAACAAATCAACAACAAACGGCGCCACCCTACCAGAAAACCGCCTAGACTCAATAACTTATCGGTTTTCGATCAGGTCTCGCCTTCGATCTGAATCATTTCTGCAACATAAAAAAGGGCTGCCGAAGCAGCCCTTTTCCCGTTCTCTTCATGGTGGAGGGGAAGAGAAAGTTCCCATTTTTCAGCCTCAGACGACACTCTCGCCGTGCAGCCTGATATCGAGGCCTTCGCGTTCCTCTTCCTCTTCCACTCTGATGCCGATTGTGGCCTTCAGGATGTAGAGGATTATAGCCGATACGCCACCTGAGTAGATGATCGTGGCGAGGATGCCTTGGAGCTGTATCAGGATCTGGCCGACGTTGCCTTCAAGAGCGCCGGGCGTGCCACCAATGGCTTCGACAGCGAAGACGCCGGTCAAAATAGCACCCGTGATACCGCCAAGTCCATGAACAGCGAACACGTCCAGACTGTCGTCATAGCCGAGCATGTGCTTCAGGGACGTGGCACCCCAGAAGCAGACACCGCCGGCAATCAGACCAATGAACAGGCCGCCCATTGGGTCGACATAACCGGACGCTGGTGTAATGGCGACGAGGCCGGCAACTGCACCTGAAGCAATGCCGAGAAGGCTGGGCTTCTTCTGGGTGAGCCACTCAAGCACCATCCAGCTTAACCCTGCGGCGGCGGTAGCGATCTGTGTCACTGCCATCGCCATGCCGGCCGTGCCATCCGCAGCAACCGCCGACCCTGCATTGAAGCCGAACCAGCCGACCCACAGGAAGGCGGCACCCATCATGGTGTAGCCAACATTGTGCGGCGCCAGATTTTCAGCGCCATAGCCGAGCCGCTTGCCCAGGATCAGGCAGGCCACAAGGGCGGCCACGCCCGAGTTGATATGGACAACCGTGCCGCCGGCGAAATCAAGCACGCCAAGATCGCCGAGAAAGCCGCCGCCCCATACCCAGTAGGTGATCGGCGAATAGACCAACACCGACCAGAGCACGATAAAGATCAGGAGCGCCGAAAACTTCATACGCTCGGCAATGGCCCCGGTGATCAGCGCGGCCGTGATTATGGCGAATGTCATCTGGAAAATAATAAACACTGATTCCGGGATGGTGCCATTCAACGTGTCCGAGGCGACATGCCCCAGGAACAGATATTCAAGCCCGCCGACGAACGAATTGCCGCCGTCGGAAAACGCAAGGCTATAGCCGACAACCATCCAGACAATGGTAATCAGACAGGTTATTGCAAAACTTTGCATCAATGTGCTCAGCACATTTTTCTTCCGCACCATACCGCCGTAAAAGAGGGCGACACCGGGAACGGTCATCATCAGGACCAGTAACGTGGATGTCATCATCCAGGCCGTATCGCCTGTATCCAGCGTGTCCTGCGCCAGAGCCGGTTCAATCAGCGACATGCCCAGAGCCAGACTTGCGCCGAGGCCCAAAGAGACCTTCGGCAAATACTTCGATAATTTTTTCATTGTCATCTCCTTAAAACTCGGCAGCTCAAAGCGCCTCTGCGTCGGCTTCGCCGGTGCGAATCCGATGCACAGCGCTCAGCTCATGAGCGAATATTTTGCCGTCGCCAATTTTCCCGGTGCGTGCAGCCTCGGTAATGGCCGTAATGACGGCGTCTGCGATGTCGGAATTCACCGCAACTTCGATTTTTATTTTCGGCAGAAAATTCACTTCATATTCTGCCCCCCGATAGATTTCCGTATGACCACGTTGCCGGCCATAACCTCTTACTTCCGAAACCGTCATGCCTTCGACGCCGACGTTGTTCAGCGCCTCGCGGACCTCTTCAAGCTTGAACGGTCGGATGACTGCGATGATGTACTTCATAGACAGACCCTTTCCTGTTAGTGCTCCGCTTCGAGTGCTCGCTTCCGGAAACTCCCGGAAATGAAAAACGGCGCCTCTCCACCCCTTCACTTCAACAACCGTGCCAAGTTCGAACACCGGCCCAGATAGTGGTCAATGATCGGGAATCCGCCATATCTGGTGACATTCGGCATACGCCAGCAGGAAAACCGGCAAATTTATGCGCAACAAATAGACAGTCAGAGAGACGTGCTCACTTTTTGTGCAGCCATGCCGGCGGGCGGGTTCGAAAGTCTGCCGCTCGGGTCTATGGATCCAGGCTCCTGACCCCGTTGCTGTGTTCTGATGAAGCTGCTAGGCCACATTCATGACGGCTGATCTGCAAACTGAAGTACTGATCGTCGGCGGCGGCATGGTCGGCCTGACGCTGGCGGCAGCTCTGGCCGACGGTGGCATCACATCGGTGGTCGTCGACCGCGCCAATCCTGATGACATTCTGAATGCCGGATTTGACGGCCGTGTTTCTGCTCTCGCTGACAGCTCGTGCCGCATGATGCAGGCCCTTGGCGTCTGGCCCGAAATGGCACCGCACGCCCAGCCGATCAATCAGATCCGGGTGTCAGATGGCGCTTCGCCCCTGTTTCTGCATTTTGGTGACGCTCATCCAAAATTGGGGGAGGTCAGTGACGGCCCTATGGGACATCTGGTGGAAAACCGCGTCATCCGACAGGCCCTTTACAACAGGATCGCAGATCAGCCTCGCGTGACATTTCTGACCAAGACCCTGGTCACCGGATTTGATCGGGGCGGATCTGTGACAGCGGCGCTTTCCGATGGCCGCAGCGTGCGCGCGGCGGCAATCATCGGCGCGGAAGGCAGAAATTCACCGACCAGAAAAGCTGCCGGTATTCGCACCCTCGGATGGTCCTATGGCCAGACCGGCATTGTCGCCGTTGTCCGCCATGCGCGTCCGCATTACGGCGTGGCCCAGGAACATTTCCTGCCCGCCGGCCCATTTGCCATGCTGCCCATGGTCGACAACCGCTCCTCCCTGGTCTGGACCGAACGGGATGACATTGCAGCGGCCCTGCTGAGCCTTGACGACGAAAAACTTGATTGGGAAATGCGCCAGCGCTTTGGCGATTTTCTTGGCGAGGCTCACCTTGACGGGCCAAAATGGTCGTACCCTCTCTCATTACAACGGGCGGAGAAGTTCACCGATCATCGACTGGCCCTTGTCGGCGACGCCGCTCACGGTATTCACCCGATTTCAGGCCAGGGCCTGAACCTCGGCCTTCGCGATGCCGCCACGCTCGGCGAGGCCATGGTCGATGCGGCGCGCCTCGGGCTTGATATCGGCGCGGCCGACGTGCTCGGACGTTACGAAAGCTGGCGGCGCTTTGATACAGAACTCACACTGCTGATCACCGATACCCTGAACCGGCTTTTTTCCAACGACATCACACCCGTCCGCCACGCCCGTGACCTCGGCCTCGCAATCATCAACAAAATGCCGGGATTGAAGAAAGCCTTTATGGCACATGCCAAAGGTCACCTCGGCGATCTGCCAAGACTGCTTCAAGGCAAACCGATTTAGGCGTCTCTTGAAAGCCCCCGTGATTTGAGCGCGTCAAGATATTGCTGCCAGACTGTATTTTGGTTCCTGCCAAGCTCGTGGAGATAGGACCAGCTGAAGAGCCCTGTGTCATGGCCATCACTGAATGTCATGCGGATGGCATAGTTTCCAATCGCTTCTATGGCAGTGATTTTCACGTCACGGCAGCCCGGCACAATGGTCCGATCGGCGCCGCCGTGGCCGCGCACCTCGGCTGACGGGCTTTCAACCCGCAACATTTCGCTTCGCAGGTCAAACTGCTCACCTGAATCAAAACTGATGTGGAGAACATCTTTCGAAGGCCTCAGCCGTATCTCAATCGGCCAGGGCATTGCTGTTGGCCGCGCGCTGGTGCCTTCAACCGTCAATGGATCGCGCCTCTTTGGCCAGCATAATCGGAATACCGTCGCGAATGGGATAGGCCAGGCCGGCTTCCTTGCTGATCAGCTCCTGGGCCGCCTCGTCATAGCTGAGTGGACCTTTGGTCACTGGACAGACCAGTATTTCCAGCAGCTTGGGATCAATGCGATGAGGGACATCGGCGCTGTCTTTGTCGTCGGCCATAATCTCTATCCTCTTCCTGTTCCTTAAACGTCCAGCCTATTGCAGGCTGCCCGGCCTTTCGCTGTGCGGGCTGGCAGCGAGCATATCTATCAGCGTGATCATGGTACGCACCCGGTCTTGCAGACTTCTGGCTTCCAGAAGCGCCTGTTTTTCGGCGGCCTCGAAGGGCGTCATGATCATCACCAGATTGACCAGACTGTGAATGCCTGCATTTTTCACTCTTGCCCAGTCAAAGGGCACTGATCTGGCCGCCAGAAAGCGCGCCATGGCCGCTTTCAGCGCTTCATGGTCGGGCTCTGCGTCACTTTCTTCCCGTGCTCTCTCCTCAATGTCATGAGCGAACTCAGAATAGTCGGGGCGGATCTGGCGGTAAGGTGTTGCGACAGATAATTCGGATCCCACGCGGAACCTCTGATGTCCCTCAAGATTGATCAGAATTCGTCCATCTGCAGTGTTCTGATGTTCGACGATCTCGCCAACGCAGCCGACATCAAACAGCTGAGGTACCCGGTCCTGAGCGTTCTCGGCCTTCGGTTGAATCATGCCGAACACCCCGTCAGCTGTTATCGCATCCTCAACCATAACCAGATAGCGTGGCTCAAAAATGTTAAGCGGCATTCTGGCGCCTGGCATCAGCACGGCACCCGAAAGCGGAAATATGGCAAGGGGATCTGGAAACATGTCCAACATAAGGTGCCGCCGAAACCCTAGCTGAAAAGCACCGTCGAAAGTTGTTTGCGGCCTTCGATGGTCAGCTCGTGGGTTGGCCCGAGCGCCGAGAACAGATCCAGCAGCTGCTTTCTTGCAGCATCTTCGTTCCAGCCTGACTTTCTCCGCATAATCTCCAGCAGCTGTTCAATGGCCTCGCTGTTCTGGGTATTGCCAACATGGGCGAGGGCAAGATCAAAACGGGCGTTGAGGTCAGCGGGATTGTCGGCCACCTTCTGTGTCAGGGCGGCAGTCGCACCGTCGTCGTCGGCAACATTTGCGGTTTGCTCGGCCAGCTGCAGGGCTGACTTGAGCGACCTGACGGCGGCATGGTCCTCATGCTCTTCCGGCACCTGGGCCAGAACACTTTCCGCCTGCTCCCGATCGCCCATGGCGAGGAGCGCCCGGCCCAGCCCGGCCAGTGCATCGACATTGTATCGATCGCTCTGCAGGGCCGCGCCAAAGGCCTGGGCGGCGCTCTCAGCATCGCCTGCCTCCAGTGCCTGAAGCCCGTCTGCGACCAGAGTTTCCGCTTCCGCCGGCTGAATGTCGCCGGTCAGCTTGGCGACAAAACTGTTGAGCTGCTCTTCTGTGGCGGCGCCGGCGAAGCCATCCTGCGGCTGCCCGTCGACAAATGCGTAAATCGTTGGCACCGACTGGATGCGCAGTTGTTGCGCGATCTGCGGCACCTGTTCGACATTGAACTGCACCAGCGCAATGGCCCCTTTTGCCGCGACAACCAGCTGTTCCAGGTCATAGCTCAAGGTCCGGCTCAGTTCCGAGCGCGGCGCCCCGAAATCACAGATCACTGGGCGCAGTTTTGACGCTTCCAGGACATCTTCCAGAAAGCCTTCTGCAGTGCCCTGCTTGACAATATCCTCAAGACCCGCAGCACTCGGCTCTATGTTCTCGCCGCCCGGGCCCAAAATGTCCGCCATATCCCGCCTTTCAAAGCTTGTTCTTCTATCGCCATCCTACAGGCTGGCGCAGCCCCTTACCACCGATTGAGCTCGGCAGGGGATTTTGAAACCGGACCCGGCGGGGATCAAATGCTAGCGAAGCTCAAGATCAAAGACCTGAGCAGCATTGCCACCCAGAAACAGTGCTTTGGCTTCATCATCAAGGCCAAGGTCATCGAGATTTTCGAGAGCCTTGGTTGGCGTGATCATCGGATAGTTGGTGCCGAACATGACCTTCTTGCGGCCATTGCCCTGCATGTATTCGACCAGTTCCCGGGGATAGCGCTTCGTCGAATAGGCTGATGTATCGATATAGACATTTTCGTGCTTGGTACAGACCGCAATCATTTCCTGGGTCCAGGGATAACCGATATGACCGCCGACGATTTTAAGCTCGGGAAATTCAAGCGCAACCTGATCAATGTAGGGGATCGGGCGGCCGGTTTCTGACGGCGCCAGCGGACCCGTGTGGCCGACTTGTGTACAAAAGGGAATGCCGAGCTCAATGCATTCGGCATAAAGCGGATAATAGCGCCGGTCGGTCGGTGGCAGATCCCAGAGCCAGGGCACAACACGAAGGGCGCGGAAACCAAGTTCATTGACCGCGCGCCTGAGCTCACGAATGGCTTCCATGGGTTTATGGAGCGAGACCGCCGCAACGCCTAAAATGCGGTCGGGATATGCAGTAACCAGCTCGGCAACCTCGTCGTTGGTCCGCATCCAGCCATTGGGCGCACACCAGGCTGAAGCGAGCGAAATGGAAACACCGCCGGCATCCATCGCCGCGATCGTCGTTTCATACGGAACCGGCTCGTTCGGTGTTTCATTCCGGGGCTCATTCCGGGGCTCATTGCGGGTCCAGCGGCGAAGCGACGCGAACATTTCCTCATTCAATCGATTGTTGTTGGGATGCTGCATCCACACATCAACGATCATTCTGGTCTCCACTATGTTATGGCCGCTCACGCCACATCGGGCGAGCGAGGCGCAACTTTGCACAGACGCCTGCACTTTGGATCACTGCATTTTTACAGCCTGTCGTCCAGCGAACGCTTATCCCGCCCCCAATTGCCCTTGCATTGGGCGCTCTCATGACTATTATCCGAGCCGATTTCGGGGCTTTCCGGGATCACAGATATTGGTGCGCGGGCGTAGCTCAGGGGTAGAGCATAACCTTGCCAAGGTTAGGGTCGTGAGTTCGAATCTCATCGCCCGCTCCAATAA
>CBDUYM010000006.1:0-160112 GCA_965371465.1 uncultured Alphaproteobacteria bacterium
CGCGATCGCGCCAGCTTCTTGATCAAGATCAAGATTCCGGATCACTTTCGGTCACGACTTGTTGAAGGCATGCTTTCCTTATGCTTGATCCGGATCACTGCATTTGAAGTGCGGCACCATCATCATCGGGATTACAGGCCGATTTCGCCGACTGACTGTCTTGGCCAGGGGTCCAGAACAGGTTCATTTCTGACGCCGAATGGAGGCTGTGGCAACATCGTACACCTCTCAATAAAGAGGGAACTGAAATGACTGCTGTCGCTGGAGATCAGTCTCCGATCGCTGAGGCAAGGCATCTTGTTCAGAACCTGTACGAACCTAATCCACTAATTTACTGGACGGACTTCCTCTTTCACGTGGCCATTGGCTGGGCGGCTTTTGCGGTTGCCCTGATGCCGCAGATGCCTTCATGGCTGAGGCTACTCGCCATTCCTCTGGCTGTTTTTGCTCTCTACCGTTCGGTGCTCTTCACACACGAACTGGCACATCTGAAAAAAGGCACATTCAAAGTCTTCAGAATGGTTTGGAATATCTTGTGTGGCGTACCACTTCTCGTGCCCTCGTTCACATACCGGGGCGTCCACAGTGACCACCATACGCGTGACATCTATGGCACCAGTGATGATGGTGAGTACATTGCCTTTGCGACAGGGGCGCCTTACAAAATCAGTCTCTATCTTCTTCTCGTCTTCATACTGCCTTTCTTTTTTGTCGTTCGCTTTCTGCTCCTGACCCCTATTGCCTATGTCAGCAAGACAGTTCGCCGGCTGACATGGCAACATGCTTCGTCACTGACAATTGATCTGGCTTACCTGCGGCCCGATTACGCCGCGCGGGACGAGATCACCTGGCGAGCACAGGAGTTCGGTACCCTGGTATATGGCTGGGGGGTGATCGGGCTGGTGACCGCAGGGGTTCTACCTGTCCAGTTCCTTCTGCTTTGGTATGTCGCAGTGATCTTTGTGCTTTTTCTGAACTCGTTAAGGACCCTTGCCGCTCACGCCTACCGCAATCCCGCCGGCCACAAACTTTCCTTCTGGGAGCAATATCTTGATTCCGTGAACGTACCTGGAAATCAGTTTCTCACATCGCTGTGGGCGCCTGTTGGCCTCAGATATCATGCAACACATCATCTTTTCCCGAACATGCCCTATCATCATCTCGGCCGCGCTCATCGAGTGCTAAAAGAAGAATTGAGTGAAAGTGAGCTCTATATGCAGACCTCACGAACTAGTCTGTGGAATGCGCTATCGGTTTTGTGGCGGGACGCCAAGGCCAATTCTGGCGGCGCGCTTTAAGCCGTCTTGGAAGCCAACGATTGGTGCGCTCGATAGCTGGCGGTCGCTGCTGCCTGGGCGACGTTCATCGGACCTCACGAAAAGTTGATGTGGCATGCAATTCTGCTTCGATGAGGATTCATGAAGGAATTCGCCCTTGGCTTAGCCATGCATTTCGGCAAGCTGATGTTCCGGCTGAAGGGTTGCGACGGCCTGACAATGCCTCAATGCATAGTCACCGTCACTTTTCTTGTGGGGCATTCAGTTCATGCCTCTGATTGATCGCAGTCCAGATGGATGCAGATCTGTAAACTGATGTCGCTGGCGATCCCCAAAAGGCCAAGAGACGTGCAGCGATTTGGCGTTACAGACTTTGATCTTGATCATTGAGACGCATACTGCATGCCCTTCTACTTCCGCCTTGTTCTTAGACTGATTTCGATGCGATCTCGTTCTTGAATCTCTGGAACGGCGGAGGGGAAAAGTGAAAATTGCAGACTTATGCCAAATTATTGGCTTGCTGGCGGTATCGATTGTGGTGTTTTCAGCGCCGGGAGCGGCTGCATACACTGAAGGTGCCGTTGACAGTGCGGGCAGCATTAGCGGGCTGATTACATTCAATGGAGCTCTGCCCGCAGACGCGGTTGAGCAGATTGCGATCACCAAAAATCCCGAAGTCTGCGGCGAAGGCTATCGTGAAGTCGTCTGGGTGGACGTCGAAGCCGGCGCCCTCAGAGGCGTCTTCGTCTTCATAGACGAGATTGAAAGCGGCAAGGAGTGGTCGGCGCCGGATGGCGGCAATTATTTGGTGAACCAGGAAGGCTGCCGGTTCAGGCCCTGGGCCCAGGTAGTCCAGCGCGGCGAGATTACAATTCGAAACAGCGACGCCGGTGTCCTCCACAATATCAACACGCGTGAAATGATCGGCGTTGAAAGGGGCCGTGTCGTCAAACGCACGATGTTCAATTTTGGTCAGCCTGACCCCGGTGATCTCATTCAGGAAATCAAACCTCGACGTTCATCCTATATATCCATCAACTGCGAAGCTCACAATTTCATGTTCGGCTACATGATGGCACCTGAGCATCCTTATGCTGTGGTTGTTGGGGATGACGGGTCCTACTCAATAGACAACGTGCCACCGGGGGACTATCTGCTGAAGGCGTGGCATCCAAGATTGGGAGTGCAGGAATTAGAGATCACCGTCAACGGAGGCGAGTCAACTGAATCTAACTTTTCATTCTCGATGTAAGGAATGCACATGGTTACGTCGAAGGTCTCTCGAAACCATAAGGCGCTGGCTGCACGCTGGCTGTTTGCAGCAACATTCATCGTCGCTGCATTCACTATTGGTGACACTGTAAGGTCTGAAGATGCCAGCTGGCCCGAGCTCGGCCCGCTGACTGCCCGATCTGCACCGAATGAAACCGCCGTAGAATTGGGCCGCCGTCTCTATTTTGATGCAAGAATTTCAGGTGACGGCGCCGTATCATGTGCAAGCTGCCATAATCCTGCGACCGGTTTTGGCGATGGCGTGGCTCTCTCGAAAGCATATCCTGGCTCGCGGTACTACCGCAATGCGCCGACCCTTTTGAACACAGTCTACAAGGCTGACTTCGCTGACGTGGGCTGGGGCTGGGAAGGTCGCATGGGGGCCAACCTCAACGATGTGATGCGTGATCAGATCACCGAGACAACAATCATGAACATGGACATGCGCATCATGCATGAGCGGTTGAAACAAGATCCGGTCTATGTCGATCTCTGTGAACGTGCGTTCGGCGGTGAATGTTCATCCGGCAAAGCGCGGAATGCTCTAGTTGCCTTTCTTGAGACTCTGGTCTCCACAGATGTGCCCTTTGACAAGGGCGAACTTTCCAATGCCGCCAGTCGTGGCCGCGATATATTCGAAGGCAAGGCCGGCTGTATCAGCTGCCACAATGGTCCTTACCTGTCAGACGGAGAGCCTCACAACACGGGCGTTCCTGAAAACATGGAAATCTTCAGCGATCCCATGCGGCACATGACCTATCGGGCTGTAAATCACACCTATGGTGTGCCCAAGGTGCATGTCTGGCGTCGTGACGTCGGCTATTTTCTTGTGAGCAAAGACTACGCAGATGTTGGCAGCTTCATCACACCAACGCTTCGGGAACTCAAATATACGGCACCCTATATGCACAATGGTGTGCTTGCGAGCCTTGCCGAAGTGATCGACTTCTATGACGAAGGCGGTGGCCACGACGATCCGCTTGCCACAGAGCTCAAGCCTCTTGGCCTCACGGATACGGAGAAAAGCGATCTTGCCTCATTTCTTGAAACGCTGAGTAGCACCACCCCAGTTACAGTAGATCCTCTGAAAATTCCGCAGGCCTACGGCGTATATCCGGACTGGCTGAATATAGAAAATTAGCGAGAGAAGAGATGAAACTGCTCGACAGATACTTCGTTCCATTTGCAATAATGGCAGCCCTTGGCATGTTGGCCATGGAAGGACCGATGCTTGCAGCTGGCGATCCTGACAATGATGCGCCACTAGCTCCTCTTGGTCCTGTACCGGAACCGTCCGACAACAGAATTACGCCGGAGAAATCAGCGCTGGGCATGCTGCTCTACTTCGACCCCAAGCTGTCGGGCGACGCGAGCCTCGGCTGCGTGGACTGTCACACCCCGAGGCAGGGCTGGGCGTTTGCCGATCCGATTTGCCGAGGATATCCAGGCGGCGTGCACTGGCGGAACTGCCAGACCGTCGTCAATTCGGGATTTCTCAACAAGCTCTTCTGGCAAGGTAACGCAAACAGCCTGGAAGCCCAGGCCAAGAGCGCTGCCACAGGCGGCATCTCCGGCAACGGCGAGGCCGATGTCATGGAGCAGCGTTTGCAGCAGGTTCCTGAATACGTGGAAGCCTTCAGAAATGTGTTCGGCACGGTGCGGCCCATCCTGAACGATGCCTGGCTCGCCATTTCAACATTTGAACGCGACATGCTGACGCAGAAGGATTCACCGCTGGATCAATTCCTCGAAGGCGACAAATCAGCACTGTCTGAACAGGCTCAGCTGGGACTTGAGCTGTTCCAGGGCAAGGGCAACTGCATTGAATGCCATAACGGACCAATGTTGACGGATGAGAAATACTACAATCTCGGTGTTCCCATGCCATTTGAGTTTGAGGAAATGGGCGTAAACCAGATCACGTTCCGATTTGAGCTCTACGCCAAGGGTTCCCACGAAGAATACTATCGCAACTTCAATGACGATCCTGGCCTCTACTTTACGACGAAGCGTGAGATCGACATGGGCAAGTTCCGGACACCGCCGCTACGTTACCTGGCATTCACTGCACCGTATATGCACGCCGGACAATTCTACACGCTTGAAGAGGTTATTGAATTCTATAACGACGGTGGCGGGGATAACGAATTTACTGAGCACTACGGCAACAAGACGGACATCCTGAAGCCCCTTGATCTGACAATTGAGGAGCAGGACGCTTTGGTCGCCTTTCTTGATGAAATCAGCGGCGAGGAAATCGTTCTGGCACCGCCTATTCTCCCCCAATACAAGGTCATGCCGGACGTGGCAGAGCTGACTCAGGCCCAGGCAAAACGCATCGGCCTTGAAACTTTACTGGCAAGCCAGGAACAGGAGCAGTGAGCGGACTCATGAAACAAAAGACAAAACGAAGCTTGCCTGAACCGTTCTGCCTGTCGCGCCGATCATTTCTTGCAGGCAGCGGAGCTGTCGTCGGTGGAACTGTTCTGCTCAGCAACATACCCGGCCTCGACGGCGAGGCACTGGCGGCACAGTCTGCGCGCTATCCACGGAAGCTGATTGGGCATTTGTCGGATCTCGTTGTCAAACAACCTGTGAACTTTGACTATCCTGATGACGGTGACAACACGACATCCATTCTAATCCGTCTCGGTGATCGCGCCGGCGGTGGCATTGGACCGGATCAAGACATTGTCGCATTCAATTCACTATGCACACATATGGGCGCCTACATGGGCGGCCAGTACAAGCCCGACGATCAGGCATTAGGGCCTTGTGCTCTGCACCAGACGACTTTCGATCTGACACGACATGGCATTGTTATCAGCGGACACGCCACCGAGAGCTTGCCACAGGTTCTCCTGGAACTGGACGCGGATGAAATCTACGCGGTTGGCATGATTGGCCTGATCTACGGCCGATATGACAACCTCAAAGCATAACGGAAGTGATTGATTATGGCTGCAAGTGAGAGACCCTATTTTGTCCCGGAAGATCGCGTTCCTCTGCCGCCCAGGAACGCCGATGTTCTGTCGACCTGTTGCGAATACTGCATTGCGGCGTGCGGCTACAAAGTTTACCGCTGGCCGGCAGACGCGCCGAACGGTGGGCCAGCGGCAGAGCAGAATGCTCTGAACAGAGATTTCCCGCTTGCGACAATGGAGGGCAACTGGCTTAGCCCTAATCAGGTAACCCAGGGCATGCACGATGGGCGCCTGCACAACATCGCTGTCGTGCCGGATGCCGATGCGGAAGTTGTGAATCCTGGTGGCGGCCACAGCATCAGGGGCGGCTGTATTGCGCAACGCGTCTACAATCCGGAAAAACTGACTCGGGATAGACTTCAACATCCCATGATCCGTGTGAACGGTGTCCTGACACCTGTGAGCTGGGATCTGGCACTTGATGTAGCTGCCGCAGTCTCAAATTATGTGATTGAGAAACATGGCGAGAGTGCCTGGGCGCTCAAGTACTTTAGCTACCAGTATTTTGAGAACACCTATGCGCTAACGAAGCTCGCATTCAAGAGCATCAACACGCCCGCTGTGGCGCACCATGATCACCCCGCCATTGTCAATTCTGTACCAGGATGGGTCGACATTGGTTACGACATCTTCTCGGCAAGTTACGAAGACTTTGCCGCGGCCGATTGTCTACTCATCGCCGGCACCGATCCATATGAGACGAAGACCATCATCTGGAACGAGTGGATTCTGAAAGGCGTGAGAGAGAACGGAACATCTCTGATTATGATTAATCCGCGCCGCACTGCTGGCGCTGCGTTTGTTGAAGAAAATGGCGGCGTGCATCTTGATGTAAATCCAGGGTCGGACACTGTTGTCCATATGGCACTGCAGCGGATCATTCTCGAAAATGGCTGGCAGGACCAGGCGTTCATCGACAAATGGGTCAATAACTTCTGGGAGACAGATTCCGGCTTCGGTCAGGGCACTCGGAACACGCCCTGGCAGTGGCGCACAACTTGGAGTCAATTCCAGGTGCAAGGGTTTGACGACTGGAAGGATTGGCTGTTCGCACAAGAAGAGTCAAAACCTGAAGTAGCCGCCGAAATTTCTGGCGTTGCAGTAGAGAAGCTGTATCGAGCGGCTGAGCTGATGGCCAAGCCAAGGACGCCAGGCGAGCCAGTAAAGACAAGTGTCTGTATCGAGAAGGGCAGCTATTGGTCCAACAATTACCTCAACACAGTTTCAATCGGAACGCTTGGCGTCATTCTAGGATGCGGCGGACGTGAAGGCCGCGTGATCACACGCCTTGGTGGGCATCAGCGTGGGGGTCGAAACGGCGGCCCATATCCGACTTTGAAGTCACCTTACAAGATGCCGGGCAGACGTCGGCATCGCATGGATGTGGATCGCTGGGTTACAGCGGGCCATGTTCGTTTTGCCTATGTTGTGGGGACAACCTGGGTGCAGGCCGCCACTGGCAGCGAGGCTTTGCGCGCAACCCTGGACCAGAACACAAGGCAGAGCGAGCATCAGATTACTTCCCTGGACAAGGACGACATCATTGAGACACTGAAACGCCGCGTCGATGCGGGCGGCATGGTGATCGCCAATCAAGATATCTACCTGATCGATCCCATTGGCGCTGAGTTTGCCGATATTGTCCTGCCTGCGGCTTCCTGGGGAGAAGAGGACTTCACGCGAGCAAATGGTGAGCGGCGTATCAGGCTCTATTCGCAATTTTACGATGCCCCTGGCGAAGCTCTGCCTGATTGGAAGATTGTTGCAATGCTGGCTCAGAAAATGGGTTTCGAGGGATATGACTGGGACGATTCAAACGATGTCTTTGAAGAGTCCTGCCGATTCTCCAGAGGCAGCCGGACTGACTACAATGTCATAAGAACCGTGGCCAGACGTCAGGGCATGAAGGCCCATGACCTCTTGCGCAGCTATGGCACTACAGGGCTGCAGTGCCCGCTATTGCTTGATGGTGACACAATCATCGAAACCAGGCGCCTTCACGACTTTGAACGGGATGATTTGCCAGCTACCGGACCAGAAGGGGTCTCGGTAATGAACAAAAGCCTGGTCGCCTTCAAGAGCCATACCGGGAAACTGAACGTATTGAAATCACCCTGGAGCATTTGGTCAGACTTCTACGACTTCATCAAGCCGCAGGGCGATGAGTTGTGGGTAACCAATTCCCGTATCAATGAGCTTTGGGAATCAGGCTTTGATGATGCCCAGAGACGGCCTTACATCATTCAGCGCTGGCCCGAAAATTTCATCGAGATTAACACAATTGATGCGGCGGATCGCGGCATCGAATCTGGCGATATCGTTAGGGTTACATCCGAACGGGTTCCGGTTCAGACCGACTTTAACCTTGGTATCAAATCAGATGATATGTGGTTTTCAGGCCTGATGAAACGCGGCCATATTGAGATCACTTCAGGCTCGTTCGAAGCCATTGCCATGGTGACCGACGCGATCAAGCAGGGCGTTACCAATTCAAACTTCCTGGACAAGAAGCAACCATCGAATGCCATTACGCCTCGGGTCCCTGATCCGTTAACCATGAATTATCGATTCAAAGTTGCATCTGGCCAGATCGAAAAAATCGGCGAGTCCTCGCATAAAACAAACTTTGCCCAGATGTCATTCGCCAGACGCGACATCGTCTGACAAAAGCACTGTCGACAACAAGCTATGGGGAACCCTGACATCGCGGCCGAACTGACAGAAATGAATACTGATCGCGACATAGAGGATGAGGTCTGCGTCCTGCGCGACACACTTGCGCGGGACAACGCACTTAGCCGCTGTTCTGCGGTTCGCGCTTTGGAACGCATGGGATCTCGGACCCCAGCCACGGCCGCGGCACTCATCAATATGCTTCATGACGATGATCCTGATGTGCGGGCTGATGTTGCCAGCGCCCTTGGAAAGCTCCGGATCATGGACGCTGTATCGCCTTTGCTCGACACATTGGAACAGGATCCGGACGGTGATACACGGATTGAAGCGGCGAAATCACTAGTCAAGATCGGCACGACTGAGGCTGTCGAGCGTCTGATTGCTTGTGTCAATGCCGACGGCTACCCGGCTCTTGATGGGCCGAGCGATGAAATGGAATATAGTGCCTGTTGGGAAGTCCAGGCCCAATGCCTCGAAGCACTTGGCGAAATTGGGGACGCGCGTGCGGTGGATCTTGTCGTCAGGCTGCTTGGGGAAAGTGAACTTGAAGACTTGCATGCTGCAGGGTTCCGAATTCTCGCTAAGCTCAATAGCAATGCATCAGAACAATTTCTGCTCGTGAGCATCAGGGACGGTGATCGCACCAGAAGGCGAAGAGCCATTCTTGCGATCGCTGCCGCCGACAGCCTGTCTTCTTCGCCAGACGCAGACAGACTGGTTGACGCGCTTTGTCTTGCTCTGAAGGACCAGGATGCCGCCATACGGTTGAACGCGGTGCGGGCCCTCAGTTGTGTCGGCGACGGCAACACGATTGCCCAGATTGCTTCCCTCCTGGCGGACGATGATCGGGAAATCCAAAAGGAAGTAGCAACTGCACTTTATACCCGTCATGGCCAAACGATTGTGAGGACACTGCACATTATGCTGCGCGACCCGAACCCTGTGCTGCGCTCACATTTGGTAGAACTGCTTGGTGAGATCGGGAATCCTGAGTCTGTGCCTCTGCTTCAAGATCTTCTCAAGGAGGGCGATGCGCGTGTTCTCTTTTCGCTCCTTGGAGCGCTCATCAAGCTTGGTGCTACAGGCTCCATCGCCGCGATAACGCCCTTCCTGATGAATCTTCGCAATGATGTGACTCTTCGGGCCCGGGCAGCTGAAGCGCTTGGTGTCCTGATCAGTCAGAATCCCAAAGTTGTAGCTGTATCCG
Organism: uncultured Alphaproteobacteria bacterium; assembly: GCA_965371465.1. Lineage (GTDB taxonomy): Bacteria > Pseudomonadota > Alphaproteobacteria > CBDUYM01 > CBDUYM01 > CBDUYM01. The sequence continues at coordinate 9,417 of CBDUYM010000006.1, forward strand.
AAGGAGACGAATCTAATCCGCTTAGAGAGATCCTGCGGGCAAAGCGTCTTGTTCCTGAGGACTGCTTGGTCCAGGCCATGCTCACAGACGAAGTCCAGGTTCAAAATGCGGCATTGAACGCGCTTCTCTTGATCTTCAACGAGGATGTTGTGCCAATTTTGATTGCCTGTCTCACGGAGTTTGAGGGTGACGAGCCGACGCAATTCGAGGATAACACCAGCGAAAATCAGAGCAACGAACGCGACCCGGCGAAGTCGACCATTGCCGCGATGATAGACGATGCGAATTCCAGCACTTTCGCGGATGCCCAGGCGGCAGAGGCCGCAGCGCGGCAGCGCTTGCGCATTCTTGCGGCCAGGCTGTTGCCTCGATTTGCAACCCAAGACCAGCCTGCCGCCATTGCGGCACTAATCTCAAGCGCTGCTGTTGGCGATCCGCGGTTGCACCGCGAGGTGGTTCTGGCGCTCGGTCAAATCGCCGACCCTACGGCCATTACAACTGTTCTGCAGGCCTTCCAGTCTGAGCATGCTGATGTGCGCCTCGCGGCAATCGATGCCATGAGCAAGTTCGAAAGCCACCCCGATATTGATGCGATTCTGAATGGTCTCATTGCCGACGCAGACGCCACTGTTCGAGCGCGTGCCGTTCTTGCAGTTGGGCGCGGCGGCATTTCCCGGGCAAAAGATATTTTACCGCGCGCCCTTATGGACAAATCGGTTGACGTCTGCCGGGCAGCGTTGACTGCGGTTACACAAGAAACCCTAACAGGGCAGTTTGTCGACCGCAGCATGGACCTCATGTTCCGCTTCCCGACCGAATTACGCCATGAGGCAGCAACCACCCTTCGGCGCCTGGGCGACAGACGCATTTCAGAACCGCTGATCAAGATTCTCAAGGATCCTGATCAAGAAGACTTTCACTGGATCTGCATTGATTCGTTGGGCGACATCCATGCATCCGCGCCGGCTCTGGAGGCCTGAGTGAAATCGTGAAAAACATGGAAAACTTCACCGCCAGGCAGTCTCTCCTGAGAAGGAGAATGCTTGCATTTGGGGTTGTGGCACTCAGCATCGGCATATTCTTGGCAAGCCCAGTGCTTGCGCAGGAAGTCAGTGAATATCGTCAGGTCATGGGGCTCGATTCCAGGAAAGTGGTCTGGTTTCTGGCCCAACTGCATCTTTTCTTCGGCGCATTCGTGCTCGGCGTGCCGCTGTTTGCCGTCATCATTGAAGTGGTCGGCTGGCGCACGAAAGATCCCCGGTACGACAAGCTGGCCTATGAATTTACAAGCCTTCTGAGTGTCGCATATGCAACGACGGCTGCATTCGGCGGGCTGCTCGCATTTGCCCTCTTCGGGCTTTATCCGACGTTTATGAATACGCTGACCGGCATCTTCAAGGATGTCATGTTCATCTACGCGATCCTGTTCTTCGCCGAGACCTTCACACTGTATTTTTACTACTACGGCTGGGAGTTGCTGAAATCGACGGCGCCTTTCAGAAAAGACGTTCAATGGATTTTCCGGGGTTCCGGAGTCATCGTCATCGCCATCGGTATTTGGTTCTTTTTCGGCGGGTTCGGACCTGAGATGCGGGGCGATACACGTTCCTTCATGACAGTTCTCTACATTCTGCCGGTCGGCGTCGGACTGTTCATCGTTAAGGACCTGAAGAGCATTCACATCCTTGTCGGTATCCTTCTCAATGTTGCAGGCACGGCCATTATGCAGATGGCAAACAGCTGGGCAGGATTCATGATGAGTCCAGTCGGTGTGGACGAGTACGGCCAGTTAGTCGGACCAGTTTGGGCCGCTTTCGAAAACATCCTGGCGACACCCATTGCCATTCACAGAATGCTTGGCAATCTCGCCTTCGGCGGGTTGGTCGCGGGCTCCTATGCTGCCGTCAAGTTTTTGGGCGCCAAATCAGATGAGGAAAGGGCGCACTATGATTGGATGGGTTACATTTCCAACTTTGTTGCGATCATGGCCCTGATCCCCATTCCGTTTGCAGGTTATTATCTTGGCCGCGAAATCTATTCCACAAGCGCTGTCATGGGCAACAACATGATGGGAGGCGACTTCTCTTGGACGTTCATCATTCAAGCGCTGCTAGTGGGATCGCTGTTCATTATTTCGAACTATTACCTCTGGAGCGGGATGAACAGAATCCCGGGAGCTGAGCGCTACTACAGATATATCAAGTTCATTCTCTTCGCCCTGATCGTGTCATTTGCGATCTGGCTCACTCCGCACAATCTGCCGCTAAGTGGGGCAGAAATCGGTGAAATGGGCGGCAGCCAGTATCATCCGGTTCTGAAGTATCTTGGCCTGATGCCGGCGAAGAACGCCGTGGTCAATTTGATCATCCTGGCTACTTTCTTCAGCTTCCTTCTGTATCGGCGCGGCAACAAAGAAGATGTTGTGCCCATTAGCCAGCAGGGTAGTGCCGCTAAAATTGTTATCTCCCTTGGCGGCCTGGCGGCCATAGCCATCGTCGGCCAGTACGCGTGGACGTTAATGACAATGGACCCTGCAGAACTCGATCTGCCTGTCGACCGGGCACAATATTTTAGGACCGTCGGTTGGCTGTTGATTGTGGAATGCGCCATGGCCGTGATCGCCGTCGTGCTTGCACTCAGGGATCGGGGGCGACTTGCGCAGAATCTGTACCTTGCCGTCACGGCTTTCAATGTGGCGATTTTCCTGGGTGTCTTTGGTTTCGTCGTCATGGAAGAGGCTTCACCGTTCCTGAGAAATGTTGCTGTCAGTCAGTTCTTGCAACTCATCAGTTGCCTCATTTTGGTCAGTGTTATCGATGTGTTCCTGTTCAGGAATGCATCTGAAATTGGTGCGCTTCAATGGGGCAAAATGGCGCCACGCAGTCAATATTCGCTTCTGCTGCTGACCTTCATCATTACTATGAACATGGGCCTGATGGGCTTTATCCGTTCCGGCCTCAGGTCCGACTGGCACATTTTTGGCATCATGCGTGACACCTCTGAATGGGCCTACACACCTTCTAACGCCACCATGACTGAAATGGTCAGTCTGACAGTCTTCATCTTCATGGCAGGTATTGCTTTCATGTTCTGGCTTGGCAGCGTCCAGGCTCGTAGCCATCAGGCCGATGACGCGACAGGGATTGCGCCAGATGTCAGCCTGGCGGATTGACCAGATGAAAGTGAGAGATGTATTTTCACATGTCGGGGTCAAAGTCTTCGTCTTTCTGATTGTCGTGCTGGGCCTTTTTCGCTGGATCGGCACAACAGTGACAGACATGACGGGTGGCGAACCCGATCACGGCAGTGGTGGCTTGGTCGAGATCACGCCGGAAGGCGGGGAAAGCATCTTCTGGGGCAAGGGCCGTTGCTATACTTGTCACAGTGTCGGGGATCGGGGTAGTGCCGTCCGCGGCCCGAATCAGGGCCAATTCGGCGAGAGGTTTACAGCCCCCATTGGTGTCCGATCTGAGGACAGAGCCGCCGAACGTAGTGCCAAGACCGGTGAAAATTATACGCGAACTGACTATTTGATCGAAAGCCTTACCGAGCCCGGCGCTTATGTCGTCGAAGGTTACAGAAATGAAATGGCCATCGTTTATGCCCCACCCATTTCCCTGCTGCTTGATGAAATTAAGGCAGTCATTTCCTATCTGCAAAGCCAGGGCGGCGAATTCGATGTTGCGGCACTTGAAACGCCATCGGCGCTCACGCAAAGCTTCTTTGACAGAATTCGTGCCGCCTCAGCTGCCGGTGGCGGTGACCCGGCGAACGGGGAACTGGTTTACGAAGACTATTGCTCGGAATGCCACAGCCTGAGTGGCAACTTTGGTGGGCCGGGGCCTGATCTCACTGGAATCGGCGGCCAGGGCCTGAAATTCCTTGAAGACTCTATCGTCTCCCCTGCCGCTGTCTTCACAGAAGGTTTCGAAACCTGGATTGTTACGAATTCGAATGGTCGGCAGTTCACAGGCCTGAAAACATCTGAGAATGCAGACGAAATTGAAATTACTCGGGCGACTGGGCAAGTAGTATCGACGCCAAGATCAGAGATTGCAACAATAGAACAGGACGAACTTACAAGTGTAATGCCTGACGACCTGATCGAGATGTTGACGGTCAAGGACTATCAGGACGTCCTTTCCTACCTAATGATGCAGAAAAGCGAAGAGTAGGGAAGGATAGCTGCGATGAAAAAGATGCGTCTCGGCATATTCGGCACGGTGGTCCTCACCTTCATCACTGCCTATGCGGTGGTTCGCTGGGTTATTCCGTGGGCAAGCCAAGAGATCACGGGGCTTTTCGAGTTTCCGTTGTCAGTACCAAGTACCCTTATGTTCATCTACATGACGCTAACGCTTGTTGCGCTTTTTATGTTTGTAACGTTCTCAGACAATTACCTGCGTGAGTTTTTGAAGCCCATCGTCAAGTTTCTGGAGGGCGGCTACGGGAGGCTTCCGCGCCTTCTAGTACTGAGCATGCTGCCTCTCATTGTTGGCTGGCAAGTCTGGAATATCGCCAGCCCAAACGTCGAATTGCCGCTGGCTCTGCGTATCCAGCACCCTTCATCCAATTTTCCAATCGCGTTTGAAGACAGGCATAATCCCTTTGCTGAGCCATCTGATGGCGACGTAGAAGCCTTCATCAAAGAAGCAGTCACTGGTGAGGTCACGCTCATTACCCAGGTTGAGGCTGACGTGAAAAACTGGCAGCGGGACAATCGGGGCGCACACATGCTTGGCTTCCTGACCATGGAATCGGTGCAGCAGTTGATCGCGGAGGTAGAGGCAGGCGAAGTCGATCACAGCACTGCACGTGAAGCCCTGATTGAGAAGAATCTTTTTGAGGGCCGGGCGCTCTACGCCATGAATTGCCGGCCCTGCCACGGAGACAGCGTCAGCGGTGATGGGCCTCTCGCTGACGGCTTCAAGCTCAGACCAATCAATTTCACAGACATAGGCACTATAGAGACCATCGTCGAAGGCTACACATTCTGGCGTGTGTCAAACGGCGGCCAGGCACTGCCGGCTGAGGCTACGCCCTGGGATTCCGCTATGCCTGAATGGCAGCAGAGCCTCACTGAAGAGGAGCGCTGGAAAATCATCCTGGCCGAATACGATCTTGCCCAGAAGACACCGAGAATACCGGAAGAGTAGATGAGCATGAAACCTAAACATCTGCTTTCAGTCTTCCTGGTCATGCTGGTCGCGGCCTTCAGTAGTGTAGCAGGGGCCTCCGATGTGCCCTCAGGGCCAATGCCAGACTCGACAGATGAGTTCATTAGCGCCGGAAATCAGATCTATGTGCAGAGATGCAGCTTCTGTCATGGCCTTCTCGGTGACGGCGAAGGTCCCGCTGCCCCCTACATGGATCCAAGGCCGCGCGACTTCACCCTCGGAACTTTCAAATTCCGTACAACCAAATCAGGTGAACTGCCGACGGACGCCGATCTCTTCCGAACCGTGAGCCGGGGCCTGAAGGGTACAGGGATGCAGGCCTTTGACAGTGATGTGATTGCTAACGGTCTAAGCGAGGAGGAGCGCTGGCAGGTAATTGCTTACATCCAGACCTTTGCCTTCGAATTTGATGACCCTGACTTTGATCCTGTTTTGAACGGCGACGTTCTCACGCTGCCGGATAACGGCGCGCCTTACAATGCCGAGACTATTGCCCGCGGCTTAGCAGTGTTTGAGCGGGCAAAATGTTGGGAGTGTCATGGAAAGCTTGGCCGGGGCGATGGTCAGCGATCTTTTGATCGGCAGGACGATTGGGGATTTCCGATCCGCATCAGAAATGTGACGCATCCCTGGCGGATTAAAGCTGGCAGCGATGTCGAAGATATTTACATGCGATTCTCAACAGGCATTTCCGGCACGCCCATGCCTTCGTTCGCAAGAACGTTGAGCGAAGAAGATCGCTGGGATCTTGCCAATTACATCCGGTCTTTGCAACATGAACCGACGAGCCATGATGTACTGGCGGTACTTGCAGTCAGCGGTGGTCTCCCCTTGACGCATGACGATCCGCTGTGGAACGACGCCGAACCCATGGACATCCGTTTGACCGGTCAGGCAATCGTGCCGCCAAGATGGCAGAATCCAAGCATTGATCTGGTCACCTTGCGGGCGATGCAAAACGGCACGGACATTGTCTTTCTAATTGAGTGGGACGATCCGTTTCCTGACCTGATGCATGATGAGACCGCTGAATTCGATGCCCGTGAAATCAGCATCGCTGGCGCGTTCAACTCCTATGTTGAAGCCAATGACATGATTCCCAGGCAGCTGGAGACTTTCAGAGATTCTGTTGCACTGCAATTTCCGGCGCGATTTGTTGAAGGCACGCGCAAACCCCATTTCCTAAGAGGTGGTTCATCTGATCCGGTTCAACTCTGGGTCTGGAAAGCCGATCAGGAATCCGGTGGTGCGGCGGCTGTGCAGGAAGCAAATGCGCGGGGATGGCGGCAGGCACCAAGTGTTCAGGCTGAGGCCGACCAGCAGGTCTCTGGCGGATCAGACTGGGATCAGGGCCGCTGGAGCGTCGTGATGACGCGGCCACTGGTTACTGAGGATCGCGATGACGTCCAGTTCGTGCCGGGTCGATTCATTCCCCTGGTGGCAAATGTCTGGGACGGATCGAACGGCGAGCATGGCCTCTTGATGAGCGTATCAAGCTGGTACTACTTGCTGATCGAACCGCCGCTAAGCCCTATGCTCTACGTTTGGACGCTGCTTGGCGTGCTGGTGTCCGGGCTATTTCTGTTCTGGCTGGTTGGCCGGGTCAAGAATAAGGAAACTCGCTGATGCTAAAGGAGTCGCAGGATATGAAACACGGAGGATCTATCTTGAACAAGGCAGCTTTTCGAGCGATTACGCTCTTTATTGCCTCATTGCTGTGGATGATTGCGCCTTCTCAGGCTGATCCGAGCGCCGGAAAGGCCTTATTTGATGCTAGCGGGTGTAATGATTGCCATTACACCGAAGGCCCTGCGCGCGAAGCGACAATTGACGATCAATTGGCAAAGAAAGGCCCGGAGCTTTGGTATGCTGGCAGCAAATTTCAACGGATCTGGCTTGAGGCCTGGCTTCAGAATCCAGAGCCAATTCGACCGCTCAAGTACAACTCGTTGACAGAAGACAATCCCGCAGATCATCCCTCAGTCGGTGCTGCTGATGCCACTAACACGGCGGACTTCCTGATGTCGCTGACCGTAGCCAATGTTGAGGAAGGTGTGGTTGCACCAAGAAACAACCCAAGGGGCCGCCAGATATTCACCAACAGAATGCCTTGTTCTGGCTGTCATCAATATGAAGCGCGACGAGGTGTTTCTGGGGGTCGGACAGGGCCGACGCTGGTCGGAGCTGGGTCGCGTCTCAATCCCGACTGGATCTTCGCATATCTCTCTGACCCACTTGCTTTCAAACCCGTGCGCATGATGCCGGTCTTCGCAGGTATCATGAACGAACGCGACATGAACAGTGTCGCCGCCTACGTCGCATCGTTCGAGTAGAAGGGAGGACATGACGATGAACAAGCTAATGCTTTCAGCCTTTATGGCTGTCACCCTGATGTCGCCAGTTGCCGCCGTTGCCGCTGATGTCGATGTGAAACAGGTCTTTCGATTCTATTGCGCGCAGTGCCACGGGCTTGAAGGAAATGCGGATGGCCCGAACGTCACTGAAGATTTTCCCGTGACACCAAGAAAGTTCAACGACGCCGCTGAAATGAGCAAGTTGTCCGATGCGGACATCCGTAACGTGATCCTGGATGGTGGGCCGGCTGTTTCCAAATCTGAAATGATGCCGCCCTGGTCAGAGACACTTGCCGACGCCGAGGTGGATGCTCTGATTGTCTATCTCAGAGAGCTTTGTAATTGCGCAGGTCCCTGATCTGAGGGACTGGATCAGCTAGAGGACGAAGTAGTAGAGAATGAGGCCGATCACAACAACGTTCACCGCCATGCCCATGAAGATGAGAGCGTCACCGATTTTCTTGTTCTTGAATAGGGCCATAAAGGAAGAGTCCATAAAGAAGACTGGAATGTCAATGCTGTCACTTCCTGCAATGCGAAGGAAGCAGCCACATGAGTGAACAACAGAATTTCGCTTGGGCGGGTCCGATGCTGTTTTGTGCAGTGGTGGTCGGCGTGGTGATCTTTTTCATCTGGCTGTTGTGATCTAGAGGGGGAAAGACATGGATGGAAAGAGCACAGGCAGCGGCAAATTCATCGGGCCATTTCTTGTTGGCCTGATCGGCTGGAGCATTCTGTTCTTCGGCCTGGACTACGCCACACTGGCCCTTAGTGGCCTGCCTCTGCTGTTCACGCCATAGATGCAGAGCTGAATTCGAATAGGTCACCATGAAAGTACGCGAAAGAAAAAGCAAAGGCCTACTATCAGTGCATGTTCGTCCTGCACTGCTCACAGCTATTGCCTGCCTAGGTGTCTTTTTTGCTAGTGGAGCAATCGCAGAAGAGGCTGTTGATGCTCTGACGGTTGTTCAGGAATTTGGCCCAGCACCACAACTCGAGGCAAGTGATTATCCGCAGATCGCAGGTGTCAACGGACGCGTGGCTGTCTGGCTCGCAGCGCAACTTCATCTCTGGTTCGCAGCCTTCGTACTTGCTGTGCCGATCTTTGTTTTCATCATCGAAGGCATTGGCATGGCGACGCGCGACAAGCGCTATGACGAAATGGCCTATGAATTTATCAAGGTCAGTATCACGGCGTATTCCATCACCGCCATATTTGGGGCGCTGCTGCTCTTTTTGCTGCTGATTTTCTATCCTGACTTCACCCTCTATATGACCTCAATCTTCAAAGAGAGCATGTTCTGGTATGCGCTTGTTTTCTTCGCCGAAAGTGCCGCCCTCTATATCTACTATTACGGCTGGCACTGGCTGCAGGGGGGCTTTAGAAAGTGGGTCCATCTCTCTATTGGCCTGCTGTTGAACGCCATTGGCACGACACTGATGTTCCTTGCCAACGCCTGGGTCACGTTCATGATGAGCCCGGCAGGCGTTGACATTGCCGGTGCATTCCAGGGCGACATCTGGGCCGCGATGCAAAACGCGCTTTGGAATCCCATCAATCTTCACCGTTTCGTCGCCAACATCGCATTCGGTGGATCAATTGTCGGTGCATTTGCTGCATTCAAGTTCCTGAGTGCCAGAAGTGATGTTGAGCGCGCGCATTATGACTGGATGGGTTACAACGCAAACTTCATCGCCATCTGCGCACTTCTGCCTCTACCCTTCGCAGGTTATTACCTGACCGCCGAAATCTATGCCTACTCCCAGCAAATGGGCATCACTCTGATGGGCGGCGTATTTGCCTGGCTGTTTATTATCCAGGCCGTGTTGATCGGCACTCTTTTCATGGCCGCGAACTACTATCTCTGGTGCGGCATGGGGCGCAGTGAAGGTGCGGCACGCTACAACCACTACGTCAAGTATATCGCTATTGTTATCATCGGCGCGTTTCTCGTCTGGTTCACACCCCACACGCTCATCCTGACGAACGAGGAACTTCGCGCACTCGGCGGGCCTTATCATCGTTATCTTGGGCCGCTTGGGATCATGCCGGCCAAAAATACGGCAGTGAACATTATGATTCTGTTCACTTACCTGAGCTTTCTGTTTTACCGCCGCGCCAACAAGGTCGCGGTTGTCTCCTGGGTGAGTGCCGGCAACGCCATCCAGATGGCGCTGTTCACCGCCGGCATTGTCAATATATTGATCCTCGGCATCTATTACGGCTATTTCACCAACACAGTCTACAAGATCGCGGCTTCGATTCCTCAGGTCCTGACCACGCTGTTCATTATCGCTGCAAGCCTCAGCCTGGAAGCAATGATGTATAAGGGCAGCCGCGAAGTGGCCCCTCTGAAGTGGGGTCGCGTACCAGCCCGTTCACAATATGCACTTTTCCTGCTGGCGGTTTCCTTCACCTGGCTTATGGGTTTGATGGGTTACATCCGCTCGGGCATTCGCCAGCATTGGCATGTCGTTGATATCATGCGTGACAATTCGCCAGATGCCTTTACGCCTACAATGGCCTATGCCGCCAACGTCGTTTCGGTGGGTGCGATCATCTTTATGGCGCTGGTGATGTTCGTTTTCTGGGTCAGCCAGGTTTCCAGTATCAAGAGAGAGGTGCCGGGCTACTGGAAGTCGGAGGCAGCATGATCAATCTTGGAAAAGTTGCGGGCTTTGCTGTCTTTGTCGTCTTTCTGTTTGCTGCCTTTTCGAATTGGGGTGTGCCGCAAATAGAGCCTGCGCCACCTCCAGTCGCCGAGGAAATCGATCTGACTGCGATGACGATTGACGACTTCGTCGCCCTTGGCGAGCGGACGTTCAACGGTCAGGGAAATTGTCTGCTCTGTCATAACCCTGTCGGTGGCCGGGCGCCGGTCCTTGATGAGACCGCTGATGTAATCGATGACCGCATCGGCGATCCGCGCTACAGCGGCAATGCGACGGACCTTCAAGAGTACCTCTACGAGTCCATGATTGACCCTTCCGCCTATGTGGTTGCAGGCTTTGGCCAGGCCGGATCTGGCGACACCATAAGCCCCATGCCCGATGTGACCAGCCCTTCGGTCGGTCTGTCCGAACCTCTCGTGCTGGCCGTCCTCGCCTATCTGCAAAATCTGAGCGGCGAAATTGTAACCGTAGAAATACCCTCCAGCGTAGAAGATGAAGCTTCTGACGAAGACGACATCGACTACGCCGAGCCCAGAGTGATGTTCGCTTCAGTGGAAGAGATTTTCGCGGAACATATGTGCGGCATGTGCCATGTCATTGGCAACGAGTTCGGCGCGATCGGGCCAGACCTTTCAGCCATCGGCTTGCAGCGTGACCGTGAATATCTGCGCCGGTCAATTATCAATCCGGATGCTGATGTTGCGGAAGGATTCGAAGAGGGCATGATGCCCTTTGACTATGGTGAACTTCTCTACGCCAACGAAGTCGAAATGCTTGTCGACTACCTGGCTGCCCAGCAGAGAGCGGAATAGATCATGCCGAAACTGCTGCAGGCTGTTCTTGTCGTAATCGGCACCTGGCTGGGCGCCGAGCTCATCTTCAGTGTGATCCTTGGTCAACCAATTCCGGCAAGCTTGATGAGCATGTATATGTTCTTCATCATCGTCGGCGTGTTTACTGTTTTCACTTTCACCGATGAAGGTGCGGAAGAGCTGATGGCGCCAATTGTTGCGCTGGTCGAGGATCCATCCAGAAAAACTGTCAGAAATGTTACCTTTGTAATTGTGCCGGTTCTGGCCGCTGTTGCCGCCTGGAATCTCTTTACGCCAAGCCTTGAAGCACCACTTGAACTGAGATCAATTCATCCAGCGCCACCGAGCCGAGTTGAAGCTTTCGGTCAGACATTTGATCTACTGACGCTTGAGAATCCTTATCGCCACCTTGAAGCAGAGGATCCGGAAGCATTTGGATCACTGGTGAAAGTGGGGGCACGGGTCTATGTCGAAAACTGTCATTTCTGCCACGGCGACAAGCTTGACGGCGCCGGGCCATATGCTGCAGGGCTGAATCCTGTGCCGCTCAATTTTCAGGACATCGGCACGATCGCGCAGCTACAGGAATCCTATCTATTCTGGCGCATTGCAACAGGTGGGCGTGGATTGCCGAGTGAAGGCGCACCGTGGAGTTCGGCCATGCCGGCCTGGCAGGAGTATCTGACCGAGGAAGAAATCTGGTCAGTGATTCTATTCCTTTATGACTATACCGGGCATCGCCCGAGAACGTTCGCGGAGGAATAAATAGTGACAGTCTGGATCAGACAGTGGAACCTGATGTGTGCCGGAATTGCGGTTCTTAGCCTGTTCGCGTTTGCAGACTTTGCCAGTGCACAGATTGCTAGCCCTGACAACGGCGAGATCATTTATCTTGAGCGCTGCGCCGGCTGCCATGGTCAGGAAGGCGATGGTCTTGGCCCGGGCGCAGAGCGCCTGAACCCCCCGCCCAGAGATTTTACGATGGCGCAGTATAAACTCGTCACCACTGGCTTTGATGATTTTGTTCCCAATAATGAAGATCTGGTGCGGATGATTAGCGATGGTATGCCCGGCACATCGATGCCGGGCTGGCGCGATGTGCTGAGTGCCGGGGAAATCAATGATCTCGTTGTATACCTTCTTCTGCTCGGCGGGCTTGAGGAAGAGGTGCCGACGGACCAGCTTGATTATGGTGAACAGATACCAACTTCTTCCGAGAGTCTTGCCAGGGGCCGTGAAATTTTTCTGTTTGAAGAGAGATGCAGTGAATGTCACGGCACAGAGGGACGCGGTGACGGCATCAAGAAACTTCGCGACGACAATGGCGATCGCACCTGGCCCAGGAATCTGACGCGCCCTAGCACGTTCCGAGCTTCGAATGACCCGCGCGACATATTTGCGCGCGTTACTGTCGGAATTCCAGGCACTGAAATGCCTTCCTTTGATGACCCACGAAGCGCCAAACGCCTCAACATTGAAGATCGCTGGCATGTTGCAAACTATGTGAATTCGCTTGCCGAAACGGTAGCTGTGGTCAGCGCAGACAATACGGTCGTCGTGGCCAGCCGGGTCGAAGGTGACCTGCCGACTTCGCACCAAGATGAACTTTGGCAGGACGCGACATCAACAAGCTATTTTCTTGTGCCTCAGATCATCACAGGCGAGCGGCTTTTCACGCCGACCAACAATGTCATCTCAGTGCGAGCATTGTACAACAACACCGACATCGCGTTTCTCCTTGAGTGGGATGACAGAACAAAGAGCCTGCCTGGCGATGCTGATGCTGAAAAGCTCTCTGAGAGTGGGCTCGCCGAGGACAGAATCCGCATTCAGTTGCCAGTGGAAATTCCTGAAGGAATGGAACGGCCGTATTTCTACATGGGAAATCGGGGCCATACTGTGAACCTGCTCGAATGGACGAGCGGAACCGCAGAAGAGCCCGCTGGGACGCTGATGGCAAATTCTGAGGGGCCTGCGGCAGTGCTTTCGCGCCCGGCCAGCGAAGCCGCTTTGACGGCAGCAGGCGCATATGAAAACGGAACCTGGCACGTGGTCATGACGCGTCGCCTTACCACTTCATTTGCAGATCTGGATCTGCAGTTTGAAGAGGGCCGCTATATACCAATTGCTTTTGCTGCATGGGACGGTAGCAACAGCGAGAACGGATCGCGTCACACGTTGACCTCCTGGAACTGGCTCCTCCTACAGCCTGCCGGCGACAATAGGCCAATCTTTGCCGCAATCATTGCACTTGTGCTGGCGGGAGCGTTGTTGTTTTTCTGGCAATCGACAGCCACCAAGCGGCGGAGGTCAGGGGTATGAACGAAGAGCCGGCGCCGCGCGGAGTTAAGACCAAGCTCTTTGGGTCGGGCCTTGTATTTCTCGGCTTGCTGGATAGCTTGTTGTCATGGCGTGGCGGCGACACACCGAACAGCTTTTATGTGATTTTGATCGTTTCAGGTATTGTTCTTATTATTGTTGGGGCCTTGCGAAACCGAAGCCGCGAATGATTCTGCAAGGCGCCTTCGGCCGCGACAGAGGAGAGGGCTATGGCTGAACCGAAAGCGACACAACAGACAGGATTGATCCTGCGGATTGGTCTTGGACTTGTCTTCACAATCGGCGGCTGGAGCAAGTTAAGTCAACTCATCAGCGCCAATGCCCATGACGGGCTTGTCGCGAGCTACACCGGCTCAACAGGTTACATCAATTCATTCTTCATGGAGTATCTTTTTGCCAGTGAGCGTAGCTGGCTGACTCCAGATATTTTTCTGACCTCGCTCTCAACGTTTGAGCTGATCAGCGGCATTTTTCTGTTGGCCGGTCTTATTGTCAGGCCGCTCGCACTGATTTATGCGTTTCTGCTTTGGTCATTCGTCATCGCCTTGCCTGTTGTGACTGCGCCTGGCGTGGACCCTTCTATTGCAGTGTTTCGGTCGCCTGAGATTCTGATCATGATTCGTGACATCGGACTTTCCGGTCTGATGTTCATTCTTTTCAATGTTGGGGCAGGCCCATATGCGCTTGATCATCGGCTGGGGCTTGAGAGGAGAGATCGCGAAGTTCCTGCTTGGGACTACCTAGGTCTCCTCCTGCGTCTCTCGCTCGGCGTCATTTTCCTGGTTGGCGGTATCTTCGCCGGCATGGACCACATCGCGACATTCGCGGTCACTAGCTGGCTCCTGCTGCCGATTGGCCTTGTCATGCTGGTCGGGCATGGTGCGCGGTATGCCGGCCTGGCCGCAGCTTTCGTCATGATCTGGTACATCGGAACGAAGCTCAATTTCGACGCCAGCCTGATCTCGAACCTGAACAGCTTCAAGCGCGAACTTGCTCTCTTGAGCGCTGGCATTGTGCTCGGCCTCAAAGGCGGTGGCGGGCTCTATACACTCGCCCATGGTGGTAGATGGCTGTCCAGTCTCGGCGCCGGCAGGGGTTCTGGCTAGCAACCGCTAGAAGCGGAAGTTGAAGTCCAGCCGGGCACGATTGCCGTCTTCAATCGTTGTGATGGCATCGACAATGTAGACCCTGAATACGGTGTTCAACTTGTCGGTAATCGCGTAGGCGACCCGGAACTCGTGCCCCTTGATATCTGTGCCGCGTGATTCCACTGCAGATCCCCATCTCACCCAATCGTCCTGGGAATAGGAAGAATTGACAGCCAGCGCCTCAATCTTTGCGTAGTAGTACGCTGCCAGCCAGTCGCCCTTATCGCTAGTGCTGCCGTACGACGCAGAAAAGACGTAGCCGTCATCTTGATCAAAGTTCGCCGCAGTAAAGGGGTCCAAATCAAGGGGATCGTAGTTCTTGGTATTGTGATAGTAGTCTGCACCCAGAGTCAGAGTTCTCGAGCCAACCGGAAATTTTGCCTGCAAAGAAGCCACGACGACATTGTAATCGCGAAACCCATTGGTGTTCAGGAGCATGCCGGCATCCGGGTCTGTCATATTCGCGTCGAAATGCAACAGGCCCAGCGCTCCTGTAACTTTGGCCTTCCCTGCATCCGCCGCAAGCACAGCCTGCGCCGAAGTTAGCTTGCCCGAAAATTCCTGCATCCCGACGGGCAGCGAATAATGCCCCGCGTTCAAGGTCAGTGCCGTGGCGCCCAGCTCAGTGCTCAAAGATGCGCCGAGCCCTACCGGTGTGACGTCGTCGTCCCAGAACATTTCGTTCTGTTTCCAAAAGTTCAGACTGTTGCGGCCGATCCAGGCCTTGAATGGACCACCCTGCAATTGAACAAACCATTTGTCGAAGTTGAAATCGGCATCTCCTGTATCATTGTTGTCGAAATCGAGTACGGTAATGTGTGGAGACTGATGACTATCATCAGAACCTGTTCGCAGACGCGCACCGAAACGCAGGTAATCTGTCGGATCATAGTTGAAGCCGATGCGAGTACGTACTCGTGCACGTGTCCTGTCGTCGCGCTCGATGCCGTTGCTTCTCTGAGAGTTCCAGTCAGACTCAACCCGTGCCCGGAAATCGCCGTACAGGGAGAAATTGTCGGTCGAGAGAATATCAGCCTGGGCTCCAATAAATGTAATCACAGAGGATGCGAATGCTGCCAGCGCAATGCGCGTGGCACGTGCGGTCTGCACCCTCAACAAGCTATTGTTTCTCATGTTTGATTTCCGTCCGTTGTCCTGTTCCGTTCGCTGCTGCCCCAAAGAGTGTTGCCGTGGCAGAAAAAATGACCTAAGTCGTTGAAACACCTATGCTAATCTGTCGCACTGCTCCTTGATTAGAATCAATATTTGCAGGGTGCGAAGTCCTATCATTGTGGCGGAAGAGAGCCATCCGGCGCGCCGGAATTGCAGTCTTGACGGGCCCTGTTCCTGTTGTTCCCAGAAGCGGAGGAGGGAGACTATGGCTATGGAAATCGAAACAGCAGAATCTCAATCGGTCGGCCTTTCCGGCTATCGGTCAATTCTGCTTGCGGCGGACTCATCAGATCATGCAAACCGGGGCGCGCTGGAGGCCGCGCGAATTGCTGAATGCTATGCGGCGAAGATAACAGGCGCTCATGTTTATGCAGCACAGATGCACGACAGGCGTTTCCGGCAGATGGAGGGTGGACTACCTGAACAGTTTCGTGCCGAAGATGAGCTTGAGCGCCAGCGCGACGTTCACGACGATCTGATTACACGAGGACTGTCTATTATCACCGACAGCTATCTTGATCAGGTAGAGCAGGTCTGCAAAGAGAACGACATCACTTATGAGCGCAAGTCATTGGAAGGCAAGAACTACCGTGAATTAGCGCTCGAAGCGAACAGCGGAGCCTACGACCTTCTGGTGCTGGGAGCCCTTGGCGTCGGTGCCATACCGGGGAGTCGCATCGGCACGGTTTGTGAACGGGTGGCGAGGCGATGTGACATTGACTGTCTTGTGGTCAAAGACGCCAAGCAGATCATTAGTGATGGTCCGATCGTTGTTGCTATTGATGGTTCGGCCAAATCCTATGGCAGTCTTCTGACCGCGTTTTCGCTTGGTCGTGAGTGGAACGTGCCCATCAAAGTGGTCTCGGCGTTTGATCCCTTCTTTCATTACGTCGCGTTCAACAGAATCGCTGGTGTGCTGTCAGACGAAGCATCTGAGGTTTTCCGGTTTCAGGATCAGGAAAAACTGCATGAGGAAATTATTGATTCAGGCCTTGCTAAAATCTATCAGGGCCATCTCGAAGTCGCGGAATCTTTAGCTAGCGATCATGGCATCACAATAGAGACCGAGCTGCTGATGGGTAAACCCTGGGACGCTGTTGGCAAATATGTTCGCAAACAGAAGCCGTCCTTGCTGGTCATTGGTAAACTGGGCATTCATGCAGACGACGGGCTGGACATAGGTGGCAATGCCGAAAACCTGTTGCGGAATGTAAGCTGCGCAGTCCTTCTTGGCCAAAGGGAGTTTGTCCCCGAAATTGAGGTGGTCTCGGATATCACAACTTCCTGGACCAATGAGGCCGAAGCACGCATGGCGCGCGTGCCTTCGTTTGTTCGCAATATGGCGCGGGTCGCAATTCTGCGATACGCCCATGAACGTGGTCACACTGTCATAACTGCGCGTATCGTCGAAGAGGCGACCGAGGAATTGATGCCGCAGGGCGCCCATGACGCCATGGCAGAAATTGTTGCGGCTCATGACGCGAAAGAACGCAAAGCAAGTCTGTCAGATGCCATGACCTGGAGCATCAACGCCCAGTCGCTGCTTGCCAGCGTCAACGACGAGTCAATGCGCTACAACGTAAGCATGAGAGCCGAAAAGCGCGCGCGGGGGCTGAAAAGGACCGAGGTCGACGTATCTGATGTGGCAATGTTCCTGGAAACAGACGAACAAGTTACACCAGAAAGCGAGAGCCCCAACTGGACTGCTGAAGCGCTGGCCAGGATGGCCAACGTGCCTGAAGGGTTCATGCGCAAGGCCGCCACAGATCAAGTCGAAAATGCTGCTCAGCAGATGGGCATTAACGAGATTACCCTTGAAGTTGTGGAAGACGGCCTGGCGCGTGCACGAGAAGTCATGGAAGACAGCATGTCTGGCGAGCACACTGCATCTGCGGAATCTGCAGAGAGCGACCTTCCGTCTGGCTGGGCCAGCGATGCCTGGGCGCGATTGAGCCACGTTCCCGAAGGCCTCTGCCGCAATTTGACCGCCAAGATCGCCACTGACTTTGCTGAAGCGGATTGCAAGGCCGAGATGACGGGTAAATATTTTGCTGAGGTGCTGGATCGTTTCCAGGAGGTGTCAGAGAACATCGAGAGCGTCCTTGAATGGGAAGAGGCTTCACAAGGAGTGTTGAGCACTGTGCCGGAAATGGTGCGCGGCTTCTTCATCCGCGAAGTGGAAGCTTTCGCGCAAGCACGCAATGAGCCAAATGTCGCGTACACCACAGTGATTGACTTCCGCGAAGAGTGGGATCGACCTCTGAAGTATGTCGAGACAGCGGCACTAGCCGAGCAAGAGATCAGTTGGAGCGCCGCGGCTGAAAAGGCAATGGAACGTATTCCCGAAGGCTTCATGCGCAAGCTTACCAGGCAGCGCGTTGAGGAAATGGCCCGCGCGATGGGTAGTGCTGAAGTCACACAGGAAACTGTTGACGAGAAATATGCCGCTTGGGGGGCAGGCTCCTCTGGCTATGAGCAGGAGCTGGCCTGGGATGCAGATGCATTGGAAGCAATTTCGGGCATGCCGGATTTTATTCGTGGCATGGTCGTTCATGAGGTCGAACGGCATGCCCGCGACATGAATGAGCAGCAGGTAACACTTGAACTATTCAAGACAGCCCGCGCAGGTTGGGCTTCCAGCGGCATGTTCCATGCGCCGCAAGGCTGAGGCGAGATCATGAATGATCTTCTGCTTCTTGCTATGAACCTCACGAGGCGATGTAATCTATCATGTTCTCACTGCTATCTCGATGCATCAACACTTAGAGATGGCACTGTGGGTGAGCTCAGCACAATCGAAGTCTGTGGCATTCTCGATGAGGCTGCTGTCTGTGGCCCCGGCGCTATGATTGTTCTGACTGGCGGAGAACCGCTGTTACGGCGTGACATTGAAGAAATCGTCGCTCATGGCACTGACCTTGGGCTGGGAATGGTCATTGGCACTAATGGCATGGCGCTGAGCGAAAGCAGAGTGGCATCCCTGCAGCAGGCCGGCACGATGGGCGTCGGGATCAGCCTTGATTCGCTGGACGCTTCGTCACATGACGCGTTCCGTGGCATGCAAGGGGCTTGGCATAAAACGATGCAAGGCATTGAGCATTGCCGCAAGGCCGGACTGCCATTTCAGATTCACTTTTCGGTAACAAAACAGAACATCGAAGAGTTTGACGCCATCGTAGATTTCTCGCGCAGTGTCGGGGCAATGGTCCTTAATATCTTTTTCCTGGTCTGTACGGGCAGGGGAGAGACCGTCAGCGACATATCGCCCGAGAAATATGACGAGGTTCTTGGCGAGATCATCGATGCGCAGGCCCGCTACGATGACATCATCATTCGAGCTCGTTGCGCGCCACACTTCAAACGCATTGCCTTTCAGCGAGCACCCAACAGCGATCTCAATCGCATCAGCGGCATGGACGGTGACGGCTGCATCGCGGCCACGCACTATTGCCGCATCACACCCGAGGGCGCCGTCACGCCCTGCCCCTACATTGACGAAGAGGCCGGCAGCACGCGCGAACAACCTTTCAGCGCAATCTGGGAGAACGCGTCACTGTTAAAGGACATGCGGACGCCGAAGCTTGAAGGCAAATGTGGCGCTTGCGAATTCAGATCGCTGTGCGGCGGCTGCCGGGCGCGCGCCGGCGCTTACAGTGGCAGCTTGATGGCGGAAGATCCCTGGTGTGCCTACGAACCCGCAGGTGGCGCAATGATAGAGCCTTTCAGCACGTCTGAGCGTCACGTTGTCAGATGGAGCAAAGAAGCAGAGGTCAGGCTTGAGCGCATTCCCACGTTCTTGCAGAAACTTGTGCGCAAACGTGCAACCGCATATGTCTCTGAGCTGGGTGAGTCAACTGTGATGCCTGATCATCTGTCCAAGCTTGCAGCGCGCAGATTCGGCAACACACCATTCCAGAGGCCAAAGCCATGAGCGACATGGATACACTGATCATTGGCGGTGGTATATCGGGTCTTTCGGCTGCCTGGTGGTGCAGGCGTGCCGGACGCAGCGTCGCGCTTTGGGAATCTGATGATCGGCTGGGCGGCAAGATCGAGACCAATAGAGAAGGCGGCTATGTGACCGAAGCTGCCGCCTGCATGACAGCTCATGCCGGGCCGGCGCTTGAACAATTCCTGACTGAATCTGCCGCTGGCGATGCCCGTGTCTCGTCGGTGCCGGCAAAGCGGCGCTATATGGTCAAAGAGGGCCAGCTTCTAAGCCAACCTGCCGGCATGGCAAGCTATGCATTTTCACCAGTGCTCGACATGCGCAGCAGATTGCGTGCGGCGATGGAGCCATTTGTCGGTAGGCGCAGCACAGAGCATGAATCAGTAACCGAATTTGTTACGCGCCGATTAGGTTCATCAGTTCTGGAAAATGTCGTTGGCCCTATGGTATCGGGTTCGCTGGCATCTGATCCTGATCTGGCCGACATCGATGCAGTGCTGCCCGGCATGGGGGCTCTTGAAGCGAAATACGGAAGCCTGGGCCTTGGTTTCGTTATGCAGAAGCTGAAGCGCATGGGGCCGCCACCTGGGGCTTTTTCTTTTGAGGGCGGTATGTCGGGCCTGATCGCACGAATGGTTGGCGAGATCGGTGATCACATTCAGATCGGAATGAAGGCAACAGCGATAGAGCGCAGATACGACGGCTGGACTGTATTCGGATTAAGGGAGGGCAGAGAAGTCTCAGTGTTCGCGCGGAATATCATTCTGGCTGTTCCGGCATCCAAGGCAGCGTCGCTGCTGAAGGAGATTGATCGTGAATTGTCGGCGCTGTTAGCCGGGATTGATTATGCACCCCTCAATGTTGTGCATCTAGGATTTGACTGCGCTGCCATTGATCATCCCCTGAACGGCACAGGATTTGTTGTGCCGAGAGGCGAAGGCCAGGCCATGACTGGATGCCTTTGGATGAGCTCTCTCTTCCCCGATCATGCCCCTGAAGGCAAGTCACTGCTGACAGCCTATCTTGGCGGCGCCCTGAGGCCAGAGGCCGTCCAGTGGGATGACGCAAGAGCCGTCGACTCAGTTTTTCAGACACTGGTGGACAAGATGAAAATCGTAGGAGCGCCCGAAATGGCAAGGATTGATCGTCACGACAGGGCCCTGCCTCTCTATCACGGTAATTACATGGGGCGACTGGCCATGATGGACGAGAGGCTAAGATACTTGCCCGGCCTCCAGCTTGAGGCGAACTACAGAGGTGGTGTATCCGTGCGCGAACGGATCAGCCGAGGCCGGCTGGTCACCGATCGCCTTCGGCCCTGCGATACAGCGAAGGAATCGCTGGATTCGAAAACCGTCATGACCGAGGCAGAACTAGCGACCGCGGCAGGCTAAAAGAAAAATGATGACATCGCTCTAATTTAGTCACATCAAAGGGTGACAAGTACCAGGCAAAGCGAGAAAGACCATGGACTACAATGCAATTTTTGAAAGTGCGATTGAGGACCTCAAGGCCGAGGGCCGGTATCGCGTCTTTATGGATATTGAGCGCAACAGCGGCAATTTCCCGACGGCAACCCATCACCTCGCCTCATCCGGTGAAGGTATCGGCCAGCGTGACATCGTCGTCTGGTGTTCTAACGACTATCTTGGTATGGGGCAGAATCCAGAGGTGATCGAGGCCATGGACCAGGCGCTTCACAAAGTCGGTGCGGGTTCCGGCGGCACGCGCAACATTTCGGGCACCACCCATTACCATGTAATGCTCGAACGCGAGCTTGCTGACCTGCACGGCAAAGAGGCTGGCCTCCTGTTCACGTCAGGCTACATTTCAAATGACGCAACGCTCTCGACACTGGCAAAGCTCTTACCAGGATGCATTACGTATTCAGATGAGCTCAATCATGCCTCGATGATTGAAGGCATCAAGCACGGTGGCAAAGACAAAAAGATATGGCGTCACAATGATCTCGCACATCTGGAAGAATTGCTGGCAGAAGCTGATCCCGGGCAGCCAAAAATTATTGCATTCGAATCCGTCTACTCCATGGACGGTGACTTCGCGCCAATAGCTGAGATTTGTGATCTTGCTGACAAATACGGTGCGCTGACCTATGTCGATGAAGTCCATGCGGTTGGCCTCTATGGACCGAGCGGTGGCGGCGTCACAGAACGTGACGGTGTCGCCGACCGGGTCGACATCATTGAAGGTACGCTTGCAAAAGCATTTGGTGTTATGGGAGGTTACATAGCTGCCAGAAAATCCGTCATCGATGTAGTCCGCTCATATGCCAACGGCTTCATCTTCACGACATCGCTGGCGCCCGTCCTGGCGGCAGGCGCACTGGCAAGCGTGCGCTTTGTGAAAACCCATAACGAGCTTCGCGTTCGGCATCAGGAACGAGCGGCTAAACTCAAGAAACTGATGGTTGGCGCCGGACTGCCGATGATGCCATCGGACAGTCACATTGTGCCTGTGCGGGTGGGTGAACCGACCTGCTGCAAGGCGGTATCAGACGCGCTGCTCACAGAATATGGCATCTACGTTCAGCCCATCAACTTCCCCACAGTGCCCAGAGGCACAGAGCGGTTGCGTTTCACGCCAAGCCCGTTTCATACCGATGAGATGATGATTGATCTGGTTGGCGCCCTCAGCGAGATGTGGGATCGCCACCACCTAGAGCGGATCGCGGCCTGAGCTCCTGATCGTGCTCGGTGGGCGGCAAGCTGCGGCCCATCAGTAAATGGAAATCAGTTCCAACGACCATGCAATCTGAATGTGATCGCTGTGGATTTCAGAACCACCTGGAGGAAGCACGATGAAGACTGCCGTCGTTCTCTTTAATCTCGGTGCACCTGACAGCCAACAGGCGGTTCAGCCTTTTCTTACAAATCTGTTCAGTGATCCAGCAATTCTGACGCTGCCAGGTATTATTCGCTGGCCGCTCGCGCGTCGGATTGCAAGACGTCGGGCGAAGAAGGCGAAGGCTTCTTATCAGGAACTGGGCGGCGCATCCCCTTTACTGGGCGAGACCGAATCCCAGGCCACAGCCCTTGAAGACCGGCTTGGCGAAGACTTCAAAATCTTCATCGCCATGCGGTACTGGCATCCGTTGACCAAAGACGTTGTTGCCGATATTGAAGCCTATGATCCTGACGAGGTTCTGTTGTTGCCGCTCTATCCTCAGTTTTCAACCACGACAACAGGTTCATCGCTTAAGTCCTTCAGGGCGGCCTGGGCGCCCCTACTGCACCGGGCCAGAGTGAAGGCGCTCTGTTGCTACGGCACTGAACTCAATTTTGTTAAGGCCTACGCGGAGCAGCTCAGGCGATGCCTGGCGGCGATCCGAGAACTGCATGGCGGAAGATCGCTGCGCATTCTGTTTTCAGCTCATGGCCTGCCGCAAAAGACTGTGGATCGTGGCGACCCTTACGCCTGGCAGGTCTCTGAAATGGCGGATGCTGTGATTGCAGAGCTGGGCGAACCGGACCTTGATTTCGTTGTCTGCTTTCAAAGCCGTGTCCGCAGCGTTCGATGGCTTCAACCCTACATTGACCAAGAAATCAGGCGTGCAGGTGCTGACCAGGTTGGCGTTCTCGTCGCACCGATCGCTTTTGTCAGCGAACACTCAGAGACGCTGGTAGAGCTCGACATCGAATTAAGGAAGCTTGCTGAATTGGAACATGTGCCGTTCTTCGAACGTATGCCAACACTGAGCGCGGATCCGGCATTTATCGACGTCCTCGCACGGCTGGCGCTCCGCATGCGTGGCTCGACCGCTCCCCTGTGTTCAGCAAATGGAACAAGTTCCTGTCCGTCCTCATTTTCAGCTTGTCCTCTGGAAACTTCACGCATCCAAGCTGGAAGTCAGCTTTGAGTGTAGGCTATTGAAGAACCTGGAATCGGGCGACTCAGCTGTCTCAGGCTGAAACAGAAAGAATCGGCCGGAGAACACTCGATCATCCCAACCAATTACTGATTTAGCCTCGACCAGTAGCGAAAACGGATGCGGGCCCGCACTTGGTACGCGGGCAAAGTCCTTCAGTTCAAGCAAATGGCTGTATCCATCCGAGTCTTCACCTTTCTGGGACGATGTGGATCGCATCACAGGGGATCGCTTGATATCCTCCGGTGCATCCTTGTATGGCCAGGCAAAGCCTTTCAATCCATCAAGTTTCAGGGCGCTGAAGCAATCCTTCTTCCACCAATTTTTTTGTCAGATTTTTGGGCAAATCAATTGTCCTTAGAGGTCCGCTCTTGGTGCAGAAGCCGACGATTAGCAAGCCCCTGGAAAAGGTCTGCTTCTGACCCAAAGCGGACACTGTCATGCGCGAACTCTCTGGCACCGACAGTCTCGCCGCGACAGCACCTAGGCTCAATTGGCCTTTGCATCCAATAGCGTTTTTCTTTTCGGGTCTTTCAAAATTGTGGGGAGCTAGTCAGCGGCGGTGGAAACCACTCACAGGCAATGACTTCATTATGGCCCTCATAAACCCGCATACCCAAAAGGCAGGGCCCGCGTGGTACCGGCAGCCAGTTGGCAAGCCCGGTCAGCTTCATTGAGGAGAGAGGCGGGTCTCAGACGCGGATGTGATCGAACCATCTAACGCGGACGATGTCGTTATTTGAGTTGTAGTTGATCATCACTGAACGGCTGCCAATGACAACAGGATCATGGCCAACGGTGTTTACATAGGTATTTCCTGTCTGAACGCTGGCAAGCCCCGCGAGTTCTTCCTCAGGGCGTTCCCTTGACCACTGCTCGAAGTACTCAATCATGCGGTTCGTCAGCGCGTACTGCATGCCATGAGATCTGAAATCGGGATGAACCAGGATGCGCCAGAAGGCAAGCTTGTGCCGCACCAGTTCATACATGCCAATTTGGGCAGTGGTCAGGCCGAACACCCGACCTTCATGGTAACCGATGCATACAAGCTCCTTGGCACGCTCCTCGGCAGAAACGCCTTTAGGCAAACGATTGGTGTCAGCCCAGAACTGAATAGCGTCGGCTTCCATCTGGCTGTCGTTCTTCTGCCAGGCAAAGCGAATTTCGTGGCCAGGCAGGGCAGCGTAGGCCTCGTCGATTCTTGCCTGATCCGGATTTGGTGCTTTTGCGATGATGAATCCGTTTCTGTCTCAATGCATCCGGTCAGGAGACCAGATGGGCTCTTAATACATCCTGATCAAACTCTATACCAAGACCTGGGGCTGTGGGGGGCGCTATGAAGCCATTTGCAAAGACAATTGGTTGCTGGAAGATCGTCTTGTGCAAGGGGCCCTCATTCCATTCCTGGATCATGAAGTTTGGCGAGCAGGTATCAATCTGGACGGCTGCCGCAGCTGACACCGGACCACAATACATGTGCGGCGCAATCACTGCATAGTGGGCTTCAGCGAAATAGCGGAGGTGCGATCCTCAGCCGAGGGCACGATTAAGGCCCAAAGCAACGCCATTTTCCGGAAGGCCGGCGTTGCGGGCCGCCATGAACTACTCGCGTTCTTTCTCGAAGAGCTGCTGCAAGACATCCCACAGGCGCAAGCGGATTGAGCACGTCGGATGTCCGCTATTGGCTAGAAGCAGACTCTCCGCAACCAGTTCCAATTCGGATGCTTTCAGGTGGGGAGCTGACCTGCGACATGCTAGAAGATCTGGCAGAAATTCCACAGAATGCCGAATGCGGCAAGAGGCCGGAAGCTTCATTGACGGGATGCATCGATAGATTTGATGGCCTGAATTTGGGGGTGGGGGCGGACCCTTGCCAAAGAGGGGACCCGCGCGGCTGATTAATGCGTACATTTTCCGGGTTGCAGCGCTCTCTATTCTGACAGCACAGGCATAACGAGAGCGCTCATGTTTCAGGAGCAGCCGATTGCCAATCAGTAGGTCGGGTGTTCAATTCACCTCGCCGGCGCCACAACTCGCAGCGTTGCTGCGAGGGAAGTGTTCAATTCAACCCGTCAGCATCGTCTCACCGATCTTCGAATGAGAGACTCAAGCGTCAGGGTCAGGCTCTGCTGTCTTCGGCACCGTATCCGGTCCGTTTTCGATGGCGGCCAGTGCATCCTTCCTGCCGAGCGCAATCATATTGGCAATATCTTTGCTTTTGAAGTCAGTGATCTTGACCTTGATCTTTTCACTTGGCCCTCTTGCTCTGCCGGTGAGCGGTGCGGGCACAGGTGCTGTCGGCGGTCTCCTTGTCGTGATCCTGGCCGGTTTGCTGGCACGGCTGATGCCCGCGTTAAGGAGCCTCGTCCATAGCCGTTATGGTCGTGGCCGAAGCAGAGAGCGCTATTGGACGATATCCATCTCGCTGACCAGGGCTTCAAATCGCGGATCCGATCTCAGCGGTGCCAATCCTGAGTGAACCGCGATCTGGTATGGCAAGCGACCAACTTCACGCAAGGTCTGTTGAAGAAGCAGGATTGCCTCTTCGACATCTCCAAGGGCCGTAAGATAAACCGCAATGTCGAGGATGCGCGCCCTGTCCGGGTAGCCTGACGCCATCATTGCCCTTGCACGCCCCGTTTCGCCAGCCCGGGCCCAGGCAATGGCCACAAGGAACCGGCTGTTGGCATCGAGGGGATCAACAAGGTCCTCGGCAGCTGCAATTGTCTCAAGGGCCTCAATCTGCCGACCTGCAAGCACCAGCGCGTTCCCCAACAGCAGCCGGTACTGGTCGGATGCCGGATTCAGCTCCACTGCCACGCGGGCCTCAAGAACGGCTTCATCAAACTGTCCCGCGTGGGCATAAACAGTGTGTGCAATGTCGTGGGTCAGAGGGGAGCGCGGGTCCAGCGAAACGGCGTATTTTGCCTGGGTGATTGCTTCCTCATGCTGCGACAGGCCTGACAGCAGAAGTGCAAGGGCATAGCGGACCTGGGCAGAGCTCGGTGCGAGGCTGAGAGCCCGGCGAAACGCAAGCTCGGACTCACGCCATTGATTGAGATGGGCATAGGCGATTCCCTGGGCCCAGTGGGCATCGGCAAGCGTCGGGTTGATCGCCAGCGCCAGTGCCGCATGATTGCGCGCGGCCCCGATCGGATCGGCGTTTTGCGGTGCATCAAACAGCTCGACGCTGAGGATATGGACGGCGGCGATGCGGGCATGGGCCAGGGCGAAATCCGGATCCAGGACAATCGAGCGCTCAAGATAGCGCAGACTGTTGGCAAGTCCCTCTTTGGTGGTTTTCTGCCACTCGAAGTCAGCCAGTAGAAGCAACGAGTATGCATTCAAGTCGTTGGTCGGCCGACTTTCGATGACAGTCTGTTCGACCGGGGTCAGCCTGGCCTCAAGGGCAGAAGCAATCTGCATTGCGACATCAGTCTGAATGATGAATATATCGTCGAGGTCCCTGTCGTAGGTATTGGACCAGAGATGGTCGTCGGAAGCCGCATCAATCAGCTGAACTGTAATCCGCACCCGGTTGCCTGAATACCGGACCGAGCCTTCCAGAATTGAACCGACACCTAATTCTTCGCCGATCTCGGGTACCGCCATGTCAGCCCGCGCGTAGTGCATCATGGTGCTTCTGGAAATCACTCTCAGATCCTTGATGCTGGCAAGCTGGACCAGGATTTCTTCATGAACACCCGCACTGAAGTACGCATTCTCAGGATCCGGACTGAGGTTCTCGAAGGGCAGGACCGCAATGGATCTTGAAAGGTCCACGTCCGGTTTAATGTCCGCCTGCAGTGCTGGCTGCCTGTAGGCAGTCTCCTCTGCCGGCGTGTCGCCGGGAACGCCTGGCTCCTGTCCGTAGAGCAGCCATGCCAATCCCACGACAGGGACCGCCATCAGAACCCAAGGAAGCGGGCCATTGCGACCGCCTGAAGGGTGCATCGGGTCGCTCTCACCGGCCTGCGTTCGCTGCATGCCTTCGGGCGTCAACTCAAAAGCCCAGGCCAGCACAATCGCCAACGGCAGGCCAAGGACAAGAAATCCGATGAAGACTGGCTGCATCCAGGCGGGTGCGCTGTAGGTGTTGAACAGGATCACGCCAGCTTGCGCCAGCACCCACGCGACAACCGCATAGACGGCCGCGACTTGAAATACTCTCCGTCGCCGAAGTTCCGTGAAAAAGCGGCCCATGAACGCCCACCTTCCCCTAAGGTTGCGTAGTCTCCGGTCCGTGCTGCCCACGAGTATAGCCGAGGGACGAATTATTGGGGAGTCGGACAGATCAGTGTTGTCAGGCCATCGAAGAGCGATGGAAACGATGTCTGCTATTGGCTAGGAGCGGACCTCTTGAGGAATCTGTGATTACGTCTGCTTTTAGCCAATAGCGGACAAAGGCACCAAATCCCAAGCCAGCAACTTGTTCCCTGATGGCCTGTGGGCGATAGCGCGATCGATCAGCGGAGAAGGTCAGGGCGCTTGCGCGGCGGGCAATGTTTCCGGCAATCAGGATTCTGCTCTATCGTGTTCGCGCCGGACGCAATTGAGAGGCAAGCGCCTGATGGCGAAGCATCGACTGATCCTGGATGAACGGATTGACGAGAACGAGCGTAGTCTCGAAGCGCCAAGCTGTCCTTCGCTGGTCGTACTGGTGCTCGCACTCACAATGCTGGTCACCGGCTCAGCCACGCGGGCGCAGACACCCTGGGCGGCTGAGCGCGACAATATGATAAACACCATCCAGCGGCATCTTCGCGGCGGTGAACTGGATAACCTGCCAAACCGGATTTCTGCCGAGGTCACTGAAGCGATGCGGACCGTTCCCAGGCACGAATTCGTGCCTTCGTCGCTGCTCGTGAATGCCTATGAGGACCGGCCGCTTCCAATCGGCTACGGGCAGACCATATCGCAGCCCTTTATCGTCGCCCTGATGAGCGAATTGCTCCAGGTCGAGCCTGGCGACACCGTACTCGAGGTCGGGACCGGATCCGGTTACCAGGCGGCTGTCCTCGCCGAGATGGGCGTCAATGTCCTCACTATCGAAATTGTGCCTGAATTGGCCGCCATGGCGAACGCACGATTGAATGGGCTCGGTTACTCGGTAGAAGTCCGTAATGCAGACGGTTATTATGGGTGGCAGGAACATGCGCCTTTTGACGGCATCGTGGTCACGGCGGCCACGCCAAATATTCCGCCACCGCTCATCGAGCAGCTGAAGCCGGGTGCCAGGATGGTGATTCCTGTGGGCCCACGGTTCCGGGTGCAACAGCTTGTCCTCGTCACGAGGAGTGATTCGGGTCGCGTGCGCTCGCGTCAGCTATTGCCGGTGACCTTCGTGCCCCTTACCCGCAACGAACGGTGATGCTCTATCTGGCGATTGCCGTCCTGTCCGCCGCCATTCTGGGTTTCGAGATATCGCTTGCCCGTTTGTGGTCGATTATTTCCTGGCATCATTACGTCTATATGATGATCAGCACAGCGATGCTGGGCTTCGGCGCAAGCGGCAGCTTCATCGCGATTGCGCGGCCCTGGCTTGTCGAACGTTTTGGTAAAGTGTTTGTTGCCTGCGCGATTCTGTTCTCGATCACGCTTGTTGCGGCGTACATGATCGGCCAACAGATTCCCCTCAATCCCTGGGAGATTGCGTGGAACCTGGAGCAGAGCTTCCGCCTGCCGCTCGTCTATCTCGTACTCATGGTTCCGTTCTTCTTCGGCGCGACCTGTATCGGACTTTCTTTCGCCGCCTTCGGTCCCGACATAGCCCGGATTTACGGATGGGATCTCGTTGGTTCGGGCGCGGGCGGCGTTGTCATCATTGTTGCGCTCTTCGTCCTTCCGGCCGAGGACAGCCTGCGACTGCTCTTCGCGCTCGGCTTTCTTGCCGCAGGGCTCGCCTGCTTTGACCGTCGGCTCGCAACAGCAAAGTGGTGTGGAGCGGTTCTCCCGCTCGTGGGCGTCGTCGCAGCATTCGCACTTCCTGCTGGCTGGCTCCAGCCTGAACTCTCGTCATACAAGGGGCTCAACCTCGCGCTCAATCTTCCCGAGGCAAGGATCGTCTGGCAATCCTCAAGCCCCATCGGCCGCATGGACGTGGTCGAGAGCCCGGCTGCCCCTTTTCGCCACGCACCCGGAATGAGCCTCGCCAATTTGATTGAGCCCCCCGAGCAGCTGGCAGTGTTCACGGATGGCGACTCGATGACCGCGATCACGCGCTTCGACGGCGACACTGAGGCAATTGCATATCTCGACTACACGACCGATGCGCTGCCCTATCACCTCGTCGGCGAGCCTTCGGTTCTTGTTCTGGGCGCCGGCGGCGGGGCCCCGATCCTGCTTGCCCTTCATCACGATGCAGCTCGGATCGACGCAGTCATGCTGAACGGCGGCATCGTGCAACTCCTCTGCGATGAATATAGTTCCTTTGCCGGCGACATCTGTACGCGAGACAGTGTAACGGTTCACGTGGCAGACATTCGCGCATTTGCCAATGGAACGACCAGCAGCTATGACCTGATTGCCTTGCCCGTTGCGGAGGCCTACGCTGCGGCGGCGAATGCAGGTGGCATGAACGAAGCGTTCAATTACACCATCGAGGCGTTCGAGACATATCTGGGGCTGCTCAGTCCGGGCGGGCTGATCGCCGTGACGAGACCCGCCCGCGTGCCACCCAGAGACTCACTCAAGCTCGCGAACACGGCAATTCATGCGCTTGAAAGAGGCGGAGTGGTCGATCCCGCCAGCCACATCCTGATGATTCGCGGGCTTTCGACAGCAACGCTTGTCATCACACGCGATCCTGTAACCGAGACGATGATCGAGCGCCTGAGAGAGTTCGCCGATGAACGTTCCTTCGATCCGGTCTGGTATCCCGGCATGGGAGTCGCCGACGCGAATCGCTTCAATCAGATGGACGAACCGTGGTTCTTCCTTGGAGTCGATGCGCTTCTCGGCGAGAACGCTGCAGCCTTTGTCGAGGATTACAAGTTCGCACTCGAACCGGCCACTGATGACCGGCCCTGGTTCAGCGATTTCTTCCGATGGCGAACACTGCCTGAACTTCTTGCCCTCGACCGCCTGGGTACGGTGGCTTTGGTCGAATGGGGTTATTTAGTGCTCGCCGCCACGCTGGTTCAGGCGCTCTTGCTCGCCGTCGTGCTGATCCTCCTCCCGCTTTTGCGCCTGGGAACCCGGGGGCTTCGTCGCGGGGCCTCCCTGTTTCTTTACTTCCTGCTGCTCGGGCTTGCGTTTTTCTTTGTCGAGATAGCCTTCATCCAGCGCCTGACTCTCTATCTCGGCCATCCGATTCTTTCCGTTGCGCTGGTGCTCACCGGATTTTTGGTGTTTGCGGGCGCGGGCGCATTTCTCTCTGATCGTCTTGCGGCACGCGTCTCCCGCTTCGGTCTCGCCACCCCGGTCTGGATCGCGGTCGCGGGTATAGTTATTGCACTCGCCTGGTATCTGATTGCCGCAGGCGCCGTGATGGACCGGCTCGTCGATGTCCCAATCCAACTGAGAGCTGCCGCCGTCCTACTTCTTCTCATGCCGCTTGGCGTCACCATGGGCATGCCGTTTCCGCTCGGCCTCGCCATCCTTGCAAGGCGGGCGCCAGACTATGTCCCATGGGCCTGGGGCATCAACGGCTGCGCTTCGGTGGTGAGCAGTTCGCTTGCCACGCTGCTCGCCATGCAGCTGGGATTCGTCGCCGTAATGTTGATTGCCGCGGCACTGTATGTTCTGGCGGCATTCCTGATGGCCAGGGCCGTGCACGGACTTCAGGCGTCCTGAAAGCAGGCGGCCACATGGTCCAGCGGAGCGTATCGAAACTCGGCAAGCCGCCAATTTTTCTGGCGGCAGAGACATACGGCAGGCGTGCCGAAGGACCTTGTTCATCATCTCGAGATGCCGATTGAGTTCGCGTCACGCCATCCCGGAACAATGGCGCCGCAGTGAGGACGGTGTCCGCTATGGGTCATAAGCAGACGTTTCCAACAGCCTGCTAATCGTCGGCTTCTGCGCCAAGAACGGACCTCAAAGGACTTCAGGCCACGAATAATGGCAACGGCCTGAGGGCCAATCATGATTTCATATGGCTGCTCAGTCTTGGTCTTGCCTGACGGTATTTCGATGAAACCGTCATCAAGCCGTGCCTCTCCCTGCTCCATTCTGAAAATCTCGCTTCGTCTTGCGCCGGTCAGCAGGAGAAAACGCAGGCCATCACCATAAGGGTAGCCGACTTTCCTGCAGCCATCCCAGATGAATTTAAGCTCTGTGCCGGCAAGAACTCTTTGACGCTTCCTTTCCTTGCCAGGCTTTTCGACGCCCGACGCGGGGTTTATCTGCACGTAGTCGCGCGAGAGACACCAGGCAAAGAACTTGTGGATCTGCGAATAGGTCCTGTTCGCCTGGATGGGAGAACCCCGGTCGGCAATCCTGTCCAGGCAGATGTGACATCGGCACGGCTGATTTCATGGACCGCCCTGTTTCGCCAGTAAGGGAGAATGTCTCGATCAAAGATGCGCCGGCTCTCCATCCAGTTCCGGTTCTTTGCCATGGCGTGACGTTCCATGAATTCTTCAGTCACCGTTGCTATCGAACGCTCACTGGCCAGCTCAGCATTCCTGCGCCGTTTCAGATCCGGGTCATTGCCTCTGGCGATCTCCCTGAGCGCATCGCGTGCCATGTCACGTGCCTCAGCAAGTGAGATCACGTCAAATTTGCCAAGGGTGTAGCGCCGCTGGCGTCTGCCTTGCCTCCAGACCACGGAGAACGACTTCACACCATTACTTGTTACACGGAGCCTCAGGCCATGCTGAACCGTATCAAAGTATTCTGTCCGCCCTTCACGTGGGGCAGCCGCTGTCTTAATGAATCTGTCTGTAAACTTCTTGCTGGGCAATGAGCCATCCTCCATTTGGGGCAGCATTGGGGCAGCAAATGCTGTGAGGTCTAGGGAACCGTCCTGAACCTTCTGGAAGGTACTATTTTGTTGATAAGTCCCAGTAATGCAGGGCATACAGACATATCCTGAAGGCTCATGGCAGCTCATGTTGCCGTAGGATTGCTGACTCTTAATCAGCGGGTCACAGGTTCGAGTCCTGTAGCGCCTGCCATTTGGTTTTCGTTTTCCGCACAGAGGTAGATTTCGTGATCAGAACTCGGGCTCTGATAGGGCGGACCCTAACTCCGTTCACAGAGCTCTCAATTCTTTGTGAGTCCAGCCAATGGAGCGTCAAGTAAACGCCCCTTGAGTTATACTGCTGTCGCATCATGGAACATCGCTTCTCCATTCTCGCGGCCCTTGTTGGTATTTGCATCGCAATTGCGCTGCCTTCTGTTTCTTCAGCGCAACCCATTGAATGGCAATGGGAGTGGCCGAACACAGACTTCACAGAGTCTTCGATCGATTTCTCGGAAATCCTGGAAGGCGGCCCGGCAAAGGACGGCATACCGGCCCTCAATGATCCGCGCTTTCGTGCCGTGGCTCTGGTTACTGATCTCGGCGCGAACGAGCCTGTAATTTCGCTGGTTATCGGCGGGCAGGCCAACGCATATCCTTTGAGGATCATGATGTGGCATGAAATTGCCAACGATGTGGTTGGCGGCGTGCCGGTGGTCGTGACCTACTGTCCGCTTTGCAACGCTGCCATGGTGTTTGATCGGCGCGTCGACGGACAAACCCTGACGTTCGGTGTTACCGGAAAGTTGCGGCATTCAGACATGATCATGTATGACCGCCAGACCGAAAGCTGGTGGCAACAGTTCCTGGGTCATGGCATCGTTGGCGAGATGAACGGTGTTACACTGAAACGCCTTACGTCCCGGGTCATGCCGTTCTCTGAATTCGAGAAACTGCACCCGAATGGTTTTGTCCTGACGCCTCAAGAGGGATCTTC
Organism: uncultured Alphaproteobacteria bacterium; assembly: GCA_965371465.1. Taxonomy (GTDB): domain Bacteria; phylum Pseudomonadota; class Alphaproteobacteria; order CBDUYM01; family CBDUYM01; genus CBDUYM01. Next base: position 42,831 of record CBDUYM010000006.1, read on the forward strand.
GCGGCGCTACGGCGTTAACCCCTACCGCCACTATGACAGCAGCGCATGGCCGTTCCTGTTCCAGGCGAATTATGATGGTCCTGTGCCGCCTCTGGCCTATGTAGTTGCTGTCGGACAAGATGCCTGGCCGCTGCAGGCGCTTCGGAAAATGGGCGAACTGAAACATGAAGACATTGTCATTTCATGGCAGCGAGGCATGAATTCAGCGCTGGACAGCTCCAGAATAGACCGGGGCCGAGACGTGGGGTTTGTAACGGTCGGGCGCCTGAATTCTGACGGATCCATAGACGAAATTTCGCATGACATGACATTTGCCTTCGCCTTCAAGGCGTTCAACCCAGAAGGCGTCATACATCAAGCGGAAGCGATCATCGCAGGCCAGAACAGCCGATAGAGAATTTTAGTGTTACACGAGCGCCACCGGTTCAAACCTTCCGGGCTTGCTGGCTGGTCGCAGGGAGCGCTAGTCTTGTGCCTGACTTCTTCGAGAAACACCGCGTCGTAGCGGGCAGGGGATCAGCAGATGAGCGAAAAACTGGAAATTGGCGGGCGGGTTGCGCCGGGGTTTGAAAGTGTTATCGACGTATTCGCATCGAACTGGGCCGAAGATATTGAGGTGGGCGCATCCCTCTCTGTCGTCCTTGAAGGAGAGACGATAGTTGATCTCTGGGGTGGATGGCGTGATCGGGAGAGATCTCAGCCCTGGGCCGAAGATACGCTCGTCAATGTTTACTCGACGACCAAAGGCATGGGATCGACGGCCATGGCTGTTCTGGCTGCCGAAGGTAAAGTGGATTTTGATGCCCCGGCAATCACGTACTGGCCAGAATTCGGCACCCACGGCAAGGAAGTGCTGACTGTCGGCCAGGTCATGTCACATCAGTCGGGACTGAACGGCTGGCATGAAACCATGCAGATCGCTGATCTCTATGACTGGAAGAAGGCGACAGGCTTTCTTGCGGCGCAAAAACCTTTCTGGGAGCCTGGCAAGGGCGTTGCCTATCATGCGGTGACCTGGGGCTATCTTGTTGGCGAGATTTTCCGGCGCGCAGCCGGTCAGACGCTGGGTGAATTCTTCCAGGAACGTGTGTCTGGTCCGCTTGATGCAGACTTCTGGATCGGGCTGCCAGCTGCTGAGGAAGATCGGGTAGCAATTATGATTGGCCCAAACCACGCTGTGGCACCCGTAGACCTGGACATTGACGAAACGGCTTTGGCTTTTGCCAAGAAAAACCAGGGGCATGAGCTTGCCACCAAAAGTGCCGTCAATCCGATCATCCGGCCATTTCAGCATGTCAGTACGCGGGAATGGCGCGCCGCCGAAATTGCAGCAGCCAATGGCACAGCGAACGCACGCGGGATAGCCCGTGTCTACGGTGCGCTCGCCAATGGTGGCGAGCTCAGCGGGACGCGGATCATCAGCGCTGAAGGCATCGCCGAAGCAACGAAGGTTGAATGGGAGGGGCCGGCGCTCACGCCTGGACCCGATGTAACCTGGCTGCGTGGATTTTCACGGAACCGGAGCCTGTTGTCAGGCCCCAATCCAATGACCTTCGGCCATGGTGGCGCCGGTGGCTCGGCCGGTTTTGCTGATCCGGATGCGCGGCTTGGTTTTGGCTACGCCATGAACCAGATGGCCGGACTTCCGGTGAAAAAATCACGGGCCGGGAAGCTGATTGATGCGGTCTACAGCTGTCTTGAACCCAGCGGCTAGTCGTAGATGGCACTCACTGAATAAGTGCCGGTATAAGTACCACTTGGCTGATTTGCATCAACCGACATTGTTGCACTCAACCATCGCCATCGTTGGCCAAGGCCGCTGACGTTGAGCGGTGCCGGGGCTTCCAGATTGAATGAGGTTATGGTCATCGTGCCGCCAGTGCCATTGGTAAGCAAGACCGGTTCGTCGCTGGCTGACCAAGTGAAAGTGGCGTCAAGGGTGCCTGTGATCAGGAACTCACCGCCGCTGCCTTCGTCACTGGTGTCAAGCGTCACACCGCCTGTTGCGCTGCGCAATGAGCTTCTGCCTTTTGAAGTAACAGTCCCGGCTGTATTGCTGGAAGCGAACCTGCCGAATGAGAGCGGGATTGTTTCAGAGATCGAGATTGGCGTGCTGATCAACAGACTTGCTTGCAGATCAACATTTGCAGCTGTTGTGCGTCCAGCGGACAGAGTGACAATGGCGACCGATGCCATCAATGCCATCAATGCCATCCAGCCTCGACTGTGACGGACTCTAGTCATAGGTCGCTGTCACATTGAAAGTACTTGTGTAGGTGCCACCAGCCTGGTTCGCTCCAATGGCCAAAGTGCCCCCTATTCGCTTGCTTCTGACCCCGGTTCCGTCCAGGGCTGTAACGGCTGGAATGTCCCACGACTGAATCGTCACGGTATCCCCTAATCCGTTCGATAGAACGATACTGTTGTCCGGCGGCATCGCGAATGTGAACGCCTGATTTGGTTCGCCGGTCACGGTTACCTGCCCGTAGGTTCCGTTGTCGGATCCGTCCAGCGTGACACCGCCACTGACCGATCTGACTGCGCTGCGGTTGATGCTGACTGTGCCGGGCGTGCCGCCGGAACTGATTGCGCCCAACGACAGGTCAAGGACCTTACTGATAGAAATTGGCTGAACGACGCCCATGCTGACACTCATAATGTGTGTGTCAAAAAGCAGCGGATTGTCTATGTCTGTTGCGGTAACGATCAGAGATCCGCTGTACCTGCCTGCGGTCTGGTTTGCGGAAAGGTTCGCCCTGCCTGTCACTTGCACGGTTGCATCGCCATTGGGTTTCGTGAGCGGCTGGCTCGGCGGCTGATCATGTTGAATATTATCAAAAGTAATTGATCCGCCGGCCGAGCCGGTCAGCGTAATTGAAGGAGTGACGCTAAAAGTAGTGTTGATGGTATCGCTCTCAGTGGCGATAGCTACGCCAAATATGACAGTGCCGACCGTGGGTGTTCCGCCCAATGCCGACGCGCCGCCAGTTGTCGATATTATGGCACTCAGGTCGATTGATGCGGTGCCGCTCGCGTCTGCATCGGGGCCGACCGTGCCCATATCAATGCCCTGGATTGGGGTAACGCTATACGGACCAGCGTGTGTTGCTGGTGCAAAAGCGACACTTGTTGCGACGGCAAGAAATACGGCTGCCAAGCTTTTCACGAAGTGGGTTCCCGTGAAATCTGTACCCAGGGCGGACATCTGACCGTCGAAGCTATTGCGGTGACAATAGACTTGCTTCGACAACCCGGCTGCCCGCCCTGGGAATTTGCCCGCAACACGGACAAACCGGATCAAACTTTCTGGGAAAGGGAATGACGTATCTGCGCGACGCAGGGCAACTGCCCCACAAAAGAGTGGCCTGAAGAGCCAGTGCCCGACAGCATACGCACGGCTCCAAATGGAACCTCGTTCACGCAACACAAGCTACCTCCCAGTAGCGGAACAAGCCTTAACAGCGACGGCCTGCTCTTGAATGTGGACGAAGACGCTGGAGCGCCTCCTGCCTTGCGATGAGAGGACATTTTCTCTGGAGTCAGGATTACTCTGAAGCAACTGCTCAACAGCACCTTGCGGCGCTGTTCATCCTGGCCCAAGTTCAAACGTGCAGGCTCAAAATGAAACCTGCACCTATCACCGCGATGTCATATTAACTTTACATATTGTACAGCGCAAGTGACTATATGACAGCTGTTAACGCCTTGATTCATAAGGGCAATCAGCGGCGAAAGGCAAGCCTGTGCGCTTTCGCCATCTTCGGGCTGCTCTGACTCGCGATTCTGCCTGCCTGTTCCGCTGTTCATTGCATTCCTTCAGTTCTATTCTGCGTCGGCCGCGCCAGCCCCGGGGCCGCCTGGGCTGCGGGCCTGCTATGGGGTGTTGTGAGCAATGGTCAAACTTCTGCCAGTGCGCAAACCGGGGCCGTTGGCGCTAACGTTTATATTCATCACTGTCTTCCTGGATGTAACCGGGTTCGGCATCATTATTCCAGTCATGCCAAAGCTGCTGATGGAGCTTACCGGCGAGGGCATCAGTGCGGCCGCCACACGATGCTGAAATTCGACTGGTCTGCAAGCGATGTGGGTTTCTCCCTTGCGGTGGTCGGGCTGGCGACAGCCTTTGTCCAGGGCGTGTTGATCCGGGTCGTGATCCCGAGGTTCGGTGAGAAAGTTTCTACCTATATTGGGCTTGTGGCAGGGGCGGCAGGATTCATCGGATTTGCGTTTTCACCGGCAGGCTGGGTGATGCTGGCTCTGCTCGGGCCCTGGGCTCTGGTTGGCCTGGCCATGCCGGCGATGCGCAGCATCATGTCCAACGCTGTCCCGGACGACGCACAGGGCGAACTGCAAGGCGCCATCACAAGCCTGTTCAGCATTACAGCGATCTTCTCACCTCTGTTCATGACCCAGATTTTCGCCTGGTTTACCGGCGACAACGCGCCTGTCTACTTCCCGGGCGCGCCGTATGTCTGTGCTGGCCTCTTTCTTGCTCTTGCCATCGCCTTTGTCGCGCGCGCTACAGCCGTCCCGCAACAGGCCTGACACATTCCAGAGCTTCAGCTAAGATCGGCCGCAAGTTGTGCTAACTCCAGTTCGTCATCGTAGGAAGGGACGTCAATGTCTGATCTAGTTGTCACCAGCCAGGAAGGCCGTGTTCGCACCATACGGCTCAACCGGCCAGAAAAGAAAAACGCCCTTTCCCAGGAGCTTGCCTGGGGCGTCATTGAAGCCGTTGAGGAAGCGGCCCGCGACGACAACGTCTGGGTAATCGCCATGACGGGCACAGATGATGCCTTCTGCGCCGGACTTGACCTGAGCCCGGAAGGCGGAAATTACTCGCCTCTCTCTGCACAGGACGCAATGCTTGATGATGTCGGCTGGGTAGGCCGCTTCACACTGGTGCTGCGTGAAATCTGTGACAAGCCAATTGTCACTGGCATCAATGGTGTGGCCGTTGGTGCCGGCCTCTCACTTGCCATGGGCGCTGACATTCGCATCATTGCAAAGTCTGCAAGACTGATGGCAGGGTACACGCGCATCGGCGGATCGCCGGACGGCGGTTTAAGCTGGACGTTGCCGCAGGCCGTCGGCTATGAGCAGGCCATGCGGTTCATGCTGGAAAACAGGACCGTCTACGGCGAGGAAGCAGTTGAGCTTGGTATGGCAGGAGAAGTCGTTGATGACGACAAGTTGTCGGATCGGCTGCAGGAGTATTGTCAGCAGCTGACCAACTGGTCACCGATCACCATGCGACTTGTAAAGCGCACGATCGGCAAAGCAGTGGAGCATCCTGATCTGGAACAGCACCTGATTTACGAAGTACAAAATATTAGGCGCGCCTTCTCCAGCAACGACGGCCAGGAAGCGCGCAAGGCCTTCCTCGAAAAACGCGACCCCGTGTTTGCCGGCAACTAGAGTTTCGCTCGGAGAAGCAGTTTGACCAAGCTCATCCAGGAGCTAAGACGGCGAAAGGTTTTTCAGGTCACGGTAATCTACGCTGTCGTGACCTGGCTCCTGATCCAGGTCGTTGTGGCTGTCGAAGGCCCGCTCAGTTTGCCGGGCTGGATGGACACCATGGTCATCGTGCTGCTGGGCCTGGGCTTTCCAGTCGCTGTTCTGCTGGGTTGGGCTTTTGAACTGACGCCCGAAGGAATGCGCCGAACCATTGCCCAGGATCCCGACCGGATCAAATCAGGGACCGGCGCAGAACAGGTTACAATCCATACAGACCGGCCATCCATCGCCGTTTTGCCCTTCGACAATCTGACCAACAATCAGGAAATGGAGTTTCTCGCCGATGGTCTGGTTGAAGAGGTCACGAAGATCCTGGCTCAAAACACACATTTCTTCGTTATTGCAAGGAACTCGTCGTTTTCATATAAGGGACAATCGCCTGATGTCAGACTTGTTGGGCGGGACCTTGGCGTGCGCTACGTAGTTGAAGGCAGCCTCCGATCAGTGGGTGAGAAGATACGTGTTACAGTTCAGCTGATCGACACGAGTACGGGCGCCCATCTCTGGTCCGAACATTTCGATAGCGAAACGGCAAGCTTTCTCGACTTGCATGACGAAGTCGGACAGAAAATAGCGGCCATCCTGGGCGACGAGCTTTGGGCGACGGAAACGTTGAAAGCTCGCCAGCGGCCCACCGACCAGCTGGACGCCTGGGGGCTCTATATGCGGGTGTCGGGCATTTATCATGGGCCAAACACAGATCAGCCGATTCTCGCGGACAATCTGGATCTACTGCGCCAGGCAATCGAGCTCGATCCCAAATTCGCGTTGGCCAACGCCACCTACTCATTTGCCCTGGCTGCCGCCGCTGCGTCCCGCATGACGGCAGATCCGAACCACTCACTTGATAACGACCAAGGTGCTGAGGATGCCAGGCGGCACATGAAAACGGCAATTGAAGAGGCGCCGAATGATCCCTATGTGCTGACCGTTTGTGCCCAGACGTGTCTTGAGCTTGACGATGTGGTGCAGGCGAGCCGTCATGCTGAACGAGCGCTTGAACGCGCACCCAATATTGCTCGAACGGCCTATGTGGTTGCCCGAATTGCAAGCCGGAGGGGTGAATCCAAACGCGCAATTGACCTTTGCGAGCGCGCCCTTCGACTTAGCCCGCGCGATGCCAGCATACAGAATTGTCGTTACGTCATCGCAGTGGCCGAAACCCATCTTGGCAATTTTGAGCCTGCCCTTGCGGCCATCGATAAAGCGATTGAACGGGGGCAGCCGATTTTTGTGCCGCGGTTTCATCTCTGCCGCGCGAACATCCTTGGCCTGCTGGGCCGTAACGAGGAAGCTCAAATTGCCGCAAAGCTCGCCAGTGACCTCAGCGAACGAATGACGCTGGCCTGGTGGGAAGCCGAGAATGAGAGGCTGTATCCGGCCGAGCTGGCGGCGCCATTGTCAGCAGGCCTGCGCAACGCTTCTGTAGCCTGACCGGGCACTGGCGGGGCCCTACTCAATAGCCGTCGCTTCAGTTATACTTTGGGCTGTCGTATTAGCTTTCGGGGGAGCCGTGTGAGCGGAGGGCCAAATCTTGGGTGAGCTGTTAGCTGAATTGCGTCGCCGGAAAGTGTTCCGGGTAGGCGCCATCTACGCGATTGTTGCCTGGGTCCTGACCCAGATCATCGTTGCGGTCGAAGCACCGCTTAGCCTTCCGCCCTGGATGGATACCGGCGTCATTCTGTTTCTTGCCCTGGGCTTCCCGGTGGCTCTGACTTTGGCTTACGCCTTCGAAGTGACGCCTGAAGGTGTGGCTCGGACATCGCGTGAAGGAGAAAGTGGGGGGCAAGGAAGTAACCGTTCCTACGCCGCTCTGGTGCTGGCATCAGGAATTGTGGTGGCGCTGCTTTATGTCTGGGGGTACTCAGGGCTTTCCAGCCTGCAAAGCGACGTCGGCACGTCTTCCGTCGCAGATGCGAGCACTGAGCCTCTCACGGACGTAACGACACCGGTCCCAGGATTTTCCGGAAGAGCAGCGATCGCTGTGTTGCCGTTTGTAAATATATCAGATGATCCGGAACAGGAATATCTGGCCGATGGATTTACCGAAGACATTCTGACAGGCCTTCAAGCATACAAGAGCTTCCCAGTCATCGCCCGGACTTCCACCTTCACCTATAAGGGCAAAGCACAGGATATACGCCAGATAGCGGAAGAACTCGGTGCAGGTTACATTCTGGAAGGCAGCCTGCGTCGGCTCGGTGACAAGGTCCGCATTACGGGTCAGCTCAATGATGCTACGGGCAACCATATCTGGGCGGAACGCTATGATGTAGCCTGGAATGAAATTATAACCCTGCAGGACACAATTACGGCCAACATCATCCTGGCTATCGAACCGGAAATCCTGAATTCAGAAACTGAACGCGTACAGCGGCGGCAGACCGACGACATGGAAGCATGGGATCTGTACCTCCATGCGAGATCTGATGCGGCCGCTCCTCTCTCCTTTTCGACAATGACGGGCGCACCGGTGACTCTCGAAGGCTCAGATCGTGCGCGCCAATTTGCTCTGAGGGCCGTGGAGAAAGATCCGACATTTGCGGCGGCATGGACGCTGCTCACGCATATAGAAGGTACTGTTGCCTTCAATTTTCGTTTTCAGATTCCGCCTGACGAAGCAGCGCGAGCGATTGATCTCGCTTTTTCTTATGCGGAGACTGCGCGCATCCATAGCCCCTTCGAACCAACAACCTGTTCATGTCAGGCCCTGCTTTTCCTGATGAAGGGGGAACTGGAAGAGGCCTTGCTGCTTCAGGAAGAGGCAGTGCTGGTCAATCCGTCAAGTGCCGTCGTTCATGCCGCTTTGAGTAAGATTCTGCAGGTGCAAGGCGACTTGGAGCCCGCGCTATACGAAATCAACCTCGCTATGCGCTTGAGCCCCAAAGACCTCGGCATGTCGTATTTTCTTACCTTCAAAGCGGCAATTCTTCAGGCCATGGGTGACTTTTCCGGGGCGGAGAGATTAGCGGCCCGAGCAGTTCTGCTTGCGCCAGACAACATAGATGCCCGAGTCATTTTGCTAGTGGCCAAATTTGCTGGCAACGATATGGATGGCGCCCGTAACGTTATTGGCGAAATCTATGAACGCGTTGCAAACTGGACACCCGACAATCCCTACACAGAAGCCTTTCCCAAAACCGTTGTGGCCGCCGCGTCGCAGGAAATGCGTGTGACCCTTGCAGGGGCATCGTTCGAAGAAGGCATTCAGATCATTGTAGATGCGCTCAAGGGCGACGCGAGTATTTGATTCAGTTCACGAAGAAGTTCCCTGCCTGGCTCAGTGTTTCCTCCGCTTGCGCCAGAATGTCATCGAAGATTTCCCGGGCCGGCCGGACTGCCTTGATCAGCCCCGTGCCCTGACCAGCAAATCCTGGTGCAATGTCGGCGCGCTTGGCGATTCCGGCTGCAGCTGTCACCGCACCTGACACCATACCCTGGTACGGCATTGGCAAGGGATCGATGTCGGCATTCTCATATGCGTCTGCCCACTTGTTTCGGATCAGCCGGGCCGGCTTCCCTGTAACAGAGCGCGATACAATCGTACCATCATCTGTTGCATCAATCAGGGCCTGCTTCTGATAGTCCGCGATACCGGATTCTTCGGCGGCGAGAAACGCGGTTCCAATCCATGCGCCCTGCGCGCCCAACATCATCGCGGCCGCAACACCTCGACCATCCGTGATACCGCCAGCGGCCAAAATCGGAATGCCTGCGGCCGCGTCAACCACCTGCGGAATGAGCGCCATTGTGCCCACCCGCGCATTATGGCCGCCGCCGTCATGGCCCTGGGCGACAATCACATCAAGGCCGGAGGCCGCGACCTGAATAGCATGCTTGGTTGCGCCGACCACGGCCATGACCTTTGCGCCGCCAGCATGAAGTTCATCCATCCAGGGACCCGGATTGCCAAGACCAGCGGCATAGACGGGCACGCGTTCCTGAATGATTACCTCCATCTGGGCATCAAAAAATTCTTTCGAGAAAACAGGCAGGTCATTCTTGCCTCGGCGGGATTCTGCGGCTTCCCGCACCGCCGTCATATCAACCTGATCGAGACCTTCCTGCACCATGAAGTCACGTGCAAAGGCCTGCTGTTCGGCCAGCTGGTCAGCGGGAGAGGGGCCGTCACCAGCGGTTTCAGCCGCGCGTCTTACGCTTGCCGGCAACAATGTATCGACACCGAACGGTTTATCTGTCAGCGCTCGGGTCTGTTCGATCTTCTCTCTCAGCTGATCAAACTGCCAGGTTGATGCGCCCAGAACGCCAAGCCCGCCGGCATTGGACACGGCCGCCGCTAGTTCCGGTGTGCTTGCTCCGCCCATGCCTGCCAGCACAATCGGATATTCAATTTCCAGGATGTCGCATACGTCAGTATGAAATTTCATGGCCCTGCCTCCCGCTCAAGATTACGTTTTGTTTTCCTGGGCCGAGCGTAGCAGGAGCGGTGTCCCAACATCAAATCAACGAGCGGTCTTGAAAATGCGAACGATTCTAATTAACTATAATGTATGCGGCTTTATTGGAGGAGCTGACGCACCATGCCCTATCTGGAACATGCAAATGTAACAGTCCGAAAGATTGAAGACAGTCTCAGTTTTCTGAAGATCGCCTGTCCCACATTCAAAGTGAGGAGCAAGGGTGCCAGGGCAGATGGCGGCGGAAACTGGCTTCACTTTGGTAACGACGAGTTTTACATCGCATTTGAAGAGCGAACCGACCCGGCGGCGAAGATCGAAAATCTGTATACAGAAGCCGGCGTGAACCATCTGGGTCTGGTGGTCGAAGACATGGACAGGATTGTCAATGATCTTGATGCCGCCGGGTTCAGGAGAGGCATCCCCGGGGAAGATATTGAAAGCAGACGCCGCCGCTATTACTTCGATGAAAACGGGTTCGAATGGGAGCTTGTCGAATATCTGACGGATGATCCTGCGCTGAGGAATGAATACCTCTAGTTCGGTGTTTCGGTCCGCTCCCAGTTGTTCCCCGGCCACCAGTTCCAGCGGCCACCGATTTTGAAGAGAGCGGGCCCAATGCAAAGTCGAACGATTGTTGCGTCCAGAAACACGGCGACAGCAAGTGCAAAGCCAAGCGTTTTGATCAAAACGAACTCTCCGAGCATGAACGCGCCGAAGATGGCAATCATAATAGCCGCAGCCGATGTTATGACGCCGCCGGTCCGTTCCAGTGAGTGGGCGATTGCCTCAGTATCGCTCATGCCGTCGCGCTTTGCCTCAAGAAGCCGTGCAACCAGGAACACCTCGTAATCCATACTGAGACCGAACACACCACAGAAGACGACCACTGGCACGATGGGCAATACTGTGCCCGTACCGCCATCAAGGCCGACAAGCCAGGCTCCCGATCCGTCCTGAATGACAAGAGCCACCGCACCAAATGCCGCAGTGACTGAAAACAGGTTGAGCAGCACTGCCTTCAAGGGAATCATGAAACTTCTGAACCAGACTGCGAGCACCAGAAAAGTTACACCCAGAACGGTCAAGACAATTGGTATCAGCTTATCGCTTACGGCTTCCTCATATTCGTAGTTGAACGAAGGTAGGCCGCCGACCAGAATGTTGGCGCCCGGAAGATCCAGCGTGTCATAGAGATCTGGCGCGCGAAGATCTATGACAAGATTTCTCAAACCTTCAGAGCGAACTTCGTCTTCTGGCACGAGGTCAAGTACTGTCCACATGCCGTTGCGGCTCACACGCATGTCACGAAGGATACTTGGGATCATGTCGTACAGATCGGGGTTTGGGTAGTTTCTGTATGCGCCTTGAGTGATCGATCGCACATGAGCGATGCGTGGGTCGTCCCGCAAAGCAACCGACAAACGCGAAATGGCCGCCCAGCCTTCGATGTTGGAAACCGGTTGGCCTTCCGGCATTTCGATCATCAGCCTGATAATCTGGACCATACCGCCACGGCCCATTTTGCGAAGGTCATCGATGGCGCGAACGGCGGGCGGATCCTTTGGAAACCAGTTTTCGCCAGAACGGCTCATTTCGATACGGCTTGCCTGTGAAGCCAGCAAAATCAGCGGCACGACGGATACGAGCAGCACAAACCAAGGATGCTTCCCGACATAGAGACCCCAGTTTCGCCACCAGGCTGACGGGATGTGGAGACCGGAGATAAGTGGCAGACGGCCGGAATTCACTCGCCGACCTATAAACGCAAGCATAGCTGGCAACAGGATAGCTGCAATTGCCATGGCCAAGGTTACAACGAGCAGGCCACCGATCGCGATGGAGGAGAGCTCGTTAATCGGTATTACGAACATGGCACCGAGCCCGATCGCCACTGCGATACCGGCAACCATAACCGTACGGCCGCTCTGGCGCATTGTCTCTGTCGCCGCTTCCACGACTTCGAAGCCCTTTTCCAGCTGTTCTCTGAACCTATTCACAGTCAACAGCGCATAGTCGATGCTGAGGCCTAATCCGAGCATGCTGACGACTTGCATAACAACGACTGAAATTGACATGACCTGCGAAAGAAGGGCGATCAGGCCAAGTGTCAGAGCTATAGCGAATGCACCGCAAAGAAGAGGCAGGGAGGCCGCAACGATCGAGCCAAAGGTCAGCAAAAGCAGGGCCAGCGTAATCGGGGCAATGCGAATTTCCGCATCCTGAACATCATTGATGCTGGCAATCCGCATGTCGACGCTCAGTGCAACTTCGCCGGTCCATCTAGCGACAATGTCAGGGTAGTCGGGCCTAAGATCGTTTTCAAGTTGAGTGCTTACGGCCTGCAGCCGCCTGATCAGATTTTCGATCGGCTCGTCGCCTGACTTCAATCCGACATTCAGGAATGTGCCGGTCCCTGATGTGCCCATGAACAGCGGATCAGATGTCAGAAGATAGGAGATTGTGCCGGTCACACCGTCGACCTCTTCAACCCGATCCGTAATGTCGAAAAGAATGTCTTCGCCTTCGGGGTCGTCAGGACCAGGAATGCCGCTGACAACCAGGACCGCGGATTCAGAAAACGGCAGAATGAACTCGGCATCCCAGATGCGCTCGATTTTGGCGACATGGCCGCCTTCGATATCGGGTCTGGCCTGAAGGTTTTTCTGCGCCGACCCTGTAAAGGGCAGCAGGATGGCGGCAAGGCCAAGCCAGAAGAACGCGACCCATAGGCGGCGGTCAACAATGCTTTGCACAATGTTCCTGGATCTGCGCGGCATCTATAGCTTTTTCATTGGGCCCGGCTTGCTGGCGGTCAGCGCTGGAAGGATACTTGCAATGAGAAGAGAACTGATTGTCTTATCGCTAAGCCCAAAAAGCAAGCGGCGCAAATTGCAGAACGCCAACCCCATACCCGTTGCTAGAGCTCAAAACTCGTTTCTGCCAGCCGGTTGCCGCCTTCAGCCTGAGTTGCATGGTAGCTTACGTGCACGGATCCTGACGAAAGGTCGAGACCTTCAGGCAAGCGCAAGGGCACCGTAACGACGCGGGACGGATTTGGTACGTAGACCGCAAGCTGATTGATCTGGCCAATGATGGTTTCTGTTCGGTCAGGCGCGGTGTGCGCCACGACCATGTTTCCGTAACTGGAACGCCCGCCTTCACGATGCAACGTCACGCGCAGGAACAAATTATCGTCATCATCGGCGCTCTGGATTAACGCGGGATCGCTCATTGTCATCGAGTAATCGAGATTGCCGTGACGAACGATGACAGGGATGGTTACGCCATAGATGGGCGTTATTCTGATCTGGAGCATCCCCTCTTCAGCCGGGATGTCTTCGATGGTTTGACCGGTGGATTCTGGCGGAACAATGCTGAACTGCATGTGGCTTCTGTACTCGCCATTCTCAATGTCGGCAGGCTTGCGAACCGTAACACGCACGGTCTGGGATCCATGGGCCGGGATGGTCACCTGGCGTGGCGAGTAGCGAATGAGGCGCCTGGCAAACTGCTCAGCCTCGTCCGGTTCTTCCACAATACTGGTGCGGCCCAAATCGGTCATGCGCACGTTGACCAGGGCTATGCGATATGTGGCTTCCAGATCTGAGCTGTTTATCAGTGAAACGATCTGGCTTCGGGTTCTGCCTTCGAACACAAGGCGCGACGGTGCAATCTTGACGATCGTGCTACCACCCTGAGTAAGTGCTGGAACCGTCGGCATTACGAAAGCGACACAAACGAAAATCAGCGGTAGTAGTGAAGAGCAACGTCTCATCGTTCTTGAACCCCAACCCAGCAATTTAACAGAGTTAACATGGCGCAGCATACCTGAACTGAGCTTGAACAGATAGTTCTGCGTTTCACCAAAATGAAAATCGGGGCTCCTGGACAGCGCCGGGAGCCCCGAAATGAAGTGGATCAATTCTGTCTCAGGCACACTCGCGTGCCTTAAACCGGATCAATCGTAGAGAACGCTGACGGAATAGTTGCCGACATAAGTGCCGGCGAGCTGGCCAGCTGCCACTGGCAAAGTGCCAAAGACGTTGATGGTCGCCGGCGTACCAATGACGTCGTTGGCGCCGTCCGAATCGTCAGACAACGTCGCAACCATAGGATCGCCCGCACCTGGATCGTCCACCGACACGGTCGCATCCCGCGTGAAGCCAAACGCTGTGCCGACTTCACCAGTAATCGTGAAGACAGCTTGCGTTTGCGCGCCACCCGACTCGAGCACAAGTTCGACATCGCCAGTGCTTGTCCGGCCGCCGCTGACGTCCAGGACAACATTGCCACCCACTGTGGGTTTTGCGAAGATGCCGAAATCGAGCGCGGTCGTTTCTACAATAGCGATCGGAGCGATTACTTCGGCACTAGCGTTTGCATTCACGCTGGCTGCCGAAGCAGAACCGGTAATTGCCATGACGCCGGCCGAAGCCAAAGTCAGGGCCTTGATTGATGTATAAGCACGCATTTTTTACCTCCCAAATGCAATTAAGAAATCAACTTACATCAGCTACAAAACAGGGCACTCCCTGATGGTCACGTCTCCCTGATTGAGCGTTGGTTCGAAGCGGTGACATCACAAATCCGGCCTGGTTTCAGCGCCAAGGCTAATGAGCTTTGGCGGAGCCAGGCCAGGCCTGATGCCACCATGCATGCATTTCGACGTTGCCGTTTCAGATGCCAGTAGGTTTGCCTGCTTTTTGAAACCATGGTTTTAAAAAGCACCAGACCAGCGGAGAAAGTGTGAATACCGCTCAATAAGTCAGTCACGACGCGAGTTTGGACACCAACGCCTGGTGTGGCCAAAACGACTCTCGAATCGCCTGTTCCTGATTCAAAGGTAAACAACATGTTCTCCTACAGACACCCCTAAGCTACTATATGTGGGTTGAAGCGCTTCTTCACACTCCCGTGACCACGCTGACAAAATGTCAGGTATTACTGACATATGCAAGAACAAAACGATCGCAAACTAGGGCGTTGATTTTACAGGAGATTTCGTTCCCAAGAAGTTAGGTATCACTTTAGATATGTAACAGAAGTTGTTGTTTAATAAGGCGAATCGTAATGGTATATTGTCGTGGCGTACATCGTATCGGCGGCCAGTGGCTTTGCCGTGCGCCGCAAACGTAGCAGGAAGGTTGCCGCTGGTGTTCTGTCGGCATGGGTAGTTTCATCGATTCAGTTTTGCGTTTCCTGCCTGGCAGGTCGGATAGGCGAGGTATGCGTGGCGCCTTGTTGCTTGTTGTCGTGATCGCCATCGGCCCGACGAATGCAGTAGCCAAACCAACTGAAATTCTTGATCTGGACGTGCAGCTGCATGCCGGCTTCACGCGCCTGGTCCTTGAAACTGATCAGATGTCAGAATTCGGGATGGCGATCACAGACATGGGAATCATGTCCATGACCTTCCCTGCGGGTGTCCATACGCGTATCAACGATCAGTCACTCAAAGAGAAGAGTCGCTTTCTTAGCTGCCAAATTGCCACGACCCAAAACGATACAGTTGGGACCCTGCAGATCGACGCCGGACTGGCTATAGATGATTTCCATGTTTATCAGATCGAATCATCTCGGTCAGATCGTGCGCGGATCGTTGTCGATATGAGCTATTCAAGCGAGCTTCCCTATCGCACCAGGTCTTATTCCAGCGGTGGAGCCAAATCCGGTGTTGGCGAGGCAGCGGAAACTTCGAACGACGGTTACATACGCTCGACATTAGAGTCTCTCTTGGAAACGGATGGCCGGAATTTTCTGTCAGCCGGCATGGTTGTCGAAGATGGGGAGGAACCGGATCCAACAACAGCCGAGCCTGATGAGCCTGCTTCATCACCTTCACAAGCAAATGAAGATGTGAACGAGACGATCACCGAAGCGGTGGCCAGATTCGGCTCCTCAAGCGGTGGATCGCCAAGTGAAGAAGATATCCTCATTCTTCAGGTTGCGCTTGACCGTCTGCTTCTGACCGATGCCATGGATGCGCTTTTGCTTGATGGTCGGCTCTTGCTGCCCCTTCAGGAACTCGTGCTGGCGCTCGACTTTGCGATTGAAACTGACGCCATGGCAGGCACTGCAAATGGCTGGTTTCTGTCAACAAACCGGATTTTCTCGCTGAACGCCAAGGCCGGTGAAGTGGTGGTCGATGGAAAAGCTGCGACTTTCAACTCCAGGCTCATCGAGCTGTTTCTTGGCGACATCTATGTAGACACGCGTTTGCTTGCGGAATGGTTTCCCATGCACTTCGACATAAACCTTGCACAGCTGAAGGTCGTTGTGATTTCTGAGGAACCATTCCCGGTGGAGTTACAGCGCGCGCGCGACTCTCTGCGCAGCCGGGTACAGCAATTCGGAACGCCGGAGGACAGAGACTTGCCTGTTCTTGATCTCGAGCGCCGTATGTTCAGCACGCCGTTTGTTAATGCGAATGCAGAGATATCCTACAGGAACGACGAAGAAGGGAACCAGATATCCGGGCGGTACGATCTGTTTGCAACTTCTCAGCTTTTCTACATGGATGGCCAGCTGTTCATTTCCGGGCAGCATGATGACCTTTTGTCACAGGCACGTGTGAGCCTCGCGCGCCGCAATGAAGAAGGCGGCATCCTCGGCCCCCTTGATCTTACTGAGGTTGAGTTTGGCGACGTGTTTACGCCGCGCATGCAGCTTGTTTCCCGGACCGGACTCGGCCGTGGCTTCACGGCCAGCAACATGCCACTGAAGACGCTGACGGAATTTGATCAGATCACGCTCAACGGTGATCTTCCCCAAGGCTGGGAGCTCGAACTCTATCGCAATGAAGTTCTGCTCGATTTCCGGACTTTCCGACCGGACAGTCGATACATCTTTGAAGACATCCCGCTTCTGGTCGGCGAAAACAGATTGCGGCTCACATTTTTTGGCCCTCAGGGTCAGGTTAGAAATGAAACGCAAACGTTCAACGTCGGTGCGGACCAGATCCAGCCCGGCAGCCATCTTTTTAGAGTATCTGCAAGCCAGGGCGGCAAGACCTTGCTAACGGGGGCGAGCCGTGGGTCGTTCGGAACGTCAACATTAGTTGAAGATGAAGATGTCGGAGCGATCCGGGCAACTGGCGAATACCTCTATGGTATAAACAATCGCTTATCTGTGGGCGCGACTGTGGCCACGCTTGGTGTGCAAGGCAGCCAACATAACTATGCTGGCGGGCGTGTGCTGGCAAGTCTTGGCCCTGTGCTGGGCACAATCGACGTGGTCAAGGATTTTAGTGGCGGCTGGGCAGGACGGGTAAAGGCTAACACGTCGTTGGGAAATACACTGATAACTGTGGAACACAGTCAGTTATCCGACTTCGAAAGTGAGGAATTCCGGGGTTCTGGCGCATTGAAGTCGCGCTCTGAATTGCGCGTGGACAGCACCCTCAACATTGCCGGCCGTTCGATTTCCGTTGGCCTGACAGGAAGTCATGATCAGCGTGAAGGTGGCGTATCTCAGAACCGTGCCGATGCGCGTGTTTCGACGGTGTTTGGCAGGGCTGCGGTGTCAAACACTATCCGCTGGACCAGCAGCAAGACCGGTGGTTCGACTTCTACGAACACAAGTGGAGCGATCCTTGTTGGCGGGCAATGGCGAAACGCGAGATTGCGGGGGCAACTGTTCTATGACCTCGATGGATCAAAATTCCTGAGGGCGGCAAGTGCCACAGCCATTATACCGCTTGGCGAAAGATTCCAGAGCCAGCTTGGCGCCAGCCTTGCTCTGGCAGGTGGCGGTGAACACACCTTTTCAGCTTCTGTCAGCACGAGGGAGCTGCCCGTAAATTTGGGTCTTGGTGTGAGCATGACCTCAGGCGGTGATATCGACATCCGGCTCAACAGTGCATTTTCCTTCGGGCTTGATCCGAGGACAAACAGCATTCACTTTGACAATCGTCCACTCGCTGACGCTGCTGCTCTGTCTGCCTTGACTTTCATTGACAACAATGGTGACGGCATCTTCGATGAGGGCGACGACCCTATTGAAAACGTAGGATTCAGAATTGGACGGCGCCAGCTGCAGGCGTATACCGATGAAGCAGGAGTCGCCTTCCTGACACAGCTTCCTGTCTATAGCCGCGAAGAGTTCGAAGTCGCGGTGAACACCCTGGAAGATCCTTATCTGATGCCTGTCGAGCCTGCCTATGCGATCAATATGCGCCCGGGGACGGCGATGACAGTTGACTTCCCATTTGTTATGACTGGTGAAGTCGACGGTACAGTGTTTGTCTCGCGCGATGGATTACTGTCAGAAGTATCACGAGTGAGGCTCCAGATGGTGGATCAGGAAGGCAACATTGTAGAGGTACAGCGAAGTGCTTATGACGGATTCTATCTGTTCGATACATTGCCGCCTGGCAACTACCTATTGCGTGTTGATCCGGATCAAGCAGAACGCCTTGGATACAATGTAGAGGGTACAAGCGAGATTACTATTGCCGGAGATGGCGTAATTTTCAGCGGAAGAGACTTCGTACTGAAAGCTAAAGAGTAGCGGATTGAGCAGTTCAGCGAAGCACGCATCAGCGAATTAACCACTTGCGCATGGCAATCCATCCTATAGGCTTCCCCTGCGCAAAATGAGGTGCCTGGCTGAATTGTGTAAAAGCAGAATGCAGGGAGCTCAAATAGAGCGGCAAAGTGAATTGGGCGACACGGATTTTGAGGGTGGAATGAAGAAATTGTTGGTTATTGGATCTGCGTTGGCGATGCTTGGCGCAATTGGGGGGTGCGCCAGTGCTGGTGACTCATTTGTCTACGGCAGTGAAGTTATGTCGGCATCGGAGATCGCAGAGTACAGGACGTTCATTGCCACAGCAGAGAATCCTGAATTGCAGGAGGGTATTGCTGAACACAACGCGATGGTTGATCAACGGGCGGAAGAGATGGGAATCGCCTTGATGACAGCAGCGATATCGAGGCCGTCCCGAGGCAGTACGGCGCAAAGCCGTCAGGTTAGCACTGGCTCCCGGCTGGGCCGAAGCAGTGGAAGTCGGACTGTAGCCGGCATGGGTGGAACTGCGCAGTCGGTGACTGGCACGCCTGATGCAGGTTCTGGTTCAGAGTA
Source organism: uncultured Alphaproteobacteria bacterium (assembly GCA_965371465.1). Classification (GTDB taxonomy): domain Bacteria; phylum Pseudomonadota; class Alphaproteobacteria; order CBDUYM01; family CBDUYM01; genus CBDUYM01. The sequence goes on from CBDUYM010000006.1 coordinate 61,850, forward strand.
ACGACGGCAAAGGGAAACTTCGAATTTGACATAGGGGCGGCGCTTCTTCCAGAAGCGCCGCCCTCTTTTGTCCGTTCTGTTCAGCCTACTCGATCAGCTTTAGGCCGCTGATCTTTGTTCCTATCCTGACAAACACGTCACGAAGTTCTTCATTGGTGTAGGCCGGGTAGAAATGTGCGGCGCTGCTTGCACACGCCTGATAAAGCCACAGTGTGTCAGGTGGTAGATCCCATGGCACGGTGTAGATGACCACACCATTCTGCTTCATTTCGGTACATTGGGCGATCAGATGAGCGTCGGCGTCTTCGCCGGGGCCGAAATTATTCAGGGCCGAAATCATCATGACCATCGTCTTGTCACCAACATCATTGTTGTAATCCATCGGTAGCGACGGATTGCCCCACAGCCCACGCCATTCAGGTGAGAACTCACGCCAGCCCCAGGCAACAGCCAGATCACTGCGCTGCGGGCCTCTGGGTTTCAGGTTCGAGACTTTATTGAACAGGGGGGTACGGGCAGCGGTCAATGGCATGACGCTGTCGTTGTCGCAATCACCTTCCTGGATGAAGAACTCGTACCCCACACCATTATCGCGGCGCTGGAAGTCAATATACAGTTCGATGGGCGCGACATCAGGCGGCGTGTCATCTATACCCCAGGTCTCAGTTTCGAAATCCCTGACACCAGAACACCAAGTCTCGCTCGTAAGATCGCTCCAGTTCGTGTTGATGTCAGTTTCATCTTTGCCGGCTCGGAACACTATGTTCTGTGAATCGAGCCAGTCTCCGAAAGGATCGACCCAATCTTCTGCAGCGATCCACTCTTCATGGGGTTTAATGCTCACGTATCCCTTGGCAGGTACGATGCCGACATAGAAATCATCAATCGTTTCATTTGCGCCATAGAAGATGTCAAACATGTCATCCACTGCCAGCGTCATGGTGTCGATCTTCTTGAGGCCGGTAGCTACAATCTTGTTGTTCATTGAGCCCGTTGAGTCCAGAACCAGCACTACTTCACCCGGTTTCGCCTGCCGCTGCGCGACCGAATTGGCGGCGATGGCAACACTCAGGCTGCCGTCGATTATGCCAAGAAGTGCCGTGTTCAGGTTCGCGATTACTTCCACCTCAACAGTGTTTGGCAGATCACCTACTTTTGCATTGACGGTGAGATTTTCGGCTGTAATTGCGGTCGCCCCCAGGAATGAAGGTGTCAGATTGGCTTCGACATACATGCGTGCAGCCGCGGTCAATTCAGCATCGGTTAAGGACGGTGCTTCGTGCGACACGGCGAGCGATGCAATGTCGGCCGCGAAGCTTAGCTGTGACCGAAGAAGATGGGCCCGAGACCCATCGATTGAAATGGCGGCAAAGCCAATGAGCACCACAAAAGTTAGGGCATAGAAAACGCTCACCGATCCCTGCCTGTCCCGAACGCAAGTCCTGACGATAGCCAGGCTTTCAAGGACTCGTTTAAGGTTCTTCATCTTTCGTACTCCAGAATGAAGCGCTCTTGCTGGCGCTTTCTTAATATAGGGTTTTAAGGTCACTGAAACGGGGCCGGTAGATTGCGCGGTGATGAATGTTCGCTGCAACCAGTCCCGCCGTGAAGACTACGTCACTGACAAAAAAGTCAGCTTCGAATTGATGGCAAATTTCAACGATGATGACGGACTTCCCGTCATCGACTACGAGGCTTTCCGGCAAAGAGGCCAGCGCGCCTTCTGCTCCAGTAACGCTGCAGCCAGCCGTGTCGCCGTCTGGCGAACTGGCTCGACGCCAGGCAACGGTCGGTTCCACGCCAATGGCTTTGTGGACATTGGAAATGACGATTGTGGTAACGCCGGAATCCACCTTCACCTTGACGGAATCAGCGGCAATCTGAAGTGCCGCGGTCACATCGGCTTCTGTAAGCGTCAGCGCGCGCGAGACAAAGTCACCGGTCGAGTGTGTCGCAATCAGAATGAGTTCCTTGATGTCCAGGTAGCGCGCGACGTCGGCGCTGCCCAACAGTATTGCAAGGGTCGCCGGCAACAGCAGGGCTGTCTCAACAATGGCATTGCCATGTCGGCTTACAGTGCAGGCTTTGATGCTTCTAATGATACGATTGATCAACATTGTTCATACTCTGGCTACAACCATCTACAACGGTTCATTCTGTGCTACGACGGATACTTCGTGCAGGGTTGCCGTCGCAGGAAACAGATCTGTAATGTACGGGGTTGCAAATTTCATAGTGTAAGTGAAGTGAAATTTCACAAAGTCGTTTGGCTCGCCACCAGGAGGTACGGCTTCACGCTCAATACTGTCTATGACATCGGTCATGCTCAGATATACTTTATGAGCGATGGCGACCTCAGCCACATTGATAAAACCTTCAGACTTCGCACTTAGTTCTGCCCGGATCGCCGCTTCAAACTCTTCAATCGTCGGGCCAAGCCGTTCCACCTGATTTTCGCGGGAAAGAGAACGGGCTGAATCCTGCAGGATGCTGGAAACAATGAAGGTCCGTGTAACGTCGATTGTGCCCATCAGAACCGAGATAACGATAGGGAATGCCAGCATGAATTCGGTCGAGGCAGAGCCGGCCTTGCCCATCAGGCAAAGTTCCCTCGCTCTCACAAATATGGTTCCCAGACTTTTCATGGCACTTTTTCGGTTAGTCTCAATCTCTTTCTGTTTTCGTCTTCTTAGGAGGATGCTTCTGCAAGCAAGGGTTGATCACCAATGGGCTCGCAAGCGTCAGATTTTCGCTGGTCTCTCTGGGGGGCGGACTTAGGCCCTGCCAGAGCCTGGTAGATTGCTTCGTTCAGCGAAGGCTGGTCCGGACCAATTGCCAGCGCCTCACGAGCAACCGCATCAGCCGACGCGCTGTCCCCCGAAGATGCATAGGCGAGGGCCATGTTTTCGGCGATTTTTCTGGTGAACAGGTTTCTGCTCTCCAGGTCTCTGAAAATGCTGACCCCTTCTCTGGATTTTCCGGACATCACCAACGAAAGCGCCAAATTGTTTTCGACAAAGACATTGTCTGATCCGAGATCCAGAATACGGCGGTAGACCGTCTGCGCGGCCGCGTGATCTCCGATGTAATCACTTGCGACGCCAATGCCATTCAGCGCGTCGACGTCGTCCTGGTTTACGCCAAGCGCTTGCCGGTAACTCCTGAGTGCACTGCAAGGATCATCCAGCTGCAGGTGGGCGCGGCCAACGCCAATCAGTCCAGCGACATTGTCTGGGCTGACCTGCAGGACCTCCTGATAGATTGTCAACGCACTCTCGGAATGACCAGTCATGAAATACGCCGTGCCAAGGCCGATTAATGGCTCAGGCCGATCTGGATATTTATGTGCGATGCGCGTGTATTGGCTTACTGCCTTTACCAGATCTCCGCTGTCCAGCGTGATTTCGGCCATATGAAGATCGCCATCCAATTGAGCCAGCACAAGTCGATCGGCTGAATCGCCAGTTGCACAGGCGGCCAGGGCCGTGGTCACGATGCACAGAGTGAAAGCCCTTCCGAAGCGCATGGCCAGCGCATTTGAAAATTTTCTCATCGGTTCGTTCACAGTGTTTCGCATGTCGCTCTCTTTCGCTGTGTGCCTATTGAAGAACATCGGTTAACGAAATAACGGCTGGCCCGCCAATGATGACAAGCACAGGTGGCATCACCAGACCCATCAGCGGCAGACTGAGAATTGTCGGCATGCGCGCTGCTTTGTCTTCCAGACGCAGCATCCGTTCATTTCTGCTTTCGGTGGCGATTACACGCATGGAATGGGCCAGACTCGTGCCGTATCGCTCCGCCTGCAATAGTGCCATCACCAGGTTCTGAAGCTCAGACACGTTCGTGCGATAGATAAGATTTTCGAGAGCTTCGTTCCGATCTGAAAGAATCGTAAGTTCGTCAGCTGTCGTCTGAAGTTCGCTTGCCAGCTGTGGTGCGGCGATCTTCATCTCTGTTGCAACGCGTTTCAACGCGTGGTCAAGAGAGAGGCCCGCCTCGGCACAGATCACCAGCAAGTCCATTGCATCCGGAATGGTATCGCGAATGGCGTTTGAGCGGCGTTTTACGAAATGTTTCAACACGTATTCGACTGTAACGCTACCAATTACCAGTCCGACGAGAATGCTGAGAAACTGGAATCCAATAGAGCCTGAAAAGTAGTTTCCCAGAGTGACAAACGCATAAGCGCTGAGAGCACCGGACACTGCGAACGCGAACTTGACACCCAAAAGCACCGTCAATCCCTCGGACGACCGAAAGCCAGCCTGAGCAAGAAGCTGAGCCAGTTTTTCCCTGTCCTTTTCGCCGATGAAGGGAATGACGCGGACCAACGGCGAGAGTTGCTTTACGACGACATTGTAAATCATCTGAAGAGGAGTCTCGGCGTCGCCCCCGTCAATTTCGTCCGCCTCGAACCATACATTGCTGGCCGTTGTACGCTTTCCGCACACGGTGGCAAGGCGCAGTTTGATTATGGAGTCACGACGTGCTTTTTTGGCGCTTATCCAACTTACTGCGCCGAGCGCCAGCAGGACGCTCATCAGAAAGATGGTGACCGGATCTGCAATCATGCTTGTGAAATCTGAATCTATGAGCATTATCGTATCTTCGACATTTTTGAAATTATAAAGAGGCCCAATGCGAGGCTTATTGCCGAGTACTGCAGCATGCCCTGTCCATCAGGATGATTGAGCAACAGCTCGATGTGCGTTGGGTTGGTGAAATAGAAAAAGAGGCCAATTGCAAACGGAATAGCCGAAAGAACCTTGGATGACGCCCTTATCTCAGACGTCAGCGCTTTCAGTTTGAGGCCCATATTCTTGCGCCGGCGCAATAGCTCACTCAGGTTTTCAAGCGTTTCGGAAAGCTGGCCGCCGGTTTCACGCTGTAAAATCAGCGTCACTGCAAAGAAGCGAAATTCCGCTAGCGGCACTCGGTCCACCGCTTCGGTCAGGGTTTCTTCGATGGGGCGCCCGATGCTTAGCTGATCAGCGATGGTCGAAAATATAATGCCTGTGGGCGCCGGAATTTCTGACCCTACTGCCGATAGGGCTTGTGGCACCGAGATGCCTGCCTTGCTCGCCCGGACGATCAGGTCGATAGCATCGGGGAACTGTTGAAAGAACAGATTGCGCGCCCGTCTCATCAGAAACCTGATCGTTATCGTGCCCGCGACCAGAGCCATGCACAGGCAGAGTAGCGCACTCAGAATGAAGCTGTCGGTCAGGCTGGGCGCGGCGATCATGCCCAGGATAAATCCGACCGCGCATGACAGCATGAAAGGTTTCTTCGTTCCTGCAGCGCCGCCAATCAGATAGGTCGCATTTTCGAAGCGTGTCCGAAGGTCAGCGATCCACCTGTACTTTTGGCGCATGAGATCAAGCGGCTTGAAGAGAGGGGCTGCTTCACCATCCTTGGCTTCCTCCATAGGACTGAAAACGCCCAGGCGCACATCCTTGATCCGCTCGCCAATGCCGGCAGGGACAGCTCGCGCAGCCGACATGAAGCGCGCTGCAACAACAACAGCTATTGCCACAATCGCAAAGACTGCAATGCCGATAATATCTGCTGCGCTCAGTTCCATGTTTTCCTTGCCTTGCCCATCGGCCTACTGAATCGTGCCCAAGAGGACCTGCTCCAGACCGTAGTATTTTGCGCGTTCCATAAAGCTTGGCCGTAAGCCAGCTGATTTGAAATTGCCGATGAAACGACCATCGCTCGCTTCACCTTCGTACTCGTATTCAAACAGGTCCTGGGTGACGACGATCTCGCCCTCCATACCCATGACTTCCGTGATTTTCGTAATGCGCCTGCCACCATCGCGCATACGTTCGACCTGAGCGATGATGTGAATAGCACCGACAATCTGACGCCGGATGGCCAGAGTGGGCATTTGAAACGCGCCCATCAGTAACATATTCTCGAGCCGTGTCAGGGCATCGCGCGGTGTGTTTGCATGGATGGTGCCCATTGATCCGTCATGACCAGTGTTCATTGCCTGCATCATGTCAAAAGCTTCTGCGCCGCGGACCTCGCCAATGATGATCCGATCCGGTCGCATGCGAAGCGAGTTTTTCACCAGATCACGCTGAGTTACTTCGCCCTGACCTTCGGTGTTTTCGGGTCGTGTTTCCAGGCTAACGACATGTGGCTGTTGCAGCTGCAGTTCGGCGGCATCTTCGATGGTTACGATCCGATCGCTGGCTGAAATTTCGTGTGACAGGGCGTTCAATAATGTCGTCTTACCGGCACCTGTTCCGCCTGAAATGAGGATGTTCAGTTTGCATTTTGTCGCGACTTTCAGGAATGTTGCAATTTCGGCCGACAAACTTCCTTTGCTGGTCATGAAGTCGAGATCAATTCGTTCCTTCGAGAACTTACGGATGGATATGCAAACACCCTTTAGTGAAAGCGGGTTCGCAATCACATTTACGCGACTGCCGTCAGGCAGCCTTGCGTCGACCATCGGGCTGGATTCATCAACGCGGCGACCGACCGATGCGGCGATCCGCTGCGCGATGTGCATGACATGGGTATTGTCTCGGAACTTGTAATTTGTAAGTTCCAGTTTGCCTTTCCGTTCGATGTAAACCTGATCAGGGCCGTTGACCAGAATGTCGCTGACTTCTGTGTCCCGCATCAACGGTTCAATCGGGCCGATGCCGATCATGTCATTGGAAAGTTCTTCTGCAACAAACTCCTGTTCGCGCTCATTGAGATGCAGACGGGATTCGTCAGCGATTTCTGCAACGAACTTGGCAATCTCTGCGCGCAGGCGTTCAGTGGACATGGTAACGGCGACTGTTGGTTCGATGCGCGTCACCAGCTGCTGGCGAATATGTTCACGAATTTCGGGTCCGATATGAATCTGGTCTGCAACGCCTTCGTCTTCTGGTTGATCGGCGACGATATCACGGGTGGGTGACGGCACTTCTCTGATCACACTGCGCCGGGCGTCAACATCGTTTGCTGCTACAGGGCTGGTCGGTTTCTGGCCAAACATCTCGTTACCTCCGCAATAAACGTTGGGTGAATGACTTTGGCGCGATCTTCTGGACGCCGACCAGGTCATGGCCGATTTCTGATAGTGCCGCGCTGACAACGTTCTTTGACGCTGCAATCGGCTCGCCAAAATTGATTGCCGATGCCACGAGCTCTTTGCCGAAAGGAATTTCATAATCGACTTTGCGGCCAACAGCATCTTCGAAAGTCGATTTCTTGATGTCGTTTTTGGCATAGACACGCGTCTGATTTAGGAGGATGACGATCTGATTGCCGTCAGTCTCATCTCCCATTACGGCAAGGCGACGCAGCACATCGCGAATAGAAGCGACAGTAGGATCCGCGACAATGATGCGGACATCGGCCTCGCGCAGAAAGCGTATATTGTGTTGGTCGTTGTTTCGCGGAACGTCAACAATCATATAGTGGAATTTGCGTTCCAGAATTCGCAGGAGCTGTTGTACGGCATGATCTTCTACCTGAATCACTTCGCCGATGGCGAGCTCGCCTGAAAGAATTTTAAGCCTTTCACTGAAGGGCACCATTGAGCGGTCGAGGAACAGGGCATCAATCCGTGCCGCGTTTTCAAGAGCTTCTTTCAGACCGCTATTGGTCTTCAGATTAAGCGCCAGGCTCAAGGAACCGTTGTGCAGGTCAAGATCCATGAGCGCAACCCGCCTGGAAAGCTCTTCCGAAAGGACATATCCCAAATTCGCTGCAACGGTGGTCGCGCCAACGCCGCCTCGTGCGCCGGTAATGGCGATGAGATCGCCTCGACGACTGTGCGCGGTGCTCGACACATTCCCAGACATAGCCTTCTTCAATGCTGCGTGAAGAACCGTGTAGGGGATAGGCTTGACCAGATATTCAGTGACGCCGATATCAAGCAGACTGCGATAAAGGTCAATGGACTCGTTGTCACCGACCACGATGACAGATACATCAGGCTCGCAGACCACGGCCAGGGCATCGATCGCCTCCATCGGTGCCGATGACGCTGATATATCCACGACAATGACACTTGGCGAGGGATTGTCGTGGAAAAAGTCTGTTGCAGCCTTCATGCCACCTCGGCGTACAGACTTGGCGTCGATCTCAAGTTTGATCAGGCCATCTGTGATCTGCTGTTCGGTCTCTGCATCCTCGACATAGGCGATCACGGTCTGTCGCGATGTCCGCTCTTCTGAAGGTGCGGGATTTGTAAGAGGTAAAGCCATCGTGTTCAGTTCCTATTGCGCTGACCCGCTGCCGCCGCCAGCAAGCATGGAGTTGTTTGTTGAGAGTTCTGTGGTCTCGCCTGCGTTGTAGCGCGCGATGGCCGCCACCGCGGTAGCGCCCGACGCCGGGCCCAGTGGCCGTCCCCTGGCCAGATCTCTCGGATCCGAGACAGAAGACGCCAAATTCATCATGGTCGCGCAGCCAAAATTGCTGACTTCTGACGTCACTGTTTTCAGTGCATTCGGGTAGGTCCAGTTTGGGCAGTTCGAGACCGTCGCAGTGTAGCCGGTCAACGTCACTTCAATGCCCGAGCCTGATGCGCTGATGCTACCGGTATCAAGAACAATGCCGCGAGGATTGAGGCCCTGGCTGGTCAGGAGGGAACGAACGCTTGCTGCGGCCTGCTGATAGTTCATGCGATCCGGGCGAAGGACGGCCGTTGCACTTGGTATCTGGCCGATGTTCTGCAGTGCCTGATAAAGAGCTTCGCGGCCATCATTTGTAATTGCACCGGTATCATTGCTGATTGCCAGGCGTACAGTCTGCACGTTGGCCCGAATTTCAATCACTTTGGCTTCTTCGGCGGCCCAATTGGTCGGAACATAGGGGCCGGCACAGCCGCTTAACGAGAAAAGGAGGACGCCAGCAAGAACTGCGATGGCGTGCACTGATATGTGTAAACTACTGCTCATTTTACTACTCACTCTCTTCAAGGCCTAATAATAGAACCCGGCACTACCCACATACTCACCTGTCACCGGTGCTTCACTCCGTTTCAGGAGGCGCTTGAAAAACAGGCGTTCCAGGCTGGATGTTGGCTGCAGCCCATCAAGCGGCGTTGCAATCTTTCGGTTGCCTGTGGGATCTACGATGTAGGCGGTCGCGATAATCACGAGTTCGGTTTCGTCACGTTGAAATGCTTCAGACCTGAACAGGGCACCCAGAATCGGGATGTCACCCAGACCGGGCAAGCTTGATAGCTGCGTGCGTCCCTGGTTGCTCATGAGGCCGGCGATTGCAAAGCTCTGACCGCTGGCAAGTTCAACCGTCGTTTCTGCGCGTCGTACTGATATGGCCGGGATCTGAAATCCTTGTGCCAGCGTCACCGCACCTTTGTCGGTAAGATCACTGACTTCGGGTCGTACATGCAGATTGATGCGATTTCCGGAAATGACTGTAGGCGTCATGTTGAGAACCACACCGAACTGCTTGAATTCGACAGTAATGGTGTCTTCATCAGTGGCAACCGGAACAGGGAACTCGCCGCCGGCCAGGAAACTTGCTGTCTCGCCAGAGACTGCGGTCAGGTTCGGCTCGGCAAGAATGGTGACCAGACCTTCTGCCTCCAGTAGATCGATCATCGAGGTTATCGAGACATTGCCCGAATTTGAGACAAACTGCCCAAACACGTTTGCTGCCGTATCCGATGTGTTGCCGGATCCGCGTATGAAAGCACCGTCAAGAGCAATGGGGCTCCGACCGGTTGCCAGACCGAAGGCAAACTCGCCGGACTGAAATATGGATTCCCAGTTGAGGCCAAGCTCGCGAGAGACTTTCCGCGACACTTCGGCGATGCGAACCTGAATATTGACTTGCAAAGAGCTGCCAATACTCAGCTGATTGAGGACGCGGCCATTCTCTTCCAGGAAGCCTTCGGACAAAGCCACAATCTGTGCCGCTGTCGCGGCGTCCGGGGCGGATCCCCTTACAACCAGTGTTTTGGGGGTCGATCGGAAGTCGACTTCAGCTTCAGGCCAGTCTTCTTCGACGATGTTGGCAAGCGTGGCAATGTCATGGGTGACCGCGATTTGAAGCGACAGAATTGGCGTGTCATTCCGGCCCAGGGCATAGAGAGTTGTCGTTCCTGTCTTCATTCCGAAAATGAAGATTGCGCGGGCCGAAGGAGCCTGAAAATCCGCAATCGTCGGATCGGCGATGAAGATATTCGTTGCCGCAGAAGGCAGCTGAATAAGGCGGCCCTTGTTCAGGCCAATTTCAACCGTTTCGTATGATCCACCATTGAATTGAGTCTGGGCGTTCGCCTGATTGAGGCGAGCGAACAGAACGAACGCAACTGTGAACACTAGTGTCACTGTGATCGGAAAGATCAGTGATTTTTTGGCGGCTTGAAGCAAGATAACCTCCCAGTAGCTTCTGGCCGAACCCTAAAGGCCTATGTCATTGCTAGAACCTTCGGACTTCGACCCTCCCATTCAGTTTTGTCTTCTCAATGCTCATCTGAGCTCTCTCTCCAATGTCTGCTAATGCAGATCTATTCAACAACATCCAAATCGGCGCCACGCATCAGAACCAGCCCAATCGGGCCCCTGCCACGTGCGGCTGCTGCTTCTGCGCTCAATGCTCTCGATACATCAGAACCCCATGTCGGACGTGAGGCTCTGCGACCACTGCCATCTGAGTCCGTGCTGGCCAGGCTTCGAAGACTAAGGCTCAGGATTCCAATCTCACTTGCAACGGTCACCTGTTCTGCTTCTGTTGGTGTGACTTCAAGGGTCGCTGTGCCAGCAGTCTTGATTTCTTCTTCCTGACTGACTCTGACCAGGCTTTCGACACGTTGATCAACGGCGATGACCCGCAGGTTCGACATGATGGTTTCGCTTGCCAGGCGGTTGCCAATGGATTGATCCTTGCCGGCAAATTCATATGTCAGGATGACGTCTACATGATCGCCAGGAAAAATCAGGCCGGCGTTACCCGATACTTTGTCAATTTCAACTGTGACGGCGCGCATGCCGGGGCGCAGCACTGCGGCCAGAAAGCCCCGTTCGCCCGGCCGTACAAGTTGGGCATTCGTAATGACTTCCCCTTCTGTGAGGGGCCTTCTCACCACCGCGCCGATGACGTCGGTCAAGGTGTGAACGTCTTTCAGGAAGTGCTGCGAAAGAACCACTGTTCCATCCCATGCTTCCCAGGATACGTCTTCGCCGGTGACGAATTCGCCGACATTGAGAGTGTTGGCGGATGTAAGAACCATGACACCGGCTGCCGCTGGTTCTGGTTTTGCTTCCGCCGTGACTTCTTCACCAGACAACAGATTACGGGCACTGATCCCGAGCACAATGGCAACGGAGAGAAGCAAAGCGAGTACAAGTATTCTACGCGACGACATAGTGTTTCCCACTCTATTGAGTGCTGCAGTCCATCAGGAGTCCGCAGCTAGATGAGAAAGCGATCGACCATTATCACCGTAGTCCCGATGGCTATTGCGATCCCGTAGGGAACGGCGAGCGGTTCAATGACCACATCTCCAGTACTCTCCAGGTCCGCATCAGCGACATTGCCTTTGAGCAAGTGCCCGATCTTTCGATTGACCAGGTAGCCGCTTGCCAGAATCCCTCCTGCAAATGCAGTGATAACGAGGAAGTCCAGTGCATAGCTTGCGCCTGCCCATAGCGCGGTCGCCGTTAGAAGCTTTACGTCCCCACCTCCGAGCTGCCCAATCGCAAAAAGGATAAAGGTGCCAATGAAAACGGGGGCTGCCAGCTTCACTCCATCAAGGAAGGTTCCAGATTCAAGAAAGACCAGGGCGGCGACAACGAACGCTACAGTGCACAGGACTGAAACCCAGTCAGGGATCTGCCTCGCCACAAAATCACGGTATGCCGCAAAGCAAAGTGATCCGATGACGATGAGTGCGATGCCGGTCATTGTGCCGGCCCTGGCTTTCTCAAATTGGTCTCTCGCTCTAAGAGCTTAGCGGATCCTGCGTTAAGTAAGGATGCCGTTAAACTTGTCAGCGAGCGCCTTCAGGAAGCCGGTCGTTGAGGCATCGCCAAGAATAATGACGAGGCCAGCAGCGATGGCTGCGGCGAGAAGGCCGTATTCGATGGCGGACACCCCGCGATCATCGGCCCTCAGGGTCTTCAGAATCGTATACAACTTAGTCATTTTATCACTCCCCAGTGAAATAAAGATCAACAACTGATCTACTCAAACAAGATGTTCAGGCGGCTCCCTGCGTAAATCGGAATCGGGTTCGCGCCTTCCCATCGAGACCAAGCCTGTGAGAATCGTTCCGAACAACAAATAGATATAAGGGTGTAGATCGTTGTAGGAATCTCGAATCCCTAGGGCTTTCCTGGAGGATAACTGCTAGATATTGATTTCAGCGCCGGAAAAGAGTGCGGTTTGGTGGGTCTCAAAGACGGACTGGTGACAAAAATACATCAGATTAGCATCCTGAAACTGGCCTACCTAAGCGGCACAGTTAAGAGATTTCTGCAACGAATCGGTTTATGCCATTGATTCTGGAAGGTTTTTCTTCCTTACATTATGTAATATAGACCTGACAATAAGTCAACTGTGCTCTCCTGACAGATCTTCAAGACATGCGCAAAACCCCTCCCTGGCTCGCCAGATCGGCTCATGGCATTGGCTGTGGCGCGCAGTTTCACTGGCTTTTGGCTCCTTTTTTTGAGGTCTATGGTCGTCTGATTTCTGGCTGTTCGCCGGTTTCTGATTTTCTTATCAATCACCTGTCCTGCGGGACAGTTTGTGCAAATGATCTGGCGCCTGAATGCCTGCCGCTCAGCCCTCGCAAAAAACCTGAGCAATGAAGTGATCATCTTCCAGGCGATGGCCGACATCATCGAAGTTTGTTGAGTTCAGGAACTCAATCATTTCTGAGCCTCGCCGGTTTTCATGCGCGGCTTCGGCAAGCCTGAAAATATATTGGGGATCAATGGTGATCACACGGGCGCGGCGCGGGTTTGAGCCGACAATTATGCCGTCAACATCGCCGTCCGCTCCTATGATCGGTCCGCCAGAGATGCCGCCAATGGTCTTCCTGTCGCTGATCAGTGGCCAGCGGTTGACCGCCCAGAAGTGGCCCCATGCAGATGACCTGCTGCGGAAGTCGCTGTCCACTTTCACGGCAAGCGCTGTCAGCCGGGTGGCCTCCAGCGCACCGTGCTTCCCTTGCGGATAGCCAAATGCGTAGGCAGTGATGGAATTCGTACTGGATCGCGGCCGATCGCGACTGATGGTCAAGCCGCCCCTGCCGGCACCTTCCGTGATGATAAGGCTGGCATCAGCAGCGGTATGGTTGAAGACCTCGGTTATGCGAAGCCAGCCGTCGCTGGTTTTCAGTGCGATCGATTTGCAGTCATCGACCACATGGCGCGCCGTGACCCAGGTTTCATCTCTGACCAGGGCAAAAGCTGTGCCGGTGTAGGTGTTGCCGGACTGTTTGCGTTCGCCGCCAATGATGCCTTGTGGAATGAAGTTCGGCGGTCTGTCGCCGCTGCTGACCAGGGTCTCGGTGAATGAAGATGATGATCGCGGTCTATCAAAAGGTAACTCGTCGTCAGGATACGCAAACATCAGACCAAAAAAGAGGCCTGCCCAGACAATGAACCATATTCCTTTAGACATCGAGATTCGCCCTAGCCGCCCATTGCCGCGCCGTTCATCAGCCCCACCGCAATCTGACAGGCGGCCAGCGTCAGGGCCGGTGGAAATTCATCATTCTCTATATGTGGTTTGATGCCGCGCAGGATCAAGTTGACGCCGCCATAAGTGATCAGCTGAACAGAGATGGCGACGACGCCCCAGATCAGAATGTCATACAGACCAAGGGAGTGCCGGAGTGCTTCAGAGACTGGGATGGCGAGGCCGACGATCGCCCCAGAGAGCACAATGCTGGCGGCCCGGTTGCCGGCCTTGACCAGCTTGAGCTCGTGATAAGGCGTTATCGCGATATAAAGCCCGATGCCCGATACCAGGATGACAATGGCGAGCACAAGGTGCGACGCGAAGATGGGCAGGGCTGCAAGCGCATTTTCCAGGTAAAGCATCATGGGCGCGTGTCTCCTCTTGGATCAGTATGCGAGTTCAAGAATTTCAAGAATATCATCAGGGCCGGTGATCGACCGCGGGTTGGTGCGGATGCCTGGGTCATGCATGGAGCCTTCTGCTATAACCTGGAACTGATCTTTCGAAATTCCGACATCGCGTAAGCATCTTGGCAGGCCAAGTCCGCGGATGAACGCATCAAGCGCATCACCTGCGTCAGTGCCGGCGGCACCAAGGGCCTCGGCAACGACCGCCTGTTGTTCAGCGTTCTCTGACTTGTTCCATTTCATGACGAAAGGCAACATGACGCAGGACGTGTAGCCATGTGGCACATCACATGTTCCACCCAGTACATGTCCGATGCCGTGGCTTGCACCCGTGGGAACGCGCGCCATGCCATGTGTCATGGAGGCCCAGGCACCCATCTGGCATTTCATGCGGGCATCGAGGTCCCCTGGATCCGCCTTGACGCCCTCAAGCCCCGCTTTCAAAAGTCTGAGGGCTTGCATAGCGGTTCCGTCGACGAAGGCATTCGGTCTGGAGGAACAAAGCGACTCGACGGCGTGATCAACAGCGCGGATGCCAGTTGAAAGCCAGAGCCACTCTGGCGTATGGATGGTTACGGCCGGATCAAGAATGACTGTTCGTGGAATAAGGTCGCGATGATTGTAGCCCTGCTTCGCCTTGATCCGTGTGTCGGTGCAACCGCCAAGAGACGAAAACTCTCCTGCTGACAAGGTTGTAGGGATCGTGATCTGGCGCACCCTGGGGCTTCTGATTTCAGGCCAGATGACCTTGCCGTCAGCATCCCGGCGGCCAAGACGATAGGCGTCCAGCGCATCCTGATCTGTGAGATCATGCTCAAGCGCAATCTGCATTACTTTGCCGCCATCTGTGGTCGAGCCACCGCCGAACGTAACGATCAGATCGGCTGAAGCATCGCGAGCTGCATTTGCCGCAGCGATGACTGCGTCCCTTGGCGTATGCGCCGGCATGTGATCGCAGAGGCCTGCGAACCGGTTGCCGAGCGCCGCCTTCAGGTTTTCGACTTCGTTGGTTTCGCGGTTCAAAGTGCCGCTTGTCAGCAGGAACACATGATTTGCGTCGAGACGATCAGCCTCCTGGACGAGCGCATCCGCGGCTGGAATGCCATAGATTACCTGCTCCATGGCGGTATAGATGAACGTGCCCTGCTCAGGCATGTTGAAGTCCCCCAAAATAGCGGATCTGTCTTCCGTTCTTGTTTTGTTTCCTGTGCTGTGCCACCGTCATATGCTCAGTTTACACGTGAGGCGTGACACATGAACAGACAAGTGTACCTCTATGTCTTCGACACGCTCGCGGATTGGGAGCCAGCAGCGGCAATCGCCCAGATTCGCCAACAGTCAGACTATGAAATTGTCACTCTCGGCCGCTCGCTTGAACCCATCAAAACCATGGGCGGCGTGACGATTTTGCCAGACATCACACTCGCTGACGCTTCTCTTGACAACCTTGCCCTGCTTCTTCTTCCAGGCGACGACTGGGGGGCTGATGTCTGCGACCCTGTGGAACCGCTGGTGCGTGATGCGCTCGATCATCAAATTCCTGTGGCGGCGATCTGTGGTGCGACCACCGCCATCGCCCAATGGGGTCTCTTCAAGGGCAGGGTACATACCGGCAACGCACAGTGGGGCCTGCTGCATGACGTACCAGACTATGCAGGGCACGAAAACTACGTGCGCGAGCCTTTGTCGGTTACATCAGACGACATCATCTCTGCGGGCGGCATCGGCTACATGGAATTTGCCTGCGAAATCTTCCGTGCGTTGAACATCAACGATGAAGATTGGATCAGGGGATGGTACGGGCACTTTAAACTCGGGAAGACGTTTGACTGAGCCAGCCAAACAAATGAAAACGCCCCGCGCTGTTGCACGGGGCGAAATCTATATCGGCTGATTGACCAGATTATCTCAGTCTGGTGCTTATGCTGTTCGAAATCACAATAACGCCAGAAGCCTGGATTTCAGCAAGCAATGCCTGCCACTCTTCATCGGCGTTATTGGCCGCCTGGCTGGAAGCCCAGGACTCGATACCGTCACTATGTACGACCACGGAAATCTGATTGGATTCAGTACCAGCGACGGTCGACATCCATACTTCAATTCGGGCACCCGTCTCGAGCCGATCGTTGATCGCTTGCGCTCTGCCGACGCGTTCCATGAAGGCGGGCACGTCAGCAGGTGCGACGGCAAGGGTGATGACCTGAGCTACTGCCTGTGATTCCTGGGCAACAGAAGGTGATGGCGCTACAAAAAGCATGGCAACAAAAGCAAGCGAAAGTGACGTCATAAGTAACTTCAACATGATGCTTCCCCCTGGGAGTTCTTTGTTCACTCTTCAGACGTGAAAACTATAGGGGCAAATCCGGCGCAGACGCTATGCACCAGCCGTTGAAGGTTAGTAGTGGTTACAATCAGATGATGTCCGCCCAGGCCAACCATTCTTCGTCAGCAGGCGCGTTTTTCATTTTGCTCTCCGCATTAAAAATCATTGTCGGGCGATCCTGATCATTCCATGGCGCCCAGTCGCCGATGCTGTCATGGCTTGGATTACCGGTCCTCGCAAAGTTCAGCCAGGCATCCATCATGTTGCCTTCAAGGCGACTGGCGTCCGGGCCCTTGCCTGCAAACCGGTCCTGAGTGGGCGTATGTAATGTGCCAAAAACGAATGGCATTTCAAGAGCATGGCAGGCGCCCAGTGCCCCGCGGCGTGCCGGACTTTCCCAGGTGAAATAGTAAACATAGGTATCTGACTGGTGCGCCTTTTGTGCCGATGCCCAGCGCGTGCCCGGAATACGGAACTGACTGTCCGAACGAACGGCATCGACCAGATCGTTGTTGTCATGCGGCAGACCGGCCGCCGTCCTTGTCCGGCGGTAGATATCAATGAGGTTACCAACTTCTGACGCCGCATGTTCGGGCAGGATAAGCGTAATGGATTGCTGAAGCTCTTCATCGGAAATAGGATCGGGATTGGGGTTGCCCATGCGGCTGAAGAGCCGGGTTTCATCCCGGTTTGATCCGATCATCACGGGAATATCTGCAGAATATCCTGACCTGATCGCATCGAGGGGTATATGAGGTAATGTATCCCCATCCATTACAGGTGAATAGGATGCGCCGCGCCGTGGACCGGCAACTTTTCGGCTCGACTGAATTTGGGCCTGCAGAATTTCATCGGCCGACTTGGCCATAAGCGCTGCCTGATCCGCTGATTTGAGGCCAAATTCAGCCAGAAACGCTTCGCCGAGCGTGCTGGCCTGATCTGTCGGCTGGCCGCGCCCAGAACCACTTTCCATAATGGCTTTGTGGAACAGACCCTTGGCGGCAGGCATGGCCAGCAGCGTTGCTACAGCGGCAGAGCCTGCACTCTCACCAAAAATCGTGACCTTCCTGGCATCACCACCGAAGACGCCGATGTTTTCACGTACCCATTCAAGGGCTGAGATCATATCAAGCTGGCCATTGTTGGCCGAATGCCCCCAATCCCTGCCGCCATGATCGCCAAGCCAGACGTAACCAAGTGCGCCGAGGCGATAATTGATGGTCACCACGACAACATCACCGCGCTCGGCCAGCGGACCGCCGTCATAGAGTGCGGAGACAGCCGAGCCGAGTGTAAAGCCGCCGCCATGAATCCAGAACAGCACGGGCCGTTTGGCGTCATCTGCCTTCGGTGTGAACACATTGAGGCAAAGACAATCCTCATCAAGCGGCCCCTCAGCCGCCATGCCGGGAATGTTGCTGGATGTCTGGATCGACGAAAATCCAAATTCACTCGCGTCCCGCACACCATCCCAGGCAGGGAACGCCGCTGGCGGGCAAAAGCGGGCCTTGCCGGTCGGCGCCTTGGCAAAAGGGATTCCAAGATAGGCGGTATGCCCATCATGTTGAAGGCCGGTCATTCGACCTGCAGGCGCCTCAACAACTTCCGAGTCGCTCGTTCTTTCAGTAACCGCCATTTCCCTGCTCCCCGAGATTGTGATCTGGTTTTGCGCACGAGGTTAGCCAATTTGAACGTCGGCTACCAGTGGTCAACGACAGCCGTGCCACAAGAGATTGTTCATGCTATAGGACGCTCCCGTATCCTGCTGGAGGTGCTGCAATGCCTGCCTCGATTAAGCTTATTGCCGTGGATCTGGATGGCACATTGCTGAATGCAGAGCGGCAGGTCTGTTTGGCCGGTTTGCAGGCTTTGAAGCGGGCCGAGGCCGCTGGAATCCACATTGTAGTAGCCACCGCGCGAAATGCTGAAAGCACAGGCAAGGTGGTCGGCGGGGCAAGCTTCCATGGGCCAGTGATCACTTCGACAGGTGCAGTGATCCTGAAAGAGCTGAACGGGGAGATCTGGGCTTCTCACAAGGTGCCCCGCAATGTTGCACATGAAATTGCCGCACATGCGGATGCCAATCAGTGGGGCCTCAGCATTCTTGCGGACGGCGTGACGCACTACAGTTGGGATCGCGCAACCGAGCTTAAATTCATGCAAAGGGAGCGGAACACAAGGGTCGCTGTGGCTTCAGGGATCGAGGCAGTCAAGAACGATGTAACCCAGATCATAATCCGTGATGCTGAAGTGATTCCGAAGATGCGCGAACATTGCCAAACAGAATTTGCCGCGCATGTTCGTCTGCAGCCCTTCTATCACGTTGATGGCAGTATCGAGGCTATGGCTATTTTGCCCAAGCTTGCCAACAAAGGCGATGCCCTTGGTTACGTCGCGGACAAACTTGGGATACCACACGCTGCCGTACTGGCCCTTGGCGACAACGACAGTGATATCGCCATGTTTGAACAAGCCGGCGTGTCAGCCTGCATGGGCAACGGCACTGACCGCGCAAGAAAGGCTGCTCAATGCGTTGCCCCTCATCATGACGAAGGCGGCGTTGCCTGGGCAGTAAATTCATTAGTATTCGGCGAAGGATCCCGGCATGGCTGAAGACATTCGCATGATCGCCGTTGATCTTGACCAGACTCTGATCACCAGCGAGCGGACGGTTTGCGCTGAAAGCTTTCAGGCTTTGCAGGACGCCGTCGCGTCGGGCATTCATGTTGTGGTGGCGACGGCACGCCAATGGTCGAGTACGCAAGCAATTGCGGCGGCGCTGGGCAATGATCAGCCTGTGATCTGCAACAATGGCGCTGACATCATGGCGAACGCGGCCGGCGAAGTCTGGCAGGCACATCGCATGCCGGTGGAGCTTGGTATTGAAGTGGCGGCACTGGCCCGGGCCAACGGCTGGTTCCTGAGCTTTACCGTGGCTGGTGAAACACATGCTCATCGGGATGGTCAATGGTTGAGCGAATCGGCGGTGCCGCATCCAGATTTTCATGGCTGGCTTGAAAGTGAGGCGGGGGAGGGTCCAGTGCGTATTCTGGCCTTTGAAGAGGATGCTGTGAAAGCCTACCGCGAGCTTGTTCAAGGCCAGCATCGGGAGACCAGCCGCATACAGGATTTCCATAACGAAGACGGCGCCCTGCTGGCCATCGGCTTACTGCCACTGGCTGCCACCAAAGGCCGCGGCGTCAAGGATGTCGCGGCACGACTTGGGCTTCAAGCCTCTCAGGTCATGGCGCTCGGTGATAATGACAGCGACATTTCCATGTTCAGGGAAGCCGGCGTCAGTGTCGCCATGGCAAACGGCACACCGGAAGCCCGCGATGCGGCTGACCATGTGGCACCGTCCAACGATGAGGCCGGTGTCGCCTGGGCGGTGCGGGAATTTGCGCTGAAAGGGCGAACTCCCTACTGACCCCGCATTCTCTCCTGCAGTCGTCTCATGCCGCCGAGCCAACGGTCGTAGTCGCTGGTCTTTCGCTGCATGTATTCGAGCACCTCTGCATGCGGCAAACAAAGGAATTTCTCTTCCCTGATGGTGTCCATGACGTAGTCCGCGAGCTCTTCCGGCTCAAGCATGCCATCGAGGCCTGCTGATCCGCCGTCGCCGCCGCCGGTCATGGCGGTGCGGACGCCCTGCGGACAAAGGACCGACACCTTGATGCCCTGGTCGCCATATGTGATCGCGAGCCATTCGGCCAGCGACACAGCCGCATGTTTTGAGACAGCGTAGGAAAGGGAGCCAATGATGGTGAGCAGGCCAGCCGCAGAAGACGTATTGAAAAGGTAGCCGCCGCCGCGTTCAATCATGCCGGGGATCACCGCACGGGCTGCGTAAAGATGGGCATACATGTGGACATTCATGCTGTCCTCCATGTCTTTCTGCGGCACGAAAATGTCGCCGCCCCTGGAGATGCCGGCGTTCGAGCAAAAGAGATCAATCGGCCCGATTTTGGCTTCTGTTTCGGCAACCAGTGCCTTGATTTCATCTTCCTTGGCGACGTCTATTTCAATGCCAAGGCCGCCGAACTCATCTGCCACTGATTTCGCACCGGCTCCGTTCATGTCTGCGCAGACCACTCCTTTGGCGCCTTCGTCTGCGAAACGCCGTGCCATGGCCCGACCGATGCCGCTGGCGGCCCCTGTAACGACCGCAATCTTGCCTTTGACTTCCATGATGTCTTCCCTGATCAGATCAATTTTGCAGGCATCCTACGACAAGCTTTCAGCGAGGCAAAGCGTGAGGTAGGGTGCAGAGATACGGAAGCTTAAGCTGGCACAGATGAAAAAATCGGTTCGCAAAAAACGCGCAAATGCCTATGAGCGCATCTTTGACAAATTCACGGCCCCCATCGCCCCAGTGGATTGCGGCAAAATGTGCGCCCCCCTGAACAACGGTGAGCCGGTCTGCTGCACCACAGAACATGCCGTGCCCATCGTTGACAAAGGTGAGTGGGATGTACTGAACGGGCGGACGGATCTCTGGTTCAAATTCAAACCCTTTGACGCGGTTTCGAAAGAGATTGTTGATGATCTGCATGAAGACTGTATCGCCATTGAATGCAAAGGCGCTGCCTTTTGCGAGCGGCACAATCGGTCGCTGGCCTGCCGGGCGTTCCCGTTCTTTCCCTATTTCAGCAAAGAAAAAGATTTCGTCGGCTTCAGCCATTACTGGGCATTTGAGGATCGCTGCTGGGTCATATCCAACATGCAGATCGCCGAGCAGGCTTATATCGATCAGATGGTCTGGGCTTACGAACATCTGTTTGACACAGATGAAGAGCAGCGCGAGGTCTATGAGGAATATTCAGCTTCCATGCGCCGCGTTTTTTCGCGCTGGAAGCGGATCATTCCCATTGTCGGTCGCAATGGCGGTTTCATGAAAGACCTGCCCAAGGGCGGCGGGATCGTACCTGCGAAACCCGCCGAGTTCGGTAAATGGGGACCTTATACGTCTCGCAAGGACTATGAAGAGGCTGTAGCGGTCGAGGGCGGCACGCTGCCGGATGAGTATAGAGAAATGATGAGGATGTAACATGGCGCTTGATCCTGAAACGCTGCAGCAGCTCCTGGACACGATTAACCGCTTTGTGCGTGAACGGCTGGTGCCGCTGGAGGCAGAAGTCGCAGAAGCCGACGAAATGCCGGACGCGATTGTCACCGAGATGCGGGAAATGGGGCTGTTCGGGCTTTCGATCCCCACTGAATACGGCGGTCTCGGCCTGTCCATGGAAGAAGAAGTGAAAGTGGCCTTCGAGCTTGGTCACACGTCGCCTGCCTTCCGTTCAACTTTCGGGACGAACATCGGCATCGGTAGCCAGGGCATTGTCATGGACGGGCGCGAAGATCAAAAGCAGAAGTATCTGCCAAAAATTGCATCGGGCGAAATCATAACGAGCTTCGCCCTGACCGAGCCCGCAGCCGGGTCAGACGCGGCATCACTTCAGCTGAAAGCCGAAAAAGACGGTGACAACTATGTGCTGAACGGGACCAAGCGCTTCATCACGAATGCAAACAAGGCTGATCTCTTCACGGTGTTGGCGCGGACTGATCCGGATCGCAAAGGTGCGGGCGGCATTTCGGGCTTTCTGGTCGAGCGGACATCACCGGGATTGTCCGTTGACAAGCCCTATAAGAAAATGGGCCAGCAGGGCGCTCATATCTGTGACGTGATTTTTGATGACTGCACCATTCCCGGTGAGGCCCTGATTGGCGACGAGGAGGGCCAGGGATTTCGCACGGCCATGAAAGTTCTCGATCGCGGACGATTGCACCTGAGCGCGGTATGCGTGGGGATAGCTGATCGCCTGATCGGGGAGGCGGTTACCTATGCTCTCGAACGCGATCAGTTTGGTCAGCCGCTGGCCGATTTTCAGCTCATTCAGGGCATGCTGGCGGACTCAAAGACGGATTCCTATGCCGCCCGCACAATGATCCTGGATACGGCCCAAAAGCGGGACCGCGGTGAAGACGTAATCACAGAAGTATCCTGCTCAAAATACTTCGCTTCCGAAATGGTTGGCCGCGTGGCCGATCGTGTGGTCCAGATATTTGGCGGAGCAGGCTATGTCTCGGGTGTCGCCGAGCGATTCTATCGCGATGTCAGGTTGTTCAGAATCTATGAGGGCACGAGCCAGATCCAGCAGGTGATTATTGCCAGAAACCTTCTAAGGGCCGGGGCTGAGTAGGCTGCCAATCTTCTGTATTTTGCGACTGGTTCTCAATAGGAGATGCAGCTAACCTCGGCTTCAAGGAGGCCCGCGAGCCCATGTCTGAACTGAGTGTTGATGTTCGTGATCTGACTAAAGTCTACAAGGTGCCGGTGCGTGAGGCCGGTATGGCAGCGGCGATCAAGAGCCTGGTCAACCGGAAGACGCGCGATGTCGAAGCCGTCAAGAACATCTCCTTTGAAGTTGAGCCAGGTGAGATCGTCGGCTTTCTTGGACCGAACGGGGCAGGAAAGACGACAACGCTGAAGATGCTGTCCGGCCTTCTCTATCCAACCAGCGGCGAAGCCTTTGTGCTTGGCCATGTACCGTCCAAACGCCCGCGCGAACTTTTGCGGCAGATCACGCTTGTCATGGGTCAGCGCAATCAGCTCATGTGGGATATTCCCGTTATCGACTCATTCCTTCGCAATCAGGCGATCTACGGATTGCCTGACAGCCAGTACAGGGAAGCTCTCGGCGAGCTGACGGAACTGCTCGCGCTCCAGGACCTCGTCAATAAGCCTGTGCGAAATCTTTCCCTCGGTGAGCGGATGAAGTGTGAAGTGGCAGCAGCGCTGCTGCATGGACCTCGTGTGCTGTTTCTCGATGAACCGACGCTGGGCCTTGATGTAACGTCGCAACGCCGGCTTCGTGAGTTCATCGATATCTATAACAAGCAGTACGGCGCGACGGTCCTGCTGACGAGCCACTATATGGCCGATGTGGAGGCCCTTTGTAAGCGCGTCATCGTCATTCACATGGGGCAGCTGCTGTATGACGGTCAGCTCAGTGGACTGATTGCAAGATTTGCCGCCCATAAGACAATTTCGGTCGATGTCGGAGAAGATGGCGCTGATCTCGCTCGCTTTGGCGAGGTGATCTCCCAGGAGGGTGGCAGGATCATGCTGCGTGTGTCGAAGCAGGATACGCCGAGGATTACAGCCGAAATTCTGCAGAATATGAAGGTCAACGACCTGAGCGTTGAGGACCCGCCGATTGAAGAAGTTATAGATCGGGTTTTTTCGGAAGCGGGGTCATGAGCTACTGGCTGAACCTCTATAACGCCATGTTCAAGGTGTCGTTCCTTGGCCAGATACAGTATCGCGCATCTGGTTTTATCTGGATGCTCGGCGGCATTATCTACCCTCTCATATTCCTTGTTGTCTGGGGTTCGGTGGCAGAGGCCCAGGGCGGCGAAGTGGATGGAATTTCGGCGGGCGAGTTTGCAGCCTATTACATCACCTTCATGGTTGTGAACCAGATGACATTCACGTGGATCATGAATACCTTCCAGTTTCGTATTCAGTTCGGCTCCATGTCGATGGAACTCTTGAGGCCTATTCATCCGATCCATGTCGATATCACGGATAACCTCGCCTACAAGCTTTTCAACCTGATCATCACCGTACCTGCAGTGCTGGCCCTGATCTGGCTTTTCAGCCCGGTATGGAATGTGACGATGAATTCCTTTCTGATTGCCATACCGGCGCTGGTGCTTGGCTTCATAGGGCGCTTCTGCCTTGAATGGGCGTTGTCCCTGACAGCGTTCTGGTTCACGCGGATCACGGCGGTGAACGAGTCCTATTTCGCTCTTCGGATGCTGGCATCGGGGCAGGTCGCGCCCCTGTCGATTATGCCGGGCTGGGCGGCGGCCATCGCCTGGGGGTCGCCATTCTACTGGTCCACAGGCTTTGTTGTTGATGTCTTCCTGAACCGGGTGCCGCCCGACGAGATATGGGCCGGCTTTGGCATGCAGGCTCTGTGGATCCTGATTACGTTTGCCCTTATGGCAACGCTGTGGCGCATTGCCATCAAAACATTCTCCGCGGTCGGTAATTAGGGGCGGCTATGGGCAACGTCTGGCGTCTCATAAAAGTCTATTTCAGAGTCGGTGTGCTCAGCGAGACCGCGTATCGCGCAAACTTCTGGATTCAGCTGATCCAGACATTCTCGGACTATCTGCTGACCTTCGGTACAGTTGCCATTGTGTTTAGCCAGACCGATGAGCTGGCGGGCTGGCAGAGCATGGAACTGGTGACATTGTTGGGCGTCTATTTCCTTATCCGCGCTGTGGTCAATCTTGTCGTGCAGCCCAGTCTTGGTGTGTTTATGGAAGGGGTGCGGGATGGCATGCTCGACTATACTCTGACCAAGCCCGCTGACTCCCAGTTGCTGATCAGCATTTCAGAGTTTCGAGTATGGAAACTGATTGATGTGGTATTTGCCCTCGGTGTCGCCTTCACAGCGCTCTATCTCCACGCTGGCACAGTGGGCTGGATCCAGGCAGGGGCTTTTGGCATCACGCTGTTTTCGGGTGCTGCTATTGTCTATGCGGTTCTGCTGATGCTGGCGACATTGTCGTTCTGGTTCATCCGGGTCGAGAACATTATGCAGATTTTCTGGTCCATGTTCCTCACCGGACGCTGGCCGGTTACCATTTATCCGGCCTGGCTGCGCTGGGTTGTAACCTTTGTTGTGCCCATCGCATTTGCCGTCACCGTGCCGGCAGAAGCTGTCACGGGCCGAATGAATGTAACATCAATGTTCGGCTCGATCGGTTTGGCGGTCCTGCTGTTGATAGTTTCCCGATTGTTCTGGAAGACCGGCATCAAGCATTATTCGGGCGCTTCTGCCTAGTCTCTGAGGTCAACTCCATATTCCAGGTATGCCTTCATGGCGTCCACCATTGCTTGCCAGCCTCGTATGTTGCTGGCAAAAAATCCAAGACCTTGTTCGTCCTCCCGGAAGCCTTCTTCGCTGATTTCAAGCAGTGTTGAGCCGCCATCAAGGTCGGAAAAGGTGAGTGTGACCCTTGTGCTATAGGCGTCGTCAGGCATGAGCCACTCAATCGTGATTTTCTGGTTTTCTATGAAGTCCTTCACCTCGACCGGATGCCTGCCGGGGGCGTTGTGCCATTCCCACAGGACTTTCGCGCCCTTGCTGAGCGGGCCGCTTGAAGCGCTGGTGAAATACCGGTTGAGTTGATCAGGCTCCGTCACGGCCTTGAAGACCTGGTCACGGGGCTTGTTAATTCGGGTAGTCACGGCAACTTTCATTTCCATAACGATTTCTCCGCTGTCTGTTGGCCTTACTTACGAAGATCAATGCCGTATTCGGTCCATGCTTTCAGGGCATCGACGGTCATCTGCCATCCGATTGATCGGCCGTGAGATGCTCTTGTGCCCTCCGTATCATCATTGAAACCTGTCTCCGTGATGGTGAGAAGGGTCTGATTTCCGGCAATTTCTGAGAAATCGAGCGTAACGGCGGTTCTGTCGCCATCGTAATTGACGAACCATGTAAAGACGATTTTCTCGTTCTCGATGAACTCCTTGACCGCGATCTTGTTGGTTACGTCTTCATCTGCAAAGTGCCAGGTAACTTTCGCGCCGGGGGCCAGGGGGCCGCTGGTTTCAGTCATGAAATACCTGTTGATCTCATCGGGCTCGACAACAGCACGAAAGACCGTGGCCACCGGTTTGTTGATCCTGGTGCTGACGGCGACGGGCATATCCATAACGTCATCCTCCTGTTGACAGCAGCTACTATATGTTATAATTTAATAACATGACAAGCGGAAAAGATGACAGCATTTTCAAGGCGTTAGCGGATCACACACGCAGAACTATTCTGGATCTGGTGAAAGACGGCCCGAAAACCACAGGGGATCTGTGCCACGCATTCCCAAAGCTTGATCGCTGTACGGTGATGATGCACCTCAGTCAGCTCGAAAATGCTGAACTTGTCATCGCAAAGCGCCAGGGGCGATATCGCTGGAACTATCTGAATGTCGTCCCCGTCCAGAACATCTATGAACGCTGGATCAGCCAGTACGCCGCGCCTTCAGCGGCTCTTCTCACCCGGATCAGTGCCGATCTGGACGGCTAATCGCTCCTCAGATTGATTTGTGGCAGCTGATCGGGATTTGATTTGGCTCATTGGCTCGATCTGACCCGTCACTACACTCCTGATTCTCTCTCGGCTGTGCCGACGGCCTGGCCGTGGAAGACAACTCGCGTGGGGGAGCACAGAAATGAGCCTTGCTGAAGATCTTGCACCGCAATACACCGCCCTGCCGGCCCTGGGGCTTGAACTGCCATTCAATGAAACTGAGGCGCTGATCTACGAGACCGTGCATCGCTTCGCCCGTGACGTGATGCGGCCCGCAGGCAGAATACTTGACCGCATGAGCCCGGAAGATGTGATCGCGGAAGGATCGCCGCTCTGGGATGTGACCAGGCAATATCGCGAGCTTGGCTTTGGTGTCGGCGATGTCGGCGACGATGAAATCTCTGATCCGGCGGCACCCAATCGTATCCAAGCCATAGTGGCGGAAGAGCTTGGCTGGGGCGACGCAGGCCTAGCCATTTCGCTCACTGTGTCTGGTATGCCAGCGCTGCCGGCGATGTGGGGACATGCGGAACTGGTGCAGGAACTTGCACTTGGCAAAATCGGCTGCTGGGCGATCACAGAACCTGATCACGGCTCGGACATGCTGGATGTCTCGAGAGCTGGCTTCTCCCAGGATGGCAATTACAGGGGCCCGAACTGCATCGTCCGGATCAAGGGCAATGAAATCGTTGTCAGCGGCCAGAAGTCTGCCTGGGTGTCGAACGGATCTATTGCCGAAGTGGCGCTTCTATTCAGTGCTGTTGATCGCGGCAACGGCCCGGACGCTGGTGGCGTATTCCTGATCCCGCTCGATGCCAAAGGGGTCAGCCGTGGCAAGCCACTCGACAAACTTGGTCAGCGCGCCCTTAATCAGGGCGAGATATTCTTCGATAATGTAACGCTGCCAATCTCATGCATGGTGCGCCCACCGGAAGAATATGAACAGGCGGTTTATGACACGCTCTGCACTGCGAACGCCGGCATGGCAACCATGTTCACCGGTACGGCACGTGCAGCATACGAAGTTGCTCTCGATTATGCGCATGACCGGAGGCAAGGCGGCGCGCCCATCATCAGACATCAGCACGTGCGGTATCGGCTTTTTCACATGTTCCGCCAGGTCGAAATGTCGAGAGCGCTGGCGCGTCGTGTCTCTGCTTACAACGCCCAAGCCGATCATCGCGCCCTTGAAGGTGCAATTGCCGCCAAGGTGACAGCGACGCAGACGGCCTTTGATGTTGCGAGCGAGGCTGTCCAGATGCTGGGCGGCAATGGGCTTACACGGGCCTATGAAACTGAAAAAATTCTGCGCGATGCTCGCGCTTCCATGATTGAAGACGGCTGCAATGAGCTTCTTGCCATCAAAGGCGGCACTTGTCTGATGAACCCGGATTATCTCTGAACGTAGGTTTGAGGAGAAACTGACATGAAAATGAATGCCTATATCGCTGGCACAGGGATGACCGACTTCGGCAAGTTTCTGGAGCGTCCGCTGAGCTCACTCACAGTGGAAGCCATGGAAGAGGCGTTGAAAGATGCCGGCATTGAGGGCAGCGATCTTGAAGCCGCCTGGATGGGGAACGCCGCCGCCGGGGCGACAATTGGTCAGGTCTGTGTGCCGGGCCAGATCGCGCTCAGGCGTATCGGCATTGGCAAGATCCCTGTCGTGAACGTCGAAAACGCCTGTGCGTCATCTTCGACGGCGGTTCACCAGGCAGCAGCCATGGTGACAGCCGGTGCCTATGACATCGTGCTCGCGACCGGATTTGAAAAACTTTACAGCACAGACAAGGCCACAACGTTCCGCGTGTTCGGCGGCGCCATTGATGTGGAAGAGGCCGCCCAGGTGATGAAGACGCTTGAAGAAAATGCCAAAAAACAGGGCGCCAAAGACGGCGTCAAGGGTGCGGGCGAGAACCGATCCATATTCATGGATATCTATGCTTCTGCGGCCAGAAGCTATATGGCGCGTTACGGCGCGACGGTCGAACATTTCGCCGAAATCACCGCCAAGAATTCTTTCCACGGCAGTATGAACCCCCATGCCCAGTTCAAAGACAGGATGACGGTTGAAGAGGTGCTGGCCGGGCGCATGGTGTCAGATCCGTTGCGCCTGGCAATGTGTTCGCCGATCGGCGATGGCGCT
The DNA here is from genome assembly GCA_965371465.1 of uncultured Alphaproteobacteria bacterium. Lineage (GTDB taxonomy): Bacteria > Pseudomonadota > Alphaproteobacteria > CBDUYM01 > CBDUYM01 > CBDUYM01. The sequence goes on from CBDUYM010000006.1 coordinate 90,515, forward strand.
GCGGCGACGGTCATTATGAGCGAGCGTAAGGTTCGGGAGCTCGGCATCAAAGATCCGGTGAAAGTGGAAGCTGCGGTTCTCGCCAGTGGCTGGGACAGGACAGAAGGCGACAATGAAAGCGTGCCCGCATATGCGGCCCGGACAGCCTATGAATTTGCCGGGATCGGCCCTGAAGACATCGATGTGATCGAGCTTCATGACGCAACATCGCCGGCCGAGCTGATCTGCTACGAACAACTTGGCATCTGTAAGCCTGAAGACGCGATCAAGCTGGTCGAAGACGGTGATACAACGCTCGGCGGACGCGTTCCCGTGAACACCTCAGGCGGGCTCGCCCGCAAGGGCCACCCCATTGGCGCGACCGGGGCGGCGCAAATTGTCGAGCTTGCCCAGCAGTTACGTGGCCGCTGTGGAGATCGTCAGGTCGAAGGTGCGAAGGTCGGTGTTGCTGAAAACGGCGGCGCCTTTATCAAGGGCGACGTGGCGGCCCTGACCGTAACCGTGCTGTCGGTCTGACAGAAAAGCAGTGATCTTTTCATGGCCATTGGAACAGAACTGATCCTCGCCCATATGATCCGCGCCAGGGCTGACGAGATGCCAGAGCGCGATGTAACCACATTCGTCAGTATTGACGACGATGGCGTGTTTCATGACGAGGTCCGGACCTATCAGAGTCTCTGGGACAACGCCCAGCGCATGAGTGTGATGCTGAAAGAAAAAGGCATGAAGCCGGGCGACAGCTTCGGCCTCGTCATGCAGAACCATCCCGAGTTTGTCGAAGCGATGATCGCCGCATCAATCACGAATACGGTTTTCGTGCCCATTGATGCACGAACAAGGGGAGAGAAGCTGGCCTATATGCTTGGCTTCGCCGAATGCAGGGGAGTCATTGTCGCTGACTATGCGGTCGCCAACCTGGCTGCTGTGCGACCGGACCTGCCGGACCTCGAATGGGTCACGGTCATGAAGAGCGGCGAGGCGGCAATTGAAGCAGACGGGCCAACCCTTGCCGACTATCTCACAAAAGCTGTGCCCGATCTGCCAATTGAAGCAAACGATCCGCTCGAGCCCATGCAAATGCTCTACACATCCGGCACAACGGGTGACCCAAAAGCCATTCTGACACCGCACGGGAAATATGGCGGTTCGGCGGGCCTTGGATACGTCCTTGGTCTCACGAAGGATGATCGGCCGTATACCGGGCTGTCGCTCACTCATGCAAATGCACAGATTGTGACGCTGGCAAGTGTTCTCGGCATGGGCATGCGTGGCATCATCAGCAGAAAGTTTACAAAATCGAGATTCTGGGACGTCTGCCGAGCATACGGTGCAACGACTTTCAATCTGCTGGGAGGTATGACTACCGGGCTCTATAGCGAGCCAAGGCAAGCGAATGATGCCGACAATCCGGTGCGCATGGTTTGCAGTGCGGGCATGCCGGCGGCGATCTGGGAAGACTTTGCCAAGCGGTTCGATGTCGAGATCTTTGAATTTTACGGCACGGCTGAAGGCGGCATGCTGATGAATCCGCCTGGTGTTGGACCGGTTGGCAGTATCGGCAAACCGCCCCCTGGCTCCATCGCGCGCATCGTCGATGAGGACGACATTGAGTGCCCGCCTGGTGTCGAGGGCGAGATCGTGTTTCAGAACGCTGATGGTACATCGGCGCCTGTCACCTATTTCAAAAACAAGCAGGCGTCGGGTGAAAAGACAGCCGGAAACTGGTTTCGTTCCGGCGATATTGGTCACACGGATGAAGAAGGTTGGTTCTATTTTGATTATCGACGCGGCGGCGGCATTCGGCACAACGGTGACTTTGTAAACCCGGGCTTCGTCGAAAAAGCCGTGGGCTCAAGCAAGATGATTTCCGACGTCTATGTCTACGGCATCGAAGCGGCTTCCGGCGCGCCTGGTGAAAAAGACGTGGTCGCCGCCGTCGTCCTGCAGTCCGGTGTGCTCTTCGATGCGGCCGGTCTCTACAGGACTTGCCGGGAAGGCCTGGAACCTAATTTTGTGCCCAGTTTCATTCAGGTTCTCGACGAAATTCCGAAAACAGCATCTGAAAAACCCCAGGACCGCTTTCTCATCGAAATGTTTGATGTCGAAGCGCCCAACATTTATCGCGAACATTAGAGGCCCCGAAAGGATCCCATCATGTCATCGAACAAGAAAGTCGTCGTATACGGCGCAAGCGGTTACACAGGAAAACTGATTTCTGAGTTCCTGATCAAAAAGGGAATTCCCTTTGTCGCGGCCGGCCGCAATCTCGAGCGCCTCGAAAGTGAAATGAGAACAGTGCCCGGCGGCAACGAAGCCGACTATGAAATTGCCGCGGTAGATCATTCCAAAGAGGCGCTCCTCGGCCTTTTCAGCGGGCGACAGGTCGTCGTCAACGTGGTGGGCCCGTTCGGTCAGTTCGGCGACCCTGTTGTCGAAGCCTGCTATGACGCCGGCTGTCATTATATTGACACCACGGGCGAGACGGACTGGGGTCAGCGCCTGCGCACCGAATGGCACGAGAAATTCGTCAACAAGGATCTCCTCCTGGCGCCGGCGACGGCCTATATGTGGACGGCTGGCCTGCTGGCGGCCGAAATCTGTCTTGAGACCAAGGGCATAGACAGTGTCGACATCGTCTATTCGCCGGGAAGCTCTGCGACCATTGCATCGACGCTCTCCTTCATGCGCATGGTGAGCCTTGATCAGTACTATCTCGCCAATAATCAGCTTGTGCCATGGCCCATGCCTTCAAGGCTACAACTGGCTTTGCCGGATCGGCATGAAATCCTCACCGGGTTGCCCTGGGGCGGCGGGTTCGAGCCCCTGTGGTTCGCCGATGATGATCGCGTCAGGAACTGCAAAGTCGCGGTCGGCTTCGGCAGCCCATTGATGGTCGACGCGCTGATCGGTCGCATGACCGAATACCAGGAGGCCAAGAAGACAAAATCGCAGGACGAGCTCGAAGCCCTGACCACAGAATGGGGCATGCAGATTGCATCGACGCCGCCCAGAGAAATTGAGGATGTTCATACTTCCATCATCTCGTGCAAGGGCCGTGGCCGCACGGTCGGCAAGAACGTCACCCTTTATGGGACATCGGCCTATCTTCAGACCGGTGCTCTCGCTGCTGAAGCGACAAAGCGCATTCTCGATCACCGCTGCGAAGCTTCGGGATTTGCAAGCCCTGCAAAAGCCTTTGGCGCTCGAAACCTTATGGCTTCACTTGCGAACGATGGCCTCCATGCCTGGCAGGAATTGGCCGCCTAGCTCGACCCGGCTGGCAGGAATGGATCGAGCACTTCGGCTTTGAAAGCTGACATGCAATCGTCACGCGCGCCGATGTTCTTGAGCTGCCGTTCCGCGCGCTTCAGCACTCTGTGCAGCATGGCAGGGTCGCCAGGCGTGATGAGTTCCTTGTCCGGTGTGTCGAAGTAGACGACGTTGCCGTCGGGATCATTCGTGTTCCAGTGGGCGCCGGGGCCGTCGCCGAATTCTTCAGCTGTATAGCGTGTGGGCTCACCATCCAGTTCAAAACCGGCTGATTTCAATCGCTCGTATAGCTCAAACGGATCGCCGCCCCGGAAGTTGATCCAGTTTGCCCCCAGAGACGTCATCAGATCGAAGTGGCAATCGCCATTGCCGACCTCGGTCCAGCCCTCGTTGTGAACGGCTTCTACATCGAGGCCGAGAGATTCCCAGAAAGCCGCAGATTTCTTGTTGTCAGCGGTCTTGAAACAATAGGTGAAGAAGCCCGGAAATGTGCCGGGTTCCGTGGGGGGCGAGGTATCGATGTCCATTTCCGTCACGGCCCGCTTCTCCTGCGGCATGAACTTTTCGCGGATTTCTGTGTCAAAGGCCTTGCGGCACTCGTCTGATGCACCCACATTGATGAGCATTTTGGCAGTCGCATCCAGAACGCGCTGGAGCATGAAGTTGTAACCTTTCTCGCCAATTTCACCGCCGTTGGTATCAAAAAAGACATTGTTGCCATCCGGGCAGTATTCAATCCAGCCGGATCCTTCCCGTTCCGATCCATCGAAGCGTCCGGCCTTGCCTTTGAACTTGTAACCGGTTGCTTCGCCCGCCTCTTTCACGTTGACGGCATCTGCACCGCGGAAGTTGAAACAATGGTCATCCAGAAAATTCATCAGTGCGATGTCAATGTCACCGTTGTTCATGAGATTATTGCTCGGATTGTCAATGTGAACCTTGAACCCGAGAGTCTCGTAAAAGCGTCGCATTGCCGGGACGTCTTTGGTTGCAAGACACAGGGAAAACTGTCCGGGGAACATCGTATACCTCCTCAGCTAAGTACCCTCGCGATCGCTTCAGAAGCCGCAGGATTGACGCCGGTGTCAGCAATCTGGCGGCAAGCGCGCTCCAAGACGTTTTTGATACGGGTCGGATCACCCGGTTCAATGAGCTCGGGATCCGTTGTATCAAAATAGACAACATTCCCTTCCGGGTCCTTTGTTTGCCAATGACCGCCAGGCTGACCGAATTCTTCCTTCGTGTACCCTACGGGTTCGCCCTCAAGTTCGAGGCCTGCTGCGGCCATTTGCTCATAGACCCGGAATACATCCGCACCTCGGAAGTTGAAGCAGTTACCAGGCAGGAAATTCATGAGGTCGATATCACAGCAGGATGTGCTCATATGGATGTGGCCCCCTTCGGACGGCTCGCCTGTCTCAAGCCCCATAGCTTCATAGAATTTGCGGCTCTTTTCGGTGTCCTCCGATTTGATGCACCAGGTGAAATGACCTGCGAATTTGCCCTGGACTGTGTCCGGAAATTTAGGCGCCCTTCCTTCCTTGCGCATGTCATCGGTGACGTGATGCTGCATGATCCTGTCATCATATGCCTTCATGACTTCGTCATCAGCGCCCAGGTTGATCAGCTGGTTTCTGGCACCGTCCAGGATTCTGCACAGGACCTGTTTGTTGCCCTGTTCGCTGAGATCAAACTCGTTGGTATCAAAGAAAATTGCCGTCCCGTCCGGGTCATGGGTCATCCAGTTGCCGCCGTCGGCGGTGGCGTTGAACTGCTCCTTTTTGTAGGACATGGGTTTGCCGTCAGGCTCAATTCCGGCGGCGGCGACCAAATCATAGAAGGCAAATGGATCTGCGCCCCTGAAATTGAAACTGAGCTGGCTTTGAAAGCCCATGAGGAAAATATGAAGATCGCCGTTTGACAGGGAAACGCCCTGGTCATGCGCGTTTGTTGTCACCATGCCCATGGCTTCGTAAAAGGCCTGCGAACCCTTGAGGTCCGTTGTCGGGATACAAAGAGTGCAATGACCTGGGAACATCTCAATCTCCCCCTGTTCTCGCCAATGTCTGCTGTCCTTCTTCGGAACGATTCTCATCTGGTCGCAACATGCACCTGGTTGTCAATAGACGCCCGCTTCTGATACGTGAATGACATGCTTATCCGCGAAGAGACAGAAGAGGACATTCCTGCCATCCGGCAGGTGGTGCGGGATGCTTTTGACAGCCAGATTGAGCCCGATCTTGCCGACAGACTGCGGGCCGATGGCGACAGCGTCTATTCCGTCGTGGCTGAGGATGCAGGCGAAATCATCGGCCACGTCATGATGTCGAGAGTGCTCGCGCCTGATGGATGCCTCTGTGTCAGCCCGGTGAGCGTGACGCCCACCCGCCAGGGGCAGGAAGTTGGCTCAAAGCTCATGCGAGAGTGCATAGACATTGCAAGACGCGGTGGCTGGCAGGCGCTCTTTCTGCTCGGCAACCCGGCATACTACGGCCGCTTCGGATTCAGTGTTGCTCTGGCCGACAAGTTCGAGACGAACTACGCCAAACAATTCTTTCAGGCCCTGGAACTGGTGCCAGATGCATTGGACGTGCGTTCCGGCCCCTATATCGAGCCTCAGGCATTTCAGGATTTAGACTGATCCCGTGTCCGGACAGCTACCTTTCGGTAGCGATCTTGCCGAACCGCTATTCGCTGCCCAGAGGTCAAAGGACGACGAGCTCGGCCTGGTCTGGCTTTGGACCCGACAAAAGCAGTTGATAGGTCTCCGAAACATCGTGACCAATGTGAACAGTCACATGACGACGCATGGACATCGTAAATTCATCTTTCAACTGCTCCAGGCGCGCATTTTCGTTTGCACTTCGATTGCTACCACTGCCTGCTCCGAAAGGGCTGGTGAACAGCGCAGGTGCCGCGCCCGGTAGTTCTGCGACTTCTTCCGCAGTTTGTACATTGCTGGTCGCTGCCACCCAGTGCGTAGTGCCGAAAAATGTAGAATGCTTGAGATTTCCGCCGATCAGCGTGTGCACTCTTTTTCGCACATCCGGGTTGCCACAAATGTCAATGTATATGGTGGGGACATCAGGCGCTATCACTTCGATGTTCTCGTAGGCATCGACTTGGTCAAACCAATTAAATTCTTCAACGAACGCTCGGTTGTCGCTTGAGGTTAGGCCAACTGTTGTAACTTCTTCATGCTTGCTCAGAAGAAAGGCGAGCCCAAGTGCCACCTTGCTGGAAGCGCTCGAAATCACCACTCTGGATACTGTCCCTATCCGTTCCAGGACATGGGCTTCAAGGGCTTGCGGTGAATTGAAGTCAGGCGTGAATTCCTCACCCCAAATTTCATGCCGCTCAATCCGCTGGTATCGATTGTAGCTTGGACTTAAGGGCGTTTGTCGGTGGCGGGCAATGTCGGAAAAGCCAGCGTTGGAAACATCGCCAGCCTCTACAACAAGTTGGCTGGACATGGGGTAGAAGCCGTGGAATGTGGCGCCTTCTTCCACCCCAGCGTGGTGGCTTCTCAGTACAGTGCCGATACCCCATACCGGAACCCGGCCCCAGCCTTCTTCGGCAGGGAAATAGTCCCAATATCCAATGCCGCCAGCCACGGCATAGGTAACATTGTTGGCAGACATGCTGAACCGCTGAACGCTCAAGAGCACTTCATTCACCGCCAGTTTCAGCATCGCCGGATCAGGCTCTTCGACAAACCGTGTTTTGTGCAAATCCAGCTTGCTAACTTCAAAGCATTGCGACGTCATCGTGAATTTCTTCTCCTATGGTAGCCCTGCGCCTGGCACATCAACTTCAACGATTTCGATTTTTCCAGCGCGCGCAGCCTTGGTTGCCTCGGCCCCGGATGACTCCGCTGTTGCCGCAAACAGCGTCTTGCCATCCGGCCCGCCAAGCATACAGGCGAAGGCACTGGTGGAGACGGGGATGCGAGCTGTCACTTCGCCGCCCTCAAGGATGCGGATGCAATCGTTTGTAGTTGGCGATGCTATCCAGATGGCACCTTCGGCGTCCAGGCAGATACCATCGGGCACGGCGGGGGTGGTTTTGGCCCATTCGCGGCGATTAGTAAGCGAACCGTCGTCCTCAATGTCGAAGGCGGTGAGCCTGCCGCCGTAGGTTTCGCCGACGATCATGGTTTTGCCGTCTGGCGTGATGACTGTACCGTTCGGGAACGCGACGTCTTCGGCAACAGTGCGGACTTCGCCATCCGCTGTAACCAGGATGATCTCGGCCTTCCGATATTCCGGTGGATCGATTTCATTGTTGAAGCCAAAATTGCCGACATAGGCGTTGCCCCTGGCATCCACTACCATGTCGTTGCAGTGCCATTTGGCGATTTTGCTCATGTCGCCGACTTCGGTGAGCCCATCATCGTCAAGGCGGAGGAGCTTTCTGTCCGTCATGGAGACAATGAGGAGCCTGCCGTCTGGCGTCCAGCCGAGGCCAGAGGGCTGGGTCGGCACTTCGACGATGGTCTCAGCATTACCCTCCATATCAACGGCAATCACCTTGTGATCGTGCATGTCAGAGAACCAGAACCGGCCGTCGTGCCAGCGTGGGCCTTCCGGGAAGCAAAGATCATCCAGAAGTGTTTTGAAATCAGGCATATTGAGTCTCCCTATATGACAGCTTCAATGAGATTTGGGCCCTCGTTGCTTAGGGCATCGTCGAGGGCATTGTGGAAATCTTCAGCCGTGGCGACGGTAACACTGTCCACGCCCATGCCTTTGCCAATCTGCGAGAAATCGAGATCAGGCCTGCCAAGATCAAACATATCGAGAGCCTTCGGGCCCGGGTTCTGGACGCCGGCGCGCGCGTATTCGATTGCGAGAATCTGATATTTGCGGTTCGAGAAGATGATGTTGGTTACATCGAGGTTTTCGCGGGCTTGTGTCCAGAGGGACTGGATTACGTACATGCCGGAGCCGTCGCCTTCAAGGTTGATGACTTTTCTGTCCGGGCAGGCAACCGCCGCACCGGTGGACAGGGGAAATCCAAGCCCGATTGCACCACCGCCCTGTGAGAGCCAGCTGTGGCGGGCTGCTGAAGCGGTCAGGAAGCTCGTCGGACCGCCTGACGTGTTAGAATCATTTGCCACAATCGCGCCTTCCGGCAGGAGCATGGCCACAGACTGACCGATGGTCATGACACTGAGATCACCAGTCGGCTTACCGTCCGGCAACGAAAGCTCGCGGTAGGTATCGACATCTTTTGGTGCCCCCACGGCTTCCGCAAGTGCGATCAATGCGCCTGTTGCATCTTCCTCAATCTCCGCCAGACGGAAAGGCTGTGTGTCCGTTGGGATCAGGCTCGGTGGTACGTCTTTGTAGGCGAAGAATGAAACAGGGGCGGTCACACCGACCATAATGAAATGCCTGACGCCGCTCAGCGACTTCACGGCATCTTCGGGGAAATACGGCAATGTCTCCATCGGCAATGTGCCCGCCCCCCGTTCCATGCGGGCGGGGAACATGTCGGTCATGAGCCGTGCGCCGGTCTTGGCGGCGATCCGGTGAGCGGCTTTGATGCCATCTTCGCTGAGCCCGGCGCCCGAAATATAGAGCAGGCACTGGCTGTCTTCCAGTAGCCGTTCAGCAGCGCCATCGATCAGTTTTTGATCAACCGCTGCGCGCTCAGGAATGGCAGGGACCTTGCCAAGCGCTGTGGTGTCACCCCAGGAACAGTCCGCAGGCAGGATCAAAGTGGCGACATTGCCTTCGGAATCCTTCGATGGGCTAAGACTTGCGGCGATGGCGTCGGCCGCGCCCTGGCCGACCTGATCCGGGACGGCGGGCATGTGAATCCAGCTGGAAACCGCAGAGGCAAGAGCATGAATGTCTGTATTCAACGGCGCATCATAGGGAATGTGCCAGGTCGCATGGTTGCCAATGATGTTGACGATCGGACTTTTTGCACGCCTCGCGTCATGCTGGCATGCAATGGAGTTGGCGAACCCTGGACCGAGGTGAAAGACCGTTGATGCGGGCGTGCCCTTCATCCGCGCATAACCGTCTGCGGCACCTGAGCAGACCCCTTCAAACAGGCAGAGGATCGAGCGCATTTTCGGGTTGCCGTCAATGGCTTGCACGAGGTGCATTTCGGAAGTGCCCGGGTTTACGAAACAGACGTCAACGCCGCCCTGAACAAGGGTTTCAATCACCACATCTGCGCCGTTCATATCAACTCCTCAAGTTTCCGGGGTTGAGAGCGAAGCTAGGTGACTGGCGCTTTGAAAGCAAGTGAGGGCAGGATATGCTTCGGCGAACAAAAGTATCACTCCAAGGGAGAGGGACATGGCGGCCGAACCAGCCCATGACTATTTCGATGCCTCAGACGGCACTAAACTTCACTACATGACAGTTGGGACGAAGGGCTCATACGTCTTTCTGATTCACGGATATCTGGGCAGCGCCGAAGGGAACTGGTTTCTGAACGGCATTGCGCAGGAATTGGCCAAGAACCATCGCGTTGTGGCCATAGATAATCGCAATCACGGCAAGAGCGACAAGCCCGAGCGCGGTGGTGCGGGCAAGTGGGAAGATTCCCTGGAGCTGATGGATCATCTTAAGATCAAGAAAGCTCATATCCACGGCTATTCCATGGGCGGCATGATCACCGGGCGACTGCTCGCGGCCCATCCTGACCGGTTCATTACGGCGGGCTTCGGTGGCTCCGGCATTCGGGAAAGCGATCCGGACTGGATTGAAAAAGTGCCCGAGGACATCAAGGGCGTTGATCCTGAGGAAGCAAAGATTACGCGGAACCTTCGTATCAGCGCTGCCATGAACAATGGCAGGACGCGTGAAGAGGCCGAGAAACGGGTGGATGAACCGCCAAGAGAGCCTCAAGGCGGGGCTGCTGCGCGGCCGGCCCTGTTCCGGACACCGCTCGAGATCGATCTGAAAGAAGTCAGTATTCCGGTCCTGGCTATCAATGGCGAATACGACAGCCCCTGGGTGAAGACCTTCCGCATGTGGCGCGAGCTCAATGATTTCACCAGCATTGTGTTACCTGGGAAGTCCCATCTGACGGCAATTGTCGCCGGTCAGATGCCGCCAGAATACATTGATGGCCTGGTCCGTTTTATTGATGGAAATGATACCTGAGAACTGGGGAGCGCGAACCATGAGTGCAGTGGAAAAAACCAACACCGGAATTCTTGCTGATGCGGAAATTGAAATCGAAACGGGGCACCTGCAAGGTGTGACTGCCGATCTGAATGATGCAATTTCGGTTTTCAGGGGTATCCCCTTTGCCGCCCCGCCGGTCGGGGAATTACGCTGGAGAGCCCCTGAGCCGGTGTCCTTCTGGGACGGTGTGCGGGACGCGACGGATTTTGGCAATGCCCAGCCACAGCCGATTGCAGCAGATGGCGGACATGGTGTCAGCGCCGATCAGCCCATGGCCGAAGATTGTCTTTACCTGAATGTCTGGACCCCTGCGAGGTCGCCTGATGAAGCGCTTCCTGTCATGGTCTGGATTCACGGCGGCGGCTTCATGACCGGGTCCGGGTCATCTCCTCTCTATGAAGGAACGCATTTTGCCGAAGAAGGCGTTGTGTTCGTAAACTTCAATTACCGCCTTGGTGTCTTCGGGAATTTTGCTCATCCCTGGCTTTCCCAGGAATCGCGCCACGGGGTATCCGGCAACTATGGTCTGATGGATCAGATTGCAGCACTTCGGTGGGTGCGTCAGAACATTGAAGCCTTTGGCGGCGACCCATCGAACGTCACCATCTTTGGCGAAAGTGCAGGGGGACGGTCAGTTTCACTTCTGATGGTGTCACCATTGGCGGCCGGCCTCTTCGACAAGGCAATCGCTCACAGCGGTGCTCTGCGCGACACACGATATACGCTGGAATCCCGGCAAGAACTGGGCGTCAAAATTGCCGAAGAAGTCGGTGCCGCTAATCTCGGGGATTTGCGGCAGAAGTCCTACGACGAGCTGACCGCCGTCAAAGGTTTCAACAACAATCCCATGGTTGACGGCTATGTGGTCGCGGAGGACCCGGAGAATACCTACAGGGAAGGCGGCCAACAGGACGTACCGTTTATTGCCGGTTTCAATCGCGATGAAGGTGGGCTTGGCCTGGGCCGGCTGCGCAACAGGCCCGAGACTGTGGGCGATTATCGGTCACATCTGGACGCACGGTTTGGCGACAATGGCGCAGCGATGGCTGGCACCTATCCTGTTTCAACAGCCGATGGGATCCTCCCCAGACTCGTAGAAATCGGAACCGATACTGGCTTCGCTCTTCATGCCAGACGTCAGCTGCGCTGGATGCAGAGCAATGGTTCAGATGTCTTCCAATACTACTTCACAATGGAAAATCCGCTGGTGGGTGAGAAGTATCTGGCGGTCAATCACGGGACGGAACTCGCCTACGTCTTTGGCAACGGCATGTTCTCCGCAGACTTCCGACACGCTCGCCGGATCGATGATTCTCAGCGGGATCTGGCTAACGCCATGCGTCGCTACTGGACCAACTTTGCGAGGACGGGCAACCCCAATGGTGACGGCCTTGTCGCCTGGCCAGGCTTCGATGGCGACGAAAAGACGCTGGAGCTTGGTGCAGAAGTACGTGTGGTCGAGCACCTCAAAGCAAAAGCTCTCGACACAATTGATCCCTTTGTTGAAGCCTGAAGATGCCGTCAGTTCGAAACCATATTTTCCCACAGCGGCGCCAGCTAAGGGGTGTGCCCTTTCCGACCGAGGAGTGGCCGAGGAGTGATTTGCCCTCGGGCACAGATGCGGGACGATTGCATGCGATCCTGGACGAGATGTTCGGCGAGCCGCAGCCGGAGCGTATCTCGCGCACTCATGCCATGACCATCGTGCGGGATGGTCGGCTGCTTGTAGAGCGCTATGCGGATGGTGTATCGCCTGAAGACACGCAGCCGAGCTGGTCCATGGCGAAAAGCTTTACCCATGCTCTCGCCGGCACACTGGTTCGCGATGGCAAACTGGACATTCATGCCCCTGCTCCTGTGCCTGAATGGGCTGGGGATGAACGGCGCGACATCACCATTGATCAGCTGTTTCGCATGTCGAGCGGGCTCAAGTTCATTGAGGACTATGTTGATGCCGGCGTTTCAGATGTGATTGAAATGCTTATGGGCAAAGGGATTGCGGATTGTGGTGCGTTCGCCGCAGCTATGCCGCTGGCCCATGAACCGAACACCGTCTGGTCCTATTCATCAGGCACGACGAATATTATCTCCCGTATCATTGGCGACATTGTCGGTCGTGGGGACGCATATCATGACTACATGAAGCGTGAACTGCTCGACCCCCTTGGCATTAAATCTGCCGAGCCGAAATTTGATGAAGCCGGTAACTTCATTGGCTCGTCCTACATTTTCTGCACACCGAAGGACTTTGCCAAATTCGGCCTCTTTTGCCTGCGTGACGGTGTTTGGGACGGTGTCGAGATCTTGCCCGATGAATGGATCGAATATGGCCGGATGCCGACAAAGACTACGGACACAGAGTGCTATGGCGCTCATTTCTGGCTCGCCCGGGATGAGTTTGGCACATATGCCTGCACGGGCTATCAGGGCCAGCTGATTCTGATCATTCCAGCACTCGACATGGTCATCACGCGATCCGGTGACACGGATGTCGACAGAATGCCTAATGTCCGCAAATATATTTCAGACATTATTCAGTGCTTCGTACCTAACCATGAGTATCGGGGCCTTAGAATTGGTGAGGATGCGTAAGCAATGGATATGAGTGAGGCGTCGAAAATTGATGAGCTTCTTTCGGGGTACGTGAGCGACGGCAAGTTGGCCGGGGCCGCTGCCATGGTGCTGAAAGACGGCGAGGTCAGCTACTGGAACAGTTTTGGTTGTCGCGATCTTGAGGCGGGCGAACCATTTGAACGCGATACGATTTGCCGCATCTACTCGATGACCAAGCCGATTACAGCAGTGGCCGCTCTGATGCTCATGGAAGAGGGGCTTTTCTCTCTCGATGACAGCGCATTCGATATATTTCCTGAGTTCCGAGACATGAAAGTGCTCGTGGAAACCAGCGAAACCGAGCATGAGCTGATTGACCAGAACGTGCCAATGACGCTGAAGCAGATATTTATGCACAATGCGGGTTTTGGCTACGGTCTGTTTCCATCTTCTCAGGTCGAGAGAATGTATGCCGAAGGACGCGCCCTTAATGCCGAAGGGACGCTTGACGACATGCTGGCCCGCGTTACGTCCATTCCGCTTGCCTGTCAGCCAGGTGCGAAGTGGAGCTATAGCGTCTCCCTCGACATTGTCGGCAAGCTTGTTGAGCGGCTCTCAGGCAAGGACCTTCGCACGTACTTCAAGGAGCGGATTTTTGAGCCGCTGGGAATGGTGGATACGGACTTCTCTGTGCCCAGGGAGAATATTGGTCGGCTGAGCAAGCTCTATGGTCCGAATGAGAAGACGGGCGCGCTACAGATCATTCCAGGCATCCTGCATGATGATCGGGGTCCGGAGGTCACTTTCTATTCGGGCGGCGGCGGACTTGTCTCCACGGCTGATGATTACCGCCGTTTTGCAACAATGCTGATGAACGGCGGCAGCCTGGACAGTGTGCAGATTCTGAAGCCAGAGACCGTTGCCTTGATGACGCGAAACCATCTGGCGGCGAAACTTCAACCTCTCAGCTTCAGTGTGCTCAAGCTTCAGGGAACCGGCTCTGGGCTCGGTGTCGCGGTCCGCGTGCCCGGTGAATTTGAAAACGCCCATGGCGTCGAAAACGAATATGGCTGGATGGGTATCGGCAATACGCATTGGTGGAATGATCCGGATCACAATGTCACAGGGCTGCTGCTTACCCAGTTCATGCCGCTGTTCATGTATCCGATCCACAATGAACTTCGCGCAATCGTCAACGAGGCGTACGCAGTCTAGGACAGCATGAAGCCACGAATTGCATAGAGATAGACGGCAGCGATGACTGCTGATCCGGGCACTGTGATGACCCAGGCGGCGGCGATGCTGACAACGTGATTGCGCCTCACCAGATAGCGCCGGCGTGCCTTCTTTTGGCGTTTTCGCTTCTTTTTCTTTTTGGATCCTGGAACCGGCTCTTTTGGCATGCGGTTGGCAAGGTATTCCCGGAAAAAGCCAACTCCGAAAACGGCGCCAACTGCAATGTGAGTTGAGCTGACCGGAAGACCGAGACCTGAAGCCAGGATGACAGTAATCGCTGCGGAGAGCGCCACCGCGAAGGAACGCGCGGGGTTCAATTTGGTGATTTCATGGCCAACGGTTCGAATGAGTTTTGGTCCCCAAAGCACAAGCCCGAAAGATATACCGATGCCGCCGGTGAGCAGCGCCCAGCCGGGAATTGCGACACTGCTCGCAATGCCGCCGCTTTCGACGACCGCGGCAATGGCAGCGAGCGGGCCGATTGCATTTGCAACATCGTTGGAGCCGCCTGCGAAAGCAAGCAGACCTGCGGCCATGATCAGAGGTATATTGAAGAGACCGGAAATGGCCTTCTTGGTGTTGGCCACCTCAAAATTTTCGTGGCCCAGAATCTGTCGGACCCAGTACCAGACGGCAATGAAAGCCATAATGCTAATTGCGATGCTTACGGAAAGGGACGGCGTCCAGATTCGTTTGAGACCCTTCATGACCAGGTACATTGAGAAGGCCGCAGCCATGAAGCCAACAAAAATCGGCACCATTTTCTTTGCTGCGGCGACTTTGTCTTCCTGCTCCAGAACGGTCCGCTCAATGATGAGAAGAAACAGAGCTGCGGCAGCACCGCTGAGGGCGGGTGAAACGACCCAGCTGACTGCTATGCTGCCCATCACGCTCCAGTCAACACTCTGCCATCCCGATGCCGCAATTCCGGCACCCATAACCCCGCCAACAATCGCATGCGTGGTAGAAACCGGTGCAGACATGATGGTTGCTATGTTGACCCATGTCGCCGCGGCAAAGAGGGCGGCCATCATGGCCCAGATGAACGTATCTGTGTCAGGCATCGCATCAATACTGATAATGCCCTTTGAAATCGTGCTGACAACATCACCGCCAGCGATATAAGCGCCTGAAGTGTATCCGATCACTGCTATGAGGAGTGCACCCCATAGGGTTACAGCGCCGGAACCGACAGCCGGCCCCATACTGTTGGCGACATCGTTGGCCCCGATATTGAGCGCCATGTAGCCGCCAATGCCTGCCGCAATGGCGACATAGAGGCCACCAGGTACGCCGCTGTTTGCCAGGTAGAGGTAAATCAGAACACCAATGATGAACGAAACCGCGATACTCAATCTGAAAGTCTGACGAGCCGCCGGCGAGGCGGCTTCTTCAATCGCTACAAGACGCTGTAGCTCGCCATCCAGTTTCGTTTTTCTGGATGTCACAGGCTGCAGAGGCATGCTCTAGTTCTCACGGATTGTTCGCTCCAATACCGATAAGACGATAACAGATGTGTGACCATCGGTAATTGCAAATATCCAGTTCCAGGGGTTCAGACTGCTTTCAGGCCCATGTCCCAAAATGCAATTTCCAGCCGGGTTGCTTTGGTGAAAATTTCCTGAAGTTTAGGCATGCGCTGCTTCGCTCCGAGGGCACTGGCCAGCTCGTTGAGATGCTCAATTTCGCTTTGCGCAGAGGCCTGATATTCGTTGCCGCCGTACATATCGATCCAGCTCTGATAGGGATTGTCAGCCACGGACGGCAAGCTCATGAGCCAGCTGCCAACATAGCCATATCCGATGATACAGGGCGCGAGCGCGACACGCAGATCAAGCAGATCGCCGGCGAGACCCCGTTCCAGTACATAGGACGTGTAGGCCGTCACAGCGGGGTCTTCCTCGGTGGCTTCCAGGTCATCCCGTGAAATATCCCAATCCGCGCAATAGGTGACATGGAGGTCCATTTCCGAGTTCAAAATGCTGCTTAGTGCGTTCTCAGCCTGACGCATCAGCTCAAGCGTGTCGCTTTTGAATACGGCAAGGGCAAAGGCCCGGGCGAAATGTTTCAGGAACAGATAGTCCTGGCGCAAATAATACTGAAATGCAGGCAGCGGCAGGCTGCCGTCGCCAATGCCCTTAACGAACTCATGCTGAACGTAGGCTCGCCAGTGTTCGCCGGCATTCTGCTTTAGAGCATCGAACATGGTGGGAGCCTCTCAGCGTAAAAAGCGCCACGTGCCTGTGCGCTGTTT
This sequence comes from uncultured Alphaproteobacteria bacterium, assembly GCA_965371465.1. Taxonomy (GTDB): domain Bacteria; phylum Pseudomonadota; class Alphaproteobacteria; order CBDUYM01; family CBDUYM01; genus CBDUYM01. The sequence goes on from CBDUYM010000006.1 coordinate 106,979, forward strand.
TTCCACGTAACGCTGGTGGTACTCTTCAGCTGGCCAGTATTCAGTTGCCGCTGCGATTTCGGTGACAATCGGATTTCGGTATTTGCCCGATGCGCTCTCGGTGGCAATAGATTTTTCAGCCGCTTCTCTTTGCGCTTCATTCTGATAATAGATGGCCGAGCGGTACTGGCGACCCACATCGGGCCCCTGCCGGTTAAGTGTGGTCGGGTCATGGCAATGCCAGAACACATCAAGCAGCTCTTCATAAGTGACGCGATCAGGGTCGAAGTGAATTTCAACCGCCTCGGCATGACCGGTTATTTCGGCGCAGACCTGTTCATATGTGGGGTCTGCAACATTCCCACCGGTGTAGCCAACAGAAGTCTCCACAACTCCCTCAACTTCACGAAAGGTCTGTTCGACCCCCCAAAAACAGCCAGCTGCAAATACTGCGCTTGGTTTATGTTCGGACATTTTTCACGGCTCCTCCACGCTTGGGGCCTATTGTAGCATGGCGGAGCTGTGGTTTAGAAGGTGCCGCGGACACTCACTTCCCATTGGCTTTCGCGCTTAAACGGCCGCATTTCGATTTCATCGACAACGCCATTTGCAATGTTGCCGATGAACCGGACACGCTCGCGATCTCCGCTCGCGTTGAAGATGTTGCGGCCCTCAAAGCGGAGCGTCATATTACCGAAAACCCGCGTTTCAGCGAAGATGCCAACCTCAGGCTTGGAGCTGAATTTAAGGGTGCGGTCGATGTCGACGAACCCGCGCTGGCCTGACCCCCTGACATCAAAGCCGTATGATGCCGGCCACTTGGTCAGATCATGGCGGAACTCAAGCGAATATTCAGTGTTGGCCTTGAAGGCAAGGCGACGATCTATCATCAGGAATGAGTCCATGACAGATGAGTTAGCCAGGGTGAGGTTGCCCGTGATCAATGCGCCGGGCAGTCCGAGGAACCCGAGACGCAAGCTTGCTTTGCCCTCTATGCCGTAATACTTGCCATCGCCGATGTTGCCACGAGCGGAGTCGACAAAGTCCGGCTCTGCATCTTCGGGCGTCACATCTATGAAGTCGATTACGTCCTCAAGGGCCTCGTAGAAAACGCGGATGCTGACAACGCCACCATCATCCTTAATGCGGTGTTCAAGTGTTGCTTCATACTTCCAGGCTTTTTCCTGGGCCAGGTCGGGGTTCCCTGAATTCGTCGCGTTGTCATCATCATTAAAGTCAATGGCGGTGACGAAGTCAGCAAAATCGAGCTGCCTGATGTCGCGCTTCACGGATGCACGCAACTGCGTCCTTGGCGTGAATGAGTAGCGGAAGTCGACAGAGGGGCGGACAAAGAAGAAGCTCCGGGAGTTTTCAACTTCGCTACCGGTCTGATCAATGCTTGAAATCTCGAACACGACGCCTGTTTCGATTGAAAGTTTGTTGGTCACTGCCCAGTTGTGAACAATGAACGGCTCAAGCCGCATCTCTTCAACAACGGAATCCGGATTGCCAAGATCGACCATTCTGAATTCCTGACCGTCGATTATCACGAGATTGCAGTCTGGATCCGGTGACAGATCAGGATCAGGCACGCACGCTGTGTCGCTGTTGAAAACTTCGACCGTCTTATCGAGAATGGTTTGCGACCCTTCGGCGCCGATCTCCAGATCATGCCCATTCGCCACCCCGAAGGTTACGGACGAGCGAACAATACGTTCCTTGTCCGTGCGGTCTTGCGTCTGAATATCAGTGATCAGCATGTCGCCATCGAAATCGTCAAATACGATTCGATCGCTGCCGCTCGTCCGCTGATTGATGATGCCAAGAATTTTGAAATGACCGCCATCGAAGCGCCATTCATAGTCGCCGCCGAATTCCCAACGCTTGTTGGTCGAAATGTTTGTTTCAGGCGTCAGACCGGTGAGGATCAGATCACCAGACAGATCTTCTTCAAAAATATCGATTATGCGATCGAAAGTGGGACCCTGATCCTCATAGAGGCCGTTCAGGCGTGCGTCCTGACGATTATTGATGGTGTAGCCGACATTGCCATTCAGCTTGAAACGGTTGAGGTGAAACAGCTGGCGTTCGTCGCGGACGTTGATAAGCGAGCCATCCGGGTCTCTTGACGTTTCAACTGCAGTGGAGAAAAAGCTGTCAGGGTCATACTCGATCGATGCGAGGTAATTGAAATCACCCGAAGTATTCGAATAGGAGAGTGATCCACCTGGGCTTAGCTTTTCACCCGGATACCAGGTGACACCGGCCTTATAGGAGCCTGATGCGGTGGAGACATCGTCCCGGAGCACGATGTTGATGATTTCACCGGTGCTGCGGACATCAAGTTCACCCGAGGTGCCACGGATAATCTCGATCCGTTCGACCTGGTCAGCGGCAATTCTGGTGAGAGAGTCTATGCCTTCGTTTGCCTTGCCGGCGATACGCTTGCCGTTGATGAGAATCTGATTTTCTCCAGAACCAAGCCCCCGCTGGGCGCTGCCACCGACGCCACCTCTCGAACTGCTGGTCTGGCGGGATGTCTGAACTGTCAGATTCAGTCCTGGAATGCGTTGGACCATGTCATTTGCATTCACCGGATTAAACTTGTCAAAGAAGTCCCGCTGATAGATGACGGTCGATCCTGACCCGTTCGTTTCTTCGCTGGCGCTTTCTTGCGCATTGGCGGCACTGATTGCAAGGAGTGCGAAAGCCGCCGCAAACGCCATGATGGCTGCGGCTTTTAAGTCTGTACTCATGTGTATCCTTGGGGTGTCCTACCCCAAAATCTTCCTCTTTGGCCCTTAGCGAACCTTGCGTTTCAAGCGGCCCTCCGCATGCAGGGTTCTCAGCAATCCAAAAAAAGAGCGTCACGCGCGTGCGACGCCTTGGTTGTACTTTAGTAGGCCATTCAAATCATTCTGGCGCAGTTATACAGGACTGATCCCGAAACTTCAAAAACCTTTCGTGGATGGCAAATCTCCGCTCAGAGGTTTTGCAGTTCACGCACCAGATCGCCGAAATCCTTGAATCCCGCGGTGTGTCTGATCGCCTTTTTTGCCTTCGCCATTGATGCTGCATTATGGCCGGCCAACTTGTCGGCAAAAGCCCGGGCGTTGGCCAGAACCTCGTCATCGGGAACAGATCTGACAGCTAGTCCCATACGCACCAGATCGGGGCCATAGGTGCGTTCTGCACCGAGGGTGAGTTCCATGGCACGGGCAGCACCAAAGCGGATCGTCAGCCAGGCCACGTTCATGGGGGCCATCATGCCGCGTTCGACTTCAGAGACATGCAGGAATGCGCCGTCACCTGTGATCAGAAAATCACAGCTCATGGCAAGACCGGACCCACCGGCAATGGCAAACCGTTCCAATGCGCCGACAATCGGTTTGGGACAGTTAAAGGCGGCAATATGATATGCCGCCCAATCCTTTTGAAAGTCTGCGCGCCACGGTGGGGCTGGATCGGCAGCAAATTCACCAAGATCAAGACCGGCGCAAAATGCACCTCCCGCACCCCGGATCAAAATGACATGGCAGGTCTCATCAGCGATGGCTGTATCAAGAGCAGTTTTCAGCTGCTGCACCAGCGGGCCGATGAGCGCGTTCCGCTTTTCCGGCCGGTTCAGGATCAGCTCAACACGCGGGCCTTCCCGTTCAACGATGACGAAAGCTTGATCTGAACTGCTCATCGGCTTTCCTGTTCCTTCCCGCTCCGGTTCAGCCGTCGCATCATATCTTTGATGTCGGTATTGATGGCCGTCACGATATCGTCCTCTATTGGTGGAATGTGTAGCCGCAGGATGCTCCAGTAAACGTCGCTGATCAATACGGCTTCCTTCAGCAGGTTGAATAGGTACAGGTCGTCGTCACCAGAAATTCTCGAGGTGCTCAAAAAATAGTGTTCCTGCGCGCTGGTCAGCTCATAGAGAGTGCTGATGCGGGCGAGCTCCATCAACGGGTGACCGTGGCCCGCGTATTCCCAGTCGATGATGTAAATCTGATCGGCTTCAATCACGTTTACCTTGTTGATGTCGTTGTGACAGAGCACGGGCTTGAAGGTGAGACCTTCAAAAGTGGCCTCAATTTCCTTGAATTCAGTCATAAACTCCGCTGCCCCTTCAGGCATTTCAATGCCCCGGTCGTGGATCGTCCGAAACACTTTTCTGGTGGAAGTGAACAGGTTCGTGCCTTTGTCGAAGTTTTCCTGCCGCAGTTTCGTCGCAACATCGGCAAGAAAATCGAGCTGGCGATTGGAAACCTTGTCATAGGCGTCCCAGCGTTTGCCTTCGACGAATTTTGTCAGGCTATGGCCTTCAGGGGCCTGCCATGCCTTCAGGGGCGGTGCAAGGCCGACTGTCTCACCGATCCTGATGGCTTCAATTTCTGTCTCTCGGCTGACGCCTAGAAAATGAGCCGACTGATTGGCGATTCTGAGAACTGTTGGCTCTCCGGGCGAAGTGATCTTGTAACTCTGATTGGTCCAGCCGTCTGAGAGGCGTTCAAACTCCCACTCCACATTCTTATAGGAATCATCGAGAGCATAGAGCGTCTCAGCGATGTCGGTTCTGGAAGTCATGCCGGCTCCGCCTCTGCTCTCGCATATACGCGCGACCAGTCGATCAGACCCCAAACCGCCAGTCCCAGGAAAACAGCGTAGAGCACGGCAGTTGCGAAGAGGCCTTTGTAGATGTAGATGCCGGTGGCCAAAATATCGACCAGAATCCACAACACCCAGGCCTCGATCCACTTCATGGTCTGCAGATATTGGGCAAGGAGGCTCATGACGGTGGTTGCTGCATCCCAATAAGGCACATCCGCGTTGGTCAGACTGGACATGGTGAATCCGAGCGCCCCTGTCGAGGCAACCAGAACAGCGATCCACAGGGCATTGGTCCGTGGCCGAAGCCTGGATACTTCAAGCGTGCCATCAGCCTTGTCTCCATGAAGCCAGTGATACCAGCCCCAGGCCTGCATGCCTATGTAATAGACCTGAAGGCCCATGTCGGAATAGAGGCGTGCATCCCAGAATATGTAGACATACATGGTGACCATAACGATGCCGATGGGCCAGCACCAGATGTTCTGACGCACCAGGAGTGAAACGCTGATGATGCCGAGGACAGAAGCAACGAGCTCAGTAACGGTGAACCATTGGAGAAGCCAGGCCCAAAGTTCCATCGTGGCTACGCTGTGCGTCCCAGGGCTGTGAAGAGGGGGCCCAGATGACGTTCATAACGCTTCCAACGGTTTTGAGACGTCTTGTACACCGGTTGCCGGACCTGCCATCGACTTGCGGTGCGCACCGAAGTTTCGGCATTCTGAAAGTTGGCGCAATCCTGATGCCAGGGGAGGCCTGCGGCGGTAATAATCTGCTGGCTGATCCGGTCTGGATCATCGATCAATGCTTCATAGTCTATGGAAATTACTTTTCCCGGCAGAACTTTCTCCCAATGCGCCATGACACTCTCATAGTTCTTGTAATACGCGCCAATGCTGCTGAGGTCGAAAGCGTATTCGTTTCCTGTCGTAAAATTCTGATTGAAGATCGACGTGCAGACATCAAGAGCATTCCGCCGGCAATGGATGATCCGGGCACTTGGCATCATCAAATGGATCAGGCCGACATAAAGGAAGTTATAGGGCATCTTGTCAACAATGCGGATTGCCTTGGGCGATTTTTTGGCCAGGCTGTCAGTGTAACTCTTGCCATACCCATCATATGTTTCGCGATCAACTTCAGGCATGCAATCCGGGTAGGGCAGGGAAGACTTTGTGTGCATCGACAAGCGATGTGCGATCTGGCGCATGCTCTGCAATTCGCCGGCGCCGTAAGCCATTGGGTGGCTTGCGATGATTTGCTCAACCAGAGATGTGCCCGATCGTGGCATGCCGATGACGAATACCGGCAGCGTGGTGTCAATGCCCGTGTCGGTGTGCTTCAGGAAAAATTCCGGCGTGAACACGCCAAGCGTTTTATCAAAGAAGGCCTGGGTCGAAACCGGGTTGTGATCAACAGCTTTCGCCTGGTTCCCTTTTTCAAAATGATCGAATGCATCATCAAAACGGCCCATGTCGTCGCAGAGCTTGCCGGCGGCGAAGTGAAGGAGGCAGAGATCATTTTCGGTTCGCTCGCCATCAGCGATCAACTCAAGCACCTGATCAAGCAAAGGGTCGGATTCTGCATACTTCTTCTGCGCTGTCAGATTGTAGTAGGCATCCACATAGTCAGGCTTCAGTTTGATGGCCTCGCGAAGGTTGGCGTCGGCTTCGTCAAACCTGCCGAGCTGAGCCAGGACATTGCCATAGTTATGGTGGAATGTTGCCTGCGCCGGGCGCAACGCAATGGCGCGTTCGATAAAAGTGGCAGCGACATCGGATCGGCCATTGCTCATCTGGACAAGCCCCATCAGATGCCACGCGTCAGAGGACTTGGGGTCTTCATCCAGAATTTCGGCATAGATCTGTTCAGCGCCGCCGAGATCCCCTTGCTGATGCAGTTTCACTGCTTCTTCCAGGCGGGCGCGCACCGTCTTTTGCTCTGTACCGGCTTCCGCCATTTATAACTCCTCAAGTACGGCTCTGCAAAATACACGAGACGGCTTTGTGACACCACGTTATCTTTGGGCGATCCTATCTGCACAAGGAGCCAAAATGCGTAACGTGGTGACCCTGATTTTCGTTTTCCTGTCTCTGTTTGCCGTCAGTTCTGCCTATGCCGGCACCATTGCCGAAAAAATGTACGAAATTGTGGCCAGCGTCAGTGCCGACCGCCTCAAACGCGATGTGGAACAGCTGGTAGGCTTCGGCACACGACATACACTCTCCGAGACAGATTCCAGTGAATTAGGTATTGGTGCCGCGCGAAGGTGGATCGAGGCTGAGTTCAATCAGATTTCTGAGGCCTGTGGCAACTGTCTAGAAGTTTTTACGATCAGCGACACGGTTTCCGGAGAACCAAGAATTCCCGACCCGACCGAGATCGTCAGCGTTATCGCGATTCAAAGAGGGCAGCTTGATCCTGGTCGCTACGTGATGATGACTGGCGACATTGATAGCCGTGTTTCCGATCCGCTGGATAGTGAGAGCCTGTCACCAGGTGCCAACGACAATGCATCGGGTATGGCGGGCGTGTTAGAGGCCGCGCGCGTTCTCAGCCAGTATGAATTTGCCGGGTCCATAATCTATGCCGGGCTTTCGGGTGAGGAGCAGGGCCTTTTTGGCGGCAAAATTGTTGCCGCAGCGTTTGTTGAGAGGGGCATGCGCCTCAAGGCTGTACTGAACAACGACATGATCAGCAACATTGGCGGCATCAACGGTGTGATCGATAACATCACGGTGCGCGTCTTTTCAGAAGGCACTCGTGCGGCTGAAACCGATGACGAGGCTAGAGTGCGGCGTTTTACTGGCGGCGAAGTTGACAGTGCGTCACGTAATCTTGCACGTTTCGTTGACAGTCAGGCGGATCAGTACATGCCCGACCTTGATGTAATGATGATCTATAGGCTGGATCGTTTCGGCCGCGGCGGTCATCATCGGCCTTTTAACGAAGTAGGTGTTCCGGCCGTTCGGATTATGGAGACCAACGAACACTATGCTCGGCAGCATCAGGACATTCGGATCGAGGACGGCGTGCGATACGGCGACACCATTGAGTGGGTGAACTATGACTATATGCGGAAGATCACGGCGCTGAATGCTATCGTACTTGGCGGTCTGGCATCCGCGCCGCCCTTTCCTGCCGATGTGAAAATCGCCGGCGCTGTCCGTGCCGATACGACATTGAGCTGGACTGTTGCCGAAGGCGAGGTGGCGGCAAATCTGGCTGGCTACAAAGTCTATTGGCGATTGACCGATCAGCCCCAGTGGCAGTGGTCCCGCTCTTTTGATGTTTCCAGCGAAGCAGTTCTTCAGAATATCGTAATCGATAACTATTTCTTTGGTGTCGCTAGCGTTGCAAATGACGGCGCTGAAAGCCCTGTGGTGTTTCCTGGCGCGGTCGGCAGCTTTGGCGACTGGCAATAAAGTCACAGCTCAAGGGCCCAAATGCATCACCCGGCCTTGGCAAAACTTCTTGCAACTCGCCATCGAAGGTTCAGACTTGTCTCAGGAACTGTCTCACGGGGGAACAGGCCATGAGCGAATTGAACTGGAGTAAGGGGCTGATACGCGTTATCCGCAAAGCCTGGGAGGATGTCTCTTTCCGTGAAAGGCTTCGCGAAAATCCGCATCAGGTCCTGCGTGACAACGGCTTCGACATTTCGGACGATGTCGAAATCGAGTTTGTAATCAATACATCGGCGAAACTGCATATTCCTCTGCCCGCGCCACAGCCCGGCGCAAGTCTGTCGGCTGCCCAATTGGAAGAAACAAAACAGGCGAAACCGGTATTCAATGTGCTGCGCCCGGTGGAGCGTTCGTTCGCCCAGGAGCCTCTCATAGGGGTCAAGGAGCAGCTGAACGCCTCACGCGACGATCTTCCCTGATCAGCATTCCCGGCACTAGCTTGCACTTCCTCGGCAGTTTGTGCTGAGCTTGCCGAAATACGGCGAAATTTGTAGGGGACATCAAAAATGGAATACAGACGGCTTGGTGGTTCTGGCCTGAAGGTAAGTGCGCTTTCCTTCGGCACGATGACATTCGGCATGGGGCAGGTTGATCAGGATGGTGCGGAAGAGCTTCTGAAAACAGCCTATGATGCCGGCATCAATTTTTTCGACAGCGCAGAAGCCTATGGCAGGGGCGTTGCTGAGACCGTCACTGGTATCGCGCTGAAGAAACTTGATTTGCCACGGGATGGCTATTGTGTTTCCAGCAAGGTCTTCGGCGGCAGTGTGAACGATCCCAGGCCGACCCAGCGCGGCCTTAGCCGCAAGCATGTAACCGATGCGTGCCATCAGGCACTGCAAAGATTGCAGGTCGATTATCTTGATCTGTATTTTTGTCATCGACCGGACGTGGAAGTGCCCGTCGAAGAAACCGTCCGGACCATGACGGACCTTATCGCGCAAGGGAAAATCCTCTATTGGGGAACGTCGGAATGGTCGGCAGCGCAGCTGATGGAAGCTCATGGTGTAGCGCGCCAGTTCGGGCTTGTTCCACCGACAATGGAGCAACCGCAATACAACATTCTCCATCGCGAACGCTTCGAAGTGGAATATGCGCACCTCTACGACGAGATCGGCCTCGGCACGACAATCTGGGGGCCGGTCGCCGGCGGCATGCTGACCGGCAAATATGATGACGGGATGCCGGAAGGGACGCGATATACAATGGGCGGCAACAACAATATGCGCCGCAGACGCCTCGAAAGCGAAGACGGCAAGCGACGCCTGGCGCTGGCGCGTGAACTAAGCAAAGTGGCCAAAGAAGCCGATATGAAGCCAGCGCATATGGCGCTGGCCTGGTGTCTCGAGAACCCAAACGTTTCAACCGTCATGATGGGCGCGTCCAGCCTTGATCAGCTCACTGACAACCTTGCTGTTCTCGATGAGCGTGAAAAACTGACTTCCGATGTCAAGGACAAGATCGCGGAAGTAACGGCCTAGAGCGGGAGTTTCTTCAAGCAGGGGACTTTGCGCGCATGCCAGGCGTCGTTGTCATCACGCCCCGAGACGCTTCGCCCTGACGACATAAATCGGATCCATCGAGCCTTTGACTGGCGAGAGGTCAAGGAACTCAGCCGGGTCGAAAGCTTCGGTCAGCTCGAAATAGAGATTGATCAGACTTGCATGCCCCTGGGCGTCTGAAGATCGCCAGACGGCCACGGCTTTTTCGGGGAAGAGACGGTTTGAGAATGTGATGTGAAGCATTCCACCCGGGCTCAGCACTCTCGCGACATCGCGCAGAACTGGTACAGGATCGGTCAGGTACTGGATTGAGACATTGATTACAGCGGCGTCGAAGCTTGCGTTCTCGAAAGGAAGCTGAGGATGCTTGTTCAGGTCCTGCAGGAGATGGTCGGTGAGCTGGAGGTTGGCTTCCAGTTCCGGCTTGTTCATGCCAAGGCCACAGACGCGGGCGAATTGATGCTCCGCTGGCAAATGCGAAGCATATGAGCTCATCAGATCAAGAACTCGACCGCTCCTTGGCAGGGCGAGCCCGTAGTATACTTTCAGTGCATCCGAGGCGCTGTCGGCGATGTGAATGACAAGGCGTGGCTCACGGTAAAAGTTCACGTCATCTGTTTCGTCGACACGTCCGAAATGTTCCTGCTGAAAGGGGCCTTCAGGGTCTTTCGCCATCTCTGATCTGTCCGCCAATTGCAGTTTGTGCTGGTCGCAGTCTGCCTATAGGGTGCCATCCGCATCAACTGATTTATCGAATTCAGGCAAGGAGCTCCAGGCCATGGCGGACGAAACGAAACTCTATCTGGATCTTGATCACGGCAGAGTGGTGATTGACCTTTTTGCCGATGTTGCACCAAATCATGTGGCGCGGGTGCGCGAGCTTGCGGACGAAGGGTTTTACGACGGCATCGTCTTTCACCGTGTGATTCCGGGTTTCATGGCACAATCGGGCGACCCAACAGGCACAGGCGCCGGCGGCTCAGGTCAAAAGCTTGAAGCCGAATTCTCGCCCGCACCGTTTGATCGCGGCACCCTTGGCATGGCACGATCCCAGCATCCAGACAGCGCCGACAGTCAGTTTTTCATCTGTCTCGATGCAGCACCACATCTGAACGGTCAGTATACTGTCTGGGGTCAGGTCAGCTCCGGCATGGACTTTGTCGATGCCATCGCAGTCGGAGAACCACCTTCATCCCCCGACAAAATCGTCAAAATGCGAACGACGGAATAAGGCCAGCAATCGCTGGCGTCCGGCTAAGCCGGATCAAAGACGATGTAGGGCGTGTCGAATTCCTCTGTGATTCTCGCTTTCACGCTCATGCCGATTTTCACGTCGGCAGCTGCGACGCCTTCAACGCGGCTCATCATGCGGGGGCCTTCTTTAAGGTCAATGATGGCGACATTGTAATTTTCGCCTGCCTCCGGGCGCTGATGAATGACCGAAGTTGAGTAGACCGTGCCTTCGCCGGAGGCTTCGACCCAGCTGAGCTTGATACCACCGCAGTGAATGCAGACAGCGCGCGGGTAATAGATATGCTTACCGCAATCATCGCATTTCTGGATACAGAACGAACCATTTGCAAGCCTGGTGCGAAACTCATGCTCTGGCCCTGGCCCCTGAAAATCCTGGTCACTTGCCATCCGTGATTCCCCCTCAATCTGAATTCAATGATCGTTCGCAGGTCAGACTATCCGAAATGTGCAAGCCCAATGCAATCTGGATTCACGCGTCATCATAAGTTTTCTGCCGTCCCGCAGGTGAGCCGATCCAGATCAGCGAACACCAGCCAAGGACGAGAACCATGCCGCCGTAAGGTGCAAGCGTTGCATAGCCGTGATCACCGGTGACGCCGATCAGATAGGTGCTGCCACAAAAGAGGACAATGCCAGCCGTAAAGGCACATCCGGCGATGGTCGTTACAAAAGTAGGACGCCGATCTTCCAGCCTCTGTACACCCAAAAGCGCCAGCGCGTGCCATAACTGCATGTGAACCGCCGTATCAAAGACTTCAGGTTCCATGACGGCGGGCCCGCCGATCAGGCCATGGGCACCATAGGCTGCCGCCATGACGCCAATTGCGCCATTTGCTCCGGCCAGAACCAACCATTTTTTCATGCAACGATTCTCGCTTTCAAGTATTCATGGAAGTGTGAGAAAAGACTAACGATGGACGAAAAAGAGTCAACATCCAGAGAAGACTTGAGAGCTCGACGGCCACAACCACCGCTTGATTACGGTGCACTTGAAGCAGCAGCCCTTGAGTACCTGGGCCGATATGCGACTTCGAGTGCGAATCTCGGCCGGGTGCTGGCTCGCCGGGTAGAGCGTCATCGCATCCGCCACCATGTCGAGAGCCCGGATGCTGAAGTATTGATTGCGCGCGTCGTGCGAGAATGCGTCGGGCATGGCTATGTGGACGACGATCGCTATGCGAAGGACAAGGCAGTTCACCTTTGGCGCGGCGGGCGCTCAAGGCGATATATCGAAGGCTATCTGTCATCCAAGGGGATTTCACGGGAGCTTGCTTCCACTGCCGTCAGTCACGCCCACAAAGAGGAGGGTGGTGGCGATTTCGAGGCTGCTCTGACCTATGCGAAGCGGCGGCGCTTCGGGCCGTTCCGCAAGGATCTGAGTGAGCCTCTGAGTCGCGAACAACAGGAAAAACAGCTTGCGGCGCTTGCACGCCAGGGATTCAGCTATGCCATCGCCCGGCGGATCATTTCAGCTGAGGCACTGGCGGAGTTGTCTGTTACCTGAAGATCTCCGAAAATCGCTGTGATTCCAAGATGTTAGAGTTCCCTGCCTTGATGTTTCTCCAGTGACGTGGCATAAACAGGCTCGTCAAATTTCTGTCACATTGGGACTGCAGATTAGAGCGGTCGCAAATTCCCGATTTCCATGCGGGCAATGCGTCAGAAGTGTCTCGTTAAAGGCTTTGGAAGGGCTCTGGGGAAAGCTTTAGGGCACCCGCGCAAATGACAGGGTATTTCGGAACGAAATTAAGTGGCTATGTCGGTGCTCTCATATTTGCTGGAGCGCTGATGTTTGCGCCGGTCGCTGGTCATGCAGATAGCAACGCTGATGACGCCTATCACGCCAGCCTGAAATTTCTGACTTACAACGTGTGGGATATTGGTGGCGTCCGGGGTGATTACACCACTGAACGCATGACGGAGATTTGTCGCCGTTTTTCTGAAAGTGCTGCAGACGAAGCTGATGGCTGGGATGTCGTGTTTGTCCAGGAGCTGTGGCCCGAAGCGCGGGGTGAGGTCTTTAACGACTGCGGTTACGAATTTGTTGCGGATGTTGAAGACTATGACAATCAGCCACTCTTCGCAGTCGCCGTCATATTCGAGGCCCTTGGGCTCAAGACGAAAATGGACACAGGGCTTCGAACCCTAAGCCGGTTTCCGATCGTGGAAACCAAACGGCTGACCTATTCGGTTGGCGGCTATCTCGATCGTTTCCTGACAGACGGCGAATACGGTATTCGCAAGTCAGCCATGGCAGCGAAAATCAACCATCCGAACTGGGGCCCTGTCTGGACTGTGAACACGCATCTTGTTTCAGCCTACCGGGACGAGATGTATATTGCGCATCGCGGTATCCAGTTGCAGGAACTTTCTGACTGGATCAAATCTGAGCTGACAGACGCGCCGGTGATCCTTGGCGGTGATTTCAACTTCGGTCCAAAGATGACCGAATTTGCAACGCTGAAGTCATACGATCCGAAGTTCTGGGAAGGGCTGTTGCCGGTACTGTTCTCGGGATACACCCAGGCACCCAATGCAGATGACGCCTGCACATACTGTGCCTCTGAAAATGTCTTTGTTGCAGCTCGAAGCCCCTTTGCCGGTGACCACAAGATCGACCATCTCTTTGTCTCCCCCAGCTTCGCCGTTGGCGAGGGCGCTGTGGTCATGGATGAGAGGTTCCCGGTGCAGCCGAAGAAATCGTTCTTTGAAAAAGTCTCGGATTTCCTGATTGGCGAAGCTATCGCGGCCGAGCCAGGCGGCAACGCTCCCATGGTCAATACGTCCGATCATTTTGGCTGGGAGAGCACAGTCAGACTGCAACCATTGCCCAAAGCGGCCTTGATGCCGGTGATTGAAGCCATAGACCAATTGCCGCAGGGCTAGCGCGCCCTTGCTTCCCCATAAGCTGGCCTGATAGGATCGCCGCCAATCGCGCGGCGTAGCCGCAACTTCATTTGAGCAGGCCAGCTACAGCATTTTGTTGTTACTTTGCTGCCCCTGGCGACACGAGGGTAAAACATGGATCTCAATTTTTCAGCGGACGATGAAGCGTTTCGTCAGGAAGTCCGCGACTTTTTTGAAAATGCGCCACCCGAAGAGCTGAAAAACCGCCAGGGCGGCGGTCGTGGCATGGGTGGCTGGGGCGGCGGCGGCGGCCGTGAAGCCATGCTGGAATGGCAGGCCAAGCTTGTCGAAAAAGGCTGGGTCGCACCAAAATGGCCGGTTGAATTCGGCGGTCCGGGATGGACGCCGACGCAGCGCTTTATCTATGACGCCGAAATCGCAGCCTCAGGTTTGCCACAGCCAGGCGGCATGGGCATTTCAATGATCGGGCCGATCATCGGCACATACGGGAATGATGAGCAAAAAGAGCGCTTCCTGGACGACATCAGGTATGGCCGCACCGTCTGGTGTCAGGGCTATTCAGAACGTGGCGCAGGCTCCGATCTTGCGAACCTGCAATGTGCGGCAAAGCTTGAGGGCGATCATTACGTTGTAAATGGCCACAAAATCTGGACATCAGGCGCGCAGAATGCCGACTGGATTTTCTGTCTCACCAGAACTTCGAATGAAGGCAAAAAGCAGGAAGGCATCACTTTCCTTCTCTTTGATCTGAAAAGCGAAGGTGTTGAGCGTCGTCCCATCATGACAATGGGTGGCATGGCACCGTTCTGCGAATGCTTCTTCGACAATGTCAAAGTGCCGGTCGAAAACCGCATCGGTGAAGAGAACAAGGGATGGACCTATGCCAAGGTCCTTCTCCAGCATGAGCGGACCGGTCAGGCCATGGTGAGGCCGTCAAAGGCGACTATCAAACGGCTGAAACGCATTGCCAAAGAAGAATCTGATGGCAACGGCGGCACGCTTTGGGACAGTGCTACCTTCCGTGACAATCTTCATGAGCTGGAAGTTGCCGTCGAAGGACTTCAGTATTCCGAATTGCAAACGCTTGCCGATGCAGCCGCAGGCAGATTGCCCGGGCCGGGAAGCTCCTACCTCAAATGCATGGGAACGGAACTTTCGCAGAAGCTGTCTGAAATTCAGGTAGATGTGGCTGGCTTTTATGGCAACCCGAACATGATGGCCATGCGGGGCAGTGGCGACAACATCGGTCCAGTTGGGCCCATGCACTCAATGGGTACTCTGCCTGGCTATCTGATGGGCCGCGCCCAGACAATCTACGGCGGATCAAGCGAAGTCCAGCGCAACGTCATGGCGAAGAATGTGCTTGGGCTATAGGCCCGCTACCAAAGATTGCCGACTAAGGGCGGCCTGTCTCAGGATGGGCCGCCTCTCTTGTTCTGGCGGAGTCTGCATGACATTTTCAGCCGTCCCTGATAGGTTCGGCGCCAACGTATCCAGAACCCAGCAAACGAGGGAATTGCCCTATGGATCTCAATTTTTCAGCCGAAGATGAAACCTTTCGCGCCGAAGTTCGTGAATTTTTCGAAACGGCGCCTTCAGAAGAGATAAAGAAGGGTGGTGGCTTTGGCGGTGGCGGCGGATGGGCCATGGGCGGCGGTCCTTCGCGCGAAGCGATGCAGGAATGGCAGTCTCAGCTCGTCGAAAAAGGCTGGGTCGCGCCGAAATGGCCGGCCGAATTTGGCGGCCCTGGATGGTCACCGACACAGCGCTTTATCTATGACGAGGAAAGCGCTCGCTCCGGTCTGCCGATGCCAGGTGGCTTTGGCATTTCCATGATTGGACCGATCATTGGCACATATGGCAATGATGAGCAGAAAGAACGTTTTATGCCTGACATCATGCATGGCCGAGTGAACTGGTGTCAGGGTTACTCCGAACGGGGTGCCGGCTCTGATCTAGCGAACCTCGCCTGTTCGGCAAAGCTTGAAGGCGATCATTACGTGGTCAATGGCCACAAAATCTGGACGTCCGGTGCGCAGTTTGCTGACTGGATTTTCTGTCTCACCCGGACTTCGACCGAAGGCAAAAGGCAGGAGGGGATCACGTTCCTGCTCTTTGACCTGACGAGCGAAGGCGTCGATCGACGTCCGATAAAGACGATGGCCGGCGTTGAACCGTTCTGCGAATGTTTCTTCGACAATGTCAAAGTGCCGGTCGAAAATCGCATCGGTGAAGAAAACAAAGGCTGGACCTATGCCAAAGTGCTGTTGCAGCACGAACGCACCGGCCAGGCCGGTGTAAGGTCCTCGAAGGCCTCCATCAAGCAGCTGAAGAAAGTTGCCCAGACAGAAATGGACGGTGAGAACGGGTCGCTCTGGGACGATGCACGTTTCAGGGATCAGCTTCACGATATCGAAATCGAGGTCGAGGCCCTTCAGTATTCGGAACTTCAGACGCTTGCAGATGCGGCGGCAGGTCGATTACCGGGGCCGGGCAGCTCATATCTGAAATGTGTTGGCACTGAATTGTCCCAAAAGCTTCAGGAAATCCAGATCGATGTCGCCGGCCACTACGTCGCACCCAACCTTCTGGGCATGAGCCAGAGCGGCGACAACACAGGTCCAGTCGGCCCGATGCAGCATATGGGTTCATCCCTTGGCTACCTCATGGGCCGCGCCATGACGATCTATGGCGGTTCTTCGGAAGTGCAGCGGAATGTGATGGCCAAGAACGTGCTTGGGCTGTAACAGCGCACAATACGGCGATTCGAGGGGTGCCCTGTTATCAGCGGCGCCCCTTTTTTCCATCTCAGGGTGGTCCAACAGCTGAAATTCGCTTTATAGTGTATGCCTCAAGTCATTTATTGGTGCGGAACAGCAAGTTGTCACCGCGACCCGTTTCTGGGGGGACATGAGATTTGAACGGCCTCTTCACACGGCTCAAGGAAAGCAGGACTTTCAAGTTCGGCGCTGCCTATATGGTTGGCGGCTGGGTGATGATTCAAGTCGCCGCGACGACGTTTTCGCGCATCGGCATGCCGCTCTGGTCAGAAATCACTGTCATTTACGGTGTCGGCGCCGGATTTATTCCGTTCGTCATCCTGATCTGGGTCTATGAGGCTCGTGCCCGCAAGCAGGCGACACATGTTGAAATCCGCGGCCCCGTCTTGCCGCGTAAGGCAGATGATGGCCGGCCGTCAATCGCCGTGCTGCCATTTGCAGATCGCTCCCCCGGCACGGATCGCGCCTACATGGCCCAGGGCATGACAGAGGAGATTGCAACGCTCCTGAGCCAGTTGCCCGATCTTTTCATCATCGGTCAGAATTCCAGCATGCTGTATGCCGAAGCGGACGTGGACGACCAGACCATCGCCAAAGATCTTGGCGTCCGGTATCTCTTGCGGGGCAGTGTTCAGGCGAGCCAGGGCCAGATGCATGTGACCGCGCAGCTGGTTGATGGGGAAAGCGGCAATCAGGTCTGGGCCGATCGCTATGAAGGAGCGGAAGATACGCTGTTTGATGTCCAGGATCAGGTGTCCCGTGCAATCGCGAGCCTGTTGGGTGGCGAAATCATGCTGCGCGAAATCATGCGCATCGAACGGAGGCCACCAGAAAATCTAAACGCCTGGGAATATTATGTGATGGCGCAAAACGCTTACTATCGACAGCAGAGCGATCGAAAATACAGGATGGCTGTCGACCTGGCTGAGAAAGCGATAGCTGCTGACCCGGGCTTTGCCCATGCTCATTCGTTGATCGCGGTGGCGGCATCAAGTTCAGCCATAACGCAAGTCTCGGATGATCCAGAGGCGGATCGGGCGCGCGGCGCCCTCGCTCTTGAGGAGGCCATGAAGCTCTCGCCTGATGACCCGCGCATTCTCGCTGAATGCGCCAACGCGAACTCTTGTCTCGGTAACCCGGATCGAGCCTTTGATCTGGCCACCCAGGCCGTCGCCAACGCACCTTGTTTCGCTGGGGCAATAAGTATCCTGGGCCTCACCTATCTGACCCTTGGCGACGCGGATAACGCCATTGAATTTATCGAGCGGTCCATTCAGATAAGTCCCCGGGACGCACAGATGCCGCAATGGCTCTATTGGCTCTGCTGGGCTTACACCATCAAGGATGATTTCGTCACGGCGCTGGAGATGGCGGACCGGTCCATTGAGCGAAATCCCGAAGCTTTCCTCGCCTGGGTTTGCAAGACAAACGTGCTCGGCTATCTCGGGCGGAACGAAGAAGCACGCGCCGCTGCTGCACGGACAAAGGAACTCTTCAGCGATTTCTCGGCAGATCTTACGGAAGAGGCGGCAGGCGAGTTTTTCGCGACACCTGAAGTGGTTGCCAAGATTCATGGCGGCATGCGTAAAGCCGGGATCAAGTAGGCAATAGCAGGATATGCAGAGCGAATCCGGCCTGCTAGTGTCCGCCAAATTCACCGACAAACTCTTCAGTCAGGAGTGCTGCCCATGAATCTCGCATTCAGCCGGGACGACGAAGCGTTTCGCGAGCAAGTTCGATCTTTCTTTGAGGATTCCATATCGGATGACCTCAGGACACGCGTGAGCGCAGGCGGTGAAGAAGGCTTTGATCGGGAAGCCGGTACAGAGTTCCAGACGCTGCTCGCAGAAAAGGGTTGGGCGGTTCCCAAATGGCCGGTGGAAGCGGGCGGGCCGGGCTGGTCACCAACCCAGCGATATATCTATGACGAAGAACTTGTGCGCGCAGGACTGCCGCAGACCGGCGGCTTTGGCATCACCATGCTCGGGCCGATCCTGTTCACTTACGGCAACGATGAACAGAAGAAGCGCTGGCTTGATGACATCATCTATAACCGCACGATCTGGTGTCAGGGGTATTCCGAGCGGGGCGCGGGCTCAGATCTTGCCGGGCTGCAATTGTCGGCAAAACTTGAAGGCGACAATTACATTGTCAACGGCCACAAGATCTGGACATCGGGCGCTGACATGGCGGACTGGATTTTCTGCCTGACCCGAACTTGGGGCGAAGGAAAGAAGCAGGAGGGGATCACGTTTCTGCTTTTCGACATGAAGTCGCCAGGCATCGAAGTACGGCCAATTCGGCTGATTTCGGGTGAGTTTACGGTCAACGAAGTCTTTTTCGACAATGTCAAAGTGCCCGCAGATCAGCGTATCGGCGAGGAGGGTAAAGGCTGGACCTATGCCAAGGTGCTTTTGCAGAACGAACGCACCGGCATCGCCGGGGTTGCAGGATCAAAGCAATCGATGCAGCGACTGCGCCGGATCGTATCAGAGGAGCCGGACGGTGAAGGTGGCGCGCTGAAGGAAAATGCTGACTTCAAAACCCGTATGGACCTGATTGATCTGGAGCTTGAAGGCCTTAACTACACCGAGCTTCAGTCACTGGCCGAAGCAGCGGCCGGCAAGTTTCCCGGTCCGGGATCGTCCTATCTGAAAGTGAAGGGCACGGAACTTCAGCAGGCCATATCAGAGCTTTATGTAGAAGCTTCAGCCTACTATGCCCACACGTCGTCGAACCTGATGAGCGAGTTTGGCTCGAACGTCGGCACGATTGGGCCCGACTGGACGCCAGCGGTTACGCAAGATTACATGGGCGGTCGCGCCGCGACGATCTATGGCGGCTCAAACGAGATCAACCGAAACGTCATCGCGAAGGCAGTGCTCGGGCTTTAGCAGAACAACCGGAAAATCGGCATCTAACCCCAGAGATCCACAGGCGGAGCGCCCATCAAGGCACCATTTATCGGAATGCCTGGCGAATGATCGCGGGCCAGCAGAAGCGGGCCATCGAGATCGACATAGTCCGCAAAGCTTTCAAGCATGAGGGCCGGCGCCACGCCGAGCGATGTGCATAGCATGCAACCGACCATAATCATCAGGCCCCGGTCCCTGGCTGCCTTGGCTACCCTGAGCCCTTCAGTCAGACCGCCGGTCTTGTCGAGCTTGACGTTGACGCATTGATAGCGTTCAGAAATCTCATCGAGATCATCGACATTGTGGAAGCTTTCGTCGGCGCAAAGTGGAATGGAGTAGTCGATTTCCTTCAGGGCGCCGTCCTTGCCGGCTGGCAGGGGCTGCTCGATCAGAATGACGCCAAGCGCATCCATTCGATCCTCAATTGTCACCAGATCATCAATGGACCAGGCTTCGTTCGCATCGACAATGATTGTCGCACTTGGGGAGCCTGATCGCACGGCTTCCAGCCGTTCGAGAATCACATCGCCGTCAAGCTTGACCTTCAGAAGCGGCATGTGAATTGCCGAACTGGCGGCGGCCTGCATCTTTTGGGGTGTATCGATACTGATGGTGTAAGCCGTCAAGACATCCTTCGGTTCACGCAGGGTCGCCATGTCCCAGACCCGTTCGCCCAGATGCTTGGCTTCGAGATCCCAAAGAGCACAATCGACGCCATTTCTGGCCGCCCCCGGTTTCATGGCGTCAAGAAGGTCGCCGCGGTGAATTCCGGCCTCAATGGCCGCGCGTGCCGCTTCGATTTCAGCGATGACGCTTTCAATGCTTTCGCCATAGCGGGGGTAGGGGACGCATTCGGCACGGCCGCGCACACCTTCGTCGCCAATTTCAACGGCCAGGAGATCGACTTCCGTGCGGCTGCCTCGCGAAATTGTGAACGCGCCGCTGATGGGCCAGACTTCATGCCGTATTTCAAGTGTGCGCATTCATTGTTCCCGGCTGTGGCGGTTAGGGTGCGACGATTTTTGTGGGCGCAGGCGCACCAGCTGCCTTATAACCGGGAGCAGAACCCGGAACAACCCAAGCCGACGAAAGATAGACTTCTGATGAGCGAAACCGTCCTCATATCCATCACAGGTGAAGATCAGGTTGGGTTGATTGCCAAGGTAACCGGCACGCTTTATGAGCTTGGCGCGAACCTTTCCGACACCAGCTTTTCGGTGCTGGGCCATGGTTTCGAGTTTACATCTGTCTGCGAAATACTGGATGTGGATACGGATCCGGAAACCATCGAAGCGGCGCTCAACTCTCTGCCTGAACTTGAAAACGCCCGGATCGAAGTGCAAGACTTCCATCTTGAGCCGACAGCGACGGAGCGCGGCGTGATCACGCATCGCATGACAATCTCTGGTGGGGATCAACCTGGGCTCGTGGCAAGGCTTTCCGAAGTGTTCATCGAATTCCATGCCAATGTTATCCGGATGAATTGTCGCCGGCATGTGACCGCCTCTGGCACCGAATATGTTACAACGTTCGCGGTTTCCATCCCAGAAGATCGTGCCGCCCATTGTCTCGCGGCGATCAGCAACACTGCCGGCAGCTTACGGCTTCAGGCTGAATGGACCGCAGTGGAAGATTGAGTATGTGGATCAAGACCCCATCGAAAAAACGTCTGAAAGATATGGCCGCGGCAGGCGCTGAAATCCAGGAGTGTTTGCGGGTTCTGCAAAAGGCCAGCGCCAACATCGTTGGTCAGGTGATTGCTAACCAGGGCACTTTCTATGAGTGGAACCACTATCCTGAAGGCGACATTTACGACAATGAAACCCACGCTCAATACTACTACCACTCTCATCCTCGCGAAGACGGCAGTCAGCCTGCCGAGCATGGGCACTTTCATTTGTTCCTGCGCGCCAAAGGGATGCCAAAGGGAATCAGGCCGGCCCCTTACAAGGGAGACTGGGAACGGCCTCTCGGTAATGACTCACTCTGCCATCTGATCGGCATTTCCATGGATCAGGCGGGGTTTCCGACTGCGCTGTTCACGACAAACCGCTGGGTCACCGGTGAAACCTTTTACAAGGCGCCAGATGTCGCAAAAATGCTGGATCGCTTTCAAATTGATCATACATTCCCATGCTGGGCTACAAATCGCTGGCTAAGCGCCATGGTGCAGCTTTTTCACGCAGACATTTGCGAGATGGTGGCAGAGCGTGATCAAGTCATCGCCGAACATCTGGCAGCGCATCCCTCAGACGATGTCTACGAAGACCGCACCCTTGAGATCACGACCAAGAGAATGATCTCGGTGGCCAAGCAGATCGCTCTGATTGATGAACAGACGCATTGAACACAGCTTGCAGGACCTCGTCAGTTGCTGCGACTGACGTCAAGAAATTCGCGCAATTCCTGTAACTTTGGAAGTATCCCAAGAATCGAATCCAAATCGAGATTCTCGTTGATCTGGTCGAGCGTCGGGCCAACAGCGGCGAGGGCGCGCTTTCGAAATTCGTGACCGGCGGGCGTGAGGTAGACGAGCTTTGACCGGCCATCTTCAGGATTGCTGCGGATTTCAATGAATCCGCGGGCTGACAGCTTCGACAGCGTATTGGTCATGGTGGCTTTCGTGACCTGGAAGGCTGCTGCAATACGAACCGGTGTGCGCCCGTCACCAAGCCGGCTCAGGTGATTGAGGACGCTGAAGTGTGAGACGTGCAGACCTTCCGGCATGAGGCGGTTGAACTCGTTGCTGGCAAGCTGTTGGATGATGCCGATCTCATTCAAGAGCTGAAACAGGCGTTGTCTTCGGGTTTCGTCGTCCAAGCGCCTAACTCCCAATAACTTTCGCTTCGATCGGCCATCTCGGGCCTGGCGGCACATCCGGTGCATAGCCGAGCCGCGCCAACATCTGCACGGTACCACCGTCAGGCGCAAGCGTGTCGCGACATTCGGCATAAAGCGCGTCCATTTCCGGGTATTCCTGCAGGGCCTGGCTCATCGGCTGCGTGCCGGTGCCGGCTCTCGTAGCGGCGAGATTGACGCGTAACCAGTTACGTCCTGCATCAAGCTGATCCTGCCGTGTGTTGGTCGGGGTCACCAACCAGACATAACCCATGGCGGTGTCGCAATTGATCATCACGGCGTCGATACCCTGAGAGTAAGCCGCTGACGTTGGATCGAGGGCGGCTTCGCGCGTGAAGAAACCGACAGCGGCAAGGCTGTCGAACATTACTCCTGAAAAATCGATACCGTCGGGATCAGCTTCTATTTCAGCCTTGCCGATGCGGAAAAGGTCAACACTTTCCCGATAGGTGCGGGGTGTCTCAAGCTCGACGGCCATGGCTTCGTGTGTCAAGCGCCGCAGATTGGCGACGGCATCCGGATCATTGGTCGTGCCGATGATTGAGCCTGCGGGGACAGCGTCTCTCAGTGAGGCCAGAACAGCGTCGGGCACATGATGATTGAGGTCATAGGGTTCTTTCAGTGATCGCCGTGCCAGTACCTGACCAAAGAGCGGGTCTTTGATGACATCTGCGTCCTCAATAAACGTGATTGCAGCGACCGGGCGTCCGTCCAGACCGGCTGCATCACTGCCTAAGGGAAAAGCGTCAACTTCGAGGCGATAGCCGTCTTCAGCGGCGGCCATGCGCAGGAGATCAAGGAAACAGCCGAGCCCGATCGTGATCTGCCGGTTGAACGGATCCGTGGCCGGCAACATCTTGTCCGTGTCGATGGTCAGCGTGACCTTGTCAGCCTCGCTTAGATCAACCAGCCAGGGCTGGCGATTGTGTGGGTTGGGGGCGAGGATGGCATAGGAAAGAGCCTTCATCCGGGGCTCTGTATAGGCCGATCCGGCCAGCGACCAGGGCGCCAGGGCCCTGGTGGGCGTGCGCGTCAGAACATAGCCGGTTGACGCTGCCGCCGCTGAAACAATCACCCCACCGCCGACTACGGCGAGAAACTTGCGCCTGTCCATGATGATCTCCTAGTTAGACATCGAACTATTATCGTTTGATGTCTAACTAATTTTCCGGCAGGTGTCAAGCCTGCGCCGCCAACGCTTCCTTCAGGCTCGCTGCCACCGCTGCTTCATCTGAACCCTCAACAATCCTGATCCGGCTCTTGTCGGCCAGACTGTTTACTTCAGTTTCGAGATCCTTGAAATACATGTCGCGAATGTAACGGTATTTTCGCTCTTCTGAACAAATGAGACTGTCAAAGCGCGACTGGGATTCGGCGAGAACGGTGTCTCGAATGGATGAAAGATTTCTCGAAAAATCGACGCCGACCCGGGCGCCCGGGAAGTCCGGATGGGTCACGATGTGCACCGTCCGCGCCGGATCACCAATGAGCTCGTCATTGATCTCAAAGCCATCGGTCTCGCCGAGCGAGCTTATCCAATCCCTTTCCAACGGAATTTTGATACCCGTAATCCCGCCGGTCTCTATGACCTCATGACCTGGTTTAACAATGACGATGTGGACGCCATGCTCGCCCACCACATGACGGAGGAAGTTATTGATGTAACCATCCAGGAGTGCATGGATCACGGCGGTTCGCTGCGGCCCGGCAGACAATGAAATTGTGAAAAATACACCAAGCAAAATGGCGGGGACGGCGGCAGCAGTTTCCCATATTTTGGTGCAAACTGAATCCGCATCGCCGATTTGCTGCGAGGCGATGAGGTCCGCTGAATAGGCGCAAAGTGAAGCTTCAAGCGTCGAATCATAGAGCCATGCCGTCGCCGCAAGTGCGAACGAGATAAGCCCGAGGCTCACGGTAAAGAAGCGATGAAACTTCAGATATTCCGCGACGACACATATTGGTTTCAACATTCGAGAATTCCCCCTGCCGGCCCAACGATGCCGCAATTGGCGACTATTATAGGTTAACAGGTACGAACTGTTCCAGAGCTTGCTCAGATGGGAATTCAATTGGGAACTGGCCATGCACCATAAGCGTAAGAAGCCAAAGTCCAGCCGCGCGGGATGTCTTTTTTGTAAGCCTCACAAGCGCCAGGGATCGAAGCTTTCTGAGCGTCAGAATGGTGGCAACCTGCGCCGCCTCTCGGCAGCCAACGACAAAGTGCACGAGGCTGGACTCTGCGCTCAAAACTGAACGCCTGCCTTATGGCGACCGGGACTCAGCCGCGCCACTTCGATCCTTCGCTGCCAGATCGGCCTTGACGATCTCTTCTGCGCTGATCAGGCCGGCGACACGTTTGCGCTTTTGCAGCGCATCGTCGCGAGCTTCGCCCTCAGCATTTGCGGCAGCGAGCGTGAACCACATATAGGCGGCCGATGGATCCTTCTCGACACCGTCGCCGTCCATGTGAATGAGGCCCAGATTGTATTGGGCCGTCGCGTGATTTTGGGCTGCGGCGCGTTCATACCAGGCGATACCTTTGGCGTCGTCGACGGGAAAGCTCTGGCCTTTTCGGTGCATGACCGCAAGGTTGAACTGGCTATCAGCATCGCCAAGATCGGCGGCTCTCTCAAACCACTTGGCGGCTTCATCGAAGTCCAAAGGTACCCCGTCACCTTCATAGTGCATGAAGCCAAGATTATGCATGGCGACTGCATGGCCGCTTTCTGCGGCCAGCGTAAACCAGCGAATGGCTTGTTCTGCGTCAGCTGTAACGCCGTCTCCCTGCCAGTGCATGAACCCGAGATTGGTCTGGGCGTCGCTGTGGCCTTCTTCGGCCAATGGAAGCCAGTGGGCGAGGCAGGTTACAAAATCACGCCGCCGGAACGCCAGCAGGCCGACATTGAAGTCATAGCGCGGCCGCTCAGTAGAGGATGTCATCACACGTGAAAGGATTCGCCGCAGCCGCAGCGGCCTTTTTCGTTGGGGTTATCGAAGACGAAGCCTGAGGTGAACTTTTCTTCCACATAGTCCATCTGCGCGCCGATGAGGTACATGAGAGCGGTGGGCTCGATGAAGATTTTCACACCCTTGTCTTCGACGACTTCCTCGAAAGCGCGTTCATCTTCGGCGTATTCGACCTGATAGGTGAGGCCAGAGCAGCCGCCTTCCTTGGTGCCGACACGGAGTCCGAGGACAGGAGTCGTGCTTGCCGCAATCAGGTTCTTGACCTGATCGGCGGCGGCATCTGTGAGGCTGATGACGGGTCCTGGCATGTCTACTTATCCTTCGGGCGTAATATCGTGTCGATCGGTGTGTTCGTCAATGATCTGGATCGGGGGCGCTGGTTTGTCGCAATCAGAACATGTCCAGGGCAACAAGGGCTTCTTCGCTCATCAGGTCTTTGGTCCACGCCGGTTCCCAGACAATTTCGACGGCCACTTCACCGACGCCATCAACACCGGCGATAGTGTGGGCGACTTGTGCTGGCAGGTATTCGGCGACCGGACAGCCGGGGGCGGTCAGCGTCATATCGACATCGACTTTGCCATGCGGGCCGAAATCAATCTTATAGATCAGGCCGAGCTCATAGATGTCCACAGGAATTTCCGGATCGTAGACGGTTTTGATGGCGGCAATGATCTGGTCGCCCAATGCTTCTGCCGTGGCTTCGTTCTCAAGGGCCTCGCCGGCGTGAGAGGTTGCGATATCTTCCGGCGCAAACATCGTGCCCCAGTTGTCCGTGGGGAAGTCATCAGCGGGTCTGGTATCTGTTGGTCTGGTGTCTTCAGGCATGATTTCACTCGGTTGTTGCGGCTTCTTCGCCGTCGAGGGCGGCACGCATGGTGTGCCAGGCAAGGGTCGCGCATTTGACGCGCATGGGATACTGGCGGATGCCGGACAGCACCATCAGTTTCTCCTGATCGTCGGCGTCGATGTTGTCGCTGTCCGGTGGTTCCTCAGATGTGCACATTTCATGGAAGTGATCGAACAGGTCGCTGACTTCGGGTCTCGACTTGCCCTTGATCAGCTCCGTCATCATGGAAGCGGATGCTGTGGAGATGGCGCAACCGTTGCCCAGGAACGAGATGTCCGCCACCTTGCCGGTCTCATCAAGATCGAGATAGACCGTGAACCGATCACCGCACATGGGGTTATTGCCTTTGGCCGAGCGGGCCTCCTCCAGCTCGCGGAAATTTCGGGGTGAGCGGCTATGATCAAGAATGACATCCTGATAAAGGTCCTGAAGATCGAAGCTCATCGGCTGAAGACCTCCTTTACGCGGTGCAACGAGGCAATCAGGGCGTCAACATCATCTTTCCCCGAATAGATCCCGAACGAGGCCCGGGCAGTGGCGACGATGCCAAAGCGGTCCATCAGAGGCTGGGCGCAATGGTGACCGGTGCGAACCGCCACGCCCTGGCCATCGACAATCGTGCCAATGTCGTGCGCATGAGCGCTCGCCATCAGAAACGAGACGATGCTGCACTTGTTCTCAGCTCGGCCATAGATACGAAGCCCGTCGAGCTGCAGGAGTTCCTCTGTGGCGTATTCAAGGACAATTGCCTCATGGGCGGCAATCAGGTCGAGGCCAATCCCGTTCACATAGTCGATCGCGGCAGCAAGCCCCACAGACTCAGTGATCGCAGGCGTGCCGGCTTCGAAGCGGGCCGGGGCTTCACGATAGGTTGTTTTTTCAAAGGTGACGTTTGCAATCATTTCGCCGCCGCCCTGCCAGGGGGGCATAGAATCAAGGAGTGCCTTTTTCCCGTAGAGCACGCCGATGCCGGTCGGGCCGTAGAGTTTGTGACCGGTGAAGGCGTAGAAATCGACATCCAGGTCTTTGACATCCTCGGCCGCATGAACAATCCCCTGCGCCCCGTCGACCACGGCAACAGCACCGGCCTCATGGGCGAGAGCAGCAATCTCGGCCACCGGGTTAATGGTCCCCAGAACAT
Organism: uncultured Alphaproteobacteria bacterium; assembly: GCA_965371465.1. Classification (GTDB taxonomy): domain Bacteria; phylum Pseudomonadota; class Alphaproteobacteria; order CBDUYM01; family CBDUYM01; genus CBDUYM01. The sequence continues at coordinate 134,163 of CBDUYM010000006.1, forward strand.
TGGAGGCATGGGTGAATGCGACTATCTTCGTCCTTTTGTTCAGGAGTTTTCTGTAGGCATCCAGATCAAGGACACCCGCGTCATCCACAGGGATTACTTTGATCGCGGCACCTGTGCGATCACGCAGGAGCTGCCAGGGCACAATGTTGGCGTGATGTTCCATCTCGGTCAGGATGATCTCATCACCGGGCTGAAGTCGCTGGCCATAGGACGCGGCAACCAGATTGAGCGCTGATGTTGCGTTGCCGGTGAAAATGATCTCATCCGTGCCGGCGCCGAGAAATTCAGCAACCGTTTTGCGTGAAGCCTCATAGGCGTCTGTTGCCATCTGGCTCAGGTAATGAACACCACGATGGACGTTCGCGTAGTGCGTTTCCTGAAAATCACGCATGGCATCAAGCACGGCGATCGGCTTTTGTGCTGACGCCCCACTGTCGAGATAGACCAGGCGATGGCCTTTCACCGGCTTTGACAGGATTGGGAAATCCGCACGGATGGCCGCGAGATCAAGCGTGTTGGGGATGGCGCGCGGATTTGCCGTCATGCCTGCCTCCCGCCCTGGATACGCCAAGTCTGGATGCGCGTGTCGAACCAGTCCCGCACCCGGCTCATATCTATGCCGATGTCGTCATCCATGGCAGCATTGTCGAGGACTTCGGCGAGGAACGCCTGGATGAGAAGATCTCGCGCTTCCACCTCGGGAATGCCGCGGGAGCGGAGATAAAAGAGTGCCTCCTCATCAAGCTCGCCGACGGTCGCACCATGGCCGCACTTGACGTCATCTGCATAGATTTCAAGCTCCGGCTTTGTGTTCATCTCGGCATGCTCAGAGAGCAGCAGCGTTTTGTTCAGCTGATGTCCTTCAATGCGCTGGGCACCGCGTGCCACCAGGACATGGCCCTGAAAGACGCCATGGGCACGGTCCGTAAGCGCACCTTTAAAGAGCTGATTGCTGATGGTTTCAGGGGCGAGGTGTTCGATGCGCGTCGTTATGTCGGCATGCTGATTTCCCTGCATGAGATAGACACCGGAGAGATTACATTTCCCGCCGTTTCGCCTGAGCTCAACGCGGGTCTCATGACGGCTGAGTGCTGCGCCGATGCTGAACAAGAGACTGCGGTATTCGGCATCCCGGCGCACCGTGACGTGAGTGTTGGAGATGTGAATGCCGTCGGCCGCCTCGTCCTGAATGATGTGATGATTGAGAATGGCGTGGCGTGCAAGGTTGATGGTCGTCGATGAATTCGCAAGATACGCACCTGTGCCGGCCTGTCCGATGTGCCGCTCAATCACTGTTGCTTTCGATCCCGGTGCGGCCAGGATGAGATTGCGCTGGTGATACATGGGCGAAACTCCTTCGCCCGCCCCACTGTGATCGAAGACGATTTCAATAGGCTGATCGCAGGCTGCGTTTCGGTCAAGAAGGAGGACATAGCCATCTGACGCGAACGCCGCACTCAGGTCGGCAAGTGGTGCGCCTGAGGATGTCTTCTCAAGGAACGGCTGCACCAGGTCGGGCACATTATTGAGCGCCTGATGCAGATTCATGAGCCAGACATCATCTGGCAATTCAGATGAGAGACTTTCAGTATGAGCGCTGCCGTTCTGGATCAGAAGCGTCGTAGCGAAGCCTTCACGAGGTGTTACTTCAACCGTTGCGTCAGACTTTTCCGGAATCGCAAAGTTGCCACTGCGAAGAAGGCCGAGGTTGGTATATTTCCATGCCTCTTCCTTTTGCGTCGGCAGGCCGACAGCGCTGAATGCTGCAAGATCACGCAGGCGCGCTTCGTTGAGCCAGGCCAGGTTCGCGCCGGGCAGCGTCGCCTTCGTCTCTTCGAAGGCGTCGTTTAATTCGGCTGTTTCAAGTCCCGTATTCATGATTCTGACTTCAGGCGACCTCTTTGGTGAACTCGGCGTAGCCTCGTTCTTCCAGTTCGAACGCAAGTTCCTTGCCCCCGGATTTCGCGATCCTGCCATTGGCCAGGACGTGAACCTGGTCTGGCACGATGTAATCGAGAAGCCTCTGATAGTGGGTAATGATGAGAATGGACCGCTCCGGCGAACGCAAGCGATTGACACCGTCGGCCACCAGTTTCAGGGCATCGATATCAAGACCGGAATCGGTTTCATCAAGAATGGCGAGGGTGGGTTCGAGAAGCGCCATCTGCAGCACTTCGTTGCGCTTTTTTTCACCGCCCGAAAAGCCAACATTGAGACCGCGGCGCAGCATATCATCCGAAATCTCCAGCTCAGCCGTCTTTTCACGGGCGAATTTCAGGAACTGCAGGGCGTCCAGTGGGTCTTCGCCGCGCCCTGAGCGAATGGCGTTAAGCGCGGTCCGGAGGAAGGTCATGTTGGTAACGCCGGGGATTTCAACCGGATACTGAAAGGCTAAGAACACGCCTTTGGCGGCCCGTTCCTCAGGCTTGAGCGCCAGAAGATCCTCTCCTTGATAGGTGACCGAGCCTCCGGTCACCTCATAGCCGGCTTTCCCAGTCAACACATGGGCGAGGGTCGACTTACCCGATCCGTTCGGTCCCATAATGGCGTGGACCTCGCCGGCGGCAATGCTAAGCGTAAGCCCGTTCAGGATCGCGCCATTCGCAACATTCACATGAAGATCGTTGATTTCAAGCATCTCTAACCAACGCTCCCTTCGAGGCTGATACCGACCAGCTTCTGTGCCTCAACGGCAAATTCCATCGGCAGGTTCTGCAAGACTTCTTTGCAGAACCCGTTGACGATAAGGGCGATAGCGTCTTCCTCGTTCATGCCGCGCTGGCGACAATAGAAAAGCTGTTCGTCGGAAATCTTTGACGTGGTCGCTTCATGTTCGATGATTGCGGATCGGTTTTTGCTCTCGATATAAGGCACGGTATGGGCGCCGCATTGATCGCCGATCAGCAATGAATCGCACTGGGTGTAGTTTCGCGCATTGTCAGCACCGCGCATGGTGCGGACGAGCCCGCGATAGGTGGAGTTTGATTTCCCCGCTGAGATGCCTTTGGCAATGATCTTGGATCTGGTGTTCTTGCCGATATGCAGCATTTTGGTGCCGGTGTCGGCCTGCTGATGATTGTTGGTGATGGCGACGGAATAGAACTCGCCGACAGAATTGTCGCCCTGCAGGATGCAGCTTGGATACTTCCAGGTGATCGCCGAGCCGGTCTCAACTTGCGTCCAGGAAATCTTGGAGTTCTTGCCCCGGCATGCGCCGCGCTTGGTGACGAAGTTGTAGATGCCACCAACGCCGTTCTCATCGCCTGGATACCAGTTCTGGACGGTTGAATACTTGATTTCCGCGTCATCAAGGACAATGAGCTCGACCACAGCCGCATGAAGCTGGTTTTCATCGCGCATCGGGGCCGTGCACCCTTCGAGATAGCTGACATAAGAACCTTCATCCGCGATCACCAGGGTGCGCTCAAATTGGCCCGTATTGGCGGCGTTGATGCGGAAATAGGTTGAAAGCTCCATCGGGCATTTCACGCCTTTGGGGACGTAAACAAAGCTGCCGTCCGAAAACACTGCGGAATTGAGGCAGGCATGGAAATTGTCAGCGGCAGGCACAACGCTGCCCATATACTTTTTCACCAGATCGGGATGCTCTCTCACCGCTTCTGAAAACGAACAGAAAATTATGCCCAGTTCGCCAAGCTTCGCCTTGAACGTCGTGGCGACAGAGACGCTGTCGAACACGGCGTCGACAGCCACCCCGGCCAGCAGCTCCTGCTCCTGCAACGGAATGCCAAGCTTTTCGTAGGTCGCGAGAATTGCCGGATCGACGTCATCCAGGCTTTTGGGTGCTTCTGATGTGGATTTGGGGGCGGCGTAGTAATAGCTGTCCTGATAGTCAATCGGCGGATGGGAAATGCGTGCCCATTCGGGCTCGGTCATTTTCAGCCAGTGCCGATAGGCCTTCAGCCGCCATTCCAGCAGCCACTCAGGCTCATCTTTCTTTGCCGAAATCAGCCGGACGATGTCTTCGTTCAGGCCCTTCGGCGCATAGTCGATCTCGATGTCGGTGACAAAACCGGCCTCGTAGGTTCGCTCGGCCGCATCCCGGATGTCGTCCGAAATCTCTTTTGTGGAAGTCTCAGGCGCCATCGCGCAACTCCTCGCCCGGCAGCAGAAAGGCCTTGGGAATCAGAGGTTCAGACATGTCGGCAAGGGTTACACCTTCAAGCGCTGTGCGAATGGCCGTGTTCACTTTGTTCCAGTGGCCGCTAAGTGCGCAAAAGCTCTCGACGCTGCAGTTGTCATCCGTTTCATCAACGCAGGCTGTGAGAGAGATCGGCCCTTCCAGCGCTGTCACGATTTCCGCCACATTGATGGCAGCGGCTTCGCGCGCCAGGGTATAGCCGCCGGACACCCCGCGATGAGAAATGACAACACCTGCCTTCGAAAGGGCGGTCAGCACCTTTGAAACCGTCGGCGCCTGCACCACCGTGTCGCGCGCCAGCTGCGGCACTGTCCGCACCCGGTCCGGGTGCCGTGCCATCTCGGCAAGCAGGATAATCGCGTAATCCGTCAATCTGTTAAGCCGCATCATGGTTCAGCCCATCCCCAAAATCCGCAGAATTCTCCCAAAAACCAGCCGATCCGCCAAATGCCGACCAATCCGGTAGGGATTAGATAAATGTATATCGCGGGGCCGCATTACAAGGCAAGTGAAATCAGACGGAATTGGTGGGGATTTAGGGGCTGAGGCGCGATGAAGCAAGACGCTCGCTGCAGGCGCATTTGGGATCATATCGCATCAGTTGAGATTCACCGCAGACTGACCCTATGTAGCGCAGCTGTAGACCAGATATCCCAAAAGGCCCAGGGCGAGAAAGTACCAGACTGGCCGCGTTGGCGTTTCCGCCGGATGCTGGCGGCCACAATTTGGGCATTCTCTTGCATCAGAAGAAACCTCGATACTACAGGCGACACAAGGGACTAGTCTGGGCTTTGCCATGTCTTCTTTCCGAAACCGAAGCAACTTTCTGATCATAGTTGCATGGGACGCGCACGCTCTTCAATGTGCTGCGTCAGGAATTTTGCAATTGCCGAAAATTGAAACAAATTGTTGAAGATTGCGCAGCCGCATTTGCGGGGCCTGTGGCCAAGGTGTATGCAGGGATGGTGGTTCACGACGCGGGAAAGGGTTTGAATGTCGGTGAGCGGATTTGAGGCGCATCACTTCAGAGTGCAGAGCGTTGTTCAGGATGCCTTCCAATGGCAGAACGGGCGTTATCGGCCGCTGATCGGGCTTAGCCTGGTCATGGGCACAGCGACTTTTGCGCTCCTTGATCTCTTTGACTATCTGCCCTGGGCTGGCGTTGTCATTCACGTGTCGGCTATGTCTGCGGTCTTTATCATCGTCGTCCGACATCGTTTCCAGGATGAGGCGACGGGCATATTTTATCCGCTCCGGGTCTTACGTATTGCCGGATGGTTCGTGCTGCCGGTTCTCATCTCGGGCGAGCTGTTCACACGCCTCATTCTGCCCCTGGTGCAGTTGCAGATACCGGGGTTTGAGATCATCGGCTTCGGCCTGGCGGCGGTGCTCATCGGTTCCTACACGTTCGCTCGAGCCGTTCCGAAGCTTGCCGCTGTTTCTCTCGGCTATCAGCGGTCGTTCATGAAATGCATCGGCACATCGAAGGGTGCGGGCTTTCGCATCATCTATGGAACCCTGCTGGTTGCCGTCCTGCCGCTGACCGCGATCCTGCTGAACGCGGCAGTCCTGTATCTGCTCACCGGCTCAAACATCGGCGCCGGGCTCGGCTTCCTGATTGTGCTGTTGCAGTGGTTTGGCAATGTGCTTTATATCGCTCTCCTCGCCTCAATGGCCGCATTCGAGGCTGAAGCCTTCGAGCGGCTCAGAGACATCAATGGCGAGGAAGACCGATGGGCGCCGGACGAGAGGTAAGGGCATGAAAACTGGTCTGTTTATGTCGTTCAGCATGGTGCTGCTGGCGCTGTCTATGATCGGTGGCTTCGCGGGCGCTGTCGCCGCCCAGGACGAGCTCGGGGCTGAGCTCTCAGAACTATGGTGCAGTGCGTGCCATGTGACCGGTGCTGTGAGCGGGGAGAGCGCCACCGACACGGCGCCGACATTTTCGTCACTTTCGCCTCTGGCGCGATCAGCACCTGATCGCTTCCGTGCGTTCCTTTCAGAACCTCACAATGAGGCCATGCAGGGCATCAGCCTGAGCCGCGAAGAAATCGAGAGTCTCATCCTTTATATTCAGCGCGCCGCGCCCGACCCATATGCAGAGTAGCAGCTCAAGCCGGAGAAGAAATTATGGCAGACAACAACACACCTCTCGTTGAGACAGACTGGCTCGCCGATCATCTTGAAGATCCAGGCGTTCGCGTTTTCGATTGCACCGTGTTTCTGACGCCGCGCAAGGATGGGTCCGGCTATGATCGTGGGCCGGGGCACGAGAAGTACCTGGAAGAACACATTCCAGGAGCGGCATTCCTTGATCTGCTGGAGGATTTTACCGACAACGATCCCGTGCCCTTCATGTTGCCGGATGGCGGCAGCTTTGCTGCGGCCTGTGCCGCGAACGGGGTCTCCACGGACGCGCATATCGTGCTTTACAGTGTTGGCTCGCTGATGTTTGCGACACGCATGTGGTGGATGCTGAGAGCTTTTGGGATTGAAGCGTCGGTCCTGAACGGCGGCATCAAGAAATGGAAGCTTGAGGGCAGGGCACTCTCGACCGGAAACGAAGCCCACGAGCCCTCAGAGGTTACAGTCCACTTCCATCCCGAGATGGTCGCGGGCAAGGCGGATGTGCTCAATGGCATCGGCGATGATGGCGTCTGCATCGTGAACGCCCTGACCGCAGCCCAGCATGTGGGCGAAGGCGGTGTCGGCTATGGCCGCGCCGGACGGATCACCGGCAGCGTCAATGTACCGACCCAGGAGCTGGTCACGGACGATGGCAGTTTCCTCGATCTCGGTGTATTGCGCGCACGATTTGAAGCATCCGGTGCGATGTCCGCGGACCGCGTCATCCCCTACTGCGGTGGCGGCATCGCGGCCTCGACAACAGTGTTCCTCCTGCACCTGCTCGGCCACGAAAACGTCGCGCTCTATGACGCATCCCTCTCCGAGTGGGCGTCAGACGAAAGCCTGCCGATGGAGGTCGGGTAACTGCTGCTGGTAGATCGACCAGCCATTTCAGCCACTTCGTCACCCCGGATCAAGTCCGGGGTGACGCCACAGGTCAGTCCAGTAACACCCTTGGTAACCAGAGGGCGATCTGGGGGAAGGCGATCACTGCGCCCAAGCCTAAGAGCTGCACCAATACGAACGGGATGATGCCTTTGTAGATGTCCCTGATGTTCACCTCGGGCGGGGCGACGCCTTTCATGTAGAAAAGGGCGAAGCCGAAGGGTGGGGTCAGGAAACTGGTCTGCAGGTTGATGGCGACGAGAATGGCGAACCAGGGGAGGACGAGGGTTGGGTCGCCCAGATGTGTGCCAAAATCGAGAAGCTGGATCAGGGGCGCGAAGATAGGCAGCACAATGAGCGTGATCTCGATCCAGTCGAAGAAGAAGCCGAGGATAAACACCATCAACATCATTGTTGCCAGAAACGCCCAGGGGCCCATGGCGGATGCGTTGAAGATCTGGACGATCAGTTCATCGCCGCCAAGCATACGAAAGACGAAGCTGAAGCAGGTCGCGCCGACGAATATGCCGAATAGCATTGCGCCCGTGAGGGCCGCGGATTCAGTCACATCCTTCAGGGTACTGCCGCCGAGTTTCCGTTTGACGAGGGCGAGGATGGTTGCGCCCGCTGCACCAACGCCGGCGGCCTCGGTGGGGGTGGCGTAACCGCCGAAGATCGAGCCCAGCACCAGGACAATGAGGAGAACCGGCGGGAGGAAGCCATTGAAGACCACGCTGGCCAGCTCACCAGCGGTTTGCGGGCTTTCCTCTTCAGGCAGCGGAGGCGCCAGGGCAGGACGGGCGCTGGCGAAAGTGATGACGTAGATCACGTAAAGCCCGGACAACAGAAGCCCCGGCATAACAGCAGCGAGAAACAGAGTGCCCACCGGCACGCTCAAGAGATCGCCCATGATCACGAGCATGATACTGGGCGGGATCAGAATGCCGAGCGTACCGGATGCGGCGATCGTGCCCGTTGCAAAAGGCATATGATACTGCCGTTCAATCATCACCGGCAGCGCCATCAGGGTGATCATGACCACGGAAGCGCCGATGATGCCGGTAGTCGCCGCCATGACTGTGCCCATAAGGGTTACAGAGAGCGCCAGTCCACCAGGCACGCGGCGGGTGAGGACCTGAAGGGCATGGAGGAGTTCCCGGGCGATGCCGCTGCGCTCCAGCATTGTGCCCATGAATATGAACATGGGGACAGCGACCAGCACCGGGTTTTCCATGGTGCCGCCGTAAATCCGGCTGACGATCAGGAAAAACTGCGGGAACTTGAAAACATCAAGGCCAATGCCGATAAATCCGAACATCAGGCCGACGCCACCGAGCACGAAGGCCACCGGATATCCCGAAAACAGCATGACGCCAAGAACGACAAACATGAGGAGCGGCAGGATGGTGACGAGTTCCATGCCCTAATACCTCTCTGGCCGCTCGAAGATGCTGACGAAACTTCGAAGCGCCACACTGATGCCGCCGGACATGAGGAGGGTGAAGCCCGCCACGACCATGCCCTTGATGATCCAGCGGTAGGGGAGCCCTGTAAGCGCTGCTGAGACTTCGCTGTAGCGAAACGAGCGCTGGGTATATTCGATGCCCCAATAGATCACGATGAGGCAATAGGGCAGGAGGAACAGGATCGCACCGAGGAATTCGACGAGATGCCGGGTTCTGGGCGCGTACTTTTCGTGGAGGATTTCGATCCTCACATGGGCGTCTCTCAAATAGGCAAATCCCAGGCAGAGCAGGAAGAGGGTCGCATGCAGATGCCACTCCATTTCCTGAAGCTTGGTTGAACCAAGGACCAGAAATCTCCGTGTGATCACATCAAATATGATGACGCCCATCAGGGGCAGGGACAGCCAGGCTGCCCAGCGGCCAACAAAGTCGGCAGGCCAGGCAAAAATGCGGCTGATTTTCAGGAGTGCTTGCATGAGAGAAATTTACGCGGGCCTAGAGATAGCCGAGATCCTTCCAGCGGGCGTAGTTTTGGCGGAATTCGCTCAGAGATTTCCATACCCGTGCGAAATCTTCGTCCGCATCGACCTGCTCCTTGACCACTTCGTCCCAGGCGGTGCTGAAGGTCTGCAGCATTTCAGCTGACCATTTGTGAATTTCCGTGCCACGCTCTTCGAGTTCTGCAAGAGCTGCAAACTGGATCGCCTCACCTTCGGCGAAGGTGAATGCGATGGTCTCGCCACAGAGCGCTTCGAACTGAGCGCGCTGCGTGTCACTCAGGCCATTCCATTCATCAAGATTGATGATGAGCTCGAACAATGTGGATTGCTGATGCCAGCCCGGGAAGTAGTAGTGCTTTGCGACCTGATAGAAGCCAAGCTTCAGATCAACTGCCGGCATGGAAAATTCTGTCGCGTCGATGGTGCCAAGTTCCAAAGCCGGGAATATATCGCCACCGGCCAGAAGCTGGGTTGAAACACCAAGCTTCTCCATCACTTTGGCACCAAGGCCGAAAAATCTCATCTTCAGGCCGGCCAGATCTTCAGGTGACGTGATGGGTTCCCTGAACCAGCCGGATGCCTCCGGCGCAATGACGCCACAGATGATGCCGTGGATGTTCTGCGCATGATACAGCTCTTCGAAAAGCTCTTGGCCGCCACCGAATGAGTACCAGGCGAGGTATTCACCAGCCTCGGGTCCGAAGGGGACCGAGCCGAACAGCTGAAGCGCTGGTACTTTCCCTGCCCAGTAGCCCGGGGTCGACCAGCCGGCCTCCACGGCACCGACGGAAACCGCGTCAAATATCTCAAGGGCAGGGGCAATTGCACCCGGTTCACGGAATTTCAATTCGATGTTCCCACCAGAGATTTCCCGGATGCGCCGTTCGATTCGTTTACCGGTAGTGCCGAGTTGGGTCAGGGTCGACGCATAGGTGGATGCAAAGTTCCAGCGAATCTCAGGATCAGCTTCGGCGGCTGAGGTGCGCTCAAAACTGCCAAAAACCATCGCAGCGGCGATGACGAGTGTTGCAAGAATGGGACTCGTATGGACGCTGCAACTTGTCATTTCAGCGCTTCTGCGAGAGGATATCAGCCAGCACTGAAGGGACATAAGTCGCGGAAATCTATTCTCTTTTGGATGTTCGCTCAATTTTTCGTCCCTTACATACCTGCCTTCATTTGCGTCGGGGGACGCCTGGTGAAGGCCAATAGACGGGGACGATTATGGTCAACCGCGAGATTCTGGATGCGCAAGCGTCTGAAGAACATGCTGCTGGAGTTGCCAACGTTGAGAGGCAGCCTGCGCTCGAGAGTGTTCTCAGTGCCCATTCACTGCTGATCCCTTCCCAAAGTCCCAGAGCAAAGCCTGACCATAAACCAGGCGAAGCGAAAGCAAAATCTGTCGGCCGTGCAACTGCCCGACCGACCGCTGTGCAAAAGAGATATCTCGCTCGTGGCCTTGAACAGCCAGGTGGCAAACTGCCGCTTTTTGATGACAAGGGCCAGGAGATTGACGCCCGGACAATTCGCGCCTGTGTCGAAAAGGGCTGGGCCGAGCCATGGTTTGCAAACCCACTGAAGCCCGGATGGCTTGTTTGCAAACTGACGGATAAGGGTCGCGCACTTTTTTAGTCGGTAGCTTGGGCCTCGAAAATTTGACTTAAGGAGCCGCCCACGTGGAAGAGCTGATTCTGGCCTCGGCTGTCTTTGTAGGTATTCACGTATTGGTTTCCGGCACGCCTTTGAGGGGTGCACTGGTTGGGGTGATAGGGGAGAAAGGGTTCCTCGGGCTCTTTTCTTTGCTCAGTATCGCCGCACTTGTCTGGATTATTGTCGCGTATCGCGCGTTTGAGGGTTTCCCGATTTGGGCTGCAGGGCCAGGTGCTGCCAGTTTCATGCCCTATGGAATGCTGGTGGTGGTTTTTCTGATCGTCGCCGGAGGAACAGCACCGAACCCTGCAGCTCTCGGGAAAGAATCGGCCCTTGATGATGGGGCTGAACCGACAGGCATCCTGCGAATCACGCGCCATCCGGTGATGTGGGGCATTATCCTCTGGGGCGCTCTCCATCTTTATGCGACTGGTCTCGATAAAGCTGTCATTGTATCGGTTACCATGATGATTACGGCCTGGGCCGGGACATCGCTGATCGATCGCAAGCGTGCGAAGACACTTGGCGAAAAGTGGATTCATTTCGCCGCCCTGACCTCGAACACTCCTTTTGGTGCAATCATTGAACGCCGGAATTCACTCAAGCTCGGTGAAATCCAGTGGTGGGTCTATCTCGCAACGGCATTTGTCTGGGTCGGCATCGCCTGGATCCACGCCTGGCTCGGTGTACCCACGGGGATCTTATAGGCGGCTACTCCGCCCATGTTCTGTAAGTCATTTCGGCGGGTTCAAATTTCAGAATGCGGTGATTATTGGTGTCGACCAGCATCACATTGTCGTTGCTGTCTACGGCAATTCCGGCAGGTTCGGCGGCGGGGATGCAAATGTCGTCCATGCAGGTGAATGTTTCATTGTCGAAATCGCTGACTTCACGGTTCACGGGGTCGAGGCTGCGAATGACATGATTGTAGCTGTCGGCCACGAGGATTTTGCCCTTGTGCACCGCGAGACCGAGGGGGTGCTGCAGGCGCGCGCTCTCAAACGGGCCGTTCAGGTGGCCGAAATCGAAAAGGCCTGTTCCAACTAATGTTGTAACCGATTCTGTACCATTAAGCGCGATTGCGCGAACAGCGGATGTCTCGCTGTCGGCGAAGTAGAGCTGATCGTGCGCGTCATTGAAGGCAAGGCCGCTGGGCTGGGCAAGCAGGGCGTCGGCACCTGGGCCATCGATAATATCTTCGCCCGAAGTGCCCGCAAGCCTGCGAACGTTGCCCGACGCGAGGTCGAGAACACCGAGTTGATGCGTGCCGGCGTTGGCGAAATAGAGATTGCTGCCATCAATCTCGAGATCCCAGGGCGAAGCGAGAGCTGTGGCTGTGCCCGGGGCTGGTTCACCGAGGGCCACGCCGCGTTTGCCGGTCCCGGCCAGCCTTGTCACCTCATCTGTCTCAAGATCGATTTTGCAGATGGCGTGATTGAATGTGTCAGCGACGTAGATGATGTTGCCAGATGCGATCAGGCCCTGGGGGCTGTTGAAATTTCCATCGATGCGTTTGACGTTCTGGCCATTTTCGTCAAGCAGCACGATTTGATGATGTCCGGCGTCGGCAAGAACCCAGCTCGCGCCTGGGTAACTGTCGCCGGCGAAGGGTTTGAGTTTGCCGGGAAACGAAAAGCGCGAGGCACGGGCGCTGGGCTCTGCGAGAGGGAACGCTGCAGAATTCAGAACACCTGCGGTTTTGGCCTGATCAATCAGATCGGTGAGCAGGGATATCAGCTGATCAACATCCGGCTCGCCTGGAGCCTGGCCCAGAATATTACCATCCGGGCCGATGAACATCAGCGTCGGCCAGCTGCGGATTGCATATTGGCGCCAGACCTGCATTTCAGGGTCATGAGCGACGGGGTGGCGGATGTCGTATCGCTCAATAGCAGAGCGGACATTGGCGCTGTCACGTTCGGCGGCAAATTTTGGCGTGTGGATGCCGATGACGACCACATCTTCCGGGAAGGTCTCCTCAATGCGGCGCAGCGTTGGCACAATATGTATGCAGTTGATGCAGCAGAAGGTCCAGAAGTCGAGAATGACGATCTTTCCGGCAAGGCTCTCGAGGGAAACGGGATGATCAGTGTTGAACCATTCGAGGCCAGGAAGATCGATCTCGGGCGCACGGACCGATGCCATCAGGATCCGTCCCCGACACGACCGTAAACATCGTCATAGCGGATAATGTCATCTTCGCCGAGATAGTCGCCAGTCTGGACTTCGATGATTTCCAAAGGCTCGCCTGTCTTGTTTTCGAGACGATGGCGGTTCAGGATCGGGATGAAAGTTGATTCGTTTTCCTTCAGCTCAAAAACCTGGTCACCGTTGGTAACCGTTGCTGTTCCCCTGATGACGACCCAATGTTCTGCACGATGATTGTGGGCCTGCAGGCTCAGGCTCGCGCCCGGTCTGACGCTGATCTGCTTGACGGCCCAGTTGTCACCTTCATCAAGCCGTTCGTAATAGCCCCATGGCCGGTTGACCTTGGTGTGGCTGGTATGCTGCTGGCCACCGCCGGCCTCGATACGGGCGACGATGTCCTTTGCCATATGGGCGGCATCGCGATGGGCAACGAGAATGGCGTCAGCGGTTTCGACAATCACGACATCTTCAATGCCCGCAGTGGCGATCAGGCGGCGCTCGCTTCTGATGTAGCTGTTGTTCGTGTCATGGGTGATGACCTCGCCAATGGTGACGTTGCCGTTCTGGTCCTTGTCGCCGATCGCCCATAGCGCCTGCCAGCCACCAACGTCATCCCAGCCCATGGCCACCGGCACGACGGCCACGTCACTTGCATGCTCCATGACGGCGTAATCGAGGGAAATCGAAGGGCTCTTCAGAAATGCCTCACGGCCGGGGCGGACGAAGTCGAGATCCGATTGGGCGCAGGCAACACTTTCGGCGCAGGCCTTCAGAACATCGGGAGCGCAGGCCTTGAGCTCGTCCAGCATGCGATCCGCGCGGAAAAGGAATATGCCGCTGTTCCAGAAGTGGTTGTTGGACGCAAGAAATTTTACGGCCCTGTTGTGATCCGGTTTTTCAGTGAATGCGGCGACCTTGAGGACACCATCGCAAATCGGCTCACCTGCTTCAATGTAACCGTATCCGGTCTCAGGTCGATCGGGCAGGATGCCAAAGGTTACAAGTGATCCAGCTTCGGCGCATTTGCGACCCGCAGTGATTGCGCCCTGGAAAGCAGCTTCGTCACTGATGCGGTGGTCAGCAGGGAGGACGAGGATCAGGGCGTCAGGTGTGGTTGAACCGATCATGAGGCTGGCAAGTGCGACGGCAGGGGCTGTGTTCCTGCCTGCAGGCTCCAGCACGATGCGGTCATGGCTGAGTTCTGCCTCGCGGAACTGTTCGGCGATGGAAAAACGGTGGTCTTCATTGCAGACGACCATGGGGGCCTCGAAGCGGTCGGTGTCATCGAACCTGAGTGCCGTTTCCTGCAGCATTGTCCGATCACTGATCAGCCGGTGCAGCTGCTTTGGATGCTGCTGACGCGACAAGGGCCAGAGCCGTGTGCCCGCACCGCCGGAGAGGATGACAGGATGGATTTTAGGCGTGTCAGGCAATTGAGATGCGTCCTGGTTAAGGCGTCGGAAAAGCGCAGTATACAAGGGATTGAACTGCCCGGAAGGCGGGATTTTAATTGCCTTTCACCCTTGACTCCAGGCTTTGAACAAATTAGAACAAAATAGGAACATTTGGTTTTGAGCAGGTGTGGAATGACCTATTTTGGTAAAAAAATTATGGCGAAAAGCCAGCTTTTAAGCGGGTTACGGACGGAGATTTCTCGGCTGGAGATTGGCTTGGAGGCGGGTGTGAAAACTTCTGATCAAAAGAGAGCTGGCGACCCAAATGCCGGAATATTCTCCTTTGGTGATCCGGCGATTGATCAGAAGCTGCCCAATGGCGGGCTTCCTCTGGCGGCGGTTCATGAAATTCGTGGGGATGTGTACCGGGATGCGGGCGCCCTTGGGTTTATGGCGGGGCTCCTGTCTCGCGCTGGGGAAAAGCGCGCGGGATCAGTTTTATGGTGTCGGCAGAAGAAGCACAGCCAGACCGGGTTTATCTATGGACCTGGGCTTTCAGCGTTCGGGCTTAAGCCGGAGCGATTCATTTTTGTGATGGCGGATGATGAGGCTGAGGTGCTCTGGGCGGCGGAAGAAGGGCTTAAATGCCATGGCATCTCGGCCATTGTGATTGAAGTGGATCAGCTTGACCTGACGGGAAGTCGGCGGCTGCAGCTGGCGGCAACGGCAGTGGGCATTCCGGTGTTTGTTCTGAACGGGCATCATGAAAGAGATCTGTCTCTACTGGGTGCAACGACAGCCATGTCACGCTGGTCGGTTGGATCTGTGGAAAAGGGATGGCATGTGGTGATGGAAAGATGCCGGGGCGGGGCACCCCGGTCATGGATGATGGAATGGAATGATGAGACGCATAGTTTCTCTGTGGCTGCCCAACTGGCCAATCGAACGCGCACAAGTGGAGTGGAAGAGATCACACCGGACCTCTTCGACGAAGCTGCCTGACGGGGGTGATGTTCAACCCCCTTCAGTTCAGCCACTTTCTGTTCAAGAGGGGGCAGTTCAACCCCCGGCAGTTCAGGTTGTCACCGCGGGTGGCGGCGTCCGGCTTTATGCCCTTGATGATGAGGCGCGTGCGGCGGGGCTTTACCCTGGCAAGATGGTATCGGAAGCGCGTGCGCTTATCCCCAACCTGCAGGTGACGGAAGCGGATCCGGAAAGGGACAGGGCAGCGCTTCAGGATCTGGCGCGCTGGTGTGGGCGTTATTCACCTTGGGTATCGCAAGTGTTCTGCGGCAATCTGGAAGCGGAAACCGCCGGGCTCTGGTTCGATATTTCGGGCTGTGCCCATCTTTTTGGTGGCGAAGATGTACTTCTCTACGATCTTGTGGAAAAGCTTGATGGCTTTGGGGTTGAGGGCCGCGCGGCTGTCGCCCCCACACCGGGGGCAGCCTGGGCGCTGGCGCGCTATGGCTGCACGGGCAGAGAGCGGAGCGCGGTTCTTGCAAACGGTAAAATCCGGGATCGGCTTTCAGGGCTTTCGGTGAAAAGTCTGAGGCTTTCAGATGAAATTCTCGATGGGCTTGAAAAGCTGGGCCTCGTGCGGGTTGGTGATCTTTATAAGTTGCCGCGTATGACATTGACCCGGCGCTTTGGACCGCAGCTGATCCTGAGACTTGATCAGGCTCTTGGTGAAGTGTCTGAGCCTATTACCCCTGAGGGTGAAGTGCCGGCCTATGTCACACGCTGCACCTTCCCCGATCCTATTGGCAAAATCGAAGATATCGAAGCTGCGACGCTTACGCTTCTGGAAGAACTTGGGAAAATTCTGGCGGCGGACCGAATGGGCGCCAGAAAACTTGTCCTTCATACCTACCGGGCTGATGGCGGGGTTTCCTCCATTACCATCGGCACAAGCCGGGCCAGCGCTGAACCCACCCACCTTCACAAGCTGTTCCTTGAAAAAACCGGCAATATTGAAGCAGGCTTCGGTATCGATGTGATGACCATGACGGCTCTTGAAACTGATCAGATCTCATTGGTTCAGGTTGATACGAATAGAGCTGGAGGCGCGGAAGAGGATATTGGTGCGCTGATTGACCGGATCGGCAATCGCCTCGGTTTGGCCAGTGTCGTGACCCTGAAGCCCTATGAAAGTCACCAGCCTGAATGGGCATTTAAAACCGCCATGCCATTTCAAGGCGGGTCTTTTCAGAGCATGGAGGACGCAGAAAGCGAGAGCTGGCCCCAGGGCCATCTGCCAGGCGTGCCCCGGCCGATTCGCATGCTGAGCGTCCCCGAACCGGTGGAAGTGGAAACCAATCCCGATACCGGTGTGATCGAAGGCTTACGCTGGCGGCGGGTGGCCTATGATGTCCGGTTTTCTGAAGGGCCGGAACGGTTGTCCGAAGAATGGTGGCGCGATGTCTCTACCATCACCGGTGAGCGGGCTCTCAATGTGCGGGATTATTACCGGATTGAAACTGCGGCAGATAACGAGAGTAGCCACCGCTTCTGGATTTATGCGGTTTGCCCGGAAGGAAGGGAAGCTCACCAGACAGCGGATGCCTGGTTCATCCACGGGGTGTTTGCATGAGGGGTAATAATTGCCTGGTTGGAGCAAGACATGGAATATGCTGAGTTACAGGTCACCTCGAACTTCAGTTTTCTGCGCGGTGCATCCCATCCCCATGAACTGGTGCTGGCAGCAGCGGCTTCGGGGATCAGTGCGATTGCGATAACGGATCGGAATTCACTGGCCGGTGTCGTCAGGGCGCATATGGCGGCGAAGGATCATGATATTCATTTCATAGTGGGGACGCGGCTTGATCTTCGGGACGCACCAGATCTTCTTTGCTATCCCACTGACCAGGCGGCCTATGGGCGGCTTTGCCGGCTTTTGACGTTGGGGAAACGCCGCGCCCCCAAAGGGGAATGCTGGATTGATTTCACGGACGTCATTGCCCACGGCGAAGGCCAGATTTTTGTCATGCTTGCGGATTGTGATTCTGGTTTTGATGTGGGCGGATATTTACGAACGCTGGCGGACGCTTTTCCAGGTGACGTCTACCTTGCAGTCCATCATCACCTTCGGGGGAACGACCGCACCTCTGTCGCCAGGATTTTTGAGCTGGGCCGGGACATGGGCGTTCCCCTTATTGCAACCAACGATGTCGAAGCACATGTGCCGGCGCGGAAACCCCTGCAGGATGTGCTGACCTGTATTCGTGAGCATTGCACAGTTCAGGAAGCGGGCTTTCGTCTGGGTGCGAATGCGGAAAAGCACATCAAATCACCAAGGCAGATGGCGCGACTGTTTCAGGAATGGCCCGAAGCGATCCGTAACACCATGGATATCGCCAGGCGCTGCACTTTCAGTCTGGATGAGCTTAGCTATGATTATCCGAGGGAAACTTTTGGCGAAAGCGATAGCCCGCAGGCGGAACTGGTGCGACTGACCCATGAGGGGGCGGAATGGCGTTTTGCAGATGGTATTCCTGGGGAAATTCAGAAAACCATTGATCACGAACTTTCCCTGATCGCGGAACTGAACTATGCACCTTATTTTCTGACGGTCCATGACATTGTCAGATTTGCGCGCGAACGCGGCATTCTCTGTCAGGGGCGGGGGTCGGCGGCGAACTCCATTGTCTGCTTCTGTCTTGGCATAACGTCGGTGGACCCGACCAAAATCGATCTCCTTTTTGAGCGCTTCGTCAGTGCGGAGCGAAACGAGCCACCGGACATTGATGTGGATTTCGAGCATGAGCGGCGCGAAGAGGTAATCCAGTATATTTACAAAAAATACGGCCGCGAGCGTGCAGGTCTTGCTGCCACTGTAATCACCTATCGGTCAAAAAGTGCGGTGCGTGAAGTGGGCAAGGCCATGGGGTTATCGGACGATGTGGTGACAGCACTGGCAAAAACGATCTGGGGCTGGCATCGGCACGGGGTGGCGGAAAAAGATGTCGAAGAGATCGGTCTTGATCTTGATGAACCACAACTTCGGATGACCCTTGAAATTACGCAGATGCTGACCGGTTTTCCCCGTCATCTCAGCCAGCATGTGGGTGGTTTCGTTATCACCGATGGCCCGTTATGTGAACTCACCCCTATTGCCAATGCGGCCATGGACGAGCGGACGACAGTGGAATGGGACAAGGATGATCTTGATGCTTTGGGAATTCTGAAAATTGATGTTCTGGCCCTTGGCATGCTGACTTGTTTGCAGAAAGGGTTCGAACTTTTGTCCCATCATTATGGGCAGGACTATAATCTGGCGACCGTGCCCCAGGATGATGAGGCTACGTATGAAATGATCTGCAAGGCCGATACCATTGGCGTCTTTCAGATCGAAAGCCGGGCGCAGATGTCGATGTTGCCCAGGCTCAGGCCGCGGACCTTTTATGATCTGGTGATCGAGGTGGCGATTGTGCGGCCTGGACCCATACAGGGCGACATGGTGCATCCCTATCTGCGTCGTCGAAGCGGGGAAGAGCAGATCGATTACCCCTCAGAAGAACTTGCCGCTGTGCTTGAAAAGACCATGGGAGTGCCTTTGTTTCAGGAGCAGGCCATGCGGATCGCCATTGTGGCGGCGGGATTTTCGCCGGGAGAAGCAGACGGGCTCCGGCGCGCCATGGCGACTTTCCGGCATGTGGGCACGATCCATTCGTTTCGCGACAAGTTCATCGGCGGCATGCTGAGGAATGGCTATGAGCGTGACTTTGCCGAACGCTGCTTCTCTCAGATCGAAGGCTTTGGCGATTATGGCTTCCCCGAATCCCATGCGGCTGCTTTTGCGCTTTTGGCTTACGTTTCGGCCTGGATGAAATGCTATTTCCCTGATGTGTTCGCCTGTGGGCTTCTCAACAGCCAACCCATGGGATTTTACGCCTCTGCCCAGATCGTGCGCGATGCCCGTGAACATGGGGTCACGGTGCGGCCCGTCGATGTGAACCACAGCGACTGGAACAATCGGCTGGAGCCTCTTGATGCGGCTTCAATGGAGAGACGTTATGCATTACGTCTGGGATTTCGCCAGATCAAGGGATTTCGCGAGGATGACGCCATTGCCATTATGATGGCCCGTGATGTCGCGGTTGCGCGCGAAGGGCTGAACCGGCCCATGGCGTTCACGGATGTGCGGACCTTGTGGCGGCAATCCGGATTGTTGCCCCGAACGCTTGAGCGTTTGGCTCATGCAGATGCGTTCACCTCCATGGATATCAACCGTCGTGAAGCCCAGTGGCAGATCAGGGCGCTTGAGCGTGACACGTTGCCCTTGTTTGATGCCGCCGAGGCCGAAGAAGGCTTTATGGACGGTGATCTCTTTAATGAGCCGGAGGTGGAACTGCCGTCCATGACCCTGGGGGAGGCGGTGATTGAAGACTACAAATCGCTCAGGCTTTCCTTAAAGGCTCATCCCGTTGCCTTCCTGCGTGAGGGGCTTTCGGCAGAAGGCGTGGTGCGGGCGGTGGATCTCCCTAACATCAAGCCCGACACCTATATCCGTATTGCCGGTCTTGTCCTGGTTCGCCAGATGCCGGGCACGGCCAAAGGCGTGGTTTTCGCGACGCTGGAAGATGAAACCGGCGTCGCCAATGCCATTGTCTGGCCATCAGTGTTTGAGAGGTCCCGCCGCATTGTCATGGGCGCGCGCGTGATGGTGGTGGAAGGTCATCTGCAACGGGAGGCGGAGGTCATCCACGTGATTGCCGATCGGGTCTATGATCTGAGCCATCGGCTTCATGATATCCGTAACCTAAACGACGTCCCGGACGATAACGGACCCGTGGCTGTGCCAAAAATTATCCCCATCCGGGCGGCAATTCCGCCACCACGGCTACTGAGTGTGGTAGATACGATTTTACCAAAATCGCGGGATTTTCATTAGAAGGGAAGCTCGCTGGTGCAAAAACCGCCAGCGGATTAAAGTTTTCCCATGAAAACCAGCGAACAGCTCATGGAATGGCTGATGGCGGAAGGTGGCACTGTTATTCGCTACCGCACCGCCCGCGATCTCCTCGGCTGGGATGAGGAGCGGCTCACGCCCCTGGCCGCTGATCTTCATGGAAGCGAAATCGTTGAAAAATGGCTTCAGAACCTTACCCATGAGACCAGATTCAACGCTGTTCACGGGTCGAAAGACACCTGCATTGAAAACGCACTTCAGAAACTTGTCCAGCTTGGCCTGAAGGCTGGCCATGCACCCCTTGACGATGCCATTGGCTCGATTGAGGCTTTTTTCGCACCAGGACCGAAGCCGCGATTGCCATCCCCGTTCAATACGTTCAAGGAAACGCTGGTCGCAGCCCAGCTCGCCAACGCCGGATATGGCGCCCATCGTGAAGTCGCCAGGCGCATGAAGGCGCGCGCTGAAACCGTGAGCGCTTTCGCCCGGACCGGAGACACAGATATCTTCATCCCGGCCAACGAACACGGAAAGTTACCGGGATCGTTTGAAGGGCGCGGTGTCATCCGGGATGATCTCTACAATGAGGGCAACCTGAAACTTCCCTGGATACATGATCTCCTCGGCTGGGACGACGGACCTGGGCTTGACGACGTTCTGGCCTACATTCTGTCGACTGATTACCAGGCTTTGCCATGGGGCTATGGCATACTGTGGATCCGTCCGCGCCGCTTCCTCGCCATGGGGTGGAGCATAAAGCTCGCTGAGCCAAGTGGCACACTGGTCAGCCAAAGAACAGCCGGCAGTTTTCTCTGGCATCTGAGCGCTCTCTCGAAATTCAGGGCCATCCGTGAGAGCGCATGGTTTGTCCGGTCTCTGGCACATCTGGACCGGTTTCGCCGTGACGATGGAACATGGGAGTTCCCACGGGATTATCTGCCTGAAAAGAGAGACAGCTATATGGTTGGCGGTGGTCACATGGGGCTTGGTGAAAACCGACGACGGAGAAACTGGCGGGCAAATGAGAGCACGTTTTGGCGAATGTATCTCAGCCGTGAAATTTAGCTCCCTCAATCCCGCTTTAATTTTTCCTGTCTAGCCTTTTGCGGGTCGGGCCAAATCGGCGCGATGTGGATTTCCTGACCCCGGCATTTCCTGCAGCGGCTTTTGGCCTTAAGCCCTGTGAATTCAAACTGTGGGCCGAGTTGTTCGATCAGGGTATCGATACTGATCACTGCCTTGTGGCCGCATTTCAGACAGCTGAGTGCCACTGACGCCGCGCGTTTTCGAAGATCGAGAAGGGTGGGTATGTTTCGTTCCATGACCTGACACTAGGATAAGAACAAAACAAGAACAATATACAGGATTCCGCTAATTCCGGGCTAAAGTGCAGGTAATTGGTGCACCCTAAACTGCCCGCAAAAACAGGAGGTCTGAAAAATGCCCAGCTATTCCGCCACATCCAGCGCCCGCCTCGCGACCTGCCATGCAGACATCCAGGCCGTGATGAACCGCGTCATCGAGATCTGCGACTGCACCATCATCGAAGGCCACCGAAACGAAGAACGCCAGAACGAAATGCTCCGGACCGGCAAAAGCCAGCTCGGCTGGCCCGATGGCAACCATAATGCCGAGCCTTCGAACGCCGTCGACACCGCCGCCTATCCGATCGACTGGGCTGACCGCGAACGCGCCACCCTGTTCGCCGGCCTTGTCCTCGGTGTCGCCTTCCAGATGGGCATCACGCTCCGCTGGGGCGGCGACTGGGACCAGGACTGGCAGGTCAACGACAACAACTTCGACGACCTCTGGCACTTCGAGCTTACGGACGGGTAGTGGGCATGCCGATCCAGACTTCCAGCATATTTCAGGATCCTGCCTTCTTTTCGTAGTCAGCTACGATCTCGGCGCGGATCTCTTCAAGTGTCTGCTCTTCGAGCGCAGGCCAACTCGCGACATCGAAATCACCAATCTCCGCCCTGTCGCTGATGGCGAGTGCATGGCCCAGGTCGTTATAAAGTTCGGCAAGAACTTCTGCAGCCATTTGCAGATCCTCAGGGTTGCCAGCATGAATGCGGACATATTCGGCTGAGCGGATGGAAGAAGCGATCAGCGACTAGCCGGCAGAAAAATATCGCGCGAATTGATCGCTACGGTAGTGTTAAGATAAAGCCGCCGCGCAACTCGTCGGAGAGAACATTGACCCCGTTTCAAAAGATCGCTGCAGCTCTTTGTGTTGTTTCGGGCATTGGCCTCATTGTCTTGGCTATGGACCCAGCCTCCTATGACAGCGCCAAAGTCGTCCTTCTCTTGATGTTTTTGCCATCGCTGATTGTCGCAGCCGTGCGACCTGAGTGGATTGGAGAATTGACAGTCAAGTGGTTCAAAGCGGAATTCTCATACAAAAAGGCTCCCTCAGCGGATGTGGATCGCTCTTTGGCCTACTACGCGGAACAGCTGAAACAGGACCCTGCAGAAACCGCAAATATTGGTGCTGAAGCAACACCCGAAGCTGTCGATGCGGCACAAGAAAAGAAGGAAGACGACAGAACGGATGCAGACTACCTCAGCCTCGCCAACTTTGCTTGGCAAGAACAGCGCTTTAACGAAGCGTATCAGTACGCCATTGCTGGCATTGATCGTCCTTCAAGCGACCTGAGGATCAGAGCTGCATTGCACTCGCGTCTAAGCACGACTCTAACCAGAGTTGATTTGTCAGCTCAGGCTGAGTGGCACGCCCAGCGGGCCATCGCAGTTGACCCAGAATTTGCTCCTGCCTATTCCAATCTAGGGGTGCTACTTCTCGGAAGGAGGGCGCGGGAAGCAGCGCTCGCCACTATCCAGGAGGCGGTGCGGCTTGACTCTCAATCTGCGTACGCCCGCAACAATCTGGGAGTGGCCCATGCTGAGCTGGGGTCACGTGAAGAAGCTATGGTCGCTTTTCGCATGGCAATTCAGATCGATGCTGACTATGCCAACGCACACATGAACCTAGCCAACGAGCTTATGTTGGACGGGAAGATGGATGAAGCTGAGGCCGAGTATAGAACTTCAATCGAGCTGAACCCAGGGAATGCAAGCGCTTGGAATGGTCTCGGCGCCCTTCTAAAGGCCTTGGGAGACCTTGAAGGCGCTGAACGTGAGTTTCGAAAGGCTCTTGAACTCATTCCAGACTATGCACAGGCACATAGCAATCTTGGAGTAGTGCTGACAAACTTGAAGAGATTTGACGAAGCGCAGAGGTCACTCAACTTGGCGATAGCGCTTCGCCCTGATCTGCCTGGGCTGCAAGGCAATCTGCAAATGCTACGCAATAGAAGAGACGCAGCGGGCCCTGATCCAGCTGACTAGCCGGCAGCCTGTTTCTTCGCATGCGGCACGATGGCCGGGCGGGCTTTGGCGATCTTCTTTTCCGCGTGCCAGAGATCATGGGCGGCCTGCATATTGGTCCAGAGGCTCGCCTCACCGCCAAAGTAGGCAGTGAAACGCACCGCCATCTCAGGGGTTACAGTGCGCGCACCCTTGATGATCTGGTGCAGCATCTGGCGGCTGACATGGATCTCGCGGGCGACACCTGAAACGGTGCCATCTACATTCTCAATCAGTTCGCCCAGAAGCGAACCGGGGTGGCTGGGTGGACGGTTGCGCGGTCCAGCCGGAAGGTCTGGATCAGTGTAAGGGGCAGTCATGGGCGTTGGTCCTATAAATTAGTATAAATGATTAGTGGCTTGCCCGGCTCCTTCCCAGGCGTTTCGGTTTCTAGTGGTATTGCTCGAAATCAACTCTGCTCGCATTGCGCGCATCCCACTCAAAGGTGATGCACCATGGGCCGTTGACGTGAATGCTGTAGCGTACCGGGTCGGTCTTTAAGGGATGGAAGTCAAAACCCGGAAGATTGAGCGCCTTCATGCTTTCGGCAGCTTCCATCGCATCAAGGCGGCGAATGATGCGCTTGTGCAGGCGATGATCGATGCGGCTCGTCTTTCCGGTTTCGTGCAGCTCTTTGAGGCTTTTGGATTTGAAACTCTTGATCATGTCTTTCGCCCTTTCGATAGGTGTAAACTAGCAGTTTACACCTTGAGCGTCAACACATAGTTTACACTTTTTTCAGGCTCTTTGCCGCTCACTCACTGGATCCGGCCAGTCCGGCTGGCAGGTCGCGTCATGTTCACCGCAATGGGAACACCAGAGATGGGCCGCCAGATCCTTGAACGGAAGATCCGGGGCGAGCCAGGCGATGAGATCCGCGATCGGGATCCTCGATCGATGGCCGCAGCCGGCAGCGACGCACCAGACCGAAACGGTACGGGCGCGCCGGGCGATATTCTCAAGGGTTGGTGCGTCCATGATGCCGGCACCGTAGCACCGGCGGCATTACAGAACAAAGCTCGAACGACTGCAGAGTTATTGCAGAGTTGAACCTGGCGGTTCCTGCTACGTTCTGGCGCAAGCTGGCACTCAGGCCCCGATAAGATTTCTTGACGATCCGCAGAAATCCGCGCTATTCACGATCCCGGAGAGGTGGCCGAGTGGCTGAAGGCGTTCCCCTGCTAAGGGAATAAGGGTGCAAGCCCTTCGTGGGTTCGAATCCCATCCTCTCCGCCAACAAGTCTTTACTCTCTTAGATTGCGTAGAGAAGGTGCCTGAAAGACGCAGGAACGTGCGGTTTTCCGGAGGTATGTCAGGTCTGAATCAGACCGTCAGAGAGACAAAGTATCCCGTGTAAGACGAATTTACGGCGAGATTCTCTGGCCCCATTTAGGCCAGTTCCAGTTTGCATTCTTTCTGCCTCGCTGCAGGCAGAGCAAGCTCAGGTTCCCAGGAATGACACTGTGACCACTGATCTCGAACTTGGCCCAATCTTTCTTCAATTCCCCGCGCTTCGGTGCTTTTCGGCTGTGTCCCAGCTGGAAACGGCAACGTCAAACCCCTAGGATGCCAGCTGGGATTGGCACAGTTCCGACAGTGGAGGTTAGTCATGCAGAAGATTGCTCTTACTGTTGCTTCTCTTGTTTTTTGCGCCGTTGCCGTTACTCACTTTGTGAGATTCTATTTCGGGTGGGATTTTGTGATTGGCGATGCGGCTGTTTCGCTTCAAGTGTCGCTCATCGCCGGCATTGCTACAGCGGCTCTTGCTGTCTGGATGTTCCTGGCAAACAGGCGGCCTGGGGCGAGCTGAGTATCGCTCAAAGCGGTCAAATGGAGCCCGGACGTGGCCAACTGCGGCCCGGATATTTTCACAAAACCGATGTCCGCTTCTGACCCAAAGCGGACATTTGCGGCTCATCTTCAGATATTGCGCACTAACTTGGATACATGAGCTTTACCTGTTCCAGGCCCTGCAGTCCTCAAGTTGCGATCCGTTTAATATACAAGAAAATGGGGTGACAACTATCAGCTGCTGAACTAGCGTTCGACAAAGTAATTTGGCTTATTCAGTCCGCTGAGATTCTTGGTCATGTGATTTGCCAGTGCTAGCGACTCAAGGAAACAGTCGCTTGTTCGTTAATGCAAGTCAGGTAGCCAAGTCAGGTGAACAGAGGCAATTCATCTTCCCTGACATTGATGTCTCGAATACCGCATCGGATCGGCCTGTATTGGCCACCATATGCGGGTTGACGATGCGGACAGATACAGGTGCGGGGGGGGGGGGGGCGTATTGCGATTGGTAAAAAAGGGTGTTTTTGCACGCTATAATTTATTTGCG